>NZ_CP180481.1:4800000-6722390 GCF_047758685.1 Pseudomonas lyxosi
GCCGTTGAAGCTGGCGCCCTTCAAGGCCGGCGATCGTTATAGCCTGTTCCTGATCGGCTCCCGCCAGGCTCCACGGCTGATTGGCCTTGTCGACCAGACCGCGCCATGACCCTTCACTTGAAGTCTCGCCTGCCGGTTCCCGCCGTGATCGGCGGTTTGTTGTTGAGCCTGTCGGTCACCTGCGTTCAAGCGGCCTCCGCGGTAATCACCGGCGAAAATGGCTGTTTGTTCCCGGCCTGGGAAAGCCTGAACAAGGTCGACAACACCGGAGCGGCCCGCAGCATTGCGCTGGTCAAGGAACTCCAACAGCACCTTGTTCGGGAACACATCGGACTCGTCGTGCTGGTGGTACCGATGAAAGCGCCGTTTTATGCCGCGCGCCTGCCCGTCGGTCAACCCTTGAGTCCTGCGGTCAAGCAGCGCTACGACAACCTGCAAAACGAGCTGACCCAGGCAGGCCTGACCACGCTGAACATCAAGCCCATCCTGCAACGCACCGAACAAGGCAAACAGACCGCGTTTTACCGCGCCGACTACCACTGGACAGCCTGGAGCGCCGAAAACACCGCCGATGCCACAGCGCAATTGATCACCGAGCGTTACCGCCTGCTAGGCGAACCCGGCGGCGGCGCAGCGCTGGGCCAGTGGTTCGACCGCCGCGCGTTCGGCGACCTGGCCAGTAATTTTCTGCCAGCGATCAAGCGCAAGGCGATTGGTCGCGACATCTACACCGTTCGCCATCAGGCCGAAAACGACTTGCTGATCGACGATGCGCCAGCCCCGGTCCAGGTGATCGGCAACAGCTTTGTCCAGCCTTACCTGGGTTTTACCCAGAAGCTCTCAAATGCCCTGGACCGTCCCGTCGCACTGACCTGGAACCCCGGCGACGTCGGTCCGTGGGCTACGCTGCTGCAATACCTGGAGTCGGCGGATTTTGCCGAACACAAGCCGCAAGTGATCGTCTGGCAATTCAACGAGGGCCAGTTCCACCTTGGCCCTGATGCGGCAGCCAACTGGAACGCCAAAGGCGTCACCTCGCTGAGCCAATGGCATCAACGTATTCAAAAGGCACTTCCGTGAACATCTTCGGCTACACCGCCAGTCGTGCGACCGTTGCTGCTTTGTTGATTGCCATCACCCTCGGCACAGGTACCAGCATGCTTTACGTGACGAAGACCAAGGCCTTGGACCCGGGGATTGTCGGCATCGTCTGGCAGCCGGACAACAAGACCGTCGGTATCAGCGGACACTGGGAAAAACTGGGAGCGCGTGAGCTGCTGGTGCAATGGACAGTCGTCGACGATCAGGCCTTCGTTCCCGGTACCGGCCTGCCCGCCGTACCGGTGCTGCCCGATTGGGCGCGCATCGCCAAGGCACCCTGGGCGCAGGATGTGATCCTGGGGCTGGCGGGTTATTTCAGCGAGAACCGCTCACGGGACAACATCGAACAACTGGCCGCTGTCTCGGAACGGATCGCCAAATTACCTACGCCGTTACACGTGACCGGCTGGTATTTCCCGGCTGAAGTCGACCCCAGCTGGACCCGTGCCAAAGAACTGCCCGCGCTGCTGGCCAAGCTGCCGCGACCGTTGTGGATCAGCGTTTATGACGGTGCCAATATCGGCCCCGTCGCCACCGCCGAATGGCTCAAGCAATGGCTGCCGAATGACATCGGCGTGTTCTTCCAGGACGGTGTTGGCGTCTACGCCCGCACTGCACCGGTCGCCCGAACCTACGCCGACGCCCTGCGCCAGCGCCTGGGCAAAGACCGTGTGCGGATCATCGTCGAAGCCTTCCGCCCCAACTTTGGCGGCGGCTTCCGCTCCGCGACCGCTGCCGAGCTCAAACCGCAACTGGCGGCCTATGACGGATATCCGCTCTACCTGTTCGACGGGCCGCACTACGTGACGCCAGAGTTGGTCGAGCAACTGATGCAGTAAAGCGTGCGCAGCTGACGTGTTAATTTTCAGCGTAAGCGCTTTCGGGCAGCACCCGTAGGCCTGAATGCTTCGCGTGGACGCCAATCAAGTGTCCAATCGCCTGCGCATCCATAGGCCGGCTCAAGAAATACCCTTGAACCTCATCGCACCGCGCATCCTGCAACGCCTGAAGTTGCTCGATCGTTTCCACCCCTTCCGCCGTGACTGTCAGCGACAGTGCCCTGCCCAGCCCGACGATGGCCTCGATGATCGACTGATCATCACCGCTGGCGGCCAGCCCGGAAATAAAGCTGCGATCGATCTTCAACCCATCGAAAGGAAATGAACGCAGGTAGCTCAGTGACGAGTACCCAGTGCCGAAATCGTCCATGGCCAGGCGAACACCCAAGGCTTTCAAGTCGTGCATGATCTGCAGCGCGCCCTTGGCGTCGTCCAGCATGACATTCTCGGTCAGTTCCAATTCCAGCCGTGCCGGATTCAAACCGGTCTGCGCCAACACCGCCTGAACCCTGGACACCAGCTGCCCGCGCTGAAACTCTGTCGGCGACAGGTTCACCGAGACAAAGAGTTCTTCGGGCCAGGTCGACGCGGCCGTGCAAGCGGTGTGCAGCACCCAGTTGCTCAGCGGCAGAATCAACCCGGTTTCTTCCGCAATGGGAATGAAAACGTCGGGCGACAACAGCCCTCTCACCGGGTGCTCCCAGCGTACCAGCGCTTCGGCACCGGCCATGACCCTGCCCGCAATCTGATAGCGCGGCTGAAAGTGCAGACGCAACTCATCATGTTTGATCGCATGACGCAGATCGCTTTCCAACTGACGACGATCGAGGATTCGAGCATTCATATCGCCCGCGTAAAAACGCCAGGTATTGCGTCCTGCATCCTTGGCTTCATACAGCGCAATGTCGGCATAGCGCAGCAGCTCGTCGGCCAGGGTGGCGTCAGCCGGTGCCATGGCAATGCCGATGCTGGCACTGATAAACACCTCATGCTCATTAATCTGGAACGGCTGCTCGATGCAGTCGATCAAGCGCTGGCACAGGTGCTCGACTTCATCCTGAGACACCATATTCGCCACCACCAGCACAAACTCATCGCCACCGATTCGCGCGACCAGGTCGTCGGAGCGCAAGCACTGCCCTAGCCTTTTAGAGACCTCGTTGAGCACTTGATCGCCTGCGGCATGCCCGAGCAAATCATTCACCGGTTTGAAGCGATCCAGGTCGACGCTGAGCATGACCAACGGATCGGCCAGGGTCGGCGCAGCCTTGAGTTTGCCATCGAGGAATTCCTGCATACGGGCGCGATTCGCCAGGCCCGTCAGCGCATCGTGTTGCGACAGGTATTCGATCCGTCGACGGGCTGCCACTTCTTCGGTGATATCGCTGGCCGTGCCGCGATAACCCAGCCCCTCCATTTCTCGCACGGAAAGACGGAAAATCCTGGCTTGCCCGTCCCCTGACAGATAACTGCATTGCAAGATGGCGTTGGCCCGTCGCGAGTGGTTTTTCAACCACTGGGAAAGCGGGCCCTGATCAGACACCAGCAAGTCATCGATAGGACGACCAAGACACTCGGCCCTGTACAGCCCCGTCACGGTTTCGAAGCGCTCTGACAGGTAGGTGAAGCGCAACCCGGTATCGATTTCCCAAATCCAGTCGGAGGACGCTTCGGCGACATCACGAAACCGCGCCTCACTGGCCGCCAACGCCGTGCGACTGACCTGTAGGGAGGTGTAACTGGCATCCATCACTAGCGCAGCCGCCGTGGTACGCCGCTGAAAAAGCCAGGTCATCAGTCCGATAATCAGCCCCGCTATACCGATCAGCGGCAACACCACGGTCATCAACCGATGCCCCGGCTGCGCCGGTGTCCACTGCAGGGTGCCCGCCGTACCGGTTTCCCCCAGACGCAAAAACGATGTGCCGAGCGCTGCACTATCACCTGAGGCCACGCGCAATTGAGCAACCCCGAAATCACTGGCCATGCTACTCAATCGGGCAGCATCGAGCCTGGAGACGAACAACAGTATTGAGGCTGGCCTGTCATCCGTTTCGACCTTGGGGTTGGTGCCAGGCGTCAGGGGCGCGGCAGCGACCAACACCGGGGTGCCGTCGACATCGAGAAACGCCTTGATGGGTGTTTCGCTTTCGACATCGATGCGGGCACGTTCGATGAGCGCGGTGATGGGTTGTTTCAACCACGTTTCAGCTGTGACCGATTCCAGCTGCCCATTGATGACCGAGTACACCGTACGATCGGTCGGATCGATCACAAACACGCCCTCAAACCCGAAATCCTCAAACAGCGACGAGCCGGCATTCTGGCGGACAAATGCCCAGTCGATATCCACCTTCCTGTGCAAATGCTCGTAGGCATCGCCCCAGAATGCGTAGTCCTTGATCGTCAAAAGAACCGACTTCTCCAGGGACTGCACGGCCTTTTCCGTATAGAAACGACTGCGGCGCTCGGCGTCCTGGTTTTGCTCGAAGGCGATGTAAACAATCAAGGTGCTGGCTAACAGGAAGATCGACAACAACAGGCAAGAGAAGCCCATCAAAGACATGCGGGTCAGGGAAAGACTGGAGGTTTGCATCTGCGGCAGAGTGTCGAGAGGCTTGTTTTTCATAGGGCTTCCAGGCGGCGGACTGTTGGCAGGATCAGTCCGTAATGTACTTGTTGATCTTATCGGCCCGAATATCGATGCCTTGACCCGCTATCGCCTTCAACAGCTCAACGGTCGACTCTTGCGAGACAACCCAATCCTGCTCAATTTTTCTGACTCTGTTTTGGATTCGGCTGAAGGAACCAGCGTCAACAGAATGTTATTTTTTCGAAATACCGCACAACCGCTGATCAGTTAGTGCGGTTTTTTGACACTTCCCCGATATGTGGTCACAACTTTTGCGCTCCGTTGGGTCATAACACGGTGGCTGTCGATGGAATATTGGCATCTTCCGAGGTATTAGCCTGATACGGAGATAAGCTCATGATTTTCAATGTACAGAATTTTGGCGCCAAAGGAGATGGCATCACAGACGACACAGCGGCGATACAAAGCGCGATTGATGCGGCGGCCGCTGCAGGCGGTGGTCAGGTTTATATACCGACCGGAACTTATATCGTTTCAGGTGGCGAGGAACCCTCCGACGGCTGCCTGATGCTCAAGAGCAACGTCTACTTGTACGGCGACGGCATGGGCAAATCCACCGTCAAGGTGGCTGACGGCTCCGACACCAAGATCACGGGGGTCATCCGCTCGGCCTATGGCGAGGAAACCCACGACTTTGGCGTCAGCAACCTCACCATCGACGGCAACCGTGACAACACCACCGGCAAGATCGACGGTTGGTTCAACGGCTACATTCCCGGCCAGGAAGGCTACGACTCCAACGTCACCCTCGACAGCGTCGAGATCAAGGATTGCTCCGGGTACGGTTTCGACCCCCACGAGCAGACCGTCAACATGGTCATCAAGAACAGCGTGTCCCACGGCAATGGCCTGGACGGCTTCGTTGCTGACTTCCTCAGCGACAGCACCTTCGAAAACAACGTCGCCTACGACAATGACCGCCACGGTTTCAACGTCGTCACCAGTACCCACGACTTCACGCTCACCAACAACGTTGCTTACAACAATGGCGGCAATGGCATCGTGGTGCAGCGCGGCAGCGAGGACATCCCCTCCCCCAGCAACATCACCATCACCGGTGGCGAGGTGTACGGCAACGGCGCCGAAGGGGTGCTGATCAAACTGTCCAGCGAGGTGACCGTCAGCGGCGTCAATATCCACGACAACACCAGCGCCGGGATCCGCATTTACGGCAGCAACCACGTCGAGATCATCGACAACACGCTCAACAACAATTCCCTGGGCAACCCCGTACCGGAAATCATCATCCAGTCCTACGACGACACCCTGGGCGTGTCCGGCAAGTACTTCAACGGCAGCGACAACACGATCCAGGGCAACATCATCAGCGGCAGCAACCTGTCGACCTACGGCGTTGCAGAGCGCAATGAAGACGGCACCGATCGCAACGCCATCATCGGCAACACCATCAGCCACACCAGCAAGGGCGCCACGCTGGTCTATGGCGCCGGCAGCTACGTCAGCGCAACAGTGCCGATGACCACCGTGCAAGGTACGGCTGGCAACGACACCCTGCTGGGCAGCGCCGCCAACGAGATTTTCTATGGCGCAGCCGGCAACGACACTATCAATGGCGGGGCCGGTGGCGACATTCTGGTGGGCGGTGCAGGCATCGACAAACTCACCGGCGGTACCGGCGCCGATACGTTCCGTTTTGTCGCTCAGTCCGACAGTTACCGCAACGCAACCGCAAGCTTCGATGACACCATCACCGACTTCGACGTCACCCAGGACAAGATCGACCTCGCCGGCCTCGGTTTCACCGGCCTGGGCAATGGCCGTGGCGGCACCCTGCAGGTCAGCTACAGCGCCAGCAACGACCGCACCTACATCAAGGACTACGATGCCGACGCCAGCGGCAATCGCTTCGAATTGATTCTCTCGGGCAACTTCGCCAGCACCCTGACCGCCAACAATTTCGTCTTCAATAGTGTGATCACCGGTACCAGCGGCAGCGACTCGCTGCTGGGTAGCGATTCGGCCGACACCCTGCTCGGCCTGGCGGGCAACGACAGCCTCAGTGGCGGTGCGGGCAACGACAAGCTCGACGGCGGTGCCGGCATGGACACCCTCACCGGCGGCGCCGGAGCGGACATCTTTGTGTTCTCCAATCGCCTGGACAGCTACCGCAACTACAACACCGGCGGTGCCAACCTTGGCGACCTGATCACCGATTTCGATATCAGCGCCGATAAGATCGACCTCTCGGCCATGGGTTTCACCGGCCTGGGGGACGGCAAAAACAACACCGTGTACCTGGTGCTCAACAGTGCCGGCACCAAGACTTACATCAAGACCCTGACCGCCGACGCCAGTGGCAACCGGTTCGAAGTGGCGCTGGACGGCAACTACCTCAGCACGCTGACCAGCGCCAATTTTGTCTTCGCCACCTCGTCGCCGACCAATCAGGCGCCGGTGCTGGCCACGCCATTGCTGGATCAGAACGCCACCGAAAACACCCCATTCAACTACGTGGTGCCGGCCGCCAGCTTCACCGATCCGGATAATGACAGCCTCAGCTATACCGCGACCCTCGCCGATGGCAGCGCCCTGCCCGCGTGGCTGAGTTTCAATGCCACCGACCTGACCTTCACCGGCACGCCGACCAGCACCGCGTCCGGCAATTACAACGTGCTGGTCAAAGCCACGGACCCGGCCGGTGCTGCGGTCAGCGATAGCTTTGCCCTGGTAGTGGCCGATGCGCCCGCCAACACCATCACTGGCACCAACAATGCCGAAACGATCAACGGCACGGCGGGCGCAGACCTGATCCTCGGCCTCGGTGGCAACGACACAATCAAGGCCGGCACCGGAGCGGACATCGTCGACGGCGGCGCCGGACGCGATTCGCTGTACGGTGGCGACGGTGCCGACACCTTCCGCTACACCAACGTACTTGACAGCTACCGCGACTACGACACCGGCGGTGTCACGGCCACCGACACGATTTATGACTTCACCGTGGGCGTCGACAAGATCGATGTGTCGGGCCTTGGCATTTTCGGCCTTGGCGATGGCAGCAATGGCACGTTGTACATCACCCTCAACACGGCCGGCGACAAGACCTACATCAAATCCGCCGAGGCCGACGCCGATGGCAATCGCTTTGAAATCGCCCTCAACGGCAACTACCTCAACACCCTGACCGCCAGCGACTTCGTGTTCGGCGAGCGCGTCCAGCAGGACATCCTCTACGTGCCCACCCTCGGCCAATCCAATGCGCGCCTGCTGCGCATGACGGAGGACGACAATCAGTCCGGCACCTCGATGCTGGTCAACGACCTGAACCGCTACACCCCCTATGATGTGCGCAGCCAGTTCGCCGATGCCGATGGCAACGGCATCGACATCGCGGTGGGCGGCAGCACGGTCACCGGCCTGTCGACCCTCAGCGCCGAGGAACTCAAGTTGTGCTGGTGGCTGACCGACACCAACCAACCCGGAGCTGCACTGTTGCGTGCCGTGACACTGCTGCGGGACCAGCTCACCGAACTGCAATCCATCAATAACGTCACCATGGGCATCATTTGGGGCCAGGGCGAGGAAGCCGCCCAGGAGATCGCCCGCGCCACGGACAAACCAGCGGCAGCAGCGGCCTACAAGGCTGCGACCCTGAAGGTGTTTGATTACCTGCATGCCCAGTTCGGCAACTTCAGCGTGTACATGATGGAAACCGGTCACTACGAGCAGGATGCGGCGCGTACCCGTGGTTATTCAGAAGAGAAGATTGCCTCCATCGTCGAGGGGGTTGGCTATGTCCGCGCCGCCCAGGAAGCCATCGCCGCCGAGCGCGTCGACGTCAAGCTGGCGGTGGACTACACCGACCTCCCTTTGCGCCACGAAGTCGATCCGCAGGCGTATCCCGACGACGTCTGGCACCTGCACGAGGAGTCGGCGGAGATCGTCGGCCAGCGCCTGGCCGACTACATTGCCAATGACCTTGGCTTCCAGGGCAACCCCAACGACAACAACAGCGTGCAGGAGATTTTCGACAACGCTCAGAACATGATTTCCGGTACCGGCCAGGCGGATACCCTGGTGGGCACTTCGGGAAACGACACACTGGATGGCGGCCTGGGCGCCGACACCATGACCGGGGGCAATGGCAACGACATCTATGTGGTCGATAACGCGTTCGACCGCGCGGTGGAGACCAACACCTCGACCTCGCAGATCGATACGGTGCAGGCCTCGATCAGTTGGACCCTGGGCGCCAATCTCGAGAACCTGGTGCTCACAGGTGTGTCGGCCATCAACGGCACCGGCAATGAGCGGCACAACTTCATCACCGGCAATGCCGCCAATAACGTGCTCGATGGTGCCGCAGGGGACGACAGCATGAGCGGCGGCGATGGCAACGACACCTACTACGTCGACAACGCCGACGACACCGTGATCGAGACCAACAGCAATGCGGCGCCTGGAGGGATCGACAGCGTGCACAGCCGTTTGGCGGCCTATACCCTCGGCGCCAACGTCGAGCAGCTGTATATCGATAGCACTGGCGCTGCCAATGGCACGGGCAACGCGCTGGACAACACGCTGTTCGCCGGAGCCGGCAACAACGTGCTGGACGGGCGCGATGGCAATGACACGGTGTCTTTTGAACGCGCCCTGTCCGGCGTTACCGTAAACCTCTCGACGTCCGCACAACAAAACACCGTGGGGTCCGGGCTCGACACCTTGAAATTCTTCGAAAACCTGACGGGCAGCGCCTACGCCGACAGTCTGTCGGGCAACAGCGCGGCGAACGTTCTGAGCGGTGGTGCGGGCAACGATACGCTGGTGGGCGGTTCGGGCGATGACCGGCTAATCGGCGGTGCAGGCACCGACACCCTCACCGGTGGCACTGGCGCGGATACCTACGCGTTTGGTGCGCTGTCGGACATGGGCGTCGGGGCTTTGCGCGATGTGATCAGCGGTTTCAAGACCACCGAGGGTGATCATCTGGATCTTACCGGCCTGGATGCCAACCCGCTGACCGCCAACGTCGACGCCTTCACGTTCATCGGCAGCAATGCCTTCGACCCCACCAACGCCACCGGCCAACTGCGCTTTGCCGATGGGATTCTCTACGGCAGTGTCAACGCTGACGCCACCCCTGAGTTCGAATTCGATTTGGTGGGCGTCAAGGAACTGCACGCCAGCGACTTTACAGCCTGACGTCTTATGGGAGCGAGCTTGCTCGCTCCCATAAGGGATTTGCAGTGCCCGAAAAACTAAAGACCACCAACAGACCCTAATGCCATTCAGCTAAGCCGCTAACGCGATCCTTGTAGCAGCTGGCGAAGCCTGCGTTCGGCTGCGCAGCAGTCGTGAAACCAGTCACCGCGGTGTTTCAGTTAAACCGCGGGTTCAGGATTTACGACTGCTGCGCAGCCGAACGCAGGCTTCGCCAGCTGCTACAGGGATCGCGTTGCGGTTTAACTGATTGGCATTAACCACAGACCCAATCACAAACGACCGTGTGCCGATTACACGGTCGGGTCATTGAGGCGCGAGGCGTCGTGCGCAGCGGTCATGCTCATTCCTCTTTGAACGCCGCAAGCAAGCGTTCACGCAAAGGTTTCATCAGGTAATTCATCAAGGTGCGCTCCCCCGTCACCACCGTGACATCGGCGAGCATGCCGGGGCGCACCAGCAGGCCGGCGGCCTGCAGCGAGGCGACGGTGTCGGCGGGAATTTCGACCTTGGCGGAAAAGTACGGCTGGTGCGTCTGTTCATTGATCAACTGGTCCGCCGACACCGTAGTCACCGTGCCGGTGACCGTCGGCGTATCCACCCGTTGCAGCGCGGTGAAATGCACATGCACCGGCAGACCCGGGCGCAGTTTATTGGCCATCAGCGGCTCGAAACGCGCGGTGATCGCCATCGGCGCATCCAGCGGCACCACCTGCATCAGGGTTTGGCCGGCCTGCGCAACGCCCCCGACCGTATGAATGTTCACGTCCATGACCTGCCCGGACACCGGCGCACGGATCGCCCCGTTGTCGACTTCAAACTGCAAGGCACGAATCTGATCGGCATAACCTGCCGCCTCGGCAGAGACCTCGCTGAGCTGGGTTTCGGCATCGCGGCGAAATTCCTGCTGCGCCTGCAAGGCCTTGAGCCGGCTTTCATTGATCGCCTGGCGGGTCCTGCCGACATCGCCCACTCCGGAGGAAATCTGTCCGGCCAATTGGGCTGCATTTCGCTCGGCCTCGAAGAGTTTGTTGCGCGGAATGAAGCCTTCACGGGCCAATCCACGCAGGCCTTCCAGCTCTTGCTGCTGGAAGCGCATCTGCGTGTCGTAGTTGCGCTTGACGCCTTCGTAGCCGAGCAATTGTTGCTGCAATGCCGCGGCTTCGTGTTCGATGATCTGCAAACGGCTGCCCAGTTCTGCGCGGCGGGTCAAAAACAACTGGCTCTGCAAGGCCATGGGGGCCTTGACCCGCGGCTCATCGGCGCGTTCCAGCAGTTCAGCGGGCCATTGGATCTCGGCTGAGCCCAGGCGCTCGGCAATCAACCGCGCCTCGACGCTGCGATCGTTGAGCAACTTGCCCAGGGTCACGTCCCGTTGCGACTGCGCCTGCACCGTATTGAGCTGCACCAGCAGCTGCCCCTGAGTGACGCGGTCGCCATCGCTGACCAGCAGCTTTTCCACCACCCCACCGACCAACGACTGCACAGCCTTGCGTTCGCCCGCCACCACCACGGTGCCGCTGCCCACAACACCCTGGTCGAGCGGCGCCAGGCAGGCCCAGAGCAGGAAGCCGCCCAGCGTCAGGACCAGGAAACCCACACCATAGCGTGCCGCCCCCCCGGCGTCGGTATTGGCGCAGGGCAGCGTTGTCGCGTCGCGCACGCTCGTCCCCTGCTCGCTGTACGTTTGTGTCCCAGGGGTCAGATCACGCATCTTCGCCAGTCTCCCGGACCGCGGCCGGTCTAGGCCCCGGCATCAATGCCTTGAGCACCTGATCCCGTGGACCGAATGCATGTTGAGTGCCGTCCTTGAGCACCAGAATGTAATCGACCACCGCCAGCACATTAGGCCGGTGGGTAATCAGCACCACGGTGCTGCCAGCAGCCTTGAGCGCACTGATGGCCTGCACCAGCGCCCGCTCTCCGGCGTCATCGAGGTTCGAGTTGGGCTCATCGAGCACAATCAGCGACGGGCGCCCATAGAGCGCGCGAGCCAGGCCAAGGCGTTGCTTTTGTCCACCGGACAAGCCAAGCCCGCCGGGGCCCAGCGGCGTGTCGTAACCCTTGGGGAACCTCAGGATCATCTCGTGAATGCCGGCGTGACGCCCGGCGGCGATGATCTTGTCAGCGTCCTGCTCGCCGAAGCGGGCAATGTTGTCGGCCACACTGCCGTCGAACAGCTCGATGTCCTGCGGCAGGTATCCAAGGTGCGGGCCCAGGGCGTCGTGGGACCATTGACTGATCTCGGCGTCGTCCAGGCGCACCGACCCACCCATGGCCGGCCATACGCCAACCAGCGCCCTGGCCAGCGTTGATTTACCACTGGCGCTAGGGCCGACGACGGCGAGCACATCACCTTTGGCCAGGCTGAAATTGATACCCCGCAGGATCGGTTGCGAGGCGCCGGGCGGGCCGACATACAACTGCTCCAGGCGCACTGCCCCGGTGGGCGGTGGCAAAGGCATGCGCAGGCGCTCGCGCGGATGCTGGGCAAGCAGTTGGCTCAGGCGCTGGTAGCTCTGGCGGCCGGAGTTGAATTGCTTCCACGAGCCAATGGCGATTTCCACGGGCGCCAGGGCACGCCCCAGCAGCAGCGACATCGCAATCATCATGCCCGCCGACAATTGGCCTTCAAGCACCAATAACGCCCCCAACCCCAGGGCCAAAGATTGTCCGGAGATGCGCACGAAACGGGTCATCGAAGTGATACGCGCGCCGCGGTCGCTGGCATGGGCCTGGGCGGCAATGATGCGTTGCTGCAGCAGGCTCCAGCGCTGGCGCAACGGCCCGAGCATGCCCAGGGCCTGGATGACTTCGGCATTGTGTAACGTGCTGTTTACATAGATCGATGACTGCACACCCAGACGATTGGCTTCGCCCAAGCGTGTGCGAGTCGACAACTCGCCCCACAGCGCCAGACCGATCAGCACCAGGGCCAGAATCAGCGTCAGCACGCCGAACCAGGGATGAAAGATGAACGCCACCAGCAGGAAGATTGGTAACCACGGCGCATCGAGCAAGGCGATCAGGCCCTGGCCGGTGATCAACTGCCGCAGCGTCGCCAGATCGATGAGCACCTGCGCCGGGTTGGCGTTGTGCTCGCGCAGGCTGCGGGCGAAGGCGGCGTCGAAAATCCGCTCGCCCAAGGCATCGTCCAGCCCCGCGCTCATGCGAATCATCACCTCGCCGCGGGCCCACTCGATCAGGGCGCTGAACATGAACAGTCCCAGAGCGATCAAGGTGAGCATGAACAAGGTGGTTTCGTTGCGACTGGTGAGGACCCGGTCGTACACCTGCATCATGTAGAGCGACGGCACCAGCACCAGCAGGTTGATCACCCCACTGAACAGCGCCAGCGACCAGAACACTCGGCGATAGCTTAATAAAGCGGCATCAATGTCATGACGCGGATCGAGAAGCAAACCCATAGAGTGTCGCCCGCAAAAGGAAAAGTCGGTCCAGGACGCAATCCATCGCGGTTTTTTTGCCCCAAGGCATTGGAGAAAACACTAAACGTAGCCGGATGCGCCGCTATCAGAGACGATCCTCGTCGCTACAGGCGCCAATTACTGACCACGCAACCACGGGTTAGTGCCGGTTCGACGGGCTGGGTTTCCATGTGGGTGACGGGCGGGGATGTTGCATTCCCCACTGCGGTCCAAAGCTCGCACAAACAAAAACGCCGCTCAAAGAGCGGCGTTTTTGCATATGGAGCGGGAAACTCGGCTCACCTGTATGTGGCGAGCCTCAAGCGTTTCAGCTCCAGGGACGGTCTCCATTCTCGTCCTTGATGCGGGTCGGCAGGCCCATCACATCCAGCGCCTTGAGGAACGGCTCAGCCGGAAGCTCCTCGACGTTGGCCATGCGCTGCACGTCCCACTCGCCACGGGCGACCAGCAGGGCTGCCGCCACGGGCGGCACGCCTGCGGTATAGGAAATGCCCTGGCTGTCAGTTTCCGCGTAAGCGTCTTCATGATCAGCCACGTTGTAGATGAACACTTCGCGCGGCTGACCATCCTTGGTGCCCTTGATCAGGTCGCCGATGCAGGTCTTGCCGGTGTAGCCAGGCGCCAGCGAGCTCGGATCCGGGAGCACGGCCTTGACCACTTTCAGCGGCACGACTTCCAGGCCTTCGGCGGTCTTGACCGGTTGCTCGGAGAGCAGGCCGAGGTTCCTGAGCACGGTGAACACATTGATGTAGTGCTCGCCGAAGCTCATCCAGAAACGCACGTTGGGCACGTCGAGATTCTTCGACAGCGAGTGCACTTCATCGTGACCGGTCAGGTACAGGTTCTGCGACCCGACAACCGGCAGGTCGTCGGTGCGTTTTACTTCGAACATTGTGTTGCTGGTCCACTGACTGTTCTGCCAGCTCCACACTTGTCCGGTGAATTCGCGGAAGTTGATTTCCGGGTCGAAATTGGTGGCGAAATACTTGCCATGTGAACCGGCGTTGACGTCGAGAATGTCGATCGAATCAATGCGGTCGAAATACTGTTGTTGCGCCAGTGCCGCATAGGCGTTGACCACACCCGGGTCGAAGCCCACGCCGAGAATGGCGGTAATGTTCTTCTCTTTGCACTCTTCGAGGTGATTCCACTCGTAGTTGCCATACCAGGGCGGCGTCTCGCAGATTTTGCCCGGTTCTTCGTGAATGGCGGTGTCCAGATAGGCCGCGCCGGTATCGATGCAGGCGCGCAGCACCGACATGTTGAGGAAGGCGGATCCGACGTTGATGACGATCTGCGATCCGGTTTCGCGGATCAGCGCCTTGGTCGCTTCGACATCCAGGGCGTTCAGCGAGAAGGCCTGGATTTCGGCGGGCACTTTGAGGCTGCCCTTGGCCTTGACGCTGTCGATGATGGCCTGGCACTTGGAGATGTTGCGCGACGCGATAGCAATACGACCGAGTTCATCGTTGTGCTGCGCGCACTTGTGGGCCACCACCTTGGCGACACCTCCTGCACCAATGATAAGCACGTTCTTCTTCAATTTTTCTCTCTCTCCTTCTCTGCCAGCTTACGAAAGGCTGGACATGTAGTCGTTGTAACCAAATTCACGAACCACCTCGACGGTACCGTCGAGTTGTTTCACTACGATGGACGGCATTTTCAGGCCGTTGAACCAGTTCTTCTTGACCATGGTGTAACCCGCTGCGTCGATGAACGACAGCCGATCCCCGATAGCCAAAGGACGATCAAATTGATACTCACCGAAAATGTCTCCGGCCAGGCAGGATTTGCCGCACACCATATACGTGTGCTCGCCATCGCTAGGCGCCAGCTTGGCATTCAGGCGATAGATCAGCAGATCGAGCATATGCGCTTCGATGGAGCTGTCTACGACTGCCAGGTGCTTGCCGTTGTAGAGGGTGTCGAGCACGGTGACTTCCAGCGACGCGCTCTGCGTGATGGCGGCTTCGCCCGGCTCCAGGTAAACCTGTACGCCGTATTTTTGCGAGAAGGACTTGAGGCGCGCGCAGAACTCGTCCAGCGCGTAGCCTTCGCCAGTGAAGTGGATGCCACCACCGAGGCTGACCCACTCGACCTTGTGCAGCAAGTCGCCGAAGCGTTCTTCGATGGTGCACAGCATCTGGTCGAACAGGCCGAAATCACCGTTCTCGCAGTTGTTGTGGAACATGAAGCCAGAGATCTGCTCGATGACCTGCTCGATCTTCACCGGGTCCCATTCACCCAGACGGCTGAACGGCCGCGCGGGGTCGGCCAGCAGATAATCCGAGCTGCTCACCTGCGGATTGACCCGCAGGCCGCGCACCTTGCCTGCTGAAGCCTCGGTGTAGCGCTGCAATTGGCCAATGGAGTTGAAGATGATCTTGTCGCAGTTCTCGAGCATCTCCTCGATCTCGTCGTCGGCCCAGGCCACGCTGTAGGCATGGGTCTCGCCAGCGAACTTCTGCCGACCGAGCTTGAGCTCGTAGAGCGACGACGACGTGGTGCCGTCCATGTATTGCTGCATCAGGTCGAACACCGACCAGGTGGCGAAGCACTTGAGTGCCAGCAGGGCCTTGGCCCCGGACTGTTCGCGCACATAGGCGATCTTCTGCATGTTCGCCAGCAGCTTTTGTTTATCGATGAGGTAGTACGGCGTTTTGATCATTTCGAGGCGCCTCCGGCAAGGCCAGCCAAAAAAGGATGCGCATTGTGCCTTCACTCGCTACATATCGAAAGAGCAGGAAGCCCTCTCCACGCGAAACGTGGCTCAATTTAAGTCCCAGGCACCTCGAAAAGTTTCACTGCCTGGTCTTCACGGTGACAAACATTTTAATGCGGTCGTGAATTTCCTGGAGAGCATGACGAAAAGGCTCATGTCTCTCGCTGGTCGTAGGGTCTTCAAAACTCCACACGATCACTTCGCCCGAGGATGGCATCCGAGCGGCCTCTTCGGACGACTTATCGCACAGAGTGATGACATAATCGAACGGCTGCCCCTCAAGCTCATCGATGGCTTTACTACGCAGTCCCGTGCGGTCTACACCAATATGATCGAGAGTTTCCAAGGTGCGTGGGTCGATCTCACTGGCCTCGAGGCCAGCGCTGCTGGGTTCGAAGTGTACCGAGTCAGTGTGTCGCAGCAGTGCTTCTGCCATGAGTGAACGAACGTCATTTTTTGCGCAAACGAACAGCACTCGAAATTTGTCAGCCATGACTCTCTCCCCCACTCTCAGTCTGTTGAACCAGTAATTTTAGTCGACGGGTAGTGGCCCCGTTCAGGCGTGGCTTTCAAGCAAGTTGAACAGCTCTACGAATTGCCGGGTCAGCTTGTGTTGCGGTTCCAGATAGATCAGTGGCTTGCTGGCCTGGTGTGACTCACGCATCTTCACCGAACTCATCAGATACGCAGACAACACCGGCATTTTCTCGGCAATCAGCTCGTCGAGCAGTCGTTGCGGCAGTGCGTTGCGAGCCTGGAATTGGTTAACAACGATGCCCTCAACCTCCAGCCTCTCGTTATGATCACTTTTGATCTCCTCGATTTCTCGCAGCACACCGTAAATCGCCTGGCGAGAAAAGCTGTCGCAATCGAAAGGGATCAAACAGCGGTCAGCGGCAATCAGCGCCGAGACGCTGTAAAAATTCAGACCGGGCGGCGTATCCATATAGATCCGCTCATAGTCTTCATCGAGCCTGTCCAGCAGCTTGCTGAGTTTCTGGATTTTGTAGCGTGTCTCGAGCTTGGATTGCAGATCACTCAGCTCCGACGAGGCAGCGATCAAATGCAAGTTGTCGAAACGGGATTCATGGATATTGGCTTGGGCCTTCTTTGAGGCCGGGCCTGGGAACAGTGTCTGTTTGAAGAAGTCGGCAATCCCCAGGGGAATATCTTCGCCGCTGAGTCCGGTCAAATAGTGAGTAGCATTGGCTTGGGCATCCAGATCTATCAGCAGGGTGCGATAGCCCTCAAAGGCACTGATGGCCGCGAGGTTACACGCGATACTGGATTTCCCGACGCCCCCTTTTTGATTAAAAACCACACGTCTCATGAAATGTCCGAAAAATTAGCATAGGTGGACATCATGTCTTTCCCTGATTTTAATAGCTTCAAGCACTGTAAAAGCTGTAACGATTCAACGTAAAGGTCCCTGCTCCGCAAGGTTGCTATGGGTTGATCAGTGATTACACATCAGACCATGCAGAACGCCGAACCTCAAACCCGGCTCGGAAGGCGTCATATGCGAGACACCAAACACCTTGAATGCCGCCAGCATGAGTACCAGACCTCCAGGCAAGATGCTCTGGCGATGGCTTTGCAAGCCCGTCAGCCGAAGCTGTTTGACATGCCCCACTTCAAGCAGGCGCAACGACAGGCGCAACAGGCCGCTGTAGGTGATGCCGCTTTCGCCATAGTCGTTCAACCCGTTGGCCTTCAGTACTTTGGCCAGCATCCGTGCGGTGCCTGAAGAACCTATCACCTGCTGCCAACCCAACGCGCGATAACGACGCGCCACCTTTTCAAACTGCAGTGTGGCTACACGCTCAGCCTCCAGGAGTGCCTGAGCCGTAATACAGCCACCCTGAAAGTAACGCGCGCCGAAGGTGCCACTGCCAATGGCAATACTTTCGGTCAACAAGGGCTGAGCGCCCTGCCCCAGAATCAGTTCAGTGGAGCCTCCACCGATATCCACGACCAGTCGCCTGCTCTGTGTACCCGGCACTGTATGAGCAACACCGGCGTAGACCAGCCGGGCCTCTTCATGCCCAGAGATGACGTCAATCCGGAAACCCAGGTGCCGCTCCGCGCTGGCCAAAAACAGTTGAGCATTGTCGGCTTCGCGCACTGCACTGGTCGCTACCGCCCGCACACGTCCGGCCTCAAAGCCGCGTAACTTTTTGCCAAATCGTGCGAGCGCTTGCCATCCCCGATCCAACGCCAACTCGTCCAGTGCCCCGCCTTGAGACCCTTCCGCCAAACGGACAGGTTCACGCAAGGTTTTCACTTCCTGGATCACAAACCCCTGACGCCGTCTGACTGACTGGCCGATCATCATGCGAAACGCATTAGAACCAAGGTCAATGGCTGCAAATAGAGAGGCGTCTCCTTTCATGGGGGGATTCCTTGCAAGCTGAGCGCACCAGGTGGTTTGCGAGGATCTTGCCATGGAGTCGATGACGCTAAGATGACACCCTCCACCCTTTACGAATGAGCAGACACCAGGATCGCGGGTCTTGAGGATGTGATCTTCAAAGGATGCAAAAAATGTGTCATCGCGCTGTAACCTTCGACAGCAATACTCAGGCTATACAACGCGTGCTCGTTCTTCCGCTGCCACTTCAGGCGGCTTTTTTTTGCCTGCTGATTTTGGCAGCAGTTTTGCCAACCCTACCAATTGGGTCTCGGCTTTTTCGAGCGCGGTCGCTGCGCAGCTCTGCCATATCTTTTCCAGCGGGCGCAGGTCGGATTCGTTCAGCGCCTTTTGGCACCACTGATAATGGTCATGCCATGAACCCAAAGCCGATTGCAGTGCCTTGAGAGAACTCGCCGCTTTACGCGAGAGTGGTGAAAGCCTGGGAAAAGCTTCTGTGAGGTAGCGCGTGCGCTTGACCAGGATTCTCAGCTCGTGCCGATCAAATTCAGTGTCATCCACGGCAGCATGCAGTCGATCAATCTGCTTTTTCAGTGCTTTTTCGATTTGGGGCTGGATGTGTTTTAGCCCGCCACTGACTTCCACTGATCGAAAGATGGAAGGCCATTCATCCAATTGAATGAACAAGTTCTTGAGGACCGGGCTTTTTAGAATCCTGGAGTAGTTAGACGTCAAGCGCGCTTTTCTGAGCTGAACCTGGGCAGGAAACCCCCTGCCCTCCAGTTCCTGAATCATCACCTCCAGATCCCGAGCGGGTGTAGTCAGCCTTCCCACTTCAGCTGCCGCGATGTTCAGAGTTGCCACCTGGCTCATGGAGCGCGTCGGTCGAAGCAAACTCCTGATACGCCTCACGGCGATCCTGAGATCATGTAAAGCTTCGCTATCAGTTCGTGCCTCCAACCGAGCACGGGCGTGATACAGGGCAACCTGAAGGGCGAGTATCTCAGCAACGAACTTGTCGACGAATGCCATTCGGTCATCTCGTTGAAACGGAATTGACACGAGCTTAGCAGAAGCATCGATCATCAATATTGACTCTCCTTGAGAGCTAACCGCGGCCCCGTCACATCGCCGCGCTACTGATCCCGCCACAGATTCGCTACTATGTTTGACCATTAACTTGACCGTCAGCTTTCCTTAATCTGGAGCCCGAATGCCTACTCAAAAGGACATCGCCGCCGAAAGCGGCGCACCGATGATTCCTGAACAGCGCCGTGAATTGATGCTGCGACAGTTGCGCAAGCATCAGGTGCTGAGCGTTCATCAGTTGATGGAAATGTTCGACTGTTCGCACATGACCATACGTCGCGATATCGCGCTGCTGGAGCAGGAAGGTCGTGCTTACTCGGTAACGGGTGGGGTGCGGATCGCCAGCCAGCTCCATAGTGAGCCCAGCCATCAGCTCAAGGCGGTGGTCGAGTTGCCACAGAAGCAATCCATGGCCAAGCTCGCCGCCCGGCTGCTGCATGCCGATATGACGATTTACCTGGATGCGGGAACCAGCACGCTGGAAATCGTCCCCTACATCAAGGCGCTGTCCGGCATGACCGTGGTGACTAACGACTTCGGCATTGTCCAGGCGCTGATCGAAGCCCCCCATGTCACGGTGATTCATACCGGCGGGCAGCTGGATCACTCCAATCAATCGTGCGTGGGCGGCCTGGCAGTTGCCACCTTGCGCCAGGTTGTCACCGACATCGCGTTCATATCGACCAGTTCATGGGATTTGCGTCGCGGCCTCACCACGCCTTCGGCGCTGAAGGTGGAGGTGAAACAAGCCGCGATGCAATCGGCCTCGCAAGTGGTGCTGGTGGCCAGCAGTTCGAAGTACGGCACATTCAGCATGTACAAGATTGCCGGACTCGAGCAGTTCGACATTATCCTCAGCGACGACGCGTTGGCCCCGGCCGCGGCCGATGGCATTCGCAAGCAGGGAGTCGAACTGTTGCTGCCGTCTGACAATACCCCGGCCTGAAACGACGGGCTCGCGCATCCAGCAGAGCCGTCGTCCATCTTCGTTATTGCGCTTGGCGCGCCTTCCACTCCCGCAACCACTGCAAACCGGCAGACGTGTTGCCACGCGGCCGATATTCGCACCCTACCCAGCCGTCATAACCCAATTGGTCGATCAGCTCGAACAGATAGGGATAGTTGACTTCTCCCAGGTCCGGTTCATGCCGGTCCGGTACGCCGGCGATCTGGATATGGCCGATACCGTCGAAGTCCCGACGCAGTTTAGTGGCCAGGTCGCCCTCGACGATTTGGCAGTGATAACAGTCGAACTGAACCTTCAGGTTACTGGCGCCTACTTCCTTGCAGATGGCCTGGGCCTGGTCCTGCCGGTTGAGGAAAAAGCCCGGCATGTCTCGTGTATTGATCGGTTCCAGCAGCACCGTGATCCCGACCTTCGCCGCCTGGGCGGTGGCATAGGCCAGGTTTTCCAGATAAATGGCGTGATGCCGTGCCCGATCACTCTCGGACGGCAGCAGGCCAGCCATGACATGGATGCGTGAGTTACCCAGCACGCTAGCGTATTCCAGGGCGCGATCAAAACCGCTACGAAATTCACTCTCACGGCCCGGCAACGACACCGTACCCCGCTCGCCCGCCGCCCAATCACCGGGCGGCGCATTGAACAGTGCCTGCACCAGGCCGTTGTCGCTCAAGCGTTGCTTGAGTTCTTCAGCGCTGTAGTCGTAGGGGAACAGATACTCCACCGCTTCGAAACCATCGGCAGCCGCGGCGGCGAAGCGATCCAGAAACGCATGTTCCGGGTAGAGCATGCTGAGGTTGGCAGCAAAACGAGGCATGGTAGCTCCTATGTATGGCTTTTCTGTAGGAGCCGAGCTTGCTCCGGGCGGCGTTCCGACGATGGCGATCTCAAGGACGCCATCGCCGGCAAGCCGTGCTCCTACAGGTCGACAGTTCGTTAGACAAAGGGCCAGATCAGCAGGGTAATACAGAAACCCAAGGTGCCGAGCAAGGTGGTCAACACCGTCCAGGTGCGCAAGCCATCGGCCACGTTCAGCCCGGACAGCTTGGTGAAGATCCAGTAACCGGCGTCATTGATATGGGACATGGCCAACCCGCCACCGCCCATGGCCAGGCACAGCAAAGCCATGTGGTTCGGGGTGAGATTGAGGGTCGCAATCAGCGGGCTGATGATGCCGGCGGTGGTCACCAGCGCCACCGTCGTCGAGCCCTGTACCGCGCGCAACAGCAGGGTCAGCAGAAAGCCCAGCGCCAGTACCGGCAGACCGGTGGTGCGCAGCATATCGGAGACTACCGCGCCGATTCCGGTATCCACCAGCACCTTGCCAAACACCCCGCCGGCACCGGCAATCAGGATCACCATGGCCACTCCGGGCAAGGCCGAACCGATCACGTCGGACACCTGAGTTCGGCTCCAGCCCCGACGCGAACCCAGCAACCAGGCACACAGCAAGGTGTCGAGCAGCAGCGCCACCAGCGGCGCGCCGAGCACAGTCATGATGCCGCGCAGGGTCGATTCGGCAGGCAGCAACGAGGTGGACAGCGTTCCCAGCAAAATCAGAATAATGGGCAGCAGGATCAGGCTGACGATCAAACCAAACCCTGGTGGGGGCGCCGGCGGCAACTTGGAAACGATGCTGCTGGTGGATTCTTCCAGGCCCATGTGCGACACGGCCACAGCCGCTCGCTCAGCGCTCTTGTCGTTGCCATTGGACCAGGCGGCCAGATCCTCGTTGGTGACATGCGGGCCATAGACCTCGGCACGAATATCGTCGGTCATCGGGTACACCCGACGGGTCATGCGCCCGGCCACGCGGTAGCCGACATAGCAAAGGAACGCGGTGAGCGGCAGACCGAACATCAGTACGCGACCCAAGTCCGCGCCCAACTGACTGGCAGCAGCCACGGCGCCCGGATGTGGCGGTAGAAAGGCATGTACGGTCAACAAGGCCGCGCACATCGGCAGTGCGAAGACCAACAGCGGCTTACGCGCACTGCGCGCAATGCCATAGGCCAGCGGCATCAGGATGATCACCCCGACCTCGAAGAACACCGGCACCCCGACCATGAACCCGGCAATCGTCAGCGCCAGCGGTGTGCGCCGGTTGCCGAAACGAGTGATCAGGGTCTTGGCCAGCGCCTCGGCACCACCGGAGAGCTCGATGATCCGCCCGATCATCGCGCCCAACGCAATGATGATCGCGATATGGCCCAAGGTCTTGCCCATGCCGCCTTCAATGGTCGCCACCAGATCGGCCGGTTTCACCCCGGCCACCAGCGCCACCAGAATGCTCACCAGCATCAACGCTACGAAGGGTTGGAACTTGTACTTGAGCACCAGGAACAACAACAGTGCGATGCCCACCCCTGCGGTAATCATCAGGATTAACGGGCTCATTTCAGAACCCCTCCACGCCGGGTAAACGAAACGGTTCTGCCACTGAATCTGAAGTGAGTCATGCTTGGATTTCCTGTTGTTATTGTTTTTTCAGGCAAGCCGGGTCCGTCGAGAGTCGCTGCGCGTCTCATGTGCAGGGCCTGCTGTATCGATTTGTGGTGTTAAGCCAGCGCTTTACCAGGTCGCGCCGAAGGTCTGTCGCAACTCGTCCAAAGCCGCCTGGTCGAGAGGTTCCGGTTTGGGATGGCTCATCAGCCAGAGCCGCGCAGTTTCCTCAAGCTCCTCCAGCGCGTAACTGGCCCTGGAGACCGAACTTTCCCAGACCACCGGGCCAAGCCGTTCGAGCATCACGCCGCGAACACTATTGGCCAGCTGCGCGACTTGCTCGGCAACCTTCTGCGAACCGGGTCGCTGGTAGCCAATCAGCGGGATATGCCCGACTTTCATGACCTGATACGGCGTCAGCGGCGGCAGGATGTCGTCCGCCTGCCAGACACCGGCCAGCGTCAACGCCACCAGATGAGTGGAATGGGTATGCACCACGCCGCCGACACTCGGGTTGCGGTCGTAGACCTGGCGATGCAGCGCCAGAGTCTTTGAAGGCCTGTCACCGGACACCCATTCACCGGCCAGATTGACCTTGGCGATGGTCGCCGGATCGAGGCGCCCGAGGCAGACGTCGGTCGGTGTGATCAACCAGCCGTCATCCAGGCGCGCGCTGATATTGCCGGCGCTGCCGACGGTGTAGCCGCGCTGGTAAAGGCTATGGCCAACCTCGCAGATTTCTTCGCGCAGGGCGTTTTCGTTACTCACTGAGCACCTCCCGCGAGTTGGTTCAAGGCTTTGCTGAAGAAGTCGCGGCCACCGAAGTTGCCCGATTTGAGTGCCAGCGCCAAAGGTTCGTCAGTACTGCTGACGGTCGCCGGCACACCCGGATCGATCTGCGCGCCGATCTGCAGCAGCTGTACGCCCAACGCCTGAACCACAGCGCCCGAGGTTTCTCCGCCGGCGATCACAAAGCGGCGCACACCGCTCTGACGCAGACCTTGGGCAATTTCGCCAAAGGCGTTTTCCACCAGACTGCCAGCCTGCTCGACACCCAGTTGCTGTTGCACCGACTTGACCTCATCCGGCGAGCTGGTGGCGTAGATCAATACGGTTTGTTCATTATCACGGGCGAAGGTCAAGGCTTGCGCCACCACCGGTTCACCCGCAGCCAAGGCCAATGGATCAATCCGCAAGGCCGGCCGCCCGGCTTCGAGCCAGGCCGCCACTTGTCCATTGGTCGCGATCGAAGCACTGCCGGCCAACACCACTTCCCCGCCGAACACCGCCGGGAGTTTCGAGGCATCGAGGTCGCGCAGCTTGCCGGCGCGACGGAAGTTTTCCGGCAAACCCAGGGCCAGCCCCGAACCACCCGTCAACAACGGCAGATCGGCACAGGCGGTACCGAGGGTGTACAGATCACTGTCCGACAAGGCATCCGCGATGGCCATGCCGACACCTTCAGCCCTCAGCTCTGCGATCCGCGCACGCACCTGCTCAGCGCCGCGGGCAATGGTGTCGTAGCGCAACAGACCGACATTCAGGCCGGTCTGCGATTGCAAAACCCGAACCAGGTTGGCATCGGTCATCGGCGTCAGCGGGTGATGCTGCATGCCCGACTCGCTGAGCAGTTGATCCTGCACAAACAAGTGGCCGCGAAAGATCGTCCGGCCATTCTCCGGAAACGCCGGACACGCCAGGGTGAAGTCGCTACCCAGCGCCGCCAGCAGCGCTTCGCTGACCTGGCCGATATTGCCGGCCGCGGTGGAGTCGAACGTCGAGCAATATTTGAAGAAGATCTGCTCGCAGCCTTGTTCGCGCAGCCAGGCCAGTGCTGCGAGGGACTGTTCGACCGCGTCGGCGACCGGAATGGTGCGCGACTTCAGCGCAATGACGATCGCATCGGCGTCAAGCCCGGCGGCAACGTCTGCGCTCGGGATACCGATGCTTTGCACGGTACGCATTCCGCCGCGCACCAGCATGTTGGCCAGGTCCGTGGCACCGGTGAAATCGTCGGCGATGCAGCCCAGCAGCGGGCGTGCGGTGGAGGTAGTCATGGGGTGTTCCTCAAACGGGCTCGGGCTTCAAACGGACTGGGGCTTGGCAGTCGGCAATTCGATGCCCGGGAAAATCTTGATCACCGCCGAGTCGTCCTCACGACCGAAACCGGCACTGGACGCCTGCATGAACATCTGGTGAGCGGTGGCCGACAGCGGCAGCGGGAATTTGCTGGCCCGGGCGGTATCCAGCACCAGACCCAGGTCCTTGACGAAAATATCCACCGCGGACAACGGCGTGTAGTCAGCCTTGAGAATGTGCGGTACGCGGTTTTCGAACATCCAGGAATTACCGGCGCTATGGGTGATTACCTCATACAGCGCATCGGCATCGACCCCTTCACGTAGGCCCAGCGCCATGGCTTCGGCAGAGGCGGCAATGTGCACCCCGGCGAGCAGCTGATTGATGATTTTGACCTTCGAACCCAGGCCATGGACGTCACCCAGGCGATAAACCTTGCCGGCCATGCCCGCCAGGATCGACTCAGCCTTGGTATAGGCGTCGGCCGGCCCCGAGGTCATCATGGTCATCTCGCCAGCGGCCGCCTTGGCGGCGCCACCGGAAATCGGTGCATCCAGATACAGCAGGCCCAACGCGGCCAGGCGCTGGCCCAGATCCACCGCGTAAGTCGGGGCTACGGTGGCGCAGCCGATCACCAGACTGCCCGGCCGCAGTGCGGCCACGGCACCACCCTCACCAAACAGTACGGTTTCGGTCTGCTCGGCGTTGACCACCACGGTCACTATCACGTCGCACTCAGCGGCCATGTGCGACGGCGAAGAGCAAGCCACGCCGCCCTCCCCGGCAAACTGTTCAGTCACCGCAGCCCGCACATCACAGGCATGCACATTGAAACCGCTGCGCAACAACGAGCGGGCAATGCCCAGGCCCATCGCGCCCAGACCGACAACACCGACATTCTTGTTATTCATGGGGTACTCCAGAGGAAAGCAGCGACTGCTTGCGCGCCTGCAAGGCGCAGACATTGGCCGCGTTGTAGAGAGGGCTGCGGTAGACAGGATCAGCGCCGAGCGGATAAACCCGCTGAGGGGCGCTGTCATTCAGCACATGAGTCGGGATCTCGTCGAACATCAAGGCAATCCTGTTTTTGTCGTGTTATCAGGTTGTCATACCGGCTGGTGAAGATCATCTACCAATGATCAGATTATGTGAAGTATTTTTTCAATCTAACATTTTTTAACATGCCCTGCGGATCCTCGGTAAACCCATGCGTGAGCTGTAGCAGCTGTCGAGCTTGCGAGGCTGCGTCCGGCTGCGCAGCAGTCGTAAACCCTGAGCGCGCGGTTTTCCTGATACACCGCATTGCCTGATTTCACGACTGCTGCGCAGCCGGACGCAGCCTCGCAAGCTCGACAGCTGCTACAGAGCCGGACGCAGGCTCCGCCAGCTGCTACAAGACATGCGTTTCTGCGCCCGGCGGTGTGGCAAGTTCTGAGCACTGACTTACACTGCGATACACCCAATGCGAACGAATGAATGTTCAACAGATCGATAGGTTCCATGGCAATCCGGGGATCACGTCATGATCTGGGTGAAGCCAACATGAAAACGGTCACGACCTTTTTCACCTGTCTGCTCGCTGCCAGCGTTTGCGCGGCGACGAGCACCTGCGCAAATGCTGCGTCGTTCAAGACCAGCTTCGACTGCGCCACGGCAAGGGCATCCGTCGAAAAGCTTATCTGTCGCGATTCGCAACTGGCGCAGATGGATATCGAATTGACGCGTCTTTATCGCCTGGCGCTCACGGATCAACGTTCAGTACCGCCGCCAGACAAAGTCTTGATCGACCAGCAGTTCTGGATCGATTCGCGTAATCAGTGTGCGTCCACGTCTGAGCCCAAGGCGTGCACGATCCGAAGTTATGCCGAGCGCGCGCACCAGCTACGCCAAGGTTCGGCCATTGTGAGAACCAAGGATCCAGACAGGCTTACCGAAGGCCCCCAGGCTTTTCGTTGTACCGGGTTTAACGCACTGATTGCCGCCACCTTCTTCAACACGCAGCCGGGTGTCGTGTACCTGAAATGGGCGAACACCTCGATCACCCTGAGCCAGGTGCCGAGTGATTCGGGAACCCAATACACTGGCAAGGATTCCCAGGGGAACTACCGCTTCTGGCAAGACGGTAACGGGGTCATTTTTCAGAAGCCAGGCTCAGGGGCTATGAGTTGTTCGGCCGAGCCGGTCAGCTGATTTTTTGGCGCAAGTCCGGAGGCAAAATCGCGCCTCTGGATATTTCCTGATGCCAGTCAGTTAAGCAATTTCAGCCGCGACACTTTTGTAGCAGCTGCCGAGCCCGCGAGGCTGCGTTCGGCTGCGTAGCAGTCGTAAAATCAGTCATTGCGGTACGTCAGGCATACCGCGTCAGCCGGATTCGACTGCTTCGCAGCCGAACGCAGCCTCGCGGGCTCGGCAGCTGCTACAGATCGCGTTACGGCTTAACTGACTGGCATTAGGCAGAGCGCCGGCTCTCTCTCACGTACTTGGCGATTTATGCCACGGATACCCTTTCGCGCTGAGTTGAAAGGCGTAGTCGAACAAGCGCTTCATGTACTCGCCATCAAATCTATGATTGCGAGAAATATCAAAATCGGAGCCGATGTACGCCAGATTGAAGTCCGCGCCATCCTGCTGTGCAATTCGGTAAATGCGATCCAGATCGCTGATCCCCTGAGTCTGGATCAATGCGCTGATGGCGCGACCGCCGATGCTCAAGGTGCGGCGCTTGGTTCCGGACCACTGCAGCTCCAGCTTGCCGTTGCGAATGACATAGAAATGACGTTCCTCACGCAATCGCGCCCCTGTCACGCGGTTCAGCGCCATCACGGTGCCGGGTGGGTAAAGGAACACTTGAGTCAGAACGCCTCCGTCCACGTGCATTTCCTGAAACTGTTGACCGTCAACCTCCACATCGATCATGACCGGTGAGACGGCGCCGGGAATACTCATCGACGCGATCATGATGTTGCGAAACAGGTCGAGCGCGCCCGGTGCCTGGCTGGAGGCAATTGCACCCATGTTCCAGGTGACCGGACGTCCAGAATCAAGGTCGGTGGTGCCGATCATCAGCAGACGTCCTTTGGCGTATTCCGACGCGATCGCCGCAAGAACCTCGGCAGTGATGTGCTGTGCAATGAGCCGCGACAGTGGCTTGCTGTGCGCGATACCGTCACTGGCAAGACGGGTCAGCACATTGCGCGGATGGAAAATGTCTTTTGGACCGACTGCGTTGCAGATACCCAGAATGACACCGTCATACTGGGGCCCCAGGTAGGCAAACGGAGCGACCAGGGCGCCAGCGCTAATGCCGGTGACGACTTTGAACACCGGTCGAGACCCATGCAGGGTCCATCCCGCAATGATGCCCCCCGCAAATGTGCCTGCGTCGCCGCCCCCCGAAACGGCCAACATGCTTGCCAGTGGCAGGGTGTCATTGGGCATCCCAGCGCTGGCGAGCGCCTCGGCTTCTCGAATGTTGGCCTGACTCACATCCCGAATGAACGGCGTCAGATTCTGGTCCAGCCAGTAGCGAGCATCCGGAATGCCAGGGATGAGCGCTTTTTCCGTTAACGTTGGCGGCACCGCATCTCGGCGTTGCAGGCACGCTTGACGCAACATGTTCAGCGTTGAGGCGCTAGGCCTGAGCAGGAATGTTCTCAAAACGCCTCCTCCGGCCCCTGCAATCGACAAAGTACACGCTCAATGTAGCGGCAAGACGACTTGCCGATCACGCACGCTCCACACACCCATGACTACTTTCTCAATCAGGCGCCGGTCTTCTGAAGACCAGCAGTTTTCCGGTGGCTCGCTGCACGACCTTGTCATTCTGATTGAGCGTTTCCATGAACACGGTCACCACACCCCGATCTGTTTTGGAGCTGGACGGTTCGATGGCCTGCACGGTGCATTGCAGACGCAACAGATCGTCCGGGTAGGTCGGCGTCGGCCAGCTCAACTCGATGCCCAGGCCGATGATTCCGTCTGCCAATGGCACGCTTTCCACCAGCAGCTTCATGGTCAGGGCGGCGGTGTTCCAGCCACTGGCCGCCAGACCACCGAACAGGCTCAGCTCGGCGGCTTCAGGATCGAGGTGAAACGGTTGCGGGTCGAACTCCTGAGCAAAGGCCAGCATCGACGCTCGATGGACACGCAGGCTGTCGCTTTCGAACTGCTGACCCAGGCTCAGGTCATCGAGGTAGAGTTTTTCCCAGGAATGGATGGTCATGATTCAACCCTCTCTAGGCGTAGCTGATTTCGCTGAGGTCGATAGCCACCAACAAGGCATCCTTGTCTGGCTGACCGTTCGCGCCGCGCCGATAGGCTCGCCGTTTGCCGGGCATGCGCAGCCCGTCTGCTTCAACGTAGTCATGGACATACTGCGCGGCAGGCAGGCCACCACTCACGTCCACGTTGTAGTCGTGTCGACGCAGCAGGAAGTCCTCGCCGAAGTAGAAATCCTGCACCGCACAGTGAGTGGCGATGTTCTCGGGAAAGGTCACCTGTAATCGTCGCCAGCGCTGTGTTCCCTCTTGCCAGGGCTCGACTTCCTCAGTCAGGACACCCGGCGAGGTGAACAGGAAAGGCATGGTCAGGTAGGACCAGAGCGCGTAACCGTTGAAGTACGCTCGCTGAAGTGGATCCCAAGGGGTTGTTTCCCCGTGATCGCGAAACGATTCCCGGGGTGCTGATCGCTCGGCAATCACCTTGCCAGCGGTGGTTTCGATGGCGATGCGGTCCGGCGTGTAGGCCGTCCGTTGATCAAGCCCACCGAATGGCATCACCGAAGCGCGCTGCTCATGCAGCCAAACGGTCATCTGCCGTGGTGCGCTGTCTTGCGTCAGCCCTTTCATGCCCCACAGCGAGCCGCCGGTCACGAGCGTGGCGCGAACTTTACTGAAGTGGTTCCAGTGTTCCAGACCACCATGGGCGATCAGCACCTGGTCCAGCAGTTGATGTTTCTGTGCAGTCATGGCGGCAGCCCTGCTCGTCAGGACGAGTGGCCTGAACATCTTTCATGCTAGCGCAAGCCCGGGCAGTCATAACGTCGGCGGGACGTCCGGTCTGTTCTGCGGCTGATCCTCCACCCATTGCCAGAACAACTGATAGCCGACCGCAAGCACCACCGGGCCGATGAACAGACCGAGGATACCGCTGGTGACCATGCCACCCAAGGCGCCGATCAACACCACCGGCATCGGCACATCGACACCGCGCCCCAGCAGCAAGGGCTTGAGGACGTTATCCACCAGGCCGGCAACGAACACATAGATGGCGAAAACAATGGTTGCCGTGCTGGCCCCCTCGGTGGCGAACACAAAGGCAATCACGGGCAGCGTAATCAGCGTCGCCGGCAATTGCATGATGCCGAGCAGCAGCACCGCCAAGGCAAGCAGTCCGGCACCCGGGACGCCCATGAGCACGAATCCGATGCCCACCAGCAGCATCTGGATGAAGGCGATGCCGACCACCCCAAGCGCGACCGCACGGATCGTTGCGGTACACAGTTCGGCGATTTTCGGCCCCTTGCCCGGATCGCTGACGCGGGTCGCGATCTGTACCGCACTGCGCCTGCCGCTCTCGCCATAGGCCATGAAAATGCCGGCGATGATCAACGCAAAGATAAAGGTGAGGAACCCCATGCCGACGCCGGCCAGTTTTCCCAGGAAGCTCACGCTGAAATGTTTTATCTGCGGCAGGTACTTCGTTGTCAGGTCGGGAAGATCGGTTGAGGCCTGCAGCCATATGGCAGAGAGACGCTTGCCCACTAACGGCCAGTCAGCGACTGAGTCAGCGGGTGGCGGAATATGGAAACTGCCGTCCTTGACGGTGGTCATGGCATGCGCGACCGAATCGGCAATCGAGGTGACCAACAGATAGATCGGCACCATGAGCACAACGATAGCGATCAGCACAATCAGCGTCGCAATGTGGCCGTCTTTCTGACCCAGCGGCCCCTTTAGCCGCACTTGCAATGGATAAAGGGTGATTGCCAGGATCAGCGACCACAGCATGAGGTCGCGGAACGGGCTGAAGATCTCAAAGCAGAACAGCACCAGTACGGTAATCAACCCGGCACGGATCAAAACATCGAGCAGACTGCGAGTGAACGCCTTCTCGGAGCTGGATGTGGGCACCATTGCTGCCTCCTTGCAGATCGCTGCAGAGGGATGGGATCGGTTAGCCCAGCATAGACGCTCATTAGAAAGCGCGAGCAATCACCGCAGCTTCAGCGGAGCAACCAGTTCAGCGGCGATGGCCATGCCCACCAGGTCCGGCAAGGTATTGGCCTGCATGCGTTTCATCACCCGCGAACGATACAGGTCGACGGTTTTTGCGCTCACGCCCAGTTGCTCAGCGATCTCACGGGTGGTGTAACCCTGGACCAGCGGCAGCAAGACATCGCGCTCCCGTGGGGTCAGTGTCAGCAAACGCGCCTGCAAGGCTTCATGACCCCGATTGCCCGAGCGGTTTGCCGCGCAGTTGCTGAGTGCCTGTTGCACGCTGTCCAGCAGCAATTGCTCGTTATAGGGCTTCTCGATGAAGTCATGGGCGCCGGCCTTGAAGGCGCGAACCACGATCGGCACGTCCGCGTGCCCGCTGACGAAAATGATCGGCAGGTTCAGCTCACGTGCGCGCATTTCTTCCTGCACGTTCAAACCACCCATGCCGGGCATGCGAACATCGAGCAGCACGCAGGCATCGAGCGTGGCATCACAGGCACTGAGAAACTCCACGCCACTGGTAAACGGCAAGGCCTTGAGCCCTACCGATTCCAATAACCAGACCGTTGAGTCGAGCATGCCTTGATCGTCGTCGACCACATACACCACGTGCTCCGTCACACCTGCCATTACGTTATTCCTGTTGTTGTTTTGTTGAGCCGGCCAGCGGCAAGCGGCAGCACATCAGCAGCCCGACAGGTTGGCGTCGGGCCTGCAATTCACCACCAAAGCCTTCGATGATGCTGCGACTCATGGACAAGCCAAGCCCCAGGCCATCGGCCTTGCTGGTATAGAACGGGGTAAATATCTGCTCCAGTTCGGGCTCGCTGACGCCCGGTCCCTGGTCTTGCACACTGATTTCCACGGTGGCACCACCGCCCTGCCCCGCAGCCATCACGATCAGTGAAGGTTGCCCCGGATGTTGTTCGCGGTTGGCATCGATGGCATTGCGCAACAGATTGAGCAGCACCTGCTCCAGCAGCACCCGGTCGGCATAAATCGGCGGCAGATTATCCGGCAGGCGATCCTCGATTGTCACTTGGCAATTGCTCGCTTCCCAGGCACACAAACGCACCGCCTCGCGGGCGACGTCGGTGAAATTCAGGGCTTGCATCCGGCGCTGTCCCTTGCGCAGAAACGCGCGCAAACGTCTGATCACTTCTGAAGCATGCGTGGCGTGATGGGTAATACGTTCCAGCCCTTGCGCTACTCGGGCGGCGGCCTGGGGATTGGAATCGAGCGTCTGTAAATAGCGCTGGCTGGCGTTGGCGTAATTGACCACCGCCGCCAGCGGCTGGTTGATTTCGTGAGCGATGCCCGAGGCCAATTCACCCAGGGTAACCAACCGCGCGGTGTGGGCCAGTTCGTCCTGATGGCGGCGCTGTTGCACCTCACGCAGTTCACGCTCGGTCATGTCCCGCGCCACCAACGAGTAATAGCGCTCGCCGCCGGCCGAACGGTGCGCCAGCAACACCAGCGACACCGGCACGGAAGTACCGCCACCCGGTGGTTGCAATCGCGCATCGGTGCTCCAGACACCGTCGCGTTCAGCGCTGCTCCAGCCATCACGCTGCAGACGTGCCAGGTCGCTGCTGGCGAACAATTCCGCCAGGGCTGGCATCGGTTGCTGCTCGTCGATCCCGAGAATGCGCCGCGCCGCTGGATTGAGGTAAGTGACTTGCCCCTCGGGGTCGATGAACAACACCGGATCGGTGTTGGCTTCGACCACCTCCGCCAGGCGCCGCTTGTTCTCCTCGGCTTGCACCCGGGCGGTAATGTCCCGGGACACGCTGACCACTTCGACCACCGTCCCGGTGTAGGTTTCACGAATCGCCCGGCTCGCGGTTTCAAACCACAGGTAATGCCCGTCTCGATGGCGAATGCGATAGGTCATCGTGTGATAACCGTCCTGCTCCAGGGCATCCCGCGCGCGCTGCACCAGGCTGGCCAGGTCCTGACCATGGAACAAGCCCTGGGCCATTTGCCCGCGCAACTCTTCCGGCCAGTAGCCGAGCAACGTCCAGGACGCGGGCGAGGCATCGAGAAAGCGTCCGTCCGGTGTGTGTCGGGAAATCAGGTCGGTGGTGTTCTCGATGATCAGCCGGTATAGCCGCCGTGCCGTGGCGGCTTCACGCTCGGCCAGCACTTGTGCCGTGGCATCGCGGCAACGGGCGAGCACACGGTTGTCCTGGGGATCGGGGATAAACGTCCAGATCAGGATCTGCGCTTCGAACTGGGCTTCGACCCCATCGATGGCGCGTTGCTGGTCGAGGCAGGCACGGACCAGCACCCGGTGATTCACCGGCAAAAAGCCCAGCACATCGGTCAGCGGTTTTTCGGCGAGCAGTGCCAACAGCGCGGCATTGAATTCCAGTGGTCGGCCCTGGGCATCGAGCAACAGACTCGGTTGCGGATCGTGCCCCAACAGCGGTGAGCCGCGCAGCATGCCGTTGACGCTGCTCAGCAAGGTCGTCAGCAAGTCCTGCACCCACCCCAGCCAATCAAGACTCACGCCCTCGCACACTTCCACCAGCAACAACCCCGGCTGCGCCGGTTGCAAGGCCAGATCAAACACTTGGCCATGGCTGATGGCGGCCCGACGCAAACGACCGGACAACCAGCAATCGAGTTGCCGCACTTGCGCCAGATCCAGGCGCCCCGCCTCGCCCAGCCGATCAAACAGCAACTGATCACTGGCCAGCGAAGGGTCACCCAGGCCCGGTGGAAAATGCTGGGCGGCGCCCTCGTGGCTGTAAATCCGCGCATTGGCTTGCCAACTCAAATAAACCGCCCGGCGCACCTCGGGACATTCCTGCAACGCACGGCACAACGCATCGGCCCGGGCGGCCAGAGACACACCCTCGCGCTGCAGGCGCAACCAGCTGTGCAATCGAACGGGAGTCAGGGTCATTACAGGTCCGCTTCGTTGGGGAAGCCAAGGATATACCGGCCTTGGCGGTGTCACTGCATTCATTTAGATTCGCCAGAATCAAATATAGTACATATCCTATATGACGTAGGTTGTACTTCCATATCAGTAGCTGAATGTTATATAAAGCAAACCTGACATAAAAGGGGACCCCAGCGGCTACGCTGCAAGGTCACCCATAGAGCTAACAATCAGCCACCGAGTACCCGTACATGTCGATCTATGAACAAGGGCTAGGCCCTGCGGCTGTCAATCATATTGCCTTGTCTCCGCTCAGCTTCATCGAGCGCACCGCCAGCGTTTATCCGGACTACCCCGCCGTCATCCATGGTTCTATCCGCCGCACCTGGGCGCAGACCTACACCCGTTGCCGCCGCCTGGCTTCGGCACTGGCCGGGCGCGGCATCGGCAAGAACGACACGGTGGCCGTGATGCTGCCCAACATTCCCGAGATGCTTGAAGTGCACTTCGGCGTGCCGATGATTGGCGCGGTGCTCAACCCGCTCAACGTGCGCCTGGATGCCGAAGCCATTGCCTTCATGCTGCAGCATGGCGAAGCCAAGGTGCTGATTACCGACCGCGAGTTCCATGATGTGATTCACGCGGCGATCGGCATGCTCGATCACCCGCCACTGGTCATCGACGTTAATGATCCGGAATACGGTGAAGGCCAGGCGGTCAGCGAGCTGGACTATGAAGCGCTGTTGGCCGAAGGCGACCCGGACTTCGCCTGGCAGTGGCCGGCGAACGAATGGCAAGCCATCTCGCTGAACTACACCTCCGGCACCACCGGCAACCCCAAAGGCGTGGTTTACCACCATCGCGGTGCTTATCTGAACTCGTTGGGCAACCAGATGACCTGGGCCATGGGCAACCATCCGGTGTACCTCTGGACCCTGCCGATGTTCCATTGCAACGGTTGGTGCTACCCGTGGATCATCACCGCCATGGCCGGTGTGCATGTGTTCCTGCGCCGGGTCGATCCACAGAAAATCCTCACGCTGATCCGCGAGCATCAGGTCACCCATCTGTGCGCTGCGCCGATCGTGCTCAATGCCTTGGTCAACATGCCGGAATCGGCGAAAGCGGCAATCGATCATCCGGTCAACGCGATGGTCGCCGGTGCCGCGCCACCGGCCAAAGTGATCGGTGCCGTGGAAGAAATGGGCATCAAGGTCACCCACGTCTATGGCCTGACCGAAACCTATGGTCCGGTGACGCTCTGCGCCTGGCATGCCGAATGGGATGAGTTGCCGCTGGACGAACGGGCGCAAATCAAATCCCGTCAGGGCGTGCGCTACCCGACGCTCGAAGGTGTGATGGTCGGCGACTCGAAGACACTGGAGCCGACCCCGCGAGACGGTCAGACCATCGGTGAGATCTTCATGCGCGGCAACACCGTGATGAAGGGCTACCTGAAGAACCCGACCGCCACGGCCGAAGCGTTCGAAGGCGGCTGGTTCCACACCGGCGACCTGGCGGTGTGTCATCCGAACGGTTATGTCGAGATCAAGGACCGACTCAAGGACATCATCATTTCCGGCGGCGAGAACATTTCCACCATCGAACTGGAAGGTGTGCTCTATCGCCATCCAGCCGTCATGGAAGCGGCCGTCGTCGCCCGTCCCGATGAGAAGTGGGGCGAAACGCCCTGCGCCTTTATCACGTTGAAGGCTGATCACCAGGACGTTCGCGAGGCCGACATCATCAGTTTCTGCCGCGAACACCTGGCCGGCTTCAAAGTGCCGCGTACGGTGGTTTTCACCCTTCTGCCGAAGACCTCAACCGGCAAGATCCAGAAGTACGTTCTGCGCGACAGGGCCAAAGCGCTCTAACCGAATCGACGTTGTACCCGTCAAGCGGCCGGTGTTTTTACCGGCCGCTTCGGGCTCGTGCAGGCCGGATTCGGCTCTGCCCTGCCCTTAAATGCCAAAAGCATCGATAACAACAACAAGGTGGAGCCACCATGATCGACATCCATTCAACCGATACCCAACGCTGTGAACGCATTCGGTCCAACCCGAAATTCCTTCAATTGGTGAGCAGCCGCTCGCGCCTGGCCTGGTCACTCAGTGCTGCGGTGCTGGGTACTTACTACGCGTTCATGCTGGTGGTGGCGTTTGCCCCGCAGTGGCTGCATGCGCCGCTCGCCGAGCATCGGATGTTGACCCTGGGCATGCCGGTTGGCGCGGCGATCATCATTTTTTCCTGGCTCCTGACCGGTTGGTACGTCTACAGCGCCAATACCCGTTTCGATGCACTGGGCGCCGCCATTCTCGAGGAGAGCAAGTAATGACTCTTCTCCGTAAACTTCTCGTGGCTGCTGCCGGGCTATTGCCGGCCTCCGTTGTGCTGGCTGCACCCGCGCTGGGTGCGGTGGAAAAACAACCGCTCAACCTGCATGCGATCGGCATGTTCTTCGTCTTCGTGCTGGGCACGCTGGCCATCACCTGGTGGGCCGCGCGACAAACCAAATCCACGTCTGACTTCTACACCGCGGGCGGTGGCATCACCGGGTTCCAGAACGGTCTGGCGATTGCCGGCGACTACATGTCCGCCGCCACGCTGCTGGGGCTGTCCAGCCTGGTGTTCGCCAAGGGCTACGACGGCTTCATCTACACCATCGGCTTCTTCGTCGGCTGGCCGATCATCACCTTCCTGATGGCCGAGCGTCTGCGCAACCTGGGGCGCTACACCTTTGCCGACATCGTGTCCTATCGACTGGACCAGAACAAAGTGCGGATCTTCGCTGCCTTCGGATCGCTGACGGTGGTGTGTTGCTACCTGATCGTGCAGATGGTTGGTGCCGGTCAATTGATCAAGTTGCTGTTCGGTCTCGACTACCCGGTAGCCGTGGTGATCGTCGGCGCACTGATGCTGGTGTACGTGATCTTCGGCGGCATGATCGCCACCACCTGGGTGCAGATCATCAAGGCTGTATTGCTGCTTGCCGGCGGCACGACCCTGGCGTTCATGGCCATGTCGCAATTCGGTTTCAGCTACGAAACCCTGGCCAGCAAAGCTGTCGAAGCCCACGCCAGTGGCTGGAACATCATGGGCCCCGGCTCGATGCTCGCCGACCCGATCAACACTGCTTCGATGTCGCTGGGCCTGGTGTTCGGGATTGCCGGTCTGCCGCACATTCTGATGCGTTTCTTCACCGTGCCTAACGCCAAGGAAGCGCGCAAGTCGGTGTTCTACGCCACGGGCTTCATCGGTTTCTTCTTCCTTGTTGTCTGCACCCTGGGCTTTGCCGCGATGGTGATCATCGGCACCGACCCGCAGTACTACGTTAATGGTGAAGTCGGCGGCGCCTTGATTGGCGGCGGCAACATGGTCGCCATGCACCTGGCCAAAGCGGTCGGTGGCAACCTGTTCTTCGGTTTCCTCTCGGCCGTGGCCTTCGCCACCATTCTGGCGGTGGTTTCCGGGTTGGCCCTGGCCGGTGCCTCAGCGATATCCCACGATCTCTACGCCACGGTGTTCAAGAAGGGCAAAGCCAGCCAGAAACAGGAAATGCGCGTGACCCGCATGGCCACTGTCGGCCTTGGCATCATCGCGATTCTGCTGGGCATTCTGTTCGAGAAGATGAACGTCGCGTTCCTGGTGGGCCTGACCTTCGGCATCGCCGCCTCGACCAACTTCCCGGTGCTGATTATGGCCATGTACTGGAAAGGCTTGACCACCAAAGGCGCGATCATCGGTGGTTTCGCCGGCCTGATCTGTGCGCTGGTGCTGGTGATCCTCTCGCCAGCGGTCTGGGTCACCGTGCTCGGCCATGCTCACGCGATCTTCCCGTACGACCACCCGGCGCTGTTCTCCATGCCGCTGGCGTTCTTCGTGATCGTCGTGGTGTCGAAACTCGACCGCAGCGTGCGGGCCGACAAGGAGCGTGACGCTTACGCCGACCAGTTCGTTCGCGCCCAGACCGGCCTCGGTGCCGCCAGCGCTTCCGCTCATTGATTGAAAGGGCACGGCCCGCCGTCGCGGCACCGTGCCCATCGCACACCTTTTGAGGTTCACGTTATGCCCGAATTCAACGCCCCGCTGCGCGACATGCGCTTTGTCTTGCATGAAGTGTTCGACGCCCCGGCCCTGTGGGCCCGCCTGCCGGCCTTGGCCGACAGTGTTGACGCCGCCACCGCTGACGCCATTCTTGAGGAGGCGGCCAAAGTCACCTCGCACCTGATTGCGCCATTGAATCGCAGCGGCGACGAGGAAGGCGCCCAGTGGGTCGATGGCCAGGTCAGCACGCCAATCGGTTTCAAACAGGCTTATGCCACCTACATCGAAGGCGGCTGGGTGGGCCTTTCCGGTAACGCCGATTTCGGCGGCATGGGCATGCCGAAGATGCTCGCCGTGCAGTTCGAAGAAATGCTCTACGGCGCCAACTCAAGCTTTGCACTCTATTCAGCGTTGAGTTCCGGTGCCTGCCTGGCACTGGATGCCCACGCTAGCGACACCCTGAAAAACCTCTACCTGCCGCCGATGTACGAAGGCCGCTGGGCCGGCTCCATGTGCCTGACCGAAGCCCACGCCGGCACCGATCTGGGGATTATCCGCACCCGCGCCGAACCCCAGGCTGACGGCAGCTTCAACATCACCGGCAGCAAGATCTTCATCACCGGTGGCGATCAGGACCTGACCGAAAACATTGTCCATCTGGTGCTGGCCAAACTGCCGGATGCACCTGCGGGGCCGAAAGGCATCTCGCTGTTCGTCGTGCCCAAAGTGCTGGTCAATGCCGACGGTTCCCTCGGCGATGCCAACGCCGTGAGTTGCGGATCGATCGAACACAAGATGGGCATCAAGGCCTCGGCCACCTGCGTGATGAACTTCGACGGCGCCAGCGGTTGGCTGGTCGGCGAAGCCAACAAAGGTTTGGCGGCGATGTTCACCATGATGAACTACGAGCGTTTGTCCATCGGCATTCAGGGCATTGGCTGCGCCGAAGCGTCCTATCAGAGCGCCGTCGCCTATGCACGTGAACGCGTTCAGAGCCGCGCGCCGACCGGTGCAATTGCTCCGGACAAAGTGGCCGACCCGATCATCGTCCACCCTGATGTGCGCCGCATGCTGCTGAGCATGAAAGCCATGACAGAGGGCGGCCGCGCGTTTGCCAGTTATGTCGGGCAGCAACTGGATCTGGCGAAGTTTTCCGATGACGCCAAAGAACGCGACAGCGCGCAAACCCTGGTCGCGCTGCTGACACCGGTGGCCAAGGCATTTTTCACCGACACCGGCCTGGAAAGCTGCATCAACGGCCAACAAGTGTTCGGCGGCCATGGCTACATCCGCGAATGGGGCCAGGAACAATTGGTCCGTGACGTGCGCATCGCGCAGATCTACGAAGGCACCAACGGCATTCAGGCCCTGGACTTGCTCGGACGCAAAGTGCTCGCCGACAAAGGCTTTGCGCTGCGCCAGTTCACCGCTGAGATCCGTCATTTCGCCCATCAGCCTGACGCGCCCTACTCCGCTCAACTGTTCTCTGCCGTACAGCGTCTGGAAGACCTGAGCGACTGGCTGCAGGACCAGGCCGCGACCAATCGCAACGAAGTCGGCGCCGCGTCGGTGGAGTATTTGCACCTGTTCGGTTACGTCGCCTACGCCTGGCTTTGGGCGCGCATGGCACAAGTTGCCAAGCAAAAGCTGCACGAAGACGAAGGGTTTTATGGCGCGAAAATCGCCACCGCCGACTTCTATATCCACCGCCTGCTGCCGCGCATCTTGAGCCTGGAGCAATCCATCCGCGCGGGCAGTGCCTCCTTGTTTGGCCTGAGCGCCGAACAGTTCTAACGATTGAACCGCACGCGGCGCCACGCTCCTGTCTTTTCGGCGTTCGCGTTTTTTTATTGATAAGCCCTCGCCCACCTGGCGAGGGCCGCGGGACCTGTCTTTCCATAATAAAAACAAAGGGGCTTCACCATGGACCGCAACACCCGCACCCTCGCTACCCGACTGTTGCTGGCCGGCGGCGTCATCAGCCTCTCGGCCCCCGCCGCCGCTGACTTTGTCAAAGACAGCAAGGCCAGCCTCGAGCTGCGCAACTTCTATTTCAACCGTGACTATCGCCAGGACAACGCCGCCCAATCCAAACAAGAGGAATGGGCCCAGGGTTTCCTGCTGCGCTATGAATCGGGCTTCACCGACGGTTTGATTGGTGTCGGCTTCGATGCCATCGGCCTGGTCGGCGTCAAGCTCGATTCCAGCCCTGATCGCGCAGGTTCCGGCCTGCTCAAACGCCATCGCGACACGAGCAAAGGTGCGCAGGACGAGTACGGCGAACTGGGCCTGACCGCCAAAGTGCGCGCCTCCAAAAGCACCCTGAAACTCGGCACGCTGCTGCCGAAACTGCCCACGGTATTGGCCAACGATTCACGGCTGTTGCCACAGACCTTCAAGGGCGGTCAGTTGACGTCGCTGGAACTCGAAGGCTTGACCGTGGATGCCGGGCGACTGACGCAGGTCAATCAGCGCGACTCCTCGGACTACGAGGACATGGGCATCACCCGCACCGGCGCCAAGGGCATCACCACGCGTCATGTCGATAGCGACAGCTTCGATTTCGCCAGCCTGAACTACAAATGGACCAGCAACCTCGCCACCGGCTATAGCTACGGTCACCTCGACAACTTCTACAGCCAGCACCTGGTCAACCTGACCTACGTGTTGCCGGTGACGACAGGCCAGTCGTTGAAGACGGATCTGCGCTTCGCCCGTTCAACGGATGATGGCGGCAGCAATGTCGATAACAACGCCATCGGCGCGATGTTCACCTATAACCTCGGCGGGCATGCGTTGGGCCTGGGTTATCAAGGCATGAGCGGTGACACTGGCTACGCCTACGTCAATGGTACCGATGCCTTCCTGGTGAACTTCGTGCAGATCGGCGACTTCGCCAGCAAAGACGAAAAATCCTGGCAGGCTCGCTACGACTACAACTTTGCGGCCATTGGCATTCCGGGCCTGACCTTCATGACCCGCTACCTCACCGGCGACAACATCGATCTGGGCGGCAACCGCCCGGAAGGCAAGGAATGGGAACGTGATACCGACATTGGTTATGTCGTGCAGAGCGGGCCGCTGAAGAATGTCGGGGTGAAGTGGCGCAATGCGACGGTGCGCTCGACCAACTTCGGCAGCGATCTGGATGAAAACCGTTTGATCGTCAGCTACACCTTGCCGATCTGGTAAGCACCGCAATGATCGTTCCCACGCTCTGCGTGGGAATGCCTCAACGAACGCTCCGCGTTCGGCTTTTGATGGGACGCAGAGCGTCCCGGGCTGCATTCCCACGCGGAGCGTGGGAACGATCGGTGCTCTCCTCCGCCCGACCATTCCGCGGCAGTGGCCAGAGTAGGTTAAGATGCCTGCAAACCAGGCCCGCCGCGAGACGCCCCGCATGACTGATACCACCCCCCGCCTGATCAAGAAGTACCCCAATCGCCGACTGTATGACACCCACACCAGCAGTCATTTGACGCTGGCGGACATACGCCAGTTGGTGGTCGACAAAATTGCCTTTCAGGTGGTCGATGCCAAGAGCGGCGAGGATCTGACCCGCAGCATTCTGCTGCAAGTGATTCTGGAAGCCGAAAGCGGCGGTGAGCCCATCTTCACTACCGAAATGCTGATGGGGATTATCCAGTTCTACGGCCCTTATCAGGGCGTTCTCGGCAGCTACCTGGACAAGAGCATTCAGACCGTAATCGACGTTCAGTCCCAGACCGGCGCGCAGTCGTCCGAAGCCTGGAGCGACTTCATGCACCAGCAGGCCCCGGTGATGCAGGATCTGATGCGCCAATATGTCGACCAGTCCAAGGCGTTGTATCTCAATACCCAGAACCTGTTTGGCATGTTTGGCGGTAAACCCGGCACCGATAGCGGGCCGAAAAAAAATGGCGATGGGGAATAAACCCATCGCCATTGGTGCCGCTTACTTGATGTGACTTACTTGTTACCGCTGGTAGCCTTGGCGCTTGCTTCTGGAGCCGCTTTGGTCGCCGCGGCAGTTGCTGCGTCGAAACTGCTCTGAGCCACATCGGCAGCCTGTTTTACGGCTTTCTGTGCGCTTTCGAACACAGTGCCGGCATTCGCCAGGCTCGACTTGAACGCGGCCACAACAGGCTCGGAGCCGGCCGGTGCATTCTTGCTGATGGCTTCAACGAACTCTTGCACCTGTTGGGTGCCCGCTTCGACCTGACCCGAGGTCAGTTTGGCGATGTCCGACTGAGTACCCACGATCAGCGCTTGAACCTGACGGTTGAACTCGGCCAGACGTTCGGTCTGCGCGCTCGGCTGGGTGAAAGAAGCCTGCAGCTCGGCGAAACCTTGTGGATCACGGACGGCCATCAGCTTGCGAACACCTTCGAAGTGCTCTTCGGTGGAGTCACGCAATGCCTTGAACTGCAACTGGCTGAGCTGTTCAACGCTGGCGAAGACTTTGCCGCTGATTTGCTGCAAAAGATCGAGGTTGGCTTTCTGAGCGGTTTGCAGTTTTTCCGAATTGAAAAAAGACATGCTTGAATCTCCTGGTACTGGAAGGTCCTGATGGACCTGAGGACGCGATAGCGATCCGGCCAGTCATCGCGTTAGCCTTGATATTGCAGTGCACAAAACTATTTGGCAACGTCTATTTTTGTGCGGTGCAAAATAACCTTTGCTAAAGCCCTCCTTCTTCGCTGTAAACTCCTGCTCATCGAACGGCTGGGCTAGCCCTCTTTAACTAAAGGGTTCAGATGGGCCGGTTCCCATATACAGCGTCAGGAGATCACGATGGGTCAGGAATTAAATATTGCGCTGCAAGATGAAGAGTTCTCCGAACCCGCCGGCTTGTTCGAGCACCTCAATCATCTGCAACGTCTCAATACCCGTAACGTCCTCGACGCCGTGCAGAAGCGCCAGGCAAAAACCTTCGCGCCTTTAAGCCTTGGGCAACTCCGACAGCCAACGCCGGCTGACTGGCAGGAATACTTCACGGACCTCGGCCAACGCAGCGTGTTGTTCTGGGACACCTTGCGTCAGCGCGGCGACAACACCCTGGCCCACGAACGCGCCGGGTATCCGCTGCTGCTCAAGTTCAATCATGAAACGCTGGTCGCCGGTGAAGACCTGCCCCGCCCGGTCAATTACTCGCTGTTGCAAATCCTTGGTGGCCCCGGACAACAGATCGACAGCAAAAAACAGCCGGTGATCATCATTGACCCACGCGGCGGCCACGGCTCGGGGATCGGCGGTTTCAAACAGGATTCGGTCATCGGCGAGAGCCTGAGAGCCGGCCACCCCACCTACTTCATCGCCTTCAGTCACTCGCCCCGCCCTGGGCAAACCCTTGCCGATATCACAGAAGCCCAGGCGAAGTTCATCGAAGTCGTCAGCGCCCGACATCCCGACAGCACCAAACCCGTGGTAATCGGCAACTGCCAGGCGGGCTGGGCGTTAATGGGCCTCGCGGCCACCCGTCCGGAGCTGCCGGGGCTGATCATCGTTAACGGTGCGCCGTTGTCGTACTGGGCCGGTGTCAATGGCCGCAATCCGATGCGCTATTCCGGCGGTTTGCTGGGCGGTGGCTGGATGGCGCGTCTGGGGAGCGACCTCGGCAATGACCGTTTCGACGGCACCTGGCTGGTCAGCAATTTCGAAAACCTGGACCCGGCCAACACCTATTGGGGCAAGTACTACCACCTGTTCAGTGAAGTCGACAGCGAGGCCGCACGCTTTCTGGATTTCGAACGCTGGTGGGGTAGCCCGACTCTGCTCAATGGCGAAGAGATCGAGATGATTGTCGACGATCTGTTCATCGGCAATCGGCTGTCCGGCGGTCTCGGTCGCAAGAGCAGCGGGCTTGACCTCAAACTGATCGAAGTGCCGGTGGTGGTGTTCTGCTCGTATGGCGACAACATCACCTCCCCGCAGCAGGCACTGGACTGGATCACCGACGTCTATCCAAGCGATCTCGCGTTGCAGAATGCCGGACGCACCATCGTTTACCTGCGGCACGCGAGCATCGGCCACCTGGGCATCTTCGTGTCCGGTGAAGTGGCGCGGCGTGAGCACCGTGAATTGCTCGGTGCGGTCGATGCGATCAATGTGCTGTCAGCCGGGCTGTATGAAATGCTGATCGAAGACCTGCCGGAGAATTCAGCGACGCCGTATGCCGTGCGTTTCGAACGCCGGCGTATCGCCGACATCCATGGCCAGGTGCAGCCGCCCCGTGATGACGATCGCGAATTTGCGCTGGTCCAGCGTGCGTCCGATATCAACAACAGTGTGTACGACGAATTCATACGCCCGTGGTTGCGCCAGTTGATCAACGAACCCAGCGCCGAAATGCTGCGCCGGGCGCACCCTTTCCATCAGCAGCAAGTGGCCTGGAGCAGTTTGAACCCGGCGCTGTGGTGGCTGGCAGGCAGTGCCGCCCAAGTGAGCAAGGATCGCCACCCCGCCAGCCAGACCAACCCGTTGCTGGTCTGGCAGGAACTGTTTTCCAACCAGGTGCAGGACGCCTTGAACGGCTATCGGGATCTGCGCGATGCGGCTCAGGAAATGTGTTTCTACGGCGTGTATGGCGTACTCAACAACCTCACCGGCAATGCACCCGGGCGAAATCTTCAGGAACATGCCGAGCAGCACGACAAGGTTTTGATCGAGCGCTTGCAGGATGCCCTGCCCCTTGGCGGCCTGATGGAAGCCTTGATACGAATCCTGTTCCTGCTGGGCCGCGACAGCGACGAGTCGGGCAAGGAAAGTGTCGAAAAATTGATCCAGCAACTGCAAGTATTGCTTCAGGACTACAGTGCCAAGCCGCTTGATTTGCGCGAAACCCTGCGCCTGCAAAAACTGCTGGTCGCTACCCATCCGCAAGAAAGCCTGCACAGCCTGCCCTTGATGCTGGTTGAGGTCGAAGAACGCCAGCAAGTGCTCGCGGCCGTCGCCAATTTGCTGCCTGAACTGCTGACCAGCGGCGCAGACAACCCATTCTGGTGTGAACTGCACACGCTGCTCGACGTGCCACTGCCGGGTTTCAGCCTGACCCAACCACCGGGTGAAGCCGATGCCATCGAAGAGAAAGCCCCGGCGATAACTCCAGAGCCGGTCAAGCAAAAAGTCCCGGTGGTAACCCCTGAGCCGATCAAGCAAAAAGTCCCGGTGGTAACCCCTGAGCCAATCAAACAGAAAACCCCAGCGGTAATCCCCGAGCCAATCAAGCAGGAAAAAACCGCAGTGACCCCTGACCCCGTCGCCAAGGTTGCGAGTCCAGTGCGCAAACCTGCCAAGGGCAAGAAAGGCGTGAAAAAACCTCCGGTGAAATAACGTTGAACGCTGACGAGGACCGCGTCAGACCGGCGCGGCTTCCTCGATTTCAAACGATTCATCGGCCCGATACTGACCGGGTGTCATGCCAAACCAGCGGCTACAGGCTTTGTTGAAACTGCTGTGATCATGAAAACCAAGGAGATACGCGACATGTTTCATGTTGAAGTGAGAATGGCGCAGGTAAAAATCCGCCAGTTGCCGGCGCACATCGTTCTGCACGTCCTTGAATTGCGTCCCTTCCTTTTCCAGCGCGCGTTGCAGCGTCCGCTTGCTGATGTTCAATGCGGCCGCGATCGACTCCATGTCGCACTGTCCATGGTCCTGACTCAAACGTTCGGTAATCAGCGCACGAATCCTGCCGACGATGCAAAAACCAAACAGCAGGTCCAGTTGAGCCTCGGCAAAACTGTCATGCATCACCGCCAACGCTTCATTGGCCATGTTCAACGGACGCATCAGTTCCTGACCGTCAAACAAAATGCTGTCGTAAGGCGCGTCGAAATGCAGGTCGCAACCAAACAGCCGACGATGCTCGCAGGTGTCTTCAGGTTCGGGATAGGTGAATCCCACGCTCAAGGGGTGCGGTGCGTTGCCGCCCGCCAGCGTACGGCAGAAACCCAGCAATGAAGCCAGCGCTGCATCGGTGTATTGGCGAGGTTTGACCGAGCCTTTTTGTTGATGATCGAGGCCGGAAAGTCGGTAATTCTGCTGTTCCGATGTAAAGAAAAGGCTGAATCCGGTGCCGATCAACGGACTGAAACGGACCAGTCGTTCAAGGGCTTTTTTCAGATTCAGGCTGGACATCATGGTGTAGCCGACGATTTGAAAACTGCCGGGGTTGAAACTTCCATAGGCCTTCAAGCCGATGTCCGGATCACCCGAGGCCTGAGCGGCCAGATCCCATAGTCGATAGATAGCCCTTCGCTCGCAAAACGCTCCTGGTTTGTCCGCGAGCTTCATGTCTAGTTCAGCCTCCTGACACAGACTGGCAACATCCAGTCCTTGAGCCAAGAGCGTATTTACCAGCACGCTGGCATAGCCTGAACTCATTCTATACATGGCGTCCTCAATGACCTGTGGAACCGAACGTCCTGTCCGGAGCCATGACTGATCTGCGATAAATCAAATACTAACGGATCGTACCGTTACCAATATTGACCCCAGTATAGGTAACTCTCACTTTTAGCCACTATTTCAGACCATTCGTCACTCTGTAGCAGCTGCCGAGCAGCGCGAGGCTGCGTTCGGCGGCGTAGCCGTCGTAAAACCATACACTGCGATCTTTCAGGCAAACCGCGTATGCAGGATTCACGAGGACTTCGGTCGAGCGCGACCCCGGCTCGAACGCAGCCTCGCAGGCTCGGCAGCTGCTACATGAACGTAGCGAGGCGATGACAGAAAGTTCAGTTTCATTTCGTGCATGGCACCGATGGACACCAGACCGTCACCTCTCAACACTTCCGCACACCCCGTCAATGCCGAACAATCCCCCATCTTGCAGCGCAAAATACAAAAAGGAAGAGAGCATATGAAGTCGCTTGGTCGTATTGCGTTGGTCACGGGTGGTATGGGTGGGATTGGCACTGCGATAAGCCAACGCCTGTACAAGGAAGGATTCAAGGTCATTGTGGGCTGCAGCTCAGACTCCGCCCGCAAGAAAGAATGGATGGCGAGCCAACTGGAGGCGGGTTATCAATTCGAATGCATCTATGGCGACATTACCGATTGGGAATCAACGCGCAAAGCGTTCGAGATGGCACGAGAGGAATTCGGCCCGATCGATGTCTTGGTCAACAACGCCGGCATCACGCGTGATGCTTCCTTTCGCAAACTGACGCCCGAAGACTGGAACGCGGTCATCGGCACCAACCTGAGCGGCCTGTTCAACACCACCAAACAGGTGATTGAAGGGATGTTGGCCAAGGGTTGGGGACGGGTCATCAACATCTCCTCGATCAACGGTCAACGCGGCCAGTTCGGCCAGACCAACTACAGCGCGGCCAAGGCCGGCATCCATGGCTTCACCATGGCCCTGGCCCGGGAAGTGTCCGGCAAGGGCGTGACTGTCAACACCGTCTCCCCAGGTTACATCCAGACCAGCATGACCGCGGCCATCCGCCCGGACATTCTCGACACCATGATCGCGGCCACACCGGTCGGGCGTCTCGGCCAACCTGAAGAAATCGCCTCCATCGTGGCCTGGCTGGCTTCCGATGAATCAGCCTATAGCACCGGGGCCGACTTCTCGGTCAACGGCGGCATGAACATGCAGTAGACCTGTCAGGGCATGGATGCCCTGCTTTCGCTCGACAAAATCTTAATGAGGTCACGCATGAACGAAGTCGTAATCGTTGCCGCTACTCGTACCGCCATTGGCAGTTTTCAAGGTGCCTTGTCCGCGATTCCAGCCACCGAGCTGGGCGCAGCGGTCATTCGCCGTTTGCTGGAAGAGACCGGTCTGGACGGCTCGCAGATCGATGAAGTGATCCTCGGCCAGGTACTCACCGCAGGCTCGGGGCAAAACCCGGCACGCCAGACGGCGATCAAGGCCGGCCTGCCCCATACCACCCCTGCCCTGACCCTGAACAAGGTCTGCGGCTCGGGCCTCAAGGCTGTCCAGCTGGCGGTTCAGGCCATCCGTTGCGGCGACGCCGAACTCATCATTGCCGGCGGTCAGGAAAACATGAGCCTGGCGCCGTATGTGCTGCCCAAGGCACGCACCGGTTTGCGTCTGGGTCATGCGCAACTGCAAGACAGCGTGATTCAGGACGGTTTGTGGGACGCCTTCAACGACTACCACATGGGCATCACCGCCGAGAATCTGGCGAGTAAGTACGAACTGAGTCGCGAAGACCAGGACGCTTTCGCCGCGGCCTCGCAACAGAAAGCGGCTGCGGCCATCGAAGCGGGCTACTTCAAGCGCGAAATCACCCCGATCCTGATTCCTCAGCGCAAGGGTGAGCCGCTGGTCTTCGACACCGATGAACAACCGCGTCCAGACAGCACGCTGCAGGCGTTGGGCAACCTCAAACCCGCATTCCAGAAAAACGGCAGCGTGACCGCCGGTAACTCATCCACCCTCAACGACGGCGCCGCCGTACTGTTGCTGGCCAGCGCCGCCAAGGCCCTGGCCCTCGGCTTGCCGGTTCTGGCACGCATCAAGGCTTACGCCAGCGCTGGCGTGGACCCGTCGATCATGGGCATCGGCCCGGTACCGGCCACCCGTTTGGCATTGACCAAAGCCGGCTGGAGCCTGGACGACCTCGACCTGATCGAAGCCAATGAAGCGTTCGCCGCGCAATCACTGGCAGTCGGCAAGGAACTGGGTTGGGACACCAGCAAAGTCAACGTCAACGGCGGCGCGATTGCCCTCGGTCATCCGATCGGTGCATCGGGTGCGCGGATTCTGGTGTCGCTGTTGCACGAGCTGATTCGTCGCGATGGCAAAAAAGGTTTGGCTACGTTGTGCATCGGTGGCGGCCAAGGCGTCAGCCTGGTCATCGAGCGCTAGAAACACAGGAGTGTTTGCTTAAGTTGCTGACGCGGCGCCGAAGTCCGGCGCCGCGGTTTTTTTTCTGCCCGGTTTACGTAAGTGGGCAAGGAGTTCCATGGACAATAACGCGCATACCTTCAACACCTTCTGGTCAGGCCAGGTTCCGTTCATTGCCTCCTTTGCAGTGCAACAATTACGACTCTGGGTCAGTAGCAATCCGTGGTTCACCGGCCAGGAATACAACGAGTGGTTTGACCTGCCGCGCGGCACCCTGGACGGCCTTCAATCGGACTACCAACAGCAATGGGGCGAACTCGGCCAGCAACTGCTGACCGGTCAGCCATTCAGCTTCGACGATCGACGTTTTTCCAGCGGCAACTGGAGCCAGCCACTGTTCGGCTCGCTCGCAGCGTTTTACCTGCTCAACGCAGGGTTTCTGCTGAAGCTGCTGGACAAGTTGGCGATTCCGGACAAAAAGCCGCGTCAGCGCCTGCTCTATCTGGTGGAACAAGCCATCGCCGCCGGGGCGCCGAGTAATTTTCTGGCCAGCAACCCCGATGCGCTGCAACGTGTCGTCGATACCCAGGGAAGCAGCCTTCTCACCGGCCTGTTGCACCTGGCCAGCGACCTGCAAGAAGGCAAAATGCGTCAGTGCGACGCCGGTGCATTCAAAGTCGGTGTCGATCTGGCCAACACTCCGGGCGAAGTGGTGTTCGAGAACGAACTCTTCCAGCTCATCCAGTATTACCCGCAAAGCGAAACCCAGTACCGGCGCCCGGTATTTGTCGTGCCGCCGTCAATCAACAAGTACTACATTCTCGACCTGCGCCCGGACAACTCGATGGTTGCCCATCTGTTGAAACAAGGGCACCCGGTGTTTCTGATGTCGTGGCGCAACTTCGACCAGGCACACGCTGGCACCACCTGGGATGACCTGATCGAAACCGGTATCATCAAAGGCCTGCAAGTGACCCGTGAAATCAGCGGCGATCAACGGCCCAATTGCGTCGGCTTCTGCATCGGCGGCACCTTGTTGAGTTCGGCTCTGGCGGTCCTGGCGGCGCGCGGCGACCGCGAGATCGGCAGCGTGAGCCTGTTGACCACCTTCCTCGACTACCTCGATACCGGCCCTATCGACATCTTCGTCGACGAGCAATTGGTGGCCTACCGCGAGCGCACCATCGGCGGCCTGGATGGCCCGATCGGCCTGTTCAAGGGCGAAGACATGGGCAATACCTTCTCGCTGCTGCGCCCCAACGACTTGTGGTGGAACTACAACGTCGACAAATACCTCAAGGGTCAGAAACCGATCCCCCTTGACCTGCTGTTCTGGAATAACGACAGCACCAACCTCCCGGGCCCGATGTACTGCTGGTATCTGCGCCACACCTACCTGCAGAACGACCTGAAATCCGGTGAGCTGGACTGTTGCGGGGTCAAGCTGGACCTGCGCGCCATCGATGCTCCGGCGTACATCCTCGCCACCCATGACGATCACATCGTGCCGTGGAGAAGCGCTTACGCCAGCACCGAGTTGCTTTCCGGGACCAAGCGTTTTGTATTGGGCGCATCAGGGCATATCGCCGGGGTGATCAACCCGCCGGCCAAGGAAAAACGCCACTACTGGACCAACAACCGGGTCACCAAAAACCCTGAAACCTGGTTCAAGAACGCCCAGCAACATTCCGGTAGCTGGTGGAATGACTGGTTCGTCTGGCTGGCTGAACAGTCTGGCGAACGCCAGCCCTCGGTGCTGCACACCGGTAACGCCCAATACCCGGCGATTGAGTCGGCACCAGGGCGTTATGTGATGCAGTGATCGACAACCCCGCGCGATAACCACTATGGCGCGGGGGCTCCCTCTTCACTCATCCCCGTAAAAACAGCACATACGCTCAATATCCTCGCGGCAATCCCGGTAACCATGTCCTCCTCACTCACCGTAAGGACATCGTCATGGCCATCGCAAAAGCTGTTCCCGGCAAAACCCTGCTGACCCCGACCGACCACACCCTGATCATGATCGATCACCAGTCGCAAATGTCCTTTGCGACCAAGTCGATCGACGCTGTCACCCTGCGCAACAACGCCGCACTCGTGGCCAAGGCTGCGCGCGGCTTCAAGGTCTCGACCATCCTGACCACCGTTGCAGAGAAGAGCTTTTCCGGCCCGATCTTCGACGAAATAAAGTCAGTGTTCCCGGAACACAACGTCATTGACCGTACCAGCATGAACACCTGGGAAGACGAGCGCATAGCTGTCGAGGTCAACGCTGCCGGCAAACAGAAAATTGTCCTGGCCGGTCTTTGGACTTCCGTGTGCATTGTTGGCCCGGCGCTGTCGGCGATCGACCAGGGTTTCGAGGTCTACGTGATTGCCGATGCCTGCGGCGACGTCACCACCGAAGCCCATGAAATGGCCATGCAACGCATGATCCAGCTCGGCGCTCGCCCTATGACCTCGTTGCAATACCTGCTTGAACTGCAGCGGGACTGGGCTCGCAGCGAGACTTACGAGGAAACCGTGAAAACCTCGATTGCCAATGGTGGCGCCTACGGTCTGGGCCTGATCTATGCCAAGACCATGTTCGGTGCCTCGGAAGGCCACTAAGCGTCGTCTAAAAACAAGCGACTCCGGATATTCTGGAGTCGCTGTCCTCGTGATGAATGAGCCATGAAGCTTTCCTCGCAAGACCTGAAACTCGCACTGCCGTTCTGGTTGTCGGTGCTGTTCGCGGACTCGGCCGGGGCCGCTCTGGCTGACGAATCGACGCAAAACCCCGAAGGCTTTCTGGACGGTGCATCGTTGTCGGTGCTCAGTCGGAATTTCTACCTCAACAGTGACTATCGGTCACCCTCGCCTGCGGGCAAAAACTATAAACAGGAATGGGCTCAAGGCTTTATCGGTGCTTTTGAATCCGGACTCACACCCGGTACATTTGGATTTGGCCTGGATGCCCATGGGTTTCTGGGGCTGAAGCTCGATGGCGGCAAGGGCCATTCCGGGACAGGACTGCTTCCAGTCGATGCTGATGGCCGCAGTGAAGATAACTACTCCAGCGGCGGCGCGGCGTTGAAAATCAGGGCCTCCCGAACCACAGTGGCCTTCGGTGAAATGATGGTGGAAACCCCGGTGTTCGACACCGCGGACAAACGCCTGCAACCGGAGTACGCCACGGGCTTTCTGCTCAACAGCCGTGAAATCGACGGTATGAATCTGGTGGCCGGTCACTTCACGGCGTTCAAGAACCAAGACAGTTCTTCAAGCAAGGACGACTTTTACGGCTACGGCGTCAACACCGAGGCGGGTGGCATCTCGTTTCTCGGCGCTGACCTGTTCACCCAGAGTCCCGTCGGAGGAGCGCTCTACGCTTCCGAGCTGACTGACACCTGGCATCAGTACTACGGCAACCTGCACCTGAAACAATCCGGCATGTTCTTGGACGCCAATGTCTATCACACGCAGGACACCGGCCAGGCGCTGGCCGGCGCGATCGACAACACGGCGTTCAGCCTGTCGGGCAAATACACTCACGATGCTCACGCGTTTACGCTGGCTTATCAGAAAATCAATGGCGACACGCCCTTCGATTTTGTCGGTGGCGACTCCATCTACCTCGCCAACTCGATCAAGTACGCCGACTTCAACGGCGCCCGCGAACGTTCCTGGCAAGCACGCTACGACCTCGACCTGGGCCCCTACGGGATTCCCGGGCTGAACTTCATGACCCGTTATGTGAAAGGAAACCAGATCGACGGCACCCATGCGCCCAAGGGGGGAGCCTACAACCCGTTCGACGAGACGCTCGGTGAGTACGTACCTCAACAAGGGGACGGCGGGCGGCATTGGGAGCGGGACATAGACCTGCGCTACATCGTGCAATCCGGATCGGCCAAGGGCTTGTCCCTGCAACTGTCCCATGTGTCGCACCGGGCCAATAGTGCACAGGCCGGCGATGATATCGACAGGATCTACGTCGTTATCCAGTACCCGCTGACCTTCGGGCACCTCTGACAAAAAATGGCGGAAGGCAGCCGGAGTCGAACCTGCCCGGGAACGGATGCCGTCCCCAACCGGGTTTGAAGCCCGGCCGCGCCACCGGGCGCGATTGCCTTCCTTGAAGTCAGTGGTCGGTGTGTTGGGCCAAGGCATTGTCGAGGCGGATATGGCGCTTGTCGCCAAACCGTCGCGTCAGGCCGATCCGGTCGAAGTATTCGAGAATCTGGATGCAGCGCTTGCGACCCAGGCCCACCGTGTCACGAAACGCCGTGACCTGAATCACCGGGTTTTGCGCGGCCAGTTGCACAAGCATAGCCGCCAATCGGCGGATCATCGTGTCGGTGTAGAACAGGTCACGGACGACTTGATGCACCAATCCCAGCCTCGCCATTTTGCACAGTAGCAAGCGCACGGCCGCCTCGTCATGGTCAAGGTCGCGCACCCAAGGCGGATCAAAACCAGCCTGTTCGAACAACGGTTGCAAGTGTTGCCACAGGGCTTCGTCGTCTTCGCTCAAACGCACCTGATGATCGGGCAAATGCAGCCATGGCCCGCTGGCGACAATGGCCCCGCTGGCGAGTAACTCGTCGAGCAGACTGATGAATGTCGGACGCTCCAGCGCTGTGCCGGTGAACCGCCGCAGGCGATCCCGGTCCGGGCCCATTTGATCCGGTTCCAGTTGATGAAAACGTGCGAGGTGTTCCAGCAACGGGGCTTTCAGCGCTTCCCAGCGGGTTGCACTGAACAGCAATGGACCTTGGCGGGTGTCGATCAGGCGCACGTCATCGGGCAAAACCCATGTATTGCGGGGGCGGTTGAACTGACGCTCCAGACGCTGCGGATCGAGCCCGGTGTCGCTGTTGGCCAATAACGCCGGCAGGCAGTCTTCCAACTCTTTGCGTGTGGCGAGGGCGTGTAGCTGCGCCAGCCGCTCGGGACTTCGCCGTTGCCGGGTCGGTGCAAACGGGTCGAGCACCCGCGCGCCGCCCAGGGTGCGTTGGGCGCTCTGGTCACGCAGGATCAACGGATCGCCCTTCACTACCTGCACCGGCGCATTCAGCAGCAGTTGCGCGAACATCCGTTCACCTGGCGCCAGGCGGGCGCCTTCCAGCAACGCCACCCGCCCAGTCACGTCCTGAGTCCCCACGTGAACGTGCACGGGTTGAAAGTGCTCGAAAGCTTTGGGTTCGCTGGCTAACAATTGCAGGTCGACATCCACTCGCTGGGTCGGCGCGTACAGCCACTCGGCCAGCAGCCAGTGACCGCGATGAATCTGCTCCAGAGCCAAGCGTTCGGCACTCAGGTTCAACGCCACTCGCTGTCCGGCCATTGCGACTTCGGCGACCCGATTCAGCGCATGCAGGCCGCGCACACGCACGGGTTTGCCCTGCGGGCCGAGTATCAGCGTATCGCCCACCGCCACCACGCCAGACAACGCAGTGCCGGTCACCACGATACCGACGCCGGCCACGCTGAAGGCACGATCGATCGCCAGGCGAAAACCGCCGATGGTGCTGCGTTGAAAGACTTCACGCTGCGCCTCGAGCAAGGCTTGTCGCAGAGGCTCGATGCCCTCCCCAGTCACACTCGACAGCGCAATCAGCGGCGCGTTGGCATAAGGTCCCGGCGCCAGTAATGTCTGTATCTGTTCGCGAACAGCTTCCACTCTGGACGGTTCGACCCGGTCGCATTTGCTGATCGCCACCAGTGCCCGAGAGATGCCCAGCAGTTCAACGATGGCCAGGTGCTCGCGGGTCTGCGGCATGACGCCGTCGTCGGCCGCGACCACCAGCAACACCAGATCAATGCCTTGAGCCCCCGCCAACATGTTGTGGGTGAAGCGCTCATGACCGGGCACATCGATAAAACCGGTCAGGGGCGCTTGCGGTTCCAACGCCGCGTACAGGTAGCCGAGGTCGATGGTCATGCCGCGTTCACGTTCTTCCCGGCGACGGTCGCCGACCTGGCCGGTCAGGGCCTGGAGCAAGGCTGTCTTGCCGTGGTCGATATGCCCTGCGGTGCCGACGATCACTCTGCGGCTCCTGCAATTTGATCGAGTTGCGCCAGCCACGCCGGCTCATCGTCCAGTTGCCGCAGATCCAGCCACAGCGCATCGTCATCAATGCGCCCGAGCACCGGAATCGGCAACGCACGCAGGGCCGCTTCCAGCCCGTGCAGCTGCCGTCCGCGAAGACGTTTGGGCGCGTTCGGTCGCAGGCATAAAGCCGCACTCGGCAATCGCGCCACCGGTTGGCTGCCGCTGCCGATCATGCTCAGCGCCGGTACTGCGCTGACGCTCCAGCCGTCGCCCAAGACTTTGGCCAGCGAGGGTTGCAGGCGCTCAGCCTGAGCGAGGATGTCCGCCTGGGGTCGGGTCAGCAGGCGCAAACTCGGCAGCCGTTCGGCCAGTCGATCAGGATCGCGGTACAGGCCCAACACCGCTTCGAGGGCGGCCAGGGTCAGTTTGTCGACCCGCAAGGCGCGCTTGAGTGGATTCTTCTTGATCTTCGCGATCAGGTCTTTGCGGCCGACGATCAACCCGGCCTGGGGGCCACCCAGTAACTTGTCGCCGCTGAAGGTGACGATGTCGGCACCATCGATCAGCGCCTGGCGCACGGTCGGCTCGGCGGGCAAGCCCCAGCGCGTCAGGTCCAGCAGGCTGCCGCTGCCCAGGTCTTCAAGCAGTGGCAAGCCGTGTTTATGCGCGAGTTGCGCCAACTCAGCGGTCGGCACCCGCGCGGTGAAGCCTTCGATGTTGTAGTTGCTGGCATGGACGCGCATCACCAAACCGCTACGTGGGCCGATGGCCGCTTCGTAATCGCGGGCATGGGTGCGATTGGTGGTGCCGACTTCGTGGAGCCTGACCCCGGCCCTGGCCATGATGTCGGGAATGCGGAACGCGCCACCGATTTCGATCAGTTCGCCCCGGGAAATGATGCCTTCCTTGCGTGCGCCCAGGCTGTTCAGCGTCAGCAACACCGCGGCGGCGTTGTTGTTGACCACCGTCACCGCCTCGGCGCCGGTCAGCTCGCGGATCAGGCCTTCGATCAGGTCGTCACGGTCGCCGCGCTTGCCGCTGCGCAGGTCGAATTCCAGATTGAGTGGATAACGGGCCGCCATCTGCACCGCTTCGATGGCTTCCTCCGGCAACAACGCTCGCCCCAGATTGGTGTGCAGCACCGTGCCGGTGAGGTTGAATACCCGGCGCACGTTGCTGCGATGCTGAGTGGCCAAGCGTTCGCCCGCCCTGCCCGCCAACACTTCAGGCGTGATCTCAATGGCGTTGAGTTGCCCTGAAAGCACCGGTTCACGCAAGTCATCCAGCAATTGCCGCAAATTGGCCAGCAACGCGTCACGCCCATATCGCTCTGCCAGCGGTTGGCAGGCGGGATGGCGCAACAGACTGTCGATGGAAGGTAGCCGCAGAGCCTGGCTGGCGGATCTGGAAGACATCAGGCGCTCCCGCAAACGTTGACCGTAGCGCCTGAGTGTAGCCGCTCAGCTCAAAGGGATAGCTCAGTCACCTCCGGGTGCAAGCAGAAGATTAGGCGCCGGACGCTGGTAGCCTTCCTGCTCCAGGCGCATGTCCAGCAGCAGGCTGGTCAGGTCCGTCGAGAGCGCTTCGGCCTCGGCGTCGTTTTCCAGGTAAAGCAGTTTCAAGTAGCAATGGCAGCCAGGACAGACTTCCGCGCGCAACGGGGCCTGGTTGGCGGCGTAGCGGTCGTCATCGAGGCTGACGTATTCAAGGCCTTTGCTTTGTTCGCAATACACGCATTTGACCCGCACCACATGCCATTCGCAGGCACACAGCGAGCACACCAAATACCGCAAGCCGTTGTACTTGCCGCGATGGCGAATCACCCCGGCCATGGCCGGCGAACCGCAGGCCGGGCATTGACTGAGACTGTCGCCGGGTTTCAGCGCAAGGTCCGGTGTACTCAGCAGCCAATGACTCCAGGCCACTTGCAACGCTGCGCCGAGAAACGGCACCACGGCGGCGGGCAGCAGGGTGAACTGGCCGCTGACCAGCGCAATCGCCCAGGCCTTGAGTTGCCCGACTTTGGCGCTGCGCAAGGTCGCCACGGCTTTTTCCACGGCAGGTTGCGGCGGTGGCTGGTAACGCTGCAACAGCGCTTCGAGGAACGGCAGCCAATCGTCCTCGCGCACCAGACTGTCGGCGGCGAACGGCGGCAAGCCGTGTTGCTGGCACACGCGCAGGCGTTCGGCATCTGGCATGGCGGCCACGGGCGGATCGTCCATCAAACCCTGCTGCACGTGGCACAGGCCGGTCACCAGCCGCAGGTAATTGGCCAGTGGATGCCCGTCGAACAGACGCTCCAGGCGCAAGGCGCGCAAGGTGAACAGGTTTTTCGGAGGCAGGTGCAGAAACGGCGGTGAACTCGCCGCCGCTTCGATCTCGCCAGGCTCAAGAATCGTCGCCAAGGGGTTATCCTTTTTTGCTGATCGACCGGTCGGGGTGCTCGTCTCGGGTCACTTCGCGGTACCAGAGCTCATGGTGTTTTTTCGCCCAGGCGCGGCTGACCCGGCCATGCAGCATGGCGCTGACCGAACCCTTGATCCAGATGCCGGCGTAGATGTGAACAATGATGCTCAGCACCAGAATGAAACCCGCCAACGCATGCAGCAGCATGGCCCAACGAATGCTGGTGATGCCGAAGTACTCGCTGAAGTACGCGCGCCAGATCACCAGCCCGCTGAACAACAGCACCAGCATGCAAATCAGCAAGGTCCAGAACAGCAGCTTCTGTCCAGGGTTGTACTTGCCGATGGGCGGCACGCCCTCCTCCTCATTCTTGATCACCCGCCCGACTCGCCGCAGCCACAACCGGTCGTTGCTGATAAAGAAGTTCGCCCGAAAGAATTGAATCACCAATCCCAGGAACAGCACGAACATCACTACGCCCATGAACGGATGCAGGATGCGCGTCCACGGCCCACCGCCAAACAGATTGCTGAGCCAGAACAGTGCCGGGTGGAACAACGCCAGCCCCGACAGTGCCGCCATGAAGAAAAAGATCGCCACCAGCCAATGGTTCGTGCGCTGGTTTGATGTGTAGCGAAGGATCGGTTTGTCGTTCATGGCCTGTCCTCCCCCTTCGGATCATAGGTGTGCACCGATGGATCGATTTCATGCACGGCGGGATCGGGGATGCTCGGGTGTTCGTCCTCCTCGACCAGCTGCGGCCCGATGCGCACGTAGTGGAAGAACCCGGCCAGCACCGCCAAGCCCATGGCCAGCAACCCCAAGGGTTTGCTCACGCCTTTCCAGAGGTCCACCAGCGGACTGATCGCCGGGTGATCCGGCAACCCGGCATACAACCTGGGTGTGTCGGCATGGTGTAGCACGTACATGACGTGGGTGCCGCCAACGCCTTCGGGGTCATACAACCCGGCGTTGTCGAAACCGCGGCTCTTGAGGTCGACGATTCGTTCGGCGGCGTGTTCTTTCATGTCATCCTTGGTGCCGAAAACGATGGCGCCCGTCGGGCAGGTTTTTACGCAGGCCGGCTCCAGCCCCACCGCCACCCGGTCCGAGCACAACGTGCATTTGTAGGCCTTGTGATCCTTTTGCGAGATTCGCGGGATATTGAACGGGCAACCGGTGATGCAATACCCGCAGCCGATGCAATGGTCCTGGTCGAAATCGACGATGCCATTGGCATGCTTGATGATCGCCCCCGGGCTCGGGCACGCCGCCAGGCAACCGGGCTCGGCGCAGTGCATGCAGCCGTCCTTGCGAATCAGCCACTCCAGATTGCCGGCGTCGGTTTCGTGCTCGGTGAAGCGCATCAAGGTCCAGGTTTCTGCGCTCAGGTCTTGAGGGTTGTCGTAAGTGCCGAGGTTGTGGCCGACATCGTCGCGCAGCTCGTTCCATTCCGAGCAGGCGACTTGGCAGGCCTTGCAGCCGATGCACTTGGTGGTGTCGATCAGCTTGGCCACTTCCTCTTGATTGCGTACCGAGGACGGCACGGTCGTGGTGGCCGAACGGGCGATGATGTCTTGGCTGGCCATTTAGACTTTCTCCACGTTGACCAGGAATGACTTGGATTCCGGGGTCTGAGTGTTGCCATCGCCGAGGAACGGCACCAGGGTGTTGGTCAGGTAACCGTGACGCGTGAGGCCGGTAAAACCCCAGTGCAGCGGGATACCGATCTGGTGCACCACCTGATTGTTGACCTGCAACGGACGAATCCGCTTGGTCACCACCGCCACTGCTTCTATATGCCCGCGCTTGGAACTGACACGGACCCGGTCGCCGGCCACGATGCCTTTCTCCTTGGCCAGCACTTCACCGATCTCGACGAACTGCTCGGGTTGGGCAATCGCGTTGAGCTTGCAATGCTTGCTCCAGAAGTGGAAATGCTCGGTCAGCCGGTAGCTGGTGGCGGCATACGGATAGTCCTTGGCCACGCCTAAGGAATCCCACACCGAATCGAAGATCCGCGCCGCCGGGTTGCTGGTGGCTTTCTTGTTTTCCGGGTGCAGCGGGTTGATGCCGATCGGCGTTTCGAACGGCTCGTAATGCTCAGGGAAAGGCCCTTCGTTCATCTTGTCGACCGCGAAGAATCGCGCCACGCCTTCGGGATTCATGATGAACGGATTCATCCCGGCTTCCGGTGGCGAGTCGGCCTTGAAGTCCGGCACATCGGTGCCGCCCCAGACTTTGCCGTTCCACCACACCAGGCGTTTTTTCTCGTCCCACGGCTTGCCTTGCGGGTCGCACGAAGCGCGGTTGTAAAGAATCCGTCGGTTCGCCGGCCAGGCCCATGCCCAGCCCTGATGTTGCTTCATGCCATACGGATCGCTGTTGTCGCGCCGGGCCATCTGGTTGCCCGCCTCAGTCCAGCTGCCACAGAAAATCCAGCAACCGGAAGCCGTGCTGCCGTCGTCCTTGAGCTGGCCGAAACCGGCCAGTTGCGCGTTGCCCTTGATCGCCGCGCCGGTAGCGTCGGTGAAGTCGGTGGTGGCATAGCCGTTGATTTCCTTGGCCAGTTCTTCCGGCGAAGGCTCCTCGGCAATTTTGTAGGGCCAGGACAGTTTGAGGATTGGCTCGGCATAAGCACCGCCGTTGGCCTGGTAACGCTGGCGCAAACGGATGAACAGCTCGCTCATGATCCGCACATCAGTGCGCGCTTCGCCAGGGCCGTCGGCACCTTTCCAGTGCCATTGCAGCCAGCGGCTGCTGTTGACCAGCGAGCCGTCTTCTTCGGCGAAACAGGTGGTGGGCAGGCGAATCACTTCGGTCTGAATGCCGGCAGTTTCGACATCGTTGTACGGCCCGACATTGCGCCAGAACTCCGAGGTCTCGGTGGACAGCGGGTCCATCACCACCAGCCACTTCAGCTTGGCCAGCGCCGCCATCACCCGGTTTTTGTCAGGCAACGCGGCGATGGGGTTGAAGCCCTGGCACATATAGCCGTTGACCTTGCCCTGGCCCATCAGGTCGAACACTTTCAGGATGTCGTAGTTCGGGATGTCGAGTTTCGGCAGATAGTCATAAGCCCAGCGGTTTTCGAGCGTGGCATTCGTGCCGTACCAGGCTTTCATCAAGCTGACGTGGAATTTGCTGTAGTTCTGCCAGTAGGACAGCTGCCCCGGACGCAACGGCATTTGCGTGCGCTTGGTGATGTAGGCGGTGTAATCCTGCTCCGCATCCTGCGGCAAGGTCAGGTAGCCCGGCAGCGAATTGGACAGCAAACCGAGGTCGGTCAGCCCCTGGATGTTGGAGTGTCCGCGCAAGGCATTGACGCCCCCGCCCGGCATGCCGACGTTGCCCAGCAGCAATTGCACCATGGCCGCGCTGCGAATGATCTGCGAACCGATCGAGTGCTGCGTCCAGCCCAGCGCGTAGAGAATCGTCATGGTCTTGCCCGGTTGCGAGCAGGTGGCGATTTCTTCCCAGATCTTCTTCATCGCGTCCACGGGCATGCCACAGATCTGGCTGGCCAGTTCCGGGTTGTAACGGCTGTAATGGGTCTTCATTAACTGATAGACGCAGTGCGGATCTTGCAGGGTCGGGTCGACCTTGACGAAGCCGTCATCACCGAGTTCATAACCCCAGCCGGACTTGTCCGTGTAACTGCGTTTGGCCACGTCGTAGCCGCTGAAGATTCCGTCCTCGAAGCCATAACCGGCTTTGACGATGAACGACACGTCGGTGTAGTTGCGCACGTACTCGTGCTGGATCTTGTCTTCGGTCAGCAGGTAATTGATCAGCCCGCCCATGAAGGCGATGTCGGTGCCGGTGCGAATCGGCGCGTAATAGTCGGCCACCGAAGCGGTCCGGGTAAAACGCGGATCGACCACGATCAAGCGTGCCTTGTTGTGCGCCTTGGCTTCGGTCACCCATTTGAAGCCGCACGGGTGCGCTTCTGCTGCGTTGCCGCCCATCACCAGGATCAGATTCGCGTTACCGATATCGGTCCAGGTATTGGTCATGGCACCACGGCCGTACGTCGGGGCAAGACTTGCCACCGTCGGGCCGTGTCAGACACGCGCCTGGTTATCAAACCCCAGCATGCCGAGACTGCGAATGACTTTGTGGGTGATGTAACCCGCTTCGTTGGACGCCGCCGAGGCCGCGAGGAAACCGGTGGTCAGCCAGCGGTTTACCGTTTGGCCCTGGGTATTCTTCTCGATGAAGTTGGCGTCGCGGTCGGCCTTCATCAGGTCGGCGACGCGATCGAGCGCTTCATCCCAGGAGATCCGCGTCCACTCGGTGGTGCCGGGTTTGCGCACCTGTGGATACTGCAGACGGCCGGGGCTGTGAATGAAGTCCAGCAGGCCGGCGCCTTTGGGGCACAGGGTGCCGCGGTTGACCGGGTGGTCGGAATCGCCTTCGATGTGGATGATGTTTTGCGCGACGTTCTTGGCGGCATCGCCCTGGCTGTACATGATCACGCCGCAGCCGACCGAGCAGTACGGGCAGGTGTTGCGGGTTTCATGGGTGTGGGCAAGCTTGAAGTGGCGCACCTGCTCGGCGAAGGCAGTCGCGGGGGCCATGCCCAGCGCGCCGAGGCTCGAGCCCGCAAGGCCGATACCAGCGACCTTGAAGAACTGACGACGGTTGAGGTCCATCGTGCACTCCTGTCAGGTGGAGACCCGGTAGTTTTGCCGGGTTTTTCTGGACAAACACGGTTGCGGCAGTCTGGCTGCCGACACTTGAAACTGTAGACAATGCAGCAGCAAGTTGTGCGAAAACCGACCGTCGGCGGCGTTGCGGTTCATTCTGTCGCCACGGATCGACCTGGCGATTATCATTGCCCCACGTTCAACCACGCTTTTTATGAGACTGAGCATGACTTTCGATTTTGATCAGGTGTTCGACCGCCACAACACCGGCAGTACCAAATGGAGCCGTTACCCGGCCGACGTGTTGCCGATGTGGGTGGCCGACATGGACTTCTCCGCGCCGCCGGTGATCATCCAGGCCCTGCAAAAACGTCTGGAACACCCGATGCTCGGCTACAGCGTGGCCCAGGATGACTTGCGCAATGCCATCGTCGCCGACCTGTGGAACAAGTACGCCTGGCGCGTATTGCCTGAGGAATTGATTTTCCTGCCGGGCGTGGAGTCGGGGTTCAACATGGCGCTGAATGCGCTCGTCCAGCCGCAGCAGAACGTTGTGGTTCAGGTTCCGAACTACCCGCCGCTGCGTCATGCGCCGGGTCACTGGGGGTTGAACAAGGTTGAACTCGAATTCGACGCGTTGGCGGACGGCACTTACGCCACGCCACTCGATGCCTTGAATCGGGCGCTGACCGGTGGCGGTGCGCTGCTGCTGAGCAACCCGCATAACCCGGTGGGCAAAGTCTTCCCGCGGGAAGAACTGCAAGCGGTTGCCGACATCTGCCTGGAGCAGGACGCCTGGATCATCTCTGACGAGATTCATGCCGAGCTGTGTTTCGACGGTCGGGTGCACATTCCAACGGCTTCCCTGAGCCCGGAAATCGCCAAACGCACCATCACGCTGATGTCGGCGAGCAAGGCCTACAACATTGCCGGTCTGAAGACGTCTTTCATGATCATTCAGGACTCGGCGTTGCGTGCAAAGGTCAACCACGCCCGCTGCGGCATGGTCGACAGCGTCAACCCGTTGGGCATGGAAGCGACTCGCGTCGCCTACAGCGAAGGCGGCCCTTGGCTGGCCGGGTTGAAGGCGTATCTGCAAAACAATCGGAATTATCTGGTGGAAGCGGTCAACACACGACTGCCGGGTGTGACCATGAATATCCCGCAAGGCACGTATCTGGCGTGGCTTGATTGCTCGGCGCTGGGACTGGATAACCCTCAGCAGTTTTTCCTTGAACAAGCCAAGGTCGGGTTGAGCCCTGGTCTGGATTTCGGCGATAACAGCAAACAATTCGTGCGCCTGAACTTCGGCTGCCCACGGGCATTGCTGGAAGAAGGCATTGCGCGGATGGAGCGCAGTTTGCTCAATCGCAAAGCCTGATGATGATCGTTCCCACGCAGAGCGTGGGAACGATCACGCAGCCCCCCCCCCCTGAAATCCAACCGAACTCAAGGCAAAACACCAGGGTCAACCCTTTGACTCTTCTGCCTTGCGAACGGAGATTTCCCAATGACTGCCTATCCAAAACCACCCTTCCCGAAACAAAGCCAGCCCGTCCCCGGTTCCCAAAAGAAAATGGACCCGTACCCCGACTGTGGCGAACAAAGCTACAAGGGTTCAGGCCGACTGGACGGCAAGATCGCGCTGATCACCGGCGCCGACAGTGGCATCGGTCGCGCCGTAGCGATCGCCTTCGCCCGTGAAGGCGCGGATGTCGCCGTCGCCTACCTCAATGAACATGAAGACGCGCAGGAAACCGCACGCTGGGTCGAACAGGCCGGCCGGCAGTGCCTGTTGCTGCCCGGTGACCTGGCGCAGAAAGCGCACTGCCAGGCCCTGGTGGACAAGACGGTCGAACGCTTCGGCCGCATCGATGTGCTGGTCAACAACGCCGCGTTCCAGATGACCCACGAACACTTCGAGGACATCCCGGACGAAGAATGGGTGATGACCTTCGACGTCAACATCACCGCCATTTTCAGGCTCTGTCAGGCCGCGTTGAAGCACATGAAACCCGGCAGTTCGATCATAAACACCAGTTCGGTCAATTCGGACATGCCCAAACCCACTCTCCTGCCTTACGCCACGACCAAGGGTGCGATTGCCAACTTCACCGCTGGCCTGGGGCAGATGCTGGGGCCGAAGAACATTCGGGTGAACTGCGTTGCACCGGGGCCGATCTGGACGCCGCTGATTGTCTCGACCATGCCGGATGAAGAGGTTCAGAACTTCGGCGGTCAAACCCCGCTTGGACGGCCGGGTCAACCGGTGGAAGTGGCGCCGATTTATGTGTTGCTGGCGTCGGATGAGGCCAGTTACATCACGGGGCAGCGCTATGGAATCACCGGTGGCAAGCCGATGCTTTAAGCCAGAACTGAAGCCGCTGCCGAAGGCTCGGATTCGGCAGCGGCTTCACGACGACTCTTGAGCAATCACCGATATCTTGCCGTTGCGCTCAAGGATCGCGAACTTGATTTGCTCAAGGGTTTCGATGCCCTGACTCGAGCGTGCGGCCTCCATGATGTCGGCCTCGATCAATCGCGCGTGGCGCAGGCGTTTGTGCAGCACCTTGCCGTTCTCGACGATGATCGTCGGCCCACCATCAATCAACTGCGATACCCATTGCGAGCGCTGTTTGAGCAGCGACAGGCCGACGTCGATGACAATCAGCGTGACGATCACCAGCATCGAATTGGTCAGGGAAAAGTCATCGCCCAGCAACGCCTGTTGCGTCGCCTCACCGATGATCATCAACAGTAAAAAATCGAATGTCGTCAACTCCGCCAAAGAGCGTCGACCGGCGATCTTGAACAGAACCATCAGCGCCAGATACATCGCGGCCGCGCGCAATACCGAGTCCATAGGTCACATAAGGGAAAATGAATTGATCCAGGTTCACGGGCATGGCGCCGGGCGATGCAATGCGGCTGCGAAACAGTCCCAGCCCATCGCCGCGCAACGTCAGATAAAGGTTTGCCTGGCCCTGAGCGTCGGTTTGCACCCACATCTTCATGCCCTGCCCAGCACTGATGGCGCGCAGGGGTTGCGGTTGCAGGGTTTCTATGTTGAAACCGTCCAGCAGCGCCCCGCTCAGTTCCAGCTCAATCGTGGCATTGGGCGCACCGCTTACGCTGATCTGCATCGGGTTGGACGATCCGTGGCGGTGGAACATTTCGTATTGCACCCGGACCTTGCCATCGTCGCCGTGAACGTCCCGGCTGCTCAGCGGCCCGCGTGAAAACAGACCAAGCAGCGCCAGTAATACCAACAGCACCAGGATGAACCAGCCCCAACGCTCGAATCGCCAGACCTTGAGCTGATGCGCCATGTCTTCGCGTACGGGATAGTCGCGGCTGTGGTAATCGGTATGGCCGGATTCATCGTTCATCGAGTGTGCCCTGCCCTTGCTCACCGGCCAATGCCCGTTGATGGAAATGCGGCAGCAACTTCAACGCGTGCTCCGCGGCCAATAACTGAACCTCACTGCGTGTACCGGAAAACCGCAGTTGTCGGCTGAAGACACATCGCCCCTGCCTGGTCTGATAGGCCCAGGCGAAACAAATGGTGCCGGCCGGAATGCCATCGACGTCTTCCGGGCCGAGGATGCCGGTGGTCGCCACGGCGACATTGGCCGTGCTGTCGCGCAGCGCACCCAACGCCATTTCCCGAGCGACTTCGCAACTGGTGAGGTTGAACCTTTCGATCGTCTCGGGGCTGACGTTGAGCAACCGTTGCTTCGCCTCGGGGGAATAAACCACATAGCCGCTTTCGATCAGTTCTCCGCTGTGCGGGACCTCAGCCAGCAGCGTGACGATTTTTCCGGCCGTACAAGACTCTGCGGTGGTCAACAGCAGGTCGTTTTCACGCAAATACTCGACCACGGTTTGGCTGATGCTCATGGCAAATCATCCAGACAGAGAGCTGCTCGGTTGACCTTCGCCGTCTCCAAACATTCCCTCTATCGGACCACGCTCGGCTCAGGAGATAAAAAAGTGAACCCCTGTCAAAACTCACCCCTCCATACGCTTAGAGGCCTATTCCACTTTCTGCTGCTTGTCGGCTTGCCGACCTTCATGCATGAGCGCAAGGAACAAGGCCTGTTGAATGCCGTTTGCGTCTGGGGCGTCGGATTGCTGGTGCTGGTTACCCTCCTGGTCTCAATGATCCTGCTATGGTTCAACGTATTGACGCCTGAATACCTGCGCGCGACCGTCGGTTGATCGCCAACGGCTCTACATCGCGGCACGCACCCGACGAGTACCGAACATGAGTTTCATTTTATGGGTGGCGGTGCTGGGTGCCGTGCTGCTGACGCTGGCACTGACGTCGTCGTACCTGCGCTGGATGCCGGTGACTACGTCGGCGGTGTGCCTGGTGCTGGGTGTGGCGATCGGGCCCGCGGGGTTCGGGCTGTTGAAACTGGACACCGATGATGCGTCCACCTGGATGGAGCATCTGACGGAAGTCGCGGTGCTGTTTTCGTTGTTTGTCTGTGGTTTGAAGTTGCGCTTGCCGCTCAGGGACAAAAACTGGCGCATTGCCTGCGGCCTGGCCGGCCCGGTCATGGCGCTGACCATTGCCGGTGTCAGCCTGTTGCTGCATTACGGCTTCGAATTGCCCTGGGGTGCCTCCGTGTTGGTTGGCTCGATTCTGGCGCCCACCGACCCGGTGCTCGCCGCCCTGGTGCAAGTCAACGACGCCCGGGATGATGACAGCGTGCGTTTCGGGTTGTCGGGTGAAGCCGGGCTCAATGATGGGATCGCCTTCCCGTTTGTCATCCTTGGCCTGCTGCTGGTGCAACACGACGGCAACCCCGGCTGGCTGAGCGACTGGGTGCTGCGCAGTCTGTTGTGGGCTGTCCCGGCCGGTTTGCTCACCGGCTACTGGATGGGACGCGGTATTGGTCGCCTGACCTTGTTGATGCGCATCAAAAATGACGACAGCACCCTTTCCCCAAATGATTACCTCGCCCTCGCCTTGATTGCCCTGGCGTATGTCGGGGCCGAGTCGATTCACGGTTACGGTTTTCTGTCGGTGTTCGCCGCCGGCCTGGGTTTGCGCCAAGAAGAAGTCAAATCCACGGGCGAGGACGAGCTTCCCGCCGAGCATCTGGTTCAGCCGGTTGTGGGTCATCAGAGCGTCGAGCCACAAGATGCCGTTCATGGTGATACCGCAAGCCTGGAAGACACTCAGGTGGCAGCGGGCATCATGATGGGCGACATGCTCGCCTTCGGCAGCCTGGTGGAACGGGCCATGGAGGTATTTCTGGTGACGCTGCTCGGCGTGGTGCTGATAGCTCACTGGGACTGGCGTGCGTTGCCAATCGCTGGCGTGTTGTTTTGCCTGATACGCCCCTTGAGCGTCGTCGCCATGCCTTGGGGCAGTTTGCTCAACGGCCACCAGCGAATGTTGATTGGCTGGTTCGGCATACGCGGTATCGGCAGTCTGTATTACCTGTTTTATGCCCTGAACCACGGGCTGGCCCCGTCGATTGCAACGCTCTGCATGGATCTGACCTTGTGCGTGGTCGCGCTAAGCATCCTCATTCACGGGATCAGCACCCAACCGATGCTGGCTCGATATGAACAGCATAAAAAACGGGATATTTGATTTGATGTATGCGCGTTCAGGGTCCGAATTATCGAATTTTCACGTTCATAAATTTGAAATTCTTTTGCGATCCAGCAGGTCACAACCTTAATCCTGCTCGGCTTTGGGCACGGCGGGACTTGCCAGGTTCGGTTCCCCTGCGACATCGATACCTATCAAAAGGAACCTCGAAAAATCAGGTGCTGGTCATGATTCACTATTCCACCTCCGAAGAAATCAAAGCCTGCCGGGCCTTCGCCCTGGAACGTAATCGTCAAATGTTTGAAGACGCCCAGGCACTGAGCCGCAGCGCCTGGGCGTTACTCGAGGTCAGCGACATGGATATGGAACTGTTTGATCGCTATCAGGCCATGCGAAGAAAGGCCGACTTGAAGTTCGAGGAAGCGATCGAGCACTTGCGGCTGCTTAACGAAGATTTCCCGCCTGTCTCGATGTCCACGCAAAACGCTCATCGTTTGCTCCAGCCACCCGAATCCAGAGCCTGAACCTGAAAAGCCCGGCACAGTCGCCGGGCTTTTTATTGTCTGGAACATCAATGCTCCACTGCGAACTGCATGAGTCAATTTCCGGACTCATGCAGGCTGCATGACCGCAGTTCGCCATCAGACACTTCAACTTATTGTTTTACAAACAAGTTATCGATCCGGCAAACCGGCACGACAAATGCTCAAGGACAATGAGCGACTTTCGGCCTTGAGACCGTTCGCGCTCACCCCTGACCCGTTGGAGAGACTCGACCATGAACGCCATAGACTTGTTGAAAGCAGACCATGAACGCGTAAAAGGCATCCTGACCCAATTAAGCGAATCCACCGAGCGTGGTGTTAAAAAGCGCGGCGAGTTGCTGGCCAAGCTGGAAATGGAGATCGCCATCCACACCCGTCTCGAAGAAGAAGTCTTGTACCCGGCGTACAAGAAAGCCGGGGGCAAGGAACAGGACGTCATGTATTACGAAGCCAAGGAAGAACATCGCACCGTTGATTCCCTGGTGCTGCCAGACCTGAAAGTCACCGACCCGTCCACCCCGGAATTCGCCGGTCGCGTGAAAGTGGTCAAGGAACTGCTGGAACATCACATTGAAGAAGAGGAAACGGAAATGTTCCCTCAGGCGAAAAAACTGTTGGGCAAAGCCACACTTGAAGAGCTGGGCGCGCAAATGGAAAGTTTGAAAGCTCAGTACAAGAAAGAAATGAGCGCAGCCAATCTGGCGGCTTGATGCACGTGGCGGGAACACAAAAGGCCCGGCATATGCCGGGCCTTTTTGGTTGTTCGGTTCACGCGACATTCAGCTGGAATGACAATACAAGGGAGGGGCTGCGATGGATTATCTCGATTGGGTGCAATGGCCGGCGATGCTGCTCACGGTGCTGGCGGCGTGGTTGATCGGTTCGCAAAACCCCAGGCGCAGGGTCTCGGGCTTCGTCTGTTTTATTGTCAGCAATGTTTTATGGGTGATATGGGGTTACCACACCCAGGCCTATGCACTGATCGTGTTGCAGTTTTGCCTGTGCGCCATGAACGTGCGTGGTTTCAAGAAGAACGCGGGATCAGCGGCCGAACATTGAGCTCGCGTTGTCATTTCATGGTCGTGGCGATGATTTCCACCAGATTGAGTTGGGTAAAGGGTTTGGACAGGCGCGGAAGCCTGGTTGCGAAACCTTCCAGGCGCTCGGCGTAACCGGTGGCAAGGATGATCGGCAGGTCCGGCTTCATGGTTCGGATAGCCTGCGCCAGTTGCGCGCCATTCATCTGTGGCATGGCCATGTCGGTGATAACCAGGTCAATCGCTGATTCAGTGTCGAATACTTTCAGCGCTTGCGCCCCGGACGTCGCACTGATCACCCGATGCCCCAGGTCTTCGAGTAACAGGCAGGTACTGGTCAACACGAGGCTGTCATCATCCACGACCAGCACGCATAGACGGTGCACCGGCGGTGCGGCCTCCTCGGTAACAGGTTTGGCAACCGAACCGGTCGTGGCGACGGGTATCCACAGTTCGGCGATCGTGCCTATGTCCTTCTGACTCTTGAGGACGAATCGTCCGCCCAGTTGCTCGATGTAACCATGCACCATCGAAAGTCCCAGCCCCGTGCCTTTGCCAACGCCTTTTGTGGTGAAGAACGGGTCCATTGCCGAACCGAGCGTGGCGTCATCCATACCCTCCCCCGTGTCGCTGACACTCAGGCAAACATACCGGCCTGACAGCAGGGATAACTGCGGTTGATCCCAGGTTTCTTCAGTCTTGGCACTGATAACGATTTTTCCGCCATGGGGCATTGCATCGCGGGCGTTGGTCACCAGGTTCAGTACCGCCAGTTCAAGCTGATTGACGTCGGCCAGGACCGGCTCGAGTTCTTGCGAAAAGCGGGTTTCGAGTACCACGGAAGGCCCGAGCGAACTGCGCAACAGCCCGCTGATCCCTTGCACCAGCGCAGGGATCTGGACGGGTTCGGCTTTGAGCTCCTGACGTCTGGCAAACGCCAGCATGCGCTGGGTCAGGGTTACGCCCCGCAACGCCCCCTGAGTGGCGTTGTCCACCAATCGGGTAATTTTCGGATCGTCCCCCACGCGTTTGCGGACGATTTCCAGATTGCCGAGGATGACGGTCAGCAAATTGTTGAAGTCGTGGGCAATGCCGCCGCTGAGTTGGCCGATGGCCTGCATTTTCTGCGCCTGAAACAGCGCTTCGCGGGTTTGCTCCAGCGCCTGCTGGGCTTGTGTGGCTTCGGTGATATCACGGGTGATCTTGGCGAAACCGAGCAGCGTGCCGGTTTCGCCCCAAATCGGATCGACCACGACATTGGCCAGAAACCGCGTACCGTCCTTGCGCACGCGCCAGCCTTTGTTTTCGAATCGCCCTTCACGTACCGCAATGCTCAGGGTCCGTTGCGGTTCGCCGGCCTCGCGGTCTTCCGGGGTGTAAAACATCGAAAAGTGCTTGCCGATGACTTCTTCGGGCAAATACCCCTTTATTCGCTGAGCCCCGGGATTCCAGTTGGTCACGCTGCCATCCGCGGCGAGCATGTAGATGGCGTAATCAGTGACGCTTTGAACCAGCAGACGGAACTGCTGCTCGCTTTGCTTGAGGACTTCTTCGGCCATTTTGCGGTCGGTCAGGTCCCGGGTAATCTTGGCAAACCCTAGCAACTTGCCCGACGGGTCGAGAATCGGATCAATGACGACGTGGCACCAGAAATGCGTGCCGTCCTTGCGAACCCGCCAGCCTTCCCCCTCGAAACGCCCCTCCCTGATCGCCGTGTCCAGTGCCCGCTGGGGCAAACCGGCACGGCGATCCTCCTCGGTATAGAACCGAGAAAAGTGCTTGCCGAGAATCTCGGCCTCTTCATAGCCCTTGAAACGCCTGGCGCCGGCGTTCCAGCTGGTGATGATGCCATCGGGATCAATCATGTAGATCGCGTAGTCAATCACAGCATCGATCAACAGGCGAAAACGACTGTCGTCGATGGCGTTGGCTTTGGTCCGATCCTCGTTCATTGATCCCTCTTGGTATTACTGCTTTTTTGGAGTATGCGACAAACCACGCATTTGGAAAGTCGGAAAAACGGTACTCGTCGCCCAGCGTTATCGATTCACGTATTGGACAATGTAGGCGTACAGATCGTTGTAGACGAAATTCGGAACATACGAAGCATGAGTCGCAGTCTTGTACAGCGCCAGATGGCACTCTTTGACCACTTCGTCGCGATCACTCACCGCGAAGACACGGTTGTCGATGATGTTTGAATAGACGCTGTACGCAAAATCCACCTTGGTTGTCGTTGTAGTGACGGAACCGTCGGCAGCTTTGGAGTAGGTACTCTGGGCAATCAAGGTCCGCTCGTTCAACACGCCGAACCCGCGTTCGTACACATTGACTTGCGAGCCGCTGACCGCCTTTGCAGCCTTCTCGAAGGCCAGGATGATCGCAGGCGCATAACTCATGCTGGCATCCAGCGTCGATACCGTGAGAAACCTTTCCATTTCCTGGTCTTCAAGGCTTTTGAACGCTCGTTTAATGCTCGACACATGAGCAAACTCTTGAGTGCAGCCAACGATGTGAGTTTCGAACTGATAACCGGCGGCGGTCGCCAACGGCGGGAAGGCCGCGAAATCGAGGCTATCGAACGCACATTCCATGATGATGTTGAATTTACCGGTGAAGGCCTGCGTAAAGATCTTCGTACTCACTTCACGAACAAATGCCTCGGTATGCTCATACGCATGCAAGACGCCGAGTTTGATCATCTCTGCGTATTGGGGGTGTTTCTTGCGGTAGTCGGGCAGGTACAGGCGAACATAGTTGTCGTAGCGTTTTGAAGGCAGGAGGTTCTTTTCCAGCAGATAGGTTTTGCCTGACCCTTGCAGCCCGGCAACGACCAGAATTTTTGGGGTCGCCTCGGCCTTGATGCCGCTGAACAGCGTCGCTTTTATTTCATTGAATGCTGTGGTGACCTGCTCAGGGGTGTACGTGTATCCAGGTGGTACTGACATATCTTGATTTCCTTATCAAAGATTCAGCTTGAAAGTGATGACTGGCTCTTTGAATAAAGACGGCATTCGCTGATTGTTCAAATGGGCCTTTCTTTCAGGATATGTCGATGTTTTTAAAGTAAAAAATCCTACTCGACAGCGTGCAAAATCCTCGGAGCAATCGACCACCAGCGCGGCAGTAACTGCTTGACCTTGCTATCGCCAAAGCGGTCATCGATCAACATCACCACCCCTTGATCCTGCTGGGTGCGGATCACCCTTCCCGCCGCCTGCACCACTTTCTGCACACCGGGAAACAGGTAGGTGTAGTCATAACCGGCACCGAAAATTGCTGCCATGCGCTGTTTCAACTGCTCGTTGACCGGGTTGAGTTGCGCCAGTCCGAGGGTGGCGATAAACGCTCCGATCAGTCGCGCGCCCGGCAAGTCGATGCCTTCGCCAAAAGCCCCGCCCAATACCGCAAAACCAACGCCCTGACTCTCGGCGGTGAACTGATCGAGAAAGTCCTGTCGCTGCCCTTCCCCCATGCCCCGGGACTGCGACCACAGATTAATGTCGGGATGCCTCTGGGCCAGCAACTGCGCCACTTGCTGCAAATAATCAAAGCTGCTGAAAAACGCCAGGTAATTGCCGGGACGTTGACTGAACTGCCGGGCGATCAGCTCGACGATTGGCGCAAGGGATGACTGGCGATGGACAAATCGCGTAGAGATCTGGCTGACGATCTGCACTTGCAGCTGATCGGCGTGAAATGGCGATTCAACGTCGATCCACACCGTGTTCTCCGGCGTGCCGAGCAGATCGGCATAGTAGTGGCGAGGGCTCAGGGTCGCGGAAAACAGCACGGTGCTGCGTGCAGCCGTCAAGCGTGGGCGGATGAAGCCGGCGGGCACCACGTTGCGCAGGCACAGCTGCGACAGGTTGCGTTGGCGGTCGAGGTCGCGCTTGCTGATGTCGAACAGGAACTGTTCATCGAAGAGTTCGGCCACCCGGCAAAATTGCAGCATGTCGAAATAGAAGTTCTGTAACGCGCCGTCCAGGCCTTGCGGATGATCGTTCAGGTAATCGCCGATGCTCGCGCTGCATGATGACAAGGCCTGGAGCAGTTTTTCCGGCGCCTTGTCATAGGCCTGATACGCGCCGAGCTGCAGGTTATGCAGGGCATTCCACTCACGGTTGACCCGTTGCAATGGTTTCTTCAATGCCTCGGGCGCGGTTTTTCGTACGCCGTTGAGGGTCGCTTGGTCGAGGCTGGCGCTGTACATTTGCCGGCCGCGCTCCACCAGGTTGTGCGCTTCGTCCACCAGCACCGCGACTGTCCAGTTATTGGCCTGGGCCAGCCCGAACAGCAGCGCGCTGAAATCGAAGTAGTAGTTGTAATCGGCGACTACCACGTCTGCCCAGCGGGCCATTTCCTGGCTCAGGTAGTAGGGACAGACGTCGTGTTGCAAGGCGACCTCGCGCAAAGCGTTCTGGTTCAGCAGTGACAATTTGCTGGCCGCCTCGCGAGCGGCGGGCAAGCGATCATAAAACCCCTGGGCCAGCGGGCAGGATTCGCCGTGACAGGCTTTGTCCGGATGCTCGCAGGCCTTGTCCCGGGCGATCATTTCGAGCACCCGCAAGGGTGGCGCGTCGGCGCTGTCGAGGATCACTTGCGCGGCGTCCAGCGCCAGTTTGCGCCCCGGGGTTTTCGCCGTGAGGAAGAACACCTTGTCCAGTTGCTGCGGCGCCAGGGCCTTGAGTATCGGGAACAGCGTGCCGACCGTCTTGCCGATCCCCGTGGGCGCCTGCGCCATCAAGCAACGACCGGTGCTGACAGCCTTGAACACCGACTCCGCCAGATGACGCTGCCCCGGTCGAAAGTCGGCATGGGGAAACGCCAGTTGTTGCGCCGCCCGATTTCGCCCTTCGCGATGAGCCATTTCCTGTTCGGCCCAGTGCAGGAACAAGGCGCAATGTTGTTCGAAGAACAGCCCCAGTTCCGCAGCGCTGAAAGTCTCGACCAGGCAGGTTTCCTTTTCATTGACGATGTTGAAGTACACCAGGGCCAGATTGATTTGCGCCAGCTGCAGTTTCTGGCACATCAACCAGCCGTAGATCTTCGCCTGCGCCCAGTGCAGCTGACGGTGGTTGGCCGGTTGTTTGCTCAAGTCGCCGCGATAGGTTTTGACTTCTTCCAGGCAATTTTGCGCGGGGTCGTAGCCGTCGGCCCGGCCCTTTACCTTCAACGTCTGATACAGGCCTTCAAGCGCGACTTCACTCTGGTAACCCTCGCTGCGCCGGGACGCCACCGTACGGTGCCCGACAATCCCTTCCAGCGCCGTCGGTGAAGGCGTAAAACGCAGGTCGAGGTCACCGACCTTGGCGGTGAATTCACACAGCGCCCGCACCGCGATGCTGTAACTCAAGCGCCCTGCTCCGCCCATTGCACGTAGCAGACGGCAATCGGCATCTGGTGCTCATGGCAGAACTCGAGCCAGCGCAATTGATTGTCTTGCAAGCGGTCACCGGGGCCTTTGACTTCGATCATCCGGTAGGTTTTGTCCTGCGGCCAAAACTGGATCAGGTCTGGCATGCCGGCGCGATTGGCCTTGATGTCCAACAGCAGGCGATTGAACCAGTGCTTGAGGTGTTCGGCCGGCAGGCAATCGAGTGCCTGATCGAGCAATTCTTCGCTCAGCACACCCCAGAACACGAAGGGCGACTGCACGCCCCACTTGCTGGCATAGCGTTCACGAATCGTCCGGCGGTAACGCCCGTCATCGAGTTCAGACAGGCAACCCTGGAACAGCTCCGCGCGGCGTGCGTGAAAGTCCTCATTGAGCAGATCCACCGGCCCACGCTGGAACGGGTGGAAAAACGCCCCCGGCAACGGCGCGAAAATCGCCGGCCAACACAGCAGTCCGAACAGCGAGTTGATCAGACTGTTCTCGACGTAATGCACCGGCGCCGACTCTTCCGCCAAATGCGCCTGAACGTAAGACTCCACCGACAACGCCGGATCGGTTCTGGGCAGTTGCAGGTCCAGGCGCAGCATTTCCCGTGGGGACGAGCGCTTTATCACCGGACCGCCCAACTTGCGCCGCAGCCTGGGCAGCACACGCAGCAATTGTTGCTGCTCGGTGGCACTTTCCGGCGATTGCTCCACCGCGACGGCCAGGTCCATGGCCAGCTGATATTCACCGCAGCGCTCCAATACGCGAATCAACCGCAGGCGCGCGCCGGGATAAGCGCACTCGCGGTAGATCGTCAGTGCGGTAGAGAAATCCGCCAGGCGCTCGCAGTGCTGACCGATCTGGAACAACAGTTTGCCGCGACGTCTTTGCAGCCAGGGATTGCTCAGCGCCAGCCCTTTGATCTGCTCCACAATGTCTTCTACTGCTTCGCCGGCCTCGAAATGTTGCTGACACTCATGAAGGAAGAGGCAGGCGTCCACGTCGTCGCGGCTGCGCAGGCCTCGGGAGTCGGCGCAAAACTCGACTTTTTCATAGGTAAAGATGCCCAGGTCAGCCAGTACGAACTCGGACCAGTCCTGGTAAAGATTGCCGAAAAACATCAAGCGCAGCCGGTCGCACAGGCCCATGATGGTCAGGCTGAACAATCGGTCATCCAGCGACGGGCACCACTGGCCGAAGCTGTGAGCCTGAGAAAACTGTTCGCTCAGTGCGGGCAGCCAATCGGTCTTTTTTCCTTTGGGTTGATCGATGGTGGCGCCAAAACACTGGAGAATTTCCGCCTTGAGCAGCACCTCGAACAGCGCTCCGATCGACAGCGGCGATTGCTCATCGATCCAGCCCAGGGCCAGCAGTGGGCCGGCGGCGATGGCGATGTCGCCGATTTCGAGGTAATGCAGCTTGCTCGCCCGGAAGTGATTCCCCTTGCGCATCACCATCCTGACCAGCAGCGCCCTGGATTCACGGGGCAACCGCTTGAACTCGCGGATGAAGTGTTGCTCTTCGACGCTCAGCACATCGGCATAGCGAAGCTCAAGCCAATCAAGCACTTGCATGAAGTTGTTCAAGTAGTAGAACGGATCGTCGAGCGGATTTGCAGTCACAGGAAAAAAGGCCATGGCGAGCGAGTACTGGTTATGCGTACAGATACCAGCTACGCCCTGCCCGGGCAAACGGAAATGGATAAGCGGCGGCGTTAATCGGTAATTTTTCGAGTGTCTCTGAACTTTCTGCCGATCCATCGGACCTAACCGCGTTAGAGGTACAGTGACGATTGATTTCGTTCGTGGCAGTCGCGCTGTTTTTTTGAAGGATAAGAGGTGGTTATGAATATCAAGACTCTGGGCCTGCCCCTGGCGGTAGCGGCCTTTCTGGCCCTGGCCGGTTGCTCGACGCCAACGGTTGTGACGCTGCAGAACGGCACCCAGTATTTGACCAAGGACACGCCGAAAACCAAGACCAAGGACGGCTTCTTCGAGTTCGAAGATATTTCCGGGGCGAAAGTGAAGGTCAAGGCCGATGAAGTGAGCACGATTCGACAGGAAGACTGAGTACCGAGTCATCGTTCATCGTCGGAACGCCGCCCGGAACAAGCTCGCTCCCAGAGGGGATTTGTGAACGCCACAGATCCAATGTGGGAGCGAGCTTGCTCGCGATGGGGCCCTCACAGGCAGCGCATCACCGTCAGGCAATAACAATCCCTGAACTGGACAGACTATCCAGCCCAACCCCGACCAACGTCACCGAATCCCCCCCAAATGTCAGCACCGTGTCGTGCCCCACCGCCGTGGCATGCGCCCGATAGTCGTCGTTCGGTGTCACCCCCTGAACCCCGAGAAACACCAGTTTGTCGCTGGCCTGGTAGCCAACCACCCGGTCCTGACCAAACACGCCGCTAAACAGGAACGTATCGATACCGCCCCCCGACTCCAGCAAGTCATTACCGGCCCCGCCGACAAACACGTCGTTACCGTTGCTGCCGATCAAATGATCGTTGCCGTCCAGTCCAAACAACCAATCGCCGCCAGCGTGAGCCGTGAGCGTATCGGCACCGGCCCCGCCCTTTACCGTTGACGCGTACTGAGTCAGGTTGTTGCCCGCCTTAAGGCCTTCGGCAGTGACGCTGTGGGTCACATCATCCTTGAACAGCCCCCACAGAACCCCCGGCTCCTTGGTCACAATGCTGCCGATGTCGCGGGTCATGCTGATGCCGCCATTGGCGTCGCGGATGTACAGGTTTCCGGCGCCGTCATTGGCGAAGTCGAAGTTTTTCACCGACTGCTGCACATCCAGCACGTTGTTGCCCTTGCCGCCCAACAGGATGTTGTAGCCACCACCGTCGCGGAAGGTGTCGTTGCCATCTCGGCCTTCCAGATAGTCGTTGCCTTTGCCACCCTGGATCAGATCGTTGCCGTCACTGCCGATGATGAACGTGCTGCCCTTGTGGGTTTCAGCGTTGCGATTCAGGTCCTGAACCCAAGTGTTGGCGCGAGCCGGGTCCGAGAGATTGGCGACGATGATCGTCGAGTCTTTACTGGTGAGGTCGTAGAACTTCGACTCGATTACCCGGTTCATGCCGTCGCCGTAGGCGGTGGGCAAGTGCGAGATCCAGGTCGGAATGTTAAGGATGGAAAACGGCAGCACATTCCACGCGGTCGAGGCGTAGTGGTCGTTGAAGCTGACGATGTTATCGGTCGCCGAAGCCTTGGCGGCATCGTGCACGCCCACCGACGACAGGTTGAACGATGAACCGTCGAGGGCGCGGTACACCGGGTCGTTCTCGTAACCGACGTTCAGCACTTTGTCGGTGCTGCTTTGGGTCGGCGAGGCGTAGGCGATGTAGTTGGAATCCTGGTAGAACCCGGCCCACTTGTCGCTGCTCAAATCTGCCAGGCTGTTGACCGCCAACCCGCCGAGGCTGTGACCGCTGACCAGCACGTCCTTGCCCGACAGGCCGTTGGCCCGGGCAAAGGCCGCCACATCGCTGAGCAGATTGCCGAAGGCTTCGCCGACGTAGTTCTTGGCGTAATCCTTGGGCCCCAACGCCGCCAGCAGATCATTGATCACATCGCCGATGGAGTCGCTGATCTGGCTTTCTCGTGGGCCGCTGGTGCCGCGAAAGGCGATACCGATTTCGCTGAGATGACCCTGCGCGTCGTACTTGCCGAGAATTTCCACCTGAGCGCTGGTGTACCCGGCTTTTTCGCCGAAGAACGTTCCGCGTGCATCGACCTTGCCGTCATAGCCCAGTTGCGTGGCGGTGATGGGTGTCCAGCCGGCTTTCTGCACCGCGTCCAGCGCGGCTTTTTCCGAATCGGGGTTCCATGGGATTCCGGGAATGACGCCTTGGGAGTCGGTGCCGCCGATCAGCGCGGTCACCAGTGTCGCCGGCAAGCCAAGGCCGAAGCCGTTGTGCTGATAGCCGGTGGCAAAGCCGTTATCGAGGTTGTGATAGGAATACAGCGTGATCGCCATCGCGTCGGTAAATAACGCTTTGGAATCGGCTGTACCGAAGTTTTTGTAGTCGTACACACCCATTGGTATTGCCTCTCTCTTTGTTGGAATTGTCAGAGATAGCTCACAACCAGGACGCCCTATCACGAGGCGCCCCGGAGCATTTAGTGCATGCAGCCTTAGGCAAACGTAATGCCTGAAGCCGACAGGTTATCCAGTCCCACTCCTACCAGGGTCACGGCAAAGTCGCCAATCTTCAGCACCGTGTCATGGCCCGACTGCGAAGCGTGTTGCGTGTAGTCATAACCCTGCCCCGCGCCCTGAACGCCCATGAACAGCAGTTTGTCGTTGCTCTGGTAGCCATTGATCGCGTCGAAACCAAAGGCGCCGCTGAACAGGAACGTGTTGTTGCCACCCGAGGCCTGCATGACGTCATTACCCGCGCCACCGACGAAGGTCACGTGGCTTTTGTCGCTGCGCAGCAGGTCGTCGCCGGCATTGCCGAACAACCAGTCGCCGTCGACAGTGGCCGCCAGTGTGTTGCCGTAGGCGTCACCGTTGAGCGAGTGGTTGTAGTGGGTCAGTTCGCTGCCGTTGAGCAAACCGTTGGCGGTGACGCTGTAAGTCACCTCCTTGCTCCCCCACCATGAGCCCGACTCCTGACTGACCAGCGCGCCGATGTCGCGGGTCATGCTGATGCCGCCATAGGCATCACGCACGTACAGCGTGCCGTCACCGTCGTTGGCAACGCTGAAGTTCTGCAACGGCTTCTGCAATTCGAAGGTGTTGCTGCCCTTGCCGCCCAGAAGGATGTTGTAACCACCGTCATCGCGGAACCGGTCGTTGCCATCGCGGCCTTCGATGAAGTCATTGCCGGCACCGCCCTTGAGCAGGTCGTTGCTGTCGGTGCCGATGATGAATGTGCTGCCGGTGTGCGGTTCGCCGCTGCGACCGAGGTCCTCGACCCAGGTCTTGCCCCGGGACGCTTCCGCCAGGTTGGACACGATCAGCGTCGAGTCCTTGTCGGTGAGGTCGTAGAAGCGCGAGTCGATCACCCGGTTCAACCCGTCGGCATACCCCAGCGAGCCGTGAGCCGACCAGTTCAGCGGGTTGAGGATGCTGAACGGCGCCAGGTTCTGCGCGGTGGACGCGTACTGGTCATTGAAGTTGACGATGTTGTTGGTCGCCGAGTCCTGATGCCCGTCGTGTTTGCCCAGGGAACCGCTGCTGAACGTGGTGCCGTCGAGTACCCGAAACACCGGATCGTTCTCGTAACCGATGTTCAGCACGTTGTTGCCGGTAGCGCTTTGGGTCGGCGAGGCGAAGGCAACGTAGTTGGCTTCCTTGAAGAAACCGCCCCAGTTGTTGCCGCTCAGTTCGGCGAGGCTGTTGACGCCCAGCCCGCCGAGGCTATGTCCGCTGACCAGCACGTCCCTGGCGCTCAGGCCATGACCGATCGCAAACGCGGCGACGTCTTTGAGCAAATTGTCGAAGGCGTTTTTCGCGTAGTTCGTCGCGTAATCCACCGGGCCGACAGCGGCCAGCAGATTGTTTTTCATGTCGCCGAAAGTGTCGCTGTAACCCAGGCCGCCGGTGCCACGGAAAGCAATGCCGATACCGATCAGCTTGCCCGCCGCGTCGTACTTGCCGAGCACTTCGGCTTCGGCGCTGGTGAAGCCATCCTTCTCGCCATAGAAGGTGCCTTGTGCGCCGACCTTGCCTTGATAACCCAGCTGCGTGGCGCCAATTGGCGCCCAACCGGTCGCCGGCAGCGGCTGACCGGTTGGTGTGTACGCATACAGCGTCAGCGCGATGGCATCGCTGTACAACGCCTTGCCGTCAGCATTTTTGTAATCAAACAGTCCCATAGGTTTGCTTCCTTTGCGTCAAATCAGAACTGCCAGTCGAGCGTCAGACCCACACCGTGGTCTTTCTCGTTGGAGCCGAGCAGTCCGTTGTAATCCAGGCTCAAACGAACATCCTGCGCCACTGCCAAACCCGCCCGCGCACCGATGACGGCAGCGTTACGGTCCAGGGAAACGCTCTGCACGCTGAACGCGGTGTTGCCGTTGGCGAAGGCCAGATGATCTTCGGAACGGGTGTTGCTCAGGTTGTGCTGCCAGCCCAGCGTGCCGGACAGTTCCAGCTGCTTGTCCGACAGGGCAATCGCTTTGCTCGCCCGCAGACCAAGGGTCGAGAGCACGGCGTCGCGGTTGTCTTCGCCGCCCTTGAGCGCTGCGGCATCACCTTTCTCGGTGAAGCTGTCGCTGTTCAGGTGCACGTAAGCCAGGTTGGCGAACGGTTCCAGCGCCAGCGGTTGCAGGTCCAGGCGATACGCCGCTTCGGTAAACAGTTGTGCGGTTGTCGCATCGCGTTTGGATTTCTGTTTGCCGCTGACGTCGCCCAATTGCAGATCACGTTTCACGTCGATGCGATGCCAGCTGTAAGCACCACCGACGCTCAGACGCAGCGCATCGATTTCATGGCCCAGATAGGCGCCCAGGTGGTAGCTGTCGACGGAGGCTGACGAATGCGTGCCATCGCCCATGCTCAACGAACTGTCGCTGTAACCGGTCACGAAGCCCAACCGCGTATCTTCAGCGATCAGACCGTCGACACCGGCCAGCAAGCCGCCGATGGAGCTGTTGGAACTGGCGTTGTCATGCCCGCCATCGCTCTTGCCCCAGGCGCCGAGAACTTTGACCCAGGCGTTGCTGCGGTCATCGGTCGGTGCCGCGGCGTCAAACAGATCACGCTCGCGCAGGCGTTCGCCGACGGCATCGCGCAGGTAACGGCTGTCGTTGATCAATAGCGTGCCGATCGCCGGGTGAATCTCGCCGGACAGTTGTTGGAAGGCTTGCTGAGCAACGGCCGTAGTCGGTGACAACAGCAAGGTTTCATAGAGCGGATTGCCCGCGCCCAGTTGCTCGGCGGCGGCGGCGACGGCGCGTTGATTCGGGGTTTGGCCGACGCTGGCGAAGGACGCTGCGTTGCGCTCTACCGCCAGTTGGATGCCATTGGCCGAGTAGCCGAGCGTGCCTCCGATGAACAGATAATCCGGTAGCACGGCGCCGAAACGCCCTTCGATCCCGCCGGCCGCTTGCAGAATGTTGTATTGGTTGCCGAGCAGGGATTTCACTTCGCTGGTGGTCAGCAAGGTCGGGCTATTTTCCAGGGACAGGCTGACGGTAGCGCCGTCGATCAGGGCTTTGCCGCCCGCCACGATCTGATCGCTGCTGGTCGGCGACAACTCCACGGCGTAGGTCGAGCCAGGTTCGAAGATGACGTCGCCCGCCACCTGCAAGGTGCCGATGGAATTGCCAGGCGCCACGGTGCCGCCGCTTTTCGCGGTCAATGCGCCGATGTGGCCATTACCACCGAGAATCCCGCTGTCGTTGACGGTGACCGCCGAAAGCAGCGAGCCGTTGATTGCCAGGCGGCCCTGATTGACCAGGGTCGGGCCGGCGTAAGTGTTGGCGCCGGTCAGCACCAGCGTGCCGATGCCCTGCTTGGTCAGGCCACCATGACCGGAAATGTCATTGCGCCACGTGTCGAGGCCGCAGTGCACGTCATTGCACACGCGTTCGGTCGGTTTGCCCGCGTCGATGATCGCGCCGATGCCTGGCAAATCCGCGACAAACTGGCTCGAACCGTAGGCACCCTGGATGCGGAACTCCTCGGGAATGTCTTGCTCGGTGACAAACATCGCCGGGCCATCGATGCCTTTGCGCAGGTTGATCATGCCCCAGCCGTACAGCGAATCGACACCTGGTGCACCGAGGTCGGTGGCTGTGGTGCGCAACACGCTGGCGACCTGGGCGCCGGTCATGTACGGGAAGCGCTCCATCAGCACGGCCATGGAGCCGGCGACATGCGGCGCCGCCATCGAGGTGCCGTTGTAATTCTTGTAGCCGGTGGTCAGGTTGTCGGCGTTGGTACCACTGATGATCGAGCTGTAGATCTTGCTGCCCGGTGCGGACACGCAAAAGCTGGCGGTGTAGCCGCAACGCGATGAGAAGGTGCTGATGTTGTAGAGGTCCGGGCTGTTGAGGTCCGGGTTCTGTTGCAAGGCCGCCACTGTGACCCAGTTCGGCGCGATGTCCGGGACGAAATAGCCCAGGCCTGCGATGGCGTCCGGGTTGTTGAGGTTGTAGTCGTTGCCGGCCGCGAAGATCGTCACGATACCGCTGCGGGCCGCCGCGATGGCGCCGTCGTAGGCTCCGCCCGGTTTGGTCCCGAGCAACGGACGGATCTCGTTGAACTGCAATTGCGCGTCCTGCACGGTGAAATGCGGGTAGGCGGGATTGCGTCCGCCGAGGTCGAAGCGATCGGTGATGCCGATGCCCCAGCTGTTGTTGATGATCCGCGCGCCGCTGGCGATCAAGGCATCCCAACCGGCCTTGTAGACCGCGCCGTCGTTGCCGCGAATGATACCGTCCTCCGGGCCCGGATCGCCGTTGTCCGCACTGATGATCTGCGAGCCAAACGCCACCCCATGCATCGGACCGCCATCGCGACTGCCGGCAGCGATCCCGCCAACGTGCGTGCCGTGGGCACCCAGCTTGCCGTCGGAACCGATCGAGGGCGAACCGTCGTAGCGAAAGGCGTCTCCCGCTTTGACCGGGATGTACGGGTCGGTGTATTCGCGGATACCGCTGGTGACCAGGGTGATCACTTTGTTCGGGCCGGAGAATTCCGGATGCGCGGCGTAGACCGGTTGGTCGAAGATCCCCAGCTTCACGCCTTTACCGGTGTAACCGGCGGCGTAGGCCTCTTGTGCGTTGACCGCTCCCAGCCCCCAATCGGCATTGAATTCAGTGCTGCGCCAACTGTTGGGATCGCCTGCTCTACCGTTTTCCACGTAAGGCGCCGCTTGCGCGGTACCGAGGGTGGCCAATGCGCAAAGCAAGGCAAGGTTGTTGTGCTTGTTATTCATCCAGTTACCGTCCTTAGTTGTGTTGCCAAAATCCCTGTGCCTTGAAAAAAGCACCCTTCAAATTCACACACATTCTGTAGCAGCTGGCGCAGCCTGCGTTCGGCTGCGCAGCAGTCGTAAACCCTGCATGCACGGTGTATCTGACGGACCGCAGTGCCTGATTTTGCGACTGCTACGCAGCCGGACGCAGCCTTCGGCAGCTGCTACAGGGTTCGGGTTAAAACTGCCAATTGAGGCTGAGCCCTACGCCGTGGCTCTTCTCGCGGCTAGCCAGTTGACCGGTGTAATCGAGGTTCAAGCGGATGTCCCGGCTCAGGGCCAGGCTGGCATGGGCGCCCACCAGGGCCGCATCACGCACCATTGGCGAACTCTCCACGGAAAACGCTGTGCTACCACCGGCAAACGCCAGGTGTTCTTCGGAGTCGGTATTGCTCAGGTTGTGCTGCCAGCCGAGGCTGCCGCTCAGGTCCAGTTTCTGCTGGCCGGACAGGTTCACGGTTTTCAACGCGCGCACGCCCAACGTGCTGAGCACCGCGTCACGCGTGTCGCCACTGCTTTTCAGTGCGGCGGCGTCACCTTTCTCGGTGAAACCTTCTGTGTCGAGGTGCACGTAAGCCAGGTTCGCGAAAGGTTCGAGCGCCAGCGGTTGCAGGTTCAGGCGATATGCCGCTTCACCAAATACTTGGGTGGTTCCGGCATCGACCTTGGCTTTCTGTTTGGCGCTGACGTCGCCGTATTGCAGGTCACGTTTGACGTCGGCGCGATGCCAGCTGTAGGCACCGCCGGCACTCAGACGCCAGGCACCTGACTCGCGGCCGGCATAAGCACCCAGGTGATAGCTGTCGACCTTGGCCGATGAGTGAGTGCCGGAGCCCATGCTCACCGAACTGTCGCTATAACCGGTGACCAGGCCGATCCGGGTTTGCTCATCGAGCGCACCGTCGACACCGGCGAGCAAGCCGCCAATCGACGTGGTGTAACCGGCAGTGTCATGGCGCTCATCAGTTTTGCCCCAAGCGCCCAGCGCCTTGATCCAGCCATTGCTTTGAGTGCCTTGGGCGTCAATCAGTCGCTCGCCGACAGCATCACGCAGGTAGCGGCTGTCGTTGATCAGTACCGAGCCCAGCGCCGGATAGATTTCCCCCGACAACTGCTGAAACGCCTGTTGGGCGGATGTCGCGGTGGGTGACAGCAGCAGGCTTTCGTAAACCGGATTGCCCGCCCCTAGCCCTTCAACGGCGAAGGCTACGGAGCGCTGGTTCGGCGTTTGGCCGACGCTGGCGAAGGTTGTGTCGTTGCGCTCGACACTCAGTTGAATGCCAGTAGCGGCGTAATCGAGGCTGGCGCCGATGAACAGGTAGTTGGGCAGCACCGCCCCGAACTGACCTTGAATGCCGCCGGCCGCTTGCAGGATGTTGTACTGATGACCAAGCAGGCTTTGCACTTGTTGAGTGCTGAGCAAGGTCGGGCTGTTTTCCAGGGACAGGCTGACGGTCGCGCCGCTGACCGTGGCCGTGCCGCCCGCGATGATCCGGTCGCTATCGGTTGGCGATAGCTCCACCGCGTAAGTCGAGCCCGGCGCAAACGTGACGTCGCCGCTGACCTGCAAGGTGCCAATGGAATTGCCGGGCGCAACCGTAGCGCCACGGTTGGCGGTCAATGCGCCGACGCGCCCCGATCCGCCCAGCGTGCCGCCGTCATTGACGGTCACTTGTGATGCAAGCGAACCGTTGACCGACAGCAGACCGCCATTCACCGTAGTCGGCCCGCGATAAGTGCTGTTGCCGGTCAGCATCAGTCGCCCGGCACCGGACTTGATCAAGCTGCCTTCGTAGACCCGAGTGGAGGCTGCGAGATCCCGTGCCATGCCCACCGCATAGTCGGTCTGATCCTGCTGGCTGGCACCGACCGGTACACCGTTTTCCCAACCTTTGGTCTTCAGTGTCTGTTGCCAGGCGCTGTGTTCCGTCGCGTCTTCACTCTGACGCTGAATCAGCGCCTTGTCGGTGATGTTGTTGCTCCAGACATCGCTCTGCCCTGCCCCCAGATTGGCATCGAAACGTCCGAGCAATTGCCCCGGCCCGTGCATCGCCCGTTCGAGGTTGGCGACACCCCAGCCGACGCGGGTATTTGGCGCCTCGGTGATCGAACCGTCGAGTTGGGTGGCGGTGGTCAGCAGGGTTTCCAGCGCCTGCTGGTTGTTCATGTACGGATAGCGCTCCATCACCAGCGCCAGGGCTCCGGTGGCATGCGGCGCGGACATTGAGGTGCCGGACTTGATCGCATAGCCAGCGCCGGGAATGGTGCTGTCGATCTTCGCGCCGGGCGTGGTGATGCACCAATACTTGGCGATCCCGCACTGGTTGTATTTCTGCTGGTTGCCTTGATCCAGCCCCGACACCGCCAGCCAGTGGCCTTCCAGGTCCGGCTCAAAATAGGGCAAGGCTGAACGCACGCTGGCATTGGGGTAACCGCTGTTACCGGCGCTGAACACGTTGATCACGCCGCGTCGGGAAACGTCTGCGGCCTCATCGAGCCAGGTGCCTTTGTTCCAGTGCTGGGCGTAGGCCGCATGCAGATCGTCGAGGGTCCGATAGCTGACATCCGGCGGTTGGCTGCCCCAGCTGTTGTTGATCGCTCGCACACCGGCATCCGCCAACGCGTTATAGACCGCTTTGAAGTAGCGTGGATCAGGGTTGGGGCCGAACAGGAAGCTGTCGTTCTTGTTGGTGTTGCCGACGTAGACCTGCGCGTTGTAGGCCACGCCGTGCATGCCGGTGCCGTCGCGGGAAGCGCCGATAGTGCCGGCGACGTGCGTGCCGTGGGAATCGTTGTTGGCGTTGAGTGTGCCGTCGACATTGAACCGGGAGCCGTCAACGTAACTGCCGCTGGCTGTCACCGCGTGGTAACGGTCGGTGGCGAATTCGGGATGGGCAGCATCGAAGCCTGAATCGAGCTCGCCGATTTTCACGCCTTTGCCAGTGATGCCGGCGGCATAGGCTTGATCGGCTTGCATGCGGGCAAGTCCCCAGTCGCGCTGGAACTCCGCCGAGCGCCAACTGGCGGCATCGCCGGGCACGCCGGTTTCCAGGTAAGCGGCTTGCACCGAGCCGGGCATTGCTGACACCAGGAGTAATAGCGTGCCGACTGACATCGGCTTGATCTGTACATCCATGTTCACTTCTCGCTTTTTTGGCGTTTTTAGAATTCTGGTTGCCCATAACGGGCGGCAACGCATCTCCCTGTAGCAGCTGGCGAAGCCTGCGTTCGACTGCGTAGCAGTCGCCATTCGGTCTATCTGACAAACCACGTTGTCAGGCTTTACGACCGCTTCGCAGTCGAACGCAGGCTTCGCCAGCTGCTACAGATTCAAATCATTGAGTTCTTGGGCCCTGGCCGAACGCCTCGTCAACCTTGGCCAGATCCTGCTCATTCAACGTCCCGGCGTAGTAATGCAACTTGGTCCAGGCCATCAAGTAGTCGTAACGTGCCTGTGCCAAATCCCGGCGGGTGGTAAATAGTTGTTGTTCTGCATTCAATGCATCGAGGTTGACGCGCTCACCGCCAAGGATGCTTTGCTTGGTCGAAACCACCAGCGCTTCGGCAGATGTCAGGGCCTTCTGATAAGCGCGCAGCTTGTTCACACCGGACAGGCAGGCGCTGAACTGCCGACGCAGTTCAATCAACGTCTCCCGGGTCTTGCCGTCCAGCTCGTACTCGGCCTGCTCCATGGTGCGGCTGGCCTGACGGGTCGATGCGGAAACCCCGCCGCCCGCATACAGCGGCACGTTGACTTCGATGCCGATGGTGTTGGTGTCGTAACGCTGGTTGTAGGTGTTGCCGCTTTCCGACTCGTTCTGGCGCACCGAGGCGTAGGCACTGACTTTGGGCAGGTGTCCGGCGCGGTTGCGTTCGACTTCATAACGCGCGACTTCCACGGCATGGCGCTGCGAAGCCAGGTTCGGGTTGTTGGCCACGGCCATCTCGTGCCAGGTGTCGTAATTGGCCGGCTGCAGGGTGAACGTCTGGAAACGCTGATCCAGCGGCGCCAAATCCCCGATGTTGATCGCCGGCACGCCAATCAGCGCGCCCAGCTCTCGTAACGACGCGTCCTGCTCATCACGGGCTTCGATTTCCTCGGCCGTGGCCAGTTCATAGCGGGACTCGGCCTCAAGGATGTCGGTGCGCGTGCCCTCGCCCTGTCGGAACATGTGCTCGTTCTGCTGGAACTGTTGCTCGAAAGCCTTTTTCTTGGCCTGCGCGATGTCGATCTGATCCTGAGCGAACAGCGCCTGGGTGTAATTCTCCAGCACCCGAACCAGCAATTCCTGGCTCTTGCCGCGAAAGGCTTCGTCGGCAAACAGCGATTGCGCCACGCCTTTGCGGTACGACGCGTAAGCCTCGTAGTCGAGCAGCGGTTGTTGCAGGGTCAGGGTCGAGCCGTAACTGCTGTAGTTGCGGTCATCGGTGCGGTTCTGCCCGCGCTCATTGAGCGCGGTGGCCTTGGAGGAGTTGCGCCCCTTGTTGTAGTTGTAACCGATCCTGGGCAACAGCCCGGCGCGGCCAATGACGCGGTTTTCAAGGCCGGCATCGCGTTCCTTGATGGCGCCGAGAAACACCGGATCATTGCGCAATGCTTGTTCGTAGATGTCGAACGGCCCCATCGCCAGCACACTGTTGCAGGTCAGCAACGCCAGGGTCGCTGCGAGCATGGAAAGCTTATTCATACAGCGGAACATCCTTATTCCTCAGTCAACGCGGAACCTGCCCGGTCGAGCAGCGGTTTGAACAAATAGTTGAGGAGTGAACGTTCACCAGTGCGCACGAACATTTCCGCCGGCATGCCAGGCTTGATCACCAGGCCGTTGAGTTTTTCCATGGCCTGATCGCTGACGCTGCTGCGCAGCACGTAATACGGCGCACCGGTTTTCTCGTCGATCATCTGGTCGGCGGAGATCAGGCTGACTTCGCCGGGCACGCGCGGCGTGCGGCTCTGGTTGAACGCCGTGAACAGAATGTCCACCGGCAAGTGCGTGCCGACCTTGTCGACCAGGTTGACCGGCAGGTGCCCTTCCACCTCCAGACTCGTCCCCTGAGGCACGATCTCCAGCAGGGTTTCGCCCTGACGCACCACCGCGCCCACGGTGTGAACTCCGAGGTTGACCGCAATGCCATCGGCCGTGGCGATGATCTCGCTGTGTTGCAGATCGAACCCGGCGGAGGTCAGTTGCTCTTCCAGCGTCACGCTTTTCAATTGCGCATCGGCCAGTTGGGTGCGGACCTCTTTCTGGTATTCCTCAATGTGCTGTTGCAGTTTCAGCCGCGATTCGAGGATGCCCTGCTCCACACGGCCGCTGTCGCCGGTGTTTTCTGCCAATTGTTGCTGAACCTGCGACAGCTGACGCTGGTACTCCATTAACCGATTGCGCGGGATGTAGCCGTTATCCGCCAGGGGCTGCAGGTTGCTCAGCTGTTGTTGCAGAGAGCTGGCCTGGGCAGTCAAGTCCGTGCGGGCGCGGCGCATGCCCGCCAGTTGCGCGCTGGCGCCTTCGATGCTGGCGCGCAAGGCAGCCTGTTCGCGGGAAAACGCTTCTCGGCGGCTGCTGAACAACTGCCGTTGACCTTCCAGCACCAAGGCCAGACGCGGGTCAGGATTGTTGCTCAGTTCAGCGGGGAAACTCACTTGCTTGAGGTTGTCCCGTTCACTCTGCCACCGCGCCAGACTGGCCCAGGCCATGCGGTATTGCGCTTGCAGCGATTGCACGTCAGCGGCGACTTGCGTCTGGTCGAGCTGGAACAATGTCTGGCCCTGCTTCACCACTTGGCCCTCGCGCACCAGAATCTGGCTGACCACGCCACTGCTCATCGATTGCACGGCTTTGCGCTTGCCCGACACCACGACCGTGCCTTGCACGGGAATGCCTTGGTCGAGAGGCGCGAGGCTGGCCCAGATGAAGAAACTGCCGGCGCCGACGATCGCCAGAATCCAGCCCATCCGGGCGAAGAAACGCGCGTCGCGCTCAGGGCGTTCGGCGATGTAGTCGTGTTCCATGGTGGCTTCGCTGAGGTTGCTCATACGCCCGAATTCCTTGTCGAGGGCTGATACTGCCGGCTCATGCTGAGCCCGCCCGGTGCTTGCACGGTTTTCTCCCGCTGCTGCTCCTGATTGGCTGCGAGTGCCTTGAGCACGTCCTGGCTTGCACCGAAGACTTGCAGGCGCCCTTCGTTGAGCACCAGCAACTTGTCGGCCTGGGCCAGTGCCGAGGAGCGATGGGTCACCAGAATCACGCTGGTGCCTTGGGCTTTCATTTGCGCAATGGCGCTGGCCAATGCGGCTTCGCCCACGGTGTCGAGGTTGGAATTGGGTTCATCCAGCACCACCAGACGCGGGTTGCCGTACAGGGCGCGGGCCAGTGCCACGCGCTGCTTCTGGCCCCCGGACAAGCCGCTGCCGTCCTCGCCGAGCACGGTGTCGTAGCCTTGCGGCATGCGCAGGATCAGTTCGTGAACGCCGGCCTGCTGCGCGGCTTCAACGACTTTTTGTGGGTCCGCCTCGCTGAACCGGGCGATGTTTTCGGCGATGCTGCCGCTGAACAGCTCGATGTCCTGTGGCAGATAACCGATGTAGGGACCGAGATCGTCGCGGTTCCAGCGATGAATGTCCGCGCCGTCGAGCCGCACCGTACCGCCCAGCGTCGGCCAGACGCCAACAAGCACTCGGGCCAATGTCGACTTGCCGGAACCGGACGCACCAAGCACGCCCAGCACTTCCCCCGCGCCGAGGCTGAAATTGACCAAATGCAGCGTGGCTGCCCGTTGTCCCGGCGGCGCGGCGCTGACCTGCTCGAACGCGATCTGACCTTTCGGCGCCGGAAGCGCCATGGCCTCGTCACTCGGTGGAAAGGCTTGCAGCAACGAATCAAGACGACGGTAAGCGAGCTTGGCGCCGCTCCACTGCTTCCATACGGCGATCAATTGATCGATGGGGCTCAGGACGCGGCCCATCAGAATGGAGCCGGCGATCATCATCCCGGCCGTCATATCACCCTTGATCACCAGCAAGGCACCAAGGCCCAGCACCAGCGATTGCAGGCACAGGCGCAGGGTTTTGCTCAGAGAGCTGATGACGGCACCGGTGTCGCTGGCCTGGTTCTGCAAGCCGAGGAAACGTGAGTGGACCTGGAACCAACGGGTACGCAATGCCCCGAGCATGCCCATGGCCTGAATGGTTTCGGCGTTGTGCAGGTGACTGGTGGCCAGTTGGCTGGATTTCTGGGAAAACCCTGCGGCTTCGCCCAAGGGCTTTTTGGTCATTGTCTCGTTGAGGCAAGCAAGGCCGATCAACAGCACCGTGCCCACCGTCGCAAACACGCCGAGCCAGACATTGAACAGGTAGATCACGAAGAGATAGACCGGAAACCACGGCGCATCGAAGAAGGCAAACAGCGCAGGACCGGTGACGAATTGGCGAATTTGCGTCAGGTCCCCCAAGGCTTGCCCGGCATTGCCCTCGCCCCGAAACAGGTTGCGCTCGAATGCGGCCTGATAAACCCGCAGGTTGAAGCGGCGCTCCAGTTGGCTGCCGATGCGGATAACGATGAAGCTACGCACGATCTCAAGCAGACCGATGAAGGCAAAGAACCCGACCACCATCAACGACAGCATCGCCAGGGTGGTTTCGTTTTGCGACGACAATACGCGGTCATAGACCTGGAGCATATAAATCGACGGGACCAGCATCAGCACGTTAATTAACGCGGTAAAACAACCGACGCTGATCAGGATGCTCTTGTAGTCGCCCAGCGCTTTGAATAATGGTGCGGTGGCCGGGCTCTTTGCCATCTTCATGGGTTATTCCTGAGGTGTTATTCCTCGCCCTATCTGGCGAAGTTTCCATTAACTGTCCGCGCAGGGGCGGATATAGGCTTTGCGGTAGCGCTTACAAACTAATAACAACTTTTCGTGGGCGACAGCGCTTCCACTAGTTGTGTTGTGCTTATGTCGGCAATGACGAGCGTTATATTCGAATCGTGTTATTGCACCTGGCGCACAAGTGTTATGACCAGATCGGACTTCAATGTGGCTTTATACGATCCGTTGCGTTGGCGGCTGAGAAATAGAATCTTCGAACCTTCTTTGCCGGTGATCGCCAGGCCATCCGGCTCAGGGAACCAGCCAATCGCAGATTCGCCGTCCAGCCAGGCGCTGAGACAATCGGCGCCCTCACCCAGCGTCTGTTTCGGTTGAAAGTCGATGACGCAGACGTTGGACGGTTTGTCCTGCAACGCCTGGGACTCTGGCGAGTCATCTTTAGCGATCAGGGTCGCCTGCCATTTGCCAGCCAGTTCCGAGGGGTCTGCTAATTTCAGGCTGCTCGCCATGGACAAATCTCCAAAAAACATCATGAACGTCGCCAATAGCCACGCGGTTGTTCTGTAGGTGAAGCCGTTATGGATCATAAGGCGCTTTACTCCGATCAAGGTGCAGAGAGCAGCGCGTCTGCGCCGCCCTCCTTTTCACCTCACATTACGCAGCGATGTCGGAGTAAGCCGCCTGGCCCACGGTGCTGACCAGGAAATCAGCCACGCCATGCCCGGAGAAGTCCACCGACAACAGGCTGTTGCCGCCCGAAGAGGTCAACACCGCATCGCCTGCCACACCAGTGAACGAGTTCACAAAATGCAGGCCCGCGCCGTTGGTGATGCCGGTCAGGTCGATCTTGTCCAGGCCGCTGACAAAATCGAGGATCTGGTCGACAGCACCGGGTTTGGAATCGCTGCTGGCCGCAAACACGAAGGTATCCGAACCGGCGCCACCCCACAGTTTGTCCGCGCCGCCCGCGCCGAAGAGGATGTCATTGCCGGCACCGCCCTTCAGTTCGTTGGACACGCTGTTGCCGATCAGCAGGTCGCTGCCCGAACCGCCGATAGCGTTCTCGATGGTGACGCCCTTGGCGATGGACACGTTACCCACCAGGCCGCCAACGTCGGAGAACGAGGCCTCATTGAGGTTGATCTTCTGGTTTTGGGTAAAACCGGAGAAGTCCAGAGTGTCCTTGCCGCCCGCATCCCATACCGAAAACACAACCTTGTCCGACGACGAAGACGCGCTCAGGAAGTCGCGCCCGGCGTTGGAGTTGAAGCCATAGGTGGTGTCACCGGTACGGGTGGTGGTGTTGGCGCCGTAGAGCTTTTGGATGGCCGCGATATCGTCCATCAGCGGACCGGACGAATAGGCTTCGACGCCGCCCTTGCTGAAGTTCTGGCTGGTATTGCTTTCACTCCAGTAGCTCATGACGCTGTAACCGCGGGTGTCTTGCCCGTAGGAAGCGTCGTTGTAGGTCGGAGCGCCCTCGCCGGCGTTGTAGTCGCCAGGGTGGGCCAGGCCCAGGGAGTGACCGATTTCGTGGGTCAGGGTCTGACGGCCGTAGTTGTTCAGGTCCGGTGTCTTGTTGACGTTATAGCCACTGCCCGTCAGATACCACGAAGTACCGTCATAACCAGCGCCGGTGCCCGGCAGATAAGCGAATGCCGCTGCGCCATCCTGGCCACCGCTGTAGTTGCCGAAGGTCATATGAGCGTCGCCGCCCGTGGCCTTGTCGGTGAACGTGACATTGGCCACATCGGCCCAGGATTGCATGGCCAGCACGGCCTGGCCTTTCTGCTGAGCGCTGAACTGGCTGAACCCGGTAATCCCGTGCTTGTTCATGGTGCTCGACGACGCCGAGGTCAGGAACGTGTAGGTGAGTTCGATTTTGCCGCTGCCGTCCTTGTCCTGGTAGGCCGCGCCATCGCGCAGCAATTGGGTCGCTGCCTGGTCGACGGAGAAGGAGGGTTTGCCATTGACCGTAAGGTTACCGCCCCGATCATACTGATGGCTGAAGCTATTGATCTGGTTGAACGCAGAACTGGAAGCAGCCAATGCTTGCAGTGGCTGGAACGCCTGTTCGGCGGAATCAATAGCGTTGTTTTTTACTTTCGACATAAACACACTTCCTTGTTTAGCTATGGAACAGTTTTTGTCTGACAGCGACAATCTCTGGCGAGATCGTCCTATCACTCGCCCAATGAAGGCGAAAGAAAACTGACACAATTCGAAATCAACCGTCTACATTTTTTTTGACGTCAAATTGAGTTGTTCCTGCAAGTACCCGGAAACAATGCCTGCGCTGTCGAAATATTGTTTGTTAGATGGCGGTTTGCGCAAATTGTCTGACGATTTGTTATTTAATTATTAAATATAGGTAAGTTGCTTTTTGTCGATGGGGTCTCACTTTGAGGTGAGTTATTAATATGAGTGCCAGCGTATTGATATCAGTTGGAGATTTGTTTAGTTTTAGATTTTGGCGACTGCTTCGCAGCCGAACGCAGGCTTCGCCAGCTGCTACAGGTTTCGCGTACACCGCAATTCTTGTAGCAGCTGCCGAAGGCTGCGTTCGGCTGCGCAGCAGTCGTCAGATACTCACAACCAACACGCATCCCAAAGTGGGTAGTCATGAACCCGAGTCACCAGTCCCGCACGAATCGGATTAGCCACGACGTACCGGGCAAGCTCCTTCACATCTTCCTCTCGCCGAACCGCACGATCGTGGTAACCCTTCTGCCACAACCGACCTCGCCGCCCTAGCGCCTGATTGACCGCCAAGCTACTCCGGGACTTGATTCGGCACATCAGCTCCGCCAGTGTCTTGTCATGCAGCTGGACCAGGCAGTGCATGTGATCCGGCATCACAACCCACGTCAAAAAATCCGCCCAACCCTCCTCCTGCGCCTGACGTAACTCTTGAACGACCAACCTGCCCAGTCGCCAATCAACAAAAAACGGCTGCCGTTGGTCAACGACAGCCGTTAGCAGATAAATACGTCCAGACTCAGAGAAGCGACCAACGCGTAGCTGACCCGCATTTTCATAAACAGGCATTCCATTGCCTCCTAACCATTGAAGGAGGCCTGGAATCTACAGCGTGTCAGTCAACCCGACGGGCAGCCAATGACTACAAAATATGAAACATCAACTCCCGGTACGAATCTTGTTCCAGACCCGCGTACGAACCCGGTCGACGTTCAGCGGCATCGCCTCCAGCGCAAACAATTTCCCCATCATGTCCGGGCTCGGGTAGACCTTGGTGTCATTCTTGATCGCCGGGTCGATCAGGCTGTCGGCCTGTTCGTTACCGTTGGCGTAGTGCACGTAGTTGCTGATGCTGGCCATCACGTCCGGGCGCAGCAGGTAGTTCATGAAGGCGTAGCCGGCCTTTTCGTCCGGGGCGTCTACCGGCATGGCGACCATGTCGAACCAGATTGCGGCGCCTTCCTTGGGAATCGAATAGCCGATATCGACACCATTCTTGGCTTCTTTCGCGCGGTTTTCGGCTTGCAGAATGTCACCAGAGAAGCCGACGGCCACGCAGATGTCGCCATTGGCCAGGTCGCTGGTGTACTTGGACGAGTGGAAATAGCTGACATACGGGCGGACTTTCATCAGCAGCGCTTCAGCCTTTTTGTAGTCTTCCGGGTTCTTGCTGTGATGCGGCAGGCCCAGGTAGTTCAGTGCCGCCGGCAAGAGTTCGGGGCCGTTGTCGAGGATGGCCACGCCGCACTTCTGCAGCTTTTGCATGTTCTCGGGCTTGAAAATCAGGTCCCAGGAGTCCACTGGCGCGTTTTCGCCCAACACGGCCTTGACCTTGGCGATGTTGTAACCGATACCGGTGCTGCCCCAGAGGTACGGGAAGCCGTGTTCGTTGCCCGGATCGTTGGTTTGCAAGGCCTTGAGCAACGCCGGGTTGAGGTTTTTCCAGTTCGGCAGTTGGCTCTTGTCGAGTTTCTTCAGCGCCACGCCCTGAATCTGCCGCGCCGTGAAGTGGTTGGACGGGAAGACCACGTCGTAGCCGGATTTGCCGGTCATCAATTTGCCGTCGAGGGTTTCATTGCTGTCGAAGACGTCGTAGCTGAACGCGATGCCGGTTTCTTTCTGGAAGTTTTTGGTGGTGTCCGGGGCGATGTATTCCGACCAGTTGTAGATCTTGACGGTCTCGGCCGCGTGGCCGAGGGTCGCGAAGAGCGCAAGTGGAGCCAGAGTCAGTGTCTTTCGGATCATGAGTCGATTCCTGATGGGGTTGTTGTTATTGGCAGGCAATCAGAGGATCAAAAAATCAGAACGTAGGTCTTGCGCACGGTTTCCTGTATATCCCAGATACCGAGGCTGTTGGCTGGCAACATCAGTGCATCGCCGGCTTCTATGTGCAGGGTTTCACCGTCATCCGGGGTAAACGTGCAGCGCCCCTGGATGAAGTGACAGAACTCCTGGGCGACGATCTGACGCCGCCAGCGGCCGGGCGTGCATTCCCAGACGCCGGTTTCGACGCCATCGTCGCGTTCAACGCTGGTGGTCGAGGCCACTGCCACGGGCATGCCCAGTGGGACGGCGACCGGATTCGACTCTTCCAGCTTCAGGATTGCGGTGTTCTTGAATTGCGTGATGCTCATGGGAGTACCTGTCGATTGAGCCTAAAGATGAAGAGCGCGCCGTTTACTGCATGAAACCTTCCATGAAGCCGGCAATGCCAGTGGCCAGTTTGCGACGCCAGGGTGCTGTGGCCGGGTTGGCCAGGGTCTGGTCTTCATGGACGAAGCTGCGGATGATCGCGTTGTAGCCAAGCCAGCGGCAGGGCTCTGGCTCCCAGGCCCTGAGCGCGTCGAGCCCGCCCTGGATGACCCACGGTTGGCGAACCAGCTCGGTGTCGCGCTGCAGAATCAGGTCGGCCAGAGTCCGGCCACCCAGATTGCTGGCACCGACGCCCTCCCCGCCATAGCCACCCGACAAGGCGATGCCACTGGCCTGATCGCACAGCATGTGCGGCTTGAAACGCCGGGACATCCCCAGATTGCCGCCCCAGGCATGGGTAATCCGCACGTTCTTGAGCTGCGGGAAGAGTTCGCCAAACAGATAACGCCGCAGTTCCACTTCGCTGGTGGTCAAGTCGAAGTCATGGCGCAATTTGGCAGCGAACTGATAACCGCCCCGCGCGCCGAACACCAACCGGTTGTCAGCCGTGCGCTGACCGTAAGTGACCTGGCGACTGTTTTCGCTGAAGGCCTGGCCGCGACTCAGGCCGATTTCATTCCACGTGCCAGCGGATAGCGGCTCGGTGGCTACGATCAAGCTTTGCACCGGCAGCTGATAACGTCCCAACGGTGGCAAGGTGACCGAGTAACCTTCGACGGCCGGCACGATCCAACGGCTGCGAACCGAGGCTTTCGCCGTACGCAGCCCCCCCGATTGCCATTGGGTGACCGGGCTGTTCTCGTAAATCCCGACCCCCATTTTCTCCACCGTCCGAGCCAGACCTCGCACCAACTTTGCCGGGTGAATGGTCGCGACGTGCGGTGCATAGATACCGCCATAAGGTTTGGCGACTCTGATCTGTTGCGCCAACTGCTCGGGGCTGAGCCAGCGGTAATCGCTTTCGGTCAATCCCTGGCTATAGAGCGTGTCGAGATAGTGCCGAAGGCTGGCTTCCTGTTCCGGATAGCGGGCAGCGCAATACAGCGCCCCGCCTTTGCGGTAATCGCAGTCGATGTCTTCACGTTCAAGGACAATCCCGACTTCATCCGGAATGCCGTGCAGCAAATCGAGAGAAGCCCGGCGCTGTTCGGGCGGCAAGTCGGCAAGCAAGCGGTCTTCGCCCAGCACATTGCCCATCAACCAGCCGCCGTTACGCCCCGAAGCTCCAAAACCGGCGGTTTGCGCTTCAACGATGGCAATGCTCAGGTCGGGCACCAGGCGCTTGAGGTAGTACGCGGTCCAGAGCCCGGTGTACCCCGCGCCAATGATGGCGACGTCGACGTCCAGATCCTGTTCCAGCGCCGGGCGCGCGAGTAACGGCTCGTCGAGTTGATCCATCCACAAACTGATAGTGCGCCACGCCGACATGCAAGACTCCGCCACTCAAACTTCGATGGCGTCGATCCTAGTGCGTGGGCTTAGAGGCTGTCTTGCGCGCGTGCACGCAAAGAAATTTGTTTTACGTAGGCCTTGGGCGACTGGCCGGTGTGCTGACGGAAGCAGCTATAAAACGCCGACAGCGAATTGAACCCGGCGGCAAACGCCAGTTCGTCGATACGCAGTGGCGGCGTGGCGTTATCCAGTGCCGTGAGCAAATGCTGCAGGCGTGCCTGGTTGACGTATCGATAGAAGCTCTGGCCAAGCACCTGATTCAGCAGGTAGGAAATCTGATTGCGGCTGTACCCGCACTCCTTCGCGACCCGTTGCAGGTCGAGTTCGGGATCAAGATAAGGTTGTTGGCGCTGAAAATACTGCTGCAAGTCTTCAGCCATGAAACTCAGCTGACGTGCGGACAGCCCGAGTCGACTGGCCGCCGGGCGTTGGCTGCTGGCGGCTTTGCTGACGGGCTGTTCATGCACCAGCGAGGCGTATTCGTTGACCCGCCAGATCAATCCGTCACGGACGGTAATCGCCTCGCTGGCCCGGAATGACACCAGGCCTTCACCGCCGCGAAGGGTTATACGGTATTGAATGAACGCCGTGTTGCCGTCCAGACGAATACGGTCCGAGTGCTCCAGGGCTTCATCAGGGTCGCGGGGCATGCTGCTGCGCACGTACTCACGTAATTCGGACAGCCCCATCACACGGTTCTGGAAAAAATCGCTGTACTGAATCTCCGGGTGATAGAGCGCCATCACCCCGTCCAGGTCCCGGTGTTTCCAGCGCAAGTGATAACGCATCACCGTGTCGCCCGTGGCCTGGGTTTGCAGCGGACCATCATCATCGGCGTGCATAAAGGACTCGGCGAGAAAAAGCCGAGCTTGCCGAAATTCCGTCTCGGCTTCAATGACCAACCAGTGGTGGCCAACTGCCGAACACTGACCGCTCCCGTGACCTGCATCAAAAAAAACTGAACCAATCGCTAAACGGCCTGAAAAATCCACATTGTTTTCACATTTGGCTGCTACTTTTAAAAGCAGTCACCGGTTGAGCCATTGAAGGCTCTTCCCTCCTAACATGAGCTAAAGGAAGCGCTCGATGAAGAAGGCGGGCTACATATGAATAAAGGGTTCAGTAAAGTCACCTTTCCAAACGCCTGCCAGCTGATGCGCTGGCATTTTCATCCCATGGGTTTCGAGGCGAGCATGGATGCGCCGGGCAGCATGATTGCCCGTCTATTTGACCGTGCCAGTGGCGAGACCATGATCGCCATCGCCGGCATTCCTTGCGCGACGGTAATGAATGCTGCGGATGTAGAACGAATTATCGAAGCGGTGGAAGACGAGCTTGAGGCTTTCATTCCACCCGCTGCCTTCAGGAGCTATGCCTGAAGGCTGAACACTCAACAACAAGCCCACGTTAAGTGGGCTTTTTTGTGCGCGACGATCTTTTAAGATTCACGCCGATGTCTTGCCCTGTCGGTGATCGGCAAAGAACGCCTTGCCCTTGCCGATCCGATCGGAAGCTTTAGGCAGGTTGGCCGCCTGGGTATCTTGCCCATCGACATACCAATAGCAATGACTCACCGCCCGAGTGATGCCGACATAAGCCAGTCGCAAGATCTCGTCTTTCTGTGCGCTGTCGTACGCTTCGCTGTCGCCAGCCTTGCCCAGACCGGCCATGCGATAGACCTGGTTCTTGTACGGAGAACTGGTCAGGTGCTGACAATCACCCAGCAGGAACACCGCGTCAGCCTGAAGTCCCTTGGCGCTGTGATACGTCAGTTGCTTGAGCCTTCGCGCTTCGTACGGCAAGCTAGAATCCACATTAACTACAGACTGAATATGTTCTTCTATCAATAACTTATCGCTGATTTTTCGATAAAGCATCAAGATTGAATCGCCTTTTCTGTAGTGCTCCATCAGGCGCTTGGCCATGCCTTGATCGTCGCGATCGAGAACGTTAACCGGCAGCAACTCCTTCGGCTCGCCGCTGGCTTTGGCCTTCTTGCCAGCGATCGCCGGCGCTGCACGAACGATGTGCTCGGCAGCATCGATGATGTGCTGATGGCTGCGATAGTTGTCGCTCAGCATCACCTTGGTCGTGCTCGGTGAAGGGAATTCCTTATTGAATTCCATGAAGTACGTCGGCGAACTGCCCCGCCAGCCATAAATGGACTGCCAGTCATCGCCGACACAGAGCAAGGACGAACGTTGTGCACCGCGCCCCACGTGCATTGCCGGGCCGCGACTGCGGATTTCCGTCAGGCTCGCGCGGATCCAGGAAACGATCTGCGGTGATACGTCCTGAAATTCATCGATCATCAAGTGGGACATCGGCCTGAGCAGCTCATCGCTCAGCAGCTTCAGGTTTTCCGGCGAATGTTCGCTGAACAAGGCAAACATCCGGTTGTAGGTCATCACCGGTGGCTTCTGATCGAGCAGATGATCTTCCAGCGCTCGCCAGTACAGGCTCAAGGCCTCGAAGAAAAACCGGTCCGGGTCGTCCTTGGCAAAACTCATCTGGCCCACGGCATTGGGTACATCCAGGCCGAGGTTCTCGATAAATCCGGCGGCAGCGACAAAACAGTCCAGTAACGGCGCAGAGCTGAGCTCGCCCTTGACCTTGTAATCGAAGCCCGGCCCGGCACTGGCATCGCCTCCAAGGGACGCCAACACACGCTTTGATGACTCGTAACTATCAAGCCATATCAATGGCTTACGACAGAAAGCTTGAAACAGGGTGCGTTTGACCGCCCATTCCGCGCGCACGCTCAATTTAGCATTGGGGCGGCTGACCTGCGGGTTTTCCCGGGGATCGAACCCCAGCACCACCCAAGCGTCCAGGCTAGGAATATAGCCATGACAATGAAACGTTGAGCCGTTGATGTCGAACGTCTGGCGCTTCGGCTCGATGCCTTTGATAGGCCAGGCACCCGCGCGAAACCACAAATCTTCGATAGCGTCGCAGAGTTCTTCATCACGCTTGGCGGCCAGTTCGGTCACGGCCATGCGCTTTTGCACGTCCGGGTGATCGCGCTCCAGCTCCTTGAGTTGCAGCGCGTGACGGGACAATGGCTTGATCAATTCGCGAAAGCGCTCATTGCGAGTGTGCAGGCTGTGATAACAAGCGTTGAGTTGCTGGCGCTGTGCGTCGTTGATGCGCAGGTCGAAAGGATTGCTGTCGACCTCCTCATCGCCGCTTTGCGCACGGTGACTGAGGTTTTCGAAGGCTTGCAGCCGCTCGAACCCCGGCAGGCTGCGAACCATCGGCAGGATTCGCGAATGGAAGGTGCGCACCAGATCACGCGCCTCTTTGAAACTGAGCGACCGACCCCAAAGTGCAAACAGCTCGATCAGTTTGTTGATGAAGTCTTTGCGCGACTCACGGGTAAAGGTCACCACCGTCATCGAACTCAGCTCGAACCCCAGATAATGGGTCAGCAGCAAAATTCGCAACACCAACGTGGTCGACTTGCCCGCACCGGCGCCGGCAATCACCGAGGTCGAGGGCGTGTCGCTGAAGATCATTTTCCACTGCGCGGCGCTGGGCTGGGCGTGCGGTGGCAGCAGTCGAGCGACATCCGTCTTCATGCGCTTCTTCAACTCGGCGCTCAACGGCAGACGCCAATCGTCGAACAGATTCTCGTCAACGTTGGGCGGCCGGTGTTCGGTCGAACGCGAGTCGCGGATCAGCAATACCTGCCGGCCTTCCTCCAACCCTTCAAGTTTGCCTTCCTTATAACCGTAATCCACCCCGGCACTGTGCCCACTGCGAAAGCCGTCGGCCTGGCCGTGCAGCCAGGATGCCCGATGTTGTGCGCGCAGACGCGTCAGGCCATGACCAAAGAACCGGGCGGCCAGACGCTTGAGCAGCGGCATCTCGGCCAGGGGACGAAGTTCAGGAGGAAGATCGGGGGTGTGTTGCGGCACGCGGGCTGACTCCAGGGTGTGAGGCTGTTGAGGGCTATGGTGTCTGCATTTGCCGTTCAGTTCTAGTGAAATGCTTACAGGTCATTGGCTTATGCGATGAAGTGAAGGTTGGGTGAGAATCTTTCGAGGTTATTTGATATCAAATTATTCGATTGTATTGAGGCATTTTTTACGCTTTTTATCGATCAGTGCCTGATAGATGATGCTCGCCATCAACCACCGGTTCGCGTTTCGTGGCTCAGGCGCTCTGCCCCATGACGAACCTTTTCAGGAGACGATCATGCTTGAACTCAGACCCTTCAAATCCCTGGGCGGCGCCCACCATGGCTGGTTGGATGCTCATCACCACTTTTCGTTCGCCGAATACCATGACCCAAAACGCATGAACTGGGGCAACCTGCGGGTGTGGAACGACGATGTGATTGCCTCTGGCACCGGTTTCCCGAAACACCCGCACCGGGACATGGAAATCATCACTTATGTCCGTGAAGGCGCAATCACTCACGAAGACAACCTGGGCAACAAGGGTCGTACCGAAGCGGGCGACGTTCAGGTCATGAGCGCCGGCACCGGGATCGCCCACAGTGAATACAACCTGGAAGCGACCGAGACCAGGATATTCCAGATCTGGATCATCCCGAACGAAACCGGTTTGGCACCGTCCTGGGGCGCCAAGCCCTTCCCCAAAGGCCAGCGCGAAGGTTTCGTGACACTGGCAAGCGGCAAGGCCGGCGACGATCAAAGCCTGCGGATTCGAGCCGACGCCCGATTGGTGGCCGCGAACCTGAAGGCCGGTGAATCCGCCGAGTATCGCCTGGACAATGGCCGTCGTGCCTATCTGGTTCCGGCTACCGGCATCATTGAAGTCAATGGCTTGCGTGCACAAGCTCGAGACGGTATTGCGGTTGCCGATGAGCAGGTGTTGCGGGTGACCGCCATCGAAGACAGTGAAATCGTCCTGGTGGACCTGGCTTGATCGGGTAAACGCGGGACAAAAAAAGGGGCGACCATCATGGTCGCCCCTTTTCACATTCTGGATTACTTCGCAGAGATCGCGCCGTCCACCAGTGTTTGCGCTTCTGCCACCAATTGCTTGAGGTGTTCGTCACTGACGAAGCTTTCAGCGTAGATTTTGTAGATGTCTTCAGTGCCCGACGGACGCGCCGCGAACCAGCCGTTCTCGGTCATGACTTTCAGACCACCGATCGCCTGGTCGTTACCCGGTGCGTGACTGAGGATGCTCTGGATCGCTTCGCCCGCCAGTTGGGTCGAGGTGACCTGATCCGGCGACAACTTGCTCAGCAGGGCCTTCTGCTCAGGATTGGCCTTGGCATCGACGCGCACCGAGAACGGCTCGCCCAGTTCATCGGTCAAGGCACGATAGGCCTGACTTGGGTCGCGGCCGGTGCGGGCGGTCATTTCTGCGGCCAGCAGTGCCGGGATCAAGCCGTCCTTGTCGGTGCACCAGACGCTGCCATCCTTGCGCAGGAACGAAGCACCGGCACTTTCTTCGCCGCCAAAGCCCAGAGAGCCGTCGAACAGGCCGTCAGCAAACCACTTGAAGCCGACCGGCACTTCGTACAGGCGACGCCCCAGACGTTTTGCCACGCGATCGATCAAGCCGCTGCTGACCACGGTTTTACCCACGGCCGCATCGGCGCGCCATTGCGGACGGTTCTGGAACAGATAGTCGATCGTTACGGCTAGGTAGTTGTTCGGCGCGAGCAAACCACCGGACGGGGTCACGATGCCATGACGGTCGTGATCCGGGTCGCACGCGAATGCTACGTCGAAACGCTCTTTCAGACCGATAAGGCCCTGCATGGCGTGAGTGGAAGATGGGTCCATGCGGATCTGACCATCCCAGTCGACCGTCATGAAGCGGAAGGTCGGATCGACCTGTTTGTTGACCACTTCCAGATCCAGACGGTAATGCTCGGCAATCGCCGACCAGTAGCGCACCCCTGCTCCGCCCAGCGGATCGACACCCAGACGCAGCTTGGCATCACGGATGGCGTCGAAGTCGATCACGTTGATCAGGTCGGCGACGTAGGTATTGAGGTAATCGTGACGATGGGTCGTGCTGGCCTTCAGCGCCTGCTCGTAGCTGATGCGCTTGACGCCGGCGAGCTTGTTGCTCAGCAGTTCGTTGGCCTTGGCTTCGATCCACTTGGTGATGTGGGTATCGGCCGGGCCACCGTTGGTAGGGTTGTATTTGTAGCCACCGCTTTGCGGCGGATTGTGGGACGGCGTGATGACGATGCCGTCCGCCAGGCCCGACGTACGCCCGCGGTTGTAGCAAAGAATGGCGTGGGAAATGGCCGGTGTCGGGGTGTATTCGTCACCTTCGGCGATCATTACCGTCACGCCGTTGGCGGCCAGCACTTCAAGGGCGCTGGCGCCGGCCGGGGTGGACAGCGCGTGGGTGTCGATGCCGACGAACAGCGGGCCGTCGATGCCTTGGGCTTCGCGGTACAGGCAGATTGCCTGGCTGATCGCCAGGACGTGCCATTCGTTGAAACTCAAGTCGAACGAGCTGCCTCGGTGCCCGGACGTGCCAAAAGCGACGCGCTGGGTCGAGATGGCGGCATCGGGCTGGCCGGTGTAATAGGCCGTTACCAGTCGCGGGATGTCGACCAACAGTTCTACCGGTGCCGGTTTGCCCGCAAAAGGACTGAGTGTCATGCAAAACCTCTGAAGTCGAGTGGTTCAGGAATAGGAACGCAGTTTACTGGCAGTTTGACCGCAACGCGATGGGATCGATCCATGAGTGTCACGCAGGGTGTGTGGCCCGTTCAATCGATCGACTCCAGACGCAAGGCGTCCCCTAACAAGCCCAATACCGCGGCAAGGTCGTGATCACCGCCGAAGGTGTGACTCAGACGCAAGTGTTGCGCGTGCAAGCCCTGGAGACTGAACAGCTCTCCCGGTGCGATCACCACCTGGTGCTTGAGCAGGCGCTGGAACACCCGACGTACATCGACCTGGCGCAGCGAACGAACCCAGATCGTTGCTCCACCCTGAGGCTCGACGAAGTGCAAGGCATCGCCCAGACGCTCCTGCAACAGCTGCGTCATCTGCACCTTGCGGTCCTTGAGCATCCGCCGTAATACCTGAAGGTGCTGATCGACACGTCCGTTGCCGTACAAACGCGCGATGGCTTTCTGGCGAATCGGTGACAAGCGGAACGACCGCAGTAGAAAGTGCCGTTGCAGCTCGGCACTGAAATGCCGCGACAGCAGATAGCCGTATGGTGCTTCGTGCCCGATGATTTTTTCGAAGGTGGAAAACACGATCAGCCGATCGGGGTCCAGCAATTCGCGAAACCGCTGGCCGTCCGGTTCGAATCCGAGTTCGCCGTAGCAGTCGTTTTCCAACACCCAACTGCCATGTCGCTCCAGCAACTGCGCGACGACTTGTCGGTTGTCGTCGGGTGCCAGGCTGCCTCGCGGCATGTTCAGCCCGGATGAAACCATCACCAGCCGCACCGGCTCGGTCTCCAGCAGCTCCTTGAGCCATTCGACGTCCAGGCCACCGCTGGATTGCACCGCCAGCTCGATCACTCGCACCTGCGCAGCCTGGAGCAACCGCAGAATCGCCCAGTCGCACGGCGACTCGACCAACACCGTAGCGTCCTTGAGATTCAACACAGCGATCAGTATTTCCAGCACGCCACGCAGGTCGGCACCAATATAGACATCGTCGGCATGCCAGCAGCGCAGCGGCGAGGTGGTGTAGCGCGCTGCCAGGGCAATGCGCAACTCCAGCTCGCCGCAAGGTTGCGATGTCGGTTGCGGCTGACGCGGATACTGGCGCAGCAGTTCTCGTTCCAGCAGTAACAACGGACTGTCGAGGGGCTGCAACAACGCCGGTTCGTCGGCGCTCAAGACCAGCATTCCGGGACGTCTGGCGTTGACATAAACGGTTTCGAGCAGGTCGTTGCCACTGCTGAGCGTGCTGATGGAGGACACCGGTAACGCGTAATAGCCGGACTTGGCCACCGAATAAACGCGTCCTTCCTTCTCCAGCAGCGAATAAGCGTACTGAATGGTCGAGATCGACACGCTCAGACGCTCCGCCAACTGTCGCAACGAAGGCAGACGGACTCGCGTGTCACTGACCGGCTCGTTGATCAGGTTAGTCAGATATCGGTACACCGCCTGATACGCGAAGTCAGTTTCTCGTGGCCCTTTCATGGGCGAGGGCCGAATGCCATGTGAACGTCATCACGCATCGTCAAGAAATCTGTCAAGCCACGCACTTTCAGCGCCCCGCTGACCATTCATCCGCCATAGTCGTGTCGTCGTCATAGTCGGCTGCTGCTTGCACACCCGCGCCGTCGATTTCCAGCGCGCCTGCCATACCCTCATCCGCAGACACCGGGCCCATGCGGTAAAGCTTGCCGATCAAGCTTATAGGCAACCCGCTGACGTCGGTCATCCATTGCAGAACCTGCTCCGGCACCGGGTTGCCCTGCATTGCCCGGTGCAAATCAGGCATCGCCACGAGCATGCCGGGGTGGCACTGGCGCAGAAAACGCTCAAGCGCCGCGCCATTCTCGACGAAAGGTGAAAAGAGCAGGCACACCAGTTGAGCCTCGCTCAGACCAAGGTTTTTTTGAGCCTCGGCCGCTGCCAGCACGCGCTGCTCGGCCAACGTCGCCGGATTGCCGAACGCCTCTACCGCTTGCTCGCACAACCGTTCCGCCAGTTGTTTGCGCCGCATCATCACCAATGCCCGTTGCAGGTATTCGGCGACACCCGTCTCGTAGCCGCGGTCGTGCATGAAGCACGATTGCAAACCCCGCATGTGTGCGGAGATAGAAAGGCTGACGTACTCGTTGTCGCTGAGCTGAGCCGCCAGTTCGTCAGGTTGAAAACCGAGAAACTCTGTGAGCAGCGGCCAACGCTCTTCCAGGTTGCTGACCAGCATGTCGTGAATGTCGATGTACGTGGTGCGACGACAGGCCTCAAATCGTTCGGCCGGACGCCACGCAACCTGGCCATGCTCAGCATAAAAAGCGCGGTAGCAGTCGCTACCCAGTTCATCGAGCAGCGCGAAAAGCGCCTCGTAGCCGGTTTCGTGGTGATTCGAGGTCTTGAGCCCGGCCTTGGCGGCAGCACGTTTCAACCCGTCGAGAAACTGCTTCTGCTGACGAGGTGAGTCACTGCTGATCAATGCATCGACACCGCTGTCCCAACGAGCTATTTGCCCATAGAACTCGCCGGTGGCCAGATACCCGTCGTCCCACAGATCAAGCGGCCCGTTCCAGGCGCGACAATGGCCCACCATCAAAAGATTGAGCCGATTCGACTCACGACCGCCTTCGGAAATCGTCGTCAGGTGGTTGAACGGCAAGACTTCCCGGTTATCAACCATCAACACTTCGACCCGAGGATCGTCGTAGAGGAACAAGGCGCTGTAGCTGCGATGGATGTTTTCCAGGGCCGTCGGGCTTGCGCCGTTCAAGCGCAAGGATGCCACTCGCAACTGGAATGTCGCAGGTGCCCGGCCGGCGATACTCAGCTGTGCAGCGCGCAGCAGCGCCAGGGTGTAACAACTGTCGCGGGACCCGGACTGAATCGCCAGTACCTTGTAATCGCCAATACGCTCCATGCCCCCGGCGGCCACCACCAGTCTCTGAATCATCAGCTGCAATGCCGTGCGTTCGGCGCGCGAGAAGAAACTCAGCAATCGCTGCAGCACTTGCTGATAGACATAGTTCATCGCTTGGTCATGGATATTGGTCATCTTTATTTACCTGATGCTTGTAAGTTCGATATCGCGCCAACAACGACACGCATTGCGCAATGGGTTGCTTGCCACGATTGAAGTACTGGGCGTTATTGCCAAATGCTAGCACTTAAGCTTTTAGTAATTATTTGAAATAACTAGAAGTCTCCCCTGCTCCCGCCAGAGACAGGTGGCCGCGAACCCCTGTAGGTCCGGCCTCTTGCGGTTGCGAGCGACATCCTAGGAAATGTCCGACAGCGTCCCACAGACAATTAGCACAAGAAATAGAGAAAGAAGTCACCCATGTTTTTTTGGCAACTGCGCAACGACGAACTATTGGTCGGATATGTATTAACAGTGTGTATTGAAAAGTATCAAGCTGATACCCAGCCATGACTCATTCCTTGAGATGAAAGTAATCATTCAATTATCAAGGCTTATATGATGATTAGAAGATACAGATCGAGAGCAAAAACCAGTTCAGTTGCTGAACTGGCCCATTGATGGGGCAATGGGACGTTTCATTTTGGCAGGTACTGAAAACAGAAGAGTCCGTGGGGGCACGGACTCTTGCAGAGGGGCTTACATGAAGGGCTTATGCAGGTTCGACCTGGAGGGCGACCCGTTCGCGGCATGGGCATTCGTCCATGTAGCGGTGTGCTTCGACAAACTCGGCAAACGGGAAGACCCGAGTCTTGAGCGGCAGCAGCACACGGTCGGCAGTCATCTGGTTGATGTCGCGCAAGGCGCGTTGCAGTGCGACCTGGTCCTGGATGATGCCCAGTTCAGGCTTGCCGGTGAAGTTGCCGATGCAGTGCACAAAGAACTGGATGTTCTTCTGGAACGCTGCGCAGGCCGGGAATGGCGTCTGGTTGCCACCTTGCAGGCCGTACAGCACCAGGCTGCCGCGAGGTGCAAGCACATCGCCAAGCAACGACATCTGTGGACCGCCGAGACCGTCGAACACAACGTCCACGCCACGGTTGTCGGTGATCTTGTTGATCTGCATCAGCAGATCCTGTTCTTCGGTGACGATGACTTTCTCGGCACCCAGGGACAGCAGATTCTCACGCTCTTCCGCCGTCTTGGTCGCGGCAATGACCCGGATACCCAGAGCCTTGCCCAGTTGTACAAAGGACGGACCGGCACAGTGACTGGCGTCGGTCACCAGGGCGAATTGCCCGGGTTTGACCCGTGCCAGATCGACATAAGCGAAGTAAGCGATCAGCAGCGGTGTGTAATGCACGCTGGCTTCGATCGGGCTGAGCACGTCCGGGTAACGGGTAAGTGCCGAGCGCGGCAGAACGATCTGTTCGCCGTAGACCGGATAATCGTTGGGGCTTTCAGCCGGGAAGCTGGCGACCTTGTCGCCGACTGCCAGATCATCGACGCCCTCGCCGACCACCGTAACGACGCCGGACATTTCATGGCCAAGGCCTGAAGGCAGACGAGCGTGGGACGAGGCCAGGTTCTGGCGCCAGAGAATATCGTACCAGCTGATGCCAATCGCCTCGACGCGCACCTGCACTTCGCCCGGCGCAGGGAGAGCGGCCGCATGCTCTTCGCATTTGAGCACCTCGGCTGGACCAAACTTGTGAAAACGGATCGTGCGGGACATCGCAAACCTCGTCAAAGAAACCTCTAATGCCCTGAACTCTATCTGGGCTTTCTACCCAAGACTATCAGTGGCTATTAATAGTCGACATGCCTGTCATTGATTCCGCAGCGCCGGTGACATCATCAAATGCCGTGAAAACCGAAGCAGTCATTTCAGGAAAACTGAATTACTCGGTGCAGAGTAGCAGCCTTTCCCCTTAATATTCATGCCGGCCATTGTTCTCATATGGCTGCTCTCGTCAAGCTTGATGACTCTGCCAGGACTCCAGATGAATCGTAATGACCTGCGTCGTGTCGACCTGAACCTGTTGATCGTTTTCGAAACATTGATGCACGAACGCAGTGTGACCCGCGCTGCGGAGAAACTGTTCCTCGGCCAGCCGGCCATCAGTGCGGCGCTCTCACGCCTGCGCGGGCTGTTCGATGATCCGTTGTTCGTGCGTACCGGCCGCAGCATGGAACCGTCCGCCCGTGCGGTGGAAATCTTCGCCCTGCTCTCTCCTGCACTGGATTCGATTTCCACCGCGGTCAGCCGTGCGGCGGAATTCGACCCGGCCACCAGCACCGCGGTGTTTCGCATCGGCCTGTCGGACGATGTCGAATTCGCGCTGCTGCCGATGCTGCTCAAGCGCCTGCGCGCCGAATCACCGGGGATCGTGCTGGTGGTGCGTCGGGCCAACTACATCCTGATGCCGAGCCTGTTGGCCTCGGGCGAAATTTCCATCGGCGTCAGCTACACCGCCGACCTGCCGGCCAACGCCAAGCGCAAAGTGCTGCGCCGCAGCATGCCGAAATTATTGCGGGCCGACACGGTGCCGGGGCCATTGAGCCTGGATGATTTCTGCGCGCGGCCTCATGCGCTGGTGTCGTTCGCCGGTGACCTGAGCGGCTTTATAGATGAAGAGCTGGAGAAGCTCGGACGCAAACGCCACGTGGTGCTCGCGGTGCCGCAGTTCAACGGACTCAGCACGCTCATCAGCGGGACCGATATCGTCGCGACCGTGCCGGATTACACGGCTGAAGCGTTGACGGCGGCCGGTGGTGTGCGGGCTGAAGACCCGCCGTTGCCGGTGCGCAGTTTTGAATTGCACATGGCCTGGCGCGGGTCGCAGGATAATGATCCGGGCGAGCGTTGGCTGCGGTCGAGGATTCAGATGTTTTTCGGGGACCCGGATAGCCTTGCTTGATCCTGATTATGCGTGAGGGCTTATGGCCCCATCGCGAGCAAGCTCGGCTCCTACAGGGATGTGTGGCGTTGATGACATTCCCTGTAGGAGCCGAGCTTGCTCGCGATGGCAGCGACTCGATCCAACGCCTTATCTTTGCATTCCCCGCAACACTGAATTGTCATCAATCTAATTGATAGCCGCCTAACGAAAGGTGCACGCTAGAGAGCTTGCATCGAACTTATATCATTCCGAATGATAGTTACCTTTGCCTCATTCGATTCGTGCGATACATCCTCGCCGAGCATCATCCGTCCATTCTCAATACATTGGCGGATGCATCCATGGAACAATCACTCAAACATTTACGCTTCCCGTTGGCCCTGTTGGCCGTACTGGTGATGAGCGCCTGCGGCAAGACTCCGGACACGGCCGCCACTATGCCCGCAGCCAAGGTCAGCGTGGCCAAGGTGCTGGAACAACCGGTTAATGAGTGGGACGAATTCACCGGGCGCCTCGAAGCGCCGGAAACCGTGGAGATTCGTCCACGGGTCTCTGGTCAGATCGATGAAGTGGCCTTCACTGAAGGCGCTTTGGTCAAGAAAGGCGACCTGTTGTTCCAGATCGACCCGCGTCCATTCCAGGCCGAGGTTCGCCGCCTCGAAGCCCTGGTTGCCCAGTCCCGCGCCAACGCCACCCGCAGCGAAAATGAGTCCCAGCGCGGTGAGCGTCTGCGCACCAGCAACGCGATCTCCGCCGAGCTGGCCGATTCGCGCACCAGCGCTGCTCAAGAAGCCCGCGCCGCCGTCGGTGCCCTCCAGGCGCAACTGGACCTGGCCAAACTGAACCTGAGCTTCACCCGTGTCACTGCACCGATCAGTGGCCGCGTCAGCCGCGCGGAAATCACCGCCGGCAACCTGGTGACCGCCGATACCACCGCGCTGACCAGTGTGGTGTCCACTGACAAGGTCTACGCCTACTTCGACGCCGACGAGCGTGTGTTCCTCAAATACACCCAGCTCGCTCGCCAGGGCAAACGCGGTGCTACCACGCCGGTTTACCTCGGCCTCTCCAACGAAGACGGCAACCCACACCAGGGTGTGATGAACTTCGTCGACAACCAGGTCAACCCGAAAACCGGCACCATCCGCGGTCGTGCCGTGTTCGACAACAGCGACGGCGCCTACACCCCAGGCCTGTATGCACGTCTGAAACTGGTTGGCAGCGGCACCTATTCCGCCGTGCTGATCAACGACGAAGCGGTCGGTACCGATCTGGGTAAAAAGTTCGTGCTGGTGATGGATGCCGACAACAAGACGGTTTACCGCTCAGTCGAGCTGGGTCCGAAGATCGAAGGTTTGCGCATCGTGCGCAGCGGCCTGAGCAAGGACGACACCGTCATCGTCAAGGGTCTGCAACGGGTTCGCCCTGGTTCGCCGGTCACTCCTGAAGTGATCCCGATGGCCAGTGAACAAACCCTCGCCGCTCTGGCTCAACAACGACAAGCGCTGGAAGCCAGCAACTTGCCCCAAGTCGCACCTGCCAAGGTCGCGCCGGGTTCGGTTGTGAAACTGGCTGCTGCGACACCACGCGGTTAAGGGATCTCTACGATGAATTTTTCCCAATTCTTCATTTCACGGCCGATCTTTGCAGCGGTGCTTTCGCTGCTGATCCTGATCGCCGGCGCCATCTCGCTGTTCCAGCTGCCGATCAGCGAATACCCGGAAGTGGTTCCGCCGACTGTTGTGGTTCGTGCCAACTTCCCGGGTGCCAACCCAAAAGTCATCGGTGAAACCGTGGCCGCTCCACTGGAGCAAGCCATCACCGGCGTCGAGAACATGCTGTACATGTCCTCGCAGTCCACCGCTGACGGCAAGATCACCCTGACCATCACCTTTGCGCTGGGCACTGACCTGGACAACGCACAGGTGCAGGTACAGAACCGTGTGACCCGGACCGAGCCAAAACTTCCCGAGGAAGTGACGCGCATCGGTATCACCGTGGACAAGGCTTCGCCCGACCTGACCATGGTTGTGCACTTGACCTCGCCGGACAAACGCTACGACATGCTCTACCTGTCCAACTACGCCTTGCTCAATATCAAGGATGAGCTGGCGCGTCTGGGCGGTGTCGGTGACGTGCAGCTGTTCGGCATGGGCGATTACTCGCTGCGGGTCTGGCTCGATCCGAACAAGACCGCTTCGCGTAACCTGACCGCCACCGACGTCGTGACCGCAATCCGTGAACAGAACCGTCAAGTGGCTGCCGGTGCACTGGGTGCGCCACCCGCGCCGAATGCCACCGCGTTCCAGCTGTCGGTCAACACCCAAGGCCGTCTGGTTTCTGAAGAAGAGTTCGAGAACATCATCATTCGCTCCGGCGAAAACGGTGAAATCACTCGCCTGAAAGACATCGCCCGCATTGAGTTGGGTTCCAGCCAATACGCGTTGCGTTCGTTGCTGAACAACCAACCGGCGGTGGCGATCCCGATCTTCCAGCGCCCTGGCTCCAACGCGATCCAGATCTCCAACGACGTTCGGGAGAAAATGACCGAGCTGAAGAAGAACTTCCCGGAAGGCATGGACTTCAGCATCGTCTATGACCCGACGATCTTCGTGCGCGGTTCCATCGAAGCGGTGGTTCATACCCTCTTCGAAGCACTGATCCTGGTTGTGCTCGTGGTGATCCTGTTCCTGCAAACCTGGCGCGCCTCGATCATTCCGTTGGTGGCAGTGCCGGTTTCGCTGATCGGTACGTTTGCCGTGATGCACCTGTTCGGCTTCTCGCTGAATGCCCTGTCGCTATTCGGCCTGGTACTGGCCATCGGTATCGTGGTGGACGACGCCATCGTGGTGGTGGAGAACGTCGAGCGAAACATTGGACTGGGATTGACGCCGGTCGAGGCAACCAAACGGGCCATGCGTGAAGTGACCGGTCCGATCATCGCGACGGCGCTGGTGCTGTGTGCGGTGTTTATCCCGGCCGCGTTCATCTCCGGGTTGACCGGGCAGTTCTATAAACAGTTCGCCCTGACCATTGCGATCTCGACTGTGATCTCGGCGTTCAACTCGCTGACCCTGTCGCCAGCGCTGGCTGCTGTGTTGCTCAAAAGCCACGACGCGCCGAAGGACGGTTTCTCCAAGGTTCTCGACAAGATCTTCGGTGGCTGGTTGTTCCGTCCGTTCAACCGCTTCTTTGACAAGGCCAGCCATGGTTATGTCGGCACCGTGGGCCGGGTTATCCGCAGCAGCGGCATCGCCCTGCTGCTGTACGCAGGCCTGATGGTGCTGACCTTCTTCGGTTTCGCCAACACCCCGACCGGTTTCGTCCCCGGCCAGGACAAGCAATACCTGGTGGCCTTCGCGCAACTGCCGGACGCCTCGAGCCTGGACCGTACCGAAGACGTGATCAAACGCATGTCCGACCTGGCCCTGAAACAGCCTGGCGTGGAAAGTGCGGTGGCCTTCCCTGGCCTGTCGATCAACGGCTTCACCAACAGCCCTAACGCCGGCATCGTGTTCGTGACCCTGAAACCTTTCGACGAGCGTAAAGACCCGAGCATGTCCGCCGGTGCGATTGCCGGTGCGTTGAACGGCCAGTACGCCGGGATTCAGGAAGCCTACATGGCGATCTTCCCGCCGCCGCCGGTACAAGGCCTGGGCACCATTGGTGGTTTCCGCCTGCAGATCGAAGACCGGGGCAACCTGGGCTATGACGAGCTGTACAAAGAAACCATGAACATCATCACCAAGAGCCACAACGTCCCAGAACTGGCCGCACTGTTCACCAGCTACACCGTGAACGTGCCACAGGTCGATGCAGCTATCGACCGGGAAAAAGCCAAGACCCACGGCGTGGCTGTCAGCGACATCTTCGACACCCTGCAGATCTATCTGGGTTCGCTGTATGCCAACGACTTCAACCGCTTCGGTCGCACCTACCAGGTCAACGTTCAGGCTGAACAGCAGTTCCGTCTCGAACCGGACCAGATCGGTCAGCTGAAAGTGCGTAACAACAAAGGCGAGATGATCCCGCTGGCGACCTTCATCAAGGTCAGCGACACCTCGGGCCCGGACCGTGTGATGCACTACAACGGCTTCATCACCGCTGAAATCAACGGTGCAGCCGCTCCCGGCTACAGCTCCGGCCAGGCCGAAAAAGCCATCGAGAAACTGCTCAAGGAAGAACTTCCAAACGGCATGACCTACGAATGGACCGACCTGACCTACCAGCAGATTCTGTCCGGTAACACCGCACTGTTCGTGTTCCCGCTCTGCGTTCTGCTGGCATTCCTGGTCCTCGCGGCTCAATACGAAAGCTGGAGCCTGCCACTGGCGGTGATCCTGATCGTACCGATGACCCTGCTGTCCGCTATTGCCGGTGTGATTGCTTCAGGAGGCGACAACAACATCTTCACCCAGATCGGCTTGATCGTACTGGTGGGGCTTGCCTGTAAGAACGCGATCCTGATCGTCGAGTTCGCCAAGGACAAACAGCAGGACGAAGGCCTCAGTCCGCTCGCCGCGGTACTGGAAGCTTGCCGCCTGCGTCTGCGTCCGATCCTGATGACTTCCTTCGCGTTCATCATGGGTGTTGTGCCTCTGGTCTTCTCCAGCGGTGCCGGTGCCGAAATGCGTCATGCCATGGGTGTGGCGGTGTTCTCCGGGATGCTCGGGGTGACCTTCTTCGGTCTGTTGCTGACGCCAGTGTTCTACGTATTGATTCGTAACTTTGTGGAGCGCGGTGAGAAGCGCAAAGCGGCCAAGGCCCTGAAACTGGAGGCGCAACAATGAGCCTGAAAGCCTTCCTTCCGAGCCTTCTGGTGCTGGCCCTGAGTGCCTGTGCCGTCGGCCCGGACTACAAGACTCCAGCCACTGAACCGGCCAACATCACGACCGCTACCGATGGCAGCGCCGGTCAGAAGAACTACGACCGCTCGCGTTTCGAAGGCATCTGGTGGCAGCAGTTCGAAGATCCGACCCTCAACCAGTTGGTGACTCAATCGCTGCAAGGCAACCGTGATTTGCGCGTAGCCTTCGCTCGCTGGAAAGCGGCCCGGGCCATTCGCGATGACGTCAGCAATGACGCCATGCCAACCATCACCAGCCGGGCCAGCAGTGACCTGGCCAAGGGACAGATCCCGGGCCAGACCACCAAACGGGTCAGTAGCGAACGCTACGACCTGGGCCTGGACATGGCGTGGGAGATCGACCTGTTTGGCCGTATCCAGCGCAACCTGGAATCTGCCGACGCCGAACAGCAAGCGCTCGAAGCCGATCTGTACCAATTGCAAGTCTCGATGATTGCCGAACTGGTGGATGCCTACGGCCAACTGCGCGGTGCGCAGCTGCGGGAAAAGATCGCCCTGGCCAACCTGAACAACCAGCAGGAATCGAGCAAGATCACCGTCAGCCTGCGTGATGCCGGCGTCGGCGATCAGCTCGATGTGGTCCGCGCCGATGCACGCCTGGCGTCCGTCGAAGCCAGCGTGCCGCAATTGCAGGCTGAACAGGTTCGGCAGAAAAACCGCATCGCCACTCTGTTGGGCGAGCGTCCGGACAAACTGACCGTCGACCTGAGTCCAAAAGACTTGCCTGCAATCGCCAAGGCCCTGCCGATCGGTGATCCGGGTGAACTGCTGCAACGTCGTCCGGACATACTCAGTGCCGAGCGCAAACTGGCCTCCGCCACCGCCCGTATCGGCGTGGCCAAGGCTGATTTGTTCCCTCGGGTCAGCCTCAGCGGTTTCCTTGGCTTCACCGCCGGGCGTGGTTCGCAAATCGGTTCCTCGGCGGCCAACGCCTGGGCACTGGGCCCAAGCATTACCTGGGCGGCATTCGACCTTGGCAGCGTGCGCGCCCGTTTACGTGGCGCCGATGCTGATGCCGAAGGCGCCCTGGCAACCTACGAGCAGCAAGTACTGTTGGCGTTGGAAGAATCGGAAAACGCCTTTAGCGACTACGGTAAACGTCAGCAGCGCTTGATCTCGCTGATTCGTCAGAGTGAATCCAGCCGCGCCGCGGCCGACCTCGCCCAAATTCGCTACCGCGAAGGCACTGCGGACTTCCTCGTCCTGCTCGACGCCCAGCGTGAGCGTCTGGCGGCTGAAGACACCCAGGCCCAGGCCGAAGTTGACCTGTATCGCGGCATTGTCGCGATTTACAAAGCCCTGGGCGGTGGCTGGCAACCAGAGACGGTCGCCAGCAAGTAATGTTTTAACGAGCTCCTTTGGTTGGCAGCAACCAACCAATTCCTTTGCCCTGCGCCTCATTCGGTCGCGGGGCTTTTTTTTGCCTGGTTTTTACTCTGTTCGGACTCAAGGATTGTTACGGTGGCCGTGGTCCCGGCACGCAGTCGGTTCTTGGCCGCGTAATCCGGGTCGATCTGTATCCGCACCGGTACCCGTTGCGCCAGTTTGACCCAGGTGTAACTGGGGTTGATGTTGGCCAGCAATCGACCGCCGGGCAGGTTCTCCCGGTCGGAAATGGCGAAGGCAATGCTTTGCACAGTGCCGCCGAAGGTTTCGCCACTCATCAATTCGATCCTGACCCGGTCGCCCTCCTCGATTCGCGGCAGCTTGGTTTCTTCAAAGTAGCCGCTGACATAAAACGAGTCGCTGTCCACCAGCGCCAACAGCGCGCCACCGGCCGCAGCATAGTCACCCTGACGGGTCAGCAGGTTGGTGACGTAGCCCGTCACGGGCGCTTCGACCCGCGTGCGCTGCAAGTCCAGTTCGGCCTGGGTCAATGCGGCGATGGCCAATTGCACGTTGGCCTGGGCCAAACCGAGATTGGCCTGGTTGCGCAGCAACTCAGCCTGCGCCACCGCCACTTCCGTGCTGGATTTCTCCCATTCTTCGCCAGAAATCGCAAACCGCTGCTTGAGCGTGCGCCGTCGGCGTTCTTCACTCTGACGCTGGCGGAGCAACGCTTCACTGGCGACAATCGTTGCCTCGGACTGACCCAGGGTGGCTTTCGCCACTTCCACCGAGCGCTTGGCATGCTCAACCGCCAGGACATAGCGTGCCGGGTCGATCTCCAGCAGCAACTGGCCTTTCTCCACATGCTGGTTGTCCTGCACGCCCAGACCAACGATGCGCCCCGAGACATCGGCGGACAAAGTCACCACATCGGCACGCACCCGTGCATCGCGGGTCCAGGGGGCGCGTGTGTAATGTTCCCAGGCAAACCAGCCGAGAACAAAGGCCAGCAACACCACTGCCACCGTCGCAAGTCGGGCAAGGATCTTCTTCAAAGCATCAAGCTCCCATCACCAGAATCAGCGTTGCGCAAACGCAGGCGTACAACGCGCCTTCGAACAAGGCTTCATGCCAGACAAACCGCAGCACGCCAAGGCGGCGCAAGATCCAGTCCAGCAGCAGGTAAATCGGCAGGGCCAGCAGTAACGCCTGGGCAATCGGCGGCAAGTAGACGCCACCCAGTTCAAAATCAATGGGCAAGGGTCGGCACTCCTTCCGTTTCTGCGGGTGAAAAGTATTTGCGATGTCGCTCCAGAAACGACACCACGATCAACAACGCCACGCGCATCCTGAAGACCGACCACAGGTGTTCATGAACGTCTAAATGCAAGTCGTCCATTTCATCGCCCAAGACACGCAGGTTTCCGAGCAGTTGCTCAAGGTCAATCCCGGGTCGCCCGGCGATCAATCGTCCCGTCTCACGGACGGCATCCAGCAAACGGTTTTGTTGTTGAGTACTGAGCAACGTGTTGCTTTGCCCCTGTTGCCTGAGCTGGTTCAACGCCACACCCAGTGCCATGCACCCGAGGCTGACTTCGAACAGCTCGCTGGATTGCTTGTCGTTGGTGGCCGGCAACAGTCCCAACATCATGGTCAGGCGATCGACCATGCGGCTTTCAAACGCAAATTGCTGCTCATCGGTGGTCGGCGTCTTCAGCAAAGCGTAGACCTGCTCACAGTTTTCATTGAACAGCCGGCGTATTCGCAAAACGGGCCTGAACGGGAAGATCAAGGCGTAGACACTGAGCGCCAGTGCGGCTGCGCAGATATAGGATCCGGCGAACTCGAACCACTGAATGGCACTGTTTTGGCCGATTTCTGTGTTTTGCGGGCCCAACAACAGCATTGTCGTTAGTCCAAGACCAATGCCTGTGCCCGTGGTTGGCGGACTGGACAGCCCCACCGCGACGGCATACAGCAAGGGGGTGAGCAACAAGGCGAGTAACTCGAAGTCACTGATCATCGGTATCAGCAGGAACAGATACAGCGCCGACACCACCAAGGCCAGACCCAGCCCCCTGGCAAAGCTCTGGCTGGCCAGCAACGGCCGGGGAAAAGTCGCCATCAGCGAACAAAGTATTCCCGCCACGATCATCCCGCCACGCGCCCCGTCCCAACCGGTCTCGATCCAGATCAGACCGGCCACCACCAATGCGATAAATGCGCGGATCGCGTTCATTGCCGCCAACGTGAAGTCCAGATGAAGTGGATTGTCCTGGCCGCGGAACATGCTACTGGCCGCACGCCCGTCCTGGATCGCGTCGCTCAGTTCGAGAATCTGGCCGAGCTGCTCCAGCATCCGCGCCTGTTCCCAGCGCAGTGCCCAAGCCAGTGAACGCAGGGTGGCTGGCATCGTCTCGGTGAGTTGTTCGGCCTTGTAGGCCTGGTCATCGAAACGCTGTTGCAGTGCCGAAAAACGCTGCCGGGCCTTGGTCGACAATGATCGCCCCTGCAAAGCCAATTCATCGAGAAAGACCAGTTCTTCGGCGCGCAAACGCTGTATCTCCTCCGGCAAGGCACCTTTCCAGCGCTCGGCAAGCAGCTCCCGCTGGTGACGCAAAGCCGTCAGCCGCGACGTCAACAACACCAGCTGATTGCCCAGCAACTGCACCAGCTCATTGGAGCTGCGCAACCGTGGCGCATCGAAATACAAATGCCGACGTACCCCCTCCAGGGCGCTGATCGCGCCGAGCAGCTGCATCTGCCGTCGATTGAAATCGGCTTCGCTTTCCTCGGTTCGTATGACCGCAGCGGCGTGGGTCGCGAGCAGCTTGATGACCTGATCGATCTTGGCGAAGTAATCCCGGGCAACCGCTTCCGGTCGCGCGGTGAGCAGGCTGACCACGCACACGCAAGCCACCGCCAATAGCGTCTCGGTCACGCGGGTGACGGCGAGAAGGAACGTGCCGTCCTGATCGGGCACTGCCAGCAATGCCACGACCACTGCCGTGTACCCGCTCAAAACAAACGCCTGGGAACTGGTGTAGCGCAACAAGGTGCCGCCAGCGGTGCATAGCGCCAGCCACAAGGCCAGGGTGAGGATGAAAGGCAGGGGCGCCTGGGGAAAGATCGCCATGATCAACACCGCCACGACCGCCCCGAGCGTGGTGCCGATGACCTGGCCGAAACTTCGGGCCAGGGCCATACCACCCAATGGCTGGCTGACGATGACCACCGCCATGATTGACCACTTGGGCTGCTCAAGGTCGAACAGGAACGCCAGATACAACGTCAGCAACCCGGCCACGATGGTCCGCAGGGCGAACAGCGCCACTCCGGGTCCGGGGTTGAGTATCGCTTTGAAGTACTGAAGCAGTGGTTGCATGGGAACGCTCATCGAGTCATCTCCAGCAAGCGTAGTCACTGCCAAGGCCCCTCGACGGGATTCAATGTCGACGCAACCTGTAGGCAAAATCATTGAAAAGCCAGACTGCCTTGAATCGACTGACTAACGCATTGAACTGAGTCTGGGTTTGACTCACAGCCCTGCCTGACCGAAGCTGGCACCTTTGCAACAGCTTGCCAGCTCCCGGATTCCTGCATGCCCCAGTCCCGCCGCTACTTGCTCATCAGCCTCTGCGTCCTGTTTGCCATCGGCCTTGCCTGGTTTTTCCTGCGCAGCACAACCCCCGCCGTGCCGGAGGCGATCAAGCGTGGCTACAGCGAGGCGCTGAACCAGGCTCGCGCAGGCCAACCGGGCGCAGCGCGGGTGCTCTACCAGCAATTGGCCCGCTCTGATATATCGGCCAAACGCCGCGTCTGGTTGCATGCCGAACTGCCCAACTACCCCAGCTCCGTGGCCCTGAAACTGGCGGATGCGGACTTGCAACATGAATCGCCGGACGTGCGCATCGCGGCGATCAAAAGCATCAGCGGTCTGGTACCCAACGGTCAGCGCAGCCTGCTGCTGGGCCCGTTACTCGATGACAGCGAACAGCGCGTCCGCTATGCCACCGTAAATGCCATGCTGGGGCTATCGCCGGACGATCTCGGTTTGTACTTCGGGCCGCTGGAGCAAGCCATCGACGCCTGGGAACAGGACCTGAAGAGTCAACCGGAAAGCGCCGACAACCAATATCAACTGGCTCGGCTGCATCTGCACAATGCCGAATGGAAAGAGGCGCAGCAGGCGCTGCAGAACACCTTGCGTCTTGCGCCCGGCAACCTGCCCGCGCTGGTGATGCAAATCGACGTGCTGGATCGACTGGGCCAAAACGATGCTGCCCGGCAACTGTTGGCCAAACAGCTGAAGGCTCAGCCCGACTCGGCCTACCTGCAACATGCCCTGGGACTCTGGCTGCTGCATCACGGGCAAAGTGAGTTCGCCCTGCTCGGCCTTTCCAAAGCCGTGGAGCTGGAGCCGGACAACAAGGATTACCGCTACGACCTGGCCACCACGCTTCACGATGAACAGGAGCTGGAAGCGGCGCAGAAACAGTTGCAGGAGATCGTCCAGCGCCATCCGGCCGACCGGAGAGCCCGGGTATTGTTGATCAACTACTGGAAAGAAAGCGGCCAGTTGCAGAACGTACAGATTCTGTTGGCGCAACTTGAGCAACTCAACCCCGACGACCCCGCCTTGCAGCAAGGGCTTTAACAACAGCAAAAATTTCGTTGAACTCGTCGTCTCGGCCAAGGGTCAAGAGAACAGGCAGTCCATTCAGGCACTTACGGCCTGCTGCCTCGTTTCCCTAGTCATGAGAGGGCATTTTTTGTCTACATCAAACGAGTTGATCAGTGCAAAAGCCGCCACCGGCATCGAAGGTCTGGATGACATCCTGGCCGGTGGATTGTCTCGCGGCCACGTGTTTTTACTGGAGGGTGAACCCGGTACCGGCAAAACCACCGTCGCTTTGCATTTCCTGTTGGCCGGCGCCCGTGCCGGCGAGCGCTCGTTGTACATCACCCTGTCCGAGACCGAGCGAGAACTGCGACAGGGAGCGTTGTCCCACGGCTGGGAACTGGATGAGAACATCCACATCTTCGAGCTGACGCCCCCGGAAAGCCTGCTCAATGCCGAGCATCAACAGAGTTTGTTGTATTCCTCGGACCTTGAACTGGGCGAAGCCACCAAGCAGATTTTCGAAGTGGTCGAACGGGTCAAGCCGACCCGAGTGGTGCTCGACAGTCTTTCCGAGATCCGTCTGCTGGCCCAAAGCTCATTGCGCTACCGTCGCCAGATCCTCGCGATCAAACATTACTTCGTGCGCTATGACGCCACGGTGGTGTTGCTGGACGACCTGACCACCGAATCCCTCGACAAAACCGTGCACAGTGTGGCTCACGGCGTCATTCGCCTTGAGGAACTGACCCCCAACTATGGCGCCGAGCGTCGGCGGATCCGCGTGGTGAAGTACCGTGGCCAGAAGTACCGTGGCGGGTTTCACGACTTCACCATCATGGGCGATGGCGTGCATGTTTTTCCGCGCCTGGTGGCCGCCGAGCACCGTGGTCGCTATGTCCGCCAGCAATTGTCCAGCGGCATCAAGGCCATGGACGCCCTGCTCGGCGGCGGGATCGAGACCGGTTCCAGCACATTGATCCTCGGCCCGGCCGGTACCGGCAAATCGCTGATCTCGATGATCTTCGCCGCTGCCGCCGTGGCTCGGGGCGAAAAAGCCGCACTGTTTATTTTCGATGAAGAGCTCGGTTTGTTGTTCGAGCGCATGAAGAACATCGGCATCGACCTCAAGGCGCTGCAAGACACTGGCAACCTGCTGATCGAGCAAGTGGACGCGGCCGAGTTGTCCCCCGGAGAGTTCTCCTACCGGGTTCGTCGCTGCGTCGATGAGGGCAATATCAAGACCGTGGTGATCGACAGCATCAATGGCTATCAGGCGGCGATGCCAGAGGAAAACGCGCTGGTACTGCACATGCACGAGTTGCTGCTGTACCTCAATCGCCAGGGTGCCGCGACCTTCATGACCGTCGCCCAGCATGGACTGGTCGGTGACATGCAGGCCCCCGTGGACATCACCTATCTGGCCGACACGGTCATCCTGCTGCGCTACTTCGAGGCGCTGGGCAAGGTTCGCCGGGCGATCTCGATCATCAAGAAACGCACGGGCAGCCATGAATCGACCATTCGTGAATACCGCATCAGCGCTCAGGGCATGACCATTGGTGAACCGCTGGATGCATTTCAGGGTGTATTGCGCGGTGTCCCGACCTATCTGGGTACCAGCAATCCTTTGCTTGAGGAACAAAGCCCGTGATTGCCCAGGAAGCGATGTCCGAACGCGCGATCATTCTCGCGCCGCTGGGTCGCGACAGCCAGATTGCGCTGATGATGCTCAAAGAAGCGGGTTACGACGGGGTGATTACTCGGGACCTGGTGGCTTTGTGCAACGAGCTGGAGCAAGGGGCAGGCTTGCTGCTGATTTCTTCCGAGGCCTTGTTGGGCGGTGATCTTGAACCGCTGCTAGGGCTGATCGAGCAACAGCCTGCCTGGTCGGACCTTCCGATTGTATTGATGACCTACCATGGCGGCCCGGAACAAAACCCGGCGTCGCGCTACGGCCCACAGCTGGGGAACGTGACCTTTCTTGAGCGCCCTTTTCACCCGGTCACATTGATCAGCCTGGTGACCACCGCGTTGCGCGGACGTCGACGACAGTACGAAGCCAGGGACCGGCTGATCGATCTGAGTCAAAGCGAACTGCGGTTGCAAAACACCCTCGAAACCCTCGAACAACAGGTCGAGGAACGCACCGCCCAGCTGCGACACAATGAAGAAGCCCTGCGCCAATCGCAGAAGATGGAAGCGGTCGGCCAGCTCACCGGCGGTATTGCCCACGACTTCAACAACATGCTGACCGGCATCATCGGCAGCCTGGAACTGCTGCGCCGGCGTCTGGCCCGTGGGCGCACCGACGATCTGGACAGTCTTATCGACCTGGGCGTGACCTCAGCCAACCGCGCGGCAGGCCTGACCCACCGTCTGCTGGCGTTCTCCCGGCGTCAGTCGCTGGACTCCAAACCCGTGGAGATGAACACCCTGGTGGTCTCCATGGGCGAATTACTTCAGCGCAGCATCAACGAAACCATTCAGCTGGACATGCAGCTGGACGAGCAACTCTGGGTGGCCGAGGCCGATCCCAACCAATTGGAAAGCGCCCTGCTCAATCTGGTGATCAATGCGCGGGATGCGATGCCCGATGGCGGCAAACTGGTGGTGAAAACCAGCAATCAGCATCTGGACATTGGCTTCACCGAGGCCCAGAGCAACCTTCAACCGGGTGATTACGTGGTGCTGAACGTCACGGACACCGGGTGTGGCATGCCGCAAAGCACCATCAACCGGGCCTTTGATCCGTTCTTTACCACTAAACCCATCGGTCAGGGCACAGGCCTTGGATTGTCGATGATCTATGGCTTCAGCAAGCAATCACACGGCCACGTCGCCATTCACAGTGAAGTGGGCAAAGGCACCACGGTGAGTCTGTTTCTCCCGCGATTTGGCGGTGACGTGCCTCAGGACAGCCCGGTGGACGTCCAGCACGCTCCGTTCGCACAGAATGGCGAAACAGTGCTGATCGTCGAGGACGATCCGGCGGTGCGGGTGTTGGTGAGTACGGTGTTGAGTGAGCTGGGCTATGCCTTCGTCGAGGCTGGCGATGCCGACAGCGCAGTGCCGATTCTGGATTCCGGGCAGCGTATCGATTTGTTGATCAGCGACGTTGGCTTGCCCGGCATGAATGGCCGGCAACTGGCGGAAATCGGCCGGCAATACCGGCCTGATCTGAAGGTGTTGTTCATCACCGGCTACGCCGAGCATGCGGCGGTGCGCGGCGGATTCCTTGACCCAGGCATGCAGATGATCACCAAGCCGTTCACCTTCGACCTATTGACGGCGAAGGTGCGGGAGATGATCCGCGTCTGATGGTGCTTAGGAAAGCATTTCCTGCATAAGCTCTTGCAGTACATCCAGATCGAACGGCTTGGCCAGGATCGGCGCCTTGCGGGTGATCGGGCTGTCCGTCTCGCGGATCTCCTGCGGATAACCGCTGATAAAGATCACCTTGAGTTCCGGTCGCAGCTTCACGGCAGGTTCGGCAATCTGGACGCCAGAGATTCCGCCCGGCAGGCGGAAATCGGTGATCATCATGTCCAGGTGCGGTTTACTCGACAGAATTTCGAAGGCTTGCTCGCCGTTTTCGGCCTGCAACACCCGGTAGCCCTCACCCGACAGATAGGCCGAGAGCACCATCAAAATCGAGGGGTCATCTTCGACGATCAATACGACGTCTTGTGCATCTTCACTCATGGGAAGCCTTTGTTCGGTCAATAGCTGCTGATACGACCGTGAGGTCGATCAGAGGTTGCGTTTTTCTGGCTGTTTTCCTACAGCGGCAGACAAACGCGAAACAAGGCGCCTTCGCCAATCCGGCTTTCGACGGTAATGGAACCGCCATGGGCGGCCACAATCTGCTCCGAAATAAATAAGCCCAGGCCCAACCCCGCGACAGCGTGTTTGGCCGTGACGCGTTCGAACTGCTGGAAAATCCGCTTCTGGTTCTCTTCGCCGATTCCGATCCCGAGATCGCGCACTTCCACCCGAGCCTGACCGCTCTCACTGTACACCTTAACGGTGATCGGACTCTTGGCGCCGTAGCGCAAAGCATTGGTCAGCAGGTTGGAAATCACCTGTTCAACACGAAATTCATCCCAGCTGCCCACCACCGATTGCTCGGCCTCCAGGGTGATCGAGGACTCGGCAGCATCGATCTGCGGTGCAAAGTTCTGCAACAAGCCGCGAACCAGCGCCGACAGATCGAAGCGCGTCGGTCGAATCGACAACTTGCCGGTGCGAATGCGCGACACATCAAGCATGTCTTCGATCAGGCGGATCAGGCTTTTGATCTGCCGCTCGTCGCGATCGACCATCGCGTGCATCTTGTCCAGAGTGAACGCCGCGGCGTTATCCCGGGCCAGGTGCATCTTGCGCAACTGGGTTTCGAGGATCAGGCCATTGAGCGGAGTGCGGACTTCGTGCGCAACGATGGACATGAAGTCATCGCGCATGCGCACCGCTTGCTCCAATTCCAGCTGGGCACTCTGTAACTGCTTGAGCAGCGCTTCCTGCTCACGGCGACTTTGCTCCAGCTCTTGGACCTGCTGTTTCATCGCCTTGCTTTGGCGATACAGTTCGACGAACACGTTGACCTTGCTCTTGACCGCATGAATATCCAGCGGCTTGTAGAGGAAATCCACGGCGCCGCTTTCGTAGCCCTTGAACGCGTAGTTCAGCTCACGACCGGCGGCACTGACGAACACGATCGGAATGTTCCTGGTCTTCTCCGTGCCGCGCATCAGTTCGGCCAGTTCGAAGCCGTTCATGCCGGGCATCTGCACGTCGAGAATGGCCATGGCGAATTCGTGTTGCAGTAACAGTGACAAGGCTTCGTCAGCGGACAAGGCTTTATAGACGATACGGTCTTCGCGCCTGATCAACGCTTCGAGCGCCAACAAATTCTCCGGCAGATCGTCGACGATCAGCAGTTTGGCCTGGATAGTACTTAGCATGCGATTCGTTCCAGCTCGACAAGCAGACGGCCGATGCCGCGTATAGGGAGAATGTGGTCCGGCTGGTGTATATCAAGCGCCGCCTGAGGCATGGTCGCGACCTGGGCTTCATCCGGGTCCTGGACGACAGTCATGCCGCCCCGGCGCTTGACCTGGGCCAGGCCGCGGGCGCCATCGCGGTTGGCGCCGGTCAACAACACGGCGGCCAGGGATGAACCGTAGGTATCGGCGGCCGACTCGAACAGGTAATCGATGGCCGGTCGCGAATAATGCACGCGGGCTTCCAGGCTCAAGGAAAAACTGCGGTCCTGCTCCACCGACAAGTGATAACCCGGCGTCGCGAAATACAGCGTTCCGGCTTCGACCTGCGTCTTGTCTCGGGCTTCCAGTACAGGCATGGCTACTCGCCGTGCGAACACCTCGGCCAGATGGCTTCGACGTTCGTCCGGCAGGTGTAAAACCACGATGATTGGCAGCTTGAAGCCTTCTCGCAATGGGCTGAGGATATTCAGCAACGCCTCCACACCGCCGGCCGAGGCGCCGATCACGATGGCTTCAATAGAAGGCAAATCCGCTGCACTGTTCATGATTTGCGGTAAATCCGTTCTTGTTTGACCAACGGTTCGAACTGGTTGCCGTAGGCCGAGAAATCCAGGGTTTCCTTGCTGCCCAACACCAAAAATCCTCGATGGCAAAGGGATTCATGGAACAAACCGAACGCACGATCCTGAAGCTTTTTATTGAAGTAAATCAAAACATTACGACACGAAATTAATTGAGTTTCTGAAAAGACACTGTCAGTCGCCAGGCTGTGATCGGCGAAGGTCACGTTCTCACACAGCGTCTTGTCGAAAATGGCGTAACCGTACGCCGCCGTGTAGTAGTCGGCGAACGAACGCTGGCCACCTGCCTGCTGGTAGTTATGAGTGTAGGCGCGGACATTCTCCATGGAGAAAATCCCCTGCTTGGCTTTGTCCAGCGAGCGCGGGTTGATGTCGGTGGCGTAGATGATGGTGCGATCGAGCAAGCCTTCTTCGCGCAGCAGAATGGCCATCGAATAGACCTCTTCCCCCGTGCTGCAACCGGCGATCCAGATCTTGATCGAGGGGTAAGTCTTGAGCAGCGGCACGACTTCCTGACGGATCGCGAGGAAATGCGAAGGGTCGCGGAACATCTCGCTGACCGGAATCGTCAGCAGTTGCAGCAACTGCATGAACGCCGTCGGGTCGTGCAGGACCTTTTCCTGCAACGCTGAAATGGTCATGCACTCGAACTGGCTCAGCGCGTGATTGACCCGGCGCTTGATCGAAGCGCCGGAGTAGTCGCGAAAGTCATAGCTGTATTTGAGGTAGATCGCCTCGATCAACAAGCGAATTTCGATTTCGCTATTTCGCTCCACTGAAAAATTGCGTTCCACTAAATGCGTTCCATTTTTGGTAACCACACGCGAATCAGCGAGAACAGGCGATCCAGGTCAATGGGCTTGGCCAGGTAATCATTGGAGCCCGCTTGCAAGCAGCGTTCCTGATCGTCCTTCATGGCCTTGGCCGTCACCGCAATGATCGGCAGCTTGCGCCAGCGCGGGTCCTTGCGGATCTCGATGGTGGCTTCGTAACCGTCCATCTCCGGCATCATCACGTCCATCAACACCAGATCGATGTCCTCGACTTCATTCAGCCTTTCAATCGCTTCACGGCCGTTCCGGCCAATGACCACGACTGCACCCTTTTGCTCCAGGGCACTGGTGAGGGCGAAGATATTGCGTACATCGTCGTCCACCAGCAGCACCTTGCGACCCTCGAAAACCTTGTCGCGGCTGCGCGCGGTCTTGAGCATCCTCTGGCGTTCATGGGACAACCTGGATTCGACTTTGTGCAGAAAGAGTGTGACCTCATCGAGCAAACGCTCAGGCGAGCGTGCGCCCTTGATGATGATCGAGCGCGAATACTTGCGCAGCTCGGCCTCTTCGTCCCGAGTCAGGTTGCGCCCCGTGTAGACGATCACCGGCGGGAACGAGCAGATATCTTCGGTGGACATGCGCTTGAGCAAGTCGTTGCCGAGCATGTCCGGCAGCTTCAGGTCGATGATCATGCAGTCGAAAATCGTCGTGCGAAGCAGGTCCAGGGCATCTTGTGCCAGGCCAACGGCAGTGATCTCGATGTCATCGTCGCCGATCAGTCGGGCAATGCTGTCGCGCTGCAGATCATCGTCTTCGACCAGCAGGACGCGTTTGACCTTTTGGGTCAGTTTGGCCTCAAGGCGGGCAAACACATCTTTGAGTTCCTCGCGGGTTGTCGGCTTGACCGCGTAACCAATGGCGCCCATGTGCATCGCGGCTTCGACCCGGTCTTCCACGGAAATCACATGCACCGGAATGTGCCGGGTTTCAGCGTGCTCCTTCAGGCGTTGCAAGACGGTCAGCCCGGAATGATCCGGCAAGCGCATGTCCAGCAGAATGGCGTCCGGGATGAACTCCCTGGCCAGGTCGTAACCCTCGTCCGCGCCGTGCGCCACCAGGCACTGATAACCCAGCTCATGCGCCAGGTCATAAAGAATATTGGCAAAGTTCGGCTCGTCTTCCACCACCAGAATGCAACGAGTGGCGAATGGCGCCTTGGTGCGATCGTCGTCGAAACGCGGGATATCGACTTCGGCAATCAACGGCACCAGCGCGGCGGGCGTCATTCTCGGTGTAATGGCCACCGGCGTGGCTCTCATCGGTTCGACAGGCTCTTCGCTCGGTTCAACGTATTGCTGCGGCAAAACCAGCGTGAACACACTGCCCTGCCCCGGTTCGCTGGTGACACTGATGGAACCGCCGAGCAAGGCGGCCAGGTCACGGGAAATCGACAAGCCCAGGCCGGTGCCACCGTAACGGCGATTGGTGGTGCCATCGGCCTGGCGGAAGGCTTCGAAAATGCTGTCCTGCTGATCCGCGGCAATGCCAATTCCCGAATCGCGAATGATGAAGGCGATACCGTCGCTTGGCTGGCTGGCAACCGTCAGGCTGACCGTACCTTTTTCGGTGAATTTCACCGCGTTGGACAGCAGGTTCTTGATGACCTGCTCCAGACGTTGGCGATCGGTGAAGATCATCATCGGCGCACCGGCCTGCACCTCGACCTGGAAATCCAGTTTCTTGTCTGCAGCCAACGGCTGGAACATCCCACGCAAGCCATCCACCAGACGCGCGACGCTGGTGTTCTCCGGTCGCATCTCAAGCTTGCCGGCCTCGACCTTGGAAATGTCGAGAATGTCGTTGATCAAGTTGAGCAAATCATTGCCGGCGGAGTAAATCGACTCGGCAAACGTGACCTGCTCGGCGCTGAGGTTTTCCTGAGGGTTTTCCGCCAGCAACTTGGCCAGGATCAACGAGCTGTTCAGCGGCGTGCGCAACTCGTGGGACATGTTGGCGAGGAATTCAGACTTGTACTTGCTCGAGCGCTGCAACTCTTCGGCGCGTTCTTCGAGCTGGGTCTGGGCCTGATTGAGCTCGGTGTTCTTCAGGTCCATGGCGTCGCGCTGCTCGGCCAGGATCTGCGCTTGTTCGGCGAGTTGCTCATTGGTTTGTTCAAGCTCGACCTGCTGGGTCTCCAGATGCGCCTGGGACTCCTTGAGAATCCGCGACTGCTCTTCCAGTTCTTCGTTGGCGGTCTTGAGTTCTTCTTGCTGAACCTGCAGCTCTTCGTTGAGCTGTTGAGTTTCGGCCAGCACTTCCTGCAAGCGCTGGCGATAGCGAGCGGCCTCGATGGACGTGCCGATGTTGCCGGCAATCAGTTCGAGCAATTCGACATCACGGTCCGCCAGCGGGCGCAGGAAGCCCAGTTCGATCACACCGTTGACGCGTTCGTCGTCACTGGTCGGCACAACTAGCACGCTATGGGGCAGACCTTCGCCCAGACCGGAGCTGACCTTGAAGTAATCGCTCGGTACGTCCTCAAGACGAATCAAGCGAGCCTGGTTCGCTACCTGGCCGACAATGCCTTCATCGCTGTAAATATGCTGTTCGCGCGCTTCCTGCTCGCGGGAGAAACCGTAAGAGGCAATGCGCTTGAGACCGCCATGTTCTTCGCGGACATAAATAGCCGCCACCGCAGTGCCCAGGTACTGCGCGCAGAACTGCAGAATGTTGCGGCCCAGCAGATTAAGCGACAGTTGCCCCAGCACTTGCTCGGCCAGTTCGGTCTGGCCATTGCGCAGCCAGGCCTGTTGTTCCAGGCGCTGGGCGCTGGCCTGTTGCGAGGCGAGGTTGGCGCTGTAGTTTTGTGAAAGGTTGAGCAGATCCCGACGGCCAACATAGGCCAGCAATGCACTGATACCGGCGATGAACAACAGATAAAGGCTGATGCTCCAGATCGTGGTGCGGCGCACTTGCTCGTTGCGCGTGGTGCGCAACTGTTGCTCCATGTCGATCACGTCTTCGAATTGCTTGCGGATCTCATCGGTCAGCCGCTTGCCGCGCCCGGCCTTGACCGCGCTGCGGTAATCGCCGCTGGCGCGCTGCAAATCGATCAATGTCTGCGCATAAGTGGCCCACTCATTCTGCAAGGCCTGGAGCCGGTGCAGGCGATCGATCTGCACCGGGTTGTCCGCGGTCAGTTCGAGCAAGGTATTGAGTGCGACAGCGATTCGCGGCTTGGCCGTTTCGTAGGGCTCAAGGAAGTGCTCGTCGCCAGTAAGCAGGAAGCCGCGCATACCGGTTTCCAGATCGACGGTCAGCTTGATCGATTCATTGGCGTTATTGATCACCCGGTCGGTGTGCTCGACCCACTGGATCACCGACAGCAGATAAGTAATCAGCGAAACAAAGAACACTGCACTGAGCACGCCGACACCCAACGGCAGGCTGACGTTGCGGCTCAGGAGTTTACGGAATCGTTGCTCATCAACCGAAGACGCGGATGTCATGGGGGAAACCTTGTCGAACTGTTGAAAACCAAGGAGTTTGCCCCAAAAGCGCCGGTTTGATCCAATTTTCTGACACCTTTTCGCGCAAAATCCTACATTCCACGGCTCCATCGTAAAGGAGCGGTTATCCTTGCCAGCACTTGTGCGGCTATTCTTTTTTCTACCGCGTGGGAACTTGTCGGGTTCCGTCACTTACTCAAGCAAGAGCCCGGCGATTTCGATCGACCGGCAACCGCGAATTCAACCTTTGAGACCCCCACTATGTCCGCCAACGCGTCCATCATCCTTGTAGTCGAAGACGACGCCATCGTGCGCATGCTGATTGTCGATGTGCTGGAGGAACTCGAGTTCAAGGTGCTCGAGGCCGATGGCAGTGAAAAGGCGCTGGAGTTTCTCAACGATGAAGATCAGTACATCGATTTGATGATGACCGATGTCGGCTTGCCGGTGATGGACGGCCGTGAACTGGCCACCCAGGCGAGGATGCTGCGTCCTGAATTGCCGATTTTGTTCGCCAGTGGCTATGCCGAAAGCATTGATGTACCTGCAGGCATGTCGGTGATCGGCAAGCCGTTTTCCATTGATCAGTTGCGCGACAAGGTCAAAGGCATGCTGGCCTGAGACAGTTGACTGGGCATCCTGGCCCCACCACTTTTCTGCATAAGCCGACGTAAGGCTGCATTTTTCAGCGCTTTTGGGCTCTGACCTGTCAAGTTTGACAGTAGAAAAGGCCGCCCGCCTGGCGTTTGATTGGACCGGTGATCCCACTCATAAGGAACCGAGTCCATGCCGAGTCGAACCGAACGCTACGCACGTTATTTAAAAATCAGCGGATTATTGCTGATGCTCATCGCCGGATATGGTTGCCAGTCAGCCTCTTCCGACAATCCCCAGCACTGCTTTGAACAGAGCGGACAGGCGTTCAGCGAAGTACTGAGCTGCTATCGCAAAGCCGAAGCGACGCAACCGCTGCACTACATCAGTAAGGGACAAGAGCAACAGCCCGGTGTCAACATCCGGCGCTTCGAGCTGACGTCACAGTCCTGGGGCCAGGGCGGTCAAGTCACCCCGGCGGACTGGACCCATGGAGTCGACCTGTACATTCCCGACAACGTCAAGGGTACGCGTGCCGTGCTGGTCGCCAACGACGGTGTCAACAAGCCTTTGCCCGGTGAGTCTCCGGGAGCACCCAACAACTTTTCGCAGCAAACACTGCTCAACATTGCCCGGCAAACCGGTTTGATCGTAGTGGCTGTCAGCAATGTCCCTAACCAGTATTTGACCTACAGCGATGACGGCGTGCCCCGCACAGAAGATGGCAGCGTTGCCCACAGCTGGAAACTATTCATGCAGGCCCCGGAACAACAGCCCTTTATGTCGCTGCATGTGCCGATGATGGAAGCGCTGGTCAAGGCCATGGACCTGGCGCAAAAGGAAACGCAACCAGGCCAGGTGGTAAGTTTTCTTGCCACCGGCGCGTCGAAACGCGGTTGGGCGGTATGGCTGTCCGCCCTTGCGGACTCACGCGTCGATAGCATCGTGCCGTTTGTCATCGACGTCTTGAACACGGACAAAGTGTTCGACCAGACGTTTCTGGCCTACGGCGGTAACTGGCCACTGGCGTACATCGACTACTACTTGCAAGGTGTGATCGCCCAACGCAAGACCGAGCCGTTCAAGAAGCTGATGCAGGTCGAAGATCCGATGACCTATCGGAATCTGTCCGGCTACACCGACCGCTTGAAGATCCCGAAATACATCGTCAACGCCAGTGGCGATGACTTCTTCATCCCGGATGCTTCACGCCAGTATCTTTTGGACTTGCCGGGTGACAATACACTTCGGGTCATTCCCAATTCCGCCCACGATGTGCGGGCGTTTGTTGAAGCGAGCCTGATTCCTTATATCAAGCGGCGGCAGACCGGCAATACCGCACCGAGGTTAAAGGCACAGGAACAGCGCCTGGACGCCACATCGTCCAAGTTGCACCTGACCTTGTCCGAAATACCGATCAGGATGACCCAGTGGACAGCGCTCAACCCGAAGGCCCGGGACTTCCGGTACAACTGCGGCGTGCGCTACACCGCAGCACAATTGCCGGCCTCAATGGACGTCCAGACGACTCTCCGTGCTCCCAAGGTGGGTTGGAGCGCAGAGTTCTTCGAAGCTGAGTACGCGGACGGCGTTGTCGAAACGACGATGGTCAAGATTCTTCCGGATACGTATCCGAATCAGGCACCACCCGCCGATGAGGCGTTTTGCAGAACGCTACCCGCCACCCCGGGTCAGTAAATCAAGACACGACAATCTCAACCCTTTTGCTCTGTGGGGTTGTCGTGTTTCCTTGACTGTTCTCAGTCATCATTTAAAAGTTTAATAAATCACCTTACCTCTTGCTAGTTATAGCGAAGAAGTCTTTGCCCCCCCCGAATTAAATAGCATCCGACTAAAGCGGTCATTATTTTCAGACAAATGCAACACACACTTACACAGGTGAACTTGCTATCACCCAAACATTAAAAGAGGATACCTCAAACATACCACCCAGAAATAGATGGATTTACCATGACTATTGGAAATACAGGCAATACCTTTCAAAGACACTTATCAAGACCTTCAGCTTATATCCCACCCCAAGATCACAACAGTCAAAAAGACAATATCGAACGCCAGGAATTTCTCAGCAAATTAAAGCGTTGCACGCAAGAACACAGTGATTCCAAGGAATTCAGCCTGGAAGGTGCGTTCCTCACCCTGGAAGGTGCGCTCATCTACCTGAAAGATCAGTTCATCTCCCTGGAAGGTGCATTCATCTCCCTGGAGTCTGGCTCATCGCTAGAAGAAGCTCTCCAGCCCGCAAGAGCCATGTTGCGAAACATGGTCGAAAAAGCCTCTTTCAAAAAACTCTTGATGAAACTTAAGCTGTCCGAACATTCACTGTTTGAAGTAACCGCTGATGGTCAGGTCAAGGCACACTACGCAGGCAGCACCCTGAGTTTCGAGAATGCATTCAAACTGGCTCCGGATCTGAACGATGATCTTGTTGTATTGGTTGAAATGGCCCAATTGACCGGTGGCGTCGTCACCCTTGATGACCAAGTCAGCATGACTCAATGGTTGAAATTCCATCGTTACCTCCTCCCTCGGATGGTCACCGATGCCCAGAAACTGATTGCATTCCTGGAACAGCAACATCCCGTCAGTCCGCCATTCGGCAACTATTGGGAAATGATACAGGTCGGGGAAAATAACTCGCTCACTATGTCATCAACACAGTGCAACCGGCTTCGAGCACTTATCAAGGAATACACCAAGGGCAAGTCATTATTGCAACATCTGTCAGACGATATTCTGGGTGGACAATCCACTCCCTTCAAACGATCTGATGCGGAGTATTATCTGAAAAAGCTTGTTTCCAGCTCCGTTGCTCTGATCTGGGCAAAAGGTTTTGTACGGGACCTGGATTGGTATGGTGCGCAAGATAATCAGCCCTTATCGGATGAGTCTCTCCAGCAAATACTTTTGACTGCGCTACTGTTGGACCTCCATCCGATGGTCGGGGAGCAAGAGCCGCGCAATCAAGTGGCCGGTTTCGATGTCTATGCGGCCAAACACATAGAGAAGTCTTTCGCCAGTGTTCAAACGGAATTCGAAAGACATCTGATCAATAACCACCGGATCACTGAACAGAACGCGGCACTGGCCTCGCATTTATTGCTGGCTGGCACCGCGCCGGAGTTCCTGGTCAAGGACTTGCCGCCTACTCTGCTATTAGGCACCCCGCAATGGGTTGATTACTGCCGGTCCATCGCGGTGCAGGAAATCATTGCACCGGGATCGTCGCGCTCAATGACCTATGCGCAAATACAACACCTGATGGAGTCCGACTCAGTCACCGAGTCGCAACAGACACTCAATGCCTTGGCTGCTGTAGATCCAGTGATCGACTGGGCGTTGCTCAATGGTATCGTCACCCATAATGAAGTGAACCGGTCGGTCAAGGATTCTTTTGAAGTGGCAGTGGCCGCTTACGACCGCCATGCGAAAACCTTTGCTGAAACGGCTGAAACGTTGTCTCGCCCCTTGCCGACCCGCAAGAGCGTCGCCCTGGACATCCTCAAGCAAGTCGCCAAGGGATGCACCTATCTTGAAGATGACGTCCTTCACCAAAAGCGCAATCGAACACTGATAGACGGCTTAGACGACTTAAGAGAACCGTTTCTCATATCCCCTGTAGACCTGCACATGTCCAATGACCTGCAGACAGGTGATTGGGACTTGCAGCATGGGGAGAGTATTTATAAAGCGTTCCCAAAGATGCTCCCCAATCTGATTTCTCCGGATGGAGAGTTTTACCGCCAATTCAATCTGGACTATGTGTCACATGCGCAGGCCATGAGTACGTATTTGAAACTGGCCCTTTCATCCTTGCCGCTTCCTGATCGGGCGCGGCTGCTGCGCGGACAGGTAACGATATTCTCTGTACGGCCTTCAGTCGCCACTCTTTATCGCACCACCGGGGGTCCATTATCGTCACTCACTGACGCCATAGAGGGGGTGCCGAGTCAGATTTCCATGGAGAGTCTGAAAGACAAAGAGCAGGCCACCGGTCGTTACGGCGTGGTGATGTGTACCTACTTCGAAGGACGACTGAGTTGTTATGAGCTGTTCACCTTGCACGGAGTCTGCCGTGAAAACACGGAACTGGCCAAGCTGATCGAAAGGGAGAACCTGTTACATACAAGCCCCCGCAGCAGTGAAAAAACCCACTCCGATCCGGCACCGGTGCATCAACTGCCTACCGACATCGAGTGCTACACCCATGGAGTCACACCGGGCCTCGTCAATACCAGTCGTGGCGTCATTGAAAAAATCGGTGAACTATCAGCGCCCCCCCTGCCTTCGAACATTGAAAGCAAAGGCTACTACCAAAGTTTCTATTCAAGTGAATTCGAGCCACTCGTGAACTTCGTGCTCAAGCACCGGCCAATCGCAACCTACGATGAGTTGGTAAAAGAATGTTGGGGGCAAACCCGACTGGAGGCATTGCGCGCAGAACGTGAAGAAGACTTGAACACGTTTCTCAATATTGTCATACCGTTCAAATCATGCATCGAAGACATGGGTTCAGACGATCTGAATCGAAAGTCCCAAGGAGTATATTCCTGCACCCTGGAAACTGCGGCGACAATTCTGTTGGTGGTCGGGGTCGTCGCTAAGGTAGCCAGTCTTGCCGTCAAAAGCATGACCCTTGCAACGAAAGCCAGTGCCATGGCCAAGGCTGGCCTGGGCCTGGTGAGCAGCTTGCTAAATCCGCTGGATGGCATTCCGGATTTGCTTAAAGGTGGCGCAAAACTGTTGCGCAAAGGTTTTAACGGGAGTGTTGCGGTCTTGGAAAACGCCACTTCTGAGCTACACAAGTTGATGGGTAGGACTCAATTCGAGCAATTGGCCAGAGCCGGCGATCCAGACATCATTCGTCTTGGAACTTGGCGCCCCGTGGAATCTTCGAAAGACCTTTTCCGGGTCTGGGGTATACGCCAAAATGACGAATGGTACGCTCTAAACCGATTTGGCGAGCCTTGGGGAGCTAAACTGAAGGGTTTTGATTTCAAACTTAAACTGCCCACCCCACACTGGCATAAAGTCATGCCTAAAAGCTACGCTCGTACAGTGATCAAAGAAGGTTTACCACTCGCCAGCAGAAAAGTAGACGATGCCATCAACGTATTGAATGACCCAACGCTGATTCAGGAATCGAATAAGGTTCTTGACCTTCTGCTTGCGAACGACTCTTCCGCAGCCCGAAGTGCTTACCGCGACTACCTGATTGCAGTCAAAGAGGATCTTTCAAATATTAAACCCGGCAACTTCATCGTCGACAGCGGTAAAGAAAGCGACGCAGTAGCCGAGCTGCATTGGGGGCTCTACAACGATTGGAAGACCGGCAACAAGGCGCAAAATGCCAAAAACGAATTCATCCGGGTCTACAGCAACAACTTCAACGATGCTTATCGCAGGGATCATTTCAACCCGGGCATCACTGCCGATACTTTCGTTCATGAACTTTTCCACGGCGCGCCGAAAACCAAAGATTTCGCCTACGCCGAACACGGCGGAATATTTCAGCATGGTTCTCAGCAATTGGACGTAAGTCCACTCCTGAATCTCGCCAACGGCAAGATATCCATGGGCCTGCCGAGTTTTCCAAATACCAATTACAACCGCGGCACGGCATTTAAAAATGCAGACTCGTTTGCATTGACGACATCGCTGCTAAGCCAATTGAAGACCAACAAGCAAGCGTATCAGCAGAATATAGCGATCATGAAAGCGGCACTCAAAAATGCCAACAATGGATACATCAGTGGGCAGACACTGGTAAAAATCAACATTCTCTGAGTTTCAGACATACCGAGTTACTGAAACCGGGCGCATGCGGCCACTACTGTACTGTGGTTTAATTGCGCCCTTTTTTGCCCCCTCGCTTGCAGCAAAGGATCACTGTTCATGACTCAGCCCCACGCAACCAAAGTCCTGGTCATTGGTTACGTCTGGCCCGAGCCCCGCTCTTCAGCGGCTGGTGGGCACATGATGCAAATTCTCGAGACCTTCTTGCAGCAAGGCTGGGACATTACGTTCAGTAGTCCGGCCGGCACCGGTGAACACCGGGCAGACCTGACGGTCTTGGGCATTCGCGAAGTCCCGATCGAATTGAACAACAGCAGTTTCGACACGTTCATCAGCGAACTGGCCCCGGATATCGTTCTGTTCGATCGGTTCATGATGGAAGAACAGTTCGGCTGGCGCGTTGAAAAACACTGCCCCGATGCCTTGCGCGTGCTTGAGACCTCCGACCTGCAAAGCCTGCGAGATGCCCGCCATCAACGCCTCAAGGAGCGTTTGAAGGCCAGTGACGACGCCAATGACTTCAATGAACTGTTCGCGCCGGCGTTGCGTGAAGAGTTTGAACTCATGGCCGAGACCGATCTGGCCAAACGGGAAATCGCAGCGATTTATCGTTGCGACTTGAATCTGATGATTTCTGAAGTGGAGATCGAGTTGCTGGTCGAGCAATTCAAGCTGCCGCGCCAGTTGCTGCACTGGTGCCCGCTGATGGTCGATCTGCCGAGCGCGCCACCGGTTTCGTTTGAAGACCGTGCGCACTTTCTCAGCATCGGCAACTTCCGTCATGCGCCCAACTGGGATGCGGTGCTCTGGATGAAAACCACTATCTGGCCGCTGATCCGCGAACAACTGCCAAAGGCTCAATTGCACATTTACGGTGCTTACACACCGCCCAAAGCGACTGCGTTGCACAACCCCGGCCAGGGTTTTCATGTAATGAACTGGGCGGAAGATGCGTTAAAAGTCATGTCTGGCGCACGGATTTGTCTGGCCCCCCTACGCTTCGGTGCCGGCATCAAAGGCAAAATTGTCGACGCCATGTTGTGTGGCACGCCCACGATCACAACACCGATCGGCGCAGAAGCGATGCATGGTGAACATCTCTGGCCGGGGGCTGTGACCCGAACAGCACAGGCGTTCGCCGATTGCGCGGTTCAGCTGTACAAGGACGAGGCTCTGTGGACGGACGCCCAATCCCAAGGGAAGACATTGCTGGCCGATCGTTATCGACAATCGGAACATGGTCCGGCGCTGATCGAAAAGTTGTTGTATTGCCAACAACACTTGGCACAACTTAGAAGCGATAACTTTACGGGAAGTATGTTGCGTCATCACCACCATAAAAGTACGCAATACATGGCGCAATGGATTGAAGCGAAGAATCGAAATTTGTTATAGAGCTCACACCAACAACAAACATTTTGCATTATCGCCGTCAGCAGCGAGCCCTGTGGATATTCATGATGAGCTTAATTCCTGGTTCGACCCGAAGAAAAGCGACTGGGCGTCAAAGTGCAACATCATCAATGTCGATTTTATTGAAGAGCCCAACATTGTCTCTTATTGCCGAACTGTAAACCTGACGAAAGCGAGCAAGCGAAACTAACAATTTTCGCGCCATCAAATAGCTATTCTTGTGTAAGTGTTTCCGACGCTGGCAATACTGCCACGCACTTCTATGCTGAGTCATGAAAGCCTTTTGTCTCAGGCGAGTAATACGGATGTGGCACCCAGCCACATCCGACACATGAACTTCTTCTCCCCACGGACGGGGCGAATCAACGACAAGGAACTGTCATGACCCGCAATACAGCAACCACATTCGACAAACAGAAATGGATGAGCAACGTACTGGATATCGGCCAGTTGAAGCTGACTGATATTGTCTGGCCCGGCACGCACAACGCCGGCATGGACAAAAAAGCGCCCAACTATGAGGTGGTGGTCGGCAACTGGACGACGTGCCAGAACGACTCATTTGCCTGGCAACTGGCCAACGGCGCACGGGCGTTCGATATCCGGCTTGGCTGTATCGCCGGCCCGGTAGTACCGGTGTTCTACTTCCATCACAACGGCTATCAGTCCCACCGCATCCTTGATGTACTGATCGACGCGGTGACGACATTTCTCGACCGAAACCCGGACGAATTCATCGTCCTCGACTTCCACCAGCTAGGGGATGCGGCGAAGCCTTTCGACTACCACCAACTCAATGATCTTCTGATCCGCCACCTGGGCTCGCGCTTGATCCGTCCTTCGGACGCGCTCAGTACCGTGGAACAGCTCAAGCACGCCAGTTCGCAGCGCCGCATTGTCATGGCCGCACAGGCGAAACCCGGACTCGACAGTGAGTATTTCTGGCCGCAAATACCTCACAAATGGAACGGCAAGGTATTCACCGACACCATCGAGCTGCAATCGCATATCCAGACCACCCTCGTGGGCGCGCCTTACGATACATTTCTCTGGTCTTTGCCGGCGACGTGCTATTCGCTGTTGGGTGGCCCGCAGCACATCAAAAACCAAATCGACGACTGGTTCCACACCACCCGCGACTGGGTCACCCGTTGCAGCATCATCAGCACAGATTTTTTTGACGAGGCGGATATTGTCCGCAACTGCTGGAGCGCCACCAGCATGAAAGCAGTTTACGGAGACAGGTTGCACGAGCCGGCCTGAGCAAAAGTCGTGGCAGGCTGGCACAGAAGGCGGCAAAAGAGGCATGATCCGACAGCGATAACAAGAAAAGCGCCCTGACATGACCCGAACAGCCCGCGTGACAGATCCCTCCTACGAACTGATGGACGACCACAACGGGTTGTCCATCATCTACCGCCAGCACGGATTCCCCTGCCCGTTGGTGCGCTGGCATTTCCACAAGGAATACGAACTGCACCTGATCGTCGCCAGCTCCGGCAAAGTGTTCATCGGTGACTACATCGGTAACTTCTATCCGGAATCGCTGTTCCTCACCGGCCCCAACCTGCCCCACAACTGGATCAGCCAGGTGGCCGAAGACGAAGTGGTGCCCAAGCGCGACATGCTGGTCAATTTCACGGACGAGCTGTTCGACAGCGGCCACTTGGTGTTTGCCGAACTCAAGACGCTGGCGCCGCTGTTGGAGCGCGCCCAGTACGGCATCGAGTTTCGCTGCAAGCGCACCATCCGCCAGGCCATGACTTTGATGCAGCGCATCGCCGACACCAAAGGCGTGACGCGCCTCGGGCACTTTTTCATTCTGCTGGAGTTGCTGGCGACCTCTGACGACTATCAGCTGCTGTCCGGGGCCACGACACCGCAATTGGCCGACGAGCACAATATTGATCGCACCAACCGGGCGGTGGATTACATCTTCGCGCATTACGCCCGTGAACTGCCGCTGGAGGAAGTCGCCGAGCACTTGGGCATGAAGCCGACTTATTTCAGTCGAGTGTTCAAGCAAGCCACCGGTCGCTGCTTCATCGAATTCGTCAATCGACTGCGCATCAGTAAATCCTGTGAGCTATTGGCCGACGGTGACAAACCGGTAACCGATGTGTGTTTCGAATCGGGCTTCAACAATATTTCCAATTTCAATCGGCGCTTTCAGCAACTCAAGGGCATGACGCCGTCGCATTACCGGCGGTTGGCCGTGCAGCGGTTGACTGAGCAAAATCAGCACTGATTTTGTAACACGGACGCTCCCTGTAGCAGCTGCCGAAGGCTGCGTTCGACTGCGCAGCAGGCGCCAAACCTGCGACTCCATTGCACCAGGGTCACCGCGTACTCTGCTCCAGCGAGTGCTTCGCACTCGAACGCAGCCTTCGGCAGCTGCTACAGGGCGCCAGGTGCCAAATCCTGCCTTTCCAGACCTCAGTGCAAAATAGTATCGATTCAAGTGCGATGGATGATTTGTCACGTCATCAATTGAAGGCTGTAATCAGTGCACATTCTTCCTGCCGTCGGAAGACACAAAAACAATAACTGTCCTTCTGCAACCCGCCGGGTGCAGAAAAGGAGTGCACGATGCAACCTTCTGTAAAAGCTCTGCTTACCCTCACCTGCATGACCCTCAGCAGCGTCAGCCTCGGCGCCCAGACCCTGACCATCGCCACCGTCAACAACAGCGACATGATCCGCATGCAAAAACTCTCGAAAACCTTCGAGGCCGAGCATCCGGACATCAAGCTCAATTGGGTGGTGCTGGAAGAAAATGTCCTGCGCCAACGCCTGACCACCGACATCGCCACTCAGGGCGGACAGTTCGATGTACTGACCATTGGCATGTACGAAGCCGCACTCTGGGGCGCCAAAGGTTGGCTGGAGCCGATGAAGGACTTGCCGGCCAGTTACGCCCTCGACGATGTGTTCCCATCGGTACGTGAAGGCTTGTCGGTCAAGGGTTCGCTGTATGCCTTGCCGTTCTACGCCGAAAGCTCCATCACCTATTACCGCACCGATCTGTTCAAGGAAGCCGGGCTGACCATGCCCGAGCACCCGACCTGGACCCAGATCAGCGAATTCGCCAGCAAACTCACCAATAAGGATAAAGAACAGTACGGCATCTGCCTGCGCGGCAAGGCCGGTTGGGGCGAGAACATGGCGCTGATCACCACCGTCGCCAATGCCTATGGTGCGCGCTGGTTCGATGAGCAGTGGAAGCCGGAATTCACCGGTCCCGAGTGGAAAAACGCGCTGAACTTCTACGTTGACACCATGAAGAAGTCCGGCCCGCCGGGTGCATCGAGCAACGGTTTCAACGAAAACCTCGCGCTGTTCAACAGCGGCAAATGCGCGATCTGGGTCGATGCCAGCGTCGCCGGTTCCTTCGTCACCGATAAGACCCAAAGCAAGGTCAGCGACCACGTCGGCTTCACCTACGCACCGCACGAGACCACCGACAAGGGCTCGGCCTGGTTGTATTCCTGGGCGCTGGCGATACCGACCAGTTCCAAGGCCAAGGACGCAGCGAAAACCTTCAGCGCCTGGGCCACTTCCAAGGAATACGGCGCATTGGTTGCCGAGAAAGACGGCATTGCCAACGTACCGCCAGGTACCCGCGCTTCGACGTACAGCGATGAGTACATGAAGGCTGCGCCGTTCGCCAAGGTGACCCTCGAGTCGCTGAAAGCCGCGGACCCGAGCAAACCGACCCTCAAGCCCGTGCCATATATCGGCATCCAGTTGGTGACCATTCCTGAGTTCCAGGCCGTGGGCACCCAGGTCGGCAAGCTGTTCTCGGCAGCGCTGATCGGCCAGACCACGGTCGACCAGGCCCTGACCGCTGCCCAGTCAACCACCGAACGTGAAATGAAGCGCGCCGGTTACCCCAAGTAACCCCCAATCCCTGTAGGAGCAAAGCTTGCTCGCGATGAACGATAACGAGGTTCATCTGACGAGCCGCGTCGTGGCTATCGCGAGCAAGCTTTGCTCCTACAGGTTTCGCGTTACATCTGCTCCTGTTCCCAATCGGTTCTATCGCCATGAATATTTCAACTGCCAAAGCTCACATGGACATTCCCCAACCGGTGCGTAAAAGCCGGTTGGCCAACCCCGGCTGGTTCCTGGTCAGCCCCTCGGTAGCGTTGTTGCTGCTGTGGATGATCGTGCCGCTGGGCATGACCGTTTATTTCTCGCTGATCCGCTACAACCTGCTCTACCCCGGTGAGAACGAGTTCGTCGGGCTGGAGAACTTCAGCTACTTCCTCAGCGACTCCGGTTTCCTGCCCGGCGCCACCAATACCTTGTTGCTGGTCGGCAGCGTGCTGCTGATCAGCGTGGTGTTCGGCGTGCTGATCAGTGCGCTGCTGGAGGCCAGTGAGTTTCTCGGTCGCGGCATCGTGCGGGTGATGCTGATCTCGCCGTTTTTCATCATGCCCACCGTCGGTGCGCTGATCTGGAAAAACCTGATTTTCCATCCGGTGTCGGGGATTCTCGCCTACGTCTGGAAGCTGTTCGGCGCGCAGCCGGTGGACTGGCTGGCGCACTACCCGCTGCTGTCGATCATCATCATTGTGTCCTGGCAATGGCTGCCGTTCGCGATCCTGATCCTGATGACCGCCATGCAGTCCCTCGACCAGGAACAGAAGGAAGCCGCGCGCCTCGACGGTGCCGGGCCGATCGCGATTTTCTGGCACCTGACCCTGCCGCACCTGGCCCGCCCGATTGCCGTGGTGGTGATGATCGAAACCATCTTCCTGCTCTCGGTGTTCGCCGAAATTTTCACCACCACCAACGGCGGCCCCGGCTACGCCTCGACCAACCTCGCCTACCTGATCTACAACCAGGCGCTGGTGCAGTTCGACGTCGGCATGGCGTCCGCCGGCGGTTTGATCGCGGTGGTGATCGCCAACATCGCGGCCATCGTGCTGGTGCGCATGATCGGCAAAAACCTGACAGACAAAGCCTGAGGCCTGCGCCATGACCCTTCAACAATCCCGCCGTCTGCAAAGCCTGCTGCTCGGCACCCTGGCCTGGGCCATCGCGATCCTGATCTTCTTCCCGATTTTCTGGATGGTGATGACCAGTTTCAAAACCGAAATCGACGCGTTCGCCACGCCGCCGCAGTTCATCTTCACGCCGACGCTGGAGAATTACCTGCACATCAACGAGCGCAGCGACTACTTCAGTTTCGCCTGGAACTCGGTGGTGATTTCCTTCAGCGCTACGGCCCTGTGCCTGCTGATCGCGGTGCCGGCGGCCTACTCGATGGCGTTCTACGAAACCCAACGCACCAAAGGCACGCTGCTGTGGATGCTCTCCACCAAGATGCTGCCACCGGTGGGCGTGCTGATGCCGATCTACCTGTTGGCCAAGAGTTTCGGCCTGCTCGATACGCGCATCGCCCTGATTGTGATCTACACGCTGATCAACCTGCCGATCGTGGTCTGGATGATTTACACCTACTTCAAAGACATCCCCAAGGACATCCTCGAAGCGGCGCGCCTCGACGGTGCCACGCTGTGGCAGGAAATGGTCCGGGTGCTGCTGCCGATCGCCAAGGGTGGCCTGGCCTCGACGGTGCTGCTGTCGCTGATCCTGTGCTGGAACGAAGCGTTCTGGTCCTTGAACCTGACCTCGTCGAAAGCCGCGCCGCTGACCGCGTTGATCGCCTCGTACTCAAGCCCCGAAGGTCTGTTCTGGGCCAAGTTGTCGGCGGTGTCGACGCTGGCCTGCGCGCCGATCCTGATCTTCGGCTGGATCAGCCAGAAACAATTGGTCCGCGGCCTGTCGTTCGGCGCCGTGAAATAGCCCTCAAAGAATAAGCACAAAAGGAGCGCCACCATGGCCAACCTGAAAATCAAGAATCTGCAAAAAGGCTTCGAAGGCTTTTCCATCATCAAAGGCATCGACCTGGAAGTGAACGACCGCGAGTTCGTGGTGTTTGTCGGCCCGTCGGGCTGCGGCAAATCCACCCTGCTGCGCCTGATTGCCGGCCTGGAAGAAGTCAGCGGCGGCACCATCGAGCTCGATGGCCGCGACATCACCGAAGTCAGCCCGGCCAAGCGCGACCTGGCGATGGTGTTCCAGACCTATGCCCTGTACCCACACATGAGCGTGCGCAAAAACATGTCGTTTGCCCTCGACCTGGCCGGCGTACCGAAAGCCGAAGTCGAGAAGAAAGTCGGCGAAGCGGCACGCATCCTCGAACTCGGGCCGATGCTCGAACGTAAACCGAAACAGTTGTCCGGCGGTCAGCGTCAGCGCGTGGCCATCGGCCGGGCCATCGTGCGCAACCCGAAAATATTCCTGTTCGACGAACCACTGTCCAACCTCGACGCCGCCCTGCGCGTACAGATGCGACTGGAACTGCTGCGCCTGCACAAAGAACTCAAAGCCACGATGATTTACGTGACCCACGACCAGGTCGAAGCCATGACCATGGCCGACAAAGTTGTCGTACTCAATGGCGGCAAAGTCGAACAAGTCGGCTCGCCCCTGGATCTGTATCACCAGCCGGCCAACCTGTTTGTCGCCGGATTCCTTGGCACGCCGAAAATGGGTTTCCTCAAGGGCAAAGTCACCCGCGTCGAAAGCCAGAGCTGCGAAGTGCTGCTGGACGCCGGCACCCGCATCACGTTGCCGCTGAGCGGTGCCAACCTGAGCGTCGGCGGCGCGGTGACGTTGGGCATTCGTCCTGAACACCTCAACCTCGCGCAAACCGGCGACTGCACTTTGCAGGTCACGGCCGACGTCAGCGAACGCCTGGGCAGCGACACCTTCTGCCACGTGGTGACCTCGTCCGGCGAAGCCTTGACCATGCGCGTTCGCGGCGACCTGGCCAGCCGTTATGGCGAGTCGCTGAGCCTGCATCTGGACGCCGAGCACTGCCATTTATTCGATGCCGACGGTGTGGCGCTGACCCGCCCACTACGCGCTGCGGCCTGATTTCGAGACCTTGTGATGAAACTCAATAAACAGAACCTCAACCGCCTCGCCCCCGAGGTGGTCCTGCCCGCCTACGCCCTGAGCGACACCCGCCAAGGCATCGCGCACATCGGCGTCGGCGGTTTCCACCGGGCGCATCAGGCGTATTACACCGATGCGTTGATGAATACCGGCGAAGGCCTGGACTGGGCGATTTGCGGCGTCGGCCTGCGCGCCGAAGACCGCCGCGCCCGGGACGATCTCAAAGAGCAGGATTACCTGTTCACCCTGTTCGAGCTGGGCGATACCGACGACACCGAAGTTCGGGTGATCGGCGCGATTCGCGACATGCTGCTGGCCGAAGACGGCGCGCAAGCGCTGATCGACAAACTCGCCAGCCCCGAGATCCGTATCGTTTCGCTGACCATTACCGAAGGCGGCTACTGCATCGACGACAGCACCGGCGAGTTCATGGCCCAGCTGCCGCAAATCCAGCACGACCTGGCACACCCGAACGCACCGAAAACCGTGTTCGGTTTTCTCTGCGCCGCGCTGGCCAAACGTCGTGCAGCCGGCACACCTGCGTTCACCTTGATGTCCTGCGATAACCTGCCGCACAACGGCGCGGTCACTCGCAAAGCGTTACTGGCTTTCGCCGCCCTGCGCGATGCCGAGCTGGGGGACTGGATCGCCACCCACGTGAGTTTCCCCAATGCCATGGTCGACCGCATCACGCCGATGACCAGCACCGAACACAAGCTGCAACTGCACGATAAACACGCTATCGACGATGCCTGGCCGGTGGTCTGCGAACCGTTTGTACAGTGGGTGCTGGAAGACAAGTTCGTCAACGGTCGACCGGCCTGGGAAAAGGTCGGCGTGCAGTTCACCGACGACGTCACGCCTTATGAAGAGATGAAAATCAAACTGCTCAACGGCAGTCACCTGGCGCTCACTTATCTGGGGTTTTTGAAGGGTTACCGCTTCGTTCACGAAACCATGAACGACCCGCTGTTCGTGCGCTACATGCGTGCCTACATGGACCTGGACGTGACCCCGCAGTTGTCGCCCGTGCCGGGGATTGACCTGACCGAGTACAAGAACACCCTGGAGGCGCGCTTCTCCAACCAGGCGATTGCCGATCAGCTGGAACGCGTGTGTTCGGACGGTTCGTCGAAGTTTCCGAAGTTCACCGTGCCGACGATCAATCGGTTGATTGCTGATGGGCAGGAGACCAAACGAGCGGCATTAGTGGTGGCGGCTTGGGCGTTGTATCTGAAGGGCGTGGACGAGAATGGCGATACCTACAGCATTCCCGATCCGCGGGCGGCGTTTTGTCAGGCGCTGGTGGTGGATGATGCGTTGATTACGCAGCGGTTGCTGGCGGTTGAAGAGATTTTTGGTACGGCGATTCCGCATTCGCCGGAATTCGTGGCGGCGTTTGAGTGGTGCTGTAACAGCTTGCGTGACGTCGGCGTAACAACAACCCTCGAACGAGTACTCGCCAACTGATCGTTCCCACGCTCTGCGTGGGAATGCAGCCCGGGACGCTCCGCGTCCCATCCAAAAGCGGACGCAGAGCGTCCATTGAGGCATTCCCACGCAGAGCATGGGAACGATCTTCGGCAGGGTGTATCCATGACAAACCGACATTTATTCCTCGGCATCGACTGCGGCACCCAAGGCACCAAAGCCATCATTCTCGACGCCATCAGCGGTCAGGTGCTGGGCCAGGGTGCCGCCGCGCACAGCCTGATCAGTGGCGCCAATGGCCGCCGCGAGCAAGACACCTCGCAATGGCTGGAGGCCTTCGCGCTTGCCACCCGCCGCGCATTGCTCGCGGCGAAGGTCGACGGCCAGGACATCCTCGGCATCGGCGTTTCCGGCCAGCAACATGGGTTGGTGCTGCTCGACGATCAGGGCCAGGTGCTGCGTCCGGCCAAACTCTGGTGTGACACCGAATCCACCCCGGAAAACGACCGTCTGCTTGCCCATCTGGGTGGCGAAAAAGGCTCCCTGGAACGCCTCGGCGTTGTGATCGCGCCGGGCTACACCGTCTCCAAACTGCTCTGGACCAAAGAACAACATCCGCAGATTTTCGCTCGCATCGCGCGCATCCTGCTGCCCCATGACTACCTCAATTATTGGCTCACCGGCCGCAGTTGCAGCGAGTACGGCGACGCCTCGGGTACCGGCTATTTCAATGTGCGAACTCGTCAGTGGGATTTACAGCTGCTGCGTGACATCGATGCCACCGGGCGACTGCAAGCCGCGCTGCCGGAGCTGATTGACGCTCATCAAGCGGTCGGCACGATCCTGCCGAGCATCGCCGAACACCTGGGCATCAACCCGCAGGCACTGGTGTCCAGCGGCGGTGGCGACAACATGATGGGCGCCATCGGCACCGGCAATATCAAGCCCGGCGCTATCACCATGAGCCTCGGTTCTTCGGGGACGGTGTACGCCTATGCGGATCAACCGAAGGTCAGTCCGGACGCTTCAGTCGCAACGTTCTGCTCCTCCAGTGGTGGCTGGCTGCCGCTGATCTGCACCATGAACCTGACCAATGCCACCGGTGTGATTCGCGAGCTGTTCGAACTGGATATCGAGCAGTTCAATGCCCTCGTCGCGCAAGCCCCCATCGGTGCCGAAGGCGTGTGCATGCTGCCGTTCCTCAACGGCGAGCGCGTCCCCGCCCTGCCCCATGCCACCGGCAGCTTGCTGGGGTTGACGATGACTAACCTGACTCAGGCCAACCTGTGCCGCGCGGTGGTCGAAGGCACGACCTTCGGTTTGCGTTATGGGCTGGACCTGTTGCGCCAGAATGGCTTACAAAGCCGCAGTATCTGCCTGATCGGCGGCGGCTCGAAAAGCCCGGTGTGGCGGCAGATCGTCGCTGACATCATGAACACCCCGGTGATCTGCACCGAACAAAGCGAAGCCGCGGCCCTTGGCGCCGCGATTCAGGCGGCGTGGTGCAAGTCCTGGGAAAACGGGCGTGAAGACAGCCTGGAGGATCTATGCGAGCGTTGCGTGAAGCTCGACCCGGCCAGCGAAACCTGGCCGATTGCCGAAAATGTAGCGGCCTGTCAGCAGGCCTACGAACGCTATCAACAGCATGTCGCAACCCTTTAAAGAGTGAATAACTATGTACCTGGTGTGTGGCGAAGCGCTGTTCGATTTCTTCAGTGAAGACGATGCCAGCGGCCTGGCTTCAAAAGTGAATTTCAAGGCGATTGCCGGCGGCTCGCCGTTCAACGTGGCGGTGGGTTTGCGCCGTTTGGGGGTGGAGGCTGCGCTGTTTGCCGGCCTGTCCACCGACTACCTCGGTCGGCGCTTGCAGCAGGTCCTGCAGGATGAAGGCGTGCGCCCGGATTACCTGGTGGATTTCGCTGCGCCTACGACCCTGGCGATGGTGGCCGTCGGTGCCAATGGTTCGCCGCATTACAGCTTCCGGGGTGAAGGCTGCGCGGATCGTCAGCTGAAAACCGAGCATCTGCCGGAACTGGGCCCTGAAGTACGCGGCCTGCACATCGGCTCGTTTTCGCTGGTGGTGCAACCGATTGCCGACACACTGTTGGCATTGCTGCAGCGGGAAAGCGGTAAACGCTTGATTAGCCTTGATCCGAACGTGCGGCTCAATCCTGAGCCGAATATCGACCTGTGGCGTTCGCGGATTGCGACCTTGGTTGAACTGGCCGACCTGATCAAAGTCAGCGATGAGGATTTGAGCCTGTTGTACCCCGAGCAGGATCCGCAACGGGTAATTGAAGGCTGGCTGCAGCATCGCTGTCAGTTGGTGTTTCTGACCCGTGGTGGCGAGGGGGCGACGGTGTTCAGCCGTATGCATGGCTCCTGGTCGGTGCCGGCGAGTTCAGTGAAAATTGCCGACACCGTAGGCGCTGGCGATACGTTCCAGGCAGCGTTGATTACCTGGCTGACGGAGCAGCAGCTGGATTCGGTTGAAGGTGTGCAATCGCTCGGCCGCGAGCAGATTGACGGGATGCTCAAATTTGCAGTGCAAGCGGCGGCGCTGACGTGCAGCAAGACCGGGCCGGATTTACCGTATCGCCAGCAGCTCACCTGACGATCGTTCCTACGCTCTGCGTGGGAATGCCTCAAGGGACGCTCCGTGTTCCAACTCGCGAAAGGGACGCGGAGCGTCCCGGGCTGCATTCCCACGCGGAGCGTGGGAACGATCAGTTAGAGCACCGAAAAGTTGTAACTCACGATCAACCTGGTCTCATCGACATCCCGGGCAAACTTCTCGTAGTTCGTCCGGTATGTCGCATTACGCAATCGCAGGCTGACATCTTTGAACGTCCCGCTCTGCACCACGTACTTGAGCTCGCTGTCGCGCTCCCACTCCTTTCCTTCCTGATCACTGCCCAGCACCTTGATGTGGTCACCGTTCACATAACGGGTCAGGAAACTCAGCCCGTTGATACCAATCGCCTTGAAGTCATAGTCATAACGCAGCTGCCACGAACGCTCCTGCGCAGCGGCGAAGTCGTTGACCTGTACATAGTTGACCAGGTACGGATTGGTCCCATCCAGGTACGGCATCGAATTGTCACCGTTCATGCGCTGCCAACCGGCGCTGAAGGTGTGACCGCTGATGGCGTAAGCGAGCATGCCGCTCAGGGCGCGGTTGTCGATGGAACCTGCACGAGCGGCGCCGCTGTCGGCACTCTTGAGCAGTCGAAGGTCAGCCTTGAGCATGCCGTCACCCAACGGCTGGTTGGCCAGCAAACCTACGAAGTGCTGACGGTAGATGTCCTCAAGCTCGGCGTAGTGATATTGGCCGGTCAGGCGCTCGTTGATCTTGTAGTCGAAGCCGTACATGTCGAAATGATCGGCGGTGACGTTGCAGGCATAACGCTTGTTCTTGCAGTGCACGCGGATGTCCTGGGAGTCGGTGGAATCCCGGGCGGTGTACTTGTCCAGCCGCGCCGCCATAAAGGTCAGGTCCTTGACCTCTTTGGAGGTGAGCATTGCGCCATTGAACATCGTCGGCAGCAAACGACCGTCGTTGTACTTGAGCAGCGGCACGTCAGGCAGCAGTGCGCCGTACTTCAATACGCTTTGCGAGAATCGCACTTTGGCGGTCAGTCCCAGTTTTGCGTATTCGTCTTTCGACCCACGCGGATCCTGCCCCGTGGACGGCAGCAAACCGCTGTTGCTGCTGTCGGCGCTGGAATCGAGCTTGAGCCCCAGCATGCCCAACGCATCGATACCAAAACCGACGGTGCCTTCGGTGTAACCCGATTGCAGATTGAGAATAAAACCTTGAGCCGACTCTTCACGCTTCGAAGCGCCCTGCTCGGCGGACGTGTGCCCATCCCGAAAGTCGCGATTGAAATACACCGTGCGCGACTCGAGTTTCGCCGTGGTGTCGTCGATAAAACCGCTCGCAAAAGCCGACCCGGTAAAACCGGCGCACAGGACTAAAGCGCCGAAGCCGAGTGACTGGCGCGCGGTGATGAGAGTAAAGGGGGGACGCATGAAAAAAAGCTCCAACAGTGCAGCGTTTGCGCAAGGCGCAATAAGCCAGAAAATAGCCTTCGCCCCGGACAAGTAACTTGCCAAGATGAAGTGGACACACAGAAGTGAGCGGCGATGATGGCAGAAGGCTGTTACGGGCTACAGACGACTTTAGTCGGTAAATGACTGTTCGTTTCCTTGAACGAGGCGCTTTAATCCTGCACCATCCGCCCCAGCTTATTCAAAGGACGGAATTAAAGGCATGCTGGACGCGAACGCAATCCATATTTCCCTGACGCTGGAAGGCGTTTCGGTTGACCTTCAGGTACTCAGCTTCGTCGGTCGCGAAACCCTCAATCAACCGTTCTGTTTCGACATCGAACTCGTCAGCGCGCGCCCCGACCTGAAACTCGAAGAGTTGCTGCACAAGCCTGGCTGCCTGACCTTCGGCGCCACCGGCAAAGGCATCATCCACGGTCTGGTCTACCGCATCGAGCAAGGCGATTCCGGCAAAAGCCTGACCCGTTACAGCATCAGCCTGGTGCCGCAACTCGCCTACCTGCGCCACAACCATGACCAGCAGATTTTCCAGCATTTAAGTGTGCCGAAGATCATCGCTCAGGTCCTCGAAGCGCGCGGTATCCTGGCCGACGCCTACAGCTTCCAGCTCGGCGCGATCTACCCGGAACGCGATTACTGCGTGCAGTACGACGAATCCGACCTGCATTTCATCCAGCGCCTGTGCGAAGAAGAAGGCATCCACTTCCACTTCCAGCACTCGTCCAGCGGCCACAAACTGGTGTTCGGCGATGACCAGACGGTGTTCCGCAAACTCGCGCCCGTGGCCTATCAGCAAGACTCCGGCATGGCCGCCAAGAAACCGGTGATCAAGCGCTTCAACCTGCGCCTGGAAACCCGCACCACCCGCGTCAGCCGCCGCGACTACGACTTCGAGAAACCGCGCATCCTTCCCGAAGGCGCCGCCAAAAGCGAATTCGCCCCGGACCTGGAAGACTACGACTACCCCGGCCGTTTCACCGACCGCGAACGCGGCAAACAACTGGCAACCCGCGCCCTGGAACGCCATCGCAGCGACTACAAACTTGCCGAAGGCAAAGGCGACGAGCCAACCCTGGTCAGCGGCCACTTCATGGCCCTGAGCGAACACCCGCGCGCCGAGTGGAACGACCTCTGGCTGCTGCTGGAAGTGGTGCACGAAGGCAAACAGCCGCAAGTGCTCGGCGCAAACGTCATCAGCGACGTCACCCAGAACAAAGACGATTTCCACCAGGGCTACCGCAACCGCTTTCTCGCCGCCCCGTGGGACGCGCACTTCCGCCCTGCCCTCGAACACCCGAAACCCAAAGTCTTGGGCAGCCAGACCGCCATCGTCACCGGCCCTAAGGGCGAAGAAATCCACACCGACCAATATGGCCGCGTCAAAGTCCAGTTCCATTGGGACCGCGAAGGCCAGGCCGACGACAACACCAGCTGCTGGCTGCGCGTCGCCACCGGCTGGGCCGGCAACGCCTACGGCGGCATCGCCATCCCGCGCATTGGCATGGAGGTGCTGGTGTCGTTTATGGAAGGCGACCCCGACCAGCCGCTGATCACCGGCTGCCTCTACCACAAGGAAAACGTCGTCCCCTACGACCTGCCGGCGAACAAAACCCGCAGCACCTTCAAGACCCTGAGCTCACCGGGCGGCAACGGCTACAACGAATTTCGGATTGAAGACAAGAAAGGCGCGGAACAGATTTATCTGCACGCCCAGCGCGATTGGGATGAAAACATTGAGCATGATCAGAAGATCCGCATCGGCAACGAACGGCACGACACAGTCGAGGCCAATGTTTTCAGTGAGTTCAAGGTTGAAGAACATCGGATTACCCATCTGGATCGCAAGACGGAGACCCGGGCTAATGATCACCTGACGGTTGCCGTGACTCAGCATGTGAAGGTGGGGACGGCGCAGTTTGTCGAGGCCGGTCAGGAGATTCACTACAACGCCGGGGAAAAGGTTGTGGTTGAGGGTGGCATGGAGCTGACGGCCAAGGCTGGCGGGAGCTTTGTGAAGATTGACGCGGGGGGCGTGACGATCAGTGGTGCGCAGGTGAAGGTTAACTCGGGGGGTGGACCGGGGTCGGGGACGCCTGCTGCGCCGTTGTTGCCGGGGCCGATGAAGGTGGCGGATGCGGATAAGGCCGGCAAAGTCCCGATACCACTGCCAAAACGGCTGAACGAGTCCGGCATCACTCCGTTGTGCGGAAAACAGAGCAACGGCGCCTGCAGCCGTAAGGATTGCACATGCATGTAAAAGCGTTGAACGCCCTCCTCGCCGAACCCCGCCATTCGTTCGAGCAACTGCCGAGAGAACCGTCGAGCCAGACGCTGTGCTTCATCATCGATCGCACCCGCCAGCCTGAGGCCATGAGCCGCCTCTACCGTGTCGGCGAACCGATGAACTCCCAAGGCTTGTTCATCGGCACCGATTTCGCCGAGATCGCCGCTGACGGCCCCTTGTGGCTCAACGCGCCATGGGGCAGCCGCTTGGCCGCCGAAGCCGCAAAGCTTTGTGAAGAAAACTTTTCCGGCATCGCCCTGACCACTGACGACCCGGTCAAGGCTTTGGCCCATGCGCGCTGGCTATTGCGCGCCAATGACGGTTCCGGCGGCCAAAGCCTGCTGAGCTATCACAAGCCAAGCCTGTGGGCCGCACTGGCCTACACCGCCGGCGAAACCTCGCATCAACTCTTCGGCCCTTGGCAACACGTCTACACCCCTGCCCCGGCTCATTTCGGTGCCGGCAACGGTCATTGGTTGAGCTGGGCCCCAACCTCGGAACTCGAATGGCTGGGCGACGTCTCAGCGTTCAACATCCCGGACGATGCACCAAAGGTTCAAGAGCCATTGGGTTGGGTCTACTGGGTCGATGAGCAATACACCGCATTTGGCGAGCCGACTGACGAAGAGCTGCCCAATATCGCGGAAAACCTTGATGTGCTGGTCAATCACAACATCTACGAAGGCCGGCATTTACTCAAACTGGCCCACATCGCCAACGGCCCGCTGCTCGAAACACAACCCCAGGCCATGGCCATCCTGCAATCCAGGGAAGAGTCGTTCATCAAGGTTGAACAGCTGAAGCAACTCGCTACCAGCGCCGCCTGATGAACCCGTCCGCGTAACGAATGAATGGAAGCATTTATGGAATCCAATACCAGCGCTGTACCTACTGCACCAACAGCCGAAGAAACCTGTGCGAAGCCGCCACGGGATCTGGGTGAACAGCCCAATGCACCTGATGAAACGCCAGGCTCTCATGACAAAGTAAAAACGCCGTGTTCAACAACCTACGGCAGCGCGATTTACGACACCGAAAATGAATCGTTCTGGCTACTGCCGGAACGCACAACTTCGGCGCTTAAAGAAGCGGCCAACGATCTGGAACAAAAAGTAAGTTCAAGCAAGTCTGCCGAGGAACGCAAAAAAGGCCTCTACAGCACAGGGTTGCTTGAATACTTCCTCGAACCCAAATTGGGCAACTTTCTCGCGGGCGAAGAGCAAGCGCGAATGCTCGAGATTGAAACGCAATACCCAAGCATCAGTGACCTGGATGCCACGTTGCTGGAGGCGCAGCAACAGAGAAAGGCTGCAACGCTACCGGCTCCGGCGCCCTCGACGCCTCTAACTCGACTTGAACAAGATGACATCAAAAAGTCCGAGTGGATGGCAGCGCAACAAGACGCAACGCGGGTGCACGGCGTTCATGCAGAATGGCAAAAGTTGAAGCGCACCGCCATCGTCGCCGCTAAAGAAAAGGGTTACGCCTACGAAAGCGGAAGTCTGTACTCCCCTGAAGCCCTTGCAGCGCGCGAGGGCGTTCAGAAATACCTCAAAGCTCGAGAAACCTTACTCAAAGAAAAAGACCTGGCCACATTAGGCTCGGCTGAACTTGCGCCGCTTCTGGCTGAAGACAAAAAGCGACTAGACGAGGTCGCGACTTGCGGGGCGAATAACCAACTCCCTCTTTGTACGTACGTGCGCGATCAGGAAGCACAGCGTTTAAAAAGAAAAGCGATCTATGTTGCTTACCTTGAGTCCATTACCAGTGTCGCTCAATACGGAATTGCCTTACCCGAATTCGCCCTGATTCCCGCGAGCGGTGCTTCGGTCGAAGGTGGCGTCGACCTGTTCAAGCAATACTTGGCGCTTGAGAAAAAGCAGACAGAGGTCAACGAACGCCTTAGCAAAAAATATAAAGGCTGGATCGAAGCAAGCGGCCGACAGGCCAAAGCGCCGGCCAATCTTGTTTCCCTCGAGCGCGCCGAATGGGACCGTCTGCAGGCAGATAAAGAAAAGTTACGACTGCAAGCCGAGAAAAACATGGAAACCGCACCTGTTCGCCGGCATCTGTTGTGGGAGCCCGAGCAGTTCCAGGCCAAGCCGATGGACCGGCTGGTCAAGGATGGTTTTCCGCTTCATGAAATGAGCATGCTGGATGACCTCAAAAAACCGCTGACTTACCTGAGCATGTATTCGCTTCCAAGACTTCAAGCCACCGTCAAGAACGACTGGAAAAAGGTCGGCGCCAAAGTCAAAGACTTGACCAAGCGTCCAGGCAACAGCACTGGCAAAGCCGCCACCGACAGTGAATTGAATTTGTTCGGCCAATGGCTCGAACAGGAAGGCGCTCTGCGGATCAAGGACCAGGAAAGCGACTGGTTTTCCCCCGAAGGCTGGTTCGAGATCGAAAAGTTTTACACCTTTCTGCAAACCAGGAATTACAAAGTCACTACCCTTGATAGTGCCGGCAGCCGCAAGGAATGGGGAGTACGCCTGCAACAGGTGTTGTTCAAAGACAACGTGCGCAAGACCTTTCGCATTTTTGATATCAGCCCCCAAGCGCAACTGGTTCGCTGCCTGACGTCGTCATCCACTGAGATCATTCACGGGTCAACAAAAGTCGAAGGCCCCGCTTTTAGCCTGGCGGAAGGATTTAAAGCTTCGGCCAAAGCGTCATTCGGCGTCGACCTCGCCCGAGGTGAAGTCGAACTGTTTAAAGTCGATTTGCCTGAACGCAGCAAAGCCAAAGAAATCACGTTTACCTATCTAGACGGCAATAGCGTCCAGCAAACACTCAATCTGGGCCGGTTTTCGTTGTATCTCGGCGCCAAGGCCTGGGGCTATGCCGGCGCCTCGCTGCTGCTTTCCTCCGAGATAGCGCTGGACGTTGGCAACGCGGGATTCCATTTGGCTCCGCCAGAACCCGTGGTGCGGACCGGAGACAAACGCGATTTCGTCCACACCGAAACCAGCGATCAAATCAAGGGAGTCAATAAAAACCTGCAAGTGCAGAATGGAGGCAAAGCCGCTTTCAATTTATTCGCCGGTTTGCAATCGGGAATCATGGTGACCGGCGCCTTGAACTGGGCCCCGCCCTCCGAAGTCGCCATGCTACAACGGGCACCCACATCGGGGTCCAAAGACTCGATGAAGACAAACGAGTGGTTCAGCCTCGCTCGTTTGACCGCCGAACTAAATGTGGCCGCAGGTTTGGGGGCAAAGGGCGAAGCGAGTATTTCGTTGTATGACGGCCGGTTGATTTTGGTACTGAAAGCTTCGTTGGTAGCCGGCCCCGGTGTAGGTGGGGCTTTCAAGTTCGAAGTGGGTTACGACGCAGTAACAGAGCTGATCAACTTGTTCCGTCGAGAGCTATATAAGAATAAGCAGAATCCGTTTATTTCGGTTGATGACCAGGCATTTACTTTGATGTCGAACCTGAATACTTTGGCTGTTTGTGGGTTTGATGTTGGGATGGTGTATTTGCAGGGGATTGACATGGTGATGTCACTCTACGAATCGCTGACTGCCACGGGTAAAGGTGGACCGATTGCAGATGCTATTATTTATTATGGGAACCAAGCAGAATTGGAGGAATGGTGCGTTAACGCGATTCCGGGAGCGTTGGGTCCACTATTAATGACTTTAATTAGTCCTGCAGACGAGTTCAGCATTAACAGTACCAACTCATCGGGCGATACAGCGAAAACAGAACGCAAATACGACAAAAGCCAAGCGTACCTGATTCAACAAAAAGCTATTGAGCAAGTTCTTAAGTGGATATTAGATAACGCAAAAAAACAGAATACCCTCGATAAAGCCCAGAACCAGTTCGAGGAGATCTGCATGCGGATGAATCGCTTTGGATTAAAGCCAGCAAATGAAAGGCAATTTTATTGCGAAAATCGACTAGCGCTTGATAACTTTATGTCAGATGCAGTCCTAAGACTTGCCGATCCAGAAAACGACAAAATGCGTACTCGCTATGCTCAACATGTGAAATTATTAGGCGCCAATAGTGATAATTACTGCCAACGCAGCCAATTTTATGGCCGGACATATTTACCCGCCGGCAAAGCCAAGTACATTGGTCCAGACCAGTAGAAACTGAGGACAACACATGCGCCAAAAACTCACACTCGTTACTGCAATTTTTTTCCTGCTTTTTTCTTGCCAATTGTTTGCAAAACCTACAGCTGAATTGAATGCAGCCAAGCAAACGGGAATAGTTCTTTACAATCAGTACAAGATGGCACCTGCAATACAGTATTTGACGATAGCCGCAACAGGTGGGGATGCGGAATCCCAGTACTATTTAGCTGAATCAATAAGAAATACAAAACGCTACATGACCGAGGATGCGCAAAAGTGGTACGAGGCATCAGCAAACCAAAATAACGTTTATGCGATGATTCAGCTCGGACGAAGTGATGATAATCTCTGCGTCAACATGGGCAACTGCCCTGCAAGTACAAAAACACCGGCGCAATGGTTGAAACACGCGCTAGATTTGACGAAACCTATTGCTGAAAGTGGTGACCCCGAAGCGATGTACTTAATGTATGAACTAACGCTTAAGGAGGAATGGCTTGAGAAATCTGCAAATTCTGGATATGCATTAGCTCAATACTGGATGGCAATTGGAGCTCGACAAGGAGACGGTTTTTTCTTGCCGTGGAAGCGGCATGAGGCAGTTGGAAACTGGCTGAAACTATCTGCGGAAGGAGGATACCCCCCTGCAATGATGGAATATGCTGCGTTTATTTATGAAGATCAAGGTGATTTAACAGTCGCTCGCCATTGGATTGTCGAAGCAGCTAAAAAGGGGTACAAGTCAGGCGTCAGCAGTTACGGCGCCTATTCGGCCCACTCACCATCGCTTTATGACTTCCCATTAGATAGGGTTAAAGGTTATGCGTTGACCTCGCTACTATCTGAACTTGACGGGGGCGGAAATGTACAGGTTTACGTAAACGAAACCCTTCCGGAAATTGCCGAAAAAATGACACCGGATGAAATTTCAGAAGCTAACGATTTTGCAAAGAACTGGAAGGCCACTCATCCCCCCCTGTCGTTTTTCCCGGAAAAATTGAGCCGTTAACGTTGATAAAGAAAAGTCTACTTACCGCACTGTTGATTATTGCGTTTGCAAATCCAGTATCCGCCGAACTCTCCTCGGAACAGCAAGCAGCAAAAACACAAGGAATAATTTTCTATAATCAATACAAAAGTGTTTCTGCCACCCCCTTCCTGACCATTGGTGCGGAAGCCGGCGATCAAGAAGCACAGTATTATCTGGGAGAATCGCTCAGGAGGAAAAATCACTTTATGAATCCTGAAGCTCGAAAGTGGTATGAGGCCTCTGCTGAACAGGGAGACCTGTACGCAATGATTCAGCTAGGGCGGAATGACGACGATCTATGCAAAAAATTAAAAAATTGTGCGCCCGAGCAAAAAGAACCCGTTGAATGGTTGAAGCAAGCGCAAAGCATCGCCAAACCAAAAGCAGAAAACGGCGATGCAGAATCAATGTATATAATGTACGAACTCACAGTTGATAAAAATTGGCTGAAGAGAGCGGCAGAGGCTGGGCACCCAATTGCGCAATATTGGATGGGTATAACGGAGAAACAAGGGGAAGGTTTTTTTCTCCCCTGGCAACGTCAAGACTCTATTGAAAAATGGTTTAAAGCATCTGCAGAAGGAGGATATCCAAAAGGGATGAGGGAATATGCAATACTTCTTGGAGAAAAGAATGATATTGAGGGCTACCGCCAATGGAACGAAAAATCCGCCCTCACCGGTTATGCATCCACAATATTTGAGTACGGTTCGGATTTAGCTCACGAGCCTGATTTATATGGATATCCTCTAGACGTTGTAAAAGGCTACGCACTAATTTACCTACTAAAAGAACTGGACGGCGGCGGAGGGATGCAAGCTGACGTAAAAGACCAACTGCAAAAAATCTCTTCAAAAATAACTCCCGAACAGATCATTGAGGCAAAAAAACTTGCCGAGACATGGACGGCAACCCATCCTCCACTGTCGTTTTTCCCGGAAAAGTTGAGCCGTTAACGTTGATGAAGAGAAGTCTATTTACCGCATTGTTAATTATTGCGTTCGCACATCCAGCATCCGCCGAACTTTCCTCGGAACAGCAAGCAGCAAAAACACAAGGGATAACTTTCTATAATCAATACAAAGCAGCTTCCGCCACCCCCTTCCTGACCATTGCTGCGGAAGCCGGCGATCACGAAGCACAGTATTATCTGGGAGAATCGCTCAGGAGGAAAAACCACTATATTAATCCTGAAGCTCGGAAATGGTACGAGGCGTCCGCTGCCCAAGGTGATCTATATGCAATGATTCAACTTGGGCGCATAGTGAAGGATCTTTGCACACTTTCAGACAACTGCCCTCCTAATCAAAAAATGCCAGTCGAGTGGTTAAATCAAGCTGAAAAAATAGCATTGCCAAAAGCAATCCAGGGTGACGCGGAGGCCATGTATATTATGTACGAATTGACCCTGGACGAATCATGGCTTGAAAAATCCGCTATAGCGGGCCATGCACTTTCTCAATATTGGATGGGGGTAATCTATAAACAAGGAAAAGGCTTTTTCTTGCCTTGGAAGCGAGGAGAAGAGGTTGAGAAATGGTTTAAAGCATCTGCCGAAGGTGGCAATCCAAGATCGATGATGGAATATGGAGCGATTTTGTTTGAGAAAGGAGACATTGAAGGTTATCGGCATTGGAATGAACAAGCGGCTTTAGCAGGTTATGCATCCACTGTCTATGGTTATGGATCAGACCTTGCCCACGAACCGGACCTGTATGGCTTCCCATTCGACATTATTAAAGGATATGCACTTATATATTTGCTGGGGGAGCTAGACGGCGGCGGTGGTCTGCGGGAGATGGCCGAAAGTAAACTCCAAAAAATTGCCGAAAAAATGACATCTGAACAGATAGTAGAAGCTAAAGAATTTGCGAAGGAATGGAAGACTACTCAAGCCCCCCTATCATTCTTTCCTGACAAGCTGAATCTCTAAGGCCAATTGGATGTCGCCTGACCGGCATGCTACCAATCCGCAAAAGTAGGGAGCAGCAAAATAGAAAGAATTGATTCTTCCTAAAGTCTTACTGCTTCCACTTTCTTACCGCATAGCGTCAGACCGGCGCCTTCCACCCCATCATCTGCTGCTGCGCAACCAGCAGCAAATCGCACCCATCCTGCGTCAGCAGATAAAGTGCATGAGTAATGTGCGGAATATCTTGAACATCACCGTTCTTGAAACACTGGCAATGGAGCGTTTCAAGCAACTGGCTGGCGGCTCGGACACGCTGTAAAGCGGCTTCGAGTATGTCTTGGGGATCGGCCTCGGTGTCGATGACCATGGGGTTTGAGTCGGTAACGCTGCTTTTGATTGAGCGATAGCGATCGGGAAACGGGTTGAACGTTGGCATAAGAATTACTCATACGTTAGTTAAGTAACCGTCAGCACCGTGACCAAACGATGGAGGCGGACTGTGTACAGGCTTGGTCAACCGATAACCCGCACAACTCGGCTCGCCCGAAGGCGTCCAGCACACAGCCGCCATAACAACGCACAACGAAGACAAAGATGTCCGCAGGGCGAATGATGGCACATATGTGTGCGGGATATCAGGTGACCAAACCTGCTCGCTGATTTTGCAGCGAGGTCAAACAGTAAACGCTGGTAGCTTGCGGGCGAAAGACGACAAAGAGTCCGAGCGTGTAGGAACTCGCCGAAGCTCCCTCAGTTTTTTTACCTACATGAAACCTCTGTCAGAAACCTCCTCACGACAGGCGGCATTCAGTGGGGTTAACCATCGCTTAACCCCGCGGTCCAAAACTTTACTGGACCGCACGCCCTCAGAGTTCTCTGACGCCCAGTGCGGCAGGTTCGACGCCTAGACGTCGAGCTGACTTTAAGCCTGCATCGGAGATCGTTCATGAACATGCGCACCTTGCTGATCACCACCGCCCTCGCCTGCACCACGTTTGCCGGCCTGGCCCAGGCCAATGACACTTCGAGCTCCCAGGCGGTGCCGTACCACTACGGTATGCCGCTGCACGTGGGCAAGGTCATTACCTTGACCGAACCGTCGACGCTGGACTGCAAAGTGGTCACAGCCGACATGAAGTACATCGATAGCACCTCGGGCAAGCCTGCGGAAATATCCTATCGGAAGCTTTCTGACGCTTGCAGTTATCAAAACTGACGGAAAGGTCTGATTCAATACTTTGCGGTATTCCTGTGAGGGGTTCTGGCGCTATGCTCTGCGCCTCCCCCCACTGCCGCAAGGATTCGCCATGCAGTTATCGTTTCGCGCCTTGTCGACCTTCACTTCCCTTCTGTGTTTTCTGCTGGCCCTGGTCTGGGGTTTGATGCCCGACTGGTTGCTGTCGATCTGGAGCATCGAATACTCGTTGGCGGTGGGCGTTGTCGCGCGGCGCAGTGCAATGCTGTTTGCGGCATTGGGCGTGATGTTTTATCTGGTTCGAAACGAGGCGCCTTCGATCACCCGCAATGCGTTGACCAATGGTTTCATGGTCGGCTGCTGGGGGCTGGCAGCACTGGGCTTCGGCGAATGGCTCAATGGCCATGCCGGTCCGGGCATATTGCTTGCGGTGGTGGTCGAACTGGCGCTGGGTCTGGCGTTTCTCCAGACCAAGCGCGTGTCGATGGAACTCGAAACCGTGGGTTAAAGGGCTTTCCTGGCTGGATGCAGCGTCTCGGCAACGGCTTGATGCTGCATGTCAGAGCGCAGTCCAGCAATCAGGTCATTGATTTCTCGGCAACCATTCAGCTGCTTGGCATTTATTCCGGTTTTCATGAGATCAAGGTGATCGGTTTCACGATCGGAATACACCTTAACGGTCATCGACAGGTCCGGCGACAGCGTGCATTGACAACGTTTCGGCAGAAAACTGCTTTCAATGATGTTGCGAAGTTCCAAGGCAGAAAGAAACATGGCGACCCTCTCCTTAATGTGAGACTGCCAATCAACGATCGATACTGACGCAATGAAATCCCCGGTCAGCTTAAGACCAGCTACAGCATAAAACATGCCTTGAATTCCGCACTGCAGCTCATCGGTAAATCAACGATTTAGCGAAACCGCGCGTAAATAGCCCATGCAATATGCAAGAAAGGCGTTTTGGTGCCTCTGCAATTTGCATACATCCAGCGACAAGTTTGCATTGGCCGACCACGCCAGTAAGAATGCGGCCAATCAATTCAGTATCCGCTGACCCCACTCGTACGCAAGGAGGCATCATGGGTTCTTTGACCTGTATCACTACCGTCGGGCTGATTCTTGCCGGGCTGTCGACCATCGCTCACGCCGCGAAACTCGAAGAAGTCGCGCCGTTTCCCAAAGCTGAAAGCGGTTTCACCCGCCAGGTCATTCACCTTCCGGCACAGACACAGGAAGACAGCTTCCAGGTCGAAGTCCTCGCCGGAAAAACCCTGACCGTCGACTGCAATCGCCAACGTCTGGGCGGCATTCTCGAGGAGAAAAACCTCGAAGGCTGGGGCTACCCGTTCTACCGACTGGAAAAAGTCATCGGCCCGATGAGTACGCTGATGGCCTGCCCGGACGGCAAAAGTAAAAAGGACTTTGTGCCGGTGGTCGGTGACGGTTTCATGCTGCGCTACAACAGCAAACTGCCAATCGTGCTCTACGTGCCCAAAGACGTCGAAGTCCGCTACCGGATCTGGTCGGCGTCGAGCAAAGTCGAGAAAGCCGTCCAGGAATAACCGTTCTATCCCGTTACAGGAGCGCCATTTTGATTACCTGCCACGTCAAATATGTGATCGATCCGTATCAACTCAGCGAATTCGAAGCCTACGCCAAGGCCTGGCTCGGCATCGTCGAGCGTTTGGGCGGTACGCACCACGGGTATTTCCTGCCTTCCGAGGGCGCGAGCAATATCGCCTACTGCCTGTTCAGCTTTCCTTCGCTGGCGGACTACGAAAGCTACCGGCATATCGCGATGACTGACGCCGAAAGCGCCGCGCTCGTAGCTTCGCTGGTCGAAAAGAAATTTATCGTCAGTTACGAGCGGACCTTCCTGCGTCCGCTGCTGGCCTGACACCGCTCACGCCGGGGCGCCGCTCAATGCCGCGCGCTCGGCCACATGGCGCAAACTGTCGAAATTGATATTGGCGCCTGAGTCGATCGCTACCAGTGTCTGACCACGGGCACCGGTTTGCGCCACGTATTTTTTGATTCCGGCCACGGCCAAGGCACCGGAAGGTTCGGTGATCGAGCGGGTATCGTCGTAGATATTCTTGATGGCGGCGCAGAGTTCGTCGTTGCTGACCGTCAATACCTCATCGACACAGAACCGGCAGACTTCGAAACCATAAGCACCGATCTGGGCGACGGCCACACCGTCGGCGAAAGTACCTACGGTTGGCAGGACAACTCGCTCGCCGGCCTGTAATGCCGCATGTAAACAGGCGGAATGCTCCGACTCGACGCCGATGATGCGGACTTCTGGTCGCAGGTATTTGACGTACGCCGCGATGCCGGCGATCAAGCCACCGCCGCCCACCGGGACAAAGATCGCGTCCAGCGGACCTTGATGCTGGCGCAGGATCTCCATGGCGACGGTGCCCTGCCCAGCGATCACGTCCGGGTCGTCGAATGGCGAGACAAAGGTGCGGCCGGTTTGCCGCGCCAGGTTCAGTGCATAGTCCAGGGCAAACGGAAAACTCTCACCGTGCAGCACGGCATCGGCGCCCCGACTGCAAACACCGAGCACCTTCAGTTCCGGCGTCGTACGCGGCATGACGATGGTCGCCGCAATTCCCAGTTCACGGGCCGCTAATGCCACGCCTTGAGCATGATTACCTGCGGAAGCGGTGATTACCCCGCGAGCCTTTTGCTCATCGCTCAGTTGCACCAGTTTGTTGTAGGCACCGCGGATCTTAAAGGAAAAAGTCGGTTGCAAGTCTTCGCGCTTGAGCAGGATTTGATTGCCGAGCGCCTCGGACAACGCTGGCGCCGGTTGCAGCGGCGTACGCACCGCGAGTTCATACACGGGCGCGGCGAGGATCTTTTTCACGTAATGCTCAAGCAAGGTCTGCTGGGCGGTGGTGCTGCTCATGGTCGTCTCCTGACTTTGATCGGAACCCAGGAGGCAGAAAGTAAAAACCCGCCTCTAGGGCGGGTTGGGTGCTGCAGTCGTGAGCTAGCCCGCCAAATAAGGAATGGCGGTAATAATGCTTGGCTGGCAGCGCAATACAGTGGAAGTCATGCCCGGAAATTAGCCGGACGCTGATGGCAAGTCAATGGCCAATTTTACTCGGCCTCTGTAGGCTGACGACTCTGCTCATTGTCCCCAAGGAAGGAAACCATGAAGTCTGTCGCCCTGCCCCTCATTGCCCTGATCGCGTTCGCCGCCTATACCGTTTCGGTGATGCTTCAGGCCGAACAGTCATTGATCGACTTCGGCATCAGCCTGATGTCACGCCCCGACACGGCGCAGGTGGTGATTGATTTGTACCTGCTGGCGGCGCTCGCAGGCATCTGGATGTACACGGATGCGCGCAAGCGAGGGCAGTCGGGATGGTCGGTGGTTCCCTACCTTTTGATCACCGCTATTTTCGTCTCTATCGGACCGTTGTTGTACTTGGTGGTGCGTGGGCTGCAGGATCGGAAAAAACCCGTAATCGTCCATCAAGTGACCTGATCCTGGAGTTTTGGGGCGGTGGATTTTTACTTCAATCCGACTTTGTACAACGCCCCATCGTCCTCATCGGTCAGCACATACAAATACCCGTCCGGGCCTTGCCGCACATCGCGAATGCGCTTGTTGAGTTCGCCCAGCAATCGCTCTTCGTGAACGACCTTGTCGCCATCGAACTGCAAGCGGATCAACTCCTGGCTCACTAACGCGCCGATAAACACGTTGTGCTGCCAGGCCTTGAAGCGGTCAGCGTCGTAGAACGCCATGCCGCTGAGGCCGGGGGACTTTTCCCAGACGTGGTGCGGGGCGACGGTGCCTTCGGCGGTCTTGCCCTTGGCTTCCGGAATCGGCTGGCCGGAGTAGTTGATGCCATGGGTTGCCATCGGCCAGCCGTAGTTCTTGCCACGCTCGATGATGTTGATTTCATCGCCACCCTGAGGGCCGTGTTCGTTTTCCCAAAGGGTGCCGGTCCAGGGATTGAGCGCCGCGCCTTGCGGATTGCGCTGGCCGTAGGACCAGATTTCCGGGAGTACGCCGGCCTGACCGACAAAAGGGTTGTCATCCGGCACCTTGCCGTCCGGGTAGATCCGCACGACCTTGCCTTGCAGCTTGTCGAGGTCCTGGGCGGTCGGCCGGTCATTGTTCTCGCCAAGGGTGATGAACAGATAGCCGTCGCGGTCGAACACCAGGCGCGAACCAAAGTGGTTACCGAGCGAAAGCTTGGGCTCCTGGCGAAAGATCACTTTGAAATCCTTGATGGCCGTCAGGTCGTCAGACAGACGTCCGCGACCGACCGCCGTCCCGGCCTTGTCGCCCTCACCACCGCCCTCGGCATACGACAGATAGACCGTGCGGTCTTGCTTGAAGTCGGGCGACAACGCTACATCCAGCAAGCCGCCCTGCCCCCTGGCCCAGACCTTTGGCACGCCACTGAGCGGTGCGGAAAGTTTACCGTCGGCGCTGACCACCCGCAGGTTGCCGGGCCGTTCGGTCACCAGCATCCCTTGGCGATCGGGAAGAAACGCCAAGGCCCAGGGATGTTCGAGCCCCTTGGTTATTGTCGTCACCTCAAGGGTGCCCTGTTCGCTTTTCAAATTCTGGGTCGGCGCCGCGAAAACGGGCGCGGTGGCGGTGATCAGTGCGCTGGCACACAGTGTGGCCAGCAGGGTTTTACGCAACATGCACGATTCCTTTTGTCGTTCGAATGGCTTGAAAGAGCGCTGTCCTGCCGTTCAACGGTTGCTGGTGTCTGCGTCTCGATGAGGTGGATTGGGAATGAATTTCGGTGGGGTGGCGGGAGGCGGCCGGTCTTGGGGATAGCGGTTGCCGATGCCACCATTATCAAGCGTCGGTGGCCGCGGCGCGGGCACTGTGTTCGGCCCACGAATGGCCGGCGCGCTGGGTTGCGTGCCTTGCATGCTGTTGGGGTTGGCCCGGCGAATCGGGCTGTTGTAAGGATTGCTGGTTTGGCCCGTCGGGCTCTGGGCCAACAGCAATGAAGAAGGTGGCGATGCGGTGTCAGCCTGGGCCAGATTGCTCAGCCAGCCGCTCAACGCCAACGCGGTGCAGCCGAGTACAAATCTGTTCATGGGGAGCCTCTCGACATCAGCGTGGATAGGAACTTCGATATCACGCTACGCCCGGGGTTCGGATTTGTTAACTAAAACCTCCTTCACAAGATGTAACACGAGTTGACCCGACCGCCGATACGCCCGCAGGACCGGGCCGCAGCCCGCTGAAACTTTTGCACAGCGTCACCGGTCACCTGAACATCACTCGCGAGAAGACGACCATGGCACGGGCAATCTGGAAAGGCGCGATCAGTTTCGGTCTGGTGCATATCCCTGTGGCGCTGGTCTCGGCGACGTCCTCGCAAGGGGTGGATTTCGACTGGCTCGACAGCCGCAGCATGGACCCGGTGGGCTACAAGCGCGTCAACAAGGTCACCGGCAAGGAAGTGACCAAGGAACACATCGTCAAAGGTGTGCAGTATGAAAAGGGTCGATATGTGGTCCTCAGCGAAGAGGAAATCAAGTCGGCGCACCCACTGTCCACTCAGACCATCGACATCTTTTCCTTTGTCGACAGCGAGCAGATTCCCCTGCAAAACATCGATACGCCCTACTACCTCGCGCCGGATAAACGCGGTGGCAAGGTCTATGCGCTGTTGCGCGAAACGTTAAGCAAGACCAATAAAGTCGCCCTGGCTCATGTTGTGCTGCACACGCGCCAGCACCTCGCCGCGCTGATGCCGCTGGAATCGGCAATGGTATTGGTGATGCTGCGCTGGCCCGCCGAAGTGAGAAGTCTGGATACGCTGGAGTTGGGCAGTGAAGTTACCAAGCCCGAACTGGCCAAGGGCGAACTGGACATGGCCAAACGACTGGTTCAGGACATGAGCGCAGACTGGAAACCCGAGGATTATCGGGACAGTTTTGAAGACAAGATCATGGCCTTGGTGGAGAAAAAGGCCAACGAAGGAAAAATCGAAGATGTCGAAACGGCGACTGGCGAAGAGGAACGGAAAACCGCTGATGTTATTGATTTGACCGAGCTGCTTAAACGCAGCCTAGGCGGCAAGAGCTCCGGTAAGGCCAAACCTGCTGCACAGAAAAAAGCCACGAAGACTTCTCGTGGCTGATTGATGATTTTGCGGTGAATGTTATGGCCCCATCGTCGGATCGCCGCCCGGAGACAAGCTCGCTCCCACAGGGAATCGCGGTTAACTGTGGGAGCGAGCTTGCTCGCAATGGCGTCTCCCGACGTAACGCAAAACTCAGATCAAAACGATAATCGCCAACAAACCACCAAAAATCGCCCACTTCTCCAGGTAATAGAGCTTGCGGTTGTGCTTCTTGAGCGCTTTGCCGCGCAAGCGAATCTTGTAGATTTTGGCGAACAAACGGTTGATACCGCCGGTCTTGTCACCCGCATCGTTCGGTGCGCCCGCCGCCGACATAACACTACGGCTGAACCAGCCATTGAACGCCGCCGCCCAGCGATACTTCATCGGCCGCTCCACGTCGCAGAACAGAATGATGCGGTTCTGCTCGGTGGTGTTTTCGGCGTAATGAATGAAGGTCTCGTCGAACATGACCGCTTCACCGTCGCGCCAGTGGTAGTTCTCGCCATCGACGTTGATGTAGCAACCGGCATCGTTCGGTGTTTCCAGGCCCAGGTGATAGCGGTAGGAACCGGCATACGGATCGCGGTGACGGACCAGTTTGGAACCTGGTGGCAACTCGGCGAACATCGCAGCCTTGATCGAGCCGATGCTTTGCACCAGTTCGGTGGTACGCGGGCAGAGTTTCATTGCCGAAGGATGGCTGTCGCCATACCACTTCAGGTAGAAACGTTTCCAGCCAGTCTTGAAGAACGAGTTGAAGCCGACATCGTCGAATTGATTCGAGCGCTTGATCTCCCCGGCCCTGAGCAGGTTCTGGCCCTCGGCGCGAATTTCTTCCCAATGCTGCTGCAACGGACTCAGATCAGGAAAGTCGGCCGGGTTGAGATAAGGCTTGTTGGGGATCTTCGAGAACAGATAAAGAAAGCAGTTGATCGGCGCCAGGAACGTCGAGTGGTCGCTCAGTTGGCGGCCCAACTTGTGGCGCACGCGTCCGCGCAAGTGGACGTACGCAATGGATACAACGTAAATAGCGGCAATGATCAATTTCACAAAAATCGTCACACGTCAGAAGTGAACATACTGCGTCCCTTGCCGGCCGATCGCCCCGAGGGTCTTGTGCAGCGTCTGAATACGAAACAGCGCGTCCTTGAGCCTATGCCGTCTGTCGGCATCAGGTGATAGATGGCATTTTAGCCACAGTTTGTAACCAATAGTTAACCTTCAGATGTGAAAATCTGTCCACTGATGCTGCCAAAGTGGCCGTGCGGCCTTAACGCCCTATCGTTTAAAGAGCCAGACCAGTACAATCGCCGCCAAACATTACGCGCCCCCCTTGGTTGATGACGGGAATGAACCCCGTCTCAGCGCACTTCGACTCGGGCCAAGCGCTCCATATGCTGCTGTCCACTTATTGCCAGATGGACCTTCCGCTTCTGACCGGGATGCATTTCCTGTGGTTCGAAAAGCGGAAACGGGTACTGAATCGGTACTGCCGCAACCCTAGCTACTCTGAATGCTTCGCAGGAAAAACCTTTGATCTCTACAGCTAACATCACGATGCAGTTCGGCGCCAAGCCGCTATTCGAAAACGTTTCGGTCAAATTCGCCGCGGGCAACCGCTACGGCCTGATCGGCGCCAACGGTTGCGGCAAGTCGACTTTCATGAAAATCCTCGGTGACGACCTCGAGCCGTCCGGCGGCCAGGTCATGCTCGAGCCGAACGTGCGTCTGGGTAAATTGCGCCAGGACCAGTTCGCCTACGAAGAATTTACCGTGATCGATACCGTGATCATGGGCCACGAAGAGCTGTGGAAGGTCAAGGCCGAGCGCGACCGCATCTACTCGCTGCCGGAAATGACTGAAGAAGACGGCATGGCCGTGGCCGAGCTGGAAACCGAGTTCGCCGAAATGGACGGCTACACCGCCGAATCCCGCGCCGGCGAACTGTTGCTGGGCCTGGGTATCGGCATCGAGCAGCATTTCGGCCCGATGAGCGAAGTTTCCCCAGGCTGGAAACTGCGCGTATTGCTGGCTCAGGCGTTGTTCTCCGATCCTGAAGTGCTGTTGCTCGACGAACCGACCAACCACCTGGACATCAACACCATCCGCTGGCTGGAAAACATTCTGACCCAGCGCTCCAGCCTGATGATCATCATCTCCCACGACCGTCACTTCCTGAACAGCGTGTGCACCCACATGGCTGACCTGGACTACGGCGAGCTGCGCCTGTTCCCGGGCAACTACGACGAGTACATGACCGTGGCGACCCAGTCCCGCGAGCAACTGCTGTCGGACAACGCCAAGAAGAAAGCGCAGATCTCCGAACTGCAATCGTTCGTCAGCCGCTTCTCGGCCAACGCCTCGAAAGCCAAGCAGGCCACTTCCCGCGCGAAGGCGATCGACAAGATCCAATTGGCCGAAGTCAAGCCGTCGAGCCGTGTGAGCCCGTTCATCCGTTTCGAACAAACCAAGAAACTGCACCGTCAGGCGGTCATCGTCGAGCGCATGGCCAAAGGCTTCGACGGCAAGACACTGTTCAAGGACTTCAGCTTCCAGGTTGAAGCCGGCGAGCGCGTGGCGATCATCGGCCCGAACGGTATCGGCAAAACCACCCTGCTGCGCACCCTGGTCAACGAACTGACCCCGGATGCCGGCACTGTGAAGTGGACCGACGCCGCGGAACTGGGCTACTACGCCCAGGACCACGCGCACGACTTCGAAGACGACTGCAACCTGTTCGACTGGATGGGCCAATGGACCCAGGGCGGCGAGCAAATCGTTCGCGGCACCCTCGGCCGGATGCTGTTCTCCAACGACGAGATCCTCAAATCGGTCAAGGTCATCTCCGGTGGTGAGCAAGGTCGCATGCTGTTCGGCAAGCTGATCCTGCAAAAGCCGAACGTGCTGATCATGGACGAACCGACCAACCACTTGGACATGGAATCCATCGAAGCGCTGAACCTGGCGCTGGAGAACTATCCGGGCACGCTGATCTTCGTCAGCCACGACCGTGAGTTCGTATCGTCGTTGGCCACCCGCATTATCGAACTCAGCCCGAGCGGCGTGATCGACTTCAGCGGTACGTATGACGACTACCTGCGTAGCCAGGGCGTTGTGTTCTAAATAGCTGCTGAAACTGAAAAGCCCTGTCCATGTGACGGGGCTTTTTTTGCTCTGATCGTTCCCACGCTCTGCGTGGGAATGCCTCAACGGACGCTCCGCGTTCGACTCCGGAAGGGACGCGGAGCGTCCCGGGCTGCATTCCCACGCAGAGCGTGGGAACGATCAGCCTGGGAGAAAGTAGTTAGCCTGCTTTCTTTTATTTAGCGCCCGCGCCATGATGCAGCTCTCCTACCGCCGCCCGCGAACGAGCCCTCATGTCTGTGCAGCAACTGCCACCACAAAGCTCCATGGCGATCACCCTGCAGATCGTCTCCATCGTCTTTTATACCTTTATTGCCTTCCTCTGCATCGGCCTGCCGATTGCGGTATTGCCAGGCTACGTCCACGAACAGCTGGGTTTCAGCGCGATCATCGCGGGGTTGACCATCGGCTCGCAGTACCTGGCCACCCTGCTCAGCCGCCCGATGGCCGGGCGCCTGTCGGACAGCATCGGCACCAAACGGGCGATTGTTTACGGGTTATCGGGGATTGTGTTGAGCGGCGTGCTGACGTTGATTTCAACGCTGCTGCAAAGTCTTCCGTTGCTGAGTCTGTTGATCCTGATCGCCGGCCGCTTGTTGCTGGGGATTGCCCAGGGCTTGATCGGGGTCGGCACCATCAGTTGGTGCATGGGTCAGGTGGGCGCTGAACATACCGCGCGCTCGATCTCCTGGAACGGCATCGCCTCCTACGGCGCCATCGCCATTGGTGCGCCGCTGGGCGTGGTGATGGTCGGCGAGCTGGGGTTCGCCAGTCTTGGGATCTCGCTGTCGGTGCTGGCGCTGGCGGCGTTGTTGCTGATCCGAAACAAACCCTCGGTGCCGGTGATTCGCGGCGAGCGCCTGCCGTTCTGGGCGGTGTTCGGGCGTATTGCGCCGTTCGGCGCGAGCCTGAGCCTCGCCTCCATCGGTTACGGCACGCTGACCACCTTTATTACCCTGTATTACGTCAGCCGTGGCTGGGCCGGCGCGGCTTATTGCCTGACGGTATTCGGCGTGTGTTTCATCCTGGCGCGACTGCTGTTCATCTCCAGCATCAGCCGTTTCGGTGGGTTCACCTCGGCCATTGCCTGTATGAGCATTGAAACAGTGGGCCTGGTTTTGCTGTGGCTCGCGCCTTCGACCGGTTATGCGCTGATCGGCGCTGGCCTGACCGGATTCGGTCTGTCGCTGGTGTATCCGGCGCTGGGGGTCGAAGCGATCAAGCAGGTGCCCAATTCCAGTCGCGGGGCGGGATTGAGTGCTTACGCGGTGTTTTTCGATCTGGCGCTGGCGATTGCCGGGCCATTGATGGGCGCGGTGGCGTTGAACCTGGGGTACACGTGGATTTTCTTCAGCGCGGCGTTGTTGTCGATAACAGGATTGGGCCTGACCTTACTGCTGAAACGTCGATCAATTGCTTAACCGCCGCACGATCCATGTAGCAGCTGGCGAAGCCTGCGTTCGGCTGCGAAGCAGTCGTAAAACCTGCTTGCACGGTCTTCCTGAAACACCGCAGTGGCTGATATTACGACTGCTTCGCAGCCGAACGCAGGCTTCGCCAGCTGCTACAAAGGTTTGTGTTATTTATTGATCGGCGGTCTGCATTCCGGCCCGGGTCGGCTTGGCGAGCGCATGAGAGAAGAAACGCCCGGCTTCGGAAATCATGTTGCGATGGATGTCTTTGCGATCGACACCATCGGCATCCGTGCACAGCGCCGGCATGGCGATGATCTGCTCTTCGTTGCAAGGCGCCAGGAACACGAAGTGCCCTGCCCCCGCCAGCAACTTGAAGTCCGGTGCAATCGGCAGTTTGCGCGCCAGGGCGGCGGCATTCTTGTCGAACGCCACCAGTTTGTCGCCGTCGCCGCTGTAGAGCAGCACCGGCACATGCACGTCGGCCAGGGTATGGCGGCCAAACTTCAGGCTCAGTGGCGCCATGAGCAGCAAGGCGCGAACCCGCGGGTCAGCCACCGGTTGCAAGTCATCGCGGTCAGCAATCAATTCACCTTGGGTGTTGCAGGCATCGCGGTCGTCCGGGCGTTCCTGACAATAGCGGCGCAGACGGTCCAGATCTGGCGTCGCGCCGGACAGAATCAGCGCCGTCTCCCCGCCCGCCGAATAACCGATCACACCGACCTGATCGGCATTGACGAAGGGCGCGAGCATTCGATCACCCAGCGTCGCGGTAATGGCTTCGGAAATCTGGATGGGCCGACCGTAAAGGTTACTCAACGTACCGAGGCGGCTGTGGTCTTTGGAGTTGTCACCGGGATGGATCACCGCCACCACCACAAACCCTTTGCGTGCCAGCGACGTGGCTAGATCGTTTAAAGCCAGCGGGGTTCCGGTGTTGCCGTGGGACAGCATCAGCATCGGGAAACGACCAATCGCGACCGGGGTGTCTTCGCCCGCTTCGACCGTGTAGCCCTCGATGAGGCTGGAGTGCTCCTTGTCGCTGGAGGGATAGAAGGCGATGGCGCGCATCGGCTGCAAGTCCAGAGGGTCAAGAAAGCTCATCTCATGGAAACCGACGCTCCAGTGAGGATGCGGCGCAGGCGCGGCGTGCACTGAGTTCAGGCTGCTGAGCAGGCAAATCAGTAAAGTTGCACAAAGACGCACCATGGGAGGCTCCACCTGGCTACTGACCGGGGACGTTAATCCTCGACTGCATAACTCGGGCCACTATTTAATGAAATTTCGAAACAGCCAGAAACAAAAAACTCCGTACCTGGCACTTGCGTGATCAGAATACAGAGTTTTTTTGGTATTGCCCGAGCTGTTTGATTTTCTTTACAGAAGCCTTACGCAGCGGCGAACAACTGCTCGCTGATTTGCGTGTGAGCGTCGCTCATGGCTTTGGTACGGACTTCGTCGCCGTAGGCAAGGCCATGGGCACGGACAAACTCGAGGTCAGTGATACCGATGAAGCCGAACAGCACCTTCAAGTACTCTTCGTGAGCTACACCCGTGGCCTGACCGGCATGCAAACCGCCGGAAGTCGATACGATCACGACTTTCTTGCCACCGCACAGGCCTTCAGGGCCGGCTTCGGTGTAACGGAAGGTCTGGCCGGCAACGGCGATGCGGTCGATCCAGGCCTTGAGTTGGGTCGGGATGGTGAAGTTGTACATCGGAGCTGCAATCACCACGGCATCGGCGGCGAGGAATTCGGCCAGGGTGGTGGCGCTCAGTTCAGCTTCGTGCTGCTGCGCAGCGTTGCGCAGTTCAGCGGTGGTGCCGGCGGCAACCAGGGTGGTGGCGGAAAAGTGGCTGATGGCATCAGCGGCCAGATCGCGGTAGGTCACCACGGCAGTCGGCTCGGCGGTTTGCCAGGCTTTAACGACTTCGCTGCTCAACTGACGGGAAGCCGAGTTGTCACCAAGAATGCTCGAATCGATATGCAGCAGTTTCATGTGGGATCTCCAGGTGAGGATCGCTACGCGGCGATCTGATGGAGAGAATCCTACAGGCGAAACCAATGGATGATTAGACCGCAACAATGCGATAGTTCGTCCCACTGATAGAACAATCGAGTTCAACCATGCAAGACCTCAATGATCTCTACTACTTCGCCAAGGTGGTTGAAGCCGGTGGCTTCGCGGCGGCCGGGCGTTTGCTCGGAATTCCCAAGTCGCGATTGTCGCGGCGCATCGCCGAGCTGGAAGAGCGTCTCGGCGCGCGCCTGCTGCAACGCACCACCCGACAACTGAAGCTGACCGCCGTGGGTGAACGTTACCTGCGGCACTGTCAGGCGATGCTGCTGGAAGCCGAGATGGCCGACGAAGCCGTCGCCAGCATGTCCAGCGAACCTCGCGGGCGTTTGCGGGTGTCCTGCCCCGTCGGGTTGGCCCACGAAATTCTGCCGACAGTGATCAGCGATTTCCTTGAGAAGTATCCTCAGGTTCAATTGGAGGTCATGTTGCTCAACCGCCGCGTCGACCTGGTGACCGAGGGCGTCGATGTGGCGCTGCGGGTGCGTGAGTTGGGCGATGAGGATCCGCTGCTGGTCACCCGACGTTTGCGCCAGGCACAGATGGCAATGGTCGCCAGTCCCGGGTTTTTGCACGGCCGTGAAATCAACTACCCCGAAGACCTGAAAAACCTGCCCGTGCTCGGCGCCCTGGAAGCCGACCGCCTGGTGCATATCCGCCTGCTCGACCAACAGGGCAAAAGCTGCGATCTCACCCTCGAAGCGCGATTGGGCATCGATGACTTTATCGTGCGCAAGGCCTGCACCCTCGCTGGCCAGGGTTTTACCATGCTGCCGATGATGTATTGCGAGCAGGAGCTGGAAAACGGCTCGCTGGTGCAGTTGCTGCCCAACTGGTCGTTGCCTGGCGGCTGGCTGCAAGCGGTCTACCCTCATCGACGCGGGGTGATGCCGGCCGTACGTGCCTGGCTCGACCATTTGATTGAATCATTCAATGAATGTGGGGACCGACTGATATGAAGGCTGGACGTATGAGCGAAGAGGATGTCGCGCAATTCTGTCTCGCGCTACCGGGTGCGCGGGAGGACTACAAATGGGGTGGCGTACGGGTGTTTTCGATTGCGGGGAACAAGATGTTTGCCTTGCAGAACCTGCGGGGCGAATCCCTGGCCTTCAAGGTCGACAAGGATTTGTTTCTCGGTCATTGCGACCGCCCGGGGATCCGCCCGGCGCCGTATCTGGCGCGGGCTCAGTGGATCATCATGGAAACGCCCTACCCGTTGGGCACTGAAGAGTTGCAAGGCTTGTTGCAGCGTTCCCATCAATTGGTGGTGAGCAAGTTGCCCAAGCGCACCCAGGTCGGGCTGCTGCTTTAAAACAGCGCGAACAGATGGGCGCCAAGAAATAGCTGGTCGATCCAGAACACCTGATGCATCAACACGATGATCCAGAACACCAACTGAAACGAGAGCTTGCGCGTCTTGTGACGGAACAACTGCTGCGCCAGCAAGGCACCCGGCCAGCCGCCGGCGAGTTCCACCGCATGCAGCACGTTCTCGGGTGTGCGCCAATGGTCGGCGCGAGCCTTGCGTTTGTCGCTCCAGTACAGCAAGAACGCCAGCAGGCTGACGCCCCCGTACGCAGCCAAGGGAATCACGGAAACACCGCGCAGCCACAACGACATTGAGCCGAACAGCGGCAGCGCGCACAGGACCGCGAACACCAGCAGTTTCAGCCGTGGTTGCTGGATCTCGCGTCCGGGGTTGTTGCGCGCGCTGGCGTCATTCATGGCTTGACCGCGGTCCAGTCGACCCAGCCGAACTGCCAGGTGGCCAGGATGACCAGGCCGAACGCGATGCGATACCAGGCAAACGCCGCATAGCTGTGGCTACCGATGAACACGAGCAAGGCTCTGACGGCAATCATCGCGAAGATGAACGCCGTGACGAAACCGATCGCGAACACCGGAAAATCAGACGGCACGAACAGGTCGCGATATTTGTACCCCGAGTACACCGCCGCGCCGACCATGGTCGGCATCGCCAGGAAGAAAGAAAACTCGGTGGCAGTCTTGCGCGACAAGCCGAACAGCAAACCGCCAATGATCGTCGAGCCGGAACGCGAGGTCCCGGGAATCATTGCCAGGCACTGGGCAAAGCCAACTTTCAGCGCGTCTTTCCAGGTGATTTCGTCGACGGTGTGGGCATGCACTTCATGCTGACGCTGCTCAGCCCACAGCATGACGATACCGCCCACGACCAACGCCGTGGCCACGGTGATCGGGTTGAACAGATACTCGTGGATCAGATCAGCGAAAATCACCCCCAATACCACGGCCGGCAGGAAGGCGATCAGCAGGTTCGCGGTAAAGCGTCGAGCGCTCGGCTGGGTCGGCAAACCGATGACCACGTCGAAAATCTTGCGGCGGAACTCCCACACCACCGCCAGGATCGCCCCCAACTGAATAATGATGTTGAAGGCCATGGCCCGCTCGCCACCGAAGTCGAGCAGGTCAGCCACAATGATCTGGTGCCCGGTACTGGATATCGGCAAAAACTCCGTCAGCCCTTCTACAACCCCAAGAATCAATGCCGAAAAGGCAGTCCAAAGATCCATCAATCCCCCAAGAAGCAATGCGCCACGGCATGCCCCGTTAATATTTTTCCAGAACGTTTACTGCGATCAGCCTAGCTGAAGTCCCGCGCACACAGGATCCAGACGGAACCATAAAAATTCCGTGAAAAATCAACTTGGATTCAGGTTTTTCCGTGCGGGGCCGAAATCCTATCAGACAAGTCTGATTAACGCTGCCGCGTTATTGGACTTGGGTCGGATATGACCGATCGGCAAAGTGTGATTGGATGCTGGCGATCATTTATTACAAGAAAAAGAAACCGGAGTGACAGCGTTATGAACAGCTTGCGCAATATGTCGATCAGCCGACGCTTGTGGCTCATCTTGATCGTGGCCGTCCTGATGCTAATGACGTTGGGCGTCTTGATGCTCAAGCAGATTCACGATGACCTGTACCACGCCAAGGCTCAGAAAACCCAGCATGTGGTGCAAACCGCCAGCGGTATTCTGACCTATTACCACGACCTCGAAACCGCCGGCACCCTCACCCGCGACGCTGCGCAGAAGCAGGCGCTGAGCGCCGTTCGCGGGCTGCGTTATGACCAGAACGACTACTTCTGGATCAATGACCTGACGCCGGTGATGATCATGCACCCGGCCAACCCGAAACTCGATGGCCAGAACCTCTCGGCGATCCGCGACCCGGACGGTTTTGCCCTGTTTAACGAAATGGTCGCCGTCGCCAAGTCCAAGGGGGCCGGCACCGTCGACTATCGCTGGCCGAAACCGGGCGCCAGCGCGCCGGTAGAAAAAACCTCCTACATCAAACTCTTCGAGCCTTGGGGCTGGGTGATCGGTTCGGGCGTGTATATCGATGACATGCAGGCCGAGTTCTATGGCCAGGTCTGGAAGGCCTCGTTCGTGGGGCTGGTGATCGCCCTGATCATGGCGCTGCTGGTCATCCTGATTGCCCGCAGCATCGTGCGTCCACTACAGGAAACCGTGAACGCCATGGCCAACATCGCCAGCGGCGAGAGCGATCTGACCCACAGCCTCGATTCCCATGGCCAGGATGAAGTCACGCAACTGGCACGCCACTTCAACGCCTTCACCGCCAAGCTGCGGCTGGTGATCAAAGAACTGCAAGTGTCCGCCAGTGCCCTGGGCCAGTCTTCCAGCGAACTGGGCAACGACGCCGCCCAGGCCCAGCAACGCAGCCAGCAACAGTCCCAGCAAATGGAACTGGTGGCTACGGCAATCAATGAAGTGACGTATGGCGTACACGACGTCGCGAAAAACGCCGAGCACGCCGCCAGCGAAATGCGCGATGCCGAGTCTCAGGCGCAACAAGGCCAGGTCAACATTGATGGCAGCCTGCAACAGATCGACAAGCTGTCGTCGACCATCGATCAGGCGGTGGAAGTGATTCGTACCCTGGCCGCCGAAAGCACGCAGATCGGCAGCGTTCTCGAAGTGATCCGTTCCATCGCCGAGCAAACCAACCTGCTGGCCCTCAACGCGGCCATCGAAGCCGCCCGGGCCGGCGAGCAAGGTCGCGGTTTTGCGGTGGTGGCCGATGAAGTGCGACTGCTGGCCCAGCGTACCCAGAAGTCCACGGCCGAGATCCAGTCGATGATCGAACGCCTGCAAAGCCACTCCGAAGCGGCGGTCAAAGTGATCGGCGACAGCAGCCGTGCATCGCAGTTGACCATCGAGCAGGCCGGCCTGGCCGGTGCAAGCCTGAATGCCATTGCCCAGGCGCTGCGCAACCTCAACGGGTTGAACGCCTCCATCGCCAGCGCAACCTTGCAACAGGCGCATGTGGTCGAGGACATCAACCAAAACGTCACCCAGGCGGCCGGCTTGTCCCACAGCACGGCGCTGGCGGCCGAACAGTCGAGCGTGGCCAGCGTTCACCTGAAGGAATTGAGTGAGCAATTGAACGGGCTGCTCAAGCAGTTCCGGGTGTAACCGCCTGCCCCTGTAGCAGCTGCCGAGCCTGCGAGGCTGCGTTCGGCTGCGAAGCAGTCGTCAATCCTGCCTGCAAGTTTTTTCTGACACACCGCGGTGTCTGATTTCACGACTGCTTCGCAGCCGAACGCAGCCTCGCAGGCTCGGCAGCTGCTACAAAAAGGACGGCGCACGCCGGTTCTACTTGGCAGCGCCTGCCGTTACAATCCGCCCCCTCTTCGACTTCCCCCAAGGAACCCCCATGTCCGGGCTTGAACTGTTTGCCGCTGCCCTCGGTGTCATTGCCGTCTGGTTGACCGTCAAACAGAACCCCTGGTGCTGGCCGATCGGTCTGGTCATGGTGCTGCTTTATAGCTGGATCTTTTTTGAGGTGAAGCTCTACTCGGACATGCTCCTGCAGGTGATCTACGCCGCATTGCAGCTCTATGGCTGGTGGCAGTGGACGCATGCGGGGGACGCGCGCCATGGTCGGCAGGTCAGCCTGCTCGACGGTAAATCGGTCGCTATCAGTCTGGTCATTGGAGCGGTCGGCAGTCTGTTGCTGGGCGCTGCAATGGCGAACTGGACCGATGCCGCACAACCCTGGCTCGATGCGGCACTCACTGGCTTCAGCCTGGTGGCGCAGTTATGGATGGCGCAAAAACGCGTTCAATGCTGGCCGCTGTGGTTCACCCTGGATGTGATCTTCGTCGGGCTGTTTATCTACAAAGACCTGTACCTGACCGCCGGGCTCTACGCGCTGTTCGCCCTGATTGCCGTGCAAGGCTGGCGGGAATGGCGGGCCGATCCGGCGTTGCGCACATGAAAGTTCTGGTACTCACAGGCCCCGAATCCAGCGGCAAGAGTTGGCTGGCAGCCGAGTTACAACAGCATTTCGGCGGGGTCCTGGTGGACGAATATGTACGCTGGTTCATCGAACAAAATCCACGAGACACCTGCCTGGCCGACATTCCGGAAATCGCCCGAGGACAGCTGAAATGGGAGGACGAGGCACGCGCCCGGCAGCCGCATTTGCTGATTCTCGACACTCACTTGCTGAGCAACATCCTCTGGAGCCAGACCTTGTTTGGCGCTTGCCCGACGTGGATCGAGCAAGCATTGCTGGCACGGCACTACGACCTGTATTTGCTGCTGAGCCCCGAAACAGTGGCCTGGCATGACGACGGGCAGCGTTGCCAACCGCAACTGGCAGAACGCCAGGCGTTTTTCCAGGCCAGCCGCCAATGGCTTGACCTGCACCGCCAGCCTTATCAGGTGCTGCAAGGTGATTGGCAACAGCGCAAGGATGCAGCATTCGAGGCTGTGATGCGTCTGGTCAGGGCCTGACAGCGGTACCGCGCCCTGCCGCAAATGTCCATTCCTGAAACACCATCCCCTGCGCAAACCCGCGAACTAAAGCGGCTCAAGCGCTCCAGCAAGAAAATGTTAAGCCACTGATACAACCTGCGTTCAGCGCCCTTAGCGAGCAATACCGCCAGCATAGACGGCGTTTTTGCGTGGCTTTGTCTCAGTGGCGTTACAAAACTTATTGACCACCTCGACAATTAAAGCCAACCCACTGTTTTTAAAAGAAAAGCGAAAACCGGCACACCTTCTGCTCTCTTCCTCGCAACGCTGATAAGGGCCAGCGTTCCACTTACAGAAGGAATTGCCGCCGTGGGGAAACTTGAAAACAACTTTTATAGCCTCCTGCTGATCGGATGCGCACTGGGCTCAAGTGTCTGCCTGCCTGTACAAGCTGACAACGGCATCATCATTATCAAACGTGATGTCCAACCACGCATGGCAACGCGTGCGCCGATTATTCCCGACCCTAGCCCCACGACCGCCAATGCCAACCCGTCCAAACAGATCATCAGTCAAACGAACGAATTGAGCGACGGCGACTTTGCCGGTGTCGCCAGTGGTGCAGGCATCTCCCGCCTGGTCACTCAAAACACCAACAACCTGGGCGGCAATATCAGCAATCAGACCCAGCTTTCCAACCTCCCCGCTGGACGTTCGGGAAATGCCGGCAACGGTATTGCCAACATGGTCAATTCAAGCGTCCAGCAAGGCCTGGGTGCTCTGAAAGTCATAACGGGAGACCGTTAAGATGAATCGTACGCTGCTGATTATCGCCATGTTTTGCAGTGCATCGACCTTTGCCCAATCTCCCGTCATCAACAACGCCGAAATCGACGGTTCGGGCACGCAGTACCAGGGCAACCTCGGGGTCAACCAGGCTGCCGGCGATCTACAGCAACAGGCTAACGCCCGGGCTATCGCCGTGGGCCATGGAGCCAGCGCGACCACACAGATTCGTCAACGGCTGCGTACGGTGGTCGACCCCAGGATCGATGCTCGATCCAGCATTCAAGGCGACTCCTTCAGCCACGGCAACGGCGTACTGGGCGTCAACCAGAGCGCGGGTGCCAGCAACCAGCAAGCCAATGCCCTGCGGATAAGCGTCAGCACACAGCCGCAAAGCATCGACGACAGCGTCCTCAGGCAACAGAACGTGACGCTGATCATCAACTCCGATCCAACTGACTCTGCACCAGGCTATCGCCAGGTCGCTACCAGCGATCAGGCCTTCACCGGTAGCCGTGGGGTGATCCAGTTGAATCAGAGCGCCGGGGTGGGAAACCGAACGGCCAATACCCTGAGCGTACGGGTCACGGATTGACCCAAACAGGTAGGTACAACACTTAACCTAAAATAAGTACGGAGAACCACCATGAAACCTTCGATGGCAATAAAACCTCTGGTTTTTGCAATCGCTGCGGTCTTGGCTGTTGCTGCACAAGCTGGACAGAACGATCGGCGTGGTCACCATAATGGTCATCACAACAATCACCACACTCCTCCTCCAACATGGATCCACACCGACGCGACCGCCAATGCGAACGACAGGCAGTCCAGTACCGGCAACCGCATCTACAACGAAGGGACTGAGAACTCAGCCGAGATGAGCAGCTCTGCCTCAGGCGCGAGCGGCAACGTCGGTGTCAACGTGGCAGCAGGCGCCGGCAACCAACAAGACAACGCGGCCGCCATCGCAAACGCTGGTTCCACCTCCACTCTCGATAACAGCTTCGTGTTCGGCAATGCCGACGCCAGCGCTCGAGTCACGCAATACAGCAACAACAACAAGGTCTGGAACTACGGCACCCAAAACTCTGCCGTGATGAGCGGATCGGCCGATGGCAGCAGCGGCAATATGGGGGTCAACATTGCTGGCGGCGACCTCAACCAACAGAAAAACACCATGGCAATTGCCAACTCCAATGCTCCATTGGGTAACGCATCAGCCACTGCCTCTGCCAATCAAGGCGGTCCTGGCCTGACAGTGAATAACAACGCTGATCGGACCTACCGCGTAGATACGATTACGGTTACCAAAACGGCCAGCGGTAGTTTCTCTAAAGATAAGTCGTTCGAGGTTAGCGGCAGTGAAAGCGCTTCGTCGAGCTGGGCCGCGGCCGGTGCCAAGAGCTCTGAATCCAGCGGTTCCCTTAGCGTTGATATAAGCGGTTCGAAGAGCAGCAATGCGAGCGGTTCCAACAGCAGTTCTGCGAGCGGTTCTAACAGCAGTTCTGCAAGCGGTACCAACAGCAGTACTGCAAGCGGTTCCAACAGCAGCAGTGCAAGCGGTTCTTCGAGTGCATCCTTGAACGCTTCCCTGGGCGCTACATTGGACGTGGATGCGGCGGCTTCCAGTTCCACTACCTTCAATAATGGCTTTGGCGATCGCACCCGCAGCAGGAGTTCCGAGGCATCGCTTAGCGCATCGCTTGACGCAACGCTTGACGTAGCGGTAAACAAATCGTTCGACAAATCGCGCGAATCCTCGTTCGACAGATCTCGCGACTCCTCGTTCGACAGAACTCGCGACTCGTCGTACGACAAGTCTCGCGAATCCTCGTACGACAAATCGCGCGATTCCTCGTTCGAAAAATCGTTCGATAAGTCGTTCGAGAAATCGAACGCCTCCTCGTTCGAAAAATCGGCCAGTAAATCGTCCGAATCCGAGTTCGCAAAAGCGGGAAGCTTCAGTGAGAGCAGTTCATTTGATTTGAGCAACACCTATTCCTATCAAGTGCTGACTCCAACTGGCTGGGCTAACCCTGTGACCAACACTGCAACCCTGAGCGGTTCGGTGAATGGCGGCAGTGGCAACCTGGGCGTCAACGTGGCTGCCGGTGTGGGTAACCAACAAAGCAACTCGCTGTCCATTGCCAACCAGTCGTTCTAATTGTTGTCTCTTGAGGCCCCCTTATGGGGGCCTTTTTCAACACAACCAGAAGGCGTCCCACTATGCGCATTATCGCCTTGGCATTTTTGCTTTGCGTGGCCAGTGTGATCGAGGCTGCACAACTGCCGCTTTCCATCCTGCCGGGCGGCGCGGTGGTGTATAAGCCGATCCAGAGCATACGCGAGCGTAAATTTGCCGACCTGGTGCAACAGAAAACAGACTTCAGTTGCGGCGCAGCTGCGCTGGCGACCGTATTGCGCCAGGCCTATTGGCTGGACGTGAACGAAGAACAAATCATCGAAGGCATGCTGGCACACTCCGATCAGGATCTTGTCCGCGTCCAGGGCTTTTCCATGCTCGACATGAAGCGCTACGTGGAAAGTATCGGCATGCGGGCCCGTGGCTACCGGGTAGCGACGGAAACGTTGAGCCAGATCAGAATTCCGGTGGTGGTGCTCATGGATATCCGTGGCTACAAACATTTTGTGGTCATGCAAAGAGTCCATCAGGGCTGGGTATATATCGGAGATCCGGTACTCGGTCATAAACGTTACAAAGTCGACGACTTTGTAAAAGGCTGGAACGGCATCATCTTTGCCGTCATCGGCCAGGGCTACGACAAAACCAATGCGTTGCTCACTCCCCCCCTGCCACTGACCGCCAAGAACCGCATCAACACCTTCAGCCCGGTGCAAGACGCAGAGTTGATGGATTTCGGATTCATCCAAAGCGACTTCTTCTAATAACAAGGGAGCACGACGCTCCGGGAGCATTCCAATGAAGACTCCAATCTGGCTGGCGATGGTTTGCCTGGCCGCCAGCCTGCCGACCCAGGCACAGATATTCAAACCCATTGAACTGAACGATCAGGAATTGGCGAGCCTGCGAGGCCGCTATGTCATGCCGGGGCGGATCATCAGTTTCGGCATTGTCATGACCAGCACTTGGCAAAATGCCAACGGTGAAGTGATCGGGGCAACTTCCTCGATGCAAATTCAACAATCGACCATCACGCCACAGTTCTATGTGTCGATAATCAACGAAAAAGGTAATGGCTCAACGAGTTCGCAAGGCACCGGTACCGTCACTGGCGGCAGCGGCCTCAATAGCACCGAAGGTGTCACTCAAGTCGTGCGTGCTGCCGGCGACCATAACACTGCCTACAACAACGTTGATATCAACGTCACAAGGGCTAACCAAGCGCCAACAACGCAACAGCAGGGCCAGGCATTGGCCGCAGGTTCGACGTTGGTCGACGCCAATGGCGCGGGCTCGCTGAGCATTTCCTCGACCGGTACTGGCGTGCAACTCAACATCGTGGCCAACAACAACCAGGGCAGTACCGTACAACGCCTGGCCCAGGGTGGGCTGATGCAGAATACGACTTTGCTCGGCGGTGGCAACCAGGTCCGCAACCTCACGTCCCTCAATGTCGTGCTGCGTGACAACATGGCGACAGGCGGGTCGCTGAACGGCAACCTGGACCAGCTCAAAGGTCTTCGCACTCAAGGATTCTGATCTACGCTCAGTCTCATCAGATGAAGTCAGAAGGGACGGCTAACCCATGCACCGATCGTTAACGTTCAGAGCTATCGTTTGTTTGAGTAGCCTGGCCCCGGCGACACTGCTGTACGCAGCACCGGACCCCCAGGTCGAGATACTAAAACAAGAACTCATGGAGTTGAAACAGCGTTACGAAGCACAACAGAACGCGCTGATGGTACTCGAGCAACGCGTTCGCCAAGTCGAAGAAACACCTGCGCCACCGGCTCCCAAACGCCTGACCAAATCCCCTGCCGAAACGACCAAGGGTGGCCAGACGGTGGCCGCCGGTGCGCCGGGAACCACAGGCAGTTCATACGGCCAATCGCTCAAGGATGATTCGGAGCCTGCGCAAAGCGTTTCCAACTTGTATGACGAAGCCAGCGGCTTCTTCGGTGGCGGCAAGTTCAGTTTCGAAACCGGCGTGACCTACACGCACTACGATACCCGTGCATTGGTACTTAACGGCTTCCTGGCACTGGACTCGATTTTCCTCGGCAACATCAACATCGACCGTATCAAGGCGGATAACTGGACACTGGACCTGACCGCCCGCTACAACACGGGACAACGCTGGCAGTTCGACATTAACGTCCCCGTGGTTTATCGCGAATCAACGTACTCCTCCGGTGGCGCTGGTGGCGCGGGCCCGGTGACGTCGGACGCAACCGTTACCCGCGACCCGACCATTGGCGATGTGAACGTTGGCGTTGCTTACAAGTTTCTGGATGAGTCGGCCAATCTGCCCGACGCGGTCGTTACACTGCGCGTCAAGGCGCCGACCGGTGATGACCCTTACGGCATCAAGCTGGTCAATGATCCGTCCAACGATAACCTCTCGGTACCCGAGGACTTGCCTACCGGCAATGGTGTCTGGTCGATCACCCCGGGTATCTCGCTGGTCAAGACCTTCGACCCGGCCGTGCTGTTCGGCAGCCTGGCCTACACCTACAACATCGAAGACTCTTTCAGCGACATCAGCCCTCAGGTCAACTCCAAGGTACCCGGGGACGTGAAACTGGGTAACTCCTGGCAGGTCGGCGCCGGCATTGCATTCGCCTTGAACGAGAAGATGAGTATGTCGTTCTCGTTCACCGATCAGTTCGCCCGCAAGAGCAAGATCAAGCCGGACGGCGGTGATTGGCAATCGATTACCAACAGCGATTACAACTCGGCCAACTTCAACATCGGCATGACCCTGGCAGCAACCAATAACCTGACGATCGTTCCCAACCTGTCCATCGGCCTGACCGACGACTCGCCAGACTTTTCCTTCAGCCTGAAATTCCCGTACTACTTCTAATCCACAACAACAAAGCCCCGCTGCGACTTCAATCGCAGCGGGGCTTTTTTTTCTTTGGATCTTGCGTCTAACGTATCTGATGCTTGTGCAACAAACGGTAGAAGGTAGGCCTGGATATCCCCAACACCTTGGCGGCGATGCTCAAATTATCGCTGTGGCGGTTAAGTACATCGCACAAGGCCTGGCGCTCTGCCCGGTGTTTGTAGTTTTCCAGCGTGCCCATCGGCGCGGCAACGGCCTGCTGGCTGATCAGCCCCAGGTCTCGCGCTTCGATCTGCCGGCCTTCGGCCAGTACCAACCCGCGACGTACCCGGTTGGCCAGCTCGCGCACATTGCCCGGCCAGTCATGCTTGCCCATGGCAATCAAGGCGTCTTCACTAAAGCTGCGCGGACGGCGGCCGGTTTCATGGCTGTAGAAATGGGAAAAATGGTTTGCCAGCATCGACAGATCGCCATTGCGCTCACGCAGGGGCGCGGTCGCGACCTGCAACACGTTCAGGCGATAATACAAATCTTCGCGAAAACGTTTCTTCTCGATCGCGGCCTCAAGATCGACATGGGTCGCGGCCAACACCCGCACATCCACGGGAATCGGCTGACTGCCGCCCACCCGCTCGATGTGCTTTTCCTGGAGGAAACGCAACAGGTTCGCCTGCAGCTCCAGGGGCAGATCACCGATTTCGTCGAGAAACAGCGTGCCGCCGTTAGCCGCTTCGATCCGCCCGACCTTGCGTTGATGGGCACCAGTAAAAGCACCCTTCTCGTGGCCAAACAGTTCGGACTGGATCAAGTGTTCGGGAATTGCGCCGCAATTGATCGCGACAAAGGGTTTGCTGTGACGTTGGGATTGTCGATGGAGCGTGCGGGCGACCAGTTCTTTACCGGTACCGCTTTCACCACGGATCAATACCGGAGACTCGGTGGGCGCCAGCTTGCTCAGCAACTTGCGCAGTTCGCGAATGGGTTTGCTGTCGCCAAGCAGTTCGTGTTCAGGCTGATCAATGTGAACCGTGCCCTGCCCACGCAGGCGTGCCATCCCGAATGCCCGGCCCAGCGTCACCTGAACCCGGGACACATCGAACGGCAAGGTATGGAAATCGAAAAACCATTCGCAGACAAAGTCCCCGACATTCTGCAATCGCAGGACTTCCTGGTTGAGTACGGCGATCCACTCGGTACCGCTACGGCTGATCAGCTCTTTGACGGCTTCCGGGCGTTCGAGGTGAAAAGGCTGCAAACGCAACAGGCCGACATCGCAGGTTTTGTCGGCTACGTTTTCCAGCGTGCAGCTGTCAACGTCCCAACCCACAGAGCGCAAAACCGGCAGCAGGCGATGACAGTCGTCGCAAGGGTCCACTACTAACAGACGTCGTAAGGCAGGCGCTTCGATCATGACTGTTCCTTGGCGCCAAATGTATGAAATATTATTAAAAACAGTCGTTTGGCGGACCTGGCTGTAACGTTAGCAATAATTTGACGTGACCTTGTACCGTTTGACTATAGAGCAGTTGCATTATTAGTTATAAGAAGCGACTTAGTTAGTTACCTAACGACTCCTTCCTTTCATTCAGCTTTCAAACCCTGTCCAAACCTTGAGCCCATGAAAGAAAGTTGATATTTCTTTTAATTGTATGTGACCCGCCCCCCGGTTGCGGGCATCAGTACAAGTAACCAGCCGAACGGTAAGCCCAACCGACGGCACATCACTTGATTGGGCATACAGAGAGAAAAACCCATGAACGCCCCGCTCCGCATCAACGAAGCTCTTTTGATTGCCGACCGCGCATTCCAACCGTTCCAATGCGTGGCCTGGGCTCCACAAGACGGCAATGGCGAACTCAGCCTGACCGTCATCGATCGCACCAACACCCGCAGCATCGGCCGTAAGCAGATCCCAAGCAGCGCCTATACCGATCCTGCGCAACTTGAATGCCTGCTTGAAGCGGCACGTGCGGAATTGAGCGAGGAGGGTTACAAACTCCAATCGTGGTCGATGCCACACTAAGCGTTTTGCGGGTTACTTAACGGTAACCCGCACCCTCCCCGATTATTATTCGAACTTACACGCGCCCAACTACTTGGCAGGCTTGTCAGTGGGTCGAAAAGACACTGTTCTGGCACACAGCGACCCTCCGTCTGTTAGTTATGACAGTTGTGCATCCAGGCGTTCAGGGATTGAATGTTTCCTTATACAGTCGCCACCCAAATTCCCGGTTCAGGACGACTCGCAAGGAGCTGCGTGCATGTCAATCCAGACCGCGTTTGCATTACCGGCAACCCTGAACAACGCTGGCAAACTTGATACAACCTTTGCCTCGGCTGGCAAAACCCAAGTGTATTTCGCTGGCAGCCTCTCAAGCATGGCCAACGGGGTCGCGATTGATTCACGTGGCAGGTTGTTAGTCGCGGCGAAGGTAGGAACGCCAGGCGGTAGCCGCTTCGGCGTGGCACGCTTGCTCGAGGATGGCTCGGCGGATCTGGCGTTCGGCAATCAAGGCAGCGTCATCGGGCAATTTGAACACGGCTTCGAGGCCATGGCCGGCAAAGTCCACGTACTGCCTGATGGGCACATTCTGGTAGCCGGCCTGCACTACGAAAATGCTCACCGGACACTGCCCGCCCTCGCCCTGTTTGATCAGCATGGTCGGCCGGCTCAATGTTTTGGCGACAATGGCCGCTGCGTCGTGCGTCTGCCGGGCGATCTTTCCCAAGGCGTGCGTGACACCTGGCTCCCTCCCGGCGTATCGGGCGCAGAAGGTTGTGATATCTGCGTGCAGGAGGATGGTCGAATCCTGCTGCAGGCCAATCATCACTTCGAACTGTCCGATCATGTCGGCATGCTGATACGCCTCAACACCGACGGCTCGCTGGACAACACCTTCAACGGTCGTGGCTTCGTGATTGTCAGGCACTTGTTGATGAACACCTGGCTCAGCAGCCTGATGGTGCAACGAGACGGCCGGATCCTGGTGGGCGGGTCGATCAACTTCCCTGAAGAAGGTCTGCTGGCCCGCTATCAAACCGACGGCAGGCTCGACGATAGTTTCGCCGTGGATGGTTTCATGACCTTCAAGGCACGTGGGTATAGCGCTCAGGTCAGCCGGATCGTCCAACAGGAAAATGGCGATGTGCAGTGCTTTGGCAGCAGCCGCGACCCGATGCATTGCCTGGCACTGAAAGTACACAGCAACGGCCGCCCGGACATTCATTGCAATGGAGGCCAGGCCCGACTGCTGGAAATCGGTCACAGTGGCTGCCAGTGGACCGACGCAAAGGCACTGTCGGACGGCGGCGTGGTGACGGTCGGTGCCACGATCGGCGGCGTCGAAGCGGATTTCATTCTGGCGCGGCATCTGCCCGACGGGCAACTCGATCGCAGCTTCGGCAATGGCGCCGGCTGGGTTCGCACCCGCCTTGGCCGCAGCCTGGATACCGCGACTTCAGTGGTCATGCAGGCCGATGGAAACATTGTCGTCGGAGGCTATTCACTGGACGGCAACTATCGAGCGATCGTCGCACGCTATCTGGGGTAGGCCAGCACAGCTTTTCCAACACTTGATCTTCCCTTCCGCTTACGGCAAGTTGCGCGCTTCTTAATACAAGGAGTAGCCGATGCCCGGTTCAATGGCTCAGGCGTTCGCGCACAATTTTCTCGGGCATTCACCCCGCTGGTACAAGGCAAGCATTGTCGGTTTCCTGATTCTCAACGCACTGGTGTTGTGGACCGTCGGCCCGGTGGCGGCTGGCTGGCTGTTGGTGCTGGAGTTCATCTTTACCCTGGCCATGGCGCTCAAGTGTTATCCATTGATGCCCGGCGGCCTGCTGTTGATCGAAGCACTGTTGCTGAAGATGACCACGCCCCAGGCACTCTACGACGAGCTGGTGCACAACTTCCCGGTGATCCTGCTGCTGATGTTCATGGTGGCCGGCATCTACTTCATGAAAGACCTGCTGCTGTTTCTGTTCTCACGACTGCTGCTCGGGATTCGCTCCAAGGCGCTGCTGGCGTTGCTGTTCTGCTTCCTGTCGGCGTTTCTGTCGGCGTTTCTCGATGCCCTGACCGTGACCGCCGTGATCATCAGTGCAGCCGTCGGGTTTTACTCGGTGTATCACCGCGTCGCCTCCGGCAACGATCCGCGTCAGGACAGCGAGTTTGGCGATGACCAGCACCTGCCCACACTCCATCACGCCGACCTCGAACAATTCCGCGCCTTTCTGCGCAGCCTGCTGATGCACGGTGCCGTGGGAACCGCACTGGGCGGTGTTTGCACATTGGTCGGTGAGCCGCAGAACCTGCTGATCGGCCACGAGATGGGCTGGCACTTCTCTGAGTTCTTTCTGAAAGTCGCCCCGGTTTCATTGCCGGTCCTGGTGGCAGGCCTGGTGACCTGCGTCCTGCTGGAGAAACTTCGCTGGTTCGGTTACGGCACGCTGTTGCCGGACAACGTGCGTGCGGTTCTGGCCAATTACGCCGCCGAAGACAATGCCGAACGCACCTCGCGCCAACGTGCAGCGCTCATCGTGCAGGGATTGGCAGCGCTGATTCTGATTGCGGGGCTGGCGTTCCACATTGCTGAGGTCGGCCTGATCGGCTTGATGGTGATCGTGCTGATCACCGCATTCACTGGCATCACCGACGAGCACCGTATCGGCAACGCGTTCAAGGACGCCATGCCGTTCACAGCGCTGCTGGTGGTGTTTTTCGCGGTGGTGGCGGTGATTCACGATCAGCAACTGTTCACGCCTTTGATCCAGTGGGTGCTGGCGCTGCCAGCGGATCAACAGCCGGGCATGCTGTTTATTGCCAACGGCTTGCTGTCGGCCATCAGCGATAACGTGTTCGTCGCGACCATTTACATCACCGAAGTCAAACAGGCCTTCATCTCTGGCCACATGAGCCGTGAACATTTCGAGACGCTGGCGATTGCGATCAACACCGGAACGAACCTGCCGAGCGTGGCGACGCCCAATGGTCAGGCTGCGTTTCTGTTCCTGCTGACCTCGGCGATTGCACCGCTGATTCGACTGTCGTACGGGCGGATGGTGTGGATGGCGTTGCCGTACACCGTGGTGATGGGTGTTCTTGGCTGGTACGCAGTGAGTTTCTGGCTGTAACACCAATCAACCTGTAGGAGCTGTCGAGTGCAACGAGGCTGCGATCTTTTGATGTTGCTTTTACAAGCGAAGATCAAAAGATCGCAGCCTCGTTGCACTCGACAGCTCCTACAGTGGTTTCAGCGTTTCAGGATATAGCGCTCGATTGCTTGCGCCGCTCCGTCCTCGGTATTGGCGCCCGTCACCACGTCCGCCTGGCGCTTTACCGCCTCTTCCGACTGCCCCATGGCAATCGACAAGCCTGCGCGGTGAAACATCGCCGGGTCGTTGCCGCCATCGCCCAGCGCCGCGGTCTGCTCCAGCGGCACACCGAGAAATTCGGCCAGTGTCGCCAGCGCCGCCCCCTTGTTGGCTTGCATCGCGGTCACATCCAGATAAATCGGCTGCGAACGGGAGACCTGTGCCTGGCCTTCCACTTTGGGCAGCAGGAGCGCTTCCAGCTCAATCAACAACTGCGTGTTGTTGCTGGTGGCGACGATCTTGTCGATGCGTTCCAGGTGCGGCTCAAAACTCTCGACCACCACTGGCGGATAACCCAGGCCGTGCTGTTCACGAGGCACCATTGGGCCGTTCGGATCTTTCAGCAACCAGTCGCCACCACTGAACACCCAGATTTCGATGTCCGGCCGGTCGGCAAACAGCGCCAATGCCGTCAGCGCCGCCGTCGCCGGCAAGTAATGCGCGACCAGCAAACTGCCGTCCGGATTGACGATGGTGCCGCCATTGAACGCTGCCGTTGGCAGGTCGACGCCCAGTGCTTCAATCTGCTGCAACATGGCCTTGGGTGGACGACCGGTGGCCAGGGTGAACAGCACGCCGGCCTCGCGCAAGGAGCGGACCGCTTCAATGGTGCGCTGGCTGAGGCTGTGATCGGGCAGCAACAAGGTGCCGTCCATGTCGCTGAGCAGAAAACGGATGGGTTGTTGCGTCGGCTCACTCATCCGAGGCCGTGCCAGACGCGACCGTCGCGAGTCAGCAGATCTTCGGCAGCCTGCGGGCCGTCTTCGCCAGCGGCATAGCTCTGCACGCTCGCGTCCTGCTGCCAGGCATCAAGGAAAGGCTGCACGGCGCGCCAGCCGTTCTCGATGTTGTCGGCGCGCTGGAACAGCGTCTGATCGCCGGTCAGGCAATCGTAGATCAGGGTTTCGTAGCCGGTGGACGGCTGCATTTCAAAGAAATCCTTGTAGGCAAAGCCCAGTTCGATATTGGCCATTTTCAAGGCCGGGCCTGGCCGTTTGGCCAGCAGGTCGAACCACATGCCTTCGTTGGGTTGAATCTGGATTCGCAGATAGGTCGGTTGCAGTTCATCGACTTCGGTATCGCGGAACTGCGCATACGGCGCCGGTTTGAAGCAGATGACAATCTCGGTGTCGCGCACGCTCATGCGCTTGCCGGTGCGCAGGTAGAACGGCACGCCGACCCAGCGCCAATTGTCGATCATGACTTTCAGCGCGACGTAGGTTTCGGTATTGCTGTCGGGCGCCACGTTGTTTTCCTGGCGATACCCCGGCGACTCCTTGCCGTCGATCTCACCAGCGGTGTATTGGCCGCGCACCGAGTTGGCCAGCGCTTCCTCAACTGTCCAGGGGCGAATCGCACCGACCACCTTGGCTTTCTCGCCGCGTACCGCATCGGCGCCGAAGGCGGCCGGCGGCTCCATCGCGACCATCGCCAGCAATTGGAACAGGTGATTGGGCACCATGTCCCGCAAGGCGCCGGTGTGTTCATAAAAACTGCCACGGGTTTCCACGCCGACAGTTTCAGCGGCGGTGATTTGTACGTGGTCGATGTAGTGATTGTTCCAGAACGCTTCGAACAGGCTGTTGGAAAACCGGCTGATCAAAATGTTCTGCACGGTTTCCTTGCCCAGATAGTGATCGATCCGGTAGATCTGGTTTTCCGTCATCACCTTGAGCAAGCAAGCGTTCAAGGCTTCGGCAGTATGCAGATCGGAACCGAAGGGTTTTTCGATAACTACCCTTCTGAACGCTTCTGGCGACTCTTGCAGCAAGCCGGCGGCGCCGAGACGACGCACCACCTCGCTGAAGAAACGTGGCGCGGTGGCCAGGTAGAACACCGCGTTGCCAGTGCCGCTGGCGGCGATTTTCGCCGCCAACGCTTGATAAGTGCTGTCGTCCAGGAAGTCGCCCTGGACGTAGCTGATGCCTTCGGCCAACTTGGCCCACAAGTCCGGGTCAAGGGCTTGATCGCCCTTGCCGACCTTGGCGGCCACCTCGGCCCGAATGAAGTCTTCGAGTTTTTTCGCAAAGGCTTCATCGGTGATGGCGTTGTGGTCAACGCCGATGATCCGCAGTCCATCCCCAAGCAGACCGTCACGACTCAGGTTGTACAGCGCCGGCATCAGCAGACGCTTGACCAGATCACCATGGGCACCGAACAGAAACAGCGTGGTCGGTGGTGCGGGTTCTGCCTTGGATTTATTGCGGATCAGACGGGTCATTTTTTCGAAGTCTCCACGTGGCCGCCGAAGCCGAAGCGTTGGGCCGAGAGAATCTTGTCGCCAAAGGTGCCTTGCCCGCGCGAACGGTAGCGGGAGAACAGCGAGTTCGACAGCACTGGTACAGGCACCGATTGCTCCATGGCGGCTTCGATGGTCCAACGACCTTCACCGCTGTCAGCCACTTCACCTGTGTAACCGTCGAGTTTCGGATCGCTGGCCAGCGCGTCGGCGGTCAGGTCGAGCAACCAGGACGACACAACGCTGCCACGACGCCAGACTTCGGCGATGTCGCCTACGTTCAGGTCGAAACGCTGATCTTCCGGCAGGTTGGTGCTTGCCTTGGTCTTGAGGATGTCGAAGCCTTCGGCGAAGGCCTGCATCATTCCGTATTCGATGCCGTTGTGGATCATTTTCACGAAATGGCCCGAGCCGGCCGGGCCTGCGTGGATGTAACCGCGCTCGGCACGATCGTCTTCGGACTTGCGGTCCTTGGTCCGAGGAATGTCGCCCAGGCCCGGTGCAAGGCTCTCGAACAGTGGATCAAGGCGTTTAACCACCTCGGCTTCGCCACCGATCATCATGCAGTAGCCCCGCTCCAGACCCCAGACGCCGCCGGAGGTACCGACGTCGACGTAGTGCAGGCCTTTTTCCGCGAGGGTTTTCGCCCGGCGGATGTCGTCCTTATAGAAGGTGTTGCCGCCGTCGATGATGGTATCGCCAGCTTCGAGCAAGGTGCTCAGGGTGTTGATGGTGTCTTCGGTCGGTGCGCCAGCCGGCAGCATGACCCACACCGCACGTGGCTTGGCCAGGCCAGCGACCAGCGCCGGCAGGTTGATGACGCCAGAGGCGCCTTCTGCGGCCAGGGTGTCGACAAAGGCGGTATTGCGGTCGTAAACAACGGTGGTATGACCGTTGAGCATCAGGCGCCGCGCAATATTGCCGCCCATGCGGCCCAGTCCAATAATCCCGAGTTGCATGTTCTGATGCTCCCTACTACAAATAATGTGTGTCAAAGGTTATAGCCCAACGCGACTATTGAGGGTTAGTCCAGAGCGCTGGCACATAGTTTCCGGGCATTGTGCCCGATCCAGATTGATAACGTCGGTAATCGCGCCGAAGACACAACGACCATGAAAAATAAAAAAGTTCCCTTCCGGGGCAAAAGAAATCAAAATCGCAGCCGATAGTAAATAAGCACCGATGTCGGGGCGGATTTACAGTTGAGCCAGCCATTTGCGAGGTGAGCAATGGGCACAGTACACGCAGCACTGCCAGCACAGACCCTTTACGTCACGATTCGTCGCGATGAATTGCGCCAGTTGAAAGACGAGCGCGACCAGTTGAAGCAGGAGCTCGCGCAATTGCGCTTGTTGACACAAAGCAATCAGGCCCAGCCTTTGCCCGTCACTCACCGTGTGCCTCACGCCTGATCCCCTCGCTTGATTCGGAAGCAGCCCACTGCTGTTTCCGACCTGCCATCCCCCTTTTGACAACCCCGGCAACTCACGAAGTTTTCACATCCGCTTGTTGATACTCCCGCGCCCTATGGCCGTTCGGTATCCGCGCGGCGCCCGTTCGTCGGTGATATTGATGTCGCGGCGATGGAAGTGATTATCGGCTGGAGCGCTGAATGGCTTTGTTTAAACGCAGCAGTACGTCTGCGAAAGGTTTCGACTGGACAGGATTTCTCTGGCTGTTCCTGTTCTTCTGGTATTTTTCCGGCATTACCCAACTACTGATCCAACTGACAGGCACCTCCGGTTTTACCGGGTTCCGCCAGGCCTTTGTGATGAGCGCCATCTGGCTTGCGCCGATGCTGCTGTTCCCCAAACAAACACGTGTCATGGCTGCGCTGATCGGTGTGGTGCTGTGGGCCTGCTCAATGGCCAGCCTGGGTTACTTCTTCATCTATCAGCAGGAGTTTTCCCAAAGCGTCATCTTCATTATGTTCGAGTCGAACGTCTCTGAAGCCGGCGAGTACATGACTCAGTACTTTGCCTGGTGGATGGTGGCGGCGTTCCTCGCTCACACCGCTTTCGCTTACTTCCTCTGGACTCGCTTGCGCCCGGTGTACATGCCTCGCGGTCGGGCGCTGGTGGCTGCAACGGCGATTGTGGTTGCCGTCGTCGGTTATCCGCTGATCAAGCAGACCGCGCGTACCGGCAGCCTTGCCGGCGGTTTCGAGAAGTTCGAAACCCGCATCGAGCCCGCCGTGCCTTGGCAGATGGCCGTGGCCTATCACCGCTACCTCGATACCCTGGCCGGTATGCAAGACATGCTCAATAGCGCCAGCAAGATTCCACCGCTGCACAATCTCAAAGATTCGGCGGCCAATCAGCCGGCGACCCTGGTGCTGGTGATCGGTGAGTCCACCAACCGTCAGCGCATGAGCCTCTACGGCTACCCTCGGGAAACCACCCCGGAACTGGACAAGCTCAAGGATCAATTGGCGGTCTTCGATAACGTCATCACCCCGCGCCCTTACACCATCGAGGCGTTGCAGCAGGTTCTGACCTTCGCCGACGAAGAAAACCCGGACCTGTATCTGTCGACTCCGTCGCTGGTCAGCATGATGAAACAGGCAGGCTACAAGACCTTCTGGATCACCAACCAGCAGACCATGACCAAGCGCAACACCATGCTGACGACCTTCTCCGAGCAGGCCGACCAGCAGGTGTACCTGAACAACAACCGCAACCAGAATGCCGCCCAGTACGATGGCGACGTGATCGAGCCGTTCAACAAGGCCTTGGCCGACGCTGCACCGCGCAAGCTGATCGTCGTGCATTTGCTCGGCACGCACATGAGCTACCAATACCGTTATCCGTCGTCCTTCGATAAGTTCAAGGACCGCAAAGGCGTTCCGGACGGTGTGCGCGACGATCAGGTGCCAACGTATAACAGCTATGACAACGCGGTGCTGTACAACGACTTCGTGGTTTCGAGCCTGATCAAGGACTACGCCAAGTCTGATCCGAACGGGTTCCTGCTGTACCTCTCCGACCACGGTGAAGACGTTTTCGATTCTCCTGGCCACAGCACCCTTGGGCGCAACGAAAGCAAACCGACAGCGCCGATGTACACCATTCCGTTCATGGCCTGGGCCTCGCCGAAATGGCGCGAAAACCATGACTGGAGCTTTGCCGGTGATCTGGGGCGGCCTTACAGCAGCTCGCACCTGATCCACACCTGGGCTGATCTGGCGGGTCTGAGCTTCGATGAACTGGATCGCAGCAAGAGCCTGGTCAGCGACAGTTTCAAGCCACGGCCATTGATGATTGGCAATCCTTATGAGCGTGAACAAAAGGCATTGATCGACTTCAGCCTGATGAAACCCAAGGCGGTGGCAGGCGCCCCGGCAGTCGTTCAGAAGTAATCCTTTCAGGGGCCGGTTCCGGCCCCTTTTTCATTGCGTCAATGGCGCGATTGCGTTGTCCGAAACACTTACAAATAACAATAATTCTCGTTAATCGCTAAATCCCTCCTCCCCTCTTCGTCTTTGAACAAACGGAATTTTTCCCTCGAAGACAAGGAGTCGGCTGCGATGTTCGCGCCTATCACCCGTTCCATGACCTTTACCCTGGGCCTGTGCAGTGCCGCCCTGTGCCCCGACTTGCTGGCTGAAACCGGCCCTGATAAAGAGCCCGGTCGCCCCCTCGAACTGGGCGCCACCAATGTCACCGCCCAAGGCTTGGGCAGCACCACCGAAAACACCGAGTCGTACACCACCGGCGCCATGAGCACGGCCACGCGCCTGAACCTGTCGATCAAGGAAACGCCGCAATCGGTGTCCGTAGTCACGCGCCAGCAAATGGACGATTTCAAACTCGGCACGCTGTCCGAAGCCATGAGCCAGACCACCGGCGTGGTCGTTCAGCACAACGATTCGGACCGGGTCAGCTATTCGTCACGGGGTTACTCGATCACCAATTTCCAGATCGATGGCATGCTGAACACCTTCAGCTACATGAAGTCCGATTCCGACACCATCATCTACGACCGCATCGAAGTGGTTCGCGGTGCCACCGGCCTGACCACTGGCGCGGGCGATCCTTCCGCCACCATCAACATGGTGCGTAAACGGCCGACGTCGCAGTGGCAGGTCCAGACCGGTGTCAGCGGCGGCAGTTATGACGACTACTACAGTTATCTGGATGTCGGCGGCCCGCTGGCTTTCGACGGCCGTTTGCGCGGACGCAGTGTGCTGGCCTATCGCGACAGCGATTCGTTCCGCGACAAGTACCAGCAACAACGGGAGGTCGGTTACGGCATTCTCGAAGCCGACCTGACCGATGACACCGTGTTGGCCGTGGGTTACGACTATCAGAACAAACACGTCCAGGGCACGTCCTGGGGCACGGTGCCGTACTGGAACGCCGACGGTGGCAAGGCCAACCTCGGACGCTCCACCAACATGGCCACGTCGTGGAGTTCCTGGCCGCTCAAGGACAAAACCGCGTTCGCCACGCTGGAACACCAATTGGGTGCCGGCTGGCACGCCAAGGCCGCCTACACCCATCGCGAGAGCGACACCGACGGCAAGATCTACTACGGCGGCGGGGGTTTCCCCGAGGCAGATCGCAGTGGCATGAGCGCCAACGTCAGCCACATGCTCAGTACGCAAAAAATGAAGGCTTATGACTTCAACGTGGCTGGCCCTTACTCGCTGTTCGGACGGGAACACGAAATGATGATCGGCTATGGCGAGGCCGAGCGTCGGGAAGATTCCCCCTACATGGTGGACGGCCCCCGGGCGGCGGATTACGAAAACATCCGCGACTGGAAATACATGGGCGACATCGCCAAGTTTCCCGACACCGTCACCAGCCTTTCAGGTTCAAAAGACAGTACCCGCCAGAAGGCCGGTTACCTGGCCACTCGCCTGAGCCTGACGGATGACCTGCACGCCGTGCTCGGCAGTCGTTATGGCAGCTGGAAGGTGTCGAGCAAGACCAACAAGTACGACGACAACCTGCAACTGAACAGCGTCGATGCCACCAGTCAGGAACACAACGACATGTGGACGCCCTACGCCGGGCTCCTCTATGACCTCACCCCCGAATACACCGCGTACGTCAGCTACACCGACATCTTCAAGCCGCAAGACAACCGCGACAGCCATCGCAAATACCTCGAGCCGGTGGTGGGCAGCAACTATGAACTGGGGCTTAAGGGCAGCCTGCTTGAAGAACGTCTGAACCTCGCCACCGCGCTGTTCTGGAGCAAACAGGACAACGTTGCCGAACGCGACGACTCGGTACCGCCGGACCCGGCGACCGGCGAGGAGTTCTTCAAGTCAGGCGGCAAAGGCAACAAGGTTCAGGGCTTCGAAGCCGAGGTCTCGGGCGAGGTCATGGTCGGCTGGAACATGACGGCCGGCTACACCTACACTCACTCGGCCGATGGCGAAAAGAAACGCGCCAATACCAACCAGCCGCTGAATATGTTCCGGCTCTCCACGGCCTATCGTCTACCCGGCGACTGGCAGGCACTGACCGTGGGTGGCGCGGTGAACTGGCAGAGCGATGTGTTCCGCGCCGCCAGTCGCCCGGCGGGACGTAATGCCAACGGTGCGGTGATCACCGAAAGGACCACCATCCGGCAGGAGGCCTACACCGTGGTCAAACTGATGTCGCGGTATGAGTTCGACAAGCACCTGTCCGCCTCGCTGAACGTCGATAACCTGTTCGACAAGAGGTATTACGACAACGTCGGGTTCTATAACGGTGTGTTTTGGGGTGATCCGCGCACGGTGACCCTGAGCCTGGACTGGAAGCTCTAGGCGCAGGTAATTCCCATTTAACGGAATCGGCGGATAATGTCCTTTCGACATTGCTTCATGGACGAAAGGACCCGACAACTCGTAGTGGGGCACACCATGAAACGTACAACCATGATCCTCGCCGGCCTGATGATGTTCAGTTCAACCGCTGCATTCGCCGAAGGTGGCGCTGAACGCATGCGGTATTACTTTGAGAGCCTGCGGTTCAGCCAAGAGGCGAATCAAAGTAACGCCAGCAACACCACTGAACTCAGGGTTCCGGATGATCAAACTGCGCAAGTGACGGAGCACTACAAACCGTAACGACAAAGGGCGTCCTGATGGACGCCCTTTTTCTTTGCCCGTAGTACCTTAAAGTGCCTTGATCCAGAACAACATCCGACCGTGCGCCGGGTCGAACATGCCTGCGGCAAAACCGAACTTGCCATAGGAAGCCTGGGCGATTGCATTACCTTCCAGCACCTCCAGCGTGATTTTGCAGCAGCCGCGCTGGCGGGCGATGTCCTCGACCTTTTGCAGCATCTTCTGGCTCAACCCCAAGCCGCGAAACTTCTTCACCACCATCACATCGTGCACATTGACCAACGGCCGACAGGCGAAGGTCGAGAAACCTTCAAAACAATTGACCAGCCCGGCCGGCTCGCCGCCGACAAAGGCCAGAACGCTGAACGCGTGGGGACGCTTGGCCAGTTCCGCCGGCAGTTGCTTCAACAAGTCGGCGGGCAACGAGTGGCCGCCGCCCATCGGGTCTTCGGCGTAAGCATTCAGCACCAGCCCAATAGCCTCGGCATGCACCGGATTGGTGTAACTGGCCTGAAGCACAAGAATTTCTGCGGATTCCATTTCCACCCTCGTTCACACATTAAGTTGCCCCAGTGCATCTCGCACTGAAGGGCCGACCGACAATATCGCGGGCACAGCCGTGTCGACAACCGGATCCTGCTGTAATTTTTCGCTCAAGCGCCCCAGATCAGCGCCTCGGTCCACCCCAGCTCGGCAAAATCCTCAGCCCTCAGGCCTGACTCACCGGCACAGAAAAACTCGTCCAGTTGCGGTGGTTTGACCGAGGTGCCGCTGAGCATGGCGTGAACCTGCCCGCGATGATGAATCTGGTGCTCGAACAGATGGGAGAGCATGCGTACGCGGCTCTCATGTTGCGGCGTGTCCCGGGCGATGGTCACGATCTTCCCAAGGTCGGCGTCGCGCATTTGCTCGCAGTAGGCGATCAGTCGAAGGTCCACCAGCGCTTGTTCGCGCTTGAGGTCTACTGCGTGCGTAAACGGCTCGTCCTGATTGAAAAACACATAACATTCGGGATGCGGGTCATCGCCGCGCAACTCCCGCTCCAACGCATCCAGGTAAAACCAGTCGCAGGTCAGGATGTGATTGAGGGTGGCGCGCAGACTGGGAAAGAAGCTGACCCGCGGTGCCGCCAGATCGACCGGGCTCAATTGGCTCCAGGCCTTGGCGAGTCGATGATTGGCCCAGGCGTTTTGATAGGCCATGGTCAGCAAATGATGCGACAAAGGCTGATTCATGTTCGCGGCTCCTTGTTCAAGCTTCGGCGAAACGTTGCAGCTGCATTTCCTGTAAACGGCTGAGGGTGCGGCGGAACGGAAACTCCAGATAACCTTCGGTGTACAACGATTCCATGGGCACCTGCGCTTCGAGGCACAGCGGCACCTTGCGGTCGTAGCACTCGTCCACCAGGGCAATGAAACGCCGTACACCGTCGTCATGCACCGACAATTGCGGCAACTCGCGATCGCCCGCCACCACCCGCTCGACGCCGTCTTCAGTGCCTCGGGCGATGCGCCCTTCGCGCTTTTGCGCGCTGAGGTTGGGCACGTCACTCAACAGAATAGCGCTGAAGGTGTCGCACAGGGCGATGAAATCCATGGCGGCAAAAGGCTGCTCACAGAGATCGGCATAACGAGTCCAGAGCACGGTTGGACTGGCCTGCACGACATTGAGTGAGCGGTAGCCCACCTTGATCGGGTCACTGGATACCGACTGGCCAACGGTCAATGCCTTGAACACTTCACCCAGCGCGCTGGGCTGCCCCGGTGCCGTCACCCAGTAACGTTGCAAACCTTTGCCGGGGTGCAGGCGATGATCTTCGCCACCATCCACCGCAATCACCTGCATATGTTTCTTGATGGCCTCGATGGCGGGCACGAACCGGTCGCGATTAAAGCCATCGGCATACAGCTGATCCGGCGGCTGATTGGAGGTGCAGACCACCACCACGCCCTGCTCGAACATCACCTGAAACAAACGCCCGAGAATGATCGCGTCGCCGATGTCGTTGACGAACAATTCGTCAAAGCACAGGACCCGCACTTCCTCGCTCAGTTCGCGAGCCAGCGCCTTCAACGGATCGGCGGTGCCGGTCAGCTGAAACGAACGCTGATGGACCCAGCCCATAAAGTGGTGAAAGTGTTGACGACGGGCCGGGACCTTCAGGCTTTGGTAAAACTGGTCCATCAACCAGGTCTTGCCGCGCCCGACCGGGCCCCAGAGGTACACGCCAGTGATCGGCGTGCGCCCTTCATGCAGCGCCTCGTAGCATTTCTGCAGCGCCCACACGGCATGTTCCTGGGCTTCGTCCTGGACGAAGCCCTTCTGTTCGATGGCGTGTTGCCAGGCGCTTAAGGGGGAGTCGATTTTCATGCGGCCGAGTATACGTCCCTGTAGCAGCTGGCGGAGCCTGCGTTCGGCCGCGGAGCGGTCGCCATCGGAATCGCGGATCTTGCTGAATTACCGCGTTTTCAGGTTTAACGACCGCTTCGCGGCCGAACGCAGGCTTCGCCAGCTGCTACAGGGGCTCTCGTTGCGACCTTGGTTTGCGGTTAGAGAGAGATGTCTAGCCGGGCAATCTTGCCCTGTTCATTCAGGCGAAACATGTAGCGCAATTCCAGAGGGCTGCCGGGAAACGTTCCGGAGATCAGGTTATGCACCAGCACCTTGCCGGTGCGCAGTTGCACGTCCAGCACTTCGACCCGTGGCTGGTAACGCTGGGCAGTGTCTTGCATCCATTGCGCGATAGCGTGAGTACCGACCTGGTGCTCACCTTCATCGAACACATTGGCATCCTCAGCGAAAAAACTGGCGACCCGCGAGGTGTCGCGGGCATTGGCAGCAGCAATGTAGGCGGCGATGGCGGGTGCCAGTGAAGAGGCGGGATTGGACATGGTTACGGCTCCTTGTTTGTTGATTCTGGAGCCATGCTAAAACAAGCCTGTGTCAGTTCTTGTCAGGAGTGAAGCGCCCTGCTTCGTCCAGTTGCATCTGCTTGCGCCAGGTGCGCAACAGGTCGCTGCGCCGCCCCGGATAACGCTCGCCCTGCTCGTTCGCTGCCGAGATCCGGTCAGTGCGAAAGGTGCGATAGGCGCTGCGCAATTCACACCAGGCGACGATGATTCGCACCTCGTTCAGAAACCCCAGGGCCAGCGGCCAGATCAGCCGCTGACTTGGCACCTGGTTGGCGTCCGCATAATCGATGTGCAGCTTGATCTGATCGCGGATGGCCTGGCGAAACACATTCAGTGGCACCGCGTTGGGCGCAAAGCCATAGCCGGGCGGCCCCGGCAAAACCGTCGGGTTGCGTAACGCGTCCAGCGCTTCAGGCGCCAATACAGCAGCAATCTTGGCCAGCGCATCCGCCGCAGCCCTGCTCAACACTTCATCGCCGCGCTGATCCACATAGCGCAACCCCAGCACGATGGCTTCGGTTTCATCGGCGTTGAGCATCAACGGCGGCAGAAACAAACCGCTGCGCAACACGTAGCCGATCCCCGCTTCGCCGTAGATTGGCGCGCCGAGGGCGGTGAGTTCGGCGATGTCGCGGTACAGCGTGCGTTCAGAAATCTCCAATTCGCCGGCAAGTGTTGCCGCGGTCACCGGACGACTTTTGCCGCGCAGCACTTGCAACAAGGTCAGTAAACGAGTGGTACGCGACACGATCGGCAGGCTCTGTCCGTAAAAGTTGTCGGAGCTTAGCAGAGGACCCTGTCAGAAAGTGGCAGTAGCAATGAGGCCGGTGGTCGGCCTTTCTTTTACGAATGAAAAAGCGCCTTGACGGCGAATATTACTCACATCATATTAAATACATGTCGATAGACATTTATATTCGACCCAGCGTCTTTTCCTTCAGGAGTCACCCATGCATTACAAAGTCTTCGGCCGTAAAACCGGCTTGCGGGTCTCGGAACTGGCGTTGGGCGCCGGCAACTTCGGCACCAGTTGGGGCCATGGCGCCGAGCGCGACGAGGCCAAACGCATCTTTGATGGCTACCTGGAGGCCGGCGGAAATTTCATCGACACCGCCAATGGCTATCAGGCGGGCCAGTCGGAAGCCATGCTCGGCGAGTTCATCGCAGCGGAACGGGATCGCCTGGTCATCGCTACCAAATACACCCTTGGGACAACGCCGGCTGCGGGCATTTCCCACACTGGCAACAACCGCAAGAACATGGTTCGCGCCGTGGAAGAAAGCCTGAAACGACTCAACACCGACCACATCGACCTGTTCTGGGCCCACATGAGCGATGGCGTGACGCCGATGGAAGAAATTCTGCGCGGTTTCGACGATCTGGTGCGCGCCGGCAAGATTCATTACGCCGGGCTGTCGAACTTCCCGGCGTGGCGTATCGCTCGGGCCGATTTGCTGGCCGAGATCCGTGGTTTCTCACCGATTGCTGCAATTCAGGTGGAATACAGCCTCGCCGAACGCACGGCCGAACGTGAACAGCTGCCGATGGCCGAAGCCTTGGGCCTGGCCGCTACGTTATGGTCACCGTTGGGTGGCGGGTTCCTCACCGGCAAGTACCGCACCAACGATGGCGACAACCGCGCCGCCAAACTCGGCATGCTGATCCACGCCGAGAAAAGCGCCCGTGAAACCGCCCTGCTCGACACTTTGCTGGCCGTCGCCGCAGAACTGGGCGCCAGCCCGACACACGTGGCCATTGCCTGGCTGCGGGAAAAAGCCAAGCGTTCGACCACGGCGCTGATTCCGATCCTCGGCTCGCGCACCCGTGAACAACTGGATGCGACATTGGGTGCTTTGGATGTGCAGTTGAGCGGGGATCAACTGTCGCGGCTTGATGGGGTCAGCGGTGTGACGATGGGCGTGCCCCATGAATCCATTGCCGGGTCGACGGCGCGATTTACCGGGGCTGAAACCCTGGATCTGCCAATCATCCCAGTGGCCTGACACAGATTAATTGTGGGAGCGAGCTTGCTCCCACATTTTGGTTTGTGTGTTACCGGTCGACCTTATGCTTCGCTGCATAGAGGCACAGCATTTCCATCGCCAACGTCGCTGCCGCCAGTGAGGTAATGTCCGCACTGTCGTAGACCGGTGCCACTTCCACGACGTCCATTCCCACCAGATTAATCCCGCGCAAGCCACCCAGGATTTCCAACGCCTGCACCGTGCTCAACCCGCCGCACACCGGCGTTCCGGTCCCTGGAGCGAAGGCCGGATCGAGGCAGTCGATGTCGAACGTCAGGTACACCGGGTGATCACCGACCCGCGCCCGAATGGCCTCGACGATCGCATCAACACCACTTCGATGCACTTGCCGCGCATCCAGCACCTGAAAACCCTGGTGATCATCATTGGTGGTGCGCAAGCCGATCTGCACCGAACGCGACGGATCCACCAAACCTTCCTTGGCCGCGTGCCAGAACATCGTGCCGTGATCGACACGCTTGCCGCCTTCGTCCGGCCAGGTGTCGCTGTGGGCGTCGAAGTGGATCAACGACAGCGGACCATGTTTACGCGCATGGGCCTTGAGCAGCGGATACGTGATGAAGTGATCCCCGCCGAACGTCAGCATCGCGCTACCGGCGTTGAGTATGTGTTCGGCATGGGCTTCGATGCTTTCCGGCACCGACTGCGGTGTGCCGTAATCGAAGTCGCAATCGCCGTAGTCGATGACCGCCAGATGATCGAACGGGTCGAAAGTCCACGGCCAATGGCGTTCCCAGGCAATCCCGGTGGACGCAGCACGAATGCCCCGTGGTCCGAAACGCGCACCGGGACGGTTGCTGGTGGCGGTGTCGAACGGGACACCGCTGACCGCTATATCAACGCCGCGCAAGTCGCGACTGTAGCGACGACGCATGAAACTGGTGATGCCGGCGTAGGTACTTTCGGCGGCAGTGCCGTAGAGGCTGTCGCGGGTCATGGCCTGATCGTTTTGCATCGGGACGTCCATCTCAGGTTCCTTATTATTGGCGGCTACGGAAAGTGGTCCACACGCGCGTGCGTTGACGCATGTCCTTGAGGCTCATGCTGCGGTCGGCGTACAGCCGGACACGCACGTCGGCGGGCGGGTAAATGTCCGGGTCGGTGCGCACGGCCTCATCCACCAGCGGCGTGGCGGCCTGGTTGGCGGTGGCAAAGAACAAGGTGTTGGTCAACGCCGCGACGGACTCCGGACGCAACATGAACTCAATGAACTGGCGTGCGGCTTCGGGATGAGGCGCGTCCTTGGGGATCGCCAGGTTGTCCTGCCACACGAGGGTGCCTTCCTTGGGAATCCGGTACACGATTTCGTACGGTTTGTTGGCCTTGCGCGCCTGATCGGCGGCCATGCTCGCGTCACCGTTATAGGCCAGGGCCAGACAGACGCTGCCGTTGGCCAGATCGTTGATCTGTCGGCCACTGGCGACGTACAACACGGAAGGCTGCAATTGATGCAGTAACGCTTGCGCCGCTTCAAGATCGTTCTTGTCTGTGCTGTAGGGATCTTTACCCAGATAGTGCAACGCCAGACCGATCACCTCCTGCGGCGAGTCAATGATCGCAATGCCACAGTCCTTCAGTTTGCTGGCGTACTCCGGTTTAAACAGCAGGTCCAGGCTGTTGAGCGGCACGTTCGGCAAGCGTTTCTGCACCGCTTCGACATTCATTCCAAGCCCCAGCGTGCCCCAGGTATAGGGCACACCATAGAGATTGCCCGGGTCGACCGCGGCGAGTTTTTCCAACAGATCCGGATCAAGGTTGGCGTAGCCCTTCAGGCCTTCGTGAGGAATGGCCTTCAGCGCACCGGCCGCCAACCCGCGTGCCAGAACACTGGACGACGGCACCACCACGTCATAACCGCTGCCACCGGTGAGCAGTTTGGTTTCGAGCACTTCCGGCGCGTCGAACGTGTCGTAACGCACGTGAATGCCGGTTTCCTGCTCGAACCGCTGCAAGGTTTCCGGCGCCACGTAATCGGCCCAACTGTAGAGATTGACGACTTTTTCCTCGGCCTGGGCCGATACAGCCATGGCGAGAAACAGCGCGGATAAACACAACTTGAAGGTGGGAGCCATGACGAACACCTGACCAGAGGAAGTGGATGCAGAATGCGTCGTCGGATACATTGGTAAAATACCAAGTTAATTATCCTGACTTTATCCGCGAGTAATGTTTGATGCTCGGCCAACTCCATGATCTCGATCTGCAACTGCTGCGCCTGTTCGTCAACGTGGTGGAATGCGGCGGCTTCAGCGCGGCTCAGGGTGAGTTGGGTTTGAGCCAGTCGAGCATCAGCCAGCAAATGGCCAAACTGGAAACCCGGCTCGGCTATCGCCTGTGCAGTCGTGGCAAGGGCGGCTTCAAAATCACGCCCAAGGGCGAACAACTGCTCAGCGCGACTCGCAACCTGTTCGAGTCCATCGAACCCTTCCGCCACCAATCCAACGGCGTGGCCGGGCGTTTGATCGGCGAGGTGCGTCTGGGGCTGTCCGAAGCACTCGACCAATCGGTGCTGCAACGGGTGGCCGATGCGATCCGGCGCTTTCGTGAACGGGACGAATCGGTCCGCATCGAGTTGATCAGCGCCATGCCCGGCGAAATGGAACGGCTGCTGCTACAACAACGACTGGACCTGGCGATCGGTTACTTCTCACAAGTGCAAAGCGCTTTTGACTACCGCGAACTGTTTACCGAAACCCAGCACTTGTATTGCGCATCCGGCCATCCGTTGTTCACCGACGATGCACCTGACGATCTAGCGCTACAGGCGTGTGATCGGGTCGATCACCCTTACCGCTTCCTGCGCAGCGACGAACCCTTCCAGGGGAAGATGTGTTCGGCGCGCTCGGAGCAAGTCGAAGGCACCCTCGCCTTCATTCTTTCCGGCAAGCATGTCGGTTATTTGCCCAGCCACTTTGCCCGGAGCTGGGAAGACAAAGGCTTGCTGCGGGCCGTGCGCCGAGGCGATATGAGTTTTGACGTGGCGTTCCACCTGGCCCGCCATCGCGCCCAGGTGCCGGGGGATGCGCAAAAGGCCTTTGAAGAGGATTTACTCGCGGCGTTCGCTTGATGATCGTTCCCACGCTCTGCGTGGGAATGCAGCCAGGGACGCTCCGCGTCCCAAGAGCGGACGCAGAGCGTCCGGTGAGGCATTCCCACTCGGGAGCGTGGGAATGATCAGTACGTTGTGCGTTGCCCTCGATGCCCGCTGCTGGCATCCTGCGCCTCCATTTTTTACCCGGCCCGCCTTCTGGCATGCACACCACCATGACCGCCTCTGAAAAAGCCCCTGCCCCGCGCAATAACGACCTGATTTACGGCCTCGACGATCGCCCGCATCTGACCGCCACCGTCTTCGCCGCCCTGCAACACGTGCTCGCCAGTTTCGTCGGCATCATCACCCCGACCCTGATCATGGGCGGCGCCCTCGGCTTGCAAAGTGAAGTGCCGTACCTGATCAGCATGGCGCTGTTCGTTTCGGGTCTGGGCACGTTTGTTCAGGCGCGACGTTTCGGCCCGATCGGTTCCGGCCTGCTGTGTCTGCAAGGCACCAGCTTCTCATTCATCAGCGTGATTCTCAGTGCCGGTTTCATGGTCAAGGCCCGGGGCGGCGGCACCGATGAGATCCTGTCGACCATCTTCGGTGTGTGCTTTTTCGCCGCCTTCATCGAAGTGGTGTTGAGCCAGTTCATCGGCAAATTGCGGATGCTGATCACCCCGGTGGTGACCGGCACGATCATCACGCTGATGGGCCTCTCGCTGATCAAAGTCGCCATGACCGACATCGCCGGTGGTTTCGGTGTGGCGGATCTCGGCGCGGCCAGTCATCTGGCCCTGGCGGCCCTGGTGCTCGGAACGATTGTGCTGTTGAACCGGGTCGATGTGCCGTTTCTGCGTCTCGGTGCAATCGTCATCGGCCTGACCCTCGGTTATGTCGTGGCCTGGCTGATGGGTGACGTCAACTTCGCCAGCTTGCCCGACGTCCCCCTGATGAGCGTGCCGGTGCCGTTCAAGTACGGCTTTAACTTCGATTGGGTGGCGTTTGTGCCGGTGGCGGTGATTTTCCTCGTGTCGCCGCTGGAAGCCGCCGGTGACTTGACGGCCAACTCGATGATTTCCCGGCAGCCAGTCAAAGGCCCGATCTACATCCGCCGGATCAAGTCCGGCCTGCTCGCCGACGGCCTCAACTCAGCCATGGCCGCCGTGTTCAACAGCATGCCGATGGTGACCTTCGCCCAGAACAACGGCGTGATTCAGCTCACCGGCGTGGCCAGCCGCTACGTGGCATTTTTCATAGCCGGTTTGTTGGTGCTGCTGGGGTTGTTCCCGATGATCGGCGCGGTGCTGCAACTGATGCCCAAACCGGTACTCGGTGGTGCTGAACTGGTGATGTTCGGCACCGTCGCCGTCGCCGGGATCAAGATCCTCGCCGAAGCCGGCCTGCATCGGCGCAACATGCTGATCGTGTCGATTTCGCTCGGCATGGGTCTGGGTGTCGCGGCGGTTCCGGAAGTGCTGCGCGAGTTGCCGAAGGCGCTGCACAACATCTTCGAATCGCCGATCACCGTCGGCGCGTTGTGCGCTATCGTGCTGAATATCTTCCTGCCCGAAGAGTTCATTGAACTGGAAGAGGACGATTTCGATCCGGAAGCCTCGATCCTGCGGGTCATGGAAAACCCGGATGTCCCGGCCAAGGGTGAACCCGTCTCGCCCGCAGCTGTCGCACCCTTGAACCGCTAGAAAATGCTCGAGGCCGAGCCACTGGCGGTTCGGCCTTTTCTTTAAGAGAGCATGTCCATGCGCAGTGTCCACGCCGTTATCCTTTCCCTGCTGTTGCTCTCCCTGAGCGCCTGCGCCCTGCTGCCCAATCGCGATCCGCTGAACATCAACGTGGTCGGCTTCGAGCCGTTGCAAAGCCAGGACATGGAAGTGCGCTTTGCCGTGAAAATACGCGTACAAAACCCCAACGAAACCGCCATCAATTACAACGGCGTGGCCCTGGACCTGGAAGTCAACGGCCAGCCACTCGCCTCCGGTGTCAGCGATCAATCGGGCTCGATTGCACGCTTTTCCGAAACCGTGCTGACCGTGCCGGTCAGCGTTTCGGCGTTCTCGGTGCTGCGTCAGACCCTGGGCCTGAGCAAAACCCAAACCCTCGACAACCTGCCCTACGTCCTGCACGGCAAACTCGCGGGCGGCTTGTTCGGCACCATGCGTTTCGTGGACAGTGGCAAACTCAGTCTGCCAACATCGACCACCGGCACCTGGTAATCCACAGAGATTATGCGTTGAAGCGGACACCCGGTTTGGCCCGCTCATCCACCGACAACTCAAACACGTCCGGGCGCGCGTAGTGCCCCACCACGTCGAAGTCGTAACGGGCACGGACCAGATCATCGGTGTCGATTTCTGCGGTGAGCAAACCGGCGCTGTCACGCAGCGGCCCCGCCAGAATGTCGCCCATCGGCCCGACGATCACGCTGCCACCGGCAATCAATGGCCGGTCCGCCGGCCAGTTGGCAACCTCCACGCCCAAGGATTGCGGTGAATCCTGAACCTGACAGGCGCTGACCACAAAGCAGCGCCCTTCATGGGCGATATGGCGCATGCTGACCTGCCACATTTCCCGCTCGTCCACCGTTGGCGCGCACCAGACCTCCACGCCTTTGGCGTACATCGCGGTGCGCAGCAGCGGCATCATGTTTTCCCAACACACCACCGCGCCGATCCGCCCGACCTGACTGTCGATCACCGGCAGCGTCGAGCCATCGCCTTTGCTCCAGATCAACCGTTCTGTGCCGGTGGGCATCAGTTTGCGGTGCTTGGCGACCAGCCCGGCCTGCGGATCGAAATACAACGCGGTGCAGTACAAAGTGCTACCGGCGCGTTCGATGACACCGATCACCAGGTTGGCGCCGGTGCGCGCTGACAACCCGGCCAACGCTTCGGTTTCCGCGCCGGGCACGTCGATCGCATTGGCGAAATACCGGGCGAAGGCTTCACGCCCTTCCGGCAGTCGATACCCCAATTGAGTGCCAAAGCCTTCGCCCTTGGGGTAACCGCCGAGCAACGCTTCCGGCATCACCACCAGCGCAGCGCCGGATTCGATAATCGCGTTTTCCCAGGCAAGAACCTGCTCCAGGGTCTCGACCTTGCCACCGGGCAAGGCGCCGATTTGCAGTGCAGCAACGATTGACTTGGGCATCGCAGTAACTCCGAAAGCAATGAGGTGTTGCTCATTCTCAAGCGTCACAGGATCATGAATAAAGCCCCATTCACTGCTGAATGATATGAACCAAATGAATATCGCCTCCATTGATCTCAACCTGCTAAAAGTCTTCGAAGCGCTGCATGAAGAGTCCAGCGCCAGTCGGGCCGCATTGCGTCTGGGCGTGACGCAATCAGCCGTCAGCGCCTCACTGCGTAGGCTTCGCGAGGTGTACGGCGATCAGTTGTTCGTGCGCACCGGCCGAGGACTCGCGCCCACGCTCAAGGCCAACCAGTTGAAACCGGTGGTCAGCGATGCCCTGAACAAATGCCGGCAAAGCCTGGCGATGGTCGATCCGGCCGCCCACCATTACGACGGGCGCTCGGTGACCGTGGGTATGTCCGATGATTTCGAAATCGCTTATGGGCGCCGGCTGATCGAGGAAATCGCCCGCGTCGCACCGAAGCTGCGGCTGATCTTTCGTCAGACCCACAGCCAGATCGTCGCTCAGGCGTTGATGGAGCGCAGCATTGATCTGGCGATCACCGCCGGTGGGTTTGCCGAGCGCTTGCTCAGCCGTCAGGTGCTGGGAGAAGGCGGTTATCTGTGCCTGGTGGACCCGCTCAGTCTGGCCGAGGGACAACAGACCCTCAGCCTTGATGAGTTCGTCGCCCGTGAACACATTCTGGTGTCGTCGGGCGGCTTTATCGGGATCACCGATGAGGGGCTGGCGGCGCTGGGGTTGAGCCGGCGGGTATGCGCTTCGACCACACACTTTGCGGCATTGCCGCACTTGCTCAAGGGCAGTCAGGCCGTGGCGACCATTCCGGCCCATGCGGCCCAAAGCATTGCCTCACTCAGCGGACTGGCACTGCTGCCCTGCCCTCTGGCGTTGCCGCGATACCCGATCGAACTGGGCTGGCGCACCAGTACACGCCTCGATCCGGTGGTGCTGAAAGTGCGGGAAGCGATTGTCGCGAGTTTTGCGAGCGCTACTTGGCAGCCATCAGGCGATTGACTTCACTGCGCACCATGTTCGCAAATTCCGGGGGCGACATGCCGTCAAGTTCGGCGCGGACCCACTCCGCCCATTTGCCTTTGCGCTTGGCGCGTTCACCGAACAACCGCGCGGCTTCGCCCTTGGACTTGCCCAGGTTGCTTTGCCAGAGATCGAACAGACGGGATTTCTCATCTTCAAGCGCAGCGCGCTCGGCAAGGGGTTTGTCGGCCAGATTGAAGCTCATGGGAGTTACCTGCTGCGTAAAATAGGCGACATCTTACACTGTAGGAAGAAATGTCCGACTCAGGATTTTTCCTCAGGGTTGGGTCAACGCGAAATCCACTGCAACTTTTTCGCTGACGACAGACTCCACTGTTCACTGTCCATTTATCTGCAAGGAGTACCTCAATGGCCCGGAAAACCGCCGCACAAGTCGCCGAAGACCAGATCAAGGATCAAGCCTTCAGCGAACTTCAGGCTCTGATCGAAGAGTCGGAAAAGCTGCTCAAAAGCAGCGCCTCACTGGTGGGTGAGGAAGCGGACACACTTCGTGGGCAGATCGCCCAGAAACTTCAGCAGGCTCGGGACTCCGTCACCAGCGTTCGTGACCGGACCAAACCTGCGGTCGAAGCCACTGAAACCTACATCGGTGGTCATCCGTGGCAAACCGTGGCGATCTCTGCCGGTTTCGGCCTGGTAGTCGGGTTGTTGCTGGGTCGACGGTAAGCGGTTCTGCTTTAGGTACAAAAGCAAAAAGGCGAGCATTGAGCTCGCCTTTTTCTTGCCCGGCTTTATGCAGACTGAGAGTATGCAGGACTCAGAGTCCGGCCAATTCCCGCAAACTCGCCAACGTCTGATCGTCGAGCCGGATGCCTTCGGTGCTGGACTTGGCCCGTTGTTGGTGACGTCGATCCCCCGGCAAACGCTTGAGCCCCACACCGTGCATCTGTCGGACCAGTTCCTGACTGCGCTCGGCAAAACTCTGCCCGGCCGCCTTGCTCGGGTCGATCACGATCAACAGTTGGCCAGTCCACGGCGTCTTGGCGCCCGGATGATTCGACCAATCGAACTCGAAGGAAAAGTTGCCGCCGGTCAACGCCGCCGCCAACAGTTCCACCATCATCGACAGCGCCGAGCCTTTATGCCCGCCAAACGGCAGCAACGCGCCGCCCTCAAGAATCGCTTTCGGGTCCTGGGTCGGCTGGCCAAGACCGTCCACCCCCATGCCTGGCGGCAAACGCTCGCCCTTGCGTGCGGCGATCTGCACATCGCCATGGGCAATGGCGCTGGTCGCCAGGTCGAAGACAATCGGATCACCGTCAGCCCGAGGGGCGGCGAAAGCAATCGGGTTGGTCCCGAACAACGGACGATCAGCGCCGTGCGGCACCACGCAGGTCATGCTGTTGACCACGCTCAGCGCCACCAGCCCTTCATAGGCGAAGGGCTCGACATCCGGCCACAAGGCCGCGAAATGGTGGGAATTACGAATCGCCAGCACCGCAATGCCCGCGCTGCGGGCCTTCTCCACCAACAGTGCGCGTGCTGCGGCGAGGGCCGGCTGGGCGAAACCATTACCGGCATCGACCCGGACAAAGCCCGAAGCCACGTCCTCGACCACCGGCACGGCCTGGCCATTGACCCAGCCGCTCCGGAGCGTCGACACGTAACCGGGAATGCGGAACACGCCATGACTATGGGCGCCATCGCGTTCGGCGCCGGCGCAGTTGAGGGCCAGTGTCCTGGCCACCTCGGCGGAGGTGCCATGGCGCTGAAAAATCTGCTCAAGCAAAAGAACGAGCGCGTCGAAATCGAGCGTTTGAGTGTTCGAACTGACGGCCACTTCGGGCGTTGCGGTCATCTGAAGCTCCAGTTTTATTATTGAGTACGGGCAACAGGGTGAAGCGAGGTTGCAGGGCAACCCAAAACAGTTGTCGATTAAGCGCTGTTCTACCGGCTTCCTGTCAAGTCTCGACAGCCTGTTCGCATCAAGCAATATGTACCGCACCCGAGCCTTCCACTGACCGTACTGTTTTTCCTCAATCCAACGACCGGCGATTACCCGCCGATCGCAGCACAACGAGGAAAAACCATGTCTGCTCCCCCACTGCCGTATTTTTTCGACGAAGCAGAACTTGCATCCAATGCCAGACAGCCTGATGAACGCGAAAATGAACTGTCCTTCACGATTGATGACCTGAAGTGGTTGAAGGTTGTTTATCTGGCGACGCATCAAATCCGTATCGCCAATAGCAAGCCCATGCACGTCGCCCAGCTGCTTTTAAGCGTGCCTGATGCACCCGATATTCCCCTGGCCGGCGCTTTTGCCATGAGCCGGCCCAACGATGGAGAAGTCACGCTCTACACACCGTGGAAAGGCCTGATCAAATTCGCGGACATGGAGGACCTCAAAAGCAGACTCAAGGAATGGTTGGCACAGCCCACCGGGAAGCGTGAGTTATTGCGCTTTCTCTCCATCGAGCAACGCAGCACTTTACCCCCCGCCACTGCGCCAGACATTGCCACGCAAACAATCGAAGGTGCGGTGTTCCAGGACCAGGAGCTCACCCTCGAGCGCAATCAGGCTCAGAACCTCAAGACGATGATGGGTGAGCTGCTCAAGCTGCCAACGCTGCAATCGATGCTGGACGAGACCCTCAAGAACGCATTGAACAAACCGTTCCCCAGTCTGGACCAGCGCCTTACTCGACTGAAGAGCTTTGTCATGACGACTTCAGCTTTAGGCAGAGATTACCAACACACGCTTTCCTCGCATTCACTGAGCGATGCCCTGCTGCATTACTACCTGACCAACGAGTGGCCGACTGGCGATTCCAGAGTCTTTTCCAATCCCCAACACAGTGTGAGCAGCGACGCCGATAACCAGGCCTGGGAAAGCGCAGTCAAAGAGCTCGCGCAAAGTTTTACCCCTCACTTGCAGAGCCTGCTCAGAACGTTCTGGAACACACCGATGAGCAACGGGCAGTCACGCTCGGCGTTTTTTGCCGAGGGTTTACGCGACACCTTTCACGTGAAGCTTTTGCTTCAGCGTCAGCAAGGTGTTCTAACGACGCAGGAATACCTGCGACTGATGAATGTCAGCCTCGAACCTGAAACCGTCGATCCTCTCCGCATCGAAAAAGTGCGTATCACCGCGCCCTTCAAGCATTACGCGCAGCTGGCCTCGACCTTGATGATCGGCAGCCGCGAAACCCTGGGCTTTCTGTACACACAGTCCAGAGGCATCGAGGCGACGACCGACCTGCCCGCGGTCAGGGAAATCGTCCTGGAGATGATGAAAAGCGAAGGCCACGAAGACACGCTGCTCAACTTCATGTCTTTGGACGAACGCGGCACGTTTCTTTCATTGGAGCCGAATGAGCGCGTCATTGTCGGTGAACCGATCATCAGCCCGGTTTTTGCACAATTGATGGACGACATCCTTGGCAAACAACGGGAGAACCTGTCCCACGCGCTGAGCCGTTACCGTGAAAGCGAAGGTACACAGGATCCTCATGCCTTGATCGACAAGGCACTGGATGTCCGGGGACTGATCGACGATCGACTGCTGGCGGCCGATGCCGCAGGACGCTGGAGTACACGCGCCGACCAGCGCTGGAGCGCGCAACCGGCCACCGTTCGTGCCGAATCAGCCAAAGAGCAACTGGCCCGGCTTTCCTCCGTTAAGGTGGCGCTCGACCAACTCCTCGACAACCATCCGGTCATTCCCACAACAACCCGCACGATTACCGAGGCGCAGCGCATCGTCGATTCTTCGCTCGGGAGCTTGCAATCGAGTTTCACTCACACCCTGTCAACGGCATTGCGCAGTGAATTCAAGCTGCACGCCGTCACGCGCACCCTGAGTGCGACGGAACAGGCGATCATCAAAACCGTGCTTGATACCCCGGTACGCTTGCAGCGAGCTGCATTGAACGGCTTTTTGCCGGACGTATTTTCCTTGGCGTTGAAGGCAAGCGAAGCCACGGCCCCGTTGAAACTGGCCAGTTGTTTTGTGCTGACTGAACGTGGAGGCCTGGACCCGAAGCATTCGGGCAAGGCGATTTTGTGGACGCCGGCGTCGGGATTTGAAGCCTTCAGGGCATTGACTCCGTTGCTGACCGAGCTGGATCGACGCCTCAAGGACGCCGAAGATCGCACCACCCTTCTGGAGAACCTTGTACGTAGCGAGAGAGTGGCTGGGCAGACTTACACCCTGGCACCGCTGCACCGAATAGATGAGCATTTTCTCGATCACGTGCAAAAGCCCTATGTTCAGCTGGACCAGGCGTGCGTTACCCGTGCGCTGGCCACCAGGCTTCCCGCGACGACCCTGGCCAGTCTTCTGAAGCTGGTGGCGCTGCGTCAACCGATGACGGGGTTAGACCGTGCGACGGACATTGCCCAATCCCTGACGACCCAGCAAAAACTGCCGGCATGGTTGGCCAAGGCGTCCATTCAAGACCAGATACTGCATGCGGAGCTGCTTCAGCAATACCTCGACAACGTCACCGACGACCAGGACTACCTCACCGGCATACGCTCCCTGGCACGCACGGCACACCATGCACTTGAAAAACAACTCAAGGCAGATACGTTCAACATCGATCCGGATAAGGTCCAGATCCAGATCAGCGCACGCTCGAGGTCTGCGGCCAGCACCCAAACCCTGACCGACTTCGCACTGACCCATTTCAAGGATCTGGACAAAACCCATTTCAAACTGGTGTCGCTTGATAACACCAAGATTCCCGAGGACATGGACCAAAGCTACATCAGAGACCTGATACGAAACTTGAAGCTGGGTGAACATCAACAAAAGACATTGAACGAAGCATTTGCAGACACCCAGGCGGATGCAACGGACCGCAGGAAGCGGTTTTACACGCAATTACCCTGGCAGCTGATGCATTACGCCCACACGGAAAAACTGCAGGAGCGCCTGAGCGAGACGGGGTTTGATCTGATACGCCAAGTCATGGATATGCCCGACGCCATCGCCCGCGCGGCAGTCGACGGCGCCCACGCGATCATCCGCCCACTTGAGCTCCTGGGCATCAAGAGTCAACAGGCGGTCAAAGTGCCAGGCGTCTATCTGATTGGCTCATCGGCCGATAGCACCGCGCCACAGGTCCTTGTCGCGCCTCATAGCCCTCGGCACGGGGTGAAAGAATATGAAAACGAGAAACAATTGCTGACAGAGCTGAAGACCCGCGGTTCGCTGCTCGATTGGGTACTCATGAATCTGCCGCAGCCTGATCGGATGCTGTTGGAAAACCGGATGGCGACCAGCAGCACCCGTGTCGCCAGAGCCGCACCACAGACCAACGTTAGTCGCGAAACCAATGTCACATTGGCGTCCAACCCGATCAAGGGGAGCCTGTTAAAGCACTTGTTCGATGATAACGCCGCGCTGTTGGCCCGATTGCTCGGTTGTCAGTCCGATGACAACAAGCAGGGCGAATGGGCAACCATCAAGCATGTGCTGGGTGAAGATTTGCATGAGGCATCTACGTTCTTGACGGGCAAGCTTGCCTACCCGATCACGGTGTGGCGCAGTTATCGCGACATCAAGCAATCCGCCGAAGACCTTCAAACGCACAAATGGGGGGCGGCGATAAAGGAATTTATCAGCGGCATTGCACAACTGGCCACGTTGCGACAATCGCTGGAAGCGCAAACGAAGCCATTTTCCACGCCAAGTGCACCTGCGCCAGAAACGCCCGATACCCGGTTCAAATGGCAGAATGTTGCCATTACAGCCCCCGAACGTACGCAGTTGAAGCGTCATGAAAGCATCGACGTCGATCTGAATTCGCTCACATTAAACTCAAGTCTTGGGCTCTATACCCATCCGACGACAAAAAAAACCTACGCACCGGTTGAAGGAAAGGTATATCCGGTCGCAAAGCGCGGCACACGCTGGCGCATCGCCGACACAAACATTCGCGGCCCGCGGCTGAGTCAGAACGTGTCGAAACAATGGGTTCTGGATAGGGAAACGCCAGCGCCCCGTTTCAGCATCGGCAATCGGTTGAGCACCGCATTTTTTGTTTGGCAAGGCATGAACGTTGATGCCAATGGAATGCCCGAAATCCGTCGACTGTTTCCACAAAAGGCTCGTCAGATTGACGAGGCGCTCGACCTGGCAACCACCTATGCCTGGAACTGCTTTCAAAACCTGCAATTGCTGAAGTCTTCCGACCACACGGTTACCCCCGTGCATCAACTCATCATGGATTTTATTGATGTACCGCAAGTGCAGCCCGCGCATGTGGAACAGCTTGAAAAAGTCATGAGCGACATTTTTGCGGCCTTGTTGGACCCCTCACTCAGAAAGCCGAAGACCAGTCGTTTTGTAATCGGCAGGCTGCTCAGTGGCGCGCAAACATCATTCGGTTTCACCGTTCCAACGGATGCAAAGCGGAAAATTTATCTGGCAGAAAAGTTCTTCGACACCGTTTTCGACAATTACCGCCCACATCTTACCGACCCTGCCTTCCCTCTCAACACCCATGCTCGAGCTGCAACCCTTATTCATGAGCTTTCCCACATCGTCTGCAACACCGAAGACATTGCTTACCTCGATTCCGGCAGACCATTCTCCCATCTGATCGATACGACCAGCCCAACCGGCCATGACCTCAAGGAGGCGTTGACTACCCTTCAGGACACCGCACTCTCGATCAAGACACCCCTGACTCAGCTGTTCATGACCGAGGATCCTGATACCGGTGTGTGGGAGGATCCGGGCAGCACTTCATATGAAAATACTGATCGGGTAAAAGCGCATATATTGACCTTGACTGGCGGAGAAAACCTGAGCGGTGCCCGCAAAATTTTCAAGAGAGATCCACTGGTCAGACTCAAGGTGCAACTCGGCAACGCCGACAGCGTTGCATGGCTCATCAGCCATATGGGGCGCCAACTGCACACCAGCATCCCGTGAATCAGAAAAATAAATTCCCATTTGATGGGTAATTGCCATGACGGTTGTTCTCGCAGACTTCCTCACAAGGTTAGAATGCAGGAAATCAGGATGAGTCAATGACCGACAACCCTCTCTCGCAAGCCCAATATGACGCAATCACCGATGCCGCTGCGCATTGGTGCATGCGTCTGCACGCCAACGATTGCACTGCTGAAGAGCGGCTGGCTTTCGAGCAATGGCATGACGCTCATCCGCTTCACGCGTTCGAGTACGAGGCCATGCTGGAGATCTGGGATGTCGCGGGGGACCTGCCACGTCCAGAAACCGTGGTCCCGATGGTCCGCGCCAAACCTGCCACGCCTTGGCGCACTTTCGGTATCGCCGCCGCGGTTTGCGCCATGGCATTGCCGCTGGCGGCCTATAGCGGCTGGAACCTGGGCTGGCTACCCAATTCCTACCAACATTTCGAGGCGAACGACAATGTCCGCCAGGTCACCCTGAGCGATGGCAGTCAGGTGGAACTGAACCTGGGCAGTGAGCTGACGTTCAGCAACTACAAGGATCAACGTCGGATTACGCTGAAAAAGGGCGAAGCCTTCTTCAGCGTCAGCCACGACACTCGGCACCCCTTCATTGTCAAAGCGGCCGAAGGCAGGATTCGGGTCACCGGAACCAAATTCAACGTCTGGATGTATGAAGATCAGGTACGCGTGAACCTGATAGAAGGTTCGGTGCTGGTGAGCAGTAATGACGCCGTTGCGGGTGACGGTTTGCGCCTCGAGCCAGCGATGCAGGCTAGCTATAGACGCGGCGACTTCACTCCCCGGATCAGTCAGACTTACGACAATGACAACTCACTGGCCTGGCGCAGCGGAAAACTGGTGCTCGATGATCTGGCGCTGACCGACGCATTGCCATTGATCAATCGCTACTTGAGCAAACCGGTGATGGTGGCCGACAACAGCACTGGCTCGATTCGCATCGGCGGCATCTACAACATCAAAGAACTCAACAACCTGGTGGCCTCCCTGCCCAAGGTATTGCCGGTCTACCTGACCCGCAACAAGGATGGCAATCCGGTCCTCAATTCCATTCCGCAACAAGCCCCAAAAAGCTGAAGGCCACAACCTTTGCAAGGTGCGGCCTTCATTCTTGGTTCAAACACCATCAGCGTTACTGTACGGCCACCTTCCCGGCTTTTTCATCCTGCTCGCGGATCGTCTGAACCTGGTACTGCGGATCGGACGTGATCTGCTGTTCGGTGAACGGCAACACACTCAACTGCTTCCTGGAAAATGCCACGGTCTGATCTCTGGAGTACCTGGAGGCCGGGTCACTGGATAGCGAGAATGCCAGCAGCCCCTGGGCCTGCGGCCCCTTGTCATCGAAGGTCACCACCTGCAAATAGCTGGTACCGCTGACGACCTCGAGTTTACCGTCGGTTCTCGGCACGCTCTGAATGGCGTTATAGACTCCAAGAGTGCCAGGTCCACCGTGAATCGGCGTCTGCTGGCCGCCGCTGCTGACCACCTGGATATCACCCCAGCGGCTATCGGCCTTGAGCCCCATCTTGTTCACCTGAGCTACCGACGCCAGCATCGCTTCGCGAACCGCCTTTGCGACTTCCGGACGATCGACCGCCAGGCCACGCGGGGTGTGTTGCGGGTCTTTCGGATCGAACGCTACACGCCACGGATCAGGCGTTTCCTGTAGCGACGCCATGACATTCTGGAAATGCACAAACCCCAGACCACTGTCCAGATTCGCACTGCGATCCCAAGCCTTGAGACTGGCACACAGCGGCGCGAGCGCTGGTGCATCGCTACCCAGTGCCGCCATACAGAACTGCAGCAGGTCCGGCATCACTTGTGCCGCCTGATACACCTGATCGTCCATCACCATGTGTTGCAGATCTGTCGCTGCTATCGGGCCTGCCTTGTTCAGCGTATTCAGGCGATCCAGCGCAAAACGCGAGCGCAGCCCCAATGGCTGGCCGTCCTGGCTGATCAGCGGCGAAAAACCGGTAAGCGGTTGCGCCGGGTTGGCCATCCAGGCCGAATCGTTGGAGTGCTGCACAAAATCCTTGCGCAACAGCTGCGGCAACTTGTCTGCGGCAAAAATGCCTTTTTGTGCAGCCGTCGGGTCGATGTCCCAGGCACACGCACTGCTGGAACCGTCGAGGACGATCATCTGTAATCCGGCCCGCGGATCACTGCACTTGGCCAGTTTGTCGGCACTGACGTTCGGCACGACCGAAAGATTCATGTACAGCGTCTGTCCCTGATCATCCGTCGCCAGGGTGTTGACCCACGGGATCCCCTGGACCTTGTGCACCGAGGCCTGCAAGTCCTTGAGGCTGACCGCGCGGTTCATCGCATACCACTGCTGCAAGACCCGGTCGTTATCCAGATTGGCGTCGCGCAAGCTGTAGGCGAACTGGTTGTCCCAGTCGAGCTTTCCGGGCCATTGCACGATCGGACCGAACTGCGAACTGTAGACCACATGAGAAACCGGTCTGGTCCGGCCATCCGGTTGTTTCACGTTCACGGTCAGGGTCTGTTTCTTCATCGGCAATGACTTGCCGTCGAGCAGATAACGGGTCGAATCCTTGGGATCGAGTTGCAGGCGATACAAGGTGAAATGCTTGGACGAGTCCACCGTGTGGGTCCACGCCAGGTGCTGGTTGAAACCGATGTTGATCATCGGCAGCCCCGGCAGCGCCGCGCCCATGACGTCCAGTTTGCCGGGAATGGTCAGGTGCATTTGATAGAAACGCATCCCGCCGACCCAAGGGAAATGCGGATTGGCCAGCAACATGCCGCGGCCATTGAACGAACGTTCACTGCCGACCGCCACGGCGTTACTGCCGCGATCCAGGGCAAAACGCTGCATGCGCGAGGCGGCCATTTGGAACGACACCGGTACGTCTGCCACATGTGCAACGGTTTTAGGGGGGGGGGCGCCGGCCAAGGCTTCGGCAAACTGCCCTACTCCGCCCTCGACCAGCAGACGTCGCGTCAACTTGACCAGATCCTGGGTGGTAATCTCGCGTACCCAGTCGCCCTGACACTGCTGCGGCAAACCCTGTGCCCGACGCTCGGTCAGCGAACGGTTATAGCCCGCCACATACCCTTCAACGAGATCGCGCACTTGCGGGGTTTGCGCCTGCCAGAAACCGGAGACGGCCTGTGGCGTATTCAGCCAATTGAAAAACAGATCGCTGACCAGGTTTTCGCGTTCTTCGACTGTGAACTGATCCGGGCCGAAATAGCGTGAACGCTCGCCGTTCACGGTAGTGATCTCATTGGCCAGCAGGCACAGGTTGTCCTGAGCGTAGGCGTAACCAATGCCATAACCGAGCCCGCGCTCGTTGTCGGCACGGATATGCGGCACACCGAAACTGGTCCGGCGAATGTCCGCGCTTGCCTGCTCCGGCTGACTGCGTGCGTTTGCCGCAAGACTCAAGCCCACCAACACGCCTGCAAGGCTCAACCGGGTTAACTGCCTGGAAATAATCACGCTCGCTCCTGATCGAAAAGACAAACACCCTGCGTCATACACGCACAGCGCCTTCCCCTAGGAACGAAACAAATGACAAAAATTTAAGCCCTGAAAGGCGCTTTTTCACGGGCATCTCACAGGCCGCTGACGTGATGGCGACAAAATTTCTACATTCGGGGCTTCATTATTTGTCCTGCTCGTACGTCTTATTGAGTGAGAGCACCCATCACATTTCCTGGCCGGCTCGGAAAAGGAGTTTTTGCATGTACAACTCGCAACTGCCAACGGACGGTAGCAATGCGCCAAAGGGCTCTGCCATGGGCTCCGGTGTTTTCAGTCAACGGGGCGAGCGCAATGGCAACGAGCGGATCAGGTTGCTGCTCAAAAGCTATGGTCTGCGAACCAGTCTGATCCGCCTGAAAGTCATCGACGCCTTGCTGACTGCCGCCGAAAGCGACCGTAGCCTTGGCGTGCGCGGCGTGCACAGCCACTTGCTGGACCTGGATATTCCCCTGTCCTTTCTCAGTGTGCGGGAAGTGTTGAAACGCTTGTGCAGCGAAGGCGTGATCACGCTCAATGCGGACAAAAGCTACAGCCTGCATCCGCACGCTGCAGCCATGCTCCATCGCGAGTGATCCGCTCAAGGTGCGTCGTTCAGGGTTTGACCTTGCGACGCATCATGCCATTGATCACCACCACGATCACCGCCACGCCGATGGCGATGTACTGAAACAGCTTCTCGCTGATGACGCCTGCGTTTTGCAGATACGAAAGGCCGAACATGATCCCCAACACCACGAGGGAGATCAGAATCGAGTATTTCAAACGTTGCGACTGAGTCATTGCGAGTTCCTGAACCTGAAAAATGTATCCGGTTTGTATCAGAACGCATGCCAAGCCCCTACCTTTCTCCGGGGATGGGACGCTACAAACGGGGTCTCATGTTACAGCCGATGAAGAGATTTGGCTTCATAGTGGCGATAACCATGAGGATTTTGAAATGTTCCGTCGAATCACACTGCTGATTCCCCTGCTCGCTCTCCTGACACTGAGCGGCTGCATCGTTTTCCCCCACGGCGGCTGGCACGGCGGTCACCATTATGACCGTGGCGGGCCGGGTTATTACCAGCATCGATAATGGTTGGTTGTGTCATAAAGCGTGAATAATTGAACATTCATTCGTAAGACAAATACCCCACCCAATAACTACTGAACAAATGCCCGCCCTGTCGCGGGCATTTTTCGTACATGCATATTCACTTCTTTTTTCCTTCCCTGTGCACATCGAAACATAGCGATAACCATTGAAGCTTTCGGTCTCAATCGTCCATTTGAGCTATTCATATTCGATGATTACTCTCGATGCATCGCAATAAAACCCGCTATTAAATTTTGAGCAAAGAACAGGGATGCCATGCACAAGCCTTTAATCAATATCAGCCCCCATCATTTGTTTGGCTTTTGCCTTGCAATCACTTTTTTCGAACTGCTGACCTATATGGCCAGCGACATGATTATGCCGGCTATGTTGACCGTCACCCGACAACTGGATGCCAGCCCCGACCATGTCCCCTACGCCTTCACTCTTTATCTGGCCGGCGGCATGCTTCTGCAATGGCTGATTGGCCCGCTGTCTGATCATTTCGGTCGCCGCCGGATGTTGCTCATCGGCTGTGCGGTATTCGCCCTGGCCTGTGTCGCAGCGTTCAACGTGCAAAGCATTTATGCGTTCAACGGCTTGCGACTGATTCAGGGCATGGGGTTGGGGTTTGTCATCGCGGTCAGCTACCCGGCCCTGCAAGAAGTTTTCTGCGAAGCCGACGCGGTCAAAATCATGGCGTTGTTGGGGAATGTTGCGCTGCTCTCCCCGCTTCTGGGGCCGTTACTCGGCAGTCTGCTACTGGAGTGGTTGTCCTGGCGGGAATTGTTTTTACTGCTGGGTATCGGCGGCGTGATGGTCTGGCTCGGGCTTTACCTGTTCATGCCGGAAACCGTGGGCACCCTGCGCCACGACGGTCAGCGAACGGAAGCCGTGCGCTTTGAATGGCACGGCACCGTGCGCCGCTATGCCGTTTTGCTGACTAACCCGCAATTCCTTTGCGCCGCTGTCGCGCTGGGCGTGATGAGCCTGCCCTTGATTGCCTGGATCGGGTTGGCGCCGCTCTTGCTGATCCACAACCAGGGGTTTTCAACTCTGCACTATGGCCTGTGGCAAATCCCGGTGTTTGCGGCGGTCATTCTGGGCAATCTGATCCTCAACCGACTGATTGCCAACATTGAACTGCCACAACTGATTCGCTACGCGCTTTGGCCGTTTTGCGGCGGGCTGATCGCGTTAGTCGCCGTCAGCTTCTACGGCGCTTCGACAGCCGTGCTGATCAGCTGCCTGGCGCTTTACGCCGTGGGTCTTGGCATGAGCAATGCGGCGCTGTACCGGCTTGCGCTGTTCGCCAGCGACGATAGCAAAGGTCTGGTCTCGGCCATGATCGGCATGATCTCGATCGCCGTCATGGGTGGCGGCGGCTCGCTTATTGCGGCCGTCGGTGCCGGTGACAGCCACGAATCCTTCGCCCTGATGGCGGGTCTTGCGGGGCTTCTGTGCCTGGCGCCCCTCAGTCTGTTTCTGCGGCGCTCTCACATCGCGCTTGCGGTCTGACACCACACAGTAGGTCTTTTGATGATCCATTTACCTCACACCGATGCGTTCTGCGCGTTAACGCAACCCTATTGCCTGGATTCCGTACCCGAGGGCCTGTTCGACCAGGCGATGGGGGAAATCAGCCTGTTTCATTGTCACCACACGCCTGGTTACGAACGCTGGCTAAACGCCAACGGGCTCGATGCAAAGGACCTGGAGACACTGGATGACTGGTCCAGGTTGCCACCGATTTTCGCCAACTATTTCAAACGTCACTTGTTGTTCGGCCCCACCGGCGAAGGCGCGCTGGAGCTGACATCGTCTGGCACCAGTGGCCAGAAGAGTCGCATGCGCTATGACCTTCGCAGCATGACAGCAGCTCAAGGCATGGTGAGCCACATTTTCCGGCACTACGGCTGGGATACTCCGCAAAGCCCCTGCAATTATTTGCTCCTGAGCTACGAGCCCGAGGCGGCCATCACCTTGGGCACCGCTTACACCGACCAGTTTCTTTGTAGCTATGCGCCCGTCAATCGGGTCGTCTACGGATTGCGCCGGACGGGTAATGGTCACGAGTTCGACCTGTTTGGCGTGATTCGCGCCTTGCAGGAGTTTTCCGACGAGGGATTGCCCGTGCGGATTCTCGGATTTCCAGCGTTCCTTTCCCATGCGCTACAGCACATGGAAGACACCAGTGCACCGAGTCTCAAGCTACCGGCCCAGTCGCTGGTGTTTCTGGGTGGCGGCTGGAAAACCCAGGCCGCGCAAGAGATCCCCCTGCTTGAATTGTATGCCCGACTCAATCGGCAATTGGGTATCGACCTGTCCCGCTGCCGGGATGGCTACGGTGCCGTCGAGCATGCCGTGCCCTACATTCAATGTGCCCGCCATCATTTTCATGCCCCCATCTACTCGAAGGTTTTCGTGCGCAACCCATCCGATTTCACGGTCCAGCCATATGGCCAGCGCGGCTTGCTGGAATTCGTCTCCCCGTACATTTCGTCAAGCCCTGCTCACGCGGTGGTCATGGGCGATCTGGCGACATTACACCCCGGCGCACATTGCGGATGCGGCCTGACGACCGATTGGTTCGAGCTGCACGGACGTGCCGGCACCACCGCCAGTCGCAGCTGCGCCATGGCGGCCTCTGAACTGCTGGGAGGGGCTTGATATGTACCTCATCAATGGCCAACTGCGTGACGACGTTACCCCGGAAAGCGCCCTCGAGCGCCTTCAGAAACAATTGCCCGGATTGCTTTCCGCACCGATCGACAGCGAGACCGTCATCAAGGCCGCAGCTCATTTCGCCACTCAATTACACACTCGCAGCCTGGATCTACCTCTCGATGACAATCAATGTCAGGGGCTGATCGAGTTCTGCCAGCGCAGCAACCTGAGCAGGAAGCTTGAGCGGGAACTGGGTTCGCAACCCCGTTCGCTGAGGCGTATCGACTACCGGCAGCCGCACTTTGAAAGCTGGCACCCCTTGGGGCTGGTGGTGCATGTGACGCCAGGCAATGCGCCGATGCTGGCGTTCTGCGCGATTCTCGAAAGCCTGCTGGCCGGTAACATTAACTGGTTACGCCCCAGCGCCAGCGATGCGGGTTTGACTGCACAATTGCTGGCCGCCCTTGTGCAGTGCGACACCAGTGGCAGGCTTGCCGAATTCGTCGCGGTGCTGCCCGTGGCCACTTCCCGAATAGCTGAACTCTGCGCTCGGGCCGATGGCGTGTCAGCCTGGGGCGGTGAAAAGGCGCTCAAGGCGATTCGTCAGCAGATCCCCACCGGATGCCGCTGGATCGACTGGGGGCACAGGATCAGTTTCGCTTATCTGTCGCCTGACGCGGCCAACTCTTCGGTGCTGGATGCGTTGGTGGATGAGGTGTGCAGTCTGGATCAGCAAGCGTGTTCCAGCCCGCAATGGGTGCTGGTGGACAGCAACGACCCGGCCATCCTGCAGGACCTGGGCGAGCGTTTGAGCGAAGCCTTCAAACGTCGCGCGTCGCACTGGCCGGCGCTGGTGCCCACGGACCAAGAGGCTTGCGAGATCACCACCCGTACCGCCATGGCGCAACTGGATTACTGTTTTGCGAACCAGAGCGGCCAGGTCTGGGCCGGCCACGGATGGCGGATCATCTGGGAACACCATCAAACGCTCGCACCGTCGCCGCTGTTTCGCACGGTGCTGCTCAAACCCGTACCGCAACACTTGATCGCCAAGACGCTGTTGCCCTGGCGCACCGTCCTGCAAAGTTGCGCGCTGATTTGCTCTCCGACAGAAACGCCAGGACTTGTGCGAACGCTGGTCAACGCTGGGGTCACCCGTATTGCGCCTTGCGCGGGGATTCATGACGGCTACGCCGGTGAGCCCCATGACGGCGTCTACGCGTTGACGCGCCTTAGTCGCCGCCTCTCGGTGAGTCTGTCGCCGGATGTTTTGCCTGGCCGGGCAACGCTCGACCCGGTCCCGCCCGCCCCTGACACCGCCCATGCGCCGATCATGGACAAAAACACCTTCACGACCCAGCCGATGGGCGCCGCGGCGCAATTGTATTTTCGCTCAGGAGGGAGCAGCGGCACTCCGGCCCTCGCCGGTTTCAGCTATCGCGACTTCCAACGGCAGATGCGCGCAGCGGCCGACGGCCTGTTCGCCGCCGGGCTCGATCCTTCACAGGACCGGGTCATGAACCTGTTTTACGGCGGCAGCCTGTACGGAGGTTTCCTCAGTTTTACCAAAATACTGGAACAGATGGGCGTCACACATTTCCCCATGGGTGCGCCCCAGGACGATGACTTCAGCGAAATCGCCCAACTGATCGTTGACCAGCGTGTCACCGTGCTGATTGGCATGCCGAGCACCTTGCATCGTCTGTTCTTCAACGAGCAGGCCCGACTCCGCACGTACGCAGGTATTGGCAAAGTGTTCCTCGGCGGCGAGCATCCGGGCCAAACCAGCCTGAGCCTCATGGAAAGCTGCGGGGTCTCGATGATCCGCTCGGCGATCTATGGCTCCGTCGACGCCGGTCCCTTGGGGCATGCGTGCGCAGCCACCGCGAATGGGGTGTTTCACTTGATGTGCGACACGCAGCATCTGGAAATTGTGCAGATCGAACGGGATGAACCGGTTCAGGCCAATGAGATCGGGCGCCTGTTGTTTACTTCTCGAGCGCGGCAAGGCCAAACCGTGCGCCGATATGACGTGGGCGACACCGGTCGCTGGATACCCGGAGCCTGCCCGTGCGGACTGGACTCACCCCGGTTCGAACTGCTCCAGCGCCACGGCAAACTGGTTCGAATGGGCACGGAGTTCATTTCGCCGTCGGCTCTGCAGGATAACGTCGGCGCACCCATTCAGATTGTTCTGGACCACACCCCTGACGGCGTCGAGCGACTTAAAGTTCTAACGGATGCGAACATCAACCAGGTTCGCAACGCATTGCTGAGCCATGAAGCACTGGCAAATGCCGTAAACGCCAAACTGTTAACTGTCGACGTTCAAATGTGTACCGAGCAAGCGTTCTTTCGAAACAAACACAGCGGCAAAACACCTTTGGTTATTGATAAAAGAAAATAAAGATATCGCCCACTAACTTGTCTTTAGTCACCAAAGACGCCTGATATAAAAAAGAGAATCCAGTGAAATCAACTTATTCGCTCGAACAACTGCTGCCTTATATCCGACAACATTCAAACTTCTATAGCAAACAGCTGGAATACTTACCGCCGCAGGGAATTACACTAAATGATCTACCGCTGACCAATGCGGCAGACTATTGGGCTGACAGCCATGACTTGAGTCATTGGCCGGTCCTGACCGGAAAGGTCGACGATGCGCTGGTGTTTAAAACCGGTGGATCGACCAGTCAGGGCAAACTGACGGTGTACACCTATAACGAATGGCAAGTACTGGTCAGTACGTTTGGAGAAAGTTTTTCCTCTCAACTGAACGACGGCGACCGTGTCGCCAATCTGTTTTTTTCCGGTGATCTCTACGCCAGTTTTCTGTTCATCCACGACTCCCTGGCACATGTCAGGCGATCCATTTGCGAGTTTCCGTTTACCGGGCACGTCGAACTGGACGTACTGGCCGATGCGATTGATCGGCATCGGATCAACGTGCTGGTCGGCGTACCGGCACAGCTGCTGCGATTTGCGGCCTACCTGAACCAGCATCGGCGAGTACTGTGCGGGGTTGAAACGTTACTGTATGGCGGCGAAAGCCTGTTTGCCCCGCAGCTGGCAATCCTCACCGACGTGTTTCCCAACGTGCGCATTGCTTCCATTGGCTACGCCAGTGTAGACGCCGGCCTTATCGGGGCCAGCGGTCGCGACTGCGCCTTGGGCGAGCATCGGGTGTTTGAACCACAAACCTTGCTGGAGATCGTCGATGAACTCACCGGTGAAGTCATCGAAGAATGCGATCGTACCGGATTATTGGTGGTGACCAATCTGACTCGCCGGCTCATGCCATTGCTGCGTTATCCGGTGGGCGACCGCGCGTGCTGGCGCGAACCCGGCTCAACCCCGAAGCGCAAATTCGCCCTCAAGGGACGTAGCGTGCACAGCCAGCGAGTGCGAGTCGGGGTGCTGTCGCTGCTGATCGACGAAATCCAGGAAATCGTCCAGCGCATCGCCCACAACGACCAATGGCAATTGCTGATCGAACATGATGGATATAAAGATATTTTGAGTGTGAAGTGGGTTCCCTCGGCTCAATCCATGGCCACCGTACCGGTATGCCGGGCGCTGTACGAGGCACTGGTTGAACACTATCCCGCCATCGAGGAACTGAGCCGCGAGGGTCTGTTGGAGTTGCGAGTGTTGTCCTGTGCGGTCACCGCATTGAAGCTTCACCCACGCTCCGGCAAACAACTGCGGGTCCTGGACTTGCGCGTGTATGACGCACCGTCGCCGGAGCCCGCATGATGCCGCATTTGATTTTTCGACCCTATCGGCCATCCGACGCACGTGCCGTGAGCCAGTTGTTTCGCGAGGTCTATGGCGATCATTACGTTCAGCCGGATGTTTACCTGCCGAACATGATCAATCAGCACAATGCCGAGGGGCGCTGGAAGTCGATGCTGGCGGTGGACGACGTACGCGTTCTAGGGCATGCCGCGTTGTGCCATGACACACCCGCGGACACCACCGAGCTGGCACTCAGCGTGGTGCATCCCGCCGCGCAGGGCCAGAGTATCGCAACCCGTCTGGGCCGGGAGTTACTGTCGCGGTCGGGTTCCCTGGGATTCAAGGGCATCTCGATCAAACAAGTGACCCACCATCCTTATACGCAACGCATGGCAGCAAACATCGGCTTCCACAGCACGGGTTTGCTTCCTGACTACGTCCCTTCGCCCTTCGCTGAGCCGCTGCCGGAAACCATCGTGATGGGTTGTCATGTAGTCGAAGGACATACGCGACCGCTCCCCGACATCCCATGGCCTGACAGCTGCCGCAGGTTTATGCAGCACTTGTGTTCCGTGTTCGGGACTCATCCGGACACGACGCCGCAGTCTTCTCTGCCCTTGCAACTCAAGCAACACCATAAAAGATTCGACATGGTCATTCAGCGTTTGACCAAACGTCTGCTTGAGCAGATCCGGCAATTGCCCAAGCACTGGCTGATCTCGGTCAAACTTCAATTGTCACGGTGTTTTGCCGGGGACTTGCGCAATTTGGCGGCCCTTGGCTTCGCCTTTACCGGGCTGATGCCTACGCCCTCCAGCAAAGGGTGGTTCGCACTGTTTCATCGAGGGGTACTGGCTCGGCACCTCAACCTGCACTGCCCGCATATGCAACGGTTGCATGACGATTTGCAGCAAAACGCCAACACGCAAAGTAGCGCCGGAGCGCTGAAAAGAGCCCGTTCAGCCGCGTGAGTCTTTTCGATAAAAATCATTGCCCGGTTGCGCGCAAAGCTCCACCAACCAATCGACAAACACCCTCACCCGCCGGGACAACTGGCGGTGTGGCGGGTAGAGCGCCGTCAGCGGCATCCCCGGTGTCGGCACCGTCCTGAGGACTTCACACAAGCGGCCTTCGCTCAGCTGGCGGGCTACGTGGTAATACGGGGTCTGGACCAGACCATACCCCGCCTCACAAGCGGCCAGATAACCATCGGCGCTGTTGACCGAGACTTGCTTGGGTAGATTAATGACCTGAACCTGATCATTGACCATGAATTCCAGCCCATAACGTTTGCCATTGCTGCTGGAGAAGTACTCCACCATCTGATGACCTTCAAGGTCAGCCAGACACTGAGGCGTTCCGAATCGCTTCAAGTAGTCGGGGCTGGCACACGTGACCTGGTCCAGCATGGCCAACGGCCGCGCCACCAGTGAATCGTCCAGTGAGTCGCCGCCCCGCAGCACGCAATCGACGCCTTCGCGTATCAGGTCGACAGGCCGGTCATTCAAGCCGATTTCCAGCTCGATCAAGGGATATCGAGCAGTAAATTGCGGTAATGCCGGGATCACCATCAAGCGTCCCACGCCCGCCGGCATGTCCACGCGCAACAGCCCCTTGGGGTTGTTGCGCGCAGCGCTGAACACCGCTTCGGTTTCCTCCAGGTCCGCCAGCAACCGCACGCAACGAGGGTAATAGGCCGCACCGTCGAGCGTCAGGCTGATCTGCCGCGTCGTGCGTTGCAGCAGTTGCACACCGAGATGCGCCTCCAGCTGCTTGATCAGAATGGTCACTGAGGCCCGGGGCAATTGCAGGCTATCCGCCGCCTTGGCAAAGCCGCCCAGTTCGACGATTCGGGTGAATACGCGCATGGCGTTAAAACGGTCCATTGCTTTTGCTTACCGGCTGATTATTTAGAAATTACGAACAGTGATAGCAGTTTTAGCCGGTTTATCTTGTTTCTGTCGAGGTCAACAATGGACTCCACATTCACAGGGAGCTGATTTCATGCAAACACGTCAACTGGGCAAAAACGGTCCACAAGTGAGCGCGATAGGTCTGGGCTGCATGGGCATGACCGATTTCTACACGACTGGCGTGGACATCCGCGAAGCCACGGCCACTCTGCACCGCGCGTTGGAGCTGGGGATCAACCTGCTCGACACCGCCGACATGTACGGCCCGCACACCAACGAAGAACTGATCGGCAAAGCCATCGTCGGCAAGCGCGACCAGGTGTTTCTGGCCAGCAAATTCGGCATCGTCCGCGACCCGGGCAATCCGGTTGCGCGGGGCGTCAACGGCCGACCGGATTACATTCACGCCTCTATCGACGGCACCCTCAAGCGCCTCGGTGTCGAGACCCTGGATTTGTACTACCAGCACCGCATCGATCCGCAGGTGGCCATCGAGGAAACCGTCGGCGCCATGGCCGACCTGGTGAAAGCCGGCAAGGTTCGGTACCTGGGTTTGAGCGAGGCCTCGGTCGCAACGCTTGAGCGGGCACACAAGGTTCATCCGATCAGTGCACTGCAGAGCGAGTATTCGTTGTGGAGCCGTGATCAGGAGGAAAACGGTTGTCTGGCCGCGTGTCAGCGACTGGGGGTCGCCTTCGTCCCCTACAGCCCTTTGGGTCGTGGCTTTCTCACCGGAGCGCTGAAAAGCCCTGATGATTTCGCGGCAGACGACTACCGTCGTTTCAGCCCGCGTTTTCAAGGTGAGAATTTCGCCAAGAACCTGTTGCTGGTGCAGCAAGTGCAGGACCTGGCCGCAGAAAAAGGCGTGACCGCCGGCCAACTGGCGCTCGCATGGGTACTGGATCAGGGTGATTACGTGATCCCCATTCCGGGAACCAAACAGCGTAAATACCTGGAAGAAAATGTGGCCGCGCTGGACTTGAAACTGAATCGCGAAGAGTTACACGCTCTGGAAGCAATATTTCCGGCCAATGCCACCGCCGGCTTGCGTTACCCGGAAGAGGTCATGAAGTTGCTCGATCGATAATCCCGCCTTACCCTGAGTGCCGTCCCCGGCACTCAGCGGCCAACCTGACAATCTTGTAATGTGCGCCTCATCTGACTGACAGCTTTGATCTACGATGATCAAGCTGCCCAGTTTTGTATTACTTCGAAACACACCTTGAATGTCTGCCCGCTAAAAATGGTCAGAATGCATTTTTTTGGCCGCAATTCGAAACGAGATTCCCCATGCGAACCCACCTGCGTCTGGTCGCCCTGAGCGCCCTGTTCATTTCCTCTCTGGCCCAGGCCGCCGACCTGATCCCGATCGAGGTTCACCGCGATGCCAATTGCGGTTGCTGCAAAAAATGGATCAGCCATCTGGAAGCCAACGGCTTCAAAGTCGACGATCACGTCGAAGCCAATATGAGCGAATTCAAGCAACAGCACGGCGTGCCTCCGCGCCTGGCGTCGTGCCATACCGGCTTGATCAACGGCAAATTCGTTGAAGGTCATGTCCCCGCCGATCAGGTGCTGGCCTTGAGCAAGCGCGACGATCTGTTGGGCGTTGCCGCCCCCGGCATGCCCATGGGTTCACCTGGCATGGAAATGGACGGCATGAGCGATGCGTATCAAGTGATCGGCCTGAAAAAAGACGGCACTGACGTGGTGGTGGCGGACTACCCTGCCCATTGATGTTCGGGGCGTACATCGGGCTATTCTTCGCCGCATTCGGCGCAGCCACCTTGCTGCCCTTGCAGTCCGAAGCGGTGCTGGTGGGGCTGTTGCTCAGCGGCAAGTATTGGCTCTGGTCGCTGCTCGCCGTGGCGACATTGGGCAATGTGCTGGGGTCACTGCTGAACTGGTGGCTGGGGCGCGGTATCGAGCGTTTTCGTGATCGGCGCTGGTTTCCGGTCAGCCCGCGCCATCTGGAAAAAGCCCGAGTCCACTATCAGCGCTACGGTCATTGGTCGTTGCTGCTGAGTTGGGTGCCCGTGATCGGTGATCCGCTGACCCTGGTGGCCGGCGTGATGCGCGAGCCGCTGGGGCGATTCCTGCTGATCGTGACCCTCGCCAAAGGCGCCCGTTATGGTGTGTTGGCCATGGCCACATTGGGCTGGATGGGTTGAACGATCATCCACGGCGATTGCCTGTGTTTAATGTCGCCCTAATCATGCCGATCCAGCATCGGCCGATTTCCAATGGAGTTCACCCATGTCCCTCACCCGCTCCAGCTGGCTGCCCGGCCTGCTGCTGACCGCTGCATTGCCTGTCATCGCCCACGCCGAAGGCCCGGAATATGGCCCGGAGCTGCAAGGCTTCGAGTACCCCTACACGGTCAAGCATTTCGCCTTTGAGTCCCAGGGCAAATCCCTGCAAATGGGTTACATGGATGTCGCCGCTCACGGCAAGGCCAATGGACGCAGCGTGGTGCTGATGCACGGCAAAAACTTCTGCGGTGCCACTTGGGACACTTCGATCAAGGCCCTCAGCGAGGCCGGTTACCGGGTCATCGCCCCGGATCAGATCGGCTTCTGCACCTCCAGTAAACCGGACAGCTATCAGTACACTTTCCAACAACTGGCGACCAATACCCAGCAACTGCTCAAGGCCCTGGGCATTCAGAAGGCCAGTATTCTCGGGCATTCCACCGGCGGCATGCTCGCGACTCGCTATGCGCTGCAATACCCCGATCAAGTTGAACAACTGGCACTGGTCAACCCCATCGGCCTGGAAGACTGGAAAGCCCTCGGCGTGCCCTATCGCACGGTTGATCAATGGTACGAACGCGAGCTGAAACTCACGGCCGAAGGCATCCGCACCTATGAACGCAACACCTATTACGGCGGCCGCTGGAAGCCGGAATTCGATCGCTGGGTAGACATGCTCGCCGGGATGAACAAAGGACCGGGGCATACACAGGTGGCGTGGAATTCGGCGCTGATCTACGACATGATCTTCACCCAACATTCTGCAAGGTGGTGTTAACGACAACGGCAGCCTTATATCAGGTAATTTCTCACAAGGCAAGCGTAAGTGAATGTTTTTCTTGACAAAATGTGAATATCGCGGTACAATATGTAAAGAGCTAAGGAAATGTGTTCTAAGTTTTATTCTTAGCCGAACTGCTCTGGATATACATTTCCCAACTCTCCAACGGCAGAGTGTAGAGCCTTCTACATTACGTTCAGTTCTTCCAGCAGAACGCCAAAAGCTGGACACTTTCCTCCATAGTTGTAGTTGTTATCAGGGTAACGGCTGTAGCTATTAAGACCGCAGGGACTCGATATCCTCAAGCAGCTTCTGACAGTAAGCTGGCGGCAAGACTGTCCTATCTCATTCATCAAACAATATTCGCAGAGGCTTAAAAGCCTGATGGCAACTCCGCCGGTAGTTGCTGCGTAACCGGCATTCAAACACAACACTTGCAGACTGCGTCCTCCGACATACACCTGCATTCTTTAAGCCAGCCCCGTGCTGGCTTCTTTTTAAGCCTCGTTCAAAATACTCACATATCCCACACACAAGGAGACTATATGTCTAATTCCCTACTCGTTCCCTGTGCCTGCTGTAACAAGCTGGTTATCACAAAGAACCGTTCTAAACGCCGTACCTGTAGTCATAAATGCTTTATGCGTCTTTGGCGTGCAGACAAACGAGACGCACAAGCCGCACAACAAGCAGCCAGTGCAGAACAAACCGTAATTTAAACCCCTCATCACTCTCGAATACATCAATAGGAGAAGTCAAATGAACATCACACTTAACATCAACATCGAAAGCATCAACATCACCTTGAATGCACAAGCTCCACTAGAGCCAGTGCTAACAGCAGAGCCAGAAGCCGTACAAGAAGACGTGCAAGAGATTGATACAGCCCCATCTCTTTTCAATAAGTATCGTCTATCTGAAAAGCTACGTGCAATGTTGGGCAATGAAGCAGCTAACAGATACCTAGGTGGCATTTAATGGTTACTGCCTTATCTCTGCTCTACGCCAGCGTTCCACTGGCATTCCTGGCCAAAGCTGTGACAACAGCAACAGACGCTACAAAACAAATCATTCACACCTATAAATTTGGAGAAGTAAAATGACAAAGTACGCACCCGAACAATTCCGCAAAATCCTAAAGTCTGAACAGGCGGAACACATCGAACAAGCAATTGAGATTGCCAGAACAGCCCCAGCCCAATACGAAGGAAGTGTTAACCCTACAGGCTCCACAGAGTTCTATCACAGAACAGTGCATGAATCCCTTGAGCATTACGCTGATTTGAAAGCTAATGGCTGGACACTAGAACACACAGCACCAGCGTTCTACAACAAACTATACAGTTTTGTTGCAGTCAAACCAGATCACGTATTTGAAGCTGATAAGGCTCTAATTGCCCAACGTGCAGAACAGGCTTATATCAAACAAGTTGAAGATCACAACAAAGAAGCTCAACGCCTGAAAGACAAAGCTACATTTGTCGAGTCTGAGTTCCAACGTCTTGAAGCTGAACGACTAGCTGCTCTACGTGCAGAACTAGAAAACCAATACGAAAATCGTGGTCGTATCCAACGTGTTAACAGCACAGACGTGAAACTCCACGCTTAATCAAAGAGGGACATTTGTTGTCCCTTTCATCAAGAGGATAACAAACAATGAGTATGAAGGAAGAGATTGCCCAGCTAACGGGTACGCTGAGGCTTAATGTTGAGAATTCTGGATTCCAACGCTTTAACCAAATGATGAGACGTGTATCCCAACAGATGCTACAGCTTGGCAAAGACGTTGATAAACTCTCTGTAAAGATGAGCAAGTCTCTGAAACTGAACGTGGATACCACAGGAGTTGATAAGGCTAAACAGAAACTTGATGCAGCCTTGAAACGACAAGCCCGTGCTGAAGCTGCCCTTAGTAATCAAGAACGAAAAACATTTGCAGAAAAACTGTCTCAGCAGAAGTTGAAGTATGTAGCAACAGAGAAACAAGCTCAGGCTGCGTCTAGTGTACTCAAGGCACAGCAAGAAGCCGCCGTAGTCGCCTCTAAGGCCCACGCAGCTCAAATGCGTAGTGCAGGAGTAACTAAACAGCAGCTCGCCTCACAGGACGCTGTAACGGCTTCTATGACCAAACAAGCAAGACTGGCTGCTATTACTCAGAAGTTGCAAGCTGCCACACAGAAAGCCAATGACCAACACCTGGCCTCAATGACAAAGCTGCAACGTATTCAGCAGCAGATGAACCACGCAAAGCAACAAGCACATATTCGTTCTCAACAAGTTGCTAACAGAGCAGCAGCACAACAACAAACAGCTCAGAACAAAACACAGAACGCTAATCAGAGTGCAGCACGCTTTCAGATGTCACAACAGCGTCACGCTGCATGGCAAGCTCGACAGAACGCCCCAGCCTCTAGCGGCGGTATGTTTGGTGGGTTAGGTGGTATGTCTGGCGGAATGCTCGCCCTTGGTGGTCTTGGTGCAGCCCTAACAGGCTTGACGATGGCACTTGGTGGCATGAATGAACGTATCCAACAGCGTAAAGCTGGTGTAGTTGATGCTGAGGCTTTTGAAGGAGTATTTACACCACTGGGTAAGACACCCGAAACTCGCAAGATGTGGCGTGACCAATACATCAAACTCTCCAATAAAACTGGTGCACCAATCGACAACGACTCTGCTAAAGAGTTCTCCAGTTTTGTGCAGATGCAGTCTAGTAAGAAAACCCCCGACCAAATCCTAGCTGAGTACGAACGTCGTAGAACAGCCATGACAATCTCCGGGTTAAATAGAGAACAGGGCCAAAGGCTCAACCGCCAACTTAACCAAATGTCTGGTGGTGACCAGCGAGGCGATAAGGCCGATTGGAATGAAATTTCTGAGAACGATACACTTCTCGCCAAGTATGTGATGAAGGCTTATGGCGAAAAGGCAGGTATCAAGGACGATGACAAATCGGCTGCTGAGTTCAACAAGAAGCTTAAGAAAGGCGAAGGCTTTAGTAACGATTTGGTGGTAAGAGCCCAAGAAATGATGATCTCTGAAAACCAAGAGACCCTAGCCGCCAAGAAGAAAGGTGTAGCCTACTCTCAAACTCTTGCTGATAGCCAATCCTTCCTAAACGAAGTGGGTATTAACAATAGTGCTGAACTGAATGAGGCAATGCGGGACAACATTCAAGCTCATAAAGAGCTGAATGAAGCTCTCCAGCCAACCAAACAACTTCTAAGCGATTTTGACGAAGGATTGACCCAAGCTCAGACAGGTTTGATTAGGTTTGCACTTGGTCTAAACATGGATGGGAGTAAGAAGTCTGAAAACCAACAAACTCAAGAGCGGATGACAACGGCAGACATGCCAGTCTCTCTAAGCATGGTTGGTACGCACGACTATTCCAATGTTGATGGCAACTCACAACATCAGGGCGGGCCAATTGGCGGCTTCTGGAACTGGGCACTTGGCATCAAAGACAAACGCGATGAATACAAGAAGCAAGCAATGGATTTGGCTCCTGACACCTTGGGACAACAAGTGACTCCAATGCCTGGGATCACTCCACAATTCCAAATCAGTGCAGACACTGTCAAACAGATGGCTGGCTTGTACAACAGATATGAATCTCCTTCTATCGCTCCTATTGCCGCTGCTAATTCTGCTAACTCTGGTGGTCCACAGATCAGTGCTCCAGTAACTATCGAAGGCTCTAACATCCATATTGAATTGCATGGTAGCGCCACAGACGAAGACAGAGCCAAGATTATGGATGCCGTAACAACAAAGCTTGACGAGCGAACTGCTGCACTCACAATGCAGATGCCAGCCCTTGCTGACAGTGCTATTCGGAATGCCCTTGGTGCAGCTAGATCACAACAGGCAGAACGCCAATAACTGTTAGGAGTGCAACGCTCCTAACATTCCACCCACTTTTAAGAATCCATCCCCAACAAATGAAAACTTTATACAACCTAATCAGAGTGATGCTCCTATCGCTCATCCTGCTCTTCTCGTTCTCTACGTACAAATCGCAACAAGAGCTGACAGAATCAATCAAAGAGTCAAGGACATACACCGACAATCGTATCCTCGCCAACAACGTGCAGCTATTGTCAGTTATTGGTGACGTATCCAAAACCACTTCACTTATCGCCTTAATCGAGTGCAAGAGGAACACACCTGATGACTATTGTGACATGCGTTTCAATCAACACATCCACCATAAGGAACCATTATGAATATCCAAGAATTGAAAGACAAAGCCTTCGCTCAATACCAGAGGCAAGGTCGGTACGAAGTGATTTACACAAACTACATCACAGATATGTTCAAGCAGTATGACGCCCTTGTAGCTAAAGGCTACACCCGTGCAGATGATGCCCATATCACAGCAACCAATATCAACTTTGCCGTACAGCAAGTGATTCACATGGTTAAGCCAGAGAAGCTACAAGCCCAAGAGTTGCAATCCATCTACGACAATATTGAAGGAGAGTCTAAATGAACAACAAAATCCAGTATCACCAAATCAGACATAGCCCTGACCCATACGAAGCTGCGTATATCTACCTTGAACAACAGTTCGGCACCCATGTTCCCTACATGTTTGCGGACCTCACCGGGCACCTTGTACGAGCTGTTGAGTACAACATTCTAGAGTCTGTATTTAAACGTGACGCACAACGCATGTACAACCTGTAAGGAAACCCCAAATGAAACCTTTTGATCCAATCCAACTAATGCTAAAGGCCGAATCACTCGGCCTTGGTGAACACCTTAGAGGTTCTGAGATTGCCTTCCACCTTGAAGCTATCCAATCTCTACTAACCAAAGAACAGACAGTTGCAAAAGCTGTTACACAGGATGCACAAGAGACGGACGTTGATATCACAGTGCGGATTCTTCAAGAGAAGTATGGCAAGAATGAACGACGATTTTGAAGACGAACAGCACACACCCAAGAGCAACACCAAACGTAATGGGAAACGTCGTAAGAAACCTGATGACGAGCATTCACACAAACAATCCAAATGGCAGTAGCCAATTAAAAATATTCACAGATAGTTGCTCTAAGCTATTGACGTGTGAACATTTCGTGGTAAAACTATAATAGTAGAGGTAGTTTTATTCATTCATCGACGCAACGTCGCATGTCTTCCTCTTCTTCCAGTAATTTCCTGAACTCACATATGCCTCTGTAAGCTCCTATAATGCGTTATAGGACGCTCTACTTTTAGAGCATTCTGCCCTACAGACCCCAACTCTTGCACACCTAGAAGCCGTCTTATACGAGCTTCCAAACTGCATTGTCTGGCATATCTAAGCTCTACACACCACTCACCATACATCAATGGAGAAAACTCTATGTCCGTTCAGAACAAACGTGCTGGCACGTTGAGAATCCTGACTTGCCGTGTTTGCAATAAGCAGTTTGCACGCAGAAAGGTTCAGGCCGTTTGCTGCCATGACTGCCACCTGATTTACAAAGAAGACAAAATCAAATCCCTAGCCGACCTTGAAGGAGCTATTAGCAATGACATCCAAGAACACCACAACTGCCGTTAAGAAGACACACCGCCGTACATGCAAGAACGTAGAGTGCAAAGCCAAGTTCAGCACTACAGACAGCCGCAAAACCTTCTGCACCAGAGAGTGCAAAGATAATTCCAGCAACACTGTCAAACGTTCCAAGACATACGAAATCCCAAAGACAAACCACTTCTTCATCTACATCACAAAGGAAGTGATTCGCTCCGGCACTCTCCACGTCCTGGACCCGCTGAGGAACTCCGTAGAAGCCCTACAAGCCCTGTATGAAGTCGTTAAAGGTCGTATGGTGGCTAATGTCCTTTCTGGTACAGAGTTGTTCAACGTGGCTCACATCGCCCCAAGCAAGCATGAATATGTGCTGGGCATGCTCAGTGCTGAAAACCTAATGATTGCTCCCGCATCTTTGAACAAACGCCACGCCAACACCCACGCTAACAAAGCTGGCGTCTTCATGTACCGTGCAGACATGGAAATCAAGAACACAATCCTCTCTGATGACAAAGATGTTCTAGATCAAATCATTGATTACATCGGCCTAGACACCATCATTGCTTTCTGCAAGAAGTCCAAGCTGACCCACTCCCAACGTCAAGCGGCTATCAAGAAACTGACTGGTCTTGTAGATGTTAACAACCAAGATCACGCGCAGTTCATCGCCCTGCTATCTGACACCAATGCCAAGACTCCACAGCTTGTTGCTGCAATCGAAGCCATCAATGGTGCTAAGGAATTCAAAGCCATGATGAAAGGACAGCGCCTGTCTGAGAGTGCAATGCTGATCAAAGAGCTAATCCGTCATGCTGAATTCCGTTGTGAACTAGAAGACTATGCAGCGATTGCACGCAAGTACACCCGTAGCAACTTCGCACACGTCGGCTTGAGCATTGATGCACAGAAGACTCTCTTCAACCTCCTACACGGCTACCTAGAGCCTGAAATGGAGAATGAAGTGGATTGCCTTATGTACGAACTGAGAGCGCCTGTGAGAGCTACTGAGGAGCTTGCAAGAGAAGCTGTAGTGCGTAGTCAAGAAATGTCTGAGAGACGTGCTGCCAAGCTTGAAATTGAGACTCTAGAGAAGGCCAAGCACATTGCCTACTTGAAGACTCCATCTGTTCAGTACGATAGTGCTGAGTTTGAGGCTATCCATTTCTACTCTACTGACTTCTGCCTGATTCCGTACATGGCTCACCCTACCTTGAACACCACCAAGGAACGTTATGCACCAGAATCCGGCTCTATGCTTCTTTACGGTGATATTGCGTTTTAACTCCTGCCAACAATCTGTGCCAAGGGCTGTCCTTTCGAGGATGGCCCTTTTTGTTTACTCGCAATCTACGTGCAAGACATTTTCAAATAGCACCCTCTAGGTGCTCTTATTTCTATTCCGAGATTGAAGGTGTAATCCTCTCTAGCCCTTGTGGCATAAGGGTTCCAGCCACTTAGGTCGTGCAAAACCAAGAGCGAGTAACAACACTTCAAGTAGTAACTCCGTGAACGTCAGTTCACAGTGGGACACTCCCCCGGCCTACAGCCAGACCAATTTATTAAAATAGTTCTTGACAGAGTTCAGCCTTCTTAAGACACTCCGTGTCAACGGAGTGGCTACACTCCAACTGGAATTGTGACCTGACATACTGTCAGACGATTACGCACTGTCAGACGTACATTGATAAATACAACAATCAACACAAATCAAAGCTCTTGCTCTTGATTGTCCGTAGGACAGAGTGTTCTTCCTTTACTGGTTTACCGTGTCGGTTACGACACAGTGTTACACCCCCCAAGAACGTCAGTTCTTTTGGTATTGGTTGTTATGTTTTGTTTTATCTGGTTGTAACACTTCAAGAGTGTCAGCTTGAACGGACGTTCAGAGTAATTAACCTTGAAGTGCGAACTGACGTTCGGTTTGCTGAACAATCAGCCAATACCAATACAAAATAACCTTCCAAAACATGACTGAAACTGAGGTTTTAGTCACATCCCCCTAGAGCTGTCCGCCCTTCTCCTGCACCATCGAGCAACGTCCTCCAGAACACTCAACGCACTCCCAAGCACCTCAAGCCCTGTATATCAAGGCTTCCAGCCATGTGTGAATGTTTTGTTTTCAGGCTTTGTGCCACTTGAGCGTCACGCTACACAGGGGCCAGCATCAAGCAAACCGCTTTCTCTCTCGCCAAATTTCAAAAATTGGCAATTCCACAACCAACCACAAGCAGTCGCTTGCACATCCTTGCGATTTTGTCAATGCTTTTTCTCTTGCTCGTTGAAATTTTCTGTGCGAAGGTTTCTCCACACAAACTGGAGAGACAGCATGACCAACTACAACGAAGACGATTTGAAAACCGCACTCACTGCCATTGCCAATGGAACCCTGACTCAGTGCAAAGAGAAGTTTTCGACTTCAAACGGCCTCTACCAAGATCTCTACAAAGAACGATTCATCACCGGGGCGAATTGTTCGACCATGGACAGCTTTGTACTTGATGGCGTGTCGCTCACCCGGAAAGGCCAACTTTGCTTGGAGTCATTCGCCACTGCCTGACAGCTCCACTGTGTGCAATAGATCAGGGTCTAGGGCACACATTCATTGCATACAGGATCAGCCGAAAATCCGTGTGCTTTAGGCTTGACTCAGATAATGCACACAGGCACAATGCACACATCTAGAGGCAAAAGCACACAGAGGCCCTGACATGACCAACATCGCCTACATCCGAGTTTCGACAGTTGATCAGAACACTGATCGTCAACTTGACGGCATGACATTCGACAAGACGTTCACTGACAAGCAGTCAGGCTCTAACGCAAACCGTCCTCAGTTGATCGCCATGATTGATTGGGCACGTGCAGGAGATGTCGTTCATGTGCATTCGATTGACCGTTTGGCCCGCTCTATGGTTGACCTGCTCAAGATCGTTGCTGAACTGAACGCCAAGGGTGTGCATGTCAAGTTCCACAAAGAAGACATGAAGTTCACTGGCGAAGACTCGCCTATGCAGAAACTCATGCTGAACATGATGGGCAGCTTTGCCCAGTTTGAACAGGAAGTGATGAAGGAGCGCCAGCGTGAAGGCATCGCCAAGGCCAAGGAGAAAGGTGTCTACAAAGGTCGAGTGAAAACAGTTGATGATGCTGCAATCCTGGCCCTGCTGAATGCTGGTAAGTCTGTTCGTGCTGTCGCAATGGAGTTGGACATAAATCCATCCACTGTCCAGCGTGCAAAGAAAGCAGCAACCTACGTGCAGGCATTTTCAAACACCCCCGTCTAGGAGGGTGTAAATCTATTCCTAGATGAGAGCACAACTCACCTGTAAGCTACGTCTTACAAGGGCTCCAACCCACACCCGCTTGCAAATTGTCAGTGCGAACAGCCTTACAAGGTGCGTCAATCGTCCGCCTGTTGCTCTCTCAGACTGCCACAGCAGGTACATCCTACAGACGGGCGTCAGGTTAATTTAGAATTACGAACGGTTCTCATTAGGCCGGTTGCACTTGATTGAATAGCTCTCGCTTGAAACCCACTTTCCAAATTTATATTTTCCAAGCCAAACTCCAAGACAATCAACAAGTGCTCACCTCTCGCGGCGCGGGATTTGGGTTTTGGTGCAGAAATGGCCTTGCAGCTATTCGAGCTATGTTTCTTCTTTCGCACCTTCAAGTTTAATACTTTCCTTCACTAGTAGTGCGTACTCAATCAATGTAGTGAAGAGACCACCCATCTCATCGTGACACGCCCCAGTAAGGGCACCCGGCCCGTCTTCTACAGGTAACTCAAGAAGATCAACCAGCTTGGCTCCCCGGTGTGGAATAAAGTATGACTCAACGTAAGAACGCACACCCTTCATGCTCACACCGTCCAACTCTTTCTGTATCAACCCCATCAAACTATTAAAATCATTGCAATATCCGCCTTCATGCACAATCAAGTGTCTTAGCTTCTCAATCAGAACAAATTGAACTCGGTAGTGATTTCCTTTTCTCGCTTCGTACTCGCGGAAATGTGCGGATCGTTCCCGAAGTGCCTTGAGCTGTAGGAATGGTGTTCCACTGCTTTTACGGCGTGGGTTGTAATAGTGGTTCAGGTCTGTTGACCCATCATACTTCCAGCCATCAGGCCGCACCCATAGGCTACTGCCTCTTACTCCACAGTCCGCATAAACTCTCTCAATAAAATCTTCAAACGCTTCGTATGCCTCTGCCAAAAGCCATTGATACGTTTTTAGCTTGTGAAGTGTGTTAAGTTCAAGCTGGTCGTCAAGCTTGTACGTCTTGGTTGTGATGGTGGTTTCCACCGCCGTCGATGGGGAAGAATATCTTACATAGTACGCTGGCCCATGTTTTTCTCGGTTGATCCAGTCGGGAAGCTGTTCATGGTGTTCGATTAGTCTGGTTTCGTGGTGTTGAAAGATTTTTGCAGTTTCTCTTTTGTACACGTCAGCGTTGATGATTTTTTCAAGGAGTTTATCAAACTCTTCTTGTACAAATGTCTTGCTGGTCATTCGTCACCTATTGTTCTGTTGACGTTGCGTCAAAATCCTTGCTGACTTGCTCATAATCACCCACACCTATATGCAGTTGGTGTGGAAACACTAACATTAGAAGAACGTCCAGCCCCTAACATTATGGAACCTGAGATAGTCCTTGAGCTGGTCTTCCAAGGCTAGTATATCCTTCTCCATAACACGGAAAGCTTCTACAGACTTTTCATAAAGGGCTCTAACAAGATCGTTTTTAGTCAAAGGGTCCAACTTGGACTCGTGCTGAGTCAAGATAACACCACCTGCCTTTTGTATCCGACTTAGCGTTTCATGAACCCCATCCTTCTCATCAAAGAGGAACCTTGATTCCCTGCACGCCTGTGTCAGCTTATTAAACTTATCTTTAATGCCACCTTTGGAACTGGTGCAGGCGCACTGATAAAGCTCCAACGCTGCTACATAAACACCAAACCTTTTGTTGTACAAATCAAGCTTAGTCTTAGCACTCGCAATCTTCATCTGTGACCATGCAACAGTTAGTGCAATCAATCCGACAACAGCACCAACAACACTTACAATCACCGTAACTTGTGAAGTTGAATCTGGAAGCTTTTCCGCCACCTTAGCAGCATGCTCTAGCACTATCACAAGGTTTCCATCCGCCATAACAGCCCCACTCCCCAACATCCCAACAAGTGCAGCCGCCATCAATCTTGTTTTCATTGTGCATCCTTTCCTTTTGGGAACCCTTTCACTGTGGCCTTTGCCAGCATTGTAGCCAACCTGGCCTTGATCTTATCCGCCGCACCTGTTGCATCCTTCATAGGCTTACGTTCTACGCCTAGACGATGAATTGGCAGCTTCATCATCTTTCCTTCAGGTGTAACAACCTTATGTACATCCTCAGCACGTCCCCAACCTTCATACCTGTATGTGCCTGACTCACTAACAACTGTAGAATCCTGATTGCAAACAATCCTATAACCAACAGACTGAAGCATTGCGTTAGCTTTAGCAGGATCAAGGTTAAACTTTACGACATCAACAATTTTGTCATAGGTTGAGACAGCAGAGTGTGCCAACCCTGCCTTCTCAGTCTCCAACGCTAAACGTTGAGCTTTTAAACCCCTAACCAATACAAGAATCTCTTCAGCATCATCGCCTAACTCAACAAGGGCGTGTGCAGCACGGGCAAGCTTCTTGTTAAGCTCCACCACCTCACCATCAATCTCAACTTCACGCTTTTGTGAAGCTGACAACACTTGACCCTGCAAGGCTCTCAGAGCGCCTCCACTAAACGATAGCGAGTAAACAAGGGCAATGACAGGCTCAGGAATAGAGCGACTATTATCACACGCTGTAGAGCCTCTACGGGCACGACTAGAACATTCCATAACAGACAATCCAGTCGCCTGATAATGTTTAGTGTTGAAATTCTTCCCACACTCACCACACACCACCAATCCCGTATACTTGTGTTTGGTTGGCGCTCCCCTTGGGGAGAATTTTTCTTCCATTCGTTTCTGTACACGATAGAACAATTCAGGCTCAACAACTTTAGGATACACACCAGCAATTCCTTGCCACTCACCTAACACAGTACGGTTTGTCATCCAACGCTTTACAGTGCTGGGTGCCATTCTTACAAAACAAGAATGAGCATTACCACCGTTCTCCAAGATACGTTCATAGATTCGACGTTCGCCCAATCCTGCTGCATAGTCTTCAAATGCCTGTTTGACGAATGGTGCAATGTCTTCTTTCAACTTGCCGTCTGATGTCAACCACACAGGTGTGTTACGTTTTGGCGTCTCCCCTTTTACAGCCTTCTCGTTACGGCTCTTATAGCTGGCCTTCATTCGCTCACTCAAAGCTTGCGAGTAGTTGAAAGCGGCCTGCACCTTACCCGCAAGAATATAAACGTTGCCGCCTTGCAGAGACTCACTTGTGTAAACAGCTTTGTCATCCAGAGTGATGATGGTGACGCCCTTTAACAGAATGCCTGTCAGGATGTGCAGCATCATGGCTGGTTCCATCCGCCCTGCCCGGTCGATAGCTTCAACTAGTACAACGTCCCCGGCGCCAATACCGCCCTTCTCGATTGCCTCCAGCAGCTTGCCAAACCCATTCTTGAGGTGCTTCCCGCTACGGCCAGAGATACCCAAGTCTTTGAACGTCAGCTCACGATTCAGGGTGTAAGTGGGGTTGGCTTCAGCCCATTCATCCAACATGGCTTGCTGACGCTCTAGGCTGCTACCCTTGAGCTGCTTACCGGTTGAGAAGCGAATGTATGAGTAGGCGTTGTTCACGATTACCTCTGTATCTATTGGGCTTACGGCCTATGGATTGGAGTCTATCACTCTTCTACACATTGCCGCTTCTTTCACCCAACCTGTGTACTACGAGTTCAAGGACCTGAAGGTGCCGACCCTGCTGCTGATCGGTACATCCGACATCACGGCCATCAGCAGCGACATCGCACCGCCCGAGGTCAAGGCGAAACTCGGTCATTACGACGTCCTCGGCAAGCAGGTGGCGAAACTGATTCCCCGGTCGACACTGGTCGAATTCCCCGGCATGGGCCACGCGCCGCAAATGGAAGAACCGGCGCAATTCCACCAGGCCCTGCTCGCCTGGCTGAACAAAACCAACCCCGTTCATTGATGAGGTAAGGCTGATGGCAGTGCAGATTGCGGTGATTGATGACTGGCAAGACGTGGCCCGTGACGTGGTGGACTGGTCGGTGCTGGACGACATCGGCCCGGTGAGCTTCATCCACGACTTCCCTGCCGACAACGAAACCCTGGCGGCCCGGTTGGGCGAGTTCGAGGTGATCTGCGTGATGCGCGAACGCACCCGGTTCGATGAGGACCTGCTGCGGCGCTTACCGAAACTCAAGCTGCTGGTCACCGGCAGCATGCGCAACGCCGCCCTGGACCTGAAAGCCGCCGCCGCGCTGGGCATTCAGGTCTGTGGCACCGACAGTTACAAGCACGCCGCGCCGGAACTGACCTGGGCGCTGATCATGGCGGCGACCCGCAACCTGGTGGTCGAAGCCAACGCCCTGCGCGCCGGTTTATGGCAGCAAAGCCTGGGTGGCGACCTGCACGGCAAGACCCTGGCCATTCTCGGTCTGGGCAGCATTGGCACTCGCGTTGCCCAGTTCGGTCAGGTGTTCGGCATGCGGGTGATTGCCTGGAGCGAGAACCTGACTGCCGAACGCGCAGCCGAAGTCGGCGTGACCTACGTCAGCAAGCAGGAACTGTTCGAACAGGCCGATGTGCTGTCGGTCCATCTGGTGCTCAGCGATCGCAGCCGAGGCTTGGTGGACGCCCAGGCGCTGGACTGGATGAAACCCTCAGCACTGCTGGTCAACACGGCCCGTGGTCCGATTGTCGATGAGGCCGCGTTGATCAAGGCGTTGCAGAAACGGCGACTGGCCGGCGCTGCGCTAGATGTCTTCGAGCAGGAACCCTTGCCGCCTCATCATCCGTTCAGAACCCTGGACAATGTGCTGGCCACGCCCCACGTCGGGTATGTCAGCCAGCAGAACTATCACCAATTCTTTTCGCAGATGATCGAGGACATTCAGGCCTGGTCTGCAGGAGAACCGATTCGGTTGTTGGGCTAACCGCCCTTCACCGCCACAAACGCTGCCGTCTCATAGGGTACCGTGACTACGTCTCTGCCACGCAGATCAGGCTCCGCCGCAATCAGCGCCCTGATCTGCTCATCCACCTTCGCCCGCTCCACCGCCGGTAATGCCGCCACAAAACTGGTGGAGCGCACGCGGTTGAAAATCACATCTTCCGGCGAACCTGTATGCCCATGGCTGAAACGCTGTTCTGCCAGCGGTCCGAACGCCACATGCGGAAACGCCTGCCGCCAGGCCCCGGTGTAATAGCGCGGCGTATCGCCCTCCAGCGCATTGACGATCGCATCCAGTTTCGGCACCCAGCTCACCCGGGAATCACGCAGGTTCCACACCAGTCCCAGCTTGCCGCCGGGTTTGAGTACACGGGCAATTTCGGTCAGCGCTTCGGTGCTGGCGAACCAGTGAAAGGCCTGGGCGCAGATCACCACGTCCACCGACGCATCCGGTAGCGGCAGGTCCATGGCGGTGCCGCTGACGGCCAGCACTTCGGGAAAGGCTTCGGACAATTTCTCGAGCATCTGCGCCACCGGCTCCACCGCGATCACTTGCGCACCGGTCGCCACTAGCCGACCGGTGAACTTGCCAGTGCCGGCGCCCAGATCAACCACGGCTTTGTCCGCGTTCAAACCAAGGGTGCCCGTCAACCAATCGGCCACTTGCGGCGGATAGTCCGGACGACCGCGAACGTAGGTCTCGGCACCGGTTTTATAGCCGGCGGCCGCCGAGTGATGGACCTGATCTTTCATGGCAGTGCTCCAGATCGACAACGAATGCTGTCGAGCATAGCGCCTCGATTTGAGCTTTCCTTGCACAGACCGCCAGAAAGAAATGAATAATTGTTCACCCTGTGGTGTTCACCTTTCACCGACCATGAGAATTGCCCATGACTATCCGCTTAGCTGTTTTTACCGTCCCGCTGTTGCTCGCTGCCGCGTTTTCCAGTTCGGTCGCATTCGCCAACGGCGATGACGAAGAACCGGCCAAACCCAACTGCCCAAAAGGCCAGGTCTGGGACAGCAAGCAGCAAAAATGCCTCAAGCAAACCAGCAGCCTGGTACCGGACGCCGACCGCACCGATTACGCTTATCGCCTGGCCAAGGACGGTCGCTACGAAGAAGCCTTGTCCCTGCTCGACACCCTCAAACAGCCAAACACCGCCAAGGCGTTGAACTATCGCGGCTACGCTACACGTAAACTGGGGCGCACCGACGAAGGCATCGGCTATTACCTGCAATCGGTGAAACTTGATCCGCACTACGCGCAAGTTCGCGAATACCTCGGCGAAGCGTATGTGGTCAAAGGTCGACTGGATCTGGCGCAGGAGCAGTTGCAGCAGATCAAAACCATCTGCGGCAGCACCACCTGCGAGGAATACCAGGACCTGGCCGAAGCCATCAATGATTCATCGAAAACCTGACACACCGAGCAGACGGAGGTCGCCATCGCCAGCGATCAGGCAATACGGGCGGAACTGGGCCAGCACCTGGCGCGTTTATGGCGCTACGGCCTGCTGTTGTCCCGGCAACGGCATGTCGCCGAAGACCTGGTGCAGGCGACCTGTGTGCGGGCACTCGAGCGAGCCGGGCAGTTTGTCCCGGGCAGCCGCATGGATCGCTGGTTGCTGAGTATTCTGCACTCGATCTGGCTCAACGAAGTTCGCTCCCGAAGAGTGCGTCATGGACAGGGGCTGGTGGATGCCGACAACGCCTTGTCGTTCGATGGTGAATACGCGGCGCAAACCCATGTCCTCGCGGCGCAGGTGATCCGGCGCGTTGATGCCCTGCCCGAAGCCCAGCGGGAAACGGTGTTTCTCGCCTATGTCGAAGGTTTGTCCTACCGCGAAGTGGCCGACGTGCTGGACGTGCCCATCGGTACCGTCATGAGTCGCCTGGCCGCTGCACGCGCGAAACTGGCCGAGTACCCGCCATTGCACACCGTGCCGAACCCTTCCACTGGAGAACGTCGATGAACGATCACGCACGCCCGACGACACCCTCGGATGAGCAACTGGTGGCCTACCTCGACAACCAGCTCGACAGCGAACAGCGCACCCGCATCGACGCAGCCATCCTTGAATACCCAACGCTCAACCTGCGCCTGCAGTGGCTGGCCCGCAGCAGCCTGCCGTTCAAGGAGGCCTACGATGAATTGGGCCGACAGGCGCCCGTGGACCGCTTGCAATCGATGCTCGACACCCTGCCTTCACCTGAACGCCCGGCCATGAATCGGCGCTGGTTTCTCGCGGCGGCCGCCGGGTTGGTGGTGAGTGGTGTGCTGGCGGATCGGCTGTTCCTCGGTTGGCAGTTGAGCCAGCAGAAGGAAAACTGGCGCGGGCTGGTGGCCGAGTACATGTCGCTTTACGTGCCGCAAACCCTGGACCACTTGGCCACTGACGAAGCCGCTCAGCGGGCGCAACTGCGGACCATCGATGCACGTCTTGGCCTGAATCTTGTGCCGGCGAAACTGGCCCTGCCACGGTCCGAGTTCAAGCGCGCGCAAATCCTCGAGTACGACGGCGTCGCCATTGCCCAAATCACCTACCTGGACCCGGCGCACGGCCCCATGGCACTGTGCGTCACCCGCTCCAACAGCGGCAGTCGGCATTTCGCCCAGGAGCGCCGGTACGGGATGAACATTGTCTATTGGGCTGACATGCAACATGCCTGGATGCTGATTGGGCATAACCCGGTGGCGGATCTGGAGGACATGGCGAAATTGTTGAGAAGTCGGCTGAGCGCGTGATCCAGTTTGTCACTATGCTGAGTGTCTCAATTCCAAGGAGGAACCTACCCATGCCGATTTCTTCACGCACAGCCTTACTGGTCATCGACGTACAGAACGACTTCATCCCCGGCGGCCAGTTGCCGGTACCCGAAGGTGACCTGATCGTCCCGCTGATCAACCGCCTCGGCGCCCGGTTCACCCAAGTCATCATCGCCCAGGACTGGCACCCGGCCGGACATGCGTCCTTCGCCTCCAGCCACCCGGGCCACGCACCTTACGACGTGATTCAACTGCCTTACGGCAAACAGACGCTCTGGCCGGACCATTGCGTGCGGGCCACGCCCGGTGCCGAGTTGCACAAGGATCTGGACTTGCCCCAGGCCCAACTGATCATCCGCAAGGGCTGCAACCCGGACATCGACAGTTACTCGGCGTTTCTGGAGGCCGACCGAACGACCACCACAGGTTTGGCCGGGTACCTGAAGGAGCGCGGTGTCGACACGGTTTATCTGGTGGGGCTGGCACTCGATTTCTGTGTGATGTTCTCTGCCCTGGATGCGCGGGCAGCAGGGTTCAACGCGTTTGTGGTGATGGATGCGTGTCGGGCGATTGATCTGGACGGCTCACTGGCCGCGGCGATCGAGCGGATGCAGGTGGCTGGGGTTGGGTTGATTTCAGCGGAGGAAGTGCCGGGTTAAGTCTCTGTAGCAGCTGCCGAGCCTGCGAGGCTGCGGCTACACTGAGTGCGTCAGGCTGAGGTGGGCAACCACAAACGAAACCGTGCCCCACCCAGCGGCGACGCTTCAACGGTCAGCGTACCGCCCTGCGCTTCCAGCGCCCGCCGACTGATCGCCAGCCCCAGACCAAACCCGCCAGTGGCCCGATCCCGACTGCGATCCAGCCGATAGAACGGTTCGAAAATCCGCTCACGCTCCTCATCCGGAATGCCGATCCCGTCATCGTCCACCCAGATTTCCGCCCCCTTGGCACACACCCGCACACCAATCTGAATGCGTTTTTCGCAGTAGCGCATTGCATTGCGCAGCAGGTTCTGAATAGCGCGGGCAGTCAGCCTTGGGTCGAGGGCGAAGCGTTCAAGTTGTCCGTGCAGGAGCACATCGATAACGATGTCCGGGGATTCCAATTCTTCGTCAACGCTGCCGAGGATGCTGTCGATAAACTCATCCAGCGACACCTCGACCCGCTCCGGCAGCCGCGCCGGGTTTTGCAGGCGGCTGTAGGACAACAGTTCCAGCACCAGCTCGTCGAGTTCGCGAATGTGCGCGACCAGACCTTGCAGACGCTCGCGACTGGCTACGGGTAAATCGTCGGACAGCGCCAGCGCCAGGCCGAAATCCAGTCGTGTCAGGGGCGTGCGCAATTCGTGAGAGACGGCATTGAGCAGGTCGCGCTGCTGGTTGAGCAGGTTCTCGATATCGCCGGCCATGGTGTCGAAGACGTTGGCCAGGCTACCGATGTTGGAGCTTTTGGAAATCTGTGTGCGCTCGCTCAAGTGACCCTTGCCGAAACGTTCAGCCGTACCCTTGAGGCGTTCCAGGTCGCGCCAGTGCGGGCGCAGCCACAGCAACAGGCAGGCGAGCATCGTTGCGCCGATCAGCACGTTGATGCTCCAGTACAACAGGCTGACGTCCATCGGGTCCGGCGGCACGACCATCTCCACCACCGTCCGCTCGTTCAGCGGCGACACCGCCAGGGTGCGCCAGCCCCAGTCGCCAATGCGCACGACGTTCTCGCCACGCTGCAGACGTTTGCGCTCATCAGGGGTGAAATCGGCATCGTCGTTACCGGTCAGGACGATGTGCAGCGGCTGGAATTCCTTGTCCATCTCCGCGGCCAGTGCCGGCCATTGCTCCGGGGGCACAGCGTGAAACTGTTTGACGATGAGGGTTTGCAGCCCGCGCGAGTAATCGAGGTTGTAGGTGACAAAGCGCTCCTGGAAGACCTTGATCACCAGATCCGGCACCAGATAGATCGCCGCGCTGTACGAAACGATGGTCACCAGATACAGGCGAAACAGGATTCTGAACATCGCCTCAGCATTCCCACTCGGAACGGCTGAACAGGTAACCCTTGCCCCACACGGTCTTGATCTTGCGCGCCTCGCCAGCGTGGTCGTCGAACTTGCGCCGCAGCTTGGAGATCGCCACGTCCACCGAGCGATCGGTGCCATTGAACTCGATGCCGCGCAGGCGTTGCAGAATCTGGTCGCGGCTGAGCACTTCGCCGGCATGTCGAGCGAGCACCACCAGCAGGTTGTATTCGCCGCTGGAGAGCTCGACCAATTGCTCGCGCCAGGTCACGGTGCGTTCGGACAGGTCGATGCACAGATTGCCCATCAGAATGCGGTCGTTGGCCGTCTGCGGTTCGGTGAGGCTGCTGCGCCGCAACAAAGTCCGCACCCGGGCCAGCAACACCCGCGGTTCACAGGGCTTGGTGACGTAGTCGTCGGCGCCCATTTCCAGGCCCAGCACCTGATCGTGACTGTCGTCGCGGGCGGTGAGCATCAGGATCGGCAACGTGGCCGAATCGGCGCGCAGCAAGCGGCAGACTTGCAGGCCATCGAGCCCCGGCAGCATCAGGTCGAGGACCACCAGATCCGGCGGATTGACCCGCGCACGCTCGCGCACATGGTCACCACGGCTGATCACGCTGACGCTATAGCCGTTGCGTTCCAGGTAACTGGCAATCAATTCGGAGAGCGCGGTGTCGTCTTCGACCAGGAGGATGTTGGGCATGGGGTGTTTCCAAAAAGTGCGGTGGCGACTGTCAGGGCCTCTTCGCGGGCAAGCCCGCTCCCACAGTGGTCGGTGGTGTTCACAAAATCTGTGTCCACATCAGATCCCTGTGGGAGCGGGCTTGCCCGCGATAGCGGTACATCTGTCGCAATAGAAATCAAGTCGCCAAGGATATACGCCCTCACCCATGCCTGAGTAAAACCCTTACACAATTTCACACAGCGCCTACAAAGCTTCACCGCTACCCTCGTCGCCTCCCCGTAGGATGCTGGGGGTCATTATTGGGGTATTACATGTCAAAGAATCTGCTTGCCAGGCTCAGCCTGATTGCACTGGCGGTGACGCTGAGCGCTTGTGACAAGGCCTCGACGGCCGAAGAACAGGCGCCTCTGGCCACGGTTCGCATCGAAACCATCCAAGCCAGCCCCCTGTCGATCACCAGTGAACTGAGCGGGCGGATTGCCGCGCCACGCATTGCCGAAGTCCGCGCCCGGGTTGCCGGGGTGGTGTTGCAACGGGCGTTCCGCGAAGGCAGTGATGTGAAAAAAGGCGAAGTGTTGTTCCGTATCGACCCGGCGCCGTTCAAGGCTGACCTGGACAGTGCCGAAGCGGCGCTGCGCAAGGCTGAAGCCAATGCGTTCCAGGCGCGCCTGCAAGAGCAGCGTTACGCGCAGTTGATCGAAGGCAATGCCATCAGCGGCCAGGATTATGACAACGCCCGGGCCAGTGCCCGGCAAACCGCTGCCGACGTCGCCGCGAACAAAGCCGCCGTCGAACGGGCGAAACTCAACCTGGGTTACGCCACCGTCACAGCCCCGATTTCCGGGCGCATCGGCCGTGCGTTGGTGACCGAAGGCGCACTGGTCGGGCAGAACGAAACCACACCGCTGGCATTGATTCAGCAACTGAACCCGATTCACGCCGACCTCACTCAATCGACCCGCGAACTCAACGACCTGCGCCGGGCGTTCCGTTCCGGCCAGTTGCAGCAGGTCGGTCAGGACCAGGCCAAAGCCACGCTGATCCAGGACAACGGCAGTCTCTATCCGTTGCCGGGCAAGTTGCTGTTCGCCGACATCACCGTCGACCCGGGCACCGGTCAGATCATTCTGCGCAGCGAATTCCCCAACCCGGACCTCGACTTGCTGCCGGGCAGCTTCGTGCGCGTGCGTCTGGAGCAAGCGGTCATTCAGCAAGGCATCAGCGTGCCGCAACGGGCCATCCAGCGTGACAGCGCCGGCATCGCCCAAGTGCTGTTGCTCGACGCCGAACAGCGGGTCGGCCAGCAACCGGTCGAACTGGGCGCCGTGCAGAACGATCGCTGGATCGTCATCGGCGGCCTCAAGCCCGGCGACCGCATCGTCACCGAAGGCCTGCAGCACGCTCGTCCCGGCGAAAAAGTGCAGATCGACGACACCCCTCTTCCACTTGCCCAGGCTTCTGGTCAGTAAGCAGGACGCTTCTTTATGCCGCAGTTCTTTATCGATCGCCCGGTGTTCGCCTGGGTGGTTGCCCTGTTCATCCTGTTGGCCGGCGCCCTGGCCATTCCACAGTTGCCGGTGGCGCAATACCCCAACGTAGCGCCGCCGAAAGTCGAAATCTACGCCGTGTACCCCGGCGCTTCGGCGCAAACCGTGGACGAAAGCGTGGTCAGCCTGATCGAGGAAGAACTCAACGGTGCGGACCATCTGCTGTATTTCGAATCCCAGAGCAGCCTCGGCAGTGCCACCATCACCGCGACGTTCCAGCCGGGCACTGACCCGGAAATGGCCCAGGTCGATGTGCAAAACCGCCTGAAAGTGGTCGAGTCGCGTCTGCCTCAAGCAGTGACGCAGCAGGGTTTGCAGGTGGAGAAAGTTTCCGCCGGTTTCCTGCTGCTGATTACCCTCACCTCCAGCGACGGCAAGCTCGACGACGTGGCGCTCAGCGATTACCTGGCGCGCAACGTGATGAATGAGATCAAGCGCCTGGACGGCGTCGGCAAGGCGCAGCTGTACGGTGCCGAACGGGCGATGCGGATCTGGATCGACCCGCAAAAGCTGATCGGTTTCAACCTGACCCCGGCTGACGTCAACGCCGCCATCGTCGCGCAGAACGCGCAAGTGTCGGCGGGCAGCATCGGCGACCTACCGACCCGCACCACTCAGGAAATCACCGCGACCATTCTGGTCAAAGGTCAGTTGTCGACGCCGGAAGAGTTCGCCGACATCGTCCTTAAAGCCAATCCGGACGGCTCAACTGTGCGCATTAAAGACGTTGCGCGCGTCGAGATCGGCAGTCAGGAGTATCAGTTCTCCACCCGCCTTAACGGCAAACCGTCGACCGCCGTCAGTGTGCAGTTGGCACCGGGCGCCAATGCCTTGAGCACTGCCACGTTGGTGCGGGCGAAGATGGACGAACTGGCGCGCTACTTCCCGGCTGGCGTGGAATACAAGATCCCGTATGACACCTCGCCCTTCGTCAAAGTCTCGATCACCAAAGTGGTTTACACCCTCGGCGAGGCGATGTTGCTGGTGTTTGCGGTGATGTTCCTGTTCCTGCAAAACATCCGCTACACGCTGATTCCGACCCTGGTGGTGCCGGTAGCGCTGATGGGCACCTTTGCGACCATGTTGGCGCTGGGGTTCTCCATCAACGTGCTGACCATGTTCGGCATGGTGCTGGCGATCGGCATCCTGGTGGATGACGCGATTGTGGTGGTGGAAAACGTTGAACGGATCATGGCCACCGAAGGCCTGTCGCCCAAAGAGGCAACGCGCAAGGCGATGAAGCAGATCACCGGGGCGATCATCGGCATCACGCTGGTGCTGGTCGCGGTGTTCATTCCAATGGCGTTCATGCAGGGGTCGGTCGGGGTGATTTACCGGCAATTCTCGCTGTCCATGGCCACTTCGATTCTGTTCTCGGCGTTCCTCGCCCTGACCTTGACCCCGGCGTTGTGCGCGACGCTGCTCAAGCCGATTGCCAAGGGCGAACATCACGAGAAGCGCGGGTTCTTCGGCTGGTTCAACCGGCGTTTCGAGCAACTGACCGAGCGTTATCAGGGCTGGGTCGCCTATGCGTTGAAACGCTCTGGCCGTTACCTGCTGATCTACGGCGTGCTGCTGATCGGATTAGGCGTGTGCTTCAGTCGACTGCCCTCCTCGTTCCTGCCGGTGGAGGATCAGGGTTACACCATCACCGACATTCAACTGCCGCCGGGTGCGAGCAAGAACCGCACAGTGCAGGTGGTTGAGCAAATCGAAGCGCACAACGCTACTGAACCCGGCGTTGGCGACAGCACGGTAATTCTTGGTTTCAGCTTCTCCGGCAGCGGCCAGAACGCGGCGTTGGCGTTTACCACGCTCAAGGACTGGTCTGATCGGGGTAGCGACGACTCGGCCAGCTCCATTGCCGATCGCGCCAACATCGCGCTGAGCCAGATCAAGGACGCCGTAGCCTTTGCGGTACTGCCGCCGCCGGTTGACGGCCTTGGTACCTCCAGCGGTTTCGAGTTCCGCTTGCAGGACCGCGGCGGCCTCGGCCATGCCACGCTGATGCAGGCGCGTAGTGAATTGCTGGCTGCCGCCGAGAAAAGTCCGATCCTGATGAACGTGCGCGAAAGCGCCCTGGCCGAAGCGCCGCAGGTGCAACTAGAAGTCGACCGCAAACAGGCCAACGCGCTGGGCGTTTCCTTCGCCGACATTGGCAATGTGCTGTCCACCGCCGTCGGTTCGGCCTACATCAACGACTTCCCCAATCAGGGGCGGATGCAGCGAGTGGTGGTTCAGGCTGAAGGCGATCAGCGCAGTCAGGTCGCCGATCTGCTGAAGATTCACGTGCGCAACAACGCAGGGAAAATGGTGCCGCTGTCAGCCTTCGTCCAGGCCAAATGGACTCAGGGCCCGGCGCAATTGACTCGCTACAACGGCTACCCGGCGATCAGCATTTCCGGTGAACCGTCGCCCGGTTACAGCACCGGCGAAGCCATGGCGGAAATCGAACGGCTGGTGGCGCAAGGGCCGGCGGGATTGGGCCAGGAATGGACCGGGTTATCGTTGCAGGAACGGTTGTCCGGCAGTCAGGCGCCGATCCTGCTCGGGCTGTCGCTATTGATCGTGTTTCTGTGTCTGGCCGCGTTGTATGAGAGCTGGTCGATTCCGACTTCGGTGCTGCTGGTGGTGCCGCTCGGCGTGCTCGGCGCGGTACTGGCCGTGACTTTTCGCGGAATGCCCAACGACGTGTTCTTCAAGGTCGGGCTGATCACCATCATCGGGCTGTCGGCGAAGAACGCGATCCTGATCATCGAATTCGCCAAGAGCCTGTACGACGAAGGCCATGACCTGATCGACGCCACCCTGCAAGCCGCACGCCTGCGACTGCGGCCGATTGTGATGACGTCGATGGCGTTCATTCTCGGCGTGGTGCCGCTGGCGATTGCCACCGGTGCCAGTTCGGCGAGCCAGCAAGCCATCGGCACCGGGGTAATTGGCGGGATGATCACCGCCACGCTGGCGGTGGTGTTTGTGCCGGTGTTTTTTGTGGTGGTGATGAAACTGGTAAAAAAACGCCACGGATGAAGATCGTTCCCACGCTCTGCGTGGGAATGCCTCAAGGGACGCTCTGCGTCCCCTAGCAGCAGGTGACGCGGAGCGTCACGGGCTGCATTCCCACGCAGAGCGTGGGAACGATCATGTTCGGCTTCAGGACTGTGGTCACAACGAACTGCGCTGGGCTAAGGTGTTTGCAAAGCCCTGACGTATCGAGTTCACATGCCCTTCCTCGCCCGCACCCACCCTCGCCTCTCCTCCGCCGCCGCGCTTGGCATTGCCGTGGGCATTCTGACTCCAGCCGACTCGATCATCAGCAAAATCCTCTTCGGCTGGAACGCCGGGGTCTGGACTTACCTGGTCCTGATGCTCTGGCTCACCGCGCGCTCCAAAGCTCCGGATGTGAAGCGCATCGCCGAGGTCGAAGACGAAAACGCCGGGCTGGTGCTGTTTGTTGTATGCATCGCCGCGGTGGCGAGCCTGGCGACCATCGCCTTTGAACTGGCCGGCAGCAGGGACCTGGAAACGACCCGCAAGCTGTTGCACTACGGCTTTACTGCATTGACCGTGATCGGTTCATGGCTGCTGATCGGGGTGATTTTCAGCGTGCACTACGCCCGCCTGTTCTACACCTGGGGCGGCAAAGACCCGGCACTGCGTTTTGCTGAAGGTCTGACAACGCCCAATTACTGGGACTTCCTGTACTTCTCGTTCACCATCAGTGCGGCGGTCCAGACGTCCGATGTTGGCGTGGCGACGCGTGATTTGCGCAAGATTGTCCTGGCGCAGTCGCTGATCGGCTTTCTGTTCAACACGGCCATTCTCGGTTTCTCGATCAACATCGCGGCGGGACTGTTCAACTGATCCCTGCACAAACGTTCTAGTCATCACGCTCGGCGCGGGCGTTAAATAAGTCGGCTATCCGTCTCACAGGTGCAGCATGACGACTCACAACTGGATCGACCTGGCCCAGGACGCCGACACCGGCATCGAGACCCTGCGCGCGCATTTCGAAGGCCATGCCTATGACCCGCACTGGCATGACAGCTATCTGGTGGGCGTCACCGAACAAGGGGTTCAGCAGTTTCACTGTCGGCGGGCAAAGCACCAAAGCACGCCGGGCAAGGTGTTTCTGCTCGAGCCGGGTGACATCCACGACGGTGAAGCGCCAACCGAAGACGGTTTCACCTACCGCATGCTGTACCTCGACCCGCAGTGGCTGAAACGTGAACTCAGTGCAGTCTTCGAAAATGCCCCCGACAACAGTCAATTGAGTTTCGCCAACACCCTGGCCAGCGACTCGCGACTCGCCCACGCCACCAGCCTGGCGTTTCAAACCCTGCATCACGGCGAACTGAAAATCGTCCGCCAGACCGCCCTCGACGGTTTGCTCGAACGCCTGACCAGTCACCTGCACTGGCGCGCCCGCTATGGCGAGGATCCGCGCCTGCCGCTGGTGGCGCAGAAGGCTCGGGAATACCTGCACGCCAACGCTCAATACGATATCGGCCTCGACCAACTGGCCGCCGCAACGGGCGTTGATCGCTTCCGCCTGACCCGCGCCTTCAAGGCCGCTTATGGTATGGCACCCCACGCCTACCTCGTGCAATTGCGTCTGGCCACCGCCCGGCGAATGCTGGCCCGTGGCGAGCAACCGGCGACGGTGGCGATGGAGCTGGGGTTTGCCGATCAGAGTCACCTGGGCCGCTGGTTTGTCCGGGCTTATGGTTTGACGCCAGCACTGTATCGCAAGCGCTGCTCAAATCTTCCAGACGCATGACCCGGACTTTGTGAGGATCGGCTCCTGAGATCATTCACGGAGTCCGCTGCCATGTTGTCCACCTTTCCCACGCTGCTGCCATTTTTGCTGTTCGCTTTCGTCGCCTCCATTACGCCGGGGCCGACAAACATACTGGTGCTGAGCAAGAGCGCGAGGTACGGTTTCAAAGCCGCATTGCCGATCATTTTTGGCGCCTGTGCCAGTGCGGCATTGATTGTGTTGTTAGTAGGCAGCGGTGTTGGTCAATCGCTTGCCGGACTACCACGGGTGCAATCGCTGATGCAATGGAGCGGGATCGCCTGGCTTAGTTACTTGGCCTGGCAAATATTCCATACACCGGTCACGACCTTCGATGTTGATGAAGGACACAAGCAAAGGTTTGGATTATGGGCGGCCGCTGGCTTACAACTGGTCAATCCCAAGACCTGGATGATGGCATTTGCCGTGGTCGGTGTATTTGCCGGATCCGGCGATAATCATCAGCTTCAAATTGTCTGCCTGTCGCTGGCGTTTTTCCTGGTCTCGCTGCCGTGTCTGGGTGTTTGGGCATTGCTGGGAAAGGGAGCAACCAGATGGTTTGGCTCGGCAAAAGCCATCCAGCGTTTTAATCAGGTAATGGCACTGCTGCTACTGGGTTCTGCCTGGCTCACGTTGACTTGACGTACTGTGTCAGCACAACAGGTACAAAAATGCCCCGAAACACTCGGGGCATTTTCTCAATTAGAAGAAGTAACTCAGCCTCAAGCTACCGCTCCAATCCTGACTGACCGTTGTTCCTTTGCTGCCACCCACCTGGCCGGAAACCTGCCAGTTGCGTTGCGCCGGTGTCCACTTCAAGCCGGCGCCATATTCGATAGAGCTGCTGGCGCGATCATCATCGAAGCTGTCGTCGTTGATCTTGACCTCGTTGGTTTTCACAAACTCATGATTGACCGCGGTGGACAGGCTCGGCTCTAGAAGGCTGCCGTTGTCGAGGGTGATGACACGCCCACCACGGACACCCACCTTGCCTTGAAAGGAACGCATGGTATCGGCTTTGACTTCGAGACCATTGTCGAGCCTGTAGCGCTCGCTTTGGATGACCCCCGTCGAGACCTGTACTTGAGGCTCGACAAAATAATCATCCTTGAGACGGATGTGCTTGCCTACGGCCACCGACCCACTGGCGCCCAAGGCCCTGTAATCACCCTTGGCCCGGGTGCCATCACTCATGGTGACCTTGGCCTTGTTATCGAACTGGTTGATCTTGGCCATGACATTGACGAATACACCGCTTTCAACATCGAACGTGCTGCCGTAAACACCGGCATTCAGGCTGTCGACGGTGGCGCTGGAGCCGTATTTGAGATCCATTTTGGTATGGCTTGTTCCGACAAATCCGCCCAGCACCCACGACCTGCCAACAAGATCCACTGTTGTGTCGGCACCACCAGTAATTCCGGTCTGATTCTGGGTGTAGCCATCACCATAGGCGTTACCAACGTTGTACTGGTTGCCATAAGTGCGAACCCAGACACTGTTGCTGAGGTTTTTCACCGAGCTGTCGTTCATCGAGCGCATCGATGCTTCCGGTCGGACGCTCAGGCTCCGGTCTCCCAATTGGTCGCTAAGCATGGCCCCTTCAGCATTCAGAACACTGCGCGCACTCCCGGCCAGGGCCAACGCAGTATTACTAGAGGTACTGACCGTTTCCTTATCTGGATTCAGGTACAAACCCTGACCTTCCCTGGCCAATCGGTACACAAACGTACCTGCGTCCACGGTTTCACGACCGCCCAGCGAGAAGCTCGCGTCGCCAGCGGCGATAGTACCGACCTTCACCGCTTCAGACGTGACAGGTGTCGTACCGGTAGCGCTGATCTGCAGTTGATGTTGCCCGCTCGCATTGCCGGTGACGTTCAGGAAATCGGTGTCACCGTTGCCCAGATCGCTGCCCATCACAAACGTACCCTTACCGGAAAGATCACCCACGTTCAGTTGCTGGAACTGCTCGTTGGAACCCATGCGAACCACGCCGTCATTCAGGGCAAGACGTTGCACGTTACTGTCACCGGTCATCACCCACTGCGCTGCGTTGTTGATATTGAGGTTGCCGGAATTGTTGATCTGGCCGGTCAGTACCGAACTGTTATCCAGCAGCACGATGCCATTGGTCTCCGTGTTGACGTCCCCGCTCATGCTGCTCGCATTGTTCAGCGCCAGACTGGCGACATTTTCGACATTGCCGTTGATCGCAGAGCCGTTGTTCAGGTCGACCGTGGCACCAGTGCCTGCAACGGCCAGCACATTGCCGTTCAATACGCTGCCGGTGTCGAGATTTACCCGCGAGCTGCCATTGGTACCCGTGTTGACGTCCCCGGTCATGCGGCTCGCATTGTTCAGCGACAGACTGGCGACATTTTCGACATTGCCGTTGATCACAGAGCCTTTGTTCAGGTCGACCGTGGCACCAGTGCCTGCAACGGCCAGCACATTGCCGTTCAATACGCTGCCGGTGTCGAGATTTACCCGCGAGCTGCCGTTGGTACCCGTGTTGACGTCCCCGGTCATGCGGCTCGCGTTGTTCAGCGACAAACTGGCGACATTTTCAACATTGCCGTTGATCGCAGAGCCGTTGTTCAGGTCGACCGTGGCACCAGTGCCTGCAACGGCCAGCACATTGCCGTTCAATACGCTGCGGGAGTCGAGATTTACCCGCGAGCTGCCATCGGTACCCGTGTTGACGTCCCCGGTCATGCTGCTCGCATTGTTCAGCGACAGACTGGCGACATTTTCGACATTGCCGTTGATCGCAGAGCCGTTGTTCAGGTCGACCGTGGCACCAGTGCCTGCAACGGCCAGCACATTGCCGTTCAATACGCTGCCGGTGTCGAGATTTACCCGCGAGCTGCCATCGGTACCCGTGTTGACGTCCCCGGTCATGCTGCTCGCATTGTTCAGCGACAGGCTGGCGACATTTTCGACATTGCCATTGATCGCAGAACCGTTGTTCAGATTGACCGTGGCACCAGTGCCTGCAACGGCCAGCACATTGCCGTTCAATACGCTGTGGGAGTCGAGATTTACCCGCGTAACGTTTTGAAGATTGCCTTCGATGGACGCGGCGTTTTGCATCGACAGCGCGACGGTACTGCCGGTGTCGACAATCACATTACCGCTCAAGGCACTGGCGTCGACGGTAAGGTTGGCCGCGGAGCGATTAGTCGCCTGCAACAGCGTGCCATTGCCACCCATCAGTTCAGTGCTGCCGAGGACATTGATGTTGGCGACTGTGCCGGGGGCCCCGGACGAACCCAGAACGATTGCCGACCCCGTTCCGCCCGTCACGCGGGTATTGTTGAGTGTTACCGTGCTGGCGTTGGCACCGGTATTGTCGGTAATGATTTGCAGGCCATCCTTCCCACCAGTAATCGTGCTGTCCGTCGCCGATAGCGTTGCGCCGCCCAATTGCACGCCGTAGCTGGTGGCACTTGTGCCGCGAACGGTTGAGTTTTCGAGGTTCAACACCGCAAAACCAACGGCATTGACGCCGCCTGGAGCGCCGGTGATTACACTTCCACCGGTGACCGTGGCGCTTGATGAGGCTGGGGTGTTGATGTTGCGTCCTAACAAAAGCCCAAAACTGTTGGTGCTGGTGATCGTGCTGAAGTCGATAGTGGCAGAACTATCGATCAGCTGAATTGCCCCCCTTCCGGCAGCGCTGTCGACTGTAGCCCCCGAGAGATTCAAGGCCGAGGTATTGGCATCTATGCGAAGGCTCTGGCCACCATTGAAAACGACATTTGCACGTTGTGCGCTGATTGTAAGAGCCTTCCCCCCCTCGATAGTAAGCGTTCCGCCATTGGAAACACCCCAGTTCTCAAGGGGAGATGCATTGTTGACTGTGGCGCTGTCACCGGGTGGAAGTATTGCAGCGAAAGCGTTGGAAGAAACTAAAACTACGGAACTGAGTAAACCAGCGGCTGTGCCACCGCGAACCAAACACGAAATACGAGACATTGTGTTTACCTGACAAAAAACGACACCGCAAAAATGATTTTTCCGACAGGATATAAAGATCCCTCCCAGAAAGCGTCCGACAGAATAGTTACCGACCCCCGCCCTGAATGTAGGAATAATCCTGCATGCAAAGCGGAAAATCCGAGCGCTGTTGTGCGTTAATTCGCTAATGTCGCTGCGACACATAACGACATCTGCCAAGGGAGATAACTCTCCCCTGACAGATTCGACCCTTGCTTTTGTTACGGCGCAGGAGGTGCAGGCAATCGATCGCAGTAATCGAAACTGGTATTAATGATGTCAAACGACTTGACCACCGGGTCCGAGGTCTGAACACCACCAATATCTGTTTCGTACCAATACTTGCCGAATGCTACTGCACCTTGTACTGGTTGGTTTAATTTGAACTTCGCAGCAGTACCCACCTGGGCAATATCAGGTGTACCGGCCGCCTTGATGGTGTAAGGCTGCGAGTCGCGAGTTCCCGGAACTTCGGTTGCCCCAGTAATATCGGTCACGCCAGCAAAGTAAACAGTGATATTTTTGCCTGTTGGCAAATTTACTGGATCTTTGGGGATGGTTACCGCCAACGTCCAGTTGGTCGTGGCATTATCCATTGCATAGCAAGCGATTTCATCACGACTGCGGACCCGGATGGTCGGATCTTTTAGCGGGATCTTTCTGGCGTTGACCACTACGCTCTGTAGTCTGGACTTAATTATGTTTTTATCGCTGCCCGCGAACTTGATCGTCCAGTAAGCCTCTACTGTGCCAGTTGGCAGCGCCTCAAGAAAAGCGGCCTCAACACCCGCCTCAAATTCGGTCTCACCTCCAAAGGGCTTGAATTCGCCGGCGATCTTACCGTCGATGTAAAATTCGATGTGTTCACCACCCACAATGGCCGGCAGACCAAACCATGCGGGGACTTTGATCTTGCCAGGCTTGTCTCGATCACCCGGTAGAATGGTGTTATCCGTATTGGAAGCGCCAGTCACCGTTACCAGGTCCAGATCAGGGTTGATCAGGTCAGGTAAATCAGGGTTTGTCGGGCCGGCGTGCACAAAGTCCAGATAAATAAAAATACCCGGGGCATCCACTATTTTCCCAGCCCGAACATGCTCGTACCAAATTTTTACTTCTTTAGGATCAGTGGCAGTGGCAAACAGCGTTGCAAGTTTGGCGTAATCAAGGGTGAAGTTTAAATCTGCGGTACCGAGCGGAAGCGGACCGAACTCAACGAACACCGTCGGATCAGCAGCATCTTCGACGATCAGTGTGATTTCATCCGTTGCGATACCATGCAGTGGTTGTCTGACCACCGCTAGAACCGGAGGAGCGCCGGCTACAAAGTCATCCAGATAAAGAGGAATGCTCTGGTCTGGATCGGTCTTGGGTACTTGCGGGGGGAGCAAAACAGGGTCCTGTGCAAGCCGAAGATCAAAAACAGGTGCAGCATCAGAGCGCAAGCTCAGGTTGCCAGGCAAATCCTGCCATTCGTACGAGTGAGAAACCCGTGTCAGATTTGGCAGTTTGCGTAGCTCGGCGGTGTCAACCTCAAACGCACCTGTTGTGGGAATCGCACCTTTGAAAACCTCAACGACGGTAGTTCCGGAACTCAGAAAATACCGAAGTTCATCATCAAGTCGCCGCAATGGGTAAGCGACGGGCACGATGCAAAGCAGTTTCGGGTTAGCTGTCATCCATGCCTCATCTACAATACGTCCCGGCGCTGCAGGCGGATTGGAAATGGTCACGGCTGGGGTTGGTTTGTTTTTTCGACGTGCGGGGGTTTTGACTTCGAACGGGGCTGTACGGTCGATGACAAACTCGATGACGTTCGAGTCATCGGCGTTACCACCACCCCCTTTAAAAAGCTCATAGCGAACTTCATAGCGGGTTGGCGCAGCAGGCGTTGGCTGTTCTGGAAACAGACTTGCATCCACTTCAAGTTCAACCGGGTATTGGCGTCCTGCTGCTGCTCCCAGCCTAAACGTCCCAGCTACTGTATCCGTGCCGCCCACGACCTTGAAATGAACATCAATTTCGTCGCCATCTTGTGGATCAGCAAAATTATTCGCCTTGAAAATTATCGTTCCCGAATCCAGAACGCTGACTGGAATAGAGTCATCTGCCAGTTTGTCGACAGACGCATCGACCGAAAGCACTCCGGAGCGCGCTGACATCAACCGAAGTATAGGAGGCAACATTTCATATTTCATTTTTGAAACTCCTTGTATACCAAATGAACTTACGCCTAAGCCATACGGCCCATTTTCTCCAGGGGTTACCCTATCGATCTTTACTAATCCTTTCTTGGATTCAGCAATCAGGCGACTGCCTCTGAACAGGCGACAAACAACAACTGCCGAGTCATTATCAATCAATGGTCTCACGTATTTTTCGAATGGAATCGTCTGCGAATAGCCTCTTTCAATATCATTCGAATTTAATTGCTTTGACCAAACACCCTCAGTGCCTTGCACTGGATTGCCACTGCCATTGAGACTGGAATATCCCGTCCAGTGCACTTCATTAACATCATCAACAAGAGCAATATTTCTACCGGGCGGAACAAACACAATGACCCCTTGGGTTAATGGCGGCACGGTGTTGTTATTGAGATACCCCCATAGCGTTGCATGAGGAAACTTTGGCTCTTTCATCACCAGCAAGGGTGTGTGATCGATGGTCAGTTTACGAAGGGGAGAATCATCCGAATTACCACCGCCGCGTTTCCAGACCCGGTATTGGACAAATGCAATTCCATCCATAGACATTTGTTGTGGTGATAACGGCACTTCAATATACGGGTCGTTTATCCTCGCGCGAAGCACATCATCGAAGATGATGGTCTGGAAGTTACCTTGCAGCCAAGTCACCACCAGTTGATCGTTGATTCCGGGATCCGCCCAAAGCGGAATAATAATGAGCGTGCCTTTTAATAGTAGCTCCAGAGGTACATGTCCGTCCGGATCGTTTTTATCCACACCATTGACAACCAGAGGATCAGCCAGAATACCAATAGAGCTGAGTTCTGATGATGGCGATTGTGAACTTGTCATAAATCAACTCCGGTCTGACTCTCGTGCAAATACATCGAAGACTCGTAAAACATTGCATGGAGAAATTAAGCGCTAGCGCTAACGTTTCGCCAACTGTCATATATGACAGGTTTTGCTACCGCTCGTCGGATACACCGCTGTTTTAACGTTTCCTATGGGGCTTCCTTCACTTGACGTAATACGGCAAGGTGGTGTTCTATGAAACCGGTTTCAGGAAACACCACCAATAACAAGAGTCCATGCCGTGAACGACTTCTCCGCCGCCCAACGCAGCCGCGTCACCATGCTCGACGTCGCCGAACACGCCGGTGTATCCAAAGCCAGCGTCTCGCGCTTCATCGGCGATGACCGCGCCCTGCTCTCCGATGCCATCGCCCTGCGCATCGAGCAGGCAATCGCCGAACTCGGCTATCGCCCGAACCAGATGGCCCGCGGTCTGAAACGTGGGCGAACCCGCCTGATCGGCATGCTGGTCGCCGATATCCGTAACCCTTATTCGATTGCCGTGATGCACGGGGTGGAAACCGCCTGCCGTCAGCACGGCTACAGCCTGGTGGTGTGCAACACCGACCGCGATGACGAGCAGGAACGCCAGCACCTGGCCCTGCTGCGCTCCTACAACATCGAAGGCTTGATCGTGAACACCCTCGGTCATCACCGCGACGAATTACGTGAACTGCATCGGGAAATGCCGCTGGTGCTGGTGGATCGCAAGGTCGAGCAGCTCGAGAGCGATCTGGTCGGGCTGGACAATCCTGCCGCCGTTGAAATGGCCCTCACCCATTTGCAGGAGCGCGGCTATCGCGATGTGCTGATGGTCTCCGAACCGTTTGATGGCACCAGTTCGCGGATTGAGCGGGTCAGCAGCTTCAAGGCGCAGATCGAACAACGTCCGACCCTGCGCAGCACCCTCGTCGAAACCGGTAGTGAACTGACCGCCAAACTGAAAACCTTCCTCGAAACACCCGGCCCCGGCCCGAAAGCGCTGTTCTGTGCCAACGGCATCGCCGCGTTGGCCAGCACCCATTCGTTGCGTGAACTGAAGTGCAACCTGTTCGAGGACGTCGGCCTGATCGCCCTCGATGATCTGGATTGGTACCCGCTGGTGGGCAGCGGGATCACCGCCCTCGCCCAGCCGACGGCCGAAATTGGTGCCAGCGCGTTCGAGTGTTTGCTCAAGCGTTTGCGCGGTGATGACGGGCCGGTGCGGACCCTGGATTTTTCGGCGCGGTTGATTGTGCGTGGGTCGACGAAAATCGCCACATAAGTCAGCAGCCCTATTTTTTTGAACAAAAATGAAACCGGTTTCAGAGGTATACAACAATGAATAAACCACCCGTTTCCATCAGCCTGTCGAGCTACGGCGCCGACCTTGTTCGCCAACGCGGCCAGGGATCGTTTATCGACGTGTTGGCCGCCGCGGGCGCCACGCGCATCGAATGGCGCGAAGAACTGCTGACCGTCGAAGACCCCGCCCAACTGGCCGATGCCACTCAGGCCCAAGGCCTCGAAAGCGTGTATTCCTCACCGATGGAATTGTGGCTGGCCGGCCAGTCCAAACCCAATCCCGAACTGATCTCTGCGTTACAGCGCGCCCAGGCATTCGGTGCCAAATGGCTGAAAGTGTCCCTGGGTTATTTCACCGACAACAGCGACCTCCAGACCTTGGCCCGCGTACTGGGCAAAAGTGCGGTGCAGTTGCTGGTGGAAAACGACCAGACCCTGCACGGCGGTCGCATCGAGCCCTTCCAACGATTTTTCGCTGACGTCGAGCAACACAACCTGCCGGTCAAAATGACCTTCGACATCGGCAACTGGCATTGGCAAGACCAGTCCGCCGCCAGCGCCGCGCGGTTGCTCGGTCGCCACGTCGGCTATGTGCACTGCAAAGCCGTGTCGCGTCGGGCCGACGGCAAACTGGTCGCCATACCGCCGACCGCCGGTGACCTGCATCTGTGGGAACAACTGCTGCGGCACATGGCCCAAGGCGTAATGCGGGCGGCGGAATATCCGCTGCAAGGCGACGACCTGGTGCAGTTGACCACCGAGCATGTCGCCACCCTCGCCCGCCTCGGTCAAACCCGTTTGGAGAGCGCTCATGTCTGAGATCGATATCCTGTCGTTCGGCGAAACCATGGCGATGTTCGTCGCCGAGCAGAACGGTGATTTGGCCGACGTCGGCCACTTCCACAAGCGTATTGCCGGGGCTGACAGCAATGTCGCCATTGGCTTGTCACGGTTGGGTTTTAATGTGGCCTGGTTGAGCCGGGTGGGCGCTGATTCGCTGGGACGGTTCGTGATCGACACCCTGGAAAAAGAAGGTCTGGATTGCAGTAACGTCGCCATAGACACCGCACACCCCACCGGTTTTCAACTCAAGTCACGCACCGACGATGGCAGCGATCCGGTGGTCGAGTACTTCCGCCGTGGGTCGGCGGCGAGTCATCTGTCGCGGCAGTCGATCGCGCCTGAATTACTGAACGCCCGACACTTGCACGCCACCGGCATTCCCCCGGCGCTGTCCGAAACGGCCCGGGAAATGTCTTTCGAGTTGATGACCCGCATGCGCGATGCCGGGCGTAGCGTGTCCTTCGACCCGAACCTGCGCCCGAGCTTGTGGGCCAGCGAACAACAGATGATTACCGAGATCAACCGACTCGCCGCCCTCGCCCATTGGGTGCTGCCGGGGTTGAGTGAAGGCCGCTTGTTGACCGGTTTTGAAGACCCGGCCGACATCGCGGCGTTTTACCTCGACCAGGGCGCTGAAGCCGTGGCGATCAAACTGGGCCCGCACGGTGCGTATTACCGCACGCATCTGGACCAGGGTTTCGTGGCGGGCGTGCCGGTGGAAACGGTGGTCGACACCGTCGGTGCCGGCGATGGATTTGCCGTCGGCATGATCAGCGCCCTGCTGGAAAACCACAGCTTTGCCGACGCCGTAAAGCGTGCCAACTGGATTGGCAGCCGCGCGGTGCAGAGCCGTGGGGATATGGAGGGGTTGCCAACCCGGGAAGAACTGCCACCGCCCTTAATTGATCGTTCCCACGCTCCTGCGTGGGAATGCAGCCCGTGACGCTCCGCGTCACAGGGGACGCGGAGCGTCCCTAGAGGCATTCCCACGCAGAGCGTGGGAACGATCTACGAATACCGTTACCTGCTGCGACAAAAACAACAAGCTCGGGAGCACCACTATGAAAACCGCAACACTCGCCGCCCGCCGCTGGTGGTACATCATGCCGATCGTGTTCATCACCTACAGCCTGGCGTACCTGGACCGCGCCAACTACGGGTTCGCTGCCGCCTCCGGGATGGCCGCCGACCTGATGATCACTCCGGGCCTGTCGTCGATGCTCGGCGCACTGTTCTTCCTTGGCTACTTCTTCTTCCAGGTGCCGGGCGCGATCTACGCCCAGAAGCACAGCGTCAAGAAGCTGATTTTCGTCAGCCTGATTCTCTGGGGTGGACTGGCCACGTTGACCGGGATCGTCTCCAACGCCTATTGGCTGATCGTCATTCGCTTCATGCTCGGCGTGGTCGAAGCCGCAGTGATGCCGGCGATGCTGGTGTACCTGTGCCACTGGTTCACCCGTGCCGAACGCTCGCGCGCCAACACCTTCCTGATCCTCGGCAACCCGGTGACCATGCTCTGGATGTCGGTGGTGTCGGGCTATCTGGTGCAGCATTTCAGCTGGCGCTGGATGTTCATCATCGAAGGTCTGCCAGCGGTGCTCTGGGCATTTATCTGGTGGCGCCTGGCCGATGACCGTCCCGCTCAAGCCAAGTGGCTGAGCGATCAAGAGAAGCAGGATCTGCAAAGCGCCCTGGCGGCCGAACAGGTCGGTATCAAAGCGGTGAAGAACTACGCCGAAGCCTTCCGCTCACCGAAAGTGATCATCCTGGCCCTGCAGTTTTTTTGCTGGAGCATTGGCGTTTACGGCTTCGTACTGTGGCTGCCGTCGATCCTCAAGGCCGGCGCGCAGATGGACATGATCGAGGCCGGCTGGCTCTCCTCGCTGCCGTATCTGGCGGCGGTGATCGGCATGTTGCTGGTGTCCTGGGGCTCGGACAAATTGCAAAAGCGCAAACGCTTTGTCTGGCCGCCGCTGCTGATCGCCTCGATTGCGTTCTACGGTTCCTACGCTCTGGGCGCTGAACACTTCTGGTGGTCCTACACCTTGTTGGTGATCGCGGGTGCCTGCATGTACGCACCTTACGGACCGTTTTTCGCCATCGTCCCGGAAATCCTGCCGGCCAACGTCGCGGGTGGCGCCATGGCGCTGATCAACAGCATGGGCGCGCTCGGTTCGTTTGGCGGTTCGTATCTGGTCGGTTACCTGAACAGCTCCACCGGCTCGCCGGGTGCTTCTTATCTGTTGATGAGCGGCGCGTTGATGCTCTCGGTGGTGCTGACGATTTTCCTCAAGCCCGGTGCCAGTGACCGGGTCGTGGCCAAGGCCGTTGTGCAACGGTCGACGGCTGCTCATTCCTGAATTGAAGTTGAGATGATGACGATGAAAAAGCAGGTTGTGCTGTACAAGAAACTCTCGCCGCTGCTGATGGCTCGCCTTCACGAGCAGACCGAGGTGACGCTGATCGACAACCTCAACGCCGACGGCCTGGCTTCGCTGCGCGAGGCCCTGCCCCGCGCCCACGGGTTACTCGGTGCGAGTCTGAAACTGGATGCCGGATTATTGGATCTGGCACCTGACCTGGAAGCCATCGCCAGCGTCTCCGTGGGGGTCGACAACTACGACATCGACTACCTGACCGAACGGCGGATCCTGCTCAGCAACACCCCGGACGTACTCACCGAAACCACGGCCGACACCGGTTTCGCGCTGATCCTGGCAACCGCCCGGCGCGTGGTGGAACTGGCGAACATGGTTCGCGCCGGCCAGTGGAACCGCAATGTCGGTCCCGCGCAATTCGGTACCGATGTGCACGGTAAAACCCTGGGCATCATTGGCATGGGGCGGATCGGTGAGGCCTTGGCCCAGCGTGGGCATTTCGGGTTTGGGATGCCGGTTATCTACCACAGCCACTCGCCGAAACCGGCGGTGGAACAGCGATTCGACGCGCAATACCGCAGCCTGCCGGAGCTGTTGCAGCAGGCGGATTTCGTTTGCCTGACATTGCCGCTGACCGCTGAAACCGAAGGGCTGATCGGCGCAGAGCAATTCGCCCTGATGCGCCCCGAAACCATCTTCATCAACATTTCACGGGGCAAGGTGGTGGACGAAGCGGCGCTGATTCAGGCCTTGCGTGACGGGCAGATTCGCGCTGCGGGGCTGGATGTGTTCGAACGCGAACCGCTGAACACTGACTCGCCACTGTTGCAGCTGAACAACGTGGTGGCGACGCCGCACATTGGCTCGGCGACGCATGAGACGCGGGAGGCGATGGCCGCCTGTGCGGTGGACAATCTGCTGGCGGCGCTGGCGGGTGAGCGGCCGGCGAATCTGGTGAATACGCAGGCGTGGAAATCCTGAGTAGACGATCGTTCCCACGCTCCGCGTGGGAATGCAGCCCGTGACGCTCTGCGTCACATGGGACGCGGAGCGTCCCTAGAGGCATTCCCACGCAGAGCGTGGGAACGATCGGGTTCGATCAGGCCCGGCGCGCCTCCAGAAGGTCCGCCGCACACAACGCTATCCGCTGGCACGCATCCGCCAGCTTCAGCTGATCCACCACCAACCCCAGTCGAATATGCCCCGCCGCACTCGGGCCGAACGCTTCACCCGCCAGCACCGACACGCCATAACCTTCCAGCAGCCGCTCGGCAAAACTCTGGGCACACAACCCGGTCTGGCGTACATCGATCATCACGAACATCCCGCCATCAGGCCGGATCGGCCGGATGCCCGGGCAATCCCTCAGGCTCGCGCACACCAGGTCGCGACGCTGGCGATACTCCTCGCGCATCAACGCCACTTCAGGCAGATCCTCATCCAGCGCCAATTGCGCGGCGTTCTGAATGAAATCCGGAATGCCAAACAGCATGCACAACGACAGGTGCACCAAATGTTCGGCCAAAGGTTTCGGCCCGATCACCCAGCCCACACGCCAACCGCTCATGGCGTGGGATTTGGACAGGCTATTGATGGTCGCCGTGCGCTCGGCCATGCCCGGCAGACTGGCCGGGCTGATGTGCTCGCCTTCGTACAACAGATCGCTGTAAACCTCATCGCTAATCAGCCACAGGTCGTGACGAACACACAGCGATGCCAGTTCCTGCCAGACCATCAGCGGCAAACTGGCGCCGGAAGGATTGTTCGGACTGTTGAGCAAAATGGCGCGGGTCTTGGGTGTGATCAGTGCCGCGACATCCGCCGGATCGACCCGAAAGCCGTTCTCGGGGCGCACCGCCACCGGCACCACTTTGGCGGCGCAGGCACCGAACACGCCTTCATAGGTCACGTACATCGGCTCGGCGACGATCACTTCATCGCCCGGGTCGAGCAGGCATTGCGCGACCGAATACACCGCACATTGCGCACCCGGCAGCACGATCACATGATCGGCATCCACTGCTTGACCACTGCGACGTCGATGGCGGTTGGCAATGCTGTCGCGCAACCCCCGACTGCCACGTACTGACGGGTAGTGGGTGTCACCGGCCAACAAGCTATCGATGCACGCCTGAACGATGGGCTGCGGCGTATCGAAGTCGGGATCGCCGATCGATAGCAGCAGCACATCAACGCCCTGCTCAAGTAATTCCAGTGCTCGGTCATGAATCTGCCAGGCTGCTGCGCCGTCACCGGCGATTCGTTTGGTCAGGGCTGAATAGCGCATGTAATTCTCCAGTCGCGCGGGTTCCAAGCCACAACCCTATCTCAAATCACGAAACGCGCCACCATGGCATTTAAATCCACGGCCAGGCGCGACAGTTCGTGAGTGGCGGCGCTGGTCTGGTTGGCGCCAGCGGCGGACTGGGTGGCCAGGTCGCGGATGTTCACCAGGTTGCGGTCAACTTCGCGGGACACCTGGGCCTGCTCTTCGGACGCGCTGGCGATCACCAGGTTGCGCTCGTTGATCAATTGGATCGACTGAGTGATCTGCTCCAGCGCCACACCGGCGGCACGGGCCATTTCCAGGGTGCTTTGGGTGCGTTGATTGCTTTGCTGCATTGAGGAGACCGCGTGGCCAGTGCCGTTCTGAATGCCGGCGACCATTTTTTCGATTTCCTGGGTCGATTGCGCCGTGCGATGGGCCAACGCCCGGACCTCGTCCGCCACCACCGCAAACCCGCGCCCGGCTTCACCGGCACGGGCGGCTTCGATCGCGGCGTTCAGCGCCAGCAGATTGGTCTGTTCGGCGATGGCGCGGATCACGTCCAGCACCTTGCCGATGTCGCGCCCCTGAGCGGCCAGGCCTTCGATCATCACCGAGGTGTTTTGCACATCGTGGGTCATGGTCTGGATCGCGCCGACGGTTTCCACCACACGGTCGCGACCTTCGCGGGCGGCTTGGGTCGACTGGTTCGAGGCTTCGGATGTCGACACTGCGTTGCGCGCGACTTCTTCCACGGCAGCGGTCATTTCGTTGACCGCAGTGGCGGCCTGTTCGATTTCGTTGGTCTGCTGTTGCAGACCGCGGGACGCTTCTTGGGTGACCGTGCTGAGTTCTTCAGCGGCGGCACCCAGTTGGGTGGCGGAACCGGCGATCTGTTCGATGGTTTTGCGCAGACTGGCCTGCATCGCGGACAAGGCACCGAGCAAACGGGCCGGTTCGTCCTTGCCGTCGTCCTCGATGACGTTGGTCAGGTTGCCGCCCGCAATGGTTTGCGCCGCCAGCAACGCACGGTTCAGCGGCGTGACGATGCTGCGGGTCAGCAGCCAGGCCAGCAGCACGGTCATCAGCGCCGCAATCACCGCTACCACAATGATGCCGGTAATCGCGCTGCGATACTGCTCGCCCGCTGCGGCCGAGGCGGCTTTCGCATCGGAATTATTGAGCGCCACCAGTTTGTTCAGCTGCTCGCCCATCTGGTCCGTACCTTCCTTGATCCGGGTGTTGATCAGCGTGCGAATCTCATCGAGCTTGTTCTGCCGCGACAGCTCCAGCATCTGGTTCTGGGCTTGCAGGTAGCTGTCCAGCGTTGCCGTGAACGTCTTGTACAGCGCGGCTTCTTCCGGGGTGGCCGACAACGCGGCATAACTCGATTGTGCGCTGCGAACCTTGTCGACCAGCACGCCGATACGCGTCTGGGCTTCCTGCAACGCGGCCGGATCACGGTTGACCAGCACCCGGAAAGAGAGAATGCGCAGACGCAGGACGTTTTCCGTCAGGTTACCGAGAAACCCGACGCTGGGCAGCTGCGTGGTTTCCATGTCGATGGAGGCTTGGTGAATGGTTGTCATGCGGTTCACGGCAAACACACCCAGCACGATGACGAGCAAGGCAATGAAAGCAAAACCCAGGAACGCTCGAGGCGCGATATTCAGATTACGCAGTGACATAGGATGATTCTCGGGTGATGGGGCTACGAGCATCCTTGCGTGATCACTGAATGGCGGGCGGTGGCGCACGCGCTTTCAGGTTGGCGCCACTGTTGGAATAGGTTTGTGTGGGCCTATTGGCTGTATCGGCTGGGGATGAGGATTCATGCGGGGGATTGGAGAAAAATATTTCACCGGATTACGAGTGCTTCAACCATGAAACACTCTAGCTCTATGTAGCAGCTGCCGAGCCTGCGAGACTGCGTTCGACTGCGAAGCAGTCGTGAAGTCATGCGGCGCGGTGTGCCAGGAAAAACCGGTTGCCGGATTTACGACTGCTGCGCAGCCGAACGCAGCCTCGCAGGCTCGGCAGCTGCTACAGGTGATCGTACGGCTTCAGGCTTTGCGAGCGGCCACCCGCCAGACCCGCGCCACATCACTCGCCCGCTCCCGCAACAACCGCGGCGCCTCGGCACATGCCTGCTCCAGCGTCATCGGTCCACTGGCCAAGGCAAACGCGGCATCGATGCCATGTTCGTACAGCGCCTGATAACCCTCACCCAGTGTTCCGGCGAGGACAATCACCGGCACGCCGTGCTGGCGAGCAATACGCGCCACACCAAACGGCGTCTTGCCACGCAGGGTCTGGGCATCGAAACGGCCTTCGCCGGTGATCACCAGGTCGGCGCCCTTGACCGCATCGTCCAGGCCGACCAGTTCGGCGACCACTTCGACCCCGGCCTTGAACTGCGCCCCCAAAAACGCCTTGGCGGCGAACCCCAGGCCGCCTGCCGCACCGCTGCCCGGTTCGTCACGAACGTCTTTGTTCAGGACCTGAGCGCACCGTTCGGCAAAGTGCCCGAGCGCGCGATCCAGTTGCTGGACTTGCTCGGGTGATGCGCCTTTTTGCGGGCCGAAAATCGCTGAGGCACCGTGAGGGCCGCACAGTGGATTATTGACGTCGGCGGCGATGTCGAATTGCACCTCGGCCAGGCGCGGGTCGATTTCACTCATGTCGATTCGCGCTAGTTGCGCGAGGGCCAAGCCGCCCGGTGCCAGTATTTGGCCCTGGGCGTCCAGCAGTTTGACGCCCAAGGCTTGCATCGCACCCGCCCCGCCGTCATTGGTGGCGCTGCCGCCAATCGCCAGAATCACCCGTTGCGCCCCGGCATCGAGCGCCGCGCGGATCAACTCGCCGGTGCCGAACGTGCTGCTGATGCAGGCATCACGCTTGCCCGGCGGAACCAGTTGCAGGCCGCTGGCCTCGGCCATTTCGATGATCGCGGTGTGGCTCTGGGGCAGCCAGCCCCAAACGGCCTCAACCGTTGCACCGAGCGGCCCACGAACAGGGGTTCGGCGCAGTTCGCCCTCACACGCCGCCAGAATCGACTCGACGGTCCCCTCCCCGCCGTCAGCCATCGGGCATTTGACCAGGAGCGCATCGGGCCAAACCTGCGCCAACCCCAGAGCAATGGCATCAGCCACACCCTGAGCACTCAGGCTGTCCTTGAACGAATCGGGGGCGATGACGATTTTCATGCGAGTTCTCCAGTTCCAATGCGTTCCATGCTGCCAGCAGGCAAGAACAATAACGCCGGTCCGCTGCACAAGCGGCCATGACGATTATTGTTCATTTCCACAAAACCTATCTGTCCCTACACATTCCTTGTAGCAGCTGCCGAGCAGCGCGAGGCTGCGTTCGGCTGCGCAGCAGTCGTCAATTCTAAAAGCAAGGTTTACCTGATGCTCCGCGGCGCATGATTTCACGACTGCTGCGCAGCCGAACGCAGCCTCGCGCTGCTCGGCAGCTGCTACGGGTTGGCGTTTGGGGGGTCGGTTTGGGGGAGGAGTTGGACGCCGAGGTAAAGCGCGAGCATTCCGTCCAGCCTTAGCGGATCAACACCGCTGAGTTCGGCAATCCGCTCCATCCGGTAGCGCAAACTGTTGCGATGGATGCCCAATGCATCGGCACACGCCTGGCTCTGCCCGTCGTGATCGCACCAGCTGCGCAAAGTCGCCAGCAGTTGGCCGTTGCCATCCTTGGCGATGACTTTGCGCAGCGGCTTGAGCAACTCGTCCAGCGCGTCGTCGTTGCGGTGCCGCCAGAGCATCACCGGCAACCGATAACGGTTGAGCGTCAGCAAACGGGAGTTCGGCAACACATCTCGCCCATAAGCCAGCAAATCACCGACACGTCGATAGCAACGACGTAGCCCGGACAGCCCATCGGCTTGCCCACCCACGGCAATGCGCAAAATGTTCCAGCCGAGCCCGTCGAGTTTTTCCAGCAACCGGTCATTCTCGATCGCCTGCGCCGCCGGTCGGCACCAGAGCAACGAGGACTTGGCCGAACTCACGCACCAACTGTCCGGGTAGCGTGAGGTCAACCAGGCGCTGAGCGCCTCGACGGTTTGCCCCGGACCGTGTTCCATCCCTAACTCGAACAGGTACGGCACTCGCGTCATCTGCGGCTTGAGCCCCAGTTGTTGTGCTTCGTCGATCAACCGCGGCGAATCCCCGGCCTCGCTGAGCAGCAACGCCAGCAGATCGTCGCAACGCTGGCGCCGCCATTGCTGTTCGGCCTGCTGATTGCGCTGGCCGACCAGCATCTCGGCGGTCATCCGCACCAGTTCGGCGTAGGTGCGCAATTGCTCGGGTTCACCGGTGATGCCCAGCACGCCAATCAAGCGCTGATCGAGCAACAACGGCAAGTTGATGCCCGGCTGCACACCTTTCAAATGAATCGCCGTTTGGGCGTCGATCTCCACCACTCGCCCGTTGGCCAGCACCAGTTGCGCGCCTTCATGACGGGTGTTGACGCGCTCCGGTTCGCCGCTGCCGAGAATCAGGCCCTGGCTGTCCATGACGTTAACGTTGTACGGCAGGATGGCCATCGCCCGGTCGACGATGTCCTGGGCCAGGTCGTGATCGAGTTCGAACATAGCGGTGATCCTTGAAAGCGTGATGGAGCGGATTGTTCACCCGCACAGGCCTTGGTTGCAAACCCTGTGCTCAGGCACAAAGACAATGACCCAAGCGGTGGCCGAGACTCACTGGGCGGTCAACGTTACCCTTTGCATCGCAAAAAATCATAATAAAGAGAGAGCCCGCCATGTCACAGAGCGCCGCCGCTACCCAGGCCATCGTTGACGAGAAAAACGCCGTCTACAAACGCATTACCCTGCGTTTGATTCCCTTCATTTTCATCTGCTACCTGTTCAACTACCTCGACCGGGTGAACGTTGGATTTGCCAAGCTGCAGATGCTCGACGCACTGAAATTCAGCGAAACCGTGTACGGCCTCGGGGCCGGGATTTTCTTTATCGGTTACGTGTTGTGCGGCGTACCCAGCAACCTGGCCCTGACCAAATTCGGCCCGCGCCGCTGGATCGCGCTGATGATGATCGTCTGGGGCTCGCTCTCGACCTGTTTGCTGTTCGTCACCACCCCGACCGAGTTCTACACCTTGCGCCTGTTCACCGGCGCGGCCGAAGCCGGGTTCTTCCCGGGCGTGGTGCTCTACCTTTCGCAATGGTTCCCGACCTTCCGCCGTGGCCGCATCATGGCGTTGTTCATGTCGGCGATACCGGTGTCCGGCCTGCTCGGCAGCCCGTTTTCCGGCTGGATTCTCAATCACTTTGGCGCAGGCCAAGCGGGTTTGGCCGGCTGGCAGTGGATGTTCTTGCTGCAAGGCATTCCGACCGTGATCCTCGGCGCCCTCGCCTACTTCCTGTTGAGCGACAGTTACGCCAATGCCAAATGGCTCACGCCGTTCGAGCGCTCGGTGCTGGAAGCCGACCACGCCGAAGACCTGGCCAACAAACCGAAAACCACCACCGACTCGCTGCTGGCCGTGTTCAAGAACCCGGCGATCTGGGCCTTCGGCCTGATCTATTTCTGCATCCAGAGCGGCGTCTACGCGATCAACTTCTGGCTGCCGTCGATCATCAAAAACCTGGGCTTCAGCGATAACCTGGTGATTGGTTGGCTCAGTGCGATTCCATACCTGCTGGCCGCGCTGTTCATGTTGATGGTCGGCCGCTCGGCGGACCTGCGCAAAGAACGCCGCTGGCACTTGGTGGTGCCGATGCTCATGGGTGCGGTCGGTTTGCTGATCGCGGTGAACTTTGCGACTACGCCGGCCATTGCCATCCTCGGTCTGACCATCGCCACCATGGGCGCCCTCACCGGCCTGCCGATGTTCTGGCCGGTGCCAACTGCGCTGCTCAGCGCGGGCGCTGCGGCGGGTGGTTTGGCGTTGATCAACTCCATGGGGCAGATGGCCGGGTTCTTGAGTCCGTATCTGGTGGGTTGGGTCAAGGACAGCACCGGGTCGACCGATGCCGCGCTTTACCTGCTGGCGGGCGTGATTGTTTGCGGGAGTTTGTTGGCGTTGCGTATGACGCGGACGTTGCGGGTTTAACGCATAGATCGTTCCCACGCTCTCGTGGGAACGATCGGCACCGGGTGTTCGATATTTCCGTTTGCCCCGCCCCACCATTCTGGTATTTGATTGAGCCTTTCTCCCACCGGTAAAAGGATTTCGTCATGAGCTATCGCACGCTGGGTCATTCGGGTTTACAGGTTTCCACCCTGACCCTGGGCACCATGATGTTTGGCGAACAGACCAGCACCGAAGATTCCTTGCGGATCATCGACAAGGCCTGGGACCAGGGCATCAATTTCATCGACACCGCGGACGTTTACACCAACGGCCGCTCCGAAGAGATCGTCGGCGAAGCGATTGCCGGTAACCGCCACGAATGGGTGCTGGCGACCAAGGTCGGTTTCGGTCCGGTGGACGGTGTGCCGAACCGCAGCGGTCTGAGCCGCAAGCACCTGTTCAATGGCATCGATGCCAGCCTGACGCGTTTGGGCACCGACTATCTCGACATCTATTACCTGCACCGCGAAGACCACAACACGCCGCTGGAAGTCACGGTGTCGGCCATCGGCGATTTGATCCGCCAGGGCAAGATTCGCTATTGGGGCTTGTCGAACTACCGAGGCTGGCGCATCGCCGAGGTGATTCGTGTGGCCGATCAACTGGGCGTCGACCGGCCGGTGATCAGTCAGCCGTTGTACAACATCGTCAACCGTCAGGCGGAAACCGAGCAGATCACCGCCGCGCAAAACTACGGCCTGGGCGTGGTGCCTTACAGTCCGCTGGCGCGTGGTGTGCTCAGCGGTAAATACGCACCGGACGTGAAACCGGACGCCAACAGCCGCGCCGGCCGCGCAGATAAACGCATTCTGGAAACCGAATGGCGCGTCGAATCCCTGCGCATTGCTCAGCAGATCCAGCAGTACACCCAGGGTCGCGGCGTGGGCATCGTGGAATTCGCCATCGCCTGGGTGCTGAACAACAGCGCCGTGACTTCGGCCATCGTTGGGCCGCGAACCGAAGAACAATGGGATGCCTACACCAAGGCGCAGGCGGTGAAGATTACGGCTGAGGATGAGGCGTTTATTGACTCGCTGGTTGTGCCTGGGCACGCGTCGACACCGGGGTTTAATGATGTGAGCCACTTTGTGTCAGGGCGTAAACCGCGCTAACAGCAAAAGATCGCAGGCTTCGCCAGCTCCTGCCTGGATCGGTGCACCCCGGTAGGAGCTGCCGAAGGCTGCGATCTTTTATCTGGCGACACATTCTCCGGCCGAACCACGTATCCTCTGCGCCCGTTTCACGTTCAACTTCGCGAGGACAGTTTGTCTAAAGGTATCGCTCTATCGGTTTCAGCCTCGGTGCTGTTTGCCGTCATGTATTACTACACTTCGTTGCTCACGCCTTTGAGCGGCGTAGAAATCTTCGGCTGGCGCATGCTGCTGACCCTGCCATGCATGACCGTGTTCATGGTGGTCTCCGGTGAGTGGAAACTTGTGGCCGCCCTTTTTCGGCGGCTGGTTGGCCAACCAAAATTGCTCGCCGGCCTGATCGTTTCCGCGACGCTGCTTGGCCTTCAGCTCTGGTTGTTCATGTGGGCGCCGCTCAACGGCTATAGCCTCGACGTGTCCCTGGGTTACTTCCTGTTGCCGCTGTCCATGGTGCTGACCGGGCGGTTTGCCTATGGCGAGCGACTGTCTTACCTGCAAAAGGTGGCAGTGTTTTTTGCGTCCCTCGGCGTGCTCAACGAGTTGTATCAGGTCGGCGGTTTTTCCTGGGCGACCTTGCTGGTCGTCATCGGTTATCCGCTCTACTTCATCCTGCGCAAGCGACTGGCGACCGACAACCTCGGCGGTTTGTGGATGGACATGGCGTTGATGTTGCCCGTGGCGTTCTGGTTCGTTCAGGGCGGTGAACAGGGTTTCGCCGTGTTCGATCAGCACCCGTGGCTGTCGCTGCTGATCCCGTTGCTCGGCGTCATCAGCGCATCGGCGCTGGTGGTTTACATCATCGCCAGCCGACTGCTGCCGTTCAGCCTGTTCGGGTTGTTGAGTTACGTCGAACCGGTGCTGTTGCTCGGCGTCGCGCTGCTGCTGGGGGAAAGCATCAAGCCCGGTGAGTGGCTGACCTACATCCCGATTTGGTTGGCGGTGGTGGTTCTGGTGTTTGAAGGGTTCAAACATCTGGTCCGGCATCGACGAAAATCGATGTAAGGACCGACACGAAAAAGCCCGGCCAGCATTGCTGCTGACCGGGCTTTTTTTACATCTGAAACGGCTTAGTCAGTGGAAAGCACACCACGACGAACCTGGTCGCGTTCAATGGATTCGAACAGCGCCTTGAAGTTGCCTTCGCCGAAACCATCGTCGCCTTTACGCTGGATGAATTCGAAGAACACCGGGCCCATCAGGGTTTCCGAGAAGATCTGCAGCAGCAGACGCTTGTCGCCCGACTCGGACGAACCGTCCAGCAGAATGCCGCGCGATTGCAGTTGATCAACCGGCTCACCGTGGTTCGGCAAACGACCTTCAAGCATTTCGTAATAGGTTTCCGGCGGCGCGGTCATAAAGCGCATGCCGATGCTTTTCAGGTGATCCCAGGTCTTGATCAGGTCATCGCTGAGGAAGGCAACGTGCTGGATGCCCTCGCCGTTGAACTGCATCAGGAACTCTTCGATCTGCCCGGCGCCCTTGGACGACTCTTCGTTCAGCGGGATTTTGATCATGCCGTCCGGGGCGGTCATGGCCTTGGAGGTCAGACCGGTGTATTCGCCCTTGATGTCGAAGTAACGGATCTCGCGGAAGTTGAACAGCTTCTCGTAGAAGTTGGCCCAGTAGGCCATGCGACCGCGATACACGTTGTGGGTCAGGTGGTCGATGATCTTCAGGCCAGCCCCGACCGGATTGCGGTCAACGCCTTCGATGAATACGAAGTCGATGTCGTAGATCGAACTGCCTTCGCCGAAACGGTCGATCAGGTACAGCGGCGCGCCGCCGATGCCTTTGATCGCTGGCAGGTTCAGTTCCATCGGGCCGGTTTCGATGTGAATCGGCTGAGCGCCCAGTTCCTGAGCCCGGGCAAACGCCTGCTGGGCATTCTTGACGCGGAACGCCATGCCGCACACCGACGGACCGTGCTCGGCCGCGAAGTACGAAGCAACGCTGTGCGGTTCATTGTTGAGGATCAGGTTGATCTGGCCCTGGCGATACAGGTGCACGTCTTTGGAACGGTGGGTCGCGACCTTGGTGAAGCCCATGATCTCGAAGATCGGCTCCAGGGTGTTCGGAGTTGGCGATGCGAACTCGATGAATTCAAAGCCCATCAGGCCCATTGGGTTTTCGTATAAATCTGCCATGGTTGGCGCCTCATCATTTTCTTGTCAATTAACGGATCGTTAGTTGCTAGCAATGCTGAGACCGGCGGGTGGCGCGCAGGAGATGCCCCGCACGCTGCGGGCGAGGAAGTCACCGTAGATCAATTGAAACCCAAAACTCTTCATTGTCGACCCAAGGCTATTGCGGGCGAGGCTTCTGCTGCCAGAAGACGATTATTCTTATATGCGTAACCCGATTCTACACAGCGTAAATAGGTTTGTCCGCCTTCTGTATCAAATCCCCTTTTTCCCTGCTCGCGCAAGGGGTTTGTTGCACAGGAAAATCCCCGCGAGGATCAGCCCTCCTCCCAGGCACATCGCCTGGGTCAACTGCTCGCCTAACAACAGCGCACCAAGGATCACCGCGGTCAGCGGGTTGAGGGCAATGAACACGCCTGAACGCGTTACGCCGATTTTGCGAATGCCGTCGTAATAGCCGATATAGGCCAGCGCCGAACCCAATACGCCCAGGTACATCAGGCTCAACCATTGCGTTGGTCCGAGGCTGGTGAGTGCAGCAACACTCAACTCACCGCGAACAGCACTGGTCACCCACAGCATCAGCGTGCCCAGCAGAATCGAGTACGTCACCGTTTGCAGCGGGCCCAGGGTTTGATTCAGGTCTTTGGAGAACAGCGAATAAACGCCCCAACCGAGCACACAGCCGAAAATCAACAGATCGCCGATCCACGCGTCGGCGTTGCCGGCCAACAACTGCGGGTTGCGGCTGACGATCACCAGGCTCGCCCCGGCAATGCAGATCGCGATCCCGAAAACCTTTGCTCGACTCAAGCGCTCCTTGAACAACAGCCATGACGCCAGCCCGATCACGGCCGGGTTCAACGCCACGATCAATGACGCCCGTGAGGCATTGATGTAGTGAAGGCCATAAAAGAAGCACAGGTTGTAGAAAAAGATCCCGAAAAAGCCCAGCAGCGCCAATTGCAGCCATTGCCTGGGGCTAGGCCTTGCGAGAGGCACGCGGGCCAGTAGCAGAAACAACAGCAACGCCACGCTGGCCAGCAAGAACCGCAGACTGGCGGCAAACAAGGGGCTGAGGCTCTCGGCCAGAAACCGCCCGGCGACAAAGGTGCCGCCCCAGATCATGGTGACGGCAGCCAGTTTCAGATAAACCGGCACGTCCGAAGGGTTGGACAGGCTCTGCTCATAGGTCGTCATAGGTTTCCAGAACGAGAAATCGGGGGAGATGACGTATCATTCGACTAATACTTTCTCATCGTAAAATGAGTAAATACTCATGACCCTTACCCAGTTGGAGATTTTTTCTCTGGTCGCCGAGCTTCACGGTTTTACGGCGGCAGCCAATCGCTTGGGGATTTCCCAATCCGCGGTCTCTCACGCCCTCAAGTCGCTGGAACAGGAATTGGGCGTCGAGCTGCTGCGCCGGCATCAGTCCCGGGTCGAACTCAGCGACATCGGCCAACAGCTTTTGCTGCGCGCCCGGGCGATGCTGGGCCTGGCCAACACCTTGCGCCAGGAAGCGGCCGATGCCCGCGGGATGAAACGCGGCACGTTGCGCATCGGCTCGTTTGGCCCGACCTCATCGATCAAACTGCTGCCACTGATCCTGCAGCACTACCGTGCGGCTCATCCGGGCATCGAGGTCCATATAGACGAAGGCCCGGACCGGCAGGTGATCCAGTGGCTTGAGGAGCGGCGTATCGATGTCGGTTTCGTGGTGTTGCCCGAGGAGCGGTTCGACACCTTTGCGCTGATCGAAGACCAAATGGTCGCGCTGCTGCCCGTCGATCATCCGCTGGCCCGTCGCGACAGCCTGACCCTGAGCGATTTGTGCAACGACCCGTTTGTGTTGACTGAGGCCGGCTCGTCGGAACTGGTGTCGCGGATGTTCAGTGCCGCCCGGCTGACACCGAACATCCGTTATCGCTGCTCGCAACTACTGAGTACGCTGGACACCGTTGGCCGAGGCGATGCGCTGACGGTCGTCGCCGAAGGCTCATTGCCCGATGATCGCGACAGTCGCTACGTGAAAAAACCGCTGTCGCCACCGGTCACACGCCAGGTGGGTCTGGCGGTACTCGACCAGCGCCAGTCATCCCCTGCGGCGCTGGCTTTTATCAAACTGGCCGAGCGCCTGAATGACCGTTGAGCGGCACACACGCCGAGGGCCAACTATCATGGCCTTCTACCTGAACTCTTTTTGGAAGGCGACCCGTCCTGCCAGCATTTGAGAGCCCTATTTCATCGTTACAGGTTTCGCAAATGCCACTGAACGCCAAAACCCGCCGCAAACGCGGTATCAGGATGGCTGTGACGCTACTGAGCGGATTACTCCCGGTGTTGTTGGGACTCGCCATTCTTTATATGCAAGCTGAGCGTACGCTCAAGCAAAGTACTGAACAGACGGCCGAAGAAGCCACTCGCCAATTCGAATTGATGCTCGACAACACCGCCCAAGCCGCTCAGGAACTGCTGCCGCTGGCCGGCCAAAACTGCAACGACGTCAAACTGGCCTTGCGCGAACAGGTCACCCGCCGGCCGTTCGTGCGCTCGACCAATCTGGTGTGGGACAACACCATTTACTGCAGCTCTTTGTTCGGTGACGTTCAGGAAACGATCGTTTCCGGCGACTACAGCAAAGGCGCGTTATTGCTGATGAAAGGCAACCCCGTCACGCCTGATACCGCATTGCTTGTGTATCGGCTCAGCAAAGAAAAACAGGGCGCGATGAGCACCCTGGACGGGTATCACCTGAGCAACGTACTGCGGCTGATTGGCCGCAAGACATTGCTGCTATTGCAAGTCGGCCCCCATTGGTTGTCCGCCGATGGCAAATTCCATGACGGTGCCCTGCCTGCCTTTGCGGTGGCACAAACCAGATTGGCGTCCTCGCGTTACGACTTTTCGGTGGAGGCCGGATTTCCTGAAGGTGAAACCTGGCGCTTCATGAGCAGTGAGTATCCGCCGCTGTTCAGCTTGCTGATCTTCTTCGGTGTGATTTCCGGATTGATCGGGCACTTTGTCCAAAAACGTTCGTCATCACCGAGCAATGAAATGCGGCGCGCCCTGGATGCTGCGGAGTTCATTCCATACTTTCAGCCTGTGGTGCATGGCGACAACAAGAAGTGGTCCGGCGCCGAGGTGCTGATGCGCTGGAATCATCCAAAGGAAGGTCTGGTGCGCCCGGAGCTGTTCATTCCGCTTGCCGAACACTCCGGGCTGATCGTGCCGATGACCCGCTCGCTGATGCAGCAGACCGCCGAATTGTTGGCGCCTGTTTCACCCTCCTTCGAGGGCGTTTTTCACATCGGCATCAACATTACCGCCAGCCACTGCAAGGACCTGGAACTGGTCGAGGATTGCCGTCAATTCCTCGCGGCCTTCGAGCCGGGTGCCGTCAGCCTGGTGCTGGAACTCACCGAGCGCGAACTCATCGAACCCACGGCCATCACCCACCAACTGTTCGAGCAGCTTCACGCGCTGGGCGTGATGATCGCGATCGATGACTTCGGCACCGGTCACTCAAGCCTGGGTTACCTGCGTCAGTTCAATGTGGACTTTCTGAAAATCGACCAGAGTTTTGTCGCCATGATCGGTGTTGACGCCCTCTCACGGCATATCCTGGACACCATCATCGAACTCTCGGCCAAGCTCGATCTGGGCATCGTCGCCGAAGGCGTGGAAACCACGGAGCAAAGTGATTATCTGACCGCCCACGGCGTGAACTTCTTGCAAGGTTATCTGTTCGGCCGGCCGATGCCCGGCGCGGACTTCATTAACGCATTAAGTCACCATTAACTAGCGGCGCTAAGCGGCAAGACAAGGAGGTGGCGCACCTATTTGAATCAAAAGACTACTGTTGTTACATGAAGAAAAAGACAGGATTTACTCTTGGCCAATTAACTACTACAATTTTTCTTGCCTGCGCTAGATTGGCAGGTGAGCCATTATCACCGAGTCGCTACAAGGCCCTTGGCTTATAGCTTTGTTTGCGGTTGGTATCAGCCAAACACACTATTGGAGTAAAGATATTGTCCAGACTCGCTGAATTTCGTGCAGCTGAAAAGGCCCTTCAAGAGCAGCTCAAGCAGCTGGAAACCCTGAAGAATGATGCCGGGCTCAAGAAAGAAATCGAATTCGAAGAAAAGCTCCAGGGGCTGATGAAAACCTACGGCAAGAGCCTGCGCGACATCATCGCCATACTCGATCCGAACCCGGCAAAATCCGGTCTGCAACAAGCAACGCCTAAAACCCGCCGCGCTCGCGTGGTCAAGGTTTATCAGAACCCGCACACCGGTGAACTGATTGAAACCAAGGGTGGCAACCACCGCGGCCTGAAAGCCTGGAAGGAACAATACGGTGCAGCTACCGTTGATTCCTGGCTGCGTGGCTAAGCACTCGCGGTGACAAAAAAGCCCTGCCAATGCAGGGCTTTTTCATGGACGCCTTCTAAATGCAACGATTGGCGTCGATCAACTCGCTACTTGTCGAATAACTTTGTGCTTAATCCCTTTGGTATCTAAAAATTTCCGAATGCCCTGAAACCGGCAGCCATTGAAATCTTTAACTAAAGTTTCAAGCTGTTACGAGCTGCCTCTATTTCATCCTGACTTGCCTTATAAACCTCTGCCTGCCCCGCGTAGGAAAGAACATAGGCCTTATCGGCATCCACGGCGGCAACCAATGTTTGAGAGAGCACATGCCTTCCGTTCTGCGTGATCGTGCAGGTAGTTTCCAGCGCTGATAAGCGGCTCAACGTCGTCGGGTGAATCTTGTTGCAGACACTTTGATAACCGCCTTGAAAGAAGTCCTTCTGCACCGACTTGCGCATCTCCAGCAATACGCCTTGCAGATTCACCTGATGACCACTTTCCACCTGAGTCATGGTCAACTCCATCACCATTACCGGCGTGCCGCCTTGATCGTTTTTCACCGCGCGCTGACGGGAAACGTGGGTGTTGGCGTCATCTTGCGGGACAGCTTCGACTTCCCAGCCGATCGGCCAGGTAATGACTGGCTCGTCTGCGAGAGCGCTGTTAACACCTGAAAGCACGCCGATCAGGACGAACATCGATTTACAGAAACGAATCATTGCAATGAGCACTCACGGATTGAACCGTAAAGTCTGAGCCTCGCCCGTCTGTCAGGCAAGAGCCGACGCTTTGGGTTTGGTGATGTCCGAACCCTTGCGTATCATTGTCGCCATTCGTTAGCCCCACTTATTTTCCGGAGGGCCCATGAGCCTGCACGAATTGAACACCTTCCCAGGCGTGACCGCCCAACCTGACACCGCCACCCAGAAGTTCGTCTTCAACCACACCATGCTGCGGGTCAAGGACATCACCAAGTCCCTGGATTTCTACACGCGCATTTTGGGTTTCTCGCTGGTGGAAAAACGCGACTTCCCGGAAGCCGAGTTCAGCCTGTACTTTCTGGCGCTGGTCGATAAAGACCAGATCCCGGCCGACGCTGCTGCCCGCACTGAATGGATGAAGTCGATCCCCGGCATTCTCGAACTGACCCACAACCACGGCACCGAGAACGACGCGGATTTCGCTTACCACAACGGCAACACCGACCCGCGCGGTTTTGGCCACATCTGCATCTCGGTGCCGGATATCGTCGCTGCGTGCGAGCGCTTCGAAGCGCTGGGCTGCGATTTCCAGAAACGCCTGAATGACGGCCGCATGAAGAGCCTGGCGTTCATCAAAGACCCGGATGCGTACTGGGTTGAGATCATTCAACCGGCACCGATGTAAGCCCGCTCCCACACTGGAATGTGTGATGCACAAAAAACCCCATGATCGCTCATGGGGTTTTTGTGTTTTCAGCGTCGGGTTTTATGCCGGAGCCGAGGTCCGGATCAGGTGATCGAATGCGCTCAAGGAAGCCTTGGCGCCCTCGCCCACCGCAATCACGATCTGCTTGTACGGCACGGTGGTCACGTCACCGGCAGCGAATACGCCCGGCATTGAAGTCTCACCGCGGGCATCGACGATGATCTCACCGCGAGGCGACAGCTCGATGGTGCCTTTGAGCCAATCGGTGTTGGGCAGCAAACCGATCTGCACGAAGATCCCTTCCAGCTCGACGGTACGCAACTCGTCCGACTGACGATCCTTGTAGCGCAGGCCGTTGACCTTCTGACCGTCGCCCAATACTTCAGTGGTTTGCGCACTGGTGATGACAGTGACGTTCGGCAGGCTGTGCAACTTGCGCTGCAAGACCGCATCGGCGCGCAGCTGCACGTCGAACTCCAGCAGTGTTACGTGGGACACGATGCCCGCCAGGTCGATGGCCGCTTCGACGCCGGAGTTACCGCCGCCAATCACCGCCACGCGCTTGCCTTTGAACAGCGGACCGTCGCAGTGCGGGCAGTACGCCACGCCTTTGTTGCGGTATTGCTGCTCGCCCGGGACGTTCATTTCACGCCACCGCGCACCGGTCGCCAGGATTACGGTCTTGGCTTTCAGGGTCGCGCCGCTGGCGAAGTGGACTTCGTGCAACTCGCCGTTCTTGCCCGGCACCAACCTGTCGGCGCGTTGCAGGTTCATGATGTCGACGTCGTACTGTTTGACGTGTTCTTCCAGTGCCACAGCCAGTTTCGGCCCTTCGGTTTCCTGCACGGAGATGAAGTTCTCGATGGCCATGGTGTCGAGCACCTGCCCACCAAAACGTTCAGCCGCCACACCGGTACGAATGCCTTTACGGGCAGCGTAGATCGCGGCCGAAGCACCGGCCGGGCCACCGCCGACGACCAATACGTCAAAAGCTTCTTTGGCGCTGATCTTCTCGGCTTGACGCTCGATGCCGCTGGTGTCGATCTTGGCGAGGATCTCTTCCAGGCCCATGCGACCCTGACCGAAATTCACGCCGTTCAGGTAAATACTTGGCACGGCCATGATCTGACGGTCATCGACTTCGGCCTGGAACAGCGCGCCGTCAATGGCGACGTGGCGGATGTTCGGGTTAAGCACGGCCATCAGGTTCAATGCCTGGACCACGTCCGGGCAGTTCTGGCAGGACAGCGAGAAGTAAGTCTCGAAGTTGAACTCGCCTTTGAGCGAACGGATCTGTTCGATCACTTCAACACTGGCCTTCGAAGGGTGACCGCCGACTTGCAGCAAGGCCAGCACCAGCGAAGTAAATTCGTGGCCCATCGGGATGCCGGCGAAACGCAGGCTGATATCGGCACCCGGGCGGTTGATCGAGAACGATGGTTTACGTGCATCGTCACCGTTGTCGAGCAAGGTAATTTGGGTAGAAAGACTGGCAACGTCTTTGAGTAATGCGAGCATTTCCTGGGATTTCGCACCGTCGTCGAGGGATGCAACGATCTCGATCGGCTGGGTGACCCGTTCCAGGTATGACTTCAACTGGGCTTTAAGATTGGCGTCCAACATACGGGCGATTTCCTTTTAACGTAGACATAAAAAAACGCCCGAGCGAATCTCGCCCGGGCGTTTTTATTGGGCGGTTGCAGCTTACTTAGGTGCGGAAATCCGCCCTGATGATGCGATCCACAGACTTAGATCTTGCCGACCAGGTCCAGAGACGGAGCCAGAGTGGCCTCGCCTTCTTTCCACTTGGCTGGGCAAACCTGGCCTGGGTGAGCAGCGACGTACTGAGCAGCCTTGATTTTGCGCAGCAGCTCGGAAGCGTCACGACCCACACCGCCGTCGTTCAGTTCGACGATTTTGATCTGGCCTTCTGGGTTGATCACGAAGGTGCCACGGTCAGCCAGACCTGCTTCTTCGATCAGTACGTCGAAGTTGCGGGAGATGGCGTGAGTCGGGTCGCCGATCATGGTGTACTGGATTTTGCTGATGGCTGGTGAAGTGTTGTGCCAGGCAGCGTGAGCAAAGTGGGTATCGGTGGAAACGCTGTAGATCTCGACGCCCAGTTTCTGGAACGCGTCGTAGTTGTCAGCCAGGTCTTCCAGTTCGGTCGGGCAAACGAAGGTGAAGTCGGCTGGGTAGAAGAACACGACAGACCATTTGCCTTTCAGGTCAGCGTCCGACACTTTTACGAAGTCGCCATTTTTAAAGGCGTCAGCTTTGAACGGTTTAACTTGGCTGTTGATGATAGGCATCGATGACTCTCCGTCAGGGTTGAAAAGTTTGGTTGAGAAGTTGATGGAGTGAATCCTACCGACTCGATTGCCGGATGGCTCATTGGCAAAGCTCATGCTGCTCATTGGTTTTCGCTATTAGCCGTACGTATTAATAGAAGAAAACTTACTTAGCAGCGCCAATGGTTTTTTCCGCGAGCGGTGTCATCCCGAGAAACGGGCTGGCTTCAACATAGCGCATGGCGGACTTCATATCCTTCCAGCCCACGTAACTCATCAACGACTTCAAGTCCCAACCGCTCTGATGAGCCCAGGTGGCAAAGCCGCGCCGCAAGGAGTGACTGGTGTAGTGCTCGGCCGGGATGCCGGCGCGCTCCAGGGCCTGGCGCAGTAACGGGATCACGCTGTTGGCGTGCAGCCCCTCCTCGCTCAGGTGGCCCCAACGGTCGATGCCCCGGAATACCGGTCCACGGACCAGCGCGGCTTCGGTAATCCAGTCGATGTACGCCTGCACCGGGCACAGGCGCTGCAATGCGGGTGTCTGGTAAGTCTTGCCGAGGTTTTCGCGGTCGCTCTTGGTTCGTGGCAAATAGAGCGTGATGCCTGAGCCGGCAGCCGCTTGCACGTGCTCGATCTGTAACCGGCACAACTCATCGCTACGAAAGCCGCGCCAGAAGCCCAACAGGATCAACGCCCTGTCGCGCCTGGCCCGCAACAGAGCCGGTTGATCGTGTTCAGATTTCGCGGTTTGCGCTTCTTGCTCCAACCAGGCAATCACTTGCTCCAGATGTTGAAGCTGTAACGGCTCGGCCTGTTTTTCTTGAGCCGGGTGCAGCGCGCGAATGCCCTTGAAGACCTTGCGCACCACTGGCGCCTTGGTGGGGTCAGGAAAACCCTGACTGTTGTGCCATTGCGCCAGTGCTGACAAACGCAACTTCAAGGTATTGATCGAAAGCACACCCGCGTGAGCGACCAGGTAACGCGCGACGCTGTCGCTGGTTGCCGGCAGGAAGCCGCCCCAACTGACTTCGAAATGCTCGATAGCCGCCCGGTAGCTGCGACGGGTGTTGTCGCGGGTGGCGGCTTGCAGGTAACGATCCAGCTCAGTCATCGGCTCAACTCTCTAAAACGTACCGCTTTGGCGGGTGAAAACGCGCCACAGGGCTCATCACACGGGGTAATACCAGTATATCCCGTACGAATACCCATCGTATTTTAAGTTTTTTGTTAGCGTGGTACATTGTGTACTTAGGTGGCATGTACCACAGTACGAAATCGTAGGAGAACTCATGGCTCGTGGCGGCGTTAATAAAGCAGTGGTGCAAGCGGCACGTTTGGCAATTCTCGCCCGAGGCGAAAACCCCAGCATCGACGCGGTACGGATCGAGATGGGCAACACGGGCTCGAAAACCACGATTCATCGCTATTTGAAGGAGCTGGATGACGGCGCCGAGCGCGCCGAAGTGGCGCCGGAACCGATTGATGACGAGCTGGCGGGACTGGTTTCGCGGCTGGCACAACGACTCAAAGAGCAGGCGCAGGAGCCCATCGATCAGGCTCGCGAGCAGTTCGATCAACAAAAGAAAGCGCTGGATACGCAACTGCATGAAGCCCAACAAGCCAACACGCAATTGCAGCAGCAGTACGAGATTCAAAGCCTGGCACTGACTCAAGAGTCCGAGGCCCTGCTAGAAACCCGCGCCATGCTGCAGACCGAGCAAACCCGCAACGCCGGTCTGAACCAGGCGCTGGCCGATTTCGAATTACGCTTGCAAGACAAGGATGAGCAGATCCGCTCACTGGAAGAAAAGCACCTGCACGCTCGCGATGCCCTGGAACATTATCGCAACGCTGTCAAAGAACAGCGTGAGCAGGAGCAACGTCGCCACGAAAGCCAGGTGCAGCAGATTCAGATGGAGTTGCGTCAAGCGCAGCAAAGCGCATTGGTGCGTCAGGATGAGATCACGCAACTGCACCGCGACAACGAGCGTTTGTTAACGGAGAACCGTGGCACCCTGAGAGAGTTGAGCCTGCTGCAGGATCAACTCAAGCAAACCAACGCTCGACAGGATCAGCTGCTGGAACAGGTAAACCGTATCGACAGCGAACGCACCCTCCTCCAGGAACGCTTGCGCGCTGCCCTGCTGGAAAGTCAGTCGTTGAAACAGAGCGTCGATGAGCAGTCGCAGATAAACAAAGCGCTGGAAATTGAGTTGCTCAAGACTCAGGCGAGCCTCGATGAGAGCGCGCGCCTGGCGGCCGTCATTGCGACAGCGCCAGACGCATCAGAGCCCCAAAAGGACGATTAACCCGCGACCGGCGTGCGCATGGTGACGAACTCTTCGGCGGCAGTCGGGTGCACGCCGATGGTTTCATCGAAATCGCGCTTGGTGGCACCCGCTTTCAAGGCGATCGCCAAGCCCTGCACAATTTCCCCAGCCTCCGGACCGACCATGTGGCAACCCAGAACCTTGTCGGTCTTGGCGTCCACCACCAGTTTCATCAGGGTGCGTTCCTGGCATTCGGTCAGGGTCAGCTTCATGGGCCGGAAGCGGCTTTCGAAGACCACCACATCGTGACCGGCCTCCCGGGCCTCTTCCTCGGTGAAACCGACCGTGCCGATGTTCGGCAAGCTGAACACCGCGGTCGGGATCATCTTGTAATCGACCGGGCGATACTGCTCAGGCTTGAACAAACGTCGCGCCACAGCCATGCCTTCCGCCAACGCCACCGGCGTCAGCTGAACCCGACCGATCACATCACCAAGCGCCAGGATCGACGGCTCAGCAGTCTGATACTGCTCGTCGACCTCGACGAAACCTTTCTTGTCGAGTTTGACGCTGGTGTTTTCCAGCCCAAGATTGTCGAGCATCGGACGCCGACCGGTGGCGTAGAACACACAATCCGCTTCCAGCTCACGACCGTCCTTGAGGGTCACCTTCAGGCTGCCATCGGCCTGCTTGTCGATACGTTCGATGTCGGCGTTGAACTGCAGGCCCATGCCGCGTCTGGTCAGTTCTTCCTGCAAGTGTTTGCGCACCGCACCGTCGAAACCGCGCAGGAACAGTTCACCGCGATAAAGCAACGTGGTCTCGGCGCCCAGACCGTGGAAGATCCCGGCGAATTCGACGGCGATGTAACCACCACCCACCACCAGAACGCGCTTGGGCAGTTCTTTGAGGAAGAACGCCTGGTTGGAACTGATTGCATGCTCATGCCCCGGAATCTCCGGAATCTGTGGCCATCCACCGGTAGCAATCAGGATGTTTTTGGCGGTGTAGCGCTCGCCGTTGATCTCGACCTGGTGCGGATCAACGATTTTGGCGTGGCCCTCATGCAAGGTCACGCCGCTGTTAACCAGCAGATTGCGATAGATACCATTCAGGCGATTGATCTCGCGATCCTTGTTGGCGATCAGCGTCGCCCAATCGAATTTCGCCTCACCTGGCGTCCAGCCAAAACCCGAAGACTGCTCGAAGTCTTCGGCGAAGTGTGCGCCGTAGACCAGCAGTTTCTTCGGCACACAGCCGACATTCACACAAGTGCCACCCAGGTAGCGGCTCTCGGCCACCGCCACTTTCGCGCCAAAACCGGCAGCAAAACGCGCAGCTCGCACACCGCCGGAACCGGCGCCAATCACATAAAGGTCAAAATCGTAGGCCATTTTCAATCTCCTCGGCAGTCCACAAGCATACCCGCAGACATCCGTTGGGCAAGCGCTGCAATCGATATGGGGACGGAAAATGAAAAAGCCACCCGAAGGTGGCTTTTCAATACAAGTGGGTCAGAGGCTATTAGTAGGCCTTGCCAGTCTTGTAGAAGTTCTCGAAGCAAAAGTTGGTGGCTTCGATGTAGCCTTCAGCGCCACCGCAGTCAAAACGCTGGCCCTTGAACTTGTAGGCAATCACGCAACCGTTTTTCGCCTGCTTCATCAGGGCGTCGGTGATTTGAATCTCGCCGCCTTTGCCTGGCTCGGTTTGTTTGATCAGGTCGAAAATATCCGGCGTCAGGATGTAACGACCGATGATCGCCAGGTTCGACGGTGCGTCTTCCGGGGCTGGTTTTTCGACCATGTTGCGAACGCGGTACAAATCATCAGCGATCAGTTCGCCGGCGATCACGCCGTACTTGTTGGTTTCCTGCGGATCCACTTCCTGGATCGCAACGATGGTGCAGCGATACTGCTCGTACAGCTTGACCATCTGGGTCAGGACGCCGTCGCCTTCGAGGTTGACGCACAAGTCGTCCGCCAGCACTACCGCGAACGGTTCGTCACCGATCAGCGGGCGGCCAGTCAGAATGGCGTGGCCCAGGCCTTTCATTTCGGTCTGGCGAGTGTAGGAGAACGAGCACTCGTCCAACAGTTTACGGATGCCGACCAGGTATTTTTCCTTGTCGGTGCCTTTGATCTGGTTTTCCAGCTCGTAGCTGATGTCGAAGTGGTCTTCCAGAGCGCGTTTGCCGCGACCGGTAACGATGGAAATTTCGGTCAACCCAGCGTCCAGTGCTTCTTCGACGCCGTACTGGATCAGTGGCTTGTTTACCACCGGCAGCATTTCTTTGGGCATGGCTTTAGTCGCTGGCAGGAAGCGAGTACCGTAACCGGCTGCTGGGAACAAGCATTTCTTGATCATAAAAGTCCTTGATAGGGCTGTGTGTACGAGTTTCGGCGCAGTCTAATCAGGCGGCGTGCACCTTACAATGCCCCGCACTGGCTAACCAATGCCATCATAGAGAAATATTCTCGCGGATAGTTCCCGAGATAGCTCCGCAGCCTTTATAGATAGCACAGACCATCAGATCTGCACGGCCGCGAATCGCACAACCCTACACCATCAGCACCGGTTGAGTGCATTTGGCGCTATCATTGCGCGATTGAACCAGTCAACGAGGCAGATAGATGTCGGAAGCAAAAAGTGTCAACGGGTTCCTGATCAATCAGGCGAAAGACGGCCAGTGGTGGGTAGACAGTGCCAGCGGCGAGAATATTGCAGGGCCTTTCCCGACCGAGGCGTCGGCGATTGAAGTAGCATCCGTATTGGAGCTCGAACACCCAGCCCCGAAGCGTCGCGGCAAGGACAAGTCCTGAGAAGCACCCGGCTCGACCCAAGCCCTGCTCGCGCAGGGCTTTTTTGTGATTGGCTGCAAACAAGTGGCCATTCGCTATAACCTTTTGATGCCAGCGCTGTCACAGGCTCAGCCCCTTCATCCTGACGACGACAACGACATGAATAAATTTTTGCCCCTGATCGCGGCACTGGCCCTGAGTGGCTGCGCCACTTCGGAAACGACCTACCTGAACAACGGCGAGCAAGGCCTGGCGATCGACTGCTCCGGGGAAGCCAATTCCTGGGCGACCTGCTACGAAAAAGCCGATGCCTCTTGCGCCGGCACCGGCTATCGGATCGTCGGTACCGACGGAACACCTTCGACCAAGGAAAGCGACAAGACGCTGGGCGTGGACGTCGGCAACTACAAGAACCGCAGCGTCGTGGTGGTCTGCAAGTAAGGTGCCCTGCCCTACATGTGAATTTCGGCGAACTTGATCCCGAGGCCGCGCACCGTCTCGATCAATTCATCGAGGCTACTGAAGGATTCGACTTCATCGTTTTCATCCACCAGAAAATAACTGCGCCCGGCGCTTTTCTTGAAAAACACGATCCATTCTTCCGGATCCGCCGGATTCTGAATCACGTGGGTGGCAGAGATGTGACCCTCTGCATGGCGCTCCCGTACCTGCTCTCGCTTCATGCTCGACTCCAGAAATGACAATGCCGCCAAAGCGCTGCTTTTGGCGGCATCGGTGCTGACGGGCGACAGTCTATCAGCCGGAAATGCACGCCGTAGCGGCATTGCGTACATCCATGGGGCGCAACGGCACATTGGAAATGCGCTCATGCAGCTTGATGCTGCTGCCAGTGGAGCGGTCTTCGATATCAAATACTGCCGCCGGGCCCGAGGAGAACTTCTGCGGCACGATAACTCGCATTCCGTCCTTGTGCGGCTCGACTTGCAGGGCTCCCCGGCTGCTGGCCAGTTTTTCGGTCAGGCATTGCGCGTACTCATGAGGCTTCTTGCCTGAAATCACGCTCATGGTCGGCAGCGTCTCATTGATTTCCGAGACACTCGCACAGCCACTCATCGCTATCGCCATAGGCAGGAACAGCACACCCCACTTCATACAACACCTCCGATAAAGACACTCCGACAGTACAAATCCTGTTTTTCTCCGAGGCTCGCTGCGTTTATCGCTCATAGAATTCCGTATTACTGTTTTTAATTGTCAAAGCAGAGCTCGACGACCGGATAATAACCCGTTCGGGCTGATAAACTGCGCCAATCGCACATGCTATCGTTTTGATTTTGTAGAAAAAGCCCTTCTGGAGGCGCCTCATGAAATTTATCCACCAGCGCGAGCACCTCAACGAAGACGATATCGTCGTCATTCAATGCTCCCAAACATGCAATATCCGCTTGATGAACGACGCCAATTTCCGCAGCTTCAAGAATGGCGGCCGCCACACTTACCATGGCGGAGCATTCGACACTTTCCCTGCCCGGATTACTGCACCGAGCACCGGTTTCTGGAACATCACCATCGACACGGTCAACCGCCGGCCGATCAGCGTGACTCGCAAACCGACCCTGACTCACACCATCAAGATCATCCGCCGCTCCAGCACGAAACTGAGCTGAGTGACACCCAAACACCAAGACAAGCAGGTATGACCGTGGCCCAAACGACCAAATACGTCATCAAATACAAACTCAATGGTGAGCGTCGCTTCGAATTTGCCCAGCTTGAAAACGGCACCGAAGAAGAAGCCAAGGCCGCGCTGGACGCCATTCATGGTTCGAGCGAAGACGTCATCAGCGAAATAAGCGTCAGCAAAGCGTTGTAACGGGATCCGGAGCGACAACATGGACGTCTGCTCCCCCGTATAAAATTCGACCGCAAGCGCCGGAGTGTTCACTCCAACCCCGTTCCCTAGACTGGCCACCTCAACCTTTGGTTAAGGAGTCAGAACATGCCTACTTCCTCGATTCGCTTCATCAGCGGCACTTCCAGCCTTGGCGTCTTGCTGCTCGCGTTCAGCGCCGAGGGTTTGTGTGCGCTGCTGATCGGTGATGATCTGGCCATGCTGGAACGCGATCTTTCGCAACGCTTCCCCGGCCAACAAGCACCGCAGCGCGATGAAGGCTTGATGCCTGCGCTGGAGCAAACCCTGCGCCACCTCGAAGACCCGCGCACCACCCTGGATTTTCCGCTGGATCTGACAGGCAGCGCTTTTCAACGGCGAGTCTGGGAGGCCCTGCGGCAAATACCGGTGGGTGGAACCGCCAGCTATCTGGATATCGCGCGACAATTGGGACAACCCACGGCTTTTCGGGCGGTGGCCAATGCCTGCGGAGCGAACCCGCTGGCGGTTATCGTGCCGTGCCATCGGGTGCTGCGCCAGGATGGCAGCCTTGGCGGCTACCGTTGGGGGCTGGAGCGTAAACGGCAACTGCTGGATCGTGAGGCGCAGCGATGAGCGAGCGTTCTCTCGATGGACTGGACTGGGAAGCGCTGGCACAGCAACTCGATCAGGATGGCTGCGCGATCATCCGGTCGCTGCTAACTCACGAGACGTGCGATGAAATCAGCGCTCTGTATGCCAGTGGCGAACCGTTTCGCTCGCAAGTGATCATGGCTCGTCACGGCTTTGGCCGTGGCGAGTACAAATACTTCAAATACCCGTTGCCAGATGTCGTTGCCCGTTTGCGCAGCGCGCTCTACCCTCGCCTGGTGCCGATAGCCAATCGCTGGTACGAGCACATGGACCTGCCGACCCGTTTCCCTGAAACCCACGAAGCGTTCCTCGAACGCTGCCATGCCGCCGGTCAGGAACGCCCGACGCCGTTGTTGCTGCAGTATGGACCGCAGGACTACAACTGCTTGCATCAGGACTTGTACGGCGAACACGTCTTCCCGCTGCAAGTGGCGATTCTGCTGTCAGAGCCCGACGAAGACTTCACCGGTGGCGAGTTCGTACTGACGGAACAGCGCCCACGGATGCAGTCGCGCCCCCAGGTCATCGGCCTGAAGAAAGGTGACGCGCTGATCTTTGCCGTCAACCAACGGCCGGTCAAAGGCGTTCGTGGCTATTACCGGGTCACCCTGCGCCACGGCGTGAGTCGCCTGCACAGTGGAAAACGGCATACCCTTGGAATCATCTTTCACGACGCGTTATGACCCTATGAACCCGATCACCTTCGACTTGTTTGCCGACGCCGAACCCGAGCAGCAACCTAGGCTCGATCGGATCGGCGAACAGTCCTGCGTCCTCAGAGGCTTTGCCCTGCCCTGGCTGGATCGGTTGCTGCCCGCACTGGACGCGGTTTTGGCGGCTGCGCCGTTTCGGCAGATGATCACGCCCGGGGGCTTTACCATGTCGGTCGCCTTGAGCAGTTGCGGCGCGCTGGGCTGGACCACCGACCGCAGCGGTTATCGCTATACCCGCCATGATCCGCTGACCGGAGAACCCTGGCCGAAAATGCCCGAGGTGTTTTTCGAACTGGCACAAGCCGCGGCGCGGGAAGCAGGGTTTGCGGATTTCGTGCCTGATTCCTGCCTGATCAACCGTTATGTTCCCGGGGCCAAGATGTCGTTGCACCAGGACAAAGACGAAGTTTCCTACGCAGCGCCTATTGTTTCAGTGTCCCTGGGATTGCCGGCGATGTTCCTGTTCGGCGGTTTCGAACGCAGCGATAAAAGCCAACGGGTACCGCTACTGCATGGCGACATCGTGGTCTGGGGTGGCGTGGATCGCTTGCGTTATCACGGGGTCTTGCCGATCAAGGACGGCCAACACCCGCGACTGGGCGAGCAACGGATCAACTTCACCTTTCGTACCGCTGGATGAAGCCTTCGAATTCGACCGCAAGACCCGGGGTGCAGCGACCCCGGCGGCTGGTTAATCTGCATGAAACGGATCAACGGACATGAAGCCATGACAAGCCATTCGACAAAGATTGCCACCGAGAACGATCCTCGCTGGGCCGCCGTCGTCGCGCGTGATCCCCGGGCAGACGGACAGTTTGTGTATGCGGTGAAAACCACCGGCATTTACTGCCGTCCCAGCAGCCTGGCACGTTTGCCGAAACCGCAGAACGTCGAATTCTTCGACACCGCCGAGCAGGCCCAAGCGGCGGGTTATCGCCCCAGCAAACGAGCGGCGAAAGATCAAAGCGACGTCGCCGCACAACATGCCGCGACCGTGGCGGCCGCATGCCGCCAGATCGAAACCGCGGAGAATCTGCCTGTTCTGAGCGAGTTGGCTTCTGCTGCGGGCCTGAGTAGCTTTCACTTCCATCGGGTGTTCAAAGCGGTGACCGGCCTGACGCCCAAGGGTTACGCCACGGCTCATCGTTCACGCAGGGTCCGCGAACGCCTCGCGGACGGAGACTCAGTGACCGACGCGCTGTATGACGCCGGCTTCAATTCCAACAGCCGTTTCTATGAAGCCGCCGATCAGCTATTGGGCATGAAACCCGGTGATTACCGCGCGGCCGGTCAGAACAACGACATTCGTTTCGCCGTCGGCCAGTGTTCCCTGGGGGCGATTCTGGTGGCGCAGAGTGAACGGGGTGTTTGCGCGATCCTGCTGGGCGATGATCCGCACCAACTGGTCTGCGATCTGCAGGACAAGTTTCGACGTGCGAATCTCATTGGCGCCGACCAAGAGTTCGAGCAACTGATCGCCAAGGTGGTTGGTTTTATCGAAGCGCCGGCCCTGGGCCTGGACTTGCCGCTGGATGTTCGTGGCACCGCTTTTCAAGAACGGGTCTGGCAAGCCCTGCGGGAGATTCCCGCCGGTTGCACCGCCAGCTACGCCGATATCGCTCAACGAATCGGCGCGCCAAAAGCGATGCGCGCCGTGGCTCAAGCCTGCGGCGCGAACAACCTGGCGGTGGCGATTCCGTGCCACCGCGTGGTGCGCAGCGACGGCAACCTTTCGGGTTATCGCTGGGGTGTGGAACGCAAGCGTCAGTTGCTTGAGCGCGAAAACCCGTCTGAGTCCTGAATGCCGATATAGACCGACACTGAATCCGGACTGGTATAGACCTCGAAATCTGTGGCGAACGAGCGGCAAACCTGCGGGTTGTCCTTAAAGTAGGCCCAGATCAGGCCCCACGTCTGAATGACGCTATCTGGCATCGCCCCTTTGGCGCTGAACACCAGGTATTCGCCTCCCTCCACCTGAACCTGCGGAAAGTCCTCGGAGGGCGCGGTGACCGCCGCCCCCGCGGTCACATCGAAGTGGCCCGAAGCGTCGGACTCGTAGTTGGAATAGACACCGTACATAAAGGAATCCGGCTGCTTGTGGGCGATCTTGTCGAAGATTCCCTCAACGAAAAATTGTTCCCACATCGGGCCGATGCGCGCCGTGTCTGGTTGCTGCTCTGCGGCATTGCAGGTGCGCACTTGCAGGCCCGAGACACTAAAGGGCCGCACTTCACGCTGCTTTACATCCATGGTCGATAGTCCTTGTCTCTGTCGTTTGTCAGTTTGATTGGCGGCGAGAAAGTCAACGATTGACGTCGACCACCACCCGACCACGCAATTGACCGGCGAGTAATCGCGGTGCAGCCTCGATCACTTCGCTCAAGCCGATTTCGTGGCTGATCAGCGGCAACAAGGTGAAGTCGAGATCCTTGGCCAGACGATTCCAGGCCAGTATCCGCCTGGCTTTGGGTTGAGTCACGCTGTTGATCCCGGCCAGGGTCACGCCGCGCAAAATGAACGGTGCGACTGAAGCCGGGAAGTCCATGCCTTGCGCCAGGCCACACGCGGCGACAGTGCCGTTGGCCTTGGTGCTGGCACAGGCATTGGCCAGGGTGTGGCTGCCGACCGAGTCGATGACCGCCGCCCAACGCTCCTTGGCCAAGGGTTTGCCCGGCTCGGACAGCGTGGCGCGGTCGATGATTTCGCTGGCGCCTAGTTGCTTGAGGTAATCGTGTTCGGAGGTGCGGCCGGTGGACGCGACCACCCGATAGCCGAGCTTGCTCAGCAGTGCGATGGCGAAACTGCCTACACCGCCATTGGCGCCGGTGACCAATACTTCGCCCTGATCGGGCGTCACGCCATTATGTTCCAGCGCCAGGATGCTCAGCATCGCCGTGTAACCGGCCGTGCCGATGGCCATCGCTTGCGCCGTGGTGAATGCCTTGGGTAACGGAATCAGCCAGTCGCCGTTCAAGCAAGCCTTCTGCGCCAGTCCGCCCCAATGTCCTTCGCCAACTCCCCAGCCATTGAGTACGACTTGATCGCCGACCTTGTAGTCCGGATGCCCGCTGACTTCGACAGTCCCTGCCAGATCGATCCCCGGCACCATCGGGAATTTTCGCACCACCGGGCTGCTGCCGGTGATTGCCAGGCCATCCTTGAAGTTCAGCGTGCTGTACGCAACCCGCACTGTCACATCGCCCTCGGGCAGTTGATCGTCATTGATCTCTTGCAGTGTGGCCCGGTAACCGCTGTCGTCTTTGTCGATCAAAATGCCTTGGAACATTGCTGCCTCCAGATGGAATCACTCAGTTGTCGTGCAATTGAAATAACACATTAGCAACATTTCACCGTACTCGACTTTAAGCCAAGAGTGGCACACGAACTGAAAACTCGACTGGCCTTATGTCAGTCATTGCTGATACAAAAACGGTCCTACCGTCCCTGCCCTGTTATGACGTCGGAGAACCCTTCAAATGAGCAAATGGCCAGACACCCGCATTCTTGATCTGCTTGGCATTGAGCTTCCGATCATCCAGGCGCCCATGGCCGGCGCGACAAATTCGGCCATGGTTATCGCAGCCAGTAATGCCGGCGGCCTGGGCTCGATGCCGGCAGCCATGTTGAGCATCGATCAGTTGCGCGAGGAGCTGAAAACGATTCGCCAGCACACTCAGCGTCCGATTAACGTCAACTACTTCTGCCATCAGACTCCCGCCGCCGATGAGCAACGCGCACGAGACTGGAAGAATCTGCTGGCCCCCTACTACCGGGAACTTGGTGTGGACTTCGACGCGCCGACGCCAGTGTCCAATCGAGCGCCGTTCGATAGCGCGGCCTGCGAAGTGATCGAAGAATTTCGCCCGGAAGTCGTGAGTTTCCACTTCGGCCTGCCGGAAAAATCCCTGCTGGATCGCGTGAAAGCCACTGGGGCGAAAATCCTTTCCTCGGCCACCACCGTCGAAGAGGCCATCTGGCTCGAACAGCAGGGTTGTGACGCGATCATCGCCATGGGGTACGAAGCCGGTGGCCATCGGGGCATGTTTCTCAGTGATGATCTGAGCAGCCAGGTGGGCCTCTTTGCGCTGGTGCCGCAGATCGTCGATGCGGTGAAAGTGCCGGTGATTGCTGCCGGCGGGATTGCCGATGCACGAGGCGTCGCGGCGGCTTTTTTGTTAGGGGCTTCGGCGGTGCAAGTGGGCACGGCGTACTTGTTCACGCCAGAGGCCAAGGTCAGCGCGTCTCATCACAAGGCGTTGCGCACGGCCAAAGAAAGTGAGACGGCCGTCACTAACATTTTCACCGGGCGCCCGGCGCGCGGCATTCTCAATCGGGTGATGCGCGAACTCGGGCCGATGAGCGCCAAAGCACCGGCCTTCCCGCTGGCGGGTGGTGCGCTGATGCCGTTGCGGGCCAAGGAGGAAGCGGATTTCAGCAATCTCTGGGCGGGTCAGGCATTCACGCTGGGCGCTGAAATGACCACGGCTGAACTGACCCGGCGTCTGGCTGATGAAGGATTGGCCAAGTTGTTGGGTCGGTAATGCACTCACCTGTAGCAGCTGCCGAAGGCTGCGTTTGGCCGCGAAGCGGTCGTAAATCCTGCTGCCACGATTAATCTGAAAGATTGCGGTGTCTGTTTCCACGACTGCTTCGCAGCCGAACGCAGCCTTCGGCAGCTGCTACAGGTTCAGCGTGACCTCAACAACGTTCCGTTTGCAGGCATTTCGCTATATATTCCGCTATATAGCGTTTCACCCCCTCGTTGCATGCCTACCACGGAGCCGTTTCATGACCATTCGTGCCTCACGTTTTGCCCCCACCTGCCTGGCAACCCTGCTGGCAGCGTTCGTTTTCGGGTCCGCCCAGGCGGACGAAGTCCAGGTTGCCGTCGCTGCCAACTTCACTGCACCGATTCAGGCGATCGCCGCCGATTTCGAAAAAGACACCGGGCATAAACTGGTCACCTCCTTTGGTGCCACCGGCCAGTTCTATACCCAGATCAAGAACGGCGCGCCGTTTGAAGTGTTCCTCTCGGCGGACGACACCACCCCGCAAAAACTCGAAACCGAAGGCGACACGGTCAAGGGCTCGCGCTTCACCTACGCCATCGGCACCCTGGCGCTGTGGTCGGCGAAAGAAGGTTACGTCGATGCCAAGGGCAAAGTGTTGAGCGACAACCAGTATCAGCATCTGTCCATCGCCAACCCGAAAGCGGCGCCTTACGGTCTGGCCGCTACTCAGGTGCTGGCCAAGCTAGGCCTGACCGACAAGGTCAAAACCAAGATCGTTGAAGGCCAGAACATCACTCAGGCCTACCAGTTCGTCTCCACCGGCAACGCCGAACTGGGTTTTGTGGCCTTGTCGCAGATCTACAAAGACGGCAAAGTCACCGGCGGCTCGGCCTGGATCGTTCCGGCCGATATGCACGAGCCGATCAAACAAGACGCGGTGATTCTCAACAAAGGCAAGGACAAGCCAGCTGCCAAGGCACTGGTTGAGTACCTCAAAGGTCCGAAAGCCGCCGCTGTCATCAAATCCTACGGTTATCAACTCTAAATGACGCTATCAAGTGCCGACTTTTCCGCCATCTGGCTGACCCTGAAACTGGCGTCGCTGACGACGGTCATCCTGCTGGTCATCGGCACTCCGATTGCGTTATGGCTGTCGCGCACCCGCTCGTGGTTGCGCGGCCCGGTCGGGGCGATCGTCGCTCTGCCCCTGGTGCTGCCGCCGACGGTCATTGGTTTTTACCTGTTGCTGGCGCTCGGCCCTAACGGGTTTGTTGGCCACTTCACCCAATCACTGGGACTTGGCACCCTCACTTTCAGTTTTGCAGGGTTAGTGATCGGCTCAGTGATCTACTCGATGCCGTTCGTGGTCCAGCCCCTGCAAAACGCTTTTTCTGCCATCGGCACTCGCCCATTGGAAGTGGCCGCGACCTTACGCGCCAATCCCTGGGACACGTTTTTCAGCGTGATCCTGCCGCTGGCCCGCCCCGGGTTCATCACCGCTGCCATTCTCGGTTTCGCCCACACCGTGGGTGAGTTCGGCGTGGTGCTGATGATCGGCGGCAACATTCCAGACAAGACTCGCGTGGTCTCGGTGCAGATCTACGATCACGTCGAAGCCATGGAATACGCCCAGGCCCATTGGCTGGCCGGGGCGATGCTGGTGTTCTCCTTTATTGTGTTGCTGGCGCTCTACTCCAGCCGTAAAACCAAAGCGGGCTGGAGCTGATCGATGATTCATACGCGTCTGAAACTGAGGTATTCGGGGTTCACCCTGGAAGTGGATCTGCAATTGCCCGGCCGCGGCGTCACTGCCCTTTACGGTCATTCCGGTTCGGGCAAGACCACTTGCCTGCGCTGCATCGCCGGCCTGGAGAAGGCCGAGCAGGGTTTCATCCAGGTCAACGATGAAGTCTGGCAGGACAGCGACAAGAAGATTTTCGTGCCGCCACACAAACGTGCGTTGGGTTACGTCTTCCAGGAAGCCAGCCTGTTTCCCCATCTGTCGGTGCTGGCCAACCTGGAGTTCGGCCTCAAGCGCATTCCTCGCCCGCAGCGACGGGTCGACATGGCACACGCGACTGAACTGCTCGGGATCGGCCATTTGCTGGATCGCCATCCGCAGCACCTTTCCGGCGGAGAACGGCAGCGGGTCGGCATCGCCCGCGCCCTGCTCACCAGCCCGAAACTGTTGCTGATGGACGAGCCGCTGGCGGCATTGGATAGCCAACGCAAAAACGAAATTCTGCCTTACCTGCAGCGACTGCACGATGAACTGGACATCCCGGTGCTGTACGTCAGCCACTCACAGGATGAAGTGGCGCGGCTGACCGACCACATCGTCTTGCTGAGTGAAGGCAAGGCGCTGGCCAGCGGCCCTATTGGCGAAACCCTGGCCCGTCTCGACCTGCCCCTGGCGCTGGGCGACGATGCCGGCGTGGTAATCGAGGGGCACGTCAGTGCCTATGACCCCGACTATCATTTGCTGACCCTGCAACTGCCGAACACAACCTTGAACATTCGCGTGGCTCACTCACCGATGACTCCGGGTCAGGCGCTGCGCTGCAAGGTTCAGGCGCGGGATGTCAGCCTGAGCCTGCAAAGCGTCGAGCAAAGCAGCATCCTCAATCGCCTGCCGGTCACCGTGATCAGTGAAATGGGCGCGGACAACGCCGCCCATGTGCTGATCCGTCTGGACGCTGGTGGCACACCGCTGCTGGCGCGGATCACCCGTTACTCCCGGGACCAATTGGGCGTGCACCCCGGCCAGCAACTCTGGGCACAGATAAAGGCGGTGGCGGTGCTGGCATAAATCCGCTGGCACGACTGCAACGGCATGCGGTCAATGGCTGTAACGGCCCCTGATCCCTCGCCAAGGACTACCGCCATGCCCGATACCGCGCTGCCCGATGCGCTGCCATCCGACCTGCATTACGTCGATGACACCCAGCCCGGCATCACCCGCAAGAAACTGCGCGGCAAGTTCTGCTATTACGACCCTGCGGGTCAGCGCATTACCGATCAAGACGAGATCAAACGCATCAACGCCCTCGCCGTACCCCCGGCCTACACTGATGTGTGGATCTGCGCAGATCCGCGCGGCCATCTGCAAGCTACCGGTCGTGATGCCCGAGGTCGCAAGCAATACCGTTATCACCCGCGCTGGCGAGAAGTGCGCGATGCCGACAAGTACTCACGTTTGCGGGACTTCGGGTTGGCGCTGCCGAAACTGCGCAAACAGCTTGAAGCACTGCTGGCGGCTCCCGGCTTCAGTCGCGACAAAGTCATGGCCACGGTCATCACCTTGCTCGATGCGACGCTGATCCGGGTCGGCAACACCCAGTACGCTCGGGACAACCGATCCTACGGCCTGACCACCCTGCGCAACCGTCACGTCGAGGTCAACGGCAATGCGATCCTGTTCCAGTTCCGCGGCAAGAGCGGCGTAGAGCATCAGATCACCGTGAAGGACCGACGCCTGGCGCGGATCATCAAACGTTGCCTGGAAATTCCCGGCCAAAACCTGTTTCAGTACCTGGATGAAAACGGTGAGCGACACACCGTCAGTTCCTCCGACGTCAACGCCTACCTGCAAACACTCACCGGTGCCGACTTCACTGCCAAGGATTACCGCACCTGGGCCGGCAGCGCGTTGGCGTTGGCGGTGTTGCGGAAACTGCAGTGGGAACCCGAGTCGGACGCCAAGCGGCATGTGGTGGAGATGGTCAAGAACGTTGCCAAACAACTGGGCAACACCCCGGCCGTCTGCCGCAAGTGCTACATCCACCCGGCGGTGCTCGATGGTTTTCTTCTGGGTGCGTTGGCTGAACTGCCCAGGCCTCGAGCGCGTAAAGGGCTCAGGGCAGAGGAAGTCGGGCTGGCGATGTTTTTGGAGAGGCGGGTCGCAATGGCTGAGGCGACGAACTGACCTGTCTATTTTTTGCATGATCGCCAATGGCTTCTATAGTTGATGTGAACCTGAATTAGCTGCGGTGACGCCATGGAAGACATTTTCGTTGTGAAGCGATGCAACAAGATCATCATCCATGGTCGCCGGGCCGGAGAACCCGATCATCCACCACCCGACGCCGCCGTCTGGTATCGCATCGCCGATACTCGAACCCGCGGCTTCATCGGTGACGGTTTCGATCGTGAAGAAGACGCCCTGCGTGAATGCTGGCAGCTCAATGCCAGGTCGCAAGTGACGGCCCGACAAGGCTGAGGTCACCTGCCATTTAGGGGTCTATACTGAAAAAGCTGAAGGAACAGCGACCCCAACGGCTGAAAGCTCGCTCCCTGCGGGCTTTTTGCTGCCAAATACAGGTTTCTTGAACGGAGGTGTTTGCCATGTCCGAAAAAGAGTCCATCACCACTCTGCTCACCCTGCTCGACTCCCGTCAGGCTCGCCTGGCAGCGGCATGCAAGGAAATCGCCGACTGGGTCGATCATCAAGGTGGTCATCCGACGGCCCTCAGAATTCGTGATCGTCTGAACGACATCGAGAAGGACGCGCCACTGATTCGCAATACGCTGTCGTCGCTCAAACCTGTCGACCCGCCCCTGCCGCGGTTCAGATGATTCGATCTGGACATCCTCAAGGACACGACCTGATTCAGGACGCATGAACGGCGACCTTATCGTCACCGGGTGCGTCCTTGCCTGAGCGCTTCCTGCTACATCCCCAACCCAGCCTGGCGCTGGGCTTTTTTATGGCTGCGCAGTCTGTTTCACACTGCGTTCACATCTCAGGCTCTAGATTGACCGGACTCCTTTGAAGAATTCCCCTGGCCCGCCCGCATGCGGGCCTTTTTTTTCCATTACGCAGGCAACGAACGTCACCGTATGCTGGAGGTCAAACGATTACACGTCACCAAGGAGGCGTCTGATGGTTACTCACTTCAAAGTCGGCGGGCATCTGGCCTGCGGTCACAAAGGCAGCAAGCTCGTTTCAACCAGCGAACTTACCCGGGTGAAATGCAGAAGCTGCCGCAACACCGACGCGTTCAAGGATGCGCGCAAAGACCAACGCAACGCTGCACGCCGCGCCGCACGCAAAGCCAAAGTTACGCATACAGCCAATGACTGGCGCGCGGCTTGGGTCGAACGGCTCACCGCCATGGAAGGACTGCAACGATTGCCTCGTGGTTTTACCGGTCAGCCTTTCGTTTAGCTGACAGCATCGGCGGCTGAATCGAATTCACTCGATCCGGCCGCTGGCGCCATGATTTCCAGCAACGACATGCGTTTGAAGGCCTCGACCAGACCACGCCCCTCCTCGGGTGCGCATGAGATGGCCAGCCGCATGGTCGCCTCCCCCAAATGCCAGATCAGAAACGCAGATTCCCGAACCCGCAACGCATCGCTGTCGGGGAATACCCGAAGCATCGCGTCGGCCAACAACCCGCCCGCAATACGACTCTCCTGCAGTTCCAATGCCATGAGCTGTTTGTCCGCCTGCATCCCGGACCAGATATCACGCATCGCCGGTGTAGCAAAAACGATCTCGTAATACTGATCGACCAGTTCCGAATAGGCTGCTTGCAATCCTTGCGCGTCCTCGACCGCACCTAACGCCTCTTCGAAGCAGCGACGGCTTTCGGCGTTATAGCGCTCGGCCAGCATCCGAATCACCGAACTTTTGTCGGGAAAGTATTGATAAAGCGATCCGATCGATATCTCTGAACGCTCGGCAATTTCACTCATTTTTAATTGATCGCTGCCCTTGGTCTCGATCAGCTGAGTTGCCACGGCCAGAATTCGCTCCTGCCGCTCTCGACTGCGTTGTTGTGTGGGGGTGCGCCGAGTCGGTTCTGAAACAAGGGGCTCGAGCACCTCTGGAATTTTCTTGGGCATGGGTGCACTTCCCGTTCAATAAACATGACATAGGCTCACCTTAGCACCGCTCAACAGGTAGCTTCCATACGTCGGTTTCCAGGGTTCTGTTGATTGACGGCATAACGTGAGGGTTTATCATTTTTTTTAACGTGAGCATCACTCACATTAACCCGATGGAGATGAACGCGATGAAAACCACTCAAGAGAGCATCCTGATTCTCGGCGCGACTGGCAAAACCGGTCGGCGAATTGCCCAACGACTGGAAGCTGCCGGCGTGCCTGTCCGCCTCGGTTCCCGTGTGGCGACCCCAACCTTCGACTGGGAAGATCGAGCTACCTGGGAAGCTGCGCTTGATGGCATTCACGCGGTCTACCTCTCCTTTCAACCAGACCTCGCCGTCCCCGGCGCGCTCGAAACGGTTCAGGCATTCACCGATCAGGCGGTCAAAAGCGGTGTCAGCAAACTGGTGCTGTTATCGGGGCGCGGCGAGGTCGAAGCAGAACAGGCCGAACGCGTCATCCAGAACAGCGGAGTCGACTGGACAATCCTGCGGGCCAGCTGGTTCTTCCAGAATTTCAGCGAGGCGCACTTCCTGGAACCTATCCTTCAAGGGGAACTGGCCCTCCCCGTCGGTCATATCGCAGAGCCCTTCATCGATGCAGAAGACATCGCCGAGATCGCTGTCGAGGCGCTGACCAAACCAGAACACTCCGGCCAACTCTATGAACTGACGGGCCCACGAGCGCTGACGTTTGCCGAAGCCGTCGATGAAGTCGGCCGTGCGACAAACCGTGAAATCCGTTTCGCCGCAGTGCCGCTGGAGGCTTATCGTCAGGCACTGGAACAGGAAGAACTTCCTGCACAGCTGATCGACCTGGTGCTGTATCTCTTCACCACCGTGCTTGATGGCCGCAATACACCGGTTGCCGATGGCGTACAGCGTGCGCTGGGTCGGCCTGCGCGGGACTTTACCGACTATGTTCGGCGCACGGCTGCTACGGGCGTCTGGGCAAATGAGGGATGAAATCGAAGCAGCCTGCGCTTTCGATCGGGATAACGGGTGTGCGTTAGTTAGATGATTCTTAAGCCCCTGGCACCTTGCCATTTTTTGGCGGCAAACAGATTTCTCGACTAGGGTTCTATCGAATCGAAATTGCGCCGACGGTGTTGGCGGGCACTCATCAAGGAGGGGACAGATGACATCAATTCGAGATACCGAGAAAACCTATCGCACCTGGTCCAGCCCAATCTTGCTTGAACTCAAGGAGAGAGAGGATCAGCTAGACGCTGCAGCCCGCCAGGCCCTTCAAAATGTCTTGGTAGAGAGAAGGCTTGTCAATATCGGCAACCCTGCTGGCGAAGATCGACGCGGCGCTAATCCAGGGGCTAGCGGCCGGGGTCAATAACTGCCGCGTGATAAAAAACAGCAAGCCAGAAACAAACAAGGGTTTGCATCAGCTTTCGCTCGCAAGCCCTTGGTTTCAGATGGCACTACAACGACAAACGCCGGATCATTTGTCAGGCGAGGACTTGGACGAGCGATAAAAGAACCATAAACGATTGACCAGGATGAAGAGCAAACAATCAAGGGTTTACGTCAGCTTTCGCCTTCAAACCCTTGATTTTAGATGGTGCCGAAGCCGGAATCGAACCGGCACGCCCTTACGAGCGGGGGATTCTAAGTCCCGCGCCAGAATCAAGCAGGTAGCGGCCTGAGGTGCGCGCTGAGATTTCAGCAGTGGCGCTCGACCCTCGACGACTTGCCTCGATCGTTTTGATCGGCGTGAAGATTGCCCGACTTGCGCTGACAGAGGGTTTGTAATGAAGCCGACGGCCACTGGTCTACCCTGAATGTACAGCCGGAGGGTTCAACCATGTGCGGACGCCTTTCACAGTACCGGGGCATTCATGACTTCGTCGCGGCGCTCAGCATTCCCAACGCATTGATCAACTATGCCGGCGACCAACCTTTCGAGCGCTATAACGCCGCGCCGACCACGCAGCTTGCCCTCTTTCACCAAGAGGGTCAGTTTCTGCGCGCTGACATGGTTCGCTGGGGCTGGCGCCCGCACCGGGCCAAGGACCGCGTCGCGCCGATCAATGCCCGAGTTGAGAAAGTCGCCCACGGGCCATTCTTCAAAGCCATCTGGCCTCATCGGGCGATCATCGCCATCGACAACTGGTTTGAGTGGGTTTATGAAGGCGGACCGAAGAAGCAACCCTACCTCATTCGCCACCGTAACCGGATACCAATCCTGTGTGCCGCAATCGGTCAGTACCCCATCGCCGAGCGTGAACCGAGCGAGCATGACGGCTTCGTTATCATCACCGCAGACAGCGCGGGCGGTATGGTGGACATTCATGACCGCCGCCCGGTGGCACTGTTACCCGAACTCGCTCGCGAATGGCTGGACCCGGCCACGCCGAAAGAGCGCGCCGAGGAGATTGTGCTGCTCCAGGGTGAGCCCACTGAGGCGTTTGAGTGGTACCCGGTGGACCGAGCTGTGGGCAATGTTCGAAATCACGGCCCTGAACTGATCGAGCCAATCGGGGAAATTACCGGCGGAGATGAGAACGGTATCGGGTGATCAGCTTCAGCACGTTACCAGCGCTCCGAGACTTAGGGCACATCCTTGAAAAATAAGTGGCGGCCGAGCTTCAGCGTCTGCTTGGCCCCCTTCGGCCAGACTGGTGGCTTCGGCATGGTGATCGCGTAGTAGTGCGTGGCGCCGCCGGTGGATCGGGCACCTTTCCGGCCATCAATTGGTCAGCAGCGATCTGCGCCTGAGCAAACTCGCGAAACGGGATCGGCTTCGCGCCACTCAGGTAAGCAAAGTTCGGGTCGCTCTTGTTCCAGCATCTGAACTGATACCTGGCCTGACAGACACCGGCGTAGCCCTCACCCCACAGCGTTCGGGCGAGGATGTCTCGGTCTCTTTCTGTTGTGGTCATCACTTTTCTCCAGGCAAAAAAATACCCGCCGATGCAGGTTGGTCATAGGTGCTATGGTGCTCGGCTTAAAAATGGATTTTCCGATGCCTGAACCTAGAAATATTCCTGCTCTAACATCACTTAGATTCTTTGCAGCTGCCGCGATATTCGCGCTTCATACAACGCAATTTTCCGGTTTTCCAACCAGCGATTTTCTGGGATTCACCCTGCCTCAGGGAGTGGCTTTCTTCTATGTACTATCCGGTTTCATTTTGCATTACAACTATCGAAGTCGATTGCAAAATATCAACTGGGCAAGTTTCTTCGTTCTTCGATTCGCAAGGATATGGCCACTACATGTCGTGACTCTTGCCGGAGCTGCAGCACTAGCATGGTCGGATATGCTAAGCTGGTATCATGGTTATTTGTCGCCTTATTCACTAGCAAGCATTATCTTGCTACTGCATGCGTGGTCCGTTAACAGTGCAGTTTACTTCGCAATAAACGGCGTTTCATGGTCTATCTCCGTCGAGATGTTTTTCTACGCAAGTTTCATCCCTCTAGCCTTCTGCATAAAAAGAAAGCCAATAATCACTTGCCTCGCTTATCTATGCTTCTTGGCTCTGTATATAATAATAGTTTGGGAGACCCCCTCTTTACGCACATTAAAAGACGCGCTACTTTCAATCAATCCGTTTTTCAGGCTAATCGATTTTATCGTTGGCATATTGGGGGCGGAGTTGTTGATACGCAGAAAGCACCGCCCTGATAACAGCACGCTGCAAATGACGTGTACAGAATTGCTCGTTTTAGCCGCTGTAATTTTTGCAAATTTCTTTAATCAAACAGCAGTGACAATTGGCATCCTGCCATTAAGAACTATTGCCTACACCTCTTTGACTGATCCTTTTTTTATCGTGATGATTTGCATTTTCGCACATAGCAAAGGGCTTGTTTCAAGACTGCTAAACTACAAGGCCCTCGTTGTACTTGGACAGTGGAGTTTTGCTATTTACCTAGTGCATCAACCATTGCAGCGATTTATTAGCGTTCACTTGGCAAGCTATTCTCCGTGGACCATGACGGCCTTTGCTATCGTTGCCACATTGGTCGTTTCTGCGGCATGCCATTATTGGGTGGAATTACCAGCATACGGCCTGGTTAAACGCCTCGTCGCCCATAAGGCCAATAGAACTGCGTATGCTGGTGCATGAATATTTTTTTGGGGCTCTTGGTTCGTTTTAAATCAGGCGGGGATAACAGATGTTCTCGGCGAAGCTGTCGTTGAGACCTGCGTACTTGCTCACGTCACTTCCTCAACTGAACGGTCCAGGTCGCGCCGATCGGGTCTTGACTCACGTTCAAAGCGCGCTTTCCGCCGATGATGCTTTGGGTCGATACGATCTCTCGGATGGAAAGCAGCCCGGCCCGGTAGGCGCGTTCGATTGCCTCCCAGTCGGGTTGCTTGGTTGTCATCGTTTGTCTCGGGACTAAAATTGATAATGAGTGAAGGTGCCAAGCAGCCCCATCTTTCGAGGGCATAGCCATGCGCAAGACTGAAGAATCGATAATTGCAGCAGCAAGATTGCGTGCCGCCTACAGGGGGGAGAACGAGGCAATGGCTGCGGCCTCAGCCCTAGAAAATCTAGCAGTTCTGAAAAAGTCATTATCGGAAGACCAGTACGAGGAGGCGCTCGAAAAGCTGTACCTCGAATACACAGCTTCCTGATATGCCCTTACCGCACTCACCTGCGGCACACCTACCCTTCTGCGTCGCGACCGCTCCCAGTACGCATGCCACAGACCGAGAAGGCTTCACGCTCACCTGACTCAAGGTCATCAGCGATCTTGCGCAGCGTATGAACAGCGTCACGCCAGCCTTCACGCTTGAACTCCAGCAGCTTAGCGGCCATTCAGTTCACCATCGGACTCATCGCCATCGTTGAACAGGCCAAGGCCCGCTGGAGGACAGGGACGTTTCATCGGTCCACCAACTCGCTCGGGACGATTGGTTTAGGGTTAATATCTGATCACGTCACAGAGGTAATAGGAAATGATCGAGCGCATACATGAAGACCTGGTAATTCAGGCCGCTAGAGAATGGGCGGCGCGAGCAAATAAAAACGATGTAGCAGCGGCCGCGAATGCCTTGGACGAGATTAGCGCCCTCAAGGCCAAACTCACCGGCGATGAGTACGATCAAGCAATAGAAAGACTTTATCGTGAGTACGATGAGTCGTAGTGGATGCGTATTCAGCTCACCATGATCGTGGTTTGTGAATGAACCTGGCCAGGAAGCAACGCGACGACCGGCCCCTGTGGCATGCCGGCGGCCTTGGCGTTATCGATCGCCTTGCGCAGGCGCTCATCCATCTCGTTGATCGCTTTCACGATCGCGGGACTCAGTGGCAATGCGTGATGCAGTCGGGTGATGTTGGTCATGCTCACTCCAATGTCTCCTACACATCAGGGGCTGGTGTTAGGCGGATACCGAAGTCGGATAACTCAGACAGGTCAAGCAGTGACGCTGGTGAGTGCGGCCTGATTATGCTTCACCTCAAAAACTAAAAACCCCGCAGATAAGCGGGGCATGATCAGCAGGCTTTGTTGTTGACGGCTAGTTGGCGCCTATTGAATAGAGCATGGACAGCCCGAGTCGGGCGACATCATTGTCCGAGCTTCCAGGATAACTGTCGCGGATCTCAACAGGTTCACCACCCTCATCTCCCGGATATACAACTCCATCATTGCTTATACGGACATGCCACACCGCTCGCCATGATTCTGCGCCATCAGAGTTCTTGACTGCTTTCTCGATCAGATATCGCCCAAAGACACCTTCTTTCCCTACATGCACGGTTGTGCTGGCGCGTGCGCGGCCAAAAGGTGACGTCAAGCTTGCAGTCTTGCCTGCGCCTTCCTGCACAAACGACAACCCCCAATATTCCTTTGCGTGAGCGCCACTAAACAACTGTGCGAACCGTTCGCCCAGGATACGAGCCGTTTTCAGTACTTGTTCCGACTCGCGGACCAGGTATCGAACCTTGTTTTGATCTTGCTCAGTCACCACTGGAAAACCCATACGAACCTACCATCCTAATTGGACGGGCAGTATGCCAGCCTAACGAGTCAACCGACCATGATGTTGATAGGTAGGGCGTGGCGCAAGCGGGTGACGTTGCTCATGCTCTTCTCCAATGTCGCGACACAATTTGCTGATTCGCGAAACGGTAAGGTCGACTCTTGCCTTGCCTCCGCAGGCAACCTCGGCAGTACAGGACTTTCGGGCGGCAATGAGGTCGGTGATTTGCTGCTGCAGGCTGCGAGCAGCCCAGCTGTGAACCCTGTATCCAACCTGTCGAGCAGGCGGTAGAGAAGCTCCATGCGCTCGACTCTGTGGGCATGATTGAAAAAATAACACATATTTGTAGTATTAACACAAAAGTGTTGTAAAGTAGACTCATCCAAACAACGAGGCGAGGTGATGAAGTTCAGCGAGTTCAGACGATGGTTGAAGGCCCAAGGGGTCACGTTCGAAGCAGGCAAAGGAAGCCACCTCAACGTCACCGCCCCAAACGGCAACAAGACCACCTTCGGGGATCACGGCAGCAAGGAAATGCCAGAACCGACCCGCAAGGCGATTCATTAAACAACTGCGGCTCTGAGCCCCCTTCACCACATCTGAATTGAACTCACCATCTCCAAAAGGAGTGACTATGTACGACTATGCAATTCGCTTTGAGGAAGTCGAAACCCCAGGACTGGCCGTCTTCTGCCGAGATCTTCCACAGCTCAACAGCTATGGTGACGACAAAGAGCACGCTATCCGGGAATCCATCAGCGCGGTCTACACCACCCTCTCTCTCTATGTCGATCAGCGCTGGGAGATTCCGGAAGCGACACCACCGAAGGATGACGAATACGTCGTTCCTCTGCCGGCTGTTACCGTGGCAAAGATCGCTCTCTGGAACGAGATGATCAAACAAGGCATGCGCAAAGCAGACTTGTGCCGGGCCCTTGGTGTGCACCAGGCCCAAGGCGATCGTCTTGTGGATTTCCTACACACGTCGAAGATGGAACAATTAGAAGCTGCACTTGCAGCGCTGAAGACTTCGATCCGCGTCAGTCCTGCGGAACCTGACTGGATTGATCTTCCATATGGTGGTGCCCAGGGCGGGTTTTATATCGAGCGCTTGGTGGATGCGTATCAGGAGGCTGGCGTGACCGAAATGCCTATCGGAAAAAACCGTGAAGGCCTAGCGAAGATCAAGCCGTACTCACTGGATTTCATCCTACGCACACGCTATGCGCGCCAACCAAACACGATGCAAGCGGTGGATGCCGTCCTCGATCAGATCGTGGTAACCGGTCGTTTCCGTCGCTCGTCAATGACAGATCAGGTAACAGGAAAACCCGTGGAAAGCCTCGCTCTGGTCTGAATAAATGCGCAGTCTTTCCCGCTGTCTGCCGTAGACTTTCACCGCGTCGACGCCCTATCGCATCGATCTCGCTGATCCAGTCGGCTCAGGCTTGGACGGAACAGAACCTTGTGTTTGATCCTCGAAACTCGAATCAATAGACATACCCACCTCGCTATTGAGGTCCAGCTTTTCTGGGCCGTATAGGTTTGAATTCCGCATTAGCGCAGGGTGCATTCGAGTTGATGAACGAGCACAAAAAACCCCGCACAATGACGGGGTTCTCAAAAGCGGATGACTTACCAAGCACCAGTCCCACAAGGGTTTTCTTTCGAAGCATAAGGTTTGGTCAATTTGCTGAACCCTTTGGCTGGGATCGAGCTGGTCAAGCCGTCAGCTTTCAACTCAATGGTTTTTGCCTTGCGCATTGCAGCCCAAAACGCAGGAAAGTTTCCGGAGCAGGCGTTGCACTCAACATAAAACGGATTGCTGTACTCGACACCGTCAACGATAACGTCGAAACCGCCTTTATCGTTGTGCGAGTAGAACTCCTTGCCCGAAATAGTTGCCGATCCGCTCACCGGGCTCATCTCGTCATTTTCGTCACAGGCGAAGTTGAGGTAACTCTTTGCTTCATCGCCAGCAAAAAACTCAGTCTTTCCTTGGCCCCAGCCAGTTTGCCATTCGTTGGTTGCGGCTGTTGCTGAAGCACAAGCCAAAGAAAGCAAAATCGCAAATGCAGCTCTGTTCATATCCATATCCCTATCATGTTCGGCTGGCCAAATGATGCCAAAGCGATATTACATGGATATCTTGGGAAAATTGAATTTCGCAAACGAAAAACCCCGCTGATTGGCGGGGCTCAGAATGATTTGAAGCCGGATTACAGTTGTTTGCTGATGCTCTTCGCAACGCTCTCTGCAATCTTTTTGTAGCCTGCTTCGTTGTAATGCACGTCGTGAGGCTCTCTGAACAGACTGTTCGGGAAAGCCTTGGTTTGGGCATGAAGATCATTTACCGGAATGCCGTGCTTGTTCATGACGCGAATTGCAACAGCGTTGTAAGGGTCTTCGTCACCGGCGTAACGGTTTGGCTCGCCTTCCGGGATAACCGTAATTGTCTGCCAAACCAGCTTGGCGTTAGTGAGTTTCAGCCTGGCAATGATCGCTTCAAGGTTCGACTCATACTTTGCAAGCGGCACGGCGACAGGTCCTTCATGACCCTGACCAGGGTACAGCGGGTGAACCTTACCAATATCCCATATCCCGAAGTTGAAGCTGATCACATCCCACTTCTTGGTACCGATCCAGGTATCCATGTTGGCCAGGCCGTAGTTCGTGTCTCGGGAATTGTCGTCGTAGTGGGTAACGACAGCACGATCGCCCATGATCTGTTGCACAAACGGCGTATACCCCAGGGAAATTGAGTCACCGATAATCAACACATTCGCCGCCATCGCATTGATCGAGAAGATCACCGAGAAGAACAGAGCGATTTTCATCCAAAAGCGTTTGATCATTGGTTGGCATCCACATCGACCATTTCTTCATCGACAGGCGCTTCGTCGTCCGGAGGCAGCGGAACCTCAGGTTCATTCCCCTTAGGATCATGGCCTGTTTCGTTATCAGTGCCGCCCGTTACGCCCTGCTGAGATTTGTTTCCAGGGGCATTCTCATCAATGTCCATGCTGGCTCTCCGTTTTGATGCACGGGATGTCCGTGCTTGTACATGAGAGACGACAAAGCATTTGCAAGTGCCGAGCTTTCGACGAACGGCGGGAACAAAAAAACCGGCGCGATGGCCGGGTTCAGGTATTCGTGTGCGTATTGCGTGAATTGCGCACTATGGAAAAAGCACGCGCAAACCCTTGATTTTAGATGGCGAAGCCGGAATCGAACCTTTCTCTTTGTTATTGAAAATAAAGGGAATTTTTTAGTTCGAAAATTTTTCTACCTCTATGTGTACCCTCACTGGGCCTCCAATGGTACGACTGGAACGCAGTGGGGCACCGCGTAGACGAAAATATCCCGGGTATTTTTTTCGTTCCTCGTGGAATTCGTCAAACTCCATGGAGCAATATTTGGAGCGGGAAACGAGACTCGCATCTGGCGTCCGACCCATTGAAATCTAAGGGGTTTACTTTCTTGCCAAAGCAGGAAAAGACTCAATTTTGGACTTGTTATGGAGGTGTTTCAAGAGCAAAAAAAGAGCAATTCCAAGGCAAGCTATTGGCTTCTGCTCCTAACCCCAGTTGACCGCTTAATCATCTACGGCTATCTCAACCGTATTCAATCGAGTCGGCGGCGGGAACGAGAAGCCCAACGCAACGTCGAACTGATGTGGTTGAGCGGGCGTTTGGCGCCGGACTTCAAGACCATCGCCAACTTCCGAAAAGACAACAGCAAGGTCACCCGAAGCCTCTGCTATCAGTTCGTTGTGCTGTGTCAACAGTTGGGATTGTTCGGAGAAAATCTGGTCGCCATTGATAGCAGTAAATTCAAAGCAGTCAACAACCGCGACCGCCATTTCGCCAGCGCCAAACTGAAACGGCGCATGGAAGAAATTGAATCGAGTATCAATCGTTACCTGGCGGCACTCGATGCTGCCGATCGGCAAGAACCCACATCGTCTGAGCCCCGCGCCGTGCGGCTGGAAGAGAAAATCGCCAAGCTCAAAACTCAAATGAAGGAGCTTCAAGCGATCGAAATCCAGCTCAATGAATCGCCGGATAAACAGGTCTCACTTACCGATCCAGACGCCCGTTCCATGGTGACGCGCGGCGCAGGAATCGTCGGCTACAACACAGCGGTCGATACTCAGCACCATTTGATCGTTGCACACGAGGTGACCAACGTCGGTTCCGACCGCGATCAACTCAGTTCAATGGCCAAGCAGGCCCGCGAGGCGATAGTGTCAGAAACGTTGTCGGTGCTGGCGGACCGAGGTTATTTCAAAAGCGAACAAATCCTCGCTTGTCACGATGCCGGCATCACCGCCTTTGTGCCCAAGCCGATGACCTCTGGAGCCAAGGCTGGCGGGCGTTTCAATAACGATGCCTTTGTCTATGACGCGGCAAAAAACGAATACACTTTCCCGGCTGGAGAAGCGCTGTCCGCACCCTGTTGCCCGTAAATGCGAGACGGTCCTACAGCGATATTGAAAGCCATCGCGGTCAATCACCTCTCCATAGAACGTGTGCCCAAGGGGACTCGTAAGCATTACAACCCAGTTCATATCGACTTCCGTTACCGGATCGACCGCCCGGAACTCAAGCAATACTCCACTTCAACGAATCACGCCAGCTGGCGAAGATCCTTATGACCCTGCAATTGATTTTTTCGCCGGACTCGACTGAATAAACAGCGCATTTGAACGACCCACTGATCCCGCTGGTCAACATAACCTGTTGGCCAGGCGGATCCCTAACGCTGAATTGCACACGACGGGCACCTGTTCCCACCCAAGCCGAAACCATCGACCCCATCATCATGTCGTTTCTGTCCGGCGTCGCGCACGTCGAAGAGCCGCTTGCTGAGCTCACTGACTCGAACGACCTTTGCGCTATCTAACCATCCGGCTCCAACCGTGAGGATCCCATTATGAAATTCCAAGTTGTCGATCGCTCTATCAATGGCACCGCGAAGTTCTCGGTCGATACCGAGTGCGGAAAGAACGTGGATTCATTCTCGACCATCGAGGAGGCTCGGGACCGCGCGGCCTGGCTGGAATCCGAATATGAGCGGATCAGTGAGACTCTCTAGCCGCGTCCTACTCGAAGGAATAACTCCGCCTCAACGAATCCAAAGCCCGGGCATGGCCCGGCATGGGACGTCCCGTGTCTACAGAAACCGCAAGATGATTTTATATCAGCGGCCCGATGACCGGCTTTGCTGACTTCAATTTCACAGCCTTCAAAGATATGGCCGGCACCCTGCGCGCCGCCGGCGCACTAGAACATCAACCCGAAGACGAGGCGCCAAAGGTTGGGTTTGCCGACTGGAAACCGGCGAGAGCCAAGTAGAATGGATAGGTTTGTCCGAAAAAAACGAGCTGGTTTTGCAGGCAAGCCAAGAGCGGCGTGGTGAAGTCATGGATACAGCACGTCACCTGACGTTCATGTTGGGTATCCTGAAACTCGGCAACGCTATGGAGTGGTTCGGAGCATGAAAAGCTTGAGCGCCTGCTAAATGAGCTTTGATACCGCAATGGAAATAAAGAATTGATCTAGACCTCCCTTCAATCGAACCCCTCACGTCTCAATAGGTCTGCTCCTGTATTACCTCTCGGGAATACATCCAATGTCCGCGCAATATAGCCTTGTTGTACTCGCTCGGGGCGGATATGCCGCTCGAGGCGTTCTTTATCTGATCATTGGGATCTTCGCTCTGCTGGCAGCACTAGATTCGACAAAATCGAAGGATAGTCACAGGAGCTTGGAGGCACTGTTAAGCCAGCCATTCGGTTATGTTCTAGTCGGGCTAGTGGTGGCTGGTCTGCTCGCCTTCGCCGCTTGGCGCGTTTTGCAGGCAACGCGTGACATTGATCATCACGGTAAAAAATTCAAGGGATGGGTGATTCGTGCAGGCTTGTTGGCGGGAGGGGTAGTCAACGGCGCGCTGGCGTTTTTTGCGTTGGGCCTACTGATGAGCGGCCTCAAAAGCTCCGGCAATTCCGGAGGTGGGCAAACCAAGGATTTACTGGCGCATCTTTTATCTTGGGAGCACTCAAATTTATTGGTGTACCTCGTCGCCCTCATCCCAATGGGAGTAGGCATTGCTCACATCATCAAGGGATGGAAGGCCTCGTTCGAGAAATACTTTGAAGCCGATGAAGACGTCATGCGGTATGTACGCCCCGTGTCTCGGTTCGGTCTTATAGCCCGTGGAATCGTCTTTATTGAGATCGCCCTACTGCTGATAATCAGCGGCTCGAATTACAAAGCCATGAATCCACCGGGCATGAAGGAGGCCCTCGATGCTCTCCAGAATCTGCCGGCCGGAGGTTTGATTTTGATGGTGATGGCCTTGGGGCTGATCGCTTTTTCGGTTTATAGCTTTTCCGAAGCCTTTTGGCGCAAGATAAACATGGATGTGCCTGGGGTATCGAGAGCATAGGGACGCAGTGGATACCGGACGGAACACCCCTAGCATCTGCAATTTGACACGTGAGTTGTGTTGGAAGTAATTGAAGTGTCGCTCCCTCTTTTCGAATCCCAAGGCCAGTGGCTGCCCCCGCAGTCCAAAAAGCTTGGAATTCCACCAACCAGTCACTCCCAGTCAATAACTGGGTACTTTGTTCCTGATAGGAGTAACAAATTGCTGAGTCGACCCGACAAAAATGCGCTTCGTTCGATGCTGGAATCTCAAGTTCAAGAAAAGCTACAGCACGACCCTGACGCGGTAACAACTTATGCGGCCAAACCTGAACCAGATCGAAAACCATACACCAGCAAGCCAACGGTTCAGGACAAGGCATTCCACAAGGAGCTTGATCAGATGCGTGCGGACGCCGAAGCAGGAGTAATTCATAGGCCGAAGCGCGAGCCGGAGGACAGAGGTGTGTCTAGCCTTGCGCTGGATGATTATCCGAATTTATAAAACGTACCACCGAGAGGCTAACCAAGTGTAGAACGGCTTGGTGCCCGCCCGACATCATTCGGTGAGCCCGCAGTTATTCATGGTGGGCCATCCTGGCGATCGGCATTCGCCTCTACGAATTGCCCCCCAACATATTCGTTGCTGAGTTTGTGAACCAAGGCTCGGATCTCCTGTCCGGCAATATCGAAATCGAGCCCCGAAAGATTCGGGGCTCGATGGGGTCAGACGGCATCAGGGTTTGCGGCCTCCACCTCCGCTCATCCCACCATCCTTGCTTCCCATTTCAGATGATTTATCGCGGTCATCGGCAAGGTTGCTGCCGCGTCCGCTTCCTTGCCCACCGCTGGACGATTGATCAGCCTTGTTGGGCTGCTGTCCACCTGAAGCCTGGCCGCCTTTTTGGCCGGGTTTGGACATGTTTTCTTTATCGTCGGCAAACTCGCCTCCGCGATTCGTACCCTGCCCGCCTCCAGACATGCGATCGCTATCGCGAGATTGTTGCCCGCCGGAAGCTTGACCACCTTTTTGGCCTGCTTCAGACGCGCGTTGTGGATCGTTGGCAAAATTTCCGCCAGAGGCTTCTCCACCTTTCTTTCCGGCTTCAGAAGCCTTGTCCCTGTCACTAGAAAAATTGCCTGGATTTTTGTTTCCTGTATTGGCCATTTTTGTTCACCTCTACATCGTTAGCACGAGCATGGGCTCGTCTAATTCGGAGGACGCACAAAACAGAAAGTTTGAACGGAAATATGGGGCTCGCGACGAGTGGATTCGGGTATTTGGTTCCATTGAAAATACGCGCATTCGACTGACGGCGTGTCGCCGTCCATCGATGGTGCCTTACGCCGGCTTTCGTACCAAATGTTCGATATTTACTAGACTTAATAACTCGTAGAAGCCCTCCACGCATCACACTCAGGAGGTCAATCGATGACTGAACACATCGTGCATTTTCATTGCCAGATCGATCAGGGAACGACTGAGCGCTTCCGGGACTGTTGCCTCGAAGCCATCGATCAAGGCGCCACCTCCTTGCTCCTTAATCTTTCTACAAGCGGGGGCAGCACCAACTTTGGCTTCACCCTATACACGTTCCTGAAGTCATTGCCGGTACCGCTGTGCGCGATCAATGCGGGCAATATCGAGTCGATGGGCATCATTATGTTTTTGGCGGCAGGCCGTCGAATTACCTCGCCCCACTCACGCTTCCTGATTCACCCGATGAATTGGTACTTCAGCCAAAAATCAGTCGACCATCAGCGCCTGCGTGAATACCTGTCGAGCCTCGACAACGACCTCGCGCGTTACGTGCAAATTTTCACACTCGAAACTGCTGACGCAGAGACCAAGCTCGATATTTTTCATTGCCTTTCAGCAGAAGAAAAAGTCATCGCTGCACACGAGTCTCTGGCATACGGGATTGCTCATGAAATGAAGCAAATGATGTTCGCTGATGATATCAAACATTGGAAAGTCAGCGGTGGATGAGCCGAGCCCTCTCCGCGATATCCTTGTATATCAAAGACTAATCACGAGAGAGCAATAGTTGCTGCCATCATGGAATTGACGCTTTGGGTTGAGCAGCGCGGATCTGCGGACGTTGCCGAAAACGTCCGTGGTGCTTTGGACACGATCCGCAAGAATGAGGAGTTCATCAACATTAGTCTCGCCGCGCTCATGGCACCTGAGTGATTTGTCCAGAGGCGTCGCTACCGGGCGAGGCTTAGGCTAAAGCAGTCAAATAGCCTAGGAAAACGCACGCCAAGCAGTGAGCATCGAAATACACCGTTGGGCCTTGGAGTTGAACTCAACCGTCACACGCTCCGTCTAGCGCATAGGTGGGGCAAAAGCTTAAGCCCTCTCATCCCTTGTACATTTCAAGGAGATTGCCATGGCTACCACTGCCGGACGCTTGAACTACTTCCACGACACTCTTTTCGGCCCTATAGCGAAAAGCGTTGATTGCGACCTTGTCATTACGCCTATCACCCCCGGCGCTTTTCAGGTGCAGGTGCTTTCTCCAGTACCAGATGACCTGCACAAGGCACATACCTTAACCATAATCCTTTCCCCCAAAGAACATCTGACAGGCACGGTGGCTCAGATGCGCAAGTTAGACAACGGTGATCTGGAATTCCAAATCGACGTATGAACATCCGTTGGCGTAGAGCTGAATGTCGGAGATCCTTTGATGAGTAAATCGCAAGCTATGACAGCTGCCGTGCAAATCCTAATGTTTGATCGCAACGAATGGGTTCCCAATAACCCTCGCTTGCCGGTACTCATTTACCCCAAAGCAATTGCCGTCCAGGACAGCGATCCAGCCGCACTGTTCGAGAAAGCCTTCATAGCCAATGGTGGCCGCCACAATGGCGATACGGGGTTTATAGCTACCACCACTACCATACCGAAGGACATGAAGTGCTTGGCATCGCCAGCGGCCAGGCTCGGTTGATGCTGGGCGGCCCGGATGGCCATGTACTTGAAGTCAGTCCAGACGACGTGTTGCTACTGCCTGCCGGCACCGGCCACTGCAATTTAGACTCAAACGAAGACTTTCTGGTCGTCGGTACTTATTCGCCGGGGCAGCATGCAGATATCTGCCGCGAGGCGCCAACCAGGGCCCAACTAGCGAGCATCGACACGCTGCCGTTTCCCGACCAGGATCCGGTGCAAGGCTCGCAAGGCGCCGTACACCGGTATTGGGCTGGCCAGCGTTGAGATGCTGCAGTCAATCACGAACGGCGCGAACCTTTCCGCTGAAGACTCTGAAGCCGTAGGTGTTGTAGATGAGCGTTACGGGGATCAGAACCGCAAAACCCACCAAAATGAAAATCTGACTGCTGGGACTGGATGCGGCAGCGTGCAAGGTGAGATGCGGTGGAATAATCAGTGGGTAAAGCGCCGTGATCATCAATGCAAACGCCAGTACGAAAACGCCCAATGCGGCGAACAGTGGCAGAGCATGACGACGACTTCGAAGGCCCAGCGCAAAGCCGATCAGCAGTGCAATGAGAAGTATGACTGCAGGCAACCACACAAGCCGATCTGAAAGCCGTTGCGCATAGCGAGTGTTCAGTGTGGCTGTCCACGCAACCAACGCGATCAGCAACACCACAGTCACGAGGGCCAGCGCCTTCGCCTGAAGACTGGATCGCCGTTGGAGGTCGCCTACAGTCCGCCAATATAGCCAGCAGGCCCCTAGCCACGTGTAGCCCACCACAAGCACTGCGCCGCAATACAGCGGGAACACGTTCAGCCACTCCGTGCTATCACCAATGTACTGCCCACCGTCATTAGGTACGCCTTGTACCAGCGTGCCCAACACCACTCCCTGAGATCCGCCGGCGAGCAGTGAACCGACGAGCAGCAAGCCGTCGACCATGCGCTTGAATCCGTCACTGGGCGAGTAATCACGAAATTCCAGCGCTACTGCTCGAAGAATCAACGCCAAAAACATCAAAATAAAAGGCAGGTAAAGCGCCGGCAACAGGATGGCGTAGGCTAACGGAAACAATGCCAGCAGGCCGCCGCCTCCTAGCACGAGCCACGTTTCATTGGCGTCCCAGATCGGCAGGATCGTCACGGCCATGGCCCGACGCTCCTTGCCGCAACGAGTCAGGCCCATCAGTACCCCAACACCCAGATCAGTGCCATCAAGTAGCACGTAGTTCATCACCGAGAACGCTAGGGCTCCAGCAGAAAGCAGGACTATCCAGTCAGTGTCCAACATGGATTCAGCTCCTCAGGAATGTCCTGTCTCGTCCGCCAGGGTCGGCTGTGGCCCGGCTTCGTCTTCGTGCGGTGGCTCACGCAGTATTCGCAGGAGCACCCAGAGGCCGATGCCGAATATCAGCAGGTAAAACACTAGGATCAACCAGGTTGAGTGAACCACCTGCTGTCTAGACACCGACGACAGACTGTCGGCTGTACGCAGCAAGCCATAGACGGTGAAAGGCTGGCGGCCAACCTCTGTGACTACCCAGCCACTGAGCATCGCGAGAAATCCAGCCGGCGCCATCAACACACACCATCGGAGCATCCAGCGCGTTGCGTAAAATCGTTGTCGCCATCGCAGTATCAAACTGGTCACGCCCTGCCCCAACATCAACAAGCCCAGACCGACCATGATGCGGAATGCAAAAAAGACCGTCGGGACAGGAGGGATATCCTCAGGTGGAAATTCGTCCAACGCGGCGATGGTGCCACTGAGGTCATGCGTCAAATACAGGGAAGCAATGCGGGGAATCGCCAATTCCCAATGGTTTTTCTGTTCAGTCATGTTTGGTAAAGCAAACAAGCGTAACGGCTCCCCTTCTCCTTCCGGCGGGCGAGTCCAAGAGCCTTCTATTGCGGCGACCTTCTGCGGCTGAACTTTGAGGCTGTGCTCACCATGAAGATCTCCCACCACGATTTGCACGGGTGTTAGCAAAACAATCACCCACAACGCCATGGAGTATGTAATCCGTGCTCGCGGATTCTCAGGCGCACGTAACAACTGCCAAGCACTGACGCCGGCCACCAGCGTGGCGCTGCCGAGCAGCGCGGCCAACGTCATGTGCACAAGTCGGTAAGGGAATGACGGATTGAAGATGATCGCCCACCAGTCCTCGGCAATGAAGCGGCCATCGGCGCCAATGACGTAACCAGCTGGTGTCTGCATCCAGGAATTGGCTGACAGGATCCAGAATGCGCTGATCAGCGATCCGAGCGCTACTGCGCAAGTGGCGAAGAAATGAAGGCGAGGCCCCACCTTCTTCATGCCGAACAGCATGATGCCCAGGAAACCCGCCTCCAGAAAAAAGGCAGCGAGCACTTCATAGAACATCAACGGGCCGAGAATATCTCCCGCCTGAGTTGACAGCCGAGACCAATTGAGCCCGAACTGGTACTCCAAAATCAGACCTGAGGCCGTGCCCACCGCCACGTTGAGGGCAAACACTTTTAGCCAGTAACGGTAGACGTCCAGATAGATCTTTCGCCCACGCCACAGCCAAAGCGCTTCAAGCACCATCAGAAAATTAGCCAAACCGATGGTGAATGCCGCCAGGACAATATGAAAGCTGATGGTGATTGCAAACTGGGTACGCGCTGCCACCAGCGCTGAATCAACCGCGTCCATACAGTCCACCCACAGTAAGTCGACCTTCATCGAAATCAGCTGTCGGCAGCAAGTGAAGGTCAGAAAGATAGTGAAAGGTGTTGGCAGATATGGGCATGACACCTATCCGGTGCAGTATTTGTCGGTTGACTCTCCCCGCTACGAATGATTCCGAAAGCCATAAGTTTGTTACGTAGGAATTTTTCAATAGTTAAAGGACGAGATCTCGCGCGAAGGTCTGAGATCTCGTCCTGCTTTTTAAAAGCTGGTCTTTTCAGACTAAAAAGCTAACTCCAGACATTCAGGTTGGATGGGTTACTTATGACTCGCGAGGTATCACCGAAATCTTACCGTTTCGCTCAAGGATCGCGAACTTGATCTGATCCAGTGTTTCGATACCCTGACTCGAACGGGCTGCCTCCATGACATCTGCCTCCCCCACTCGCGCATGTCGCAAACGTTGATGTAGAAGCTTGCCATTCTCGACGATGATCGTCGGCTCTCCCGAGATCAGGCGCGACACCCAGGTTGAGCGCTGTTTAAGTAACGACAGCCCAACATCGATTGCGAACAACGTCACAATCACGACCACCGAGTTGGTCAGTGAAAAGTCATCACCTAATAGCGCCTGCTGCGTTGCTTCGCCAATGATCATCAGCAACACAAAATCAAAGGTGGTCAATTCTGATAATGAACGTCGGCCTGCAATCTTGAACAACACCATGAGCGCTACGTACATCGCTGCGGCACGCAATACCGAATCCATAAATCACCTATGGAAGGACAAACTGATGGAGGTTCAACGTTTGCGCACCAGGGGACTTGAGACTTGTGCTAAATAGTCCTAGCCCGTCACCGCGCAGCGTCAGATAAATACTTGCTCGACCTTGAGCATCGGTTTGCAGCCACAACTTGATACCCCGCCCTGCACTGCTGGAGCGCACGGGCTCAGGTTGCATCGTCTCGATACTGAATCCTTCCATTAAACCGCCATCCAACTCCAGCTCGACAGTGGAATCCGGCGCCCCTATAACACTGATCTTCATTGGATTGGAGGAGCCATTGCGATGGAATAATTCATATTTGACAGTGAGTTTTCCATCGATGCCACGAGATTCCTGAATGCTCAGCGGCCCACGCGAGAACACTCCTGCCAATGCAAGCAGAACTACAAGCACCAAGCCGCACCAACCCCAGCGCTCGAAGCGCCATACTTTGACCTGATACGCCATGTCTTCGCGAACGGGGTAGTCGCGGCTTTGATAATCGGGATCGTCAGATTTTTCGCTCATTGCGTGTCCCTATCCTCGCTCGCCGGCCAACGCACGTTGATGAAAATACGGAAGTAGCTGTAATGAGTGATCTGCCGCCAAACGCTGCACCTGACAGCGGGAACCCATGAACCGATGCGCACGACTGAATACGCTCAGCCCCGATTCAGTCTGATAGGCCCAGGCAAAACAAATGGTGCCGGCGGGTATCCCGTCGACATCCTCTGGGCCGAGGATGCCTGTCGTCGCGACGGCTACATTGGCGGTGCTGTCGTGCAACGCGCCCAACGCCATTTCTCGTGCGACTTCACAACTGGTCAGATTGAAGGTTTCGATGGTGTATGGATTGACGCTCAACAGTCGCTGCTTTGCCTCGGGAGAGTAAACAACATACCCACTCTCGATCAGCTCCCCACTGCCCTCCACCTCAGAAAGCAGCGTGATGATTTTCCCCGCCGTGCATGATTCAGCCGTTGTCAGCAGCAATGAGTGTTTGCGCAGGTAGTGAACAGTATCGCCGGCGATAGACATGGCAATTGTCCGAGGTGGTCATACAAACGACATCAGAGGAAACGATTCATTCCCTCAATTCATGCGCTTCGGGTTTTCGCTTCTGCCTGACAAACCGAGCCGCTGCTGTCTAACGGAAAAAAGAAAACGGTAAGAAAGAATTTCAAGAATCTACGGTGGTCTATCTGTCACCATCGTAGAGGTACATTCATGAAATTTGCTCAATTCTGTCAATCCCTGTCCAACAGGGCTGGCAGTTCGAAGACGTTCCTAACCGCCATCGTTTTAATCGTTATCTGGGCACTGACCGGGCCATATTTTCATTACAACGACACCTGGCAACTGATCATCAATACGTCGACGACGATCATCACATTTCTGATGGTGTTCCTGATTCAGAACACGCAGAACCGGGACAACGACATTTTGCATCTGAAAATAGATGAGCTAATTCGAGCAACCAACGAAGCTCAAAATGCCACCTTATGCTTGGATAAAATGGGCTCAAGAGAACTGAGAAAACTGCGAGAGCATTACAGCGCCTTAGGTGCAGCCGATGAGATCAAATTCAACGCATCTGAGGAGGATGTTGCTGCAAGCCAGATGCCTCTTTCGTCCGAGTCACCCGAACCAGACCAAAGTGGCTCCGGAAAAAAATGAATTCTCATCTGCTGGTACAACGAAATCACCCAGCGTTTTCAACCTTTGGTTTTTTGTGGGTCAGCGGCTCGAGGAAAAATCCGTTCTTCCTGAATTTTGCCGCCCTCCTTATGAATCTTGAGTGACGCGGTTTTGTCCTCGCTACCGCAGTAATCTCCACCTTAGTAGTCGCCGTCTTGAAGCCCTTTGTGCGCCTTCCGTGGTCAGTACCCAGAGATTATCGCTCTTGGTGATGTGGTAGTTGTCCATCCGACCTCCTAGCGCAGTTGAGGGCATTTGCGATAGGTGGACGATTGCCTGCTTAAAGTTGAGTCATGGTGCCAGCGTTACCGAAGATGGCTGAACATGGCTCTGTGGGTGACACGACTTGGGTTCGTGTTGTACTGCTGCTGTTTCCATCAGCAAATGATCAACTACGTTTGAAAGGGCTTCATGGACACTGCGACCGCTGCCTACGGCTTCTTTGTAGACAAAACGTTGTCGCTCTGCACTGCTGCCGTCCCGGATAATTTTCCGAAGATGAGAAAAAACGCTCTCTACGCCAAGTGCCCGTGCTGTTTCGCCAAAAATCTGCTCTGCCATGACAAGCCATTGTTCAATCGTAAAAGGCCGGTCGTGCCCCTCAACCAGGAACTCTGCATAGATTCCTGATCTTTTGGCTCTCCATCGATTCTCCATCAATATCCATCTGGATTTTTGCGAGTAGGCCAATCCTGGGTGAGATTGATCGATAGCGTAAGCGATCATCAATCGGAAAAAAGACGCGATGCACAAAGCGTCATCTAGACGGGGACATGCGTCTGTCATTCGCAATTCCAGCGTTGGATACCTGGCGGAGGGGCGTACCCCCCACCAACAATCGCTGGGCTGTTTCATCGAGCCGGTTGAGATCAAAAATGCGATGTAGGCAGCATAGGCGACATCACCCTCGAGAAATTCGGGGACACCCATCCGGGGCCATTCATCACAGGCTGTCTGGCGATAGCTTGCAAATCCGCTGTCGTCACCATCCCAATAGGGTGAGGAGCTACTGAATGCCAATAAAAAAGGTATCCATGGGAGCACCTCGTTCATCACCTGAATTCGATCCAGGTGATTCGGAATCTCAACGTGCACGTGCAGACCCGAAAGCAGACTACGCCGAGCTACCCGTTGGTAATCTCTGAACAGCTGCTGAAAATGATTCTGGTCTGTCGCGTGTTGAACACGCCAGTCCGCCAAAGGATGACTGCCGGCACAAAGCAAACCTAGCTCAAAGAATTTGAGAGAGTGCTGCAATGTGCCGCGCGCGTTGGCTAGATAATCCGCTGCTTGCACAAGACTCGTGAAAATAGGTGAAGCCACTTCGATCTGTGCCTGGAACATCTCATACGCGAAGCTTTGCCCCAATTCAGCTTTGCACTTGTCACTCACCGCGCGAGATAGATTCCCTGGCATCTGTCGGGTGTTTAGGTCGGTGATGAAATACTCCTCTTCGATACCGAATTTCAGCTGGCCGTTCATTGCTCCTCCCCATGCCCTAAACGATTGTTAGATGAATCGACATAGCTGACGTCTCGCACGTTGTCTTATTGGGATCTGTCGAGTGGTAGTCCTCTCCTGCGACCGCACGTAAGTAAGCCTGGTCTGCCTCGACTCGTAAGTCTCTCCACTCCTCCCATTCAACGATACCTTGACGATCCATCTCATCCGCCTGTCGAAGGAGTTCCTCGTGATAGGTGTCCGGGCAGTCCATACGCAGCGGCCAATTCTCTAGCGCGCGATGCCACGAATCCAAGGCTTGGAGTCTTCGTTCTTGAGCTGGCGTCAGCAGATTTTTAAAAGAGTTCATGACTGCATGAGTCCTGGATTCATTTCTGAATGGATCAGCAGAGTTCGCCATGGGTTCATGAGGGCCGACCAGAGGTGTTTAATCTGTGTTGGCTATCCAGCCTGGTATCGCCCACTTCTGAAACAAAAAGCAGACGATTCAAAAGCCTGTCGGCTCTGAAAAACAGTTTGAATTTTTTTTGGTGCGCTCACTCCTTTGACTATGAGCATAAGGAGCGCCTCATGAACCGCACTGATCTTTTCGTCATTGAGTACAAGCTCCATGGAGAGCCGAAGTCCTTCATCATTCGGACAAAGACGATGCGCAATGCGGATGCTTGGCATTGGGCAAGCTGTGATGCTGGATTGGCCCCTATTCCGAAACCAGGAAGGCCGCCACTTAAAGTCGATTCCAAACCTCAAGCGGAAAGGAACGGGGTAACCGACGTGAAATGGCGTGAGTCTGCAACGTTGGATTGGACGGAGGTTTTAACGCCATGAGAGCAAAGATTTTGGCCGGTGATTCAAATCGAAGCGATCCATTAGCTCAAGCCGCTGAGCTCTTTTTTGAGGCGGATCGACTCGACTCCGCCGCTTACAGCATTCTGGAGGCAGAGTCGAAAACCGAAGCTGTGTGGAAAAAATTCACCGCAGCCAAGGCTCTTCAGATGCCAAACGAACGGAGGCTTACCAAAACTGGATGCGCATCAGACGGGAGAAAAAAACTCTAGCTCCACGGCACAGGGAATAGAGGAACACTCGATGCTGAAAAATTGGAAATACGCCTAGGCTCCAGGATTTGTGACCTCGGATGAATACCGCCCACGTTCCCAGCAGTATCCAAGTCGCAAAGATCCAAGGTGTACGCACCGAGAATAGCAGTGCCTTTCGGTACCCCTTATGAGTGGATTCGCGCTCACAAAACAAAGGTGATTCATCATACGCCAGTCCCATGAGCGGCTCGCTGCGCAGTAGTTCGCTCTGCTTGAAATACCAGTGATCGATGATGTCATATGCCGCACGAATACCAGGCAAGCATTAAGTGAGCTGAGCAGTCCCAATAGCGCGAGAAACGGTGGCACCACCAGTCTAAACAGCTTGCCCCACTCGGGATTGAGATTGGACATGCAAGATGCAAAGGCAATAACCTGAAATCTACATCGCGCAGGAAAACTCACATCCTCAGTAGAGTTATTTCGTAATTTTTTGAATCGTTCAGTAACTCCACTTGGCGGCTGACTGTTTACGTATGGTCGTCAGGAAGGGAGCGTGCGATCCCTTGACGAATGGAGCAAAACTATCGGAGCGACGGTCGATAGATTGAGCAGCACTGTGACTTCAAAAAAAATCGCCGAAGTCAGATCGACTTGCCCAATCCGCTCGCGTGCGTCGGGGCACCTCCTCCCGCGTGAATGTGAGTACGTGAGGAAAGACCATGACAAAACTCAAATTGGGCGTCCATTCCGAAGCCGGCAAACTTCACAAGGTCATGGTGTGCTCTCCTGGCCTGGCCCATCAGCGTCTGACACCGGACAACTGCGACGAATTACTGTTCGACGACGTACTCTGGGTCGCACAGGCCAGGCGCGATCATTTCGACTTCGTCGCAAGGATGCGCGAACGCAACATCGACGTACTCGAAATGCACAACCTGTTGACGGACATCGTGTCCACCCCTCACGCGCTCGACTGGATTCTGCAGCGCAAGATCACCGCCAATTTAGTTGGCTTTGGTTTGATCAATGAGGTGGATTCCTGGTTGCGTAGCCTGGAGCCGCGCAGGATTGCCGAGTACTTGATTGGAGGCGTTTGTGCAGAGGATTTGCTGACCAGCTTCGGTCGGAAGACCCTAGAACTGTTTCGCGATTTCCACGGCCAATCGAGCTTCATTCTCCCGCCATTGCCCAATACCCTATTCACGCGCGACTCGACTTCGTGGGTCTACGGCGGGGTGACGATCAACCCGATGTATTGGCCGGCGCGGCGTCAGGAAACTCAGCTGATGAGTGCTATTTACAAATTCCATCCCGAATTCACCGATGCCAACTTTCAGATCTGGTACGGCGACCCGGATCGAGAGCATGGCAACGCCACGCTAGAGGGCGGTGACGTCATGCCAATCGGTAACGGTGTCGTGCTGGTAGGGATGGGCGAACGGTCTTCCAGCCATGCCATCGGCCAATTAGCGCTGAATCTGTTCAAGCATGGGGCAGCGAAGCGGGTGATCGTAGCCGGACTGCCGAAATCCCGAGCGGTGATGCATCTAGACACCGTCTTCACCTTCTGTGACCGCGATGTCGTGACCGTCTTCCCGGAGGTGGTGAATCAAATCATTGCCTTTTCACTGCGCCCGGACGAGAGCAAACCCGATGGCATCGACATCCGCCGTGAAAAAACCAGCTTCCTCGACACAGTGGCAAAGGCATTGGATCTCAAAACATTACGCTTCATAGAAACGGGCGGGAATAGCTTCGCCGCCGAACGTGAACAGTGGGATGACGGCAACAACATTGTTGCCTTGGAACCGGGCATCGTCATTGGCTATGACCGAAACACTTACACCAATACGCTAATGCGAAAAGCCGGGATAGAGGTCATTACCATCAGTGCGGGTGAACTCGTTCGCGGACGCGGGGGTGGCCATTGCATGACTTGTCCTATCATTCGCGACCCTATCGATTATTGAATTGCTCAGTGCGGAATTTAGGTTCGAGCTCCGAAAATACGCGAAGAATTTTGCATCTCTCTGCTATGGATGAAGGAGCTATTGGATACAGCTGATCGGCTTTTTACCGCACGTCTCTTTTGACGAACTTCGGGCATTCCAGATGACGGAGCGCGTTATAGGGAGTTCCAATGAAATGATGAGTGAAGCAACCTGCTCCCTAGGTGCGGAAGGCTGAACGGACGGCCCCAGCGATCTGTACGCCTTTACGTCAGATCAATGGAATATTGTCTACAGCCCGTCCTCTATCGGCTTTTCTGAAGCCGCCTGGCGCAAGATAAACATGGACGTGCCGGGTGTGTCGGAAGCATAGCGCCTCTTCTCCTATGAAAGCAGTTGGAACTTTCGCGCGATGCTAACCCCATACAAGCAGCCCCAACAATCTTGGGTAGTGAATTTTGCGCATTGCGGCACAGCTTCGCAGTGGCAATTATCAGGAGATCCAAATGCTTGTACTCACGGACATGCAGCGCGCATACCTCAGGAAACTACGCGCCCTCGCAACTGACCTTCAGGGCAACGAAATATTTGCTGGCCTGACTATCGAGGAGTCAATGCGGTTCAATTTCTTGAGTGAGTCGCTTTTGGGGCAGGAGCATCGCACACAGGAAGACGTGAACGAGTATCTCAACCTCCACGAAAAACACGAACATGACCGACGTCAAGCGTCAAGCGTCAAGCATTAGGCGCAGAAACAGAGGCGCGGCAGAACGGATCGGCACGTCATTAAAAGTCATCTGACGTTGATAGATCCTGGCTTCCACTTGGTCGACACACTTGTCCAAGCGAATAGATCCAAAATACTTTAGCTACCAATATCAGCGTAACAGTGACTGAAGTCACCGGGAGCAGATGTTGTGGACAGAAGCGTGGATCCGCAGAGGTACCTTAGTTCTTAGGCTCCTCATCAGCAAAGACGGCTCTAAACCTGCAAACGAGGAACAATACCGTGAATCTAGAAGGTGTCCCGATGTGAGGGAACCCTTTGCAGCGGTCTCAAGTTAAGCCACTGGCATTCAGCCTCAGCCTCTTCACGGGTCAGAAAGGTAGCCTGTGAACGCAACTTTTTCTCGTTGTCATAAATGTTAAAACCTAAAGGGGCTGTTTTGCTGTAGGCGCGCGTTCCATTAAATGAGGAACCAGTTTCCGTGGGGACTGCAGGGACAACAACAAATCTCGAAATCATCTTCACGCCCTCTCCAAGCACCTCCTCACTATTAGCGGCTATAAGCCACCACAGCAAGTGAACGTCGACAGTTTCCGATGAGAAGCACGAGCGGCCTTTTAGCCGTCGGCTGCAACGCTGCATTTTACCTGTGCACTGGTTCGCCGCATTGAAAGGCACATCGTCGCGATATCCGCTGGCGCAAATATTTCTGAACGGGACATAGGTTCGCCTCGGGCGGCATGATCGACTACCATGCCGCCGCCGGTTTCCAAATGGGATTAATAGGGAATCCGTGATGCTACCAACGCATCAAACGGGTCATACCTTTGTTCAAGGCCATCCATTTGATCCGCCTGATCATGATGTAGCGACAAAAAGCCATTGTGGCACCCTGCCACCAAGGCGAACAATCGAATTGTACGCGCGAGAGCCCGCAAAACTTCTACGAATCGTTCTTGCCTCAAGGTCACATCCGAAGGACTCCCAATGATCTATTCGGAGCTGGTGATCGGCAGCCTTTGCCCAGAGCAGCCATTCCCCATGGGCAATACGCCTTCCTGAATTCTGCCAAGGAACTCCCGTTGAAGGGCCTCAGTCAAAACTTGGTGTGGCATCCGGTGCCCCTGAGAAATCAAAAATGAATAAGAAAGAGCTCATAGGCAAGCCTCTGGCTGTTCCCCATCGTTCGTGGATGAAAAAACTAGGGCCCGGCCTTATCACAGGCGCGGCGGATGATGATCCAAGCGGTATAGCGACCTACTCGCAAGCAGGCGCGCAATTTGGCTTTAATACGCTCTGGACGTTGTTTTTCACCTTTCCCCTGATGGTCGGCATTCAGATCATCAGCGCAAAAATAGGCCGAGTCAGCGGGCATGGGCTCGCTACCAATATCCGCAGCAATTACCCTTGGCCTTTTGTATATGGCATCGTCACCCTATTGATGTTTGCCAATACCATCAATATTGCAGCGGACATCGCAGCGATGGGGGCGGCGTTAAGGCTGTTGATAGGCGGATCGTCTCAATTCTACGCAGTCGGCTTTGGTCTGGTTTCTCTGCTTCTGCAGGTGTTCATTCCGTATAAGCGCTATGTGCGGGTACTCAAGTGGCTGACACTAGTGTTGCTGGCTTATGTCGGCATTATGTTTGCCGTGCAGATTCCATGGGGGCAGGTCGTTCGCCAGACTGTGTGGCCTCACATGTCCTGGAAGCCGGAGTATATAACCATGGTGGTTGCCATTTTTGGCACAACCATCAGCCCCTATCTCTTTTTCTGGCAAGCATCACAGGAAGTTGAAGACATGGAAGCTGACCCCAAGGCTCAGACGCTGATTGATGCGCCAGACCAAGCGCGAGCCAACTTTACTCGCATCAAAATTGACACAATAGTGGGTATGGGAATTTCGAACCTCATTGCGTTTTTTATTATGTTGACCACTGCTGTCACGCTAAATATGCATGGCACCACAGATATTCAATCGTCCGCACAGGCGGCGGGTGCTTTACGACCGATTGCGGGGGAGTTTGCATTTTGGTTGTTCAGCGCAGGCATTATTGGCACCGGCATGTTAGCGGTTCCCGTGCTGGCAGGCTCTGCTGCTTATGCCGTGGCCGGTACCTTTAGATGGAGAAATAGCTTGGCGGCCAAGCCGGAAACAAACAAAGCGTTTTATAGCATTATCACTGCGGCAACATTATTGGGTGTATTGATCTGCTTTGCTCCTATCGACCCCATCAAAGCATTGTTTTGGAGTGCAGTAGTCAATGGCGTGATTGCGGCGCCTGTCATGTTCATCATGATGTTGATGGCTTCACACAAAGAAATAATGGGGTCTTTCGTCATTCACCCTGGACTGAGGGCATTGGGCTGGATCTGTACTATAGCAATGGCTCTTGTCGTGACAGGTATGCTCTGGGGCATGTTTTCAGCGTAGAACCTTTTTCTGATATTTAGTCAGGTATCTCAGTCATAGCCAGTGGGTGGTTCCCCAGGAGAATCGTGACTTGGGCCATCATCCATAGCATTCAAGGCTTGGCCCGGTTGGTCGCACGACCGCTCTCTTTTCGATCAGTGACCCAGAGGTGATTTCTCGGACTTAAAGGATGGGAGCGTTCGGTAGAGATGACTCATTCAGATGAGAATTCCAAGCTGCATACGCGTCCGAATGTTGGGTTACAGCCGTACACCACCTTTCACCGGAAAGCTCGCGAGTTGCGACCAACATCATCATTTGGCTAATAGCTGCATCCAGATCTAAAAGCAGCTCATGAGATTTAAATCTAAAGTCGTCCGCTGCGTTCATGTCGGATCCTGTGCTCAGCGGGTCTGACTCGATGTTACGAGTTGCAGTACCCGCCAAGAATCTTGATTGCGGTTTTTTATGGATCAGCCAGAGCGATGGGCGGCAATAATCTTGTCTGGTGAGAGCTGGCCTACGCCCCTGGACTTAGATCAATCACTGTCCACGCCTTTTTATCCGTTTGAATGGATCACCATCGGTAACGTGACCACGAATTCGCTACCCATGCCATCACCCTCGCTCATACCGGTAACTTCGCCGCCGTGCGCCTCAACCAGCTCGCGGACTACTGTCAGTCCGATGCCCAAGCCTGACCCATTGAATCCGACGGCATGCACGTCTTGAACATAGGGATCGAAAATAAACGGGAGCGCTTTAGCGGAAATACCGATTCCATTGTCGGAAATGGTTATTTTCAAAACGTCGGACGCTACCGTTACAGACAGTTTGATCCTACCGTGGGTCGGGGTGTATTTCGCCGCATTCGCCAGAAGGTTGTGGAGAATCTGCGCGAGGCGCCCTGGGTCACCATTGACCATCAAGATCCCATCGGGAAGATGGACGTTGAAATGCTGCTCTTGTGCGCTCATCAAAGGGCGGCACGCATCAATGGCTTCACGCAGAACTTGAATTATGTCGACATCGCGGCGATTGAGTCGCAACTTGCCAGTGCTGGCACGGGAGACATCCAGCAGATCATCGACCAGCTGTGACATATGTTGCACTTGGCCTTCGATCAACTCCCGCATCCGAGGCAGCTGATCGCTAGGCAAACGCACCATACGTTCTGCAATCATACTGATAGGCGTTAATGGGTTACGTAGCTCATGAGCCACCGTCGCCAATATGCTTTTTTGCTGACTCAGTGCGCGCTCGGCTACAGCCTGAAGGTCTTGAGCGCTGAGTGCGGCTATGACCAGCTGGGCATTAGCCTCACGCAGTTCCTGGTACAAACGTTGCTCTTCCAAGCGTGGGGCGACTATAGCGTCTGACTGCACCAGCAGTTTCGCAGGTACTGGCTGCTGATTAGCCTCAATCACCTGCTCGACCTGCTGACTATCCACCAGCCGGCTGCTGGTGTCGCTCAACTCTTTTTGAAGTGCTGCCAGCACGGCGCGTGCTTCAACGGTTTTCTGGCCAAGCAGGAAGAGTTCGTGAGCAGCATTAGCGATCTCACGCTCATTCGTGCCATCGACATTACTCATGAGTCGGGCTCAAGCATTTTTATCTCCTGGATGTGATACACCTGAAATCCGCTTTGTGGGTCGGCCTCCGAGCAGACCTTCTTGGTCATGAAGCATTTCGCCAATCTGCAAGCCGTTTTCGTCGATGCGGTAAAGCCGTAACTCATCAGAGTGGGCGCTAGCCCGCAGCTTGACCACGGCCATGATGCGGAGCAAGCGGCTCTCTACTTCAATATAGCGCTGGACGATGATGGCGTCGGTCAGGAACGCCGTGCCGTAAGGGCTGAAACGCAGGTCGGTGTGGCGGTCTTCCAGCTCCGAAGTCATCAATACACTGACCCCAACACTGGTCAGCGCAGTGACCATGCGTGACAGCGATTCACGGAAGTCTTCGCGGAAAGTCGGGGCCAGCGCCAGTTCGAAGCCCGACAACGAGTCGATCACCACCCGAGTGGCTTTCAGTCGGCGAATCTCGCTGAGCAGCAACTGGACGATTTCGGCGATAGACAGATCCGGCGCGCTGCTGTCCACCAAGCCGACCTGACCGCTTTGGATCAATTGAGTGAGAGTGGCATTTTGAAAATGATTGGGCCGTTGTTCGAACACCGCGATCACACCGGTTTCGCCATTGCGAGCTCCTTCGGCGAGGAAGGTGGCCGCCAGAACGCTCTTGCCCGAGCCCGACGGCCCTGCCACCAGCAAGGAATAACCACGGGGCAGGCCGCCACCGAGCATCTCGTCGAGCTGCGACACGCCCATTTTCAGGCGTTTGATCGGGAATTCCAGCGGCGCTTCAGGCGCTTTGAGCACTGCCGGCGCAAAGACCTTGACCCCCGATGTCGTAATGCGGAAGGTGTGCAAGCCCGGTAATGTGGGCTGGCCGCGCATCTTCATGATTTCAATCTTGCGTACCATGGAATTGCGCTGCACGCTCTGGCGCAGCCAGATCAGGCCGTCGGCCACGGTGAAAATCGGGTTGGTGTCGGTTTCGGTGAAATATTCGCCAATCAGGAAGGTCGTCGCCTGCCAGGTGGTCATCAACATGCCCAATTGCTGAACGAACTGCGGCAGGTTGTTGTTCGGGTTGTCCTGGGTCTGGCTGGCCAGCACCACCGAACGGAACGAGTCGACGAACACCAGTGACGGGGAGTGAGCCTCCACCTCGCTGACGATGCGCCGCAGCACTTCGTCCAGATTCCCGGCCAGGGTGTCGTCAGCCAGGTTGATGTAGCGGATCGACTGGTTGATCGCTTCGCTGTCGAAAAAGTCGAATTGCTGCTGATACCGCAGCATCTTCAGCGGCGGCTCGCCGAGCACCGTAAAAAACAGTGCCGGGCGCTCGGGCGTCGCCAGGGCGAACATCATCTGATGCGCCAGGGTGGTTTTGCCACAGCCAGGGGGACCTGCGATCAGGTTGAACGAAAATTCCGGCAATCCTCCGCCCAGCACCTCGTCCAGTCCTGGCACGCCGGTGGCCAGGCGGTTGATAGTCACTTTGGTGCTCATGGCGAAATTTCCTGCGAAGGGGTGTCGCTCAAAGAAGGTTCCCACACGCCACGAAGCAAACGTGCGGTGAGCGAGGGCCCGATCAGCGTGGTCAGCAGTTCGTAAAACGTGGTCAGCAACATTTCACCGAAAAACAGCGCATCGGTTTCGCTTTGCTCAACGATTACGGACTTGAGGGCAGTCAGATCCATGCCGGGGGGCGCTCTGTCACAAGTGCCGGCCAGACGCGGATGGTGGGAGGCGCACAGATGAAGGCTGCGGCGATAAAGCGCGGCCCCCCCTTGCTGGCCGATAATGGGCGTGAGGGCTACATCCATATCCCGCAAGGTTGAAATGATCGCCTGGGCGATCCTTGCAGTGTCAGCGTTGGGGCCAACACGGTGCGCCAGAGAAGCTACGATCTGGCGGCTCTCTTCGCTTAGCGTGGACATGGCTCACTAATTTTTGATGGGCGCCTATCGATGGTACACCCTATAACCTGTGACCGAGTTTTCATTTGGACGCAGAGCTGATGATGTCCGGATACCAGCTCCGTGGCTGAAGAAAAGTAGTCCAAAACAGCAAGGATTTGCCTCTCTGTCCACGTCTCAAACACCTGGATTTGCGATTTGGATATAAACCGACCAAATGCCAAGCAATATCCAGAACGTCGCAAAGATCCAAGGTGTGCGAACCGAAAACAGCAACGCCTTTCGGTACCCTTTGTGCGTGGACTCTCGCTCACAAAACAAAGGCGATTCGTCATACGCCAACCCCATCACAGGCTCGCTATGCAATAGCTCGCTCTGCTTGAAATGCCAGTGGCCGATAATGTCGTATGCCGCACGTATACCGGGCCAAGCATTCAGCGAACTTAGTACCCCAAGCAACGTAAGAAACGGTGGTACCACTAGCGTGAATAACTTGCCCCATTCGGGGTTTAGATTGCCCATACAAGAGGCAAATGCGATGACCAAAAAGGACTGAGATGCCAGATAGGCGTCAGTTCGATTGGCCAAGATGCTGGTCTCGTACTGAATCTCCCTTCGGTAAAAATCCAAGCGCTCCTTTGGCGACCCGAACATCCTGGCATTGTGCTCGCTTAGTGCAGTGTCACTTATCTGGGAAGTCAAAATTCTCGGCAAGGCGGGCTCATCCTGATCAAATATGTGAAGCTCCGGCTTACTCCCCCATCCCAATCCGCGAATTGAACTGGATATCTCCCTCATCAGCGTTGGTCATTCACTAACGCCTGCCGAAGGGCATTTATTTCTGATTTCACCTTTGCACTAAAAGCTCCGCAATCATCCGCGCCCCGAACTCCCGTTCAGCAACCTGCACGAGCCCATGGTTATGGAAAGTCTGGTTACCCGCTACAAACGGAATCACCACCTCATCTATGCGCTTCAGCTTGACGTTGATCCGTCAGACTTCCTGGACTTCATCGTCCTCCTTGAACGTCATGTAATTCCAGAGCCGAAGGCCTTCGCGTCCGTCATAAATATCGTGTTTGGTCATGCGCCACAATGATGGCCGTATGCTCTACACAGAAAAAGAAAAAGGTGTGGTTCATTAGTTGACCGAAGGCCGCAGCGATCCGGTCATGTCGGCAAATTTAGATCAGCCTACGTTCTTAAATGTGCGATTAGCGTGGATTGTGGATCGGCGAGGACGCTGGGCGCGAAAGTCATCACACCGTATCTGAGAGGCTTCGGCCCGACTCGCTTCCTGGACAAACAAACACTTGGGTCAGGTCAGCAAGTGGCTAGGGACTAAGCCTCACAATTTTCCGTAAGCAGCCTGAATATGTGGAACCCCCATCTCGCTTGCCGATCAATCCAGTATGGGGAGCAAAGATGGTGATCTATGACGGCAAACGAAGACTTAATGGATTGGAATGCCCACTGGCGACTCTCTAACGGCGTCGTATCTTGCCGGGCGTGCGAATCGCAGCAACGAGAGTTGATCGGGGCGCCGCGTTTACACACTCTCCGGGCTGTGAACATGCAGGACAGAGGCGCAATCCGTGGGATGACCTGGATTCCATATGTAAAAAATTCGGCGGCAACATCTAGGCCCACACCTAAAACCGCCCTGGATAACTGTCATCAAAAAGGGCCATCACAGGGCCCTTTTGTACTCAAACCAAACTCACTTGGTCAGCCAGGACTCGAAAATGACCAGCTTATAGCCTTCGTTCGGAACAACTACAAAAAGTTGTCTACTTCACCGAAACAGCTTGGGTCAGATTTTGCTGCATATAAGCGAGAAAACGGCGCTGGAAGAGCATTGTATGCTCGTGAGCTGCTTGCTCAGCCTCGTCGGGATTTCGAGCAGCGATAGCCTCAATAATTTCATCATGGTCACGACCGAGACGTGTGGTAGTGCTCGCAGCACTGATGATGTAATCAAAATGCAAATGCGCAAGTCTTTGCCCCTCTCCTAGCAGCTTCTCGTAGTAACTGATGAAGTAGGGGTTTTTTCCTGCCTGAGCAATTGCAATGTGAAAGGCTTTGTTCGTCTCCGACATCGCCTGAAAATCGCCTGAGGTCACTGCATCGAGGTAGACAGCGTCAGCCGTGCGAATCCGCTCCAGATCCTCATCGTTATGTTGAGTCGCAGCCAGCCGCGTAACGGCTCTCTGAATGAGATCAAGCGCCGAAATATAGTTTGGAAAGTCTTCAATCTCGAATGGCGTTACCAGCGTTGTCCTGTTGGGCAGGATAGTGACCAGCCCCTCGCTGATGAGTCGCGCCAGCGCATCCCTTACCGGAGAACGAGAAAGACCGAATTGTGCGGCCAACGACACCTCATCCAGTGGAGATCCGGGCTTTAGCTTGAGCGTCAGTATTTGTTTACGAAGCTCTTCGTAGATGTAACGCCCACCATGGCGTTTGATGCTTCCGTTCGTCTCAGCGGTATCGTTGCTCATTGAGTTGCTCTCAGCGTACTGGCTGGTCGTTTGACCGAGTGTAAGACTAACACCAGCCATAGCCTGGTTAGAAACCTTCGCCCCAAGTGTCACTCAACATAAACCCATCGGCCAGTGGGTCATCAGGGTCGACGCCAATTTGATGCATGCCATACACCCAGGCTCGCCCGGTTATTCGAGGCAGCACTGCCGCCCGATCTCCAACTTCCGTCAAACCAAGAAGCTCGACCTTGAACTCGCCCCCAATAGTTGAGCGAGAGATCAGTTGATCGCCTGGCGTCACTTGCCCACGGGCGCTCAGGGTTGCCAGGTTCGCTGAGCTGCCAGTACCGCATGGAGAGCGATCTACGCGACCAGGGGGCAATGTCGTGCAGGTTTGCCAAGTAAGTTGATCAATACGATTGCGGAACATCACATACGCAACCTCATTCAGACTATCGATCAGCGGATGCTTCACGGACACCTGCTCGTTGATGATGCCTCTCAAGCGCACACCCGCATCCGCAAGTTCTCGAGCCTTACCGGGCTCGATACTCAGCCCGACCTGATCAACATCAATCAGGGCGTAATACACACCACCAAAGGCAATATCCGCTTTGATGGGGCCAAATTCGTCAGTCTGTATAACAGCATCCAGATGCTCCACAAACGACGGCACCATATCCAGCGAGACACTCACACAGCGACCCTCTGCACATTGCGCACGCGCGGTGACCAGACCGGCTGGAGTATCCAGAACAACGGTCGTGTATGGCTCTTCCATCGGCAGGATGCCGAGCTCAAGCAATGCTGTGACGACGCAGATGCAGTTACTGCCTGACATCGGGTGAGCCTTGTCAGCCTGCAAAACAATGAAGCCCGCCTGGGCCTCAGGTCGCGTTGGCGGCAGCAACAGATTGACCGACATCTGCAAGCATCCACGCGGCTCCAAAACCACCAGGCGACGAAGGCTATCGTCGACCTCGTTGATATAGTTCATCTTGTCGAGCATGGTCTTGCCGGGGATGTCGAGGACACCTCCCGTGATGACTTTGCCGATCTCGCCTTCGCAATGCACGTCGACCAATTGAAGCGTTTTCTTCCAGCGCATGGCGCCCTCCCCCTTACTTGATGTACCAGCCCCACGGTTGTTCACTGTCGTACCGGGTGATCTGTTTGGTTTCGAGGTAGTTATTCAACCCCCACTCCCCTAACTCCCTGCCGATTCCGCTTTGCTTGTAGCCACCCCAGGGTGCTTCGGTGAACGTCGGTTGGGAGCAATTAACCCAGACAATACCGGCTCGAAGGCGGCGCGCGACCCGCTCCGCGCGAATCAGGTCTTTCGACATGACCGCCGCTGCCAGACCGAAGCGTGAATCGTTGGCACTTTTCAGCGCTTCCACTTCATCGTCGAAGGGACGTACGCAAACCACCGGGCCAAAGATCTCTTCATTCCAGATCCAGCTATCGACTGGCACATCTGCAAAGATAGCGGGAGTGATGAAATACCCCGACTCGCAATGCGCCGGCCTCGTGCCACCGTACAGCAGAGTGGCGCCCTCTTCCTGGCCACGTGCAACAGCTTCCAGAATTTTGTTGTATTGACCGCTGCTGACTAAAGGCCCTAGCAGAACACCATCCTTCAATCCATCGCCAATGCTGAGCTTGCTCGTCTCCTCGACCAGGCGTTTGAGCAAAGGCTCATACAGACCGCGTTGTACCAGGACACGTGAGGTCGCCGAACATACCTCTCCCTGGTTCCAAAAGATTCCGAACATGATCCACTCGACAGCCGCTTCAATGTCGCTGTCATCAAAAATGATGAAAGGTGATTTACCACCCAGCTCAAGACTGATGTTTTTGATGTCGCGAGCGGCTGCTTGCATGATCCTGGAGCCGGTTGGAACACTGCCAGTGAACGCTAACTTATCGATGCCCGGATGCTCACTCAGGGGAGCGCCTGCGTCAGGCCCCAAGCCCGTTACCACGTTCAATACCCCTGCCGGCAGCCCAGCCCCATGTGCAATGTCAGCCAACTCAAGCGCTGTCAAAGGTGTGAGCTCCGATGGTTTGAGCACCATGCAGCAACCAGCGGCCAAAGCAGGTGCCACCTTCCAGGCGGCCATCAGCATCGGGAAGTTCCAGGGAATGATCGCCCCTGCCACCCCCATCGGCTCCTTGCGAGCTATGCAGCTGAATCGCTCATCAGAAAGGTTGATGCGCTTCTCTTGCTGAACATCAAGTTCTTCTGCAAGGTCGGCATAGAAATCGAAGCATCCTGCCGTGTCTCCGATGTCCCATTGAGCCTCGGGAAGCGGTTTGCCATTGTCACGCACCTCGAGCTCTGCAAGAACGTCCAGGCGCTCCCGAATACCCGCTGCGATACGGCGCAATACAACTGCCCGTTCCGCGCCGGCCATCTGCGGCCAAGGGCCGTCGTCGAAAGCTCTTCGTGCCGCTATAACTGCCAGGTCGACATCTTTTGCGGTGGCTGCAGCAACGCGCGTAATGACCGATTCATTACTGGGATCGATAGTTGCGAAAGTCCCGCCCAAGGCAGGTTTTACCCATTGGCCGTCGATGTAGAGATGGTCGTAGGATTTCATGATGAACCTCAGTTGAACGCAAAGCGTTTGGCGCTGAAAGGAGTCAAGTCTTGTGTAGGTTGGCGCCCGGCGACCATGTCGGTGATGAGGCGTCCAGTCGTTGCCCCGAGTGTCAGTCCAAGCTGGCCATGGCCGAACGCAAGGAAGACATTCTTCAGGCGCGAGCTTCGATCAATCACAGGCTTTGTGTCCGGCAGAAATGGCCGATAACCGATGCCGTATTCGATATCGTCGAGCTTCAGCTGCGGAAGGATTTTGCGGGCCTTTTCCAGAATGATTTCGGCACGTTTGAAATTCGGCTTGGCGTTGGGGCCGGAGAACTCGATAGTGCCGCCGATCTGCAAACCACGAGTCATCGGTGCAAAACAGAATCCGCCGTCGGCATAGATAACTGAGTGACGTACTTCCACGCCCGAGTGGGGTAACAGCACCTGGTATCCAGCAATGCCTGCAAGTGGCACTGAACCACCTATCTGGGAGAAAAACTGACTTGAACCAGTGCCAGCTGCAATGACGACGTGGTCAGCTTGGTAACGCTCACCATTGACCAAAGTTATGCCGCTGGCACGGTCAGAAACTTCGTCTATTTTTTGAACCTGCCCACGTACACGGACACCGCCCTGCTCAATAAAGCTTTGTGTGAGGGCGCCGATGAACCCTTTGGTATCACTGACCGCGCGCCAATCTGGGAACAATAAACCGTGACTGAATTTTCCAGCCAACGCAGGTTCCAGATCCGATATCGCCGCACGATCGAGCACTTCTGATTTGAAACCCAAGGATCGACGTAGATCCATATGGGGCCCCTCTTGGGCTAACCCCTCAGAGGTGTCAAATACCTCAATGATTGGACGTTCGCCCATTAACGTTTTGTCAGCGCATCGCTCCAGTAACGGCGCGTAGTCTTCGTAGACGTGGTGAGTCAATGTCGCCATCTCATTGGCAATTTCGACTATGCGCGAATGACGAGCGCAAGCAACGAAACGCAGAAACCAAGGCAAGATCCCGGGAAGAGCGCTAGGCCGAAGCGCTAGCGGGCCCTTTTGATCAAGCAACCAGGCAGGTATTTTTTTTAGAATTCCCGGCTTGGACAGAGGGATAACCTCACTCACCGCCATCTGCCCGCAACTCCACTTGGCGGTGCTGTCACCCGGTGCCTGAGGATCGACCAAGGTGACCCGGTAACCTTCGCGTTGCAGGTACAAGGCGCAGCACACCCCAACAATGCCACCGCCAATGACGACGGCTGATTCGCCACTGATGGCCTGATGGGTGGGCGGTTGCATAGTGATCATAAAGACTCTCGATTAGCGCAGAACCTGCATGCATGAATCCATCATGGACATTGACCAACGACTGAAAAACCCGCATCAGCACCTGGTGCCGATGCGGGATCGATATCAGCCCTGAAGCTTTTCGAACTCTTTGCGGAATTCGGATTTTTCCTCATTGGTCAGTGGCAACAACGGCATGCGCGCGACGCCCACATTGAAGCCTGCGAGCTCACAACCGTACTTGACCTTTTGAATGAACTTGCCGCTTTCCAAGTTGTTCATCAGCGGGAACAGCGAGCGCACGATCTGCTGGGCACCGGCGAGTTGCCCGCTGACGTAGTTTTCATAGAACGCCACAATTTGCGGCGCCAGGAAATTCGCCGGCGCGCAGATCCAGCTGGTGGCGCCCCATAGGAAGAAGTCCAGAGCCTGGTCATCAGAACCGCAAGAAAGCTGGATCTTCCCCTTGTAGCGGTCATCGATTTCGATGGCCCGCAGCAAGTTACCGGCGCTTTCTTTGATGGCGATGACCCGGTCATGATCCTTGAGCGCATCCATGACGCTGTAACCCACCTCCACGTTAGTGCGGATCGGGTAGTTGTACAAAACGATGTTCACGTCAGGTACCGCATCAAGGATGGCATTGTAGTGACCGATGAGTTCGTCCTGAGTCGGAATGGCATAGTACGGCGGAGCAATCAGCAAATTGCTGTATCCGGTATCCCGAGCCTGCTTGACCTGCTCGATGACTTCGCGGGTGCAAGAGCCATTCGCACCGGCAATCAACATAACGCGATCATTGGCGACTTCCCGAACAGTGGCCATAACCCGGCGTCGCTCTTCATTGGTCAATGCGTAGTATTCACCGGTTGAACCCAAGGGTACCAAGCCGCCTACACCCTGCTTGATTTGATATTCAACCAAGGAGGCCAGCACGTCGTAATCGACTGCGCCGGTTTTGTCGAAAGGGGTCACCAGGGCTGGCATGATGCCGTTAAGTTGCTGCATGGGAGAATCTCCAGTGTGATTATCAGTATGCGTAGCGTTTGAGCATCCGGGTTTCGACCACCCCGACCAGTCGGGTCAGGGGGAACGCCACAAGGAAATAGATCACCGCCACCGCCGATAAAAACTCCACCGGGCGTGCGGTACTGTTCGAAATGTTTTGCCCTACGAACATCAGGTCAGCGATGCCGACAGATGAAATCAGTGCACTCTCTTTGAAGAGGCTCACTACGTTGGAAAGAAGCGGTGGTACCGCTCTGAGAAGCGCTTGCGGGAAAATGACGTAGAGCACTTTGTTCCACTTGGCGACACCAAGGGCCGTGCAAGCATCGTGTTGCTCGCTGGGAATGGATTTCAGCGCGCCACGAAATGTCTCGCTGGTAATGGCCGTCATGTACAGGGTCAATGCCAACATCACGGAGACGTAAGGCGCAACAGAAATGCCGAACACCACAGGCAGGCAGAAGAAAATCCAGAACAATTGGATCAACAACGGCGTGCCGCGAAAGAGCTCCACATAAAGCCCCGTGGGAATGCTGATAAACCGGTTTTTTGAGAGACGTAGAAGACTCAAAAAAAAGCCGAAAACACTACCCAGCACCGCGCAACTGACCGTGAAAGCCAGCGTCAACGCGAGCCCTTTTGCCAAGACCTGCCAATAAGAAAAAACGACCGTAAAATCGAGTTGCATGACGATCTCCTCAGCGCGCGAGCGCAGTGTCCTGACGACGTTCGATCCACTGCACCAATTGCGCGATGGGCAGTGACAGAGCGAAGTAGATCAACGCAATGAGTGAGTAGGTTTCCAGTGGTCGATAGGCTTCTGTGGCAATGCTTTTACCGACGTACATCAGATCGGCAACAGCGACGATGGCGACCAGCGCACTCTGCTGAAGGATTGAAATGCCATTGGTCATCAACACCGGCAATGCGGTACGAAACGCCTGCGGCAAAATCACATAGATCGTTCGCTGCCACGGACGCAGGCCTAACGCGACACAAGCATCTTCGTGTTCCCTTGGAACAGCCTGTACACCTGCCCGATACGCTTCAGCATTGAACGCGGTGAGATTCAGGCCCAGGGCAAGCACGCCCATGGTGATCGGATCGATGAACACGTTGAACAGCATTGGCAAGCAGTAGAAGAACCACACGATCTGCAGCAGCGCCGGCGTGCAACGAAAGAACTCAATGAATAGCTGCGCCGGCCAGCGAATGAAGAACCATTTGCTCAGCGTCAACAGACAAAGACCAAACCCCAGTACCAAGCCCACCACATTCGATATCAAAGCGAGCTGTAAAGTGACCTTCAGGCCATCCCAGAGCACGCCGTAATTACCGGTCAGAAAATGAAAATCGAATTCATAATTCATGGACGCGAGCCTCAATCCAAGTGCAAGACTTTTTCCAGGAATTCGCGGGTACGCGGCTCCTTGGGTTTGGTAAAAATCTGCTCTGGCGGCCCTTGCTCGACGACTTTCCCGTTGGCGCAGAACACCACACGCGAAGCGATACTGCGGGCAAAGTGCATGTCGTGAGTGACTATGATCATGGCCATTTTTTCTTCTGCCAATTGCATCATCACGCTCTGCACTTCGGTGACCATTTCCGGATCAAGCGCCGAGGTGACCTCATCGAAAAGCATCAGTTTGGGTTCTAGCATCAAGGCGCGGGCGATTGCCACTCGCTGTTTTTGCCCGCCTGAAAGCTGACTCGGATAAACATTCAGTTTGCTTTCGAGGCCAAGTCGAGCGAGGAACACACGCGCCTTTTCTGTCGCTTGAGCTTTAGACAGGCCGTGTACCTTCATGGGCGCGAGAATCAGATTGCCCAATACAGAAAGGTGCGGGAACAAGGTGTAGTGCTGAAAAACCATACCCACCTGAGCCTGCAACTTTGCATCCAAAGGCTTACCGGCTCCACGCGTTGAACCATCAATGTAAGGCTTGCCCTGGAAGGAGATCTTGCCCCCTTGAATGCTTTCAAGGCCCATCATGACTCGCAGCAAGGAGCTCTTGCCGCTACCGCTCGGGCCAATGATGACCAGGCGATCATCCGAGCGCATATCGAGATCCAGGTGATCCATTACCACCAAGCCTTCGCCATACGATTTGTACACTTCACGCAACTGGATAAAGTCGCCCTTAGCCGAATTAAGGGTGAGCGAATCCTGCGGCTGAGCAGCCACCAGATAAGGAGCGGTCATAGAACTTTCTCCAGGAGAACGCTAATTCAAAGCCGTTCTCGGGATCGTCGGAAAATTACTGAGGGGTTTTATCGCCGGCATTGGCGAGCGCAGAAGCCTTATCAACAAGAGCGGATATCTCCCCTGTTTCTCGACGTTGCGTGAGATAGATGTTCAATACTTGAAGATCAGACGGTGTGGCATTGCGTGACAGGCCAAACGCAACCCCCTGCTTTGCCAGTGCGGGCACGGGCAATATTTCCTTCGTCCAATCAGGGTTGGCAATGGCGAAGAGGTGATTGGTATCGCTGGCATCGACCAGCACATCAGCGCGCTTGGACATCACAGCCAGACGTGTTTCGTCCATACCTGGCAGACGCATGATCGTGGCGCTTTTCACAACCGCTGTGATGGCTTTGTCGGCAGCAGTGCCAGACATCACGGCAATCGAAACTCCGGGCTTGTCATAGTCAGCGACGGCGTTACCCGCGCTCGCAAACTTGGGATTGTCTTTGTTGGTTAACAGGGAGATTTGGTAATCGGTTGCTGGCACCGAGAAGGTCACTGCCATCGCACGCTCAGGTGTCTGATTCAGCGCCATAGCCATATCCCACTTGCCGCCCTGAAGGCCTGCCACCAGGTTGTCCCAGTTCGTGTCCACGAATTCAACCTTGACCTTGAGAACCTTCTCTCCGAAGTCACGGCATAGATCTACAAAGTACCCACTGTATTGACCAGAGCGCGCATCACGCATGACGTACGGTGCAGCCACTGCCGCCCCGCATCGCAGAACACCTGCCTTCTGAATGCCTTGCCAAAGCGTTGAATCTGCTGCGTTCGCGGGTGCTTGGGCTAACAATGCGCCAAGAAAAGAAACGCCCACGAGCATTTTGCGGAGGGGGGAAGAAAGGAGCCGTGTCATGTTGACCTCACCGATATTTAATTTTTCTTGGGCAGAAAGGTACAAGCGTTTAAGCTGTGTGCGCCGTCATGTATGCAGCGCTGTATGCAGAGTAGTTTTGAACGAATTGATGTGTCAACAGTGCTCGTGAAATTTTTGCTATGGGGTGATTGACGGTCGGAGGTATGGCGCTGAAGAGCGCTAGGCGTCGCGAGGGAATAAAATTGCGTTTAAGCCAATGCTGGAGGGCGAAATTCTAGAAATAGATCAATGGGCGCGTAAGAGCGTTAGCTAGGATTTCCGAGACTCGCGCTCTAGATACATGTCATGCGCTCTCTTGGTCATGGATGCGGATGCAGGGTGTGAAATTTAGGTGTCCACAAATAAGGGCCCTCGCTGGGCCCTTATTTGTACACAAACCAAAATCACTTGGTCAGCCAGGACTTGGCGATGCCGAAGCCATACGGCTATTGCACACGCATGCGTTTTATATCCCTTTGAGGCGGCTCACCAAACAGGCGGCTGTACTCACGACTGAACTGCGATGAGCTTTCATATCCGACCAGACCGCCGGCACTACTCGCATCTACATTCTGACTCAACATCATCTGCCTGGCAGCTTGCAGCCTGAGCTGTTTCTGATACTGCAGCGGACTCATTCCGGTCACCGCCCGGAAGTGCTGACGAAATGTGGAGGGGCTCATATAGGCGGTAGCTGCCAGGTCATCCATGCGCAGCGCCCGACTGAAATTGAGCTTGAGCCAGGCCACCGCCTTCGCGATGTGTTGGCTCGGTGAGCCGGCACTGACGATGTGGAGCAATTGCGGCCCATGGGCGCCGTTCAGCAATCGAACGACGATCTCTTCTGTGATTAGCGGAGCAATTGCAGCGATCAAAAAAGGCTCATCGAGCAGTGCAACCAGCCGTTCAAAAGCGTTCAGCACTGACACGTCCAGTGTCTGCACAGTGACAGGTCTGAAGCCATCGTCCTTCATGCGTTGAGATAGATGCAGACGCTCAGCTACCTGCATAACCATGGTGTTGTCGAAAGTCAGCATGATGCCCAGATACGGATGCGCGAAACTGGCTTGGGTGACATTCGCTATCACTGGAAGGTCTACGCTTGTGACCAGCGACTGCCCCGGTGCATAAGTGAGCACCTCCTCACCGACCATGACTTGCTTGCTGCCCTGCAAGCACAAACCGATACCCAAGCCATATATGCAGTGCAAAGGCTGTGTAACCGCATTACGTCGATAAAAGCTCAGACCCGGGATGGCTGTCTGGTAATCGCAATCGGTGCGCACAATCTGGCTCACCAAATCAACCAGATGACCCGTGTCACCGGCGGCGAGATTCCTTTTAGAAGCAGCTTGCATTTTCATCTCCTAAAAACTCCCGACGCTATAGCGCGTCACGAACAATTCCATTTTTCACCCTTACGATGTCGGACATAACCGCAAGCGCGATCTCAGCTGGGGTTTTGCTCCCGAGGTTCAGACCAATAGGAGCATGGATACGGTCGACACTTTGATCATCCAAACGAGCAATTCGCCTGATCCGCGCCAGGCGGTTCTGACTGTTACGTCTTGAGCCCATGGCGCCAATATAGAACGCGGGGGTCGTAACGGCTTCCATGAGTGTCAAATCATCCAGCCGAGGATCGTGAGTCAGTGCTACGACGGCAGTCGCGGCATGACAGCCGCCTTGAGAGATGTAAGTCGCTGGGTGGACTTCAATCAGCTTCACGCCTGGCATATTGAAATGCGCAGTCAGTTCCGAACGTGGGTCACACACCACTACCTCAAAACCCAGCGCCGCAGCAAAGCCCGCGCAAAATTCGGCGACGGGTGAAAGCCCCGCAATAAGCAGCCTCTGAGCCGCGCCTATCCGTATACGAACATGATCGGGCTCGACAGAAATCGGCGCACACGCCGTAGTGTCTGCCTCGATTTGCACTTGGTCGGAATCTAATTTCACATGGCGAACTACCTGCTGACGCCCCTTCAGCGCATCCAATAGAACCGCGCAGTGTTCGCGACTCTGGCAGTCCGGTTCAAAGCGCTCCACCAGAACATCCAGTACGCCGCCACACGGCAGAGCAAGGTTTGGAGCAAGTCCACCCTCGCCATAGCGAATGATCTGGCTGCGATGAGCAAACTCCTGGCGACCCAGTCGCTCCAGGAAGTCCTCTTCAACACAGCCTCCTGACAGCGATCCGCAAAAGTCTCCCGTATGCAGCGCCACCAACATTGCACCTGGGCTACGCGGAGCCGACCCATAGGTGGCCAGGACAGTGCAGAGCCAGACGACCTGCCTCTGCTCAAGCCACTTCGCCGCCTGCTCGATTACCTGAAGATCAAGATTGTTCATGGGTCAGGAGAGCAGCTTGTCCATGGTGATCGGTAGATCCCGAATACGCTTTCCTGTGGCGTGGTAAACCGCGTTGCTGATCGCTGCTGCGACCCCAACGATTCCCAATTCACCCACCGCTTTCCCGCCCAGTACACTGGCGGCCAAGTCAGGTATGCCGACATCAATCGTGACGATTTCCGGGACATCGGCATTCACCGGAACCAGGTAGTCCGCGAGGCTTGCGTTCACGACGCGACCGTCACGCCGATCAATGTGGCCTTCCTCAAATAACGCTTGGCCGAGCCCCATGATCATCCCGCCCATCCATTGGCTCTGGGCAAGCTTCGGGTTGTACACCCTGCCGCTGTCGAACGCTGCAACCATGCGCTTGACCCTGACCGTACCGAAGTCCTCGTCAACCCGAACTTCGACGAAATGCACGCCCCAGCTATGGGCCGAGACTCCGCCGCTGGTTGCCGATTGCATTTGGCTAAACCCATGCGCTGCAGCGTCACGATCAGCCTCCGTAGCGCCGGCCTTGAAAGTGTCCGTGGATATCTCGAATCGATCCTTGCCAAGCGCCTTCAGCAGATCTGTCAATGCTATACCGTCGCCCGGTCGTTGTGAGGGTTTGATCCGACCGTTCTTGAACACCAGATTGCCAATGTCCATCCCGTGTAGAGGCGATTTCGGATCGGTTGTTGCGAGCCGCAGCAGTTCGATGCGTGCGACTTTCGCTGCCTTATACACGGCGCCAGTCAGATTGTTCGCCAACTGAGAGCCCCCCGCAACGGGTGCACGGGGCAAATCCGTATCGCCAAGGATCACCTTGACTGAACTCGTCGGAACATCCAGTACCTCGGCGGCGGTTTGCGCAAGGATCGTGTAGGTGCCAGTGCCCAAATCGGTGCCTCCACTGAGTACCTCAATCCGTCCATCTCGATGGATGATGATTTTGGCTTCTCCGGGAGTGCGCCAGACCGGGTAAGTACCTGCTGCCATCCCCCAACCAATCAGTTCGCGACCTTCGCGCATTGAGCGCGGCTGCGGATTCCGGCTGGCCCAACCAAATGCGTTAGCGCCGGCGGCATAGCCCTCCCTAAGACGCCGTGTCGACCACGGGATGTTGGCTTTCGGATCTTGAGAAGCCCAATTGCGCAGCCTTAACTCAATGGGATCGAGCCCGACTTTATAGGCCAGTTCATCCATGGCTGTTTCAAGCGCATAGGTGCTGATGTTTTCACCAGGCGCACGCATCCAACCTGGGTTGACGGTATTCACCGGGATAATGCTGTGGCGAGCGAGCATATTAGGCGTGGCGTACATAAGTGCTGTCACTGAAGTGCTTGGCTCCAAATGAGTATCGTCAATTGCGGTCTCGTTCCAACCCTCATGCACCACCGAGACAAGCACACCCTGTTTCGTGGCACCCAACGCCAATCGTTGGCTGGTGCGAGGCCGACCACCGTACCCGGTGAACGTTTGTGGACGTGTCAGCGACACCTTCAAAGGCCGACCCAATGCCTTCGATGCCGCACAGGCCATGGCGACATGCGGGTGTGGCGCCACTTTGCAACCAAACCCACCACCGATAAATGGAGAAATAACACGGACGTTTGCCATGTCCACCCCCATCCACTGAGCGATAACGTTGCGGGCACCGCCCACCCACTGACTTGACTCGTAAACTGTCAGATTGTCCCCACTCCAATGAGCGATGCACGCATGGGGTTCCATCGGCACGTTGTATTCGCGGGGCGTGGTGTAGATGCCTTCTACCTTGACCGCAGCTGACGCCAGGGCCGATGTCGCATCACCCCATTTCGCTTGTAGATCATCAATGAGCTGTGGCTTTGCGCGTGGATCATCAGGATCGATGATCGCATCGGTTGGCTCATAGCTGACCTTGATCAAGGTCGCGGCCTCAGTGGCTTGTTCAAAGCTTTCGGCAACTACCAAGGCGATATGCTGACCATTCCAGCGCACCAGGTCGTCCTGCAAAGGTGTAAAGTTTTCGGTGGCGGCTCCGCCTTTAATAAAGGGTGTGGCTTGCTGAATCGCCAGTCGGGTAAGGTGCGTATAGATGGCAACTACACCGGGCGCTTTTTCGGCCAGGCTAGTGTCGATGCCAGCGACCCGTCCGGCGGGAATGGTCGATTGCAGCGCAACGCCGTACAACATGCCATCGATGGCATGCTCAATGGCATAGCGCGCTTCACCTCGCACCTTAAGGCCGCCCTCTTGCCTGGGTGCACGCTCGCCAAGAGAGCCGTTGGGCTCTTTCTCAACAAGCTGCGCCGCCTCCCCGGTCAACGGGTTGAACACGAGGCCGGTGTATGCGACAGCAGATCCTGCAGCGACAGTTTTCAGCAGTGTCCGCCGATCAATTTTCGGGTTGAAGAGATCGTTCATGACAAGCCTCCGACGGTCATCAGTGCGCGCGCGACAATGCGGGGGGCTAGCACTATCTTGAAGGCGTTGTGCTCACGAGCTTGAGCACCATCGACGGCATGACGAGCTGCATCACGCAGCACTTTCTCAGTGAGTGGCTTACCGATAAGCGCTTGCTCGACCCCGCGTGCCCGCCAAGGCTTGGTGCCGACTCCACCCAGGGCAATGCGGACATCTTTGATGGTGTGGCCATCGTCCTCAAATTCGACACCGACTGCTGCGCTGGCAGCAGCAAATTCATAGGAAGCGCGATCACGCACCTTGAGGTAATGAGAGCGTTTGAGAGCTGGCACTACCGGGACTTCCACGCCGACGATCATCTCTCCTGCAGACAGATCATGCTCAATGTCTGGGTGGGCTCCAGGTAACTGATAAAAGTCATCTGCCGCCACTTGGCGATCTGTCACACCACGAATCAAAATTTTGGCATCGAAAGCAACCAATGCCACAGCCAAGTCACCGGGATAGATGGCTATGCAAGCATCGCTTACCCCTAGCACGGCATGGTTACGGTTGATCCCGTTGAGCGCCGCACACCCAGAGCCAGGGTTGCGCTTATTGCAGTTGGGGTAGGCCGCAGGATCGCGAAAGTAGCTACACCGGGTGCGCTGCAAAAGGTTGCCACCAATCGACGCCATATTGCGCAATTGCGGGGAGGCAGCACGCCACAGGGCTTCACTCAGAACGGGCGCCTGGCTCTGTATCGGAGCATGGGCTGCAACATGGCTCATCTTTGCCGAGGCACCAATATGGATCTGCTGAGTGCCGACAGTGATATCGCTCAAACCTTGTAGATGACTGATGTCGACCAAGCGTGCTGGACGCTCAACTCCACACTTCATCAAGTCGAGCAATGTCGTGCCCCCTGCCAGGAACCGAGTCTCGGGGAGACCAACTTCCTGGAGCGCGGTACTGATATCGTTGGCGCGAACGTAATCGAAGGCCCTCATGCCTTGCCCTCCTGCAAACGTACCGCCGCAGTCCGCACTGCCGTGACGATGTGCGGGTATGCGCCACAGCGGCAGATGTTGCCGCTCATGTACTCACGTATGGCATTGTCCGACCCCGTGTGTCCTTCACGTATGCAAGCAACAGCTGACATGATTTGGCCAGGGGTACAGAAACCACACTGGAAGGCATCGAACTCGACGAAGGCGGCCTGCACGGCATGCAATGTGCCGTCAGCCTGAGCTAAACCTTCAATGGTGGTCACGTTACGCCCTTCAACCTGTGCAGCTAGGGTAAGACAGCTCAATACCCGCTCGCCGTCGACATGTACCGTACAAGCCCCACACTGCCCCTGATCACATCCCTTCTTGGTTCCAGTGAGAGAGGCATGCTCACGAAGGGCATCCAGTAAAGTGGTACGAGAGTCGAGTTCAAGGGCCCGATGTTCGCCATTGATCGTGAGCTGAAGCCTGTTACGGTCTGCCATGGTGGCCTCTCCAATAAAATCCAACGGCGCTTAGCCAGGCGGGTACAAGCGCCAACTCTGGTTTTAAGTATGCTTCGTTGCGGGCTGTGAGGATTGCCTGATCGGCGGGGTTTGTTGCCTAATCCGATTGGGATTTTGTAGGCAACGTGCCCGTAACAAGATGTTACGGAGCACGTCAATGCTCGAAACGACGAGCGCATGTGCCCCCCATAAGCCGGCTCAGCAAAGAGTCCGTATGTCAGCGGCAACAACGAAGGTGCGGAAGATCATGGCGCTGGCCTGTAAATCGCTCGCAATTTGGAAGAGATCCAGCTCACCGTCTTTTGTCTTTGCCAAGGCTTCTTCACCGAACTTCCTTGATACCCAGCTGAGCTGCATGTGGACTGCATCCTCCTGCTCGCTCACCTGCACGAGCGCCCCGATGAACCCTGAGTAGGTACGAGTGAATTGATCTATCCGCGCTGTAAGTACGCTGACTAGCGCTGGAACATTGAGCGGACGGACTACGATTTCAACTGATTGGGTAAATCCAATTGGGCAAGGTGAACGACTCATGGAAGCTCTCCAACTAAGCTATCCAGCGACAAAAGGGACTATGTGAGGGCCTACATACGCTTCGCTGACTCCCGAATCTTTAAGGTCGAATCAAGAGCGCCGCAAAGATTCAACCAGCCCAGCTTTGCAGCCAATATGCGTATGGCGTCGGAAGTACAGAGGCTGGGTCAGGGATGTTCAATGTGCGAGCCGCCTGAAATGGCCAATGGGGGTTTGCTAGCATCGTCCGAGCAAAGCAGACCAGGTCGAGCTGACCATCTCGCACGAATCCATCCGCTTCATCGGCGTCAGTAATCATCCAGCTTGCACCTACTGGCAATCCTGTCTCAGCCCGCACGCGCTCCGCATACGGCACCATGAAGTTGGGCCCCCATGGCACGGGTTCACCAGCTGTTGCGAGCGAAAGAGAACAATCCACAAAGTCCACCCCAGCGTCTTTCAACCATTGAAGAACCTGAATTGACTCCGCCATGGATACTTCAAGATTGTCTCCGAAATCGACAACACCGAAACGCACAGTTAACGGGAGGTTGCCGGGCCATATCTGCTTCACTGCATCGACGGTTTCCAGCAAGAACCGCGCACGATTTGGCAGCGATCCACCGTATTGATCCGAGCGTGTATTGGACTTGGAAGACAGAAAGCTCTGGCCGAGAAAAGTAAGGGGCCGGCGAACACACCTTCCGAACTCCAGCATTAAGGGCGATGGTGTCCGCGTATTTTTAAGCGGACGCGATAGCCCTTACGTCAGGATTTCCATGCGCCAACGAAGCTCTTACCCGAAACCCTTCAAGGCCCAGGTTGTGCAGGAATGCCTGCAACCGGGCGCAACCCTATCCAGCGTTGCCATCAGCCACGGCATCAACGCCAACGTTATCCGCAAGTGGCTACCACTTTACCGAGACCAGCCGCCAGCGGCGTTGCCGGCTTTCGTTCCGTTGAGAGCTACGCCCAAACGGCAGGCGGAAGCGTTGGCGATTATTGAGCTGCCGCTTGGCGAGCAATCGATCACAGTGAAATGGCCAACTTCCGATCCTGAAGGCTGCGCCCGCTTTGTCCGTGGACTCGCGCAATGATTCGCGTCGATGCCATCTGGCTCGCCACCGAGCCCATGGATATGCGTGCCGGCACTGAAACTGCGCTGGCCAGGGTGATTGCGGTGTTCGGCGCGGCGAAGCCGCACTGCGCTTATCTGTTCGCGAACCGCCGCGCTACTCGTATGAAAGTGCTGGTGCATGACGGGATTGGCGTCTGGCTGGCTGCTCGCAGGTTGAATCAAGGCAAGTTTCACTGGCCAGGCATTCGACAAGGCTGCGAGATGGAGCTGGATACTGAGCAACTTCAGGCCTTGGTGCTCGGCCTACCTTGGCAACGCGTTGGGGCTGGCGGTGCAATCACACTGCTTTAACACCCGCCATTAGCCCATTAGTCTATCGCCGCGAACGGCCTGCTCTGGCAAAGTTCGCGGCATGACGTCCTCACCCAACCTCGACCAAATGTCCCCCGACCAACTGCGTGCCCTCGCGGTGCAGTTGCTGTCCCAGGTTGATTCTCTTGGGCAGCAAGTCGACAGGATGGGCAAAAAGAACGATCGCGACCAAACCATCATTGAGCAACTCACTCACGAAATCGCCTGGTTCAAACGTAACAAGTTTGCCAAGCGCAGTGAGCAATTGAGCCCTGTTCAAGGCAGCCTGCTCGACGACCTGCTCGACACCGACATCGCAGCCATCGAAGCCGAGCTGAAGGCGTTGAATCCGCCGGCTGCGCCGGCCGAACCACGCAAGCAGCCCAAGCGTGTTTCCTTGCCCGCGCAGTTTCCGCGTACTGTGATTTATCACGAACCCAACAATACCCAGTGCCCCTGCGGCTGCCAGCTCCAGCGCATCGGCGAGGACGTCAGCGAGAAGCTGGATTACACGCCGGGCGTGTTCACCGTTGAGCAACATGTGCGCGGGAAGTGGGTCTGCCGCGAGTGCGAAACGCTGACTCAGGCACCGGTTCCGGCCCAGGTAATCGACAAGGGCATCCCGACCGCAGGGCTGCTCGCTCACGTGATGGTGGCCAAATTCGCCGACCATTTGCCGCTGTATCGGCAAGAGAAAATCTTTGGCCGCGCCGGCCTGGCTATCGCCCGTTCGACACTGGCGCAATGGGTTGGCCAAACCGGTGTGCAGCTCCAGCCCTTGGTCGATGCGCTGCGCGAAACAGTGCTTGCTCAAGGCGTGATCCACGCTGACGAAACGCCGGTGCAGATGCTCGCACCGGGCGAGAGGAAAACCCACCGTGCTTACGTCTGGGCCTACTGCACCACGCCTTTTTCGGCACTCAAAGCTGTGCTTTACGACTTCAGCCCAAGCCGTGCGGGCGAACATGCACGCAACTTTCTTGGCCAGTGGAATGGCAAGCTGGTTTGCGATGATTTCGCAGGTTACAAAGCAAGCTTCCAGCAAGGCATCACTGAAATCGGCTGCATGGCCCACGCCCGCCGCAAGTTTTTCGATCTGCACGCGACGAACAAAAGCCAACTGGCCGAGCAGGCGCTGCACTCAATTGGCGGGTTGTACGAAATTGAACGGCAAGCGCGGGAGATGACCGTTGAAGATCGCTGGCGAATACGGCAGGAAAAAGCGGCGCCCGTTATCGACGCACTGCATACCTGGATGATGGCCCAGCGCGACCTTGTGCCCGAGGGGTCGGCTATCGCCAAAGCTCTGGATTACAGCCTTAAGCGCTGGACGGCACTGACTCGATATCTCGAAGACGGCGCTGTACCCATCGATAACAACGCGGTCGAAAATCAGATAAGGCCGTGGGCACTTGGACGCTCGAATTGGTTGTTCGCAGGTTCGCTGCGCAGTGGCAAACGGGCGGCGGCGATCATGAGTTTGATCCAATCGGCGCGGCTCAACGGGCATGATCCGTATGCTTATCTGAAAGACGTTCTGACGCGCTTGCCGACGCAGCGGGCGAGTGAAATCGAAGAGCTTCTACCTCATAAGTGGAGCGAATCACACTCGGACTGGATTGGTGAGCGCTACGTCTCGAATAGGGCCATTCCAAGCGATGGGTGAGAGTAGGAATACTACGATAAGAAAAGCTACCTGGGACAGGTAGAACGGCTCCAGCCACTGCTGCTTCAATGCGACGTAAAAAGTGTTATGAGTTACGTCGACCAAAATAATCGCTACCGTAAGCACGATTCCGGCTCTTGGTTTGATGAAAAGTAGCAGTGCTGCAAGCGGGTCAAAAAACGTAAGCGCCCCCCAGAAAATACGGCTAGCCAAGTAAGTGCTAGGCCCGTATCCGTAGTCCCAGAGCAATCCATGCGAAACGTCTGCACGGATGTGATTAGCGGTTGCGATGAAAAGGCAGCATGCGAACAAAATTCTGACGGCGAATGACAATCTTGGCATAGCGTTATCTACATTCGTGATCTACGCCCTGCATGATAGCGGGATCGATCAACGGCGCCAGCAGTTGCAATGGGAAGGTGTGATCGCTGAACGCTTACCGAGAAAACCGTGTGCAAAATGTAGCTCCAGCCAGTCATATCCTGCTCTGAAAGCCCGTGATGCGGCGTGCATGAAGTCGGCCTGGGTACGCCGAATATCGTCCACAGTCATTTCGCTAGGTATGTGGGGAGAGTCTGGCATGTATGGCAGAGCACTCGGGGCAACGGGCTGCCAAGCCTGCGAGTCAGATTCCGGCAGTGGATGCCCACCAAGCCAAGGTGGGGTACAGCCAGCCTTGCGTCCCGCATGACCTAGCTGTATGCCAGGAACAGCTCCGGCGTCCTTGATGGCCAACGCAACGGACGCGAGATTAGCAATGTGAGAGTCGCTCCATATCCCAGCATCTCCGGGAGTGATGCGCCCCCGAGGACAAACAGCGGTGGCCTCTACAATTACCAAACCGGCACCGCCCTTGGCCAAGGTTTCATAATGGGTTTGGTGCCAATCGGACAACAGCCCGTCATGAGCTTGGTACTGACACATCGGTGAAGCCACGATACGGTTGCGCAACGTGACATCTTTTAAGTGAAAGGGTGAAAACAGAGAAGTCATTAATCTATCCACGTCGAGATACGAATGAGTAGATTATGAATGTGACAACCTCTTTCATTTTTGCCTGATAAGAGCAACAAATTGCATTATTTGACGAGCTTCATATCGAGTCGGTGCTTCTACGCCTGTTATTTCAAGATGTTTCGTAAAGATCGAATGCATAAACCGAGCGTCTATATGCCCTACAGTTTGTGGAAGATGTAGCTGGAGGGTTCCGTTGTATCGACTTGCACACCCCTGTTTCTGACTGCCTCTCGCAACTCGTGATCTGCGATGCGCACGCGCCACGAGGTATGGGCCACTCTTTGAATTCCTGAATCATAATGATCGAATGCAGTCATCAGACGCTGTCTATCCGGCAGATACACAGCCAAAGCGTTTTCTTTCCACGCCGCAACCGTCATATCCATGGATTCGCAGATAGCTACTTTCGCGTGAGCATCTACCGTGTCCGCGTCCCTGGACTGCGCGATCTTAACTTGCAGCGCAGGGCTGGCTACCCGATCAGACACGATTATCTCCCCCGCCTCCCAAACCTCAGGGGGGCACACCTTATCCGCAGGATCCAAGGAAATGAACGGTGAAATTTCCGCAGGATAAATCCTGCACACCAGCGGCCTCTCCTCATAGATCACACACTGATTCTGATCGTCCAGATTTGGGCATTGGGTAAGCGCGTTCGCTGCGAAAATCGCAATAACGTTGATCTTGGCGTTACCACTGTCAATCTGCGCTGCACGTTTAGCGTTATGCCTGAATTTCTCAGACTCAGCGGGCCAAAGGGATTCGTCAAATGCTTCAAGTATCACGGCGACGTCATGACCCCGCTGTAGCCACTGTCTCGATTCTTTCAAGGTCAGAGGAATCAGGCGCCCCTTGCAACACACTCCACATCCATTGCAAGCAAATCGTAGTGCAGTATTTTCCATGCCTATCCTCGAGCTATTTATCCACGGGCATGAGCGGTTGGTACCGCTACATTCGGGCGAACGTGGCTTAGCCGAAAATTATGTCGGGGAGGCACAAGGACTGATTGCCCATTCCATCGGGATGGTTGCCTGTTCCAATTTAAATACTGTTGATCCAAGCCGCAGGCTTCAGGCGATGATGCTGAGGGCGATTCGATTCGTCGTTTTAGGCAATCTTTTACCCAGACCATGCAAACCTTCGCACCTTCTGAACGAGAGAATGGATCTTCGTGGTGACCGGGCGATATGGCCCCCGGCCAGACCAGACACAAGATCCTCAACCTCTAAGGAAAATCGTATGGCTGACAAAAAGGTTTGGCTCATCACTGGCGCAAGCAGAGGCCTTGGCGTCCACTTGGCTCAAGTGGCTTTGACAGCAGGCCACGCCGTGGTCGCCACCGGACGCGACCCCAAGAAGGTGGAGGCTGCCGTAGGTGCCCACAAAAACCTACTGACGGTGAAGCTCGATGTCACCCATCCTGAGGATGCAGAAGCAGCTGTAGCAGCCGCTATCAGCGAGTTTGACCGGATCGACGTATTGATCAACAACGCCGGCAATTTCTATGCTGGTTTTTTTGAAGAACTCACGACGGAGCATGTTCGTAGGCAGATCGAAACCGTGCTCTTCGGGCCCATGAATGTGACACGTGCGGTACTGCCTGTTTTTCGCAAGCAACGGTCTGGCCTGGTGGTAACCATTTCCTCCACCGCAGGCATCGTCGGCGGCACCTTCTGCAGCGCCTACGCAGCGGGCAAATTCGGGGTCGAGGGATGGATGGAGTCACTGGCCCCAGAGGTTGAGCAATTTGGCATCAAAACCATGCTGGTCGAGCCTGGCTTCTTTCGTACCGAGCTACTCACCACTGATTCCACTACCTTCGTAGATCCGGTAATCGAAGATTACGTGGAAAAGACGCTTGAAACCGTCAAAGCCTTGAGCAGCCTCAGCGGTAAGCAAAGTGGAGACCCTGCGAAACTGGCAGTTGCCATTGTTCAGCTCGCCACTAGCGAAACCCCGCCAGCTCGATTCATCGCTGGCGCAGATGCAGCCGAGGCTACCGAGAACAAGGCCAGGGTTCTTCTCGAGCAAGTCAGCGCCTACCGCTCACTGTCATCCTCACTGGCACACGATGAAGCTTGATCTGAAGTAGCCAGATTGCAATGACCTTTTCCGCCCACGGGCAAGCCCGTCGTAGTGGCTGTCTTGTCAGTGGATGACAGTTCTGTGCGCATAGAAGTGCGCCCCGCGAACAATTTTTCAGGAGTTTATCCATGGACAGCGATAAGCCAGAATCCAATTCAAGTTCTGACTTTTTCAAAACTATTGGACGCCGCGAGTTTGTGGCTAAAGCCACGCTTGCAAGTGTGGCATTGGCGATCGGTGCTTCGGCGTGGGCAGGCGCCTCAGTCCCCTCCTCCTCAATCCCACTACCAACAAGCCCGTCGAGAGGAATTGGAAAAATGAGTAAACGTCATCTAGGCAATCTGCAGGTTTCAGCCATCGGTGCCGGCTGCATGAGCATCAGTGCAAACTATGGCCCACCGGCTGATATCGACCAAGGGATCAATACCCTGCGAACCGCTTTCGAAAAGGGTGTTACTTTTTTTGACACCGCCGAAGTCTACGGCCCCTACACCAACGAAGAATTGGTTGGTAAAGCTCTCAAGCCGTTCCGAGACCAAGTGAAAATAGCCAGTAAATTTGGCTTCGCCATCGATGGCACTATTGGCCTCAACAGCCGTCCAGAACACATAAAAAAGGTTGTAGAACAGTCGCTAAATCGTCTACAAACCGACCACATCGACCTGTACTACCAACACCGCGTCGACCCGCACGTACCGATTGAAGACGTAGCGGGCGTCATCAAAGATCTGATCGCCGAGGGCAAGATCCTGCATTTCGGCTTGTCTGAAGCCAGTGCCCGAACCATTCGAAGAGCCCATGCCGTACAGCCTGTCTCGGCCATCCAGTCTGAATACTCGTTCTTCTGCCGTGATCCAGAACATAACGGTGTTCTTGCCGCGTGTGAAGAGTTGGGCATTGGCTTTGTGCCATGGGCGCCGCTAGGCGAAGGCTATCTCACCGGCAAAATGGATCAAAATACGAAGTTCGATACGAAGACTGACTTCCGGGGAACCTTTCCCCGGATGTTGCCAGAAAACATGGCGGCCAACATGCCAGTCGTGGATATCCTGAGGACGGTGGCCACCACCAAAAACGGAACACCGGCCCAGGTAGCTCTCGCCTGGTTGCTCGCACAAAAGCCGTGGATTGTCCCAATTCCAGGCACACGCAGAGTCGATCATCTGACAGAAAACCTGGGAGCATTGGATATCCAGCTTACGAATGAGGATCTGCTTGCAATGGAAGACGCATTTTCCAAACTCGAGGTGCACGGCGAACGAATGTCTGAAATGCACATGCAGCAGATTGATCCAGACTGAGCCGTCTTACCTTATTGCCACTTGCTTGGACTCAGTAACGGTAAGCTGTGAAAAAGAGATCCGCTGCGGCACAGAGCGTTGCTGGCGGCACAAATTTTTAACCAATAAAAAAGGCCCTCGACGGGCCTTTTTTTGTACTCAACCCAAATTCACTTGGTCAGCCAGGACTCGACGGTGTCCGTACTTTCCATCCGCTCTCATGCTGCTACGCTCTCCTCTTCCACGGAGGATTCGCGATGCCAAATTCAGACCTGCTCCCTTCCCTACTCTTAAAAATCAATCAAATCCAGCTTGCCCTTGAGGCCGCCATCATGGAACTCACGCTCTGGGTCGAGCAGCGTGGATCGGGCGAGGTTGGAGGCAACGTGCGTGGTGCGCTGGCGACGATCAGCAAGAACGAAGAGTTCATCAACGTGACGTTAGCCGTGCTAATGACGCCTAAGTGAGTAGTCTCTTAGTAGGCTACCCGTCTGCACCGTACCCTTTTTATGTAAACAGCGGAGCTTACCGACGTGGTCAAGCAGGTGGGAGTCTAAACACGGCTCCCACCTAATCCGATAGTCAAGCCGTCATGGCGCGATTGGTGGCAACAATTTGCTCGTGTGTAAACTGACTGCCGGGAGCCATAAACTTAGCGATCAGTGCGTCGCGGTTTTGAGGCGCCCGTGCCTTGTCTGCCGTGTTCAGTGCCAATTTCAGCTCCGGCAATGTCAGTTCGGTACAGTAGGCTGGTGTACCTGGTTGCTGACGCCACGAATCTTCAAGGCTGCCAGCGGCAAGCGCAATAAAGCCCGTATCCTCAACGAGATCCTGCGCGATTGCCTCAGCGGTGATGTTCCCCCCAGCTACAGGTAGGGCTATACGCGTTGAAGACCCGGCTGGTTGGCCTTTGTCGGCAAGGGTCGCTGCGAGGACGGCGTTCCATGCCTTTACGACCGGGCAGCCAATCTGCTCGCTTACCCAGACGCTCTCGGGCTTGCCGTCGTCAACTTCTTTGATCGCCCCGTCACGCCCCGGATAGTAATTGGATGTGTCAATGACGACGGTTTTCTCCGGAACATTACTCAAGGTCTGCTTGAGATCAGGGTAGTTTGCGAAGGGGATCGAGAGGATCACAACGTCTACCTCGGACACAGCATCTTCCTTAGTCACCGCATGTGCGCCGATTTCATTGGCAAGGTTCTGAATGCTCTGAGGGCCTTTCGAGTTTGCCAGTTTAACTTCATGGCCGCACGCAGCGAGCTTGCGGGCAAGGGTAGTTCCAATGTTGCCGGCGCCGATAATTCCGATTTTCACTTCAATAAACTCCTAACTACAACCAATACTTAAGTGACTGCTTGGCTGGTTGTGCGAATGAGTTAAGCGTGTCGCAAAGCCACAGCAATCTGGGATGTGTACGCATGTCGCTTGACTCAGGTAAATTCGAATCTTCAAGAATGAAAGGTCACGCTGTCGGTGATCGGCACACGATCCATATGGATGCGGTTGCCCGGAGCGCTCTCGTCTGGGTAGCCAAATGACATGCCAAACAGCATTTTCATTTCTTCAGAAATGCCTAGCGCCTCTCGGATCGTTGATGCATAGAAACCAAGCGAGGTTTGCGGAATGCCGCCTAACCCTCGGGCAGCAAGTGACAGTAGGAAGGTCTGCCCGTACATGCCAACGTCGCCAGCAGTTCGAACACTGTCGCCAAACACCGGCATGAATAAAAAGACTGCCTGGGGGGCATTGAAAAAGGACAAGTTCAGGGCTGCCGCACGTCGGCGCCCCTCCTTGTCTTCGCGCATAACATTCATAGCCTCGTAGTAGGCTTTACCTTGTGCATTCTTGCGATCCCCATAAATGCCGTAAAAAGCATCCATATCGAACGAAAAGTCTGGCGTGAATTCGCCTGCAGTATTTTTCGCGTGGAGAATTTGCGAAAGCTCTTTCAGTTTTTGGCCACGAACGATGTGTACATCCCAGGGCTGGGTGTTGTTAGCCGCACTCAATTTCTCCACATCGCTCAGTGCGGGATTACCGTAGTTGATGAGCATGATCGGGAGGCAGAGATGCGCTGTGAGTGCTTCCAAGTGCTGGAAGTCCTTAACGCCAACCAAGCAAATAGCATCTGCTCCAGCCTTTTGATAGGCCGTAGTCCGGGCAATCGAATCTTCCAAAGTGGTAACGGCCACATTCGTCCTGGCGATGATGCAAAGTGCATCATCTGACCGAGCAAATCGTGCCGCGTAGATCTTGCTCGCGGCCTCCTCCATATTGATGAGCACGTTCGATTGCTCGTCGTACTTGGCTGGCAGGTGCGTGTCTTCCAGTGTCAGCGCAGCAACACCGGCCTTCTGTAATTCTGTGACCGTTCGCATCACATTGAGCGCGTTTCCGAATCCATGGTCAGCGTCCCCAATGATCGGGATTTGGCTAGCGCGACCAACTCTGGAAACTTGCTCTGCAAATTCATCGAGAGTGAGCAACGAGATGTCTGGGGCACCGAGCACTTGAAGCGAGGCGACGGATCCACCCTGGATAGCGACCTCAAAGCCAAGGTCAGAGGCCATTCGAACGGAGATCGGATCGAATACGGATGCGGCAAATTTACAGGCTGTTCCATGAAGCAAATCACCGAACGCCTGACGCAGTTCATGATGTGATCGTTCAATCATTTTTTCGGCTCCATCACATTTCAACTGAGTACATCGCTTGAATCGTCCTGCGGGAACGAAACATCAAATCGGCTACCGGTCATTGCGCTCTGTTCGAAGCGGAATGGCCGGTAAGGCGATGCAGGTTACTTTTGCGCTAATAACGCTTTTCGCTCTGCCTTTTCGTTTTTCATTGCCGCAATTTCACGCTCGCAGGCCTCGACATCGAACGAGTTGTCCCACTTGGCAATCGCGATGGTGCCGATACCGTTGCCGATCAGGTTGGTCACGGCTCGCGCTTCGTTGAGGAACCGGTCGATGCCCAAGAGCAGGACAAGGCCGACCAACGGAATGGAGTGGATGGTTGTGAGCGTTGCCGCAAGGGTTATGAACCCGGCCCCCGCCACGCCAGCTGAGCCTTTCGAGGTCAGCAGAAAGACGCCCAACAGAATCATCTGATCCATAAACGTCAGCGGTGTATTGGTTGCCTGCGCGATGAAAATCGCCGCCATGGTGAGGTAAATGCAGGTGCCATCCGCATTGAAGGTGTAGCCAGTCGGCAGCACCATACCCACCACTGACTTCTTGCAGCCCAGCTTTTCAAGCTTGACCATCATTCGCGGAAGCACAGCCTCAGTCGAGCAGGTTCCGAGCGTGATCAGAATCTCGTCCTTGAAGTAACGGAGAAACTGAAACAAGGGCATTCCTGACCATCGAGCAACCGTGCCCAGCACTATCACAATGAAGATCAGGGTGGTGGCGTAGAGTGCTATCAACAACTGGCCGAGCGACAGCAACGTACCGATCCCGTACTTGCCGATAGTGAAAGCCATACCGGCACCAGCACCAATTGGAGCCAGACGCATGACCATTGCCACGATCTTGAACAGGCCTTGCAGGAACAGGTCGATCGTATTGATCAGCGGCTTACTGGTTTCACCCATTTGAACCAGGGCAACCCCCATCAAGACCGAAAGCAAGATGACCTGAAGCATGACGCCGTTCGAGAACGCGCCGACAAAAGTTTGCGGGATGATGTTCATGAAAAAATCGACGGTGCCACCCTGCTCACTGGCAGCTTGACTGTACTTAGCGATAGCACTGCCATCCAGCGTGTCGACATTGATGTTCATTCCAACGCCTGGCTTTACGACGTTGACCACAATAAGGCCGATGACCAGTGCGATGGTTGAAAGAATCTCGAAGTAGAGCAGCGATTTAACGCCAATTCTCCCTACCTCTTTGATGCTGCCCATCTTGGCTATACCGACAACCACGGTGCCAAAAATAATTGGGGCCAACAGCATTTTGATGAGTCTGATAAAGCCGTCTGCAAATGGTTGAAGCTTGGCTCCGAATTGCGGTTCAAAGTGACCAATTGCTGCACCGATTACGATACCGATCAGTACCTGCACATACAGCTGGCCGTACCAGCGGGACTTGGAGATTTCCACGGGAGCACCTCATTTTATTTTTGTGATGGGCGTGTGGCGTGGCGTCAGCGGGTGACGCCTGATAACTGTGGCCTCAACCAAGAGGCCACAGTTCGGGAGCTATCAGCCCTCACCCAGCTCGCGCATTACGGCGTACAAGGCGGATTTGGCTTCGAAGCCGACACCCGGAATATCCGGCAGACCCACGTAGCCATTTTCTACGCGAATCCCGTCAGCGAACCCGCCGAAAGGCTGGAACACGTCTGGATAGGATTCGTTGCCACCAAGGTGCAAACCTGCGGCGATGTTCAGGGACATCTGATGGCCACCGTGCGGAACTACGCGACGCGAAGACCAGCCCATGTCTTCCATCACTTTCAGGGTGCGCATGTACTCAACCAAACCGTAGGACAGGGCGCAGTCGAATTGAACGAAGTCGCGATCAGGACGCATGCCGCCGTGGCGCAGCAGGTTGCGGGCATCTTGATGGGAGAACAGGTTTTCGCCAGTGGCCATCGGCAGGTCGTAGTGCTTGGCCAGCTCTGCCTGGAGCGCGTAATCGAGTGGATCGCCCGCCTCTTCGTACCAGAACAGGTTGTACGGTTTCAGTGCTTCGGCATAAGCGATGGCGGTGTCTTGATCGAAGCGACCGTTGGCATCCACTGCCAGGCGACGGCCATCACCTACTACTTTGAGTACCGATTCGATTCGACGAATATCGTCCGCCAGAGGCGCGGCACCGATCTTCATTTTGACCACGTCATAGCCGCGATCCAGGTAGCTGCGCATCTCGTCTTGAAGCTTTGCGTCATCTTTGCCTGGGTAGTAGTAACCACCGGCAGCGTAAACCCAGACTTTATCGTCGGCCACGCCGTTACGGTAACGGTCAGCCAGCAGGCGATACAGTGGCTTGCCTTCGATCTTGGCGACAGCGTCCCATACGGCCATGTCGATGGTGCCCACCGCAACGGAACGCTCACCGTGGCCGCCTGGTTTCTCGTTGGTCATCAGGGCTTTCCAGATGGCGAACGGATCCAGGTTGTTATTTTCTTTATCGATCAGGGACTCCGGTTCGGCTTCAGTGATACGAGCCAGGAAGCGATCACGCATCAATGCGCCTTGACCATAGCGACCGTTGGAGTTGAAGCCGTAGCCGATGACAGGTTTACCATCGCGAATCACATCCGTGACGACAGCGACCACCGAGCAGGTCATTTTGGAAAAATCGATGTAGGCGTTGGCAATTGGGGAGGCAATAGAAACAGTTTTTTCACGGATGTCTACGATACGCATGACGGGTTCCTCTTGTTGTTGGTGGCCCCACGTTATGCTTTGCGATGACACCCGCCCAATGCTATTAATGCCGCACCCTATGCACAGGAGGCATGGCCCTTGGAACTCGTTTGGCTCGAGGATTTTTCAGCCCTTGCGGAGTACGGCAGCTTTGTTCGCGCGGCTGAAGCTCGGCACGTTACTCAGCCGGCATTCAGTCGCAGAGTCCGCTCTCTAGAGAATTGGATGGGGGTACAGCTGTTCGTTCGCACCCCTCAAGGGGCGACCCTGACCGAGGCTGGGAGGCAAATTTTGCCAAGCGCTCAGGAGGCAGCCAGACGCTTGTACAGGATGCGCAACGAAGCTCAAGAGGTGGCGGGAATGGCCGCTAAATCGCTGCACTTCGCTGCAACTCACTCCCTGTCGTTTACCTTTTTTCCAAGGTGGCTTCGAAGCGCAGAAAACGGTGCCCCAATCGAGGCTGTACAGCTGCACTCAGATAGCATGGCGGTCTGTGAGCAGATGCTGATACACGGCCAAGTTCAGTTTCTGCTCTGCCACCGCCACCCCGACGTCCCGCCATTACTGGCCCCTGATCAGTTCATCGGCAAGAAGGTTGGCGAGGACGTTCTCGTTCCGCTGGCGAGTGCTTCCGCCGACTTCGGCACTTCCCCAGCGGCATTGCCTTACCTCGCTTATACCCATGAGTCCGGACTGGGGCGTATCGTCGCTCACCGACTGCATGGCAAGGAAGATTACCTTCACCTCAAACCACTTTTCAGCAGCCACCTCGCGGCAGTGCTGATGTCTATGGCTCTGGAAAGCAAAGGCGTGGCGTGGTTGCCCAAGAGCCTCACCGAGCAAGAAATAATGGATGGGCGCTTAGTCAGAGCACTAGACGAAAGCTGGGATATCCCTCTGGAAATTCACCTGACCCGTCCAGCAGCGCCACTCAGTTCATCTGCCGAAGAGTTCTGGGCCAGGGTGGGCAGTGACTGATAACGCATCCAATAAAAAAGGCCCCTTGTACTCAAACCAATTCACTTGGTAAGCCAAGACTCGACTTTGTCCGAGCCATATTTTGCTTTCCATTCTTTCAGTGTTTTGTGGTTGCCACCCTTGGTTTCCACGACTTCGCCAGATTCCGGATTTTTGTAGACCTTCACTTGGCGAGGCTTGCGAGAGCTGCTCTTCGACTCAGCAGCGGGTGCGCGACGACCTGCCTTTGGATCAAGTAGGTTGACGATGTCTTTTAAGCTGAAGCCGTACTTCGCCAACAAGGCACGGAGCTTCGTTTCGAATTCGATTTCTTGCTTCAAGCCAGCGTCACCTTTGAGGGCTTCGAGTGCTTGAAGCTGTTCTGCCAGGTGTTTTTCGAGCTGGCGGAACTCTGCGAGCTTGGACATGAGAAATCTCTCCGTGATTGTTATTCTAACGTTACACCAAAAACTCCGATTTGCATGAAGTAAGAGCGTTTACTTTGCTCATTAGTTCGTATCCGTTGCAGGGTTCGCACTTGAGCAAATGTCCATTTATAAGCATTTAGAGACGAGAGAAGGTTCGTAATGTCGCAACGGAACATTGGTGTGATGGCGCCGAATCGGAATCTGGTTTGCGGAACGGAATAGCCAGCGGAGGTGTCGTTTGTATTAGACACCTTTGTGTCGAAATCCCGTTCAGATAAAGAGGTTGGTTTCATGAACAATATCATCTACATCGTTGGGGCAGTGGTGATCGTCCTAGTTATCCTGTCGTTTGTCGGTCTTGTATAGACTGCCAGCTGAAACCCATTCTGGTGGCGCCGGTAGCGGTTCAGTACGAGCCAAACCACGGAACTCGAAGGCATTTTACACATGTATCCGACGACTCCCGACGGTCGCTACTTTGTGGTCAAAGAGCAGCTTTGGCGTTGCACCAACCCTTCACTGATAGCGGATGCACGGCAGCGCCTCGTCGACGAACTCATGGCAGGGCGACGCCAGGTAAAGGCAGCGAAAGCCTCAGGTGATTCTGGGAGTTATCGGCAGCAAGGACAAAGGTTCAGAAGACCAAGGTTCAGCTCGGTGAGCGCGGGCCTGTTTGGTGGGACGATGGTAGTCCTGATTTTCAATAACCAGGTTGCCAATACACCCTATGCTGATTGGTACCTTTCCATAATGCACTAACCGCATGCATCCAGAGGGGCGTGTGCAGATCAGTCGTAGAAGGACAACTAGATGCTCGGACGCAAACAGCCAACGCAAAAGGCCGACAGCTCCACTGAACCCTACTCTGCGAAAGCTGTGCAGGCTGGAGCTACGTTCCGACTCACAGTGAGCTTCATGCTGGTGGTAATTGTCGCATTCGTGGCCGTTGAGGGTTGGCGGACGTGGCGCGACTATCGTTCAGCCTTTGCATCTGCCCGCGACTCCGTGACGAATCTTGCGCGTGCGACGGCTCAGCACGCGGAAGATACCATTCGGCAAGTAGATGTGTTGACCGCCGCGCTTGGTGAACGAGTGGAAGGAGACGGCTTACAGAGCATCAACATCCCTCGCATCCACAAACTATTGGTTCAGCAATCCAAAATAATGCCCCAGCTGCACGGACTTTTTATTTACGGCCCTGACGGGCAGTGGATCGTGACGGACAAGGAAGTCACTCCAGAGCCCGTGAACAACGCCGACCGCGATTATTTCCAGTATCACCTTGCGCACAATGATCGAAACGTACGCATCGGCGAAGTAGTCCGGAGTAGATCAACCGACGATCTCATCATTCCTATCTCTCGCCGCTTGAACAACCCAGATGGGTCGTTCGCGGGCGTACTGCTGGGGACGATCAAGGTCAGTTACTTCGTGGACTACTACGGCGATTTCAAAATTGATGACAAGGGCGCTTTGGTTCTGACCATGCGCAGCGGAACAATCCTGGTGCGTCGCCCCTTCATTGCATCCGTTGTTGGTAAAAGCTTGGCGAACAGCGAGATCTTCAAGCGCTACTTGCCAACGTCCAACGAAGGCATCGCTGAGGTTAAGGCCGTCATAGACGAGACCGAGCGCCTGTACGGTTATAGAGCATTGACTACCTATCCTCTGGTCGTTGAAGCCGGGCTGTCTCGTGATTCCATCACTGCACCTTGGCGCCGTGATCTACTGAAAACAGGGCTCGTGCTGGTGTTCTTGATCGCCGTGCTTGTGGTTTTTGGACTCATCGTTTTGAATCAGCTCCGTCAAAGAATGATGGCGGAAAGAGAGTTACGTCACGCGCACCAAGCCATGCGAGACATGGCCCTGACTGACAGTCTGACCGGACTGGGCAATCGTCGACGGCTGGATAGCGCACTGCTGGATGAGATTCGCTTGGCGACGCGCCAAGGCTCATCGCTTGCATTGGTCATGCTCGATGTCGATTACTTCAAACGCTACAACGACAGGTATGGACATGCGGCCGGCGATGACTGCCTGAGCGCTGTTGGAGGCGCGATCCAGCAAGCGGTCAAAAGACCCGGGGATCTGGCCGTCAGGTACGGTGGAGAAGAATTCACGGTTCTACTTCCCAACACCGACAGTGCGGGCGCAAAACAAGTCGCCCAGGATATCTTGGAAGCCATTCGATCATTGAACATCGAGCACTCCGAACATCCTTTGGGAAAGGTGACTGCCAGTGGAGGTATTACTACAAGCCAGCCGAGCGTCGAGGAAGTGACGCCGGCCACCTTGCTGAAGTCGGCTGACGCGCAGCTCTATTCAGCAAAACAGAGAGGACGAAATCGTTGGTGCTCCGCTGATGAGTCAACGCAATGATGGGCAGTGCTTTTTTCGACGTTTACAGCGTAGGTAGATAGGTGTGTAGCGTCGCCCCAAGATAATCGGTTCCCTAGATGTTCACCTTGGATAAAGCGCTTCATGGGCGATCCTTGCGATGAAATCCTCAGAAATCATCGCCAGGGTTCGCGGAGGCGTCTTTACACACTCTGTGTCGAAAGCAGACTCTCAAGCTATTTTTATGAACATCCACCTAGCGGCCCATTGGCCACTCTTATTGCATGATTGCGCGATGGATCGTTTGTATCAATCGCCGTGTTGATGGTTTACGGGACTGCATCAGGCGTTTGACGTATGTCAGGTTCTGTACTGATTCACCCTTTGAATCAGATCCACCCTTGATCACCGCACAGCCCACTAGGCAGAACACGTGAAACATTCGACACTTACTGCCGCGCTGCTCTGTCTATTACTCGGCACTCCCGTCAGGGCCGAGCAGTATCAGGTCGTTACTGAAGAGTGGGCGCCGTACAACTACCAGGAGAACAATCAGCTCACCGGCATGGCCACGGAGATCGTTTGGGGCATTATGGCGCTGACCGGGGATGACTTTGAGGTGGTGCTGCTGCCCAGTATGCGAAGCACCCGCGTATTGAAGACCCGGCCCAAGACCATAATGTATTCCCTGTTCCGCACGGCGGAGCGCGAACCGTTATACAAGTGGGTCGGACCGATCGTGGAAGAGTCTATTCACCCCTACCAGTTAGCCAATGCGCAGCAGCCGGTGAACTCCTTAGAGCAGCTACTGCACGCCCCACAGATCACGACGAGACATGCCGGCCTAATACCCGAGATTCTGCAGTCGCGGGGCTTCAACAACCTCGAAAAAAGTGCAACCGAGAGTCTGCAGCTCTATCGAATGCTGCTAGCCGGGCGCACCGACATCATCATTGGCGACACCGCTGCGGGGGTGACTTTCTACAGCCGCCAGTTGAACATCACTCCCGGCACGCTGCGGCAGATTCCCATCGAGCTCTATCGCTCATCGCTGTACATCGCCTTCAGCCGCGACTGTGAAGACGAACTGGTAGCGTCCTGGGCCAACGCCCTGGAGCAGATGCGCCGATCGGGCGAGCTGGAGCGTATCCAGGATCGATACAATCAACCCATCGGGCAATGAAAGCGCGGAACCAGCGCAAGCCCCCTTCGCACTTATCCACCCTTGCTCTCACTCAACGAGGAAGATAAGCCATGAACATTATGGCTACATACAGCCATCAACCTTGGAACAAGAGAATGGCTTGACCCGGCCACGCCAAAGGAGTGTGCCGAGCAGATGATGCTTCAGAGATGTATCCTTTCCCCGATTTTTATAGCCCGGCCCTGCGCCGGGCTTTTGGTATCTACCTGTCATGCCTTCGTCACACCCACCAAGCACAATGCGGTCAGCCAAAGGGATTTGGCCCCGCCTACAGAGAGCCCGGCCTGGCGCCGGTTTGTTTCGTTCCGCCACCACCCACCTGCTACGCTTTCCCCTACAACTGGAGGAACAGCCATGCCTGCGTACCACTTTCAATGCTGAACAACCGTTTCTTAGGCGTTGTCCGTGGCCATGCGCCTGGCATTACGCTCCAGCTGCCGATGGACACGCGGATCAATGCCCCTGGCGACCAGTGCCCGCGCAACATCACGCAGAGCACGAGCATCTCGTAAGCTAATTTCAGGATAGGTACCGAGAGAAATACGGGGTTGCTTATCCGCCCAGGAAAAGCGGAAGTGCCAACACTTGGCGCCTTTCGTATTCACGAAAAGGGCGAGGCCGTTGTAGTCAGGGAGGGTGTAGTCCTTGGCACGGGGTTTGGCGTGCCGGACTGCCGTATCGGTGAGAGCCATCGTACAATCTCCGTCTCGTTTGAATAGAGGAGATTTGTACGGCTTCCAGAGAGGCGAGTCCCACGAAAAAGTGATCTACCAAGCGCCAGATTAATGTACAAAAAATGTACTAAAAAAACGTGGATGGTAGTGTTTTTGAGTGGAGCTTACTGGAACGAAAAAAGAGGCCGAAGCCTCTTTTTTCAGTTTCTACAGACCTCAATAGAAGCCTGTAGAACAATAATTGGAGCGGGAAACGAGACTCGCATCTGGCGTCCGACCCATTGAAACATAAGGGGTTTCTTTTATTCCTGAAGCAGGAATGGACTTGATTCTGGACTTGTTTTCAGTGGGTATCAAGAAGAGAAAGGACGTGCCTGCTTGGAATTGGGAGCGGAAATCGGGTGCAATTTCTCATCGAACTCATCAAGTGAGACGAATGAAAGCGCTTGCAGTGTGTCCAGCGAACGCAGGTGCTGTCGATACATCGCTAACTGAGTGACACGTGCTTCCTGGGAAATGTACGGTACGTGATAGGCAACAAAGGTCGGAAGCACTGTCATCCCGGTATAGGCCAACGTTCCACGCAGGATAGGCCGGAGCATGTCGTTGAGTTCACCGTGCACGCCTCCGCTCACCAACATGTGTGGTTGACCGCCGACAGTAATGGCGAGCATGGCCTTCTTGCCAGCCAGGCCTCCCTGGTCGTAAAAGCGCTTTCCGCCATAGCAGACGCCAGAAACCAATACCCGGTCTATCCAGCCTTTCATGATCGCCGGCATCGAGAACCAATAAATTGGGAAGTTGAAGATCACCAGATCGGCCTTCAGCAACTTGTCCAGCTCCGCCTGGATATCCGGCGCCAGTGTGCGTTGCGAGCAATTGTGACGCTGTTCCAAGGCATACGTCAGGTACTCTGAATTTACGCGGCTGCCAAAGTCAGCCGCGCTGGCGATCGGATTCCAGCTCATGGCATACAGGTCAGACACTTCGACAGAGTGCCCTTGCTCCCGTAGTACTTCGACAGCCAGTTCTTTCATGGCCGCATTGAACGATTGCGGCTCGTTGTGCGCGTGGACAATGAGGATGTGCATTGGACAGCTCTCCATTGGGTTGGCCATCCAATCAGCCGGTGATGTCTTTACCGAAGATGGCACGTGCGATGACTAGCTTTTGAATCTCATTGGTTCCCTCATAGATTTCGGCGATCTTGCAATCGCGATAGATCTCTTCGACACGGTAGTGCGAACCATCCGCCGCGAGCTCGCGCATAAAGCCATAGCCACCAAAGATCTGTACCGCGTCGCGGGCGAATTCACCGGCAAGGTTGGTGCCGTACCATTTGGCCATCGCGGCCTCGGGCTCCGGAAAAGCGAGCCCTTCGTCCATGCGCAACGCCGCCTTGAGATACAGGTTGCGGGCGTTCTCGATTTCAGTGGCGCGCTCGGCCATCTTGAACTGCCAGTGTTGGAACTGTGCGATAGCTTTGCCAAACGCCCGGCGCGTCTTGAGCCGCGCGATACTGTGATCAAACAATGCCTGAGCCATGCCGGTCCCACTCGCGGCAATCCCGATGCGTCCGAACGTCAGTGTTTGCAACGCTATCTTGAGACCTTCACCGGGCTGGCCAACGACGTTCGTCATGGGCACTTTGACGTTGTCGAAGTAGATATCCGCCGTCAGTTGACCATGGTTGCCCATTTTCTTGTCGGGTTCGCCAACACGAACACCTGGCCAATTCAACTCGACCACCAACTCGGTCATGCGCGCGCCATCGACACAGAGCAGTACAACAAAGTCGGCAACTGGGGCATTGGAAATGAAACGCTTGCGGCCGTTGACGATGTAGCCATCTTCGGTGCGCGTAGCGTGGGTGCCCATGGCTTCAACGCTCAAGTCGGTACTGGCATCCGGCTCGGTAGTCGCGAAACTCCCGATCTTGTCGCCGCTGAGCAAAGGCCTGAGATAGCGTTGCTTGATCGAGTCCGACCCGTGGTTCAGCGCATTACCCGCGAGAATGCAGTGCACGTCCACGATGGCGGCCACCGAGTTCGAATGGTAGGCCAACTCCTCGATCATCACGGCAGTGGCCGTGGTGGGGTATTTGAGCCCTCGCCCACCCACATCGGCGGTAAAGGGAATGCCAAACAAACCGGCCTTGGCCATTTTGGCGAACAAGTCATGCGGGAACGCTGCAACGGACTCCTCTGTGTGGCCAATGGCGTAGGCCACCGGGGCGACGTGTTCGTCGGCGAAGCGACGAATCTCCTGGCGGATAGCCAGGATTTCCTGCGGGGTATCCAGGTCGTGATACAGGCGATCCTGGTGACGCGCAACAGTCGCATTGACCGAAGTATTGGCAAGATGGGTCATGGTTATCTCTTCTGTAGCCTGGGGAAGCAACGTGGTGTGAACGGTATGGAAACTGATGGAATGACGTAATAGGCAAAAACGACGGTAAATATGCGAATATCGCCATCTATGCCAAAAAAGGCTCCGCCATGACCACCGTTGCGATTCTGGGTTTTGACGACTCCTATGCCTCCGTTGTGGGAGGTTTTGCTGACATGCTTCAGGTTGCCAACGCGCACATGTCAAAACAGGGGATGCCACCGTCAGGTCTGTTTGAATGGCATTTCATATCGCAGAACGGGTTGCCTGTGCGCGCGAGCAATGGCCTCGAGCTTGGCATGCGGGCGCTGCCGAAGAACCAGCATTATGATTTGGTCTTTATTCCCAGCCTGCATTATCGCGGCTGGCAGCATTTCCAGGGCTTCCTGGAAAAACAGGGAGCGGTGCGTGACTGGCTGGTTAGCCAATGGCGAAATGGTGCATGGCTCTGTGCCAATTGCACGGGTACCTTCCTGCTTGCTGAGACGGGTTTGCTCGACAACAAAGTGGCGACGACCACTTGGTGGCTGGAGGGGCATTTCCGCAACAGATTCCCGAAGGTTGATCTGCAAATGCGTCCAGTGGTGACTGAATCTGAACGTCTGGTATGCGGTGGCGCACATGCCACATTTTTGTTGCAAGCGGTTCACGTGCTTAACAAATTCGCGGGAGAGGCCATCGCCAGGCAATGCGCCCGCAGCATGCTGATCGATTTGACCCAAACGACGCAGACACCTTTCCAGCCGCTTATCGCCGACAAGACCCACAATGATCCCTTGATTCAACGCGCGCAAAAGTGGCTTCAGGATCACTTGGCGGAACAGGTGCGCATGACAGACCTGGCGCAGAAGTTGGCCGTCAGCGAACGTACATTGATACGCCGCTTCAATAAGGTGCTTGAGCAGTCACCGCTCACCTATCTGCAGAACCTACGCGTTGATACGGCGCGAGCTTTACTGGAGGCTGGCGACCTGAGTACCGAGCGAATCGCTCACTATGTCGGTTACAGTGATATCAGCTCGTTTGCACGCCTGTTCCGTGAACGCGTTGGATTCACTCCGGGCGCTTATCGAGCCAGGTTTCAGTTACCCATGGAGGACTGACCAAGCACTGTCGCCAGCAGATCGCCTGACCCATTCGCTGCAAACCGCTACCCTCGCCTACCGTGCTGGCGAGGACGAAGAGTGCACGGGAGGTTTTCAGCAAGATTGCAAGGGATGGCTTGCCAAAAATGCGGCGACTCGCTCAATGACCTCGTCCGGCCGGGAATCAGCAAAAAAATGTCCGCCTACTATCGCAGAAGCCTCCATCATCGTGCAGCGATCCACCCAAGTGGCGGGTAAATCATAGTGCTTGGCCATCGCACCTGAGGCGCCATAGAGGATCAGCGCGGGCGCGGTGATGCGTCGTCCGGAATCGGACATGTCGTCTGCCAGATCCACAGTGAGTGCGGCGCGATAGTCGTTGCAAAACCCAGCGATCGTTGCCGGATCACGCCAGGCTTTCCGATACGCCGCCAGTTGGTCAGCATCAAAATCCTCCGGCCCTGCGGCACCCCAGCCGAAAAGGCAGCTCTCGAAAAAGAAATCGGGATCCGCCCCAATCATGCGCTCCGGAAAGGGTGCGGGCTGAGAAAGAAAAAACCAATGCCAGTAACTGTGGGCTATGTTCTTGCGCAGATCTGTCAGCATCACAGCCGTAGGAACGATGTCCATCAGCGTGACGCTCGCCACCACGTCTGGATGATCCAGTGTCATCCTGTATGCAGTGCGCGCGCCACGGTCGTGTCCCACAAGATGGAACCGTTCATGTCCGAGCACACGCATCAGTCCGACCTGATCCGCGGCCATGGCGCGAAATCCATAGTTTGACAGATCCGCTTGAAGCGGCGGCTTAGCCGATGCCCCATACCCACGCAAATCAGCACAGACAACCCGATAGCCACGCGCGACCAGCCCAGGTGCGATACGTGCCCAGAGCGCCATGGTCTGCGGAAACCCGTGGAGCATCAGGATGGGGTCGCCTTTACCCGCTGCAACACAGGCAATTTCCACATCGCCTACGGTAATTTGGTGCGTTTCGAAGTTTTCGAACATGGGGTCGTCTCGTTATTTCACCTTAACGATGACCTTGCCTTTTGCCCGACCGGTTTCAACATAAGCCAAGGCATCCGGGGTCGATTCGAATGGAAAAACCCGGTCCACCACCGGGCGTATGACACCGGAATCGATGAGCGCAGTAAGCTTACGCAACTGGTCACCGCTGGCTTTCATGTAAAGGAATGAATAGCTGACGCCACGGCGTTTAGCTTTTTTCCTGATCCCGTAACTCAACAGGCCCATGACCAGTTTCAGGAATCCGGACAATCCAGCGTTTTTCGCAAAATCAGCATCCGGTGGTCCAGAGATCGAGATGAGCTTTCCACCAGGCTTGAGTATGCGCAACGATTTCTCAAGTGTATCCGTGCCCAGGCTGTTCAAGACCACATCGTAATCGTGCAGGACCTTTTCGAAATCGTCTTTGCGGTAATCGATCACGATATCTGCACCGAGGTGCTTCACCCACTCAACATTCGCCGTGCTCGTGGTCGTCGCGACAGTCGCCCCCAGGTGCTTGGCCAGCTGAATGGCCAATGTTCCCACGCCACCGGAGCCCGCATGGATAAGCACCTTTTGACCTTTCTTCAGGTTCGCTTTTTCGACCAGCGCCTGCCAGGCCGTCAAGCCCACCAGAGGGATCGAAGCTGCTTCTTCCATTGTGAGACCTTTCGGCTTGATCGCCAGCGAGCCTTGATTGATCGCAATGAATTCAGCAAATGCACCGATTCGATCGTCATCTGGCCGCGCATAGACCTCGTCGCCCGGCTTGAATTGCTGCACTTGTGAGCCAACCCGCACGACGACCCCGGCCAAATCATTGCCCAGAATAAGCGGCATGCGGTAAGGCAAAATCATTTTGAACTCACCGTCCCTGATTTTTAAATCCAGAGGGTTCACACCCGCCGCATGAATCTGGACTAAAACGTCATCCTTGCCCAATTCAGGTTCTGGCATTTCGGTCGCCCGTAACGCAACTTTTTTTCCATAGCGTTCGATAATGAATGCTTTCATCGTACTTCCTTACTCCTGGCGTACCCAGGTCTGTGAACGCCCCAGCAGCGGCGTGCCAATGTAGCCGCGCACGCTGAGTTTTTTACCGTTGTCGATCAGGTGGACTTTACTGCTATAGACCTTGCCGTTATCCGGATCGAGGATTTCGCCATCGGTGTATTCTTCGCCGTCCTTGCGCAAACCGGTGAGAATGGTCAGGCCTACAATCGACGCATTCTTGTTCACGCCATCACATTTACCGCACTTCGGATTCTGGTCTTCGCTCGGGGCGGGAAACGCTTTTTCGATAACGCCCTTCAGAGTGCCATCGGACTCGGTGATTCGAATCAATGCCCTCGGCTTGCCACTGACGTCGTCGATGTTTTGCCACAGGCCAACCGGCGAATTGTCGTCTGCCCACAGTGCCGATGACATGACTGCTGCTGCCAGGGTGAGTCCGAAGACACCTGCTTTGAGCGTACGCATTGTCTGAATCCTCATGATTGAGCGAATTTTCTTGTCGGCCTGATGCCATTTTTCAGAGTATGAGATTGGCCCTGTGGCTCACGGCTATCGGATTGCGCTCGCTGTGTTCAGATCGCTTTCTGAGCAAGCTTCCAGTCGCGCCAGTAATATAACGCTGTTATTTGATTAACATAACGCCGTTATGGCAGTATTGCAACATGACCACTGATAACTCACTTCCTAATGCCCCCACCCGCCTCGTCGAGGCAACCATCCGTGTGCTTGCGACTAACGGCCCATCCGAAGTCAAGGCCCGTTCGGTAGCGAGCGAAGCCGGCCTGTCGACGATGGGGGTTTACACACACTTCGGCGGAGTGCCGGAACTTCTACAAGCAGTCGCTGACGAGGGATTCAAGCGGTTGGCTGCAGTCTTCAAGCGTGTGCCAATCACGGATGATCCGATAACGGACTTGTGTGCGATGCTCCTGGCTTGCCGAGACCTTGCACGAAGCAATCCCCATCTGTACGACTTAATGTTTGGTCTTTCGATTGACGGCAGATATAGCCCCTCACGAGGTACCATGAAATCGATTGCAGATGGGCAATCGGAAGCCTTCAAGGCGACATACGCGATTCTGATCAACGCGTGCGCTCGCTTGGTTGATGCCAAATGCGTTCGGAAAATCGATCCTGCCCTCATCGCGCCACAGCTGTGGAGTGCCGCGCATGGGTTCATCATGCTCGAACTCGCTGGCCACTTCGCAGGCACGGCCAATCCTGCTTCGCAGATCCTGGTAGCGACGTGTAACAACATTGTTGTCGGCTTGGGAGCGAAGCGCGAAAAAGTGGAATCTTCCACTGCTGGCGTAATTGCCGGGTAGGCAACTCCGCTAGAACCTTGAAAAAACCGCGCAACCCTGCAGTAACGCGCAGCGAACAGTATTTCAGTTCAAGTACGCAGCCACTCGGCATGTTCAGAGGTTGGGTCAACCGGTTCGCTCATGCAGAGAAGGAACCGGTCATGACAGATGCTCGTATGCTTTGCGGCTCAATGCTCATATGCGCAGCAGGATAGGGATCTGTATCGAGGCCACGCGCTGATTATCAGGATGGCTGAGCACGCCACTGGACGGTTTCGTAGCTACCGCCTCACCTCGCTCATGAACACCTTCGTTATTGCGGGCCTGTGGAATCTGCGCCATTGCGTACTCGGCGAGTGCCGTGATGGTCAGCGCAGGATTAACCCCAGGATTTGCAGGCATCGCAGCGCCGTCACAGACCAACATGTTCTGGTAACCAAAAACGTGTAGGTTCTGATCAATCACACCGCTTTGGGCATCGGCGCCGATCACGGCACCGCCCAGCACATGGGCTGTTGTCGGAATGTTGCCCAGCGCTTCCAGTACGTTGCTCTGGGCAATACCGCCGGTGTGCCTGGCCAACCATTGAGCCGCCTGGTTGCCCATCTCGATGTAAGTCGGATTTGGCTTGTCGCGATTCTGCTCGGTGACGAGGCGGTAGCCGCGACCCAGCCAACGCTTGCGGGGGCGAAGTGCGATCGCATTGTCCAATGTCTGCATCACCAGCAGCATCACCATGCGTCGGCTCCAGCCCCATGGCCATAGCGACTTGAGCCATCGCGCTGGGTGCAACACGATATTCCCCAGCCACTTCAGCGGCCGCGTCACGCGGTTACCCTTACCGACCAGCAACGTGCAAAGCAAACTGAGGAAGTCGGCGTTGCGACCGTAGGTGAGAAACTCGATGTGGGTATCCTGATCGACGTGCACACTGCTGCTGGCGGTAACATCGTTCCAGGTCTTGCGGTCCTCGGGCAAGCGCACGTTCAGAACCGATTCGCTGTTGGTGCGCACCAGTTCACCAAGGCGATCGCTGACCCGGGGCAACGAGCCGCCGTGCTTGCAGTTGGCCAATAATTCGTTGGTACCGAGAGCCCCGCCGGCGAAGATCACTCCGCGGGCGGTGTAAGTACGGCGATCACGAGTGAACCAGGCGCCGGGGCGCTGGGCGGTCACACGGTAACCGTCACTACCATCGGCTGCCCCGAGTGGGCTCACATCAACGACCTCACGCTCTGCCAATATCTGCACGCCGCGTTTCTCTGCGAACCACAGGTAGTTTTTCACCAGCGAGTTCACGGCACCGACGCGACATCCCACCATGCAGGCGCCGCAACGAATACACCCGGTACGGTCAGGCCCTTCCCCACCGAAATAGGGGTCCTTGACGGTTTTGCCCGGTTCGCCAAAGAACACTCCGGTGGGTGCTCGAGTGAATGTGTCTTCGGTTCCGAAGTGTTGCGCCATCTCCCGGGCCAGTTGCTGGTTCGTCGAGTCGAATGGCACCGTCTTTACCCCAAGCATGTGTTCGGCCGTATCGTAGTGAGGCTGCAATAGCCTTTCCCAGTGGCCGAGCTCCCGCCACTGCACGTTTTCGAAGAACTCTGGCTTGGCGCGGTACAACACACCGCCATACACGGTGCTGCCGCCACCGACACCTGACTGGCTGGGAAAAAAGACATGGCGAAACAGCGACATGCGCATGATGCCCTTCAAACCCAATGCGGGTGCCCACAGATACTTGTTGAACTGCCAGGCCGACTTGGGGAGGTCTTCGTCGCGATAGCGACGGCCGCGCTCGAGTACCCCGACGCGATAGCCTTTCTCCACGAGGCGCAGCGCCGAGACGCTGCCGCCAAATCCCGATCCGATCACCAGCCAGTCGAAGTCTGCGTTTTTCATGATGTGTCCCCTTCTACGTGCCGATTGCTTTGCGCCTAAAGTCCATCAGGTAATTACCTGTCAATCGACATATTCGGTCCACATCTTGCGCAGCCTCAGCTTGTCGACTTTGCCCACGGCATTCTTTGGCAGGCTGTCGATGATGTTGATCGTGGAAGGTCTTTTGTAACGGGTCAGCCGGTCAGTGCAGTGCTCGCTCAGGCCCTCCTGGGTACCGGCGAATCCCGCACGAAACGCGACATAGGCAACAACAATTTCGCCAAGGGTCTCGTGAGGGACACCAATCACTGCTGCTTCAAGAACCCCCGGAAATTCGAACAACACATCCTCGATCTCCTTCGGGTAGATGTTCTCGCCGCCGCGAATGATCATCTCTTTAAGGCGCCCGACGATGACCAGATAACCGTCTTCGTCGATCCGGCCAATGTCGCCGGTGTGCAGCCAGCCATCGACGATGGTCTTCGCTGTTTCCTCGGGCTTCCCAAGGTAACCACGCATGACGTTAGGACCTAGAACCAGCACCTCGCCAGTGGCGCCCTGCGGCAAATGCACACCGCTCGGGTCGGCGATTGCAATGCGTTGCCCGATGAAGGGCAGCCCGACCGTACCGACCTTGCGTAGGCTGTCGAAGGGGTTGATGGTCGAAGCGCACGTGCCTTCGGACAGGCCATATCCCTCAAGCAGCGGAAAACCGAAGCGAGCTTCAAATTTTTTCAGTAGTTCCGCCGATGCAGGCGCCGCGCCGCAGATGCCATACCGAAGACTGGAGGTATAAGGTTTTACCTCACGAGGTAACGCGTTAAGCATTGCGTAGATGGTTGGCACTGCAGAGAAGTACGTGGGTCGAAGCCACTCGACATCCTCAAAAAACGTGTCGACGTTGAAACGCTTGCGAATCGAAACCCGACCACCGCTTGATAGCGGGACGAGCGTGCTCACCACAATGCCGTTTACGTGAAAGAGTGGAAGTATCAATAAACAGTGGTCTGCTGCCGTGACCTTGAGTGAGTTTCGCCCCATTTCCGACATAGCCTCAATATTGGCGTGATCGAGCATCACGCCCTTCGGCAGGCCGGTAGTGCCACTGGTGTAGATCAACAGTGCCAGTGCGCCAGGCTCTTCAAAGGGTACGCCGGTGTAGGACGCCCCCGTTTCCAGAGTGGCAACAGGCAGGGACTGCAGATTCGGGACGATGACTTCGCCGCTGACGTTGATGAGCAGCTTCGCCCCCGAATCAACCAGTTGATGGGTTGCTTCCTTGCTGGTCAGCCCAGGATTGATCGGCGTGACCGCCGCCCCCAGACGCCAGGCGGCGAACATCGCCACTACAAACTCCACCTGGTTTGGCAACATGATGGCGACGACGTCTCCAACGCCTACCCCCCTATCCGCGAAGACTCCCGCCGCTGCGAGGACCCGGGAATGGAACTGCCGGTTAGTCAGATTGCTGCTGTCGTCAGCGATGCACAGACCATCAGGCTCTGACACCGCGCGTAAATCTGAAAGCTTGGAAAAACACATTATTGTTGTTCTCTCTGAAAAGTGACGAAAACGCTTGAATCAGTAGGTTGAAGAGCCGAGAAGATGTTTCGTCAGAAACTGGGTCTGATCCTTCACCAGTTCTTCGAACGCCTCGCCCATGTAGAACTCGAAATGCCCAGCGGAATAAAGCCTGGTCTCTCCATGCGGCGCCTTGCGCACCAGGGCAATCGTCTGTTCCGGTGGCGTGACGGTGTCAGTGGTGCTGACGCAAAACAGGATGGGAAACTTCACCTTGGAGGCGGAGCGTCCGGGTCGATAAGCCATGATCTCCGGGAGCACCCGCGCGGCGACGTGATTGACGAATACCATCCCTTTCGGCACCAAGGCCAGATAACCCGGCAGGGCATCATGGGCATTCATCAAGGCCGGCTGACCGGGAGCGGCAGCGATTGGCACCATCACTGGCGGACGACCCAGCAGCTTGGCCGCAAAATCACGCAAGAGCACCGGGGCTACCTGCAGCGATCCCTTCACACCCAGTGCGGCGGCGGAGGCCAGACCGTCGGTAAAGGGGCACTGACTGATGGCAGCCAGTAACTCGGGATGCCGACTGGCCACGGTGATCGCATGCCCTCCCCCAAACGAGCTTCCCCATACGGCAACCCGTCTCCCATCGACATCCGCGCAGCCTTTGACGAAGTCCAGCGCCGCATCCCAATCAGCAAGTTGCCGCTTCACAGACATCAACTGCCTGGGGCGACCACCACTGTCTCCGAAATAACGGTAGGTAAAGGCCAATGTAGCGATTCCCGCAGCGGCGAATCGCTCAGAAAAGGCGTCGAGGCGCATCTCGCGAACCGCACCGAGTCCGTGACCGAGTACTACAATCGGCGGTTTCTCTACTCCGACCGGCAGGTAGAGCCAGGCCGAACAGTAGGTTTCACCCGAGTCAAAGCGGATGTCTTGGCGAGTGAATAGGTAGGGAAGCTGTGACATTTGATTCATTTCGTGCCTCCCCCGCCTTGCAGGGGCAAGGAGCCTTGCGAGAGCGTTTGCTCGAAAATGGCCGGGCTGTAGAACGGCACATTGCCGTCGCGAACGGTGCGTTCAAGGTATTCGACCATTAGCGATTGCGCAGTCTCGGAAGGCGAGATCTTGATGAATTCGGTGCGCTCCATGTGCAACCCCTCATCGAGAGTGGCTGATCCGCCGAAGTACACAGCCCGCTTGATAGCCTCAATGGCACCCTTGGGTCGAGAGCCCAGATACCGGGCCAGCTCAATGGCTCGCTCAAGCAGCGCATCCGGAGCAACCACTTCGTCGATATAACCTATTTCGAGCGCTTTCTGTGGCGACACCGGCCTGCCTTCGAGCATCAGCATAAGCGCTCGATGGGCACCGACCAGCCGTGGTAATCGCTGAGTGCCCCCGCCACCGGGAAGGATTCCAAGAAGCACCTCTGGCTGCCCGATGAAGAAATCGCCATCCGCCATCAGGCGGGCGTCGCAGGCTAGCGCGAGTTCGCTGCCCAGCCCCAGCGCAGACCCGTTCAGAGCGGCGATGAAGATGACGCCGCTGCGGTTCATCCGCAGAAAAGTGTCGTGCAGCTTGTCAAGCTGCATCCCGCCCTCCAGCGGTGTCAGAGACGCAGCTGCCGCCAAAGGCGGAACTCCGCGAACGCTCTTTGCAGTTCGAGCGATAGCCGAGGCAGCAGTGCGCCCGACCGACGGGATACTCTTTCCACCTTCCTGCAGCCAACGAACGTCTGCATGACCGATGAAACGCTCAGGATGAGTTCCGGTGAGCACCACCGCTTTTACCGCGGTATCGGACTCTAGCTTGTCCAATAGCTCCGAAAGCTCATTGGCCATCTCCAACCCCATCAGCCCGTGTGGACCTCCATCCAGCCGCGCAACCAGGACAGAGCCTCGGGGCTCCACTTCAAGGTGCTCGGGCGGCGTATGCGTCTTCGTCATCTCTTAGATCCTCCGGGACAAGCGTGGAGAGCAAGCGCGCCCCCCATCATTAGCCTCCGGACAGTCATCAAATCAGCCGGAGGAACAAAATAACACTGTTATGAAGCAAACATAACACTGTTATATTACCGTCGCAATATGTACTCTTATGGCTCGCCCCCCCCCCCCCCCGAGTAATGCACCAACCAGCACCTGAAGGGAACTTCATAAAATGAAACCGCACATCACTGTGGTACAGATTAATCCGGCCACCAGGAATCCGTCTGAATCCCCTCTTCCAGAATGGAGGCCCGCAATCCTCGTCACAGGCGCTGCTTCCGGAATCGGTCGTGCCTGCGCTGAGTTGTTTGCGCTGCGCGGTTGGTTCGTTGGTCTATACGATATTGATTCAGAGGGTGTCGCCGCGGTCGCCGCGACCTTGGGAGAGGGAAACGCCATCTCTGGAGCTCTCAACGTAAGCGATCCTGCAGCATGGGAACGGGTACTTACGGATTTCTGGGCGCAAAGCGGCCAGCGGCTTGACGTGCTGCTCAATAATGCGGGGATTCTCACAGCCGGGCAGTTTGAAGCCGTTCCGTTGACCAGACACCATGCAATGCTTGACGTGAACGTTCTGGGAATGATCACCGGCTGCCACAGCGCCTTCCAATACCTGCGAGGGACGCCCTCCTCTCATGTCATCAATATGGCCTCGGCCACCGCAATCTATGGCCAGCCTGAACTGGCAACCTACTCGGCGACCAAGTTCGCCGTGCGCGGATTCACCGAAGGGCTCGACCTCGAATGGAGCAAGTTCGGCATCCGCGTGAGTGATATCTGGCCGAGCTTCGTAAAGACCGCAATGGCTGATGATTACGGTCGTATCCCCAGCGCCAAATCGCTGGGCATTCGGCTCACACCACATGACGTCGCATCCACGGTATGGGCTTGCGCGACGGCAAAACGATGCATCCACAAACCCCACTGGACTGTCGGTCTGCAAGCCGGATTTCTAGCGATCGCCACTCGTCTCGCGCCGCCGGCCCTCAGCCGCTGGATCGTCCAACGCATTGCGCGATAAAGGAGAGGTTTACGACTCTCGAAAACGAACCAGGACGAGACATCCGAAAGCGCGACCGGCCAGGCCCGGATCAACATCGCTTTCCATCAGGATTCCGATGCACATTGCCTACAATGGAGCTGCCACCAAAAATGAAAGGCTTCAACTGGATCGATGAACTGAGCCCTCAAGTACGGGATACCGTTCTGCGATGCGCTCATCCAAGAACCGTTGCCGATTCGAAGATCCTGTATCAAAACGGCGATCGTGTAACAGAAATTTTCCAGATCGTTTCTGGGGCCATCCGCAAATGCATTCTCACCGAGGATGGCCAGGAGGTTCTGCTCTATGTCTACGGACCCGGCGACATAGTAGCCGATGCTCCCGTGACTGATGACGAGCCTTCCCCCGTCACGCTGACTACCCGGGGAGAAACCAAATTGAGGGTCTGGTCGGCGAGTGACTTGAAACTGCTGCGCGAACAGCATCATGAAGTTGAAACGGCACTCGCATGCCAGATCAACCGCCGCTTGCGGGTAGCACTTCAGTTGATCGAGGAGCTGCTGACCTTGCCGGTCGCGGCGAGAATCGCGTCCCGCTTTGCTCAACTCAGTGACCTGCAGAAGCCTTCTGATCGAGGGATCGATTTACTGCTTTCTCAAGTAGATATAGGCCTCATGGTTGGAAGCACACGCCAAAGCGTCAATCGAGTGGTCAACGAACTGAGAGGGCTGGGCCTGATAGAGCCGCTCTACGGCAAGATCATTATCAAGGACCTGCCAGGGCTGAACCGTTACGTTCGAGAGCATCACCGCTTGAACGAACGATAGCCTACACAATGTAAGCCGGAATCAGAGAAGGTTACTGCTATCAGTGGCTTTCAAAAAATGGGGCGACGTAAAGGGACGTGGCTCCTTTCCGTCACCCCAAAACCTTGAGGCGAGGGTCTTGTTAAACGACCTAGACGACCTCGAATAACCCCGCTGCGCCCATACCGCCGCCGATGCACATCGACACCACTACAAACTTCACTCCTCGACGTTTGCCCTCGAGCAGTGCGTGCCCAACAAGGCGCGCGCTAGTCATGCCATAGGGATGACCAATCGAAATGCTTCCACCGTTGACGTTATAGTGCGCAGGATTATTGAGTGGCGCTTCCGAGACCGATGGTAGGAGACCCTAGAGTTCAACAACGTCGTCCAGAAGACATTGTTGTGTTTTTTTTCTATCACTCAGCTGTAGGAGATCCAATCACTCAGAAGCGAAATGAAAAATAGCTTACACAATGTAATCTGGAAGACGTTTCCTCCCAATAACGCACCCTACCATCAACTCCGTAAGCGCCATTGCCATAACAATAATCCAGGCGCTACCGGAGATCTCTTATGTATGCACCAACGCTCGTCACTATCCCTCGTCCCCCCGTCCCACCGACGTCTCATCGCACAGCCCATTTTTTACCCACCAATCTGTCAAGACCGCCAATGCCGCCATCGCTGATCTAGAGCCCCTTGTGAGCCTTGGACAGCATGAAGATGAGCACTCATTACGGTTACATCAGATCCGCTTCTTTGCACCTGTGCACGACGGAAAACGTGATCGCCTCAAAGTGGTGATGAGCCACGCTGTCACCCTGTTCGGAGTAAAAGCAGTGAACAAGATTATTCTCCAAAGCACTTTCGTACTGACCGCCTGCGCGTTTTGCGCCACCGCTGTTGCCAATGGCTTGGCCGTCAACGAGCAAAGCGCCAGCGGCGCCGGCACTGCCTATGCCGGCCGCGCCTCAACGGCGCTGGATGCCAGCACTGTCTATGGCAACCCCGCCGGCCTGAGCAAGCTCAAGCGCACCGAGGTCAGTGGCGGTTTTGCGGTAATCAGTGCCAAGGTCAATATTAGTGACGCTCAGAGCAGTGCCTCGGGTAGCAACAAAGGCGACTCAGTACCACTGGTTACGGTGCCTTTCGGTTACTTCTCTACGCCGATCAATCAGGACTTCACCTTCGGAATGGGTATTTATGTCCCCCAAGGCCTGGTCAACGATTATGAACGCAACTTCCAAGGCCGCTATCATGGCTCCTATAGCAAGGTACAGGTGATCACCTTGCAGCCGACTCTCGCTTATCGTATCAACGAGCGCATCACCATCGGCGGCGGTCCAACCATCAATCGCATAGAAGGCGATCTGCAGAGCGAACTGGCCACCGGCGCACTGAATGCCGGCACAGACACCCAGATCAAGATCAAGGGCGACGATACCGCACTCGGCTACAACGTTGGTCTGATGGTCGATCTGAGTGACGCCACCACCTGGGGCATTACTTACCATTCCAAGGTCGACTACCACCTCACAGGCCATACTGAAGTGAGCGACTCTCCGAGCGCGTTCGGCCTGAACGGCAAGTACAAGACATCGATGGATGCGACCCTTCCGGAGTCGGTGAATACCTCTTTCACTCATCGCTTCAACGAACGTTGGACCGGTTACCTGGGTACCACCTGGACGCGCTGGAGCCGTCTGCCAAAGCTCGAGGCAAAGAATAAAGGTGTGCCAGCGCTCGGGCAGCAACTCGGTTTTGACACCATTGGCGAAGAGCTGAACTGGCACGATACTTTCTCGGTGGCAGTGGGTGCATCCTATCAGCTTGATAAGCAGTGGGTGCTGCGTGCGGGCTTTGCCTATGATCCGTCACCGACCACCAATGCAGACCGGGAAGTGCGCATTCCTGTAGGCAATCGCCGAGCCCTGACCTTGGGAGCCGGTTACTCACCCAACGAGGATCTCACCGTCGATCTCGCCTACGCCTACCTGTGGGAAGGCAGCAGTTCGGTTAGCCAGGCCAACACCTCCGGACTCCAGCCAGCCTACAGCGCCAAGTACGAGAACAGCGCCAACGGCCTGGTGGCGCAACTGACGTATCGTTTTTGAGTCCAGCACACCGCTCTATCTGACATGGGTTGGCTCTTGATAAGCAAACCCATGTCAGCGTGCGGCCCAGCACGTGTAAAAACACATCCAATCTCATCGCGCAAATGCCAGACATAACTGAAGGCTTGTTCGGCAGGTGAAAGCCGCCCTATGAGCCATCAGTGATGTCGCCTTCCCGGACAACGCCCTCAGCAATCTCGAGACTATATTTTTCGTATAGTATTAAAGCTATATAATATGTATAGTTTGATCAATGGAGCCTCCCAACCAACTCAGGCAGTGAGCAATACATGACAACGGCTGTGAGATCAGCGGCAAAAGGCGCGGAAACGCTGCCCCCTTTCCATTGGGGGGCGGTGCGGTTAGCGGCGCTGCCAGAGGGCAAAATTTCTGGCCTTGAACTGCTGGAGAATTTCCAGCTTGGCTATCGGCTACCGCATTGCGCCGCGTATCGGCTGAGCGGAATATGTACAATGAGACATGACAAACAAAACCTACGGTCAACTCTGCCCAATAGCCCGGTCGCTGGACGTACTGGGAGATCGCTGGACGCTGCTCTTGATTCGCGAGTTCCTGTTGGGTCCGAAGCGATTCAAAGACCTGCTCGCGATTCTGCCTGCAATGGGTACAAACCGGCTGTCCGAACGCCTGGCCATGCTGGTGCAGAACGGCGTCATTCAACAAGTTACGCTACGCACGCCCCCAGCTACGCCAGCTTACGAGCTGACGGCTTTGGGCGAGCAACTACGCAAGCCAGTGCTCGCGCTGGGATTCTGGGGACTGGGTCTGCCGATCGACGAGCGCATCGATCCGGCCAGTGCTCGTGCGGAGCTCATAGCACTTTGCCTGACAGGCTCGAACGATTCGGCGGCGAGCGCAGGCTTACAGGAGTTGTACGAGTTCCAGGTGGAAGCAGAGGTCTTCCATGTTCAAGTAAACGACGGGAACCTGTTGGCGCGGTCTGGGCCGAGCGCAGAGCCCACCGACGTCAAGATACAGTGCGACATGGAAACCTTCATCGCGCTGGTCCTACGCCAGATCACTCCAACGCGTGCGCTTCGCGAAGGGCACGTAAAGCTGCTGCAAGGGGATCGTCCAGCGTTTACGCGAGTGTTCAAAGTACTCGAGTACAAGCCCTAAGACCGCAAGCCCTCCCCCTCCTTCCCTCGCATCATGCGAGTCGGGGGATGGCAGGCCTGAATGAACGGGTCGTTTCCAGCCCTGTATACCGTGGAGCAAATCAACTCCGCCCGGGTACCCACCGCCACCTCATTACCCGTGCTCAGCCCGCCGTGTTAGACGCGCACGCGCAACCCGGTCTTGGCTGCGAGCCGTACCTCTTTTCCTTTACCTATCCGAATCCGAATCCGATGTTGCCCGGTGGTGAGCCTGTGCTCGTCATACGGCAGACAACCCTCTCAGTAGTGCCTGTCCTGTAACTAGTGTCCGAAGCACCATTACAAAAATAAGGAGACGCAGCATGACCAGTTTTTTCACACCTGAAGGCGGTGCTCGCCTGAGCCGCACGCAATGAGTCCATCTTTCGATTTCGACTACATCGTTATCGGCTCCGGATTCGGTGGCAGCGTGTCCGCCTTCCGGTTGACCGAAAAGGGCTATCGCGTTGGCGTAATGGAGATGGGCCGACGCTGGACGGCTGAGGATTTCCCCTCATCCAATTGGGATGCGCGTCGCTGGATGTGGCGACCCGGACTGAAAATGTTCGGCTTCTACAACATGCGCCTGTTCCGTCACGTGATGATCGTCAGCGGCAACGCAGTCGGTGGCGGATCCATCACCTATGCCAACGCCTTGCTGACACCGCGCGATAGCGTATGGAATGAGGGTTCCTGGGCCGGCCTGGTGGACTGGAAACGAATCATGCCGCAGTACTACGCCACGGCGGAGAAGATGCTGGGCGTGACAGAGAGCAAGATCATGGGCGAGGCTGATCTACGCCTCAAGAAAATGGCGGATTTGCAAGGCGTGGGCCATACGTTTCACGCCCCCCGCGTAGGGGCCTTCTTTGCTCCCGACGGTGAAGCAGGCGGCAAGAGCTACCCGGATCCCTACTTCGAGGGTGAGGGCCCGGAGCGAGGGACTTGCACCGGTTGCGGTGGCTGCATGATGGGTTGCAAGCACAACGCCAAGAACACACTCGACAAGAATTACCTTTATCTCGCAGAAAAACGTGGCGCCCAGGTTTTTGCCGAAACCAGGGTGGTGGACGTGCGGCCGCTCAACGGAAAGGAGGATGGCAGTGACGGCTATGAAGTCCTCACTGAGTGCTCGACCACCTGGTTCGACAAGCAGCGCCGCAGCTTTCGCTGCCGCGGCGTGGTCTTCGCCGCGTCGTCGTTGGGCACGATGGAATTGTTGTTCCGGCTCAAGCAAAACGGGTCGTTGCCGCGCATCAGCGACGACCTCGGAAAACGTGTGCGCACCAATGCAGAATCCCTTATCGGCGTACGCTTCCCGGCAGCGGACAAGAGCATGTCGCCGGGACTGGCGGGGGGTGGCAGCATCTATCTCGATGAGCGCACACATATCGGAGTCGTGCGCTACCCGGAAGGCTCGGACGCCATTGGCCTCATGATGACCTTGCTGTGCGGCGGGCGCCCGGGATGGACGCGAATATTGACCTGGCTGTGGACGCTGCTCAAACATCCGCTGCAAGCATTGCTCGTGCACAACCCCGCCGGTTTCGCCCGTCAGACCATGTTATTGCTGGTGATGCAGACAGTGGACGCGTCGCTCAACATGCGGCTCAAGCGTCGCTGGTTTTGGCCGTTCGCAAAACAGCTCGCCAGCGAGGGTGGCCCCATCCCAACCTTCATTCCAGAGGCGAACGCGTTTGCCGAAAAGGGCGCAAAAGCGCTCGGTGGCATACCGACCACCTTTCTGTCCGAGATCTTATTCAACATCCCGACCACGGCCCACTGCATGGGCGGCTGTGCGATGGCGGACTCGCCGGAACGCGGCGTGATGGACGTACAGAACCGGGTCTTCGGCTATCAGAACTTGCTGGTTTGCGATGGCTCGATGCTCAGCGCCAATCTCGGGGTTAATCCAAGCCTGACGATTACCGCGCTGACCGAGCATGCCATGTCGTACATCCCATTGAAAAACACGCAATCCCGGCGGGTATCGGACTCCATCCCGCTGCACACCCTTCAATCATGAAACAGCCCTTATTGAGAACTCACCATGACCGCCTCCGCGCCTGAAGAAAATCTGCTGAACCAGCCTTTGCAACTCCCGAACGGCAGCGTTTTTCGCAACCGCCTCGCCAAGGCGTCCATGAGCGAAACGTTGGGCACCTACAACAATCACCCGACGTTGAAACTGGTCGAGTTGTACCGGCGCTGGTCCGCCTCGGGCATTGGTTTGCTCATCACCGGAAATGTGATGATCGACCGGCGTGCGCTCGGCGAACCAGGCAACGTGGTGATCGAGGATGTAACTGACATGCCTATGCTGCGCCAGTGGGCCGGTGCTGCAACCGAGCAGGGAGCCGCGATCTGGGTGCAGCTTAATCACCCTGGCAAGCAGTCGACCAAAGGCCTGAATGACAGCAACCTCGCGCCATCAGCGGTCCCGTTCCGCGAGGACATGGCCGCACTGTTCGAGACTCCACGCGAAGCCACCACAGCCGAGATCGAAGACATCATTCGGCGCTTTGGACGCAGCGCAGCCATCTGCAAGGAGGCCGGCTTCAGCGGCGTGCAAATCCATGGCGCGCACGGTTATCTGATCAACCAGTTCCTTTCGCCACACCACAATCGGCGTACGGATGAATGGGGTGGCAGCCCGGAAAAACGTCGACGTTTCGTGTTGGCTGTTTACGCCGAGATTCGCCGCCAGGTCGGCGCCGAATTTTCCGTCGGCATCAAGCTCAACTCAGCAGATTTCCAGCGCGGAGGCTTCACCGAAGAGGAATCAATGGCGACGATTCATGCACTTGCCGAAGCAGGCATCGACCTGATTGAGATTTCGGGGGGCACCTATGAGGCTCCAGCCATGAGCGGCGGGCTCCAGGAGACGAAAAAAGCATCCACCGTAGCGCGCGAGGCTTACTTTCTTGAGTTTGCTGAAAAGGTGCGCGCCTCGATCAAGGTGCCATTGATGGTCACTGGCGGTTTTCGCAGTGCCGCCGCCATGAACGCTGCGCTGCGTTCCGGAGCGCTCGATGTCATTGGCCTCGCGCGGTTATTGGCCATTGATCCCGAGGCACCGGCGGCCCTGCTGCAAGGTCAGGACAGTTCACACCGTGTACGGCCGATCACCACAGGCATCAAGCAAATCGATCAGATGGGCGTCATGGAAATCTTCTGGTACACGCTGCAGCTCAAACGAATCGCCAATGGCGGTGATCCGCGTCCCAACGAAAGTGGGCTGTGGGCACTTTCGAAATCAGTGATGAAAAGCGGCTGGGGCACGTTCCGTACTCGGCGCATGCGCGCACGGGCCTGAGCCCGAGGCTCGCTCGCATCGATCGCCACAATAACCACCTGGAAGACCTCAACATGACCGACACCCATTTCACCACCCCTACCCGCTTCGTGGAAGTTGATGGTGACCAATTTGCCTATCGCCGCTGGGGCAACAATACGACAGGCCAGCCCCCTCTGTTCTTCCTTCAACATTTTCGCGGCGGGATGGATCATTGGGACCCACTTATGACGGATGGTCTGGCTGCGGGGCGCGAGGTCATCCTCTACAACGGTCGAGGAATTGCCTCTTCTTCCGGCAAACCGCGTAACCGGATCGAACATATGGCCGATGACGCGGCTGCGGTGATCCGCACGTTAGGCCTGTCCAAAGTAGATGTTCTAGGCTTCTCACTGGGTGGTTTTCAGGCCCAGGACCTGACACGACGCCATCCCGACCTCGTCCGCAAGCTCATGCTGCTCGGCACCGGACCTCGTGGCGGTAATCCGGATTCAGACCCTGGAGTGCTGGAAGCTGCACCGCGCCCCGTTCCGACCCTCGAAGACTTTCTGTTTCTGTTCTTCGGTCGATCCGCGGCAGCGCAGCAGGCCGGGCGTGATTTCTGGGAGCGCCGTCATCAGCGTGTCGACCAGGACCCACCCAGCTCTCCTGAAGTGATCCAGGCCCAGATCGAAGCGAATATGTACTATTTGCCAAAGCTGGACCCGAACGATCCTTTCAATCATCTGCGCGAGATCAAACAGCCGACGTTCATTCTGAACGGTATGAATGACGTTATGGTTCCAACGGTCAACTCCTGGTACATGGCTCAGAACATCCCGAACGCCCAACTGTTCCTGTACCCGGATGCCGGTCATGGTGCTCAATTCCAATGCCCTGAGCGTTTTCTCAAACACGCCATTCAATTCCTTAACGAGTCCCACCCTGCGGAGAAAGCTCACCATGCTGAAGTTTAAATTTTTGTTATGGGCGTTGACCAAGCTATTACAGAGAACAATCAAAAAAAATCCTGACTGTGCAACATACGTTAAAGGCAAGGAGCTGGTCTTTCAAATCCAAACGCATGACGGAGTGGGTCGCTACTTCACCCTTAAAAACGGCAAGATAAAATCCTCTGCCGGTTTGACTGAAAAGCCAAAATTCACCCTGTCGTTTAGAGATGCAGCAAAGGGTTTCGCCATTCTGTCTGCCAAAGATAGTAAAGATGCATTTCTGACAGGATTGCGTAAAGAGGACTTGGTTATCCGCGGTGACTTTGTTGAAGTGATGTGGTTCCAGGGATTAACTGAATACTTGCAGCCCGGTAAAAAAACATCAGCATTTTACCCTTCGACGCGCTAGGAATTTGATGCAGTGAGCCCTACTTGATCTGACAGTCACCCGCTTTTTTAGGGTGCCTGTCAGATCTGACTTTCGCGAACCATGGCCAGCTTCTGGTCGGCACTCCAGCGGCGTCGGCGTTCCTGGTCGAGCAGCTCACCACCCTTATCGTTGCTGTTAGTCATAAACATACCCGTTTGCCTATCCCTTATCGTATCCAACGACGGTATTTTCCTCGACTACGACATTAGGCAAGCGTCAGGAATAACGCCGAGGTCCAGACTCTGGACTGATCCCGCTGACGCGCGCAGATGAACAACGGATGCTCACGACCCGGTTGCAGGTTGAGTCGCGCCAACTCGATCTTGCCTTGCAGCTCGCGCGGCAGCGGCGAAGCGGTTGTTCGTTCAAGCGAGACTTTCAACTCGGCGCCCGGCAATTCTTCAACCACTTGGGATTGCGCCAGCAGTTCTTCACCGGACAGTTCCATCAGTACGGTCGGCGCGTGCACGTAGGGTTGAGGTTCAGACGGGTCGCCGACCTTGATGTAGTTGTCGATGCGGCTGCGGATCTGCAACGTCGCGCCGGCCAATTGCGACAGGTCGATCTCGATGCTGTCGGTGTCGCCGTTGGTGTCGGTACGAAAGGCCAGGACCGTTGCATCCTTGCGCCAGACGGTTTGCTCGGGGTGATCCAGACCCAGGGCACGAAAGCCATTGATGACGGCCCCGGTCACGCGAATTTCGCCGGTCCAGTAAGCGCCGCGATAGCGGTCCTTGATCCGCGCACCACCGAGACGCAGACGAATGCGCTGGGCGGAAAACCCTAACTCCTGGTGCAAGTTGCGCGACCAGATCAGCTTGTCGCCATCGAACAGATCAACCTGCTCCCAGCCCGCTTCGCCCAGCAGTCGATAATCCAGCGTGGCATTCGAATCGGCGCTGAAGACTTCCCCCATAAAGTATTGGCCCTGGCGCAGGCTGGCAAATGAACGCTCGCCGGTGGTGGCAAAGGTGCGACGGGCGCGAAGTGCCTTGCCGACACTGGCGCGGTCGAACGCCTCAGCGACCACACCGGTCAGTCCGCCGCGAGAGCCGAACACCGCCGTGGCCGGCACCCCGCCGCCGCAACGGCCCTGATGCTCATCGCTGTTGGCTGCGGCACCGACCCGATAACCGCGCTGAAGCGCCTCAGCGTAGACCCAATGGAACTGGCCCCAGGCCGAGCCGACTTCGATCAACCGTTCCAGCTCCGGGTGATGCCAGTCGAGATTGCAACGGCGCCCACCGACGTGGGGCATCATCAGGTGGCCTTCGGGATCCTTGGCGTACGCGGCATACAACTCGTCCACCGGCCAGGCGCCGGGTTTGATGGTGCCGGCAGTGAACTCATTCCACTCAAAAGAGCGCACCAGCCGCCCTTGATTGTCGAAAGGAAACTCGGGCTTTCGATCGTGCAGGAACACCACATTGCGGTCGCCGCCGGCACAGGAGTTACCGCACCATTCGGTGCCGGGATAACACACAAAACGGCCCGGCTCGTTGAGTTCGTGAATCAGATTGACCGCCTGATCCCAGCGTTGCTCGGTGATATTGAAATCATTGGCGGTGTAACCGAGGACATCGAGGCCGGCGACATCGCGGCCGTAGCTGAGGTTGTACAAGGTGTCGTTGGTGCCCACGGTGTCATCGGAGTGCACATGCAGGTCGGCGTACAACGGACGCAATGCCGTGCCCGCCGGGTCGACGGTGACGAAAGCCTGGGCACCGCGCACGCCAGGCGTCTGCACCTCGGCGGACAATCGCCACTCGCCCACGGCCCCGAGATCAAAACCCTCGAGCCGCGCCGTCGCCCAGCCTTCATTCGCCAAAGTAAACGGCTGTTGGCGCTCGCCGCCTTCGGGATCAACGAGGATCAGGACACCACCAAGCGGCAAGTTGCGGCAAGTGTTGCCCCAGGCATCGTCCACCCGCAGCAAAACGTCGAACGCCTCACCAGCGCTGACCAGACGCGGCACAATGACCTGCACGCTTTGCGCCGGTCCCGGCACGATGTTCAACAACGGATCGCCTGGCACCTCGGCAAATTTCGAGCTGCCCAACGGGTCGATAAACAGCCGGAAACGGAAGTCTTTCTCGACGAAACTCTGCACCCGCGTCCCCGCGCCGCCCTGACGACGATCGCCCAGGCGAATAGTGATTTTGTCCCCGGGATTCAGGTAACCGTCGACGATGTCGATGATGATCGCTTTCTGGAACGGCCTTTCGTGGCCCTTCTGGTCGAAGCGTACTTTCAGGTGCTGCACGGTGGCCTGGCTCTGGCCGGGCGCCAGTTCGCCCGCCTGATATTCGGCGCTGACGTAGTTGGGCCCGGCCGGATTCGAAGTCTGGAACAGTGCCCAGTCGGAGTAGAACTTGAAGGCCAGTTTCAACCAGGCGCCATCCGCCAGACCACTGCCGCCGACCTCATATACGAGGGTGATTTCATCCCATTGCCCGGCAATCAACGTGTCTCGGTCACAGTCGATGCTGCCCAGGAACGGGCGTTTTTTGTTGCGTTCGTAGAGGCCTTGCGGGGCGATGTAATGCCCGGCTTCGCGGGGATCGAAAACGTTACTCACATGACACCTCGTGCAGTGGTCAACTGAAGGTTTGAAAGGGATCGAAGACAAAGGACGATGCTTACTGCACGCGCCATTTCTGGTAGTGACGCTCGATGCACCGGAAAACGAAACTCTCCATCAGCCACGCAATCAGGCCGATCAGCACGATGCCGAGCAACACCTGACTGCTGTTACCGATCTGTCCGCCCGTGGACACCATCCAGCCAATGCCTTGGGACGCACCGATCATTTCCGCCGCGACCAATGCCCGCCAGCCCTGGCTGAAACCGATGCGTAAGGCCGCCGTCACGAAAGGTAATGACGCCGGCAAATAGACATGTGCCAGCAATTGCCAGGCATTGGCGCCCAAGGTTCGTGCGGCGCGAACTTCGCCACCGCGAATGCTCTGCACGCCCTCCTGGATCGTCACCGTCATGGGGAACACCGCCGCGATGAAAATCACCAGCACAATCGAGACGTAGCCCAAGCCGAAAATGATCATGATCAGCGGCGCCCAGGCGATCGGCGGGATCGCCATGAACAGGCTATTGAGCGGCGAGATGAAATCGCGAAAGCGTGATGACAGGCCACCGGCCGTGCCCAACAAAATCGCAATAATCACTGCGGCGCAGAAGCCGCCGACCTCTTCAAGGACACTCGCCCTGAGGTGCTGCCACAGCGAACTATCGCTGAGCCAGCGCACAGCCTCGCGGGCGACATCCCATGGCTGCGGCAGGATGTAAGTGGGAAAACGACTCGCCAGGGCGATCCAGATCAACAGCAGGAACGGCAGCGAAGCCCATCCCCAATTCGGTTTTGGCAAGGACATGACAGACTCAGCGCGAGGCTTTTTGCAGGTAGGAGGTGTCCACGATCTGCTCGGTCTTGAGCGTGGTATCGATAAAACCGAGGTCGTGGGAGTAATTCATCAGGCGCTGGATGAATTGAATATCCGAAGCCTGCAAGTCGGCCGACCAGCCCAGTCGTGTCCGCGCCTGGGCGACGATGGTTTCTGGCGCGATGGTCTTGCCGTCGGGGCCTGGTACCGCTTCAAGCTTGAACGCCTCGGCGATGATGCGATTCGACTCGTCGGGATGCTCATTGAGGAACGCTATGGCCTTGCGGTGCGCACGCAGCAACTTGACCACGTCGTCCGGGCGCTCCTGCAAGGTTTTGGGTAGCGCGATCACTACGTACCACGGGTAATTCGGCAGCACCTGGTTGACGTCGAGCAAAATCCGGCTCGACCCGCGCAGCAACGATTGGCTGACAAAGGGTTCCCAGGAAAACGCCGCGTCGACGATGCCCCGCTCCAGTGCCGCGTTCATGTTGCCGGGGGGCATGTCGATGATGTCCAGGTCCTGGTCGGGGTTAAGCCCGGCCTTTTCTTTCAGCACATAACCGCGCAGCAGTACGTCCATGCCACTGCCCTTCTTGACCCCGGCGAGTTTTTTGCCCTTGAGTTGATCCAAGCTGGTAACCGGGCTCTTGGCGTCGACAATCACCGCCGCCTGGCCGTAATTGACCTTGGCCAGAATCCGGCTTTGCAGCCCTCGGGAGAACCATTGGTAAACCGGTGGCGTGCCGACATAGGCCACATCCAGCTCATTGGCGGCCAACGCCTGCTGGATAACCGGGCCATCGCCCAAGGCCTTGAGATCGACATTCAAGCCTTCCTCGCGGTAGTAACCTTGTTTGTCGGCGATCAGCGCCGGGGCATTGGCCATGGCGAAGACATAACCCACACGCAGGGGCTTTTCCTCGGTGGCCACGGCAAATGTGCTGCTTGCCAGGGCGGCAACAGACAATGAAAGGGCAAGCAGCGAACGTTTGATCATGCGGTTAACTCGGGTTGTCGGGTGGTGTGGGGAGTGGCTGCGGACACTTCCATGACATAGGAAATGCGCTCCATCAGCTCATTGCGGTAATCGAGAAAGTCCGGCAAGCGGCGGGTGTTCAGGTTGGAGCGAGGGCGCGGCAGATTGATCTTCAGCTCACTATGGATTCCGCCCGGAGCGATGTTGAGCACGATCACCCTATCCGCCAGAAACACCGCTTCGTCGATGTCGTGGGTAATGAACAACACCGTCTGACCCAGCTCGGCCCAGATACGCAGGGTTTCTTCATTCATGCTGTTGCGGCTGATGGCATCGAGCGCGGCGAAGGGTTCATCCATCAGCAGCACGCTGGGCTCCAGGGCCAGAGTCCTGGCCAGGGAAATGCGTTGCTGCATTCCACCCGAGAGCTGATGCGGCAATCGATGGGCCGCATCCTCCAGACCGACCAGGCGCAGGTACTGCAGCGCTTGGGCACGCTGTTGCGCCTCGCTGAGTTGCGCCGTCATCCGCAAACCAAAGCGGACGTTTTCCAGCGCGCTCAACCAGGGAAACAACTGCGGCGCCTGAAACACATAACCCAGCTCCGAACGCTCCGGCTTCACCGCTGTCTGGTTGATGCTGATCTGACCGCTCTGGGGTTGCTGAAAACCGGATAGCAAGTTCAACAACGTGGTTTTCCCGCATCCCGACGGCCCCAGAATCGCAACAAATTCGCCAGGCCGGGCGTTCAGGCTGAAAGCAGAAAACACCCGATGCCCGTTGGGGTAGCTGAAGCTGATGTCATCGACCGTCAGCGCGTCGGCTTGCTGCTGCAGGTAGGCGTTTGTTTTGAGCATGGCAAGTGTCGTCAGGTCGTTTACAATGGGAACGCCTGACATAATACGTATTAATACAAGTTATCCCAATAACCTATTTTTATAACCTTAGAAGTGACGGCGCACCGCCCCACTCCAAGGACCCTGGAAGCCGACCGTGTCCACGTCCATTCTTCGCGACAGCAGCACCTCGCTCTACGAACAGATCGCCCATCGTTTGCTGGAAGAAATTCAGCGCGGCGATTTCGAACCCACCGGCAAACTGCCGTCAGAAGCCGAACTGGGCGAACGCTTTGGGGTGAGCCGCGTCACGGTGCGCCTGGCGGTGGGCAAGCTCAGCGATGACGGCGTGGTGGAGCGCAAGCAAGGCAAAGGCACCTTCGTGGCGGCCAAGCAGGTTCGCCACGGCCTGGATGCATTGCGCAGCTTTCACGAAGCCTTGTTGCTGCAAGGTCTAAAACCGAGCATGCGGGTCATCAGCAATGCACAGCAGCCAGTCCCGGAGGCATTGCGTGGATTGTTTGAAGCAGCGGACGATTGCCTGCTGCTGGAGCGACTGCACTTTGTCGATGACGAACCCATCGCACTCGGGCGCAGCTATTTGCCGGCAGAGCTGGCCAGCGTGGTGTGGACTGATGTCGAGCACCAACCGATCTACTCCATTCTGGAGTCGATCACCGGCATGGCGGTCACCCGTGCCGATCTGGCGATCCGCGCTCAAGAAGCGGACAAAAGCCTGGCCAGTGCCTTGCACATCAAACGCGGCGCGGCGCTGTTGGTCATGGAACGCACCTCGTACTTCGCTGACGGCCGCTGCTGCGATCGCACGACGTTTTTCATCCGACCTGAACGCTACGCCTTCGTCCTCAGCGGTGTATTCAAATCCACAAGCGGCCGTTAGAACGACCGTTTGTGCACGGAGATTAATTATGCCTTCCCGACTGAATGGTCACCGGACGCATAAGCCGTAGTTCTACCGGCCTAGAGGTCACTGTCGAAACGGAACGACGCGCCATAAGCTGACGCTGGCAAATGGCTCGAACCGTCACCCCGTAACCGCGAACGAAAGGTACCGCTTTGCGGTTGGCTGCGGTATAGGCCACGTTTTTGCAGTTCAGGGATGACCAGCTCGACGAAGTCTTCAAGACTGCCAGGGCTGATCAACGGATTGAGCATGTAGCCGCTGGTGCCTGAAATGCGTGCGTGCTCTTCGATGCGCTCGGCCACCTGTTGCGGGGTGCCTACGAGGATTAGATCGCTCCCTCGGGTAACGTTGGCAAAGCGCTGTTTGACGTCGCCCGCGGTCAACGGTTTGCCACTGCCATCGGGACGCATCACATAAGAGGTCATGCCTTCCGTGTGGGTTGAAAGCGCGTCGCTGTCGGCGTAGCGGCTGATATCTATGCCGGTGTCGCCGGCGTAGCTCACCAATTGCGCCTGCAAGTGATAGTTGCTTTGCAGCTCATCATATTTGCGCTGAGCTTCGATCTCGGTCTTGGCCGTGACGATACGCAGCACTGTTAAAGACTTCACATCCTCGGGCTGACGACCACGAGCCTGAGCCTGGGCCCAGATGTCTTCCAGCCCCTGACGAATTTCCAGTGGGTTGGATTTGGCGACGAAGATAAGTTCTGCGTGCTTGGCCGCGAACTCCCGGCCACGCCCTGACCAGCCGGCCTGGATCAGTAAAGGTGTGCGCTGGGGCGATGGCGAGGTCAAGTGCGGCCCGGCCACCCGGTAATGCTCACCCACGTGATTGATTGGCCGTACACGATCACCCCGCGCGTAGAGCTGGCGAGCCTTGTCCGCGACCACGGCGTCGCCGGCCCAACTGCCTTCCCAGAGTTTGTAGACCACATCGAGGAACTCTTCAGCGCGCTCGTAGCGATCATCGTGCTTGATCATCTGTTCCAGGCCGAAGTTGCGGGCGGCACTGGACAGGTATGAGGTGACGATGTTCCAGCCCACCCGGCCATTGGTGAGGTGATCCAGCGTGCTGAAGCGTCGGGCATGGGTAAAAGGATGTTCGTAGCTGGTGGTCACGGTTACGCCAAAGGCCAGGTTTTCCGTCACGGCCGCCAATGCAGGAATGATCATAAGCGGATCATTGGCGGGTGCTTCCACGGCCCATTTCATCGCCGCATCGGCGCTACCGCCAAATACGTCGTAGAAACCCAGGACATCACCAAAAAAAAGCATGTCGAGGTGAGCCTGGTCGGCAATGCGCGCCAGGTTCGACCAATAGCCCAAAGAATTGATGGCTAGTCGTTCGTCAGCCGGGTGCGTCCAAAGGCTTGGCGCACCGCCACAGCCCACACTGGCTTGCTCATAGAGCGCAAACAAAAGAGGTTTTGGATCGGACATCGTGGTTCCTGTAAATAAAGTCATTAAACGGGGCGGATCACCGCTGAGGGCAAAGCCCCTTGTTCGAAAAAACTGACGGGAAAAAAAACGCCACAGAATCGAGTCAGTGGCGCTTGTATTGTTCAACCCGGAAACGCTGTTGCCTGTTCAAAGAGAGCAGGCACTGCCACCGTGCTTTTCAAGGTATCGCTGCTGAGTTTCATCCGCCTTTTGGAATTCACCCAAGGGAAGAATGACCGTCGCCACCGGTCTTTTCAGCTGACCGGAAGCGTCCAGGCGCTGTTTGGCGACCAGCGCCAACTGGGCCTGTTGAGCGGAGCTGAAAAACAATGCTGAACGGTATTTCTCCCCGACATCCGCGCCCTGGCGGTCGATGGACGTCGGATCATGCAGCGTCCAGAAGTGCTCGATCAGGCGGCTATAAGTAATCACCCGCGCATCGAAGTCGACCTGCACCACTTCGATCAGTGTCGCCTCCCCTTTGGCCGACCGTGCAAAACCGACCCTACTGTCGAGTACGCCCGGCAACTCCCTGAATGACGCTTCTGCGCCCCAAAAACAGCCGGCGCCAAACGTTGCCTGCTCAACCAGGGCTTCTCGCTGAAAATCAGTCATGCGCTGACCACCTCTTTGTAGGGCAGCAGATGCAGGTGCAACTGCGCAATATGTTCAGGACCGATGCCACAACATCCGCCGACGATGCTGGCGCCCGCGGCAACCCACGACCTCGACCAGTCAAGGTAGGACTCGGGGCCCAGATCGCGACGAATCTCCAACAACGTGCTATTGGCCTCGGCCTGTGCGCTGACGGGCGGGAAGGCGTTGGCGTAAACCCCCAGTTCAATGGCTTGGCCGAGGCTCTGGATAACATCCCGGGCCTCAGCCAATGCCGCTGCCATCACTTCCGGCTGGCTGCAATTGAAGAGCACCACTGTCGCGCCCAACTCCGCCGCCACGCGCACCGCATCGGCGACGGGCTCGGATGAACGCAATCGCGACGCCTGCCCAACTTCATCCAGAAGCGTAAACGACAGCCAAAGCGGCTTGGGTTGTGCACCCAGCGCCTCGGCTACTGCCCGAACTTCAGCGATGGAACTCTGGGTTTCCGCCAACCAGACATCGACGTGGGCCTGCAGTCCGGCGATCAGTTCCCGATGAATCGCCACCGAGCGTTGGTGATCAAACAGGTCCGGTCGATATGACCCCAGAGCGGGAGGCAAAGAACCCGCCACCGTGACCGGTTCAGTGCTCTCGGACGCCGCCTGGTGCGCGAGCCGACCAGCGCGCTCGGCCAGCGTTCGCCCCTGTTCGGCAAAGCGCTCATCACCAATGTGAAAAGGCACCACCGCGTAGCTGTTGGTCGTGATGATCCGCGCGCCAGCAGCAATGAACGCTTTATGCGCCTGAAGCACAAACTCAGGCGCCTCGATCAACGCAAGCGCTGACCATTGCGGCTGACGAAACGGTGCGCCTATACGCTGCAACTCGCGGCCCATACCGCCATCGAGCAAACGCAAGGAAGCATGGCTCATTGGGCCGAACTCACTTTTGGCGCCGACGCTGCCAGCCATTGATCAACCGTGGCGCTGTTCGCCTGTACCCATGCTTTGGCCGCGACGTCCGCCGGCTGTTTTTCCTTTTCGATCTTCAGGATCAGCTCATTGAGTTGCGCCGGATCGATAGCGACATTGCGCAAGAACTCGGCAATTTTCGGTGCGCGTTTCTGCAAGGCAGCGGAGGCCAGGACATGAACCTTGGCATCCGGGAAGGCGCAGGTAATCTGGCTCTTGTTCAGCCAGTCCGGGTCGACCGTCGGGCTGATGAATTTCCAGCAACCATCGGCCTTATACAACGGGTCATCCTTTTTGTTGTCCTGGGCGTAGCCGTCGAACGCCGGTTCCTCCAGGCGACGCAAGTCGAAGGCCGAGAAGATCCAGTCCGGGGTGTAGGCATAGAACACCACGCCACGTTGTGCCTTGTAAGCAGAGGCCAGTTTGGCGTAGGTCACCGAGGCTTCCGTGGACACCGACTCGAACTTATCGGCAAACCCGTAATCCTTGGCCTTGATCTGGCCGATATAAGTCGACTCCCAGCCCGCTGGCCCCACCAGCAACTCAGCCTTGCCGCCGCCCAGTGGTTCGAAGAGCTTGGTCACTTCCGGTTTTTTCAGGTCATAGATGGATTTGACCCCGTACTTGTCCTGCAAATAGCCAGGAATGTAAAACCCTTGTTCGCCCGCATACGGAAGCGTGTTCGGCACCAATGACCGGGTCCCGCCAGTGACGTACTTGGCCCAAGCGGCCGATTGATTGGGCAACCAGATGTCGGTCAGCACATCCACCGAGCCATCGCCTTTCGCCGCGGCACTGAACAGTACCGGGACATCCCCTGCCAGATACGACACATCGCCATCCAGGCGACTTTTGATCACTTCGCCAAGGATGTGCTGGATGGCGATAGCCCCCGTCCAGTTCTGCTCGCCAATGACTATTTTGTCCTTGGCCCAGACAGTGGCGGGAAGGATCAGGGAGGTCAGCAGTGCGGCGGCGCCCAAGGTGCGCAATACGTGTGTCTTCACAATAAGTCTCACTGTTCAGTTGTGCAGATGATCTTGCTTGCGCAAGCTCGATTGAATGATTCGATCAGGGATCAGCGCGCACAGGACGATCGCCACACCGGCCAGAACACCCTCGCCCCCCTTGATGTTGCGCAACGCCGTCATGACGTCATAACCCAGGCCGCCAGCACCGATCAGGGCGGCCACGACGACCATCGACAGGCTCATGACGATGGTTTGATTGATGCCCAGCAACAGCGAGCGGCGAGCCAGGGGCAGTTGCACCTTGATCAGGGTTTGCCAAGGGCTGGCCCCATGGGCGACCGCCGCTTCGACGGCATCCTTCGGGACTTCCTGGATACCCAGCGACGTCAGGCGAATCATCGGCGCCAGGGCGAAGATCACGGTCGCGATCACCGCGGGAGTCTTGCCGACAGAGAAGAACGCCACCGCAGGAATCAGGTACACGAACGTTGGCAGGGTTTGCATGACATCCAGCAAGGGTGTGATCAGGCGCCGTACAAGCGGGCGCTTCGCCAGCAGAATGCCGGTTGGTACACCGATGGCCAGGGCAATCAATACCGACGAGCCGACCAGCGCCAGCGTGGCAATAGTCCTCTCCCAAAAGCCGAACAGGCCGATGTACAACAAGGCTGCGCTACTGGTCAGCGCCAGCGTCAGGCCCGCCGAACGCCACGCCAGCAACACCAGCGCCAACGCCGAAACCGGCCATGGCAACCAGCCCAGCAGGTTTTCGATGCCTTCGATGACCGTGCGAACGGCCACGATCACGCCGACGAAAGCGCTCTCGAACGTGACCTGCGACCAGCCGATGAATTCATCAATGCTCTGCGCCGCCAGCAGCAGCGCCTGGCGATTGGCCGGGAACTGCAGCAGCACGTGAGTGGTATCAGGCGTAAACACGCGCCAGATCACCAACGCCTGACTGACCAGCAGCACCGCCAAAGGCAGCCCCCAACCCGATACGTTGCGTCGCACAGGCAGGCGGCTTAACGAGAACACTGTGAAGCGACTGGCCGCGAACACAATCACAGCCGCCAGAATCGCCAACCATGACGAATTGGCAATGCCTTGGCCCACTGCCGCCAGCGCTGCGAGCTCAGCAGCGAACCCGAGCCAGAAGAAACCGCCCTTGCCTCGCGCGGCCAGCGCTGCAGGCCCCAGCAACAGTGCTTGCCACCCGCGCAAGCCGGGGTGCGAGGGTTGCTCGCGCGGAACCGTTTCGGGAGCCTGGAAGTGACCGCTGTCGACGCTGCGCAGCGGTGATGGGGTTGGGGTGCAATCCCGGAAAAAGTCCGCAACTTCAGCATCAACCGGATGTTCAAGCAACTGTTTGGGTGTGCCCAACTGCACCAGGCGGCCACGGCGCAGCACGGCGATACGGTCAGCAAGACGTATTGCCTCCGTCGGGTCGTGTGTCACCAGCAATGTGCTGATACCGCGCTCACGCACCAAGGCCAGAAAATGGCTTTGCAGATCGCGCCTGATGGTCGGATCCAGCGCACTGAACGGCTCGTCCATCAGCAGGATGTCCGGATCGGTCACCAATGCCCGTGCCAGGCCGACCCGTTGCTGCATGCCACCGGACAGCTCATGGGGATAATGCTCGCCCCAACCTTCCAGGCCTACCGCCTGCAACTGCAGGATTGCCGCCGCATGACGAATCGACTCGGATTCGCCACGCAGCTCGAGGGGCAACGCGACGTTGTCCAGCACCGTGCGATGAGGCAACAGGCCAAAATGTTGGAACACCATCCCGATGCGTCGCGATCTCAGATCGCGCAAGGCCGTGTGACTCAAACCGCTGATGGCCTGCCCTTCGATCAATACCTCGCCACTCGAGGGTTCGATCAAGCGATTGATATGCCGCAGCAACGTGGACTTGCCGCTTCCGGATGTCCCCATCAGGCACAGAACTTCCCCGCGACGCACCTTCAAGCTGACATTGCTGACGGCCGGCAGCACCGACGAACCTTTGCGCAGATAGGCTTTGGTGACGTCTCGCAGCTCAAGCACAACGTCGCCCTCATTTGTGTGATCGCTGGAGGGTTGCGCAAGCCGTTTAGAGGAGTCGATCCGGGCAGTCGGCAAAGAGGTTTGAATAAGTGTCACAGGAGCTCCGGGCAAGCGACCCCTGGATGCGGGCAACGCGCTCGCCCCAGAGTAGGAAAATTGGCTGAGCCTCAGGCCATGACCCGAATACGGTTAGCCTGAAGCAAAAAAGCGCCGCGTGTGGACCGCAGCACTTCCCTGAGACATAAAGCTAATCGATCTTAAAAAACAGAAATAAATATCTTTTTGGAATTAGCTTAGGCCTTCTTTTCCGAAGGAATCGGTGGCCGCGTTTCTCCAATATCGGGCCTTCGAAGGCGTGGCCGCGCTGTCGGCGAGCCAGAGCTAACGCCTGGTCAGCGCCAACGATGCGTTTATCAGCCGCGCGCAGTCCCCATCGACGTGGCGCACCAATCGAAACTCTATGAACTACGCCTGAGCGCGCTGGGTGAGGATCAGTCCGAAGGAAAAACCATATCAACGTCGATGGACCAAGGAGCGCACCAGCCGATCGCCGAGGCTTTGCACGCTCTGGACCAGAATCACCAGCACCACCACCGTGGCGACCATCACTTGGTTGTTGAAACGCTGATAGCCATAGCGAATCGCCAAGTCCCCCAGCCCGCCGCCACCAATGACGCCGGCCATGGAGGAAAATCCGATCAGCATCACCAAAGTCAACGTGATGCCCGCCAGCAACGCCGGCAGTGCTTCGGGCAACAGAACCTTGAAAATCACATGCCAGATATCACCGCCCATGGCGAGGATGGCAGATGATCGGCCATGAAGAACGCATCGAAGCGAGCACGCTCCAGTGTTTGAGCAAAACGCTTGAGATGAGCAAAGTTGAAGTTGGCGTCACCATAAGCGCCGGGATAACGCCAAGCGCCGGTATGGATGCTGACCGGACGCATGAAGGCGCCAAGTTTGAGTTGGCGTCGAGCTGTCATGAAGAACTCCCTATTCAAGATGATCCCCAGAATCGGCCGGGCGGACTTTCCCTGTCCAATAATCAAACGTGCCGACTTATGCCGTATGGTCGAGAGTGGTGGTTCGGTGCAGCACTACCTTGGCCCTCGACAACCACGGCACGGACGAAATTATCCCGCTGACGGTCAGACGCCAGCCTTGGCCAGCATCGAAATCAGCAACACATCGACTCCGGCAGTGGCCCAGTGAGGATGAATCTCCTCGGCTTCGTTATGGCTGAGGCCGTCCACGCAAGGCACGAAGATCATCGCAGTCGGGGCCACACGGTTCAGGTAGCAGGCATCATGCCCGGCGCCGGGCCTCTTACTTCGCCGTAATCACCGACAACTTGGTAATCCCTGCCCGCTCGATAGAGGCCATCGCCCGCGCCACTTCGCCATAATTCACCCCGTTGTCGGCCTGCAGTTGCACGCGCACATCAGGGTTTTTCGCTTTGGCGGCTTGCAGGTTGAACTCGAGCAGATCCGGCTGGATTTCATCCTTGTTGATGAACACCTTGCCCTTGTCGTCGATGCTCACCACCAGAGGATCTTTCTGTTCCACCGGCGCCACCGCTTCGGTCTTCGGCAGGTTGATCGGGATCGCGTTAGTCAGTAGCGGCGCGGTGACGATGAACACCACCAGCAATACCAACATGACGTCCACCAAAGGCGTGACGTTGATTTCGCTCAGCACTTCATCGCTGTCTTGTGTGGAGAAGGCCATCTCAGGAGGCCTCCTTGACTTTCTGCCCGGCGACGGTGGCGCCGGACTTGCTCAGCACCGGGTGCAGCAGCACGCGGAATGAATGTTTCTGCGCCAGGCTATAGAAGTCGTGGGCGAAGTCGTCCAGATCGGCGGAGGTCAGTTTCAGACGACGCAGGAAGTAGTTGTAAACCAGCACCGCTGGCACCGCGACAGCGATCCCCACACCGGTGGCGACGAGTGCGGCACCAATCGGTCCGGCCACGGTTTCCAGGCTCGCCGAGCCGGCCGCACTGATGCCTTTCAAGGCCGACATGATGCCCCAAACGGTCCCGAAAAGACCGATAAAGGGCGAGGTGCTGCCAATGCTGGCGAGGATAGCCAGGCCCGTTTCCAGCGAGCGTCGTTCACGCACGATCTGCTGACGCAAGGCACGTTCGAGACGGTCCTGGTGATTGATCGACTGGCTGAGGTCGGCGTTCTGGTGGTCGCTGACCTGAATGGCCGCATAACCTGCCAGCGCCACACGGGCCGCAGCGCCAGGCAGGCTGTTGGCGAATTCGGCGGCAGAGTCAAGGCTTGAAGCGGCCCAGAATTGCTTATGGAATTTTCGATCCTGCGTCTTGAGTCGGGTGAACTGCACGCCCTTTAACAAGGCCAGGCCCCAGGTCGCAACGGAGAAGAGGATTAATAGCCAGATGACGGTGTGTTCGATGGATTCGAAGGGGGATGCGATCAGGTTCATGGTCAGGCTCTCCAACTAGGCATTAAATCGGTTGTAGCGATGCGCCTTTTGTCAGGTGGCCCGCGGTGTCTGTCTATAGGATTGAATTACTTTATTTTGAAGTCGATGGGCACGCTGACCCAGCCGTCCTGGGCGACATCGCCCTGCTTGGCTGGCACGAAACTCCAGCGTTTGACGGCTGCCAGTGCGGCGTCGTCGAGTTGATCGCGGCCACTGCTTTTCTGGATCTGGATCTCACCGGGCTTGCCGCTGGCCAATACATGCACCCGCAACATCACCGTACCTTCCCAGCCGCGACGCATCGCCAGCGACGGGTATTCCGGTGCCGGGTTCTTCAAGTAACCCGCGCTGGCCGACGCCGGAGTCACCGGTTTCGGTGCCGGGGGTGCCGCTGGAGCAGGCGCGGCGACTGGTTGTTGCGGCGCTGGCGGTGCGGGTGGCTGCTCCACAGGTTTGGCCACGGGTTTGGGAGTCGGTTTAACCACAGGTTTGGGCTTTGGAATCGGTTTCGGAGGTGGCGGCTTCACGGCCAGCTCATCTTCAACCGGTGGTGGCGGTTCGACCACTGGCTGCGCAATCGGCTCGGGCGGCGGAGGCTCCACCACGGGTGGCGCTGGCTGCGAGAACTCAATAGTCATCGGCGGGATCTCCGGCGGCACCACGGGCAGTGCCGCCGGTGGGTTCTGGTTGACCCAGACAATCACCGCGCCGTGCAACACCAAGGCAAATACCCCGAGCAAGACTCCTTCACGGCGACTCAACACCCGTTTAGGCGTGCTGTGCAGCCGCGACTGCGCCAGGGGTTCCCGGAGGACCCGGCCAAGGTCGAGCAGTTCGCCGCGAGATGCCGGGTGTCGGAACACCTCGAAGGCATTGGTGGCGCTCTGGACATTGCCCATTTATTTACTCCTGTAAGCCTTTGGATTGAACATGCGCCGGCACCGGATTACCGCGCTGGCACCGATTGAGTCACCGTCAAAGGCGTCAGGGAAAACACCTCAGAGTCCGTCAACTTTTCCACGTCGACGCGATGGGGAAAGATCTTCTTTTCCACGAACAAATCGTCGACTTGCTGCAGAGCCTGCACATCCCGCGGCTCCACCGGCAATAGCGACTCGTCGCCCCAACTGCGCAGCCGCTGCGAGACTTCAAGGGGGATGTCGTTGACCTTGGCGAAGACCCGGGCGTACTCATCAGGGTTTTGTCGGGCCCATTCGAAGGCCTTGGCAAACCGCTGCAATACGTCGCTGAGCGCCTTGCGTTTGAGCGGGTCGGTCAGCACTTCATCGGAAGCCGTGATAAACGTCAGGCCAGTGTTGATCCCCTCGCCGCTGATCAACACCCGGGCGCCCTGCTGCTCGGCAAATGCTTGATAGATACCGAACGTGGCCCAGGCTTCGATCTTCCCGGCATTGAACGCCGACAAGGCATCGGTCGGCAGGACGAAACCGACGTTGACGTCCTTCTCATCTACCCCGGCATTGGCCAGGGCGCGAATCAACAGGTACTGGGAAATGCTGCCGCGGGCCGACGACACCACGACGTTGCGGCCTTTCAGATCCGCGACGCTACGAATGGGCGAATCGGCTGGAACCAGGATCGCAATGCCTCGTGATTGGCTGCGCCGTACCGCGACGATGCGCAAGGGTGTGCCACCGGTTGCAGCGGCGAGCACCGGGGTATCACCGGCCGGCCCAAGATCTACCGCGCCAGCGCGCAAAGCTTCAAACAATGGCGCGGCGCCCTGAAAATTGGCCCACTCAACCTTGTAGTCAATGCCCTCAAAGGCATTCGCCGCCTCGACCACCGTGCGCAGGCCCTTGGCCTGATCGCCCAGCACCAGCGTGACGCCAGACAAATCTGACTGGGCGGTGGATGGGGCTTTGGTCTCGACGACATCGCCGCAGCCGCTGAGCAGCAACGCCGCGCCCGACAGCAGCAACATCGCAGATCTCCAGACACGAATCGGCATCGCGCAAACTCCCTGTTTCAAATGATCAACCATGGGCAAACCGCCGGACTGTGCTGTTCGTGGCCTGACGCTCAGCCACCGCGACGGTTTCCACCTCAACCCCCAACAGACTCAGCAGCCGCGCACGAATGGCCTGAAAGCCTTCCTGCCCGGTGTCTCGGGCACGTGGCAAGTCGATCGTCAGTTGCTCGGCGATCTTGCCGTTGGCCAGCACGATGACCCGATCGGCCAGCAGGATCGCTTCGTCCACGTCATGGGTCACCAGCAGCACGGCCGGTGTGTGTTTGCGCCACAACTCAATGATCAGCCGATGCATGCGAATCCGCGTTAGTGCATCGAGTGCAGCGAACGGCTCGTCGAGCAGCAACAGCTTGGGCTCGCGCACCAGACCACGGGCCAGCGCCACGCGTTGCGCTTCGCCGCCGGAGAGCGTGGCCGGGTAAGCTTCCAGTCGATGGGCCAGGCCCACCTCTGTCAGGGCCTGCACCGCACGCGCCTTGGCGTCCGGGATGTGCAGCCCGAGAATCACGTTCTTCCAGGCACGTTTCCAGGGCATCAACCGAGGCTCCTGAAACACCGCCGCCCTTGCCTTGGGCACCAACAACTGGCCGCTGTCGATACTGTCCAGCCCGGCCAGGCTGCGCAGCAACGTGGTCTTGCCCGAACCGCTCGCCCCGAGCAGCGCGACGAATTCGCCCGGGGCGATGTCCAGGTCCAGGCCGTCGATCACCCGTTGTTGGCCAAATTGGCGCACCACATTACGCAGTTGTACCGGTGCTTCTGACTGCAGGTTTTTTGCGGCGATAGTCGACATGTCAGTTCCTCACAAAAGATGGGCGCCAGGCCAGGGCAAAACGCTCCAGCGTGCGGATCAGTCCGTCGATCAATAAGCCGAGGACGCTGTAAATAAGCAGGCAGATGACGATCACGTCCGTGCGCATGAAGTCCCGCGCATCACTGGCCAGAAAGCCGATGCCGGCGGTGGTATTGATTTGCTCGACGAACACCAGCGCCAACCAGGAAATCCCCAGGGAGTAACGCAGGCCGACAAAGAAGGAAGGCAAGGAGCCCGGCAGGATCACGTGCCAGATCAACTCGCGACGATTCAGGCCCAGGGTGTTGGCGGCCTCGATCAGTTTGGGGTCGATATTGCGAATGCCGGCGAACAGGTTCAGGTACACCGGGAAGGTCGTACCGGTCACGATCAACGCGATCTTGGTGAACTCGCCGATGCCGAACCAGAGAATGAACAACGGCACCAGCGCCAGGGAAGGAATGGTGCGCAGCATCTGCATCGGCGAATCGAGGATCACCTCGCCGCGCTTCGACAGGCCGGTAATCAGTGCCGCAACGACACCGACGCTGACCCCGATACTCAAGCCCAGCAATGCGCGCTGCAGCGACACCAGCAAATGCTTGCCCAGCTCCCCGGAAACGATCATCGCCCAGAGCGTGCCGCCGATCTGCGACGGCGCTGCGATGACCCGTTGCGGAATAAGCCCGGCCTGAGACGCCAGTTCCCACAACAGCAGCAGCGCGATCGGGCTGAGCAAGCGCAGCAAGACTTCAGGGGTGCGCCAGTTGCGCACCCAGTTGGGGATCAACCTCGACGCGCCCTGCAGATCACCTGTGAGGCGTGCGGCCTTATCGACGGAAAACGAGCTACTGGCGCTCTGGGTATCGAAAGTCTTTTCAGTCATCAGGCTTCCTTCCTTATAAAGAACATGGCCGGAGGCGCCATGCATCAGCTTCGGATTCATGCTATTCGCATAAAAAACCGCAGTGAAATTCTTTTTAGGAATAACCTAATATGATTAAAAATCAGATAGCCGATCATCCAGATAAGTTATTTGCATAGTAAAACGGCTCAGCCCGCGCCCTTTGCCGTCTGCGTCGGATGAGCATCGTAAAATGCGTATTACTGATATCTAAAATTAACAATGATTAATTAATTTAATAATTAACTTAGAACAAAACGGCATTTCACAGCCTCACCCGTTACGCCTACTTTCGTCACCACAGACCGACCCCGATGCCAGGTGGAGGATTGAATCACGCCTATCCATGACCTGAAACGAGAGTCGTACCCATGCCCGCAACACCCTCCACCCTGTCTGACGCCACCCGGTATCACCGTCTTCGCTCTCCTTTCATTGTCAGCCTGGCCGCCTGCGGCATGGTCTTCGGCAGCTCGGCACTCAAGGCCGAAGACATCGAGCGCAGCGAGGACAAGGAGACCCGCCTGGAGAAGGTCACCGTGATCTCCACCGGTGTTCGGGGCACTCAGCGAACGGTCGCCGAGAGCCCGGCCCCGATCGACATTGTCACGGGCGAACAACTGCTCAGAACCGGTCGCGCCGATCTGACCGAAGCCATTTCCAAGCTGTTGCCCTCGTTCAACTATGGCACCAACATCGCCGGCTACAACTCGACCATTCGGCCCTTGTCCAATCGCAGCCTGGCGCCGGCCTATACCCTGGTGCTGGTCAACGGCAAGCGCCGGCATAACAGTGCCCTGCCCGCCAACGGCTCGACCGATAGCAGCGGCGCCAACTCGGTCGATATCGACATGATCCCGATCAGCGCCGTGGAGCGTATCGAGGTGCCCAAGGACAGCGCCGCCGCGCAATATGGCTCGGATGCGATTGCCGGGGTGATCAACGTGATTCTCAAATCCGGCGCCCAGGGAGGTCATCTGGGCCTGACCTACGGCAAGCTCTACAGCGGCGAAGGTGAGGTCACCAAGTTTGAGGGCGATACCGGATTTGCCCTGGGCGATGGCGGTTTCCTGCACCTGTCGGGCGATGCCCGCAAACGCGGCGATGCCAGCTGGAACGAAAAAGCCTCGAACACCGCCTACTTTCCGGGCGATCCCCGTGAAGCGACCTGGGACAAGGTGGGGGTGAAAAACGGCGACCCGCAGATCAAGGCGTTCAACCTCGGCTACAACGCCGAACTGCCCCTGGACGAGCAAACGAAACTCTATTCCTACGCCACCTATGGCGAGCGCAAGGCAATCATCAACAACTACTTCCGCTACCCCAATGGCAACGCCAACATCCCGGAACTGTTTCCCGACGGCTACTACCCGCTGAACAACCTGGACGACAAGGACTACCAGTTCCTGTTTGGTGGCAAGGGACTCGCGGCGGGTTGGGACTGGGATCTGAGCACCACCTATGGACGCAACACCAACCACCAGTACAGCGACCTGACCATCAACCCGTCGTTGGGACCGACCTCCCCGACTTCCTTTGACGACCTGGCCACCTACCGCTTCGATCAGTGGGTCAACAACCTGGACATCACCCGCGCCTTCGACGGGGTCTTCGGTTTTCCGCTGCAAGTGTCCGCCGGCCTCGAGCATCGCTGGGAGCGTTTCAGCACCTTCGCCGGTGACGCCCAGGCCTACACCATCGGCGGCTATCGCTTCCCGGCGACATTGCCCAACGGTCAGCCCAATCCGCTGGCCGGGCAGTTGGCGGCGATTGCCGCGCAGGCCGCCGCCACCATCGCGCCGCAGGATGAAACCAGCATCAAGCGCAACAACTACGCCGCCTATATCGACTTCGGCATCACCCCGATCGAGCGTTTGTTCATCGACGTGGCGGCCCGGGCCGAACACTTCGATGACGATTCGGGCAACACCGTCAGCGCAAAGGTCAATTCGCGTTATGAACTCACCGAAACCGTGGCCGTACGCGGCACGGTGGGCAGCGGGTTTCGGGCTCCGTCCCTGACCCAGATCGGCTACAGCATCACCGACAATCGCGTGGGTGCTGCACCTGACGGCACCATCGTCCCGGCCGTGACACGCATCGCCCCGGTGGACTCGCCATTGGCCCAAGCCTTGGGGGCGAGCAGCCTGGACCCGGAAAAATCGCGCAACTTCGGGCTCGGGGTGACGTGGCAACCGGCGCGACGCACCAGCTTGACCGTCGACGCCTACTGGATCGAAATTTCCGACCGTATCGCCCGTACCGAAAGCCTCTACGGTCCGGCGTTGGCGCCGACTCTGACGGGGCTCGGCATCGACACGTCCACTTGGACGTCCTACTACGCCAACGCCTTTGACACCCGCACCCGGGGCGTGGATGTGGTGGCCGATCACTTTACCGATATCGGCGCCTGGGGCGAGGTTCGCTGGAACGCCGCTTTCAATTACAACGACACCGTGATCACCGACCTCAAGGACGCACCCGCAGCCCTGCAAGGACTGGGTAGCAACCCCGGCGGCAGCCTGACCTGGGTCGGCCGCGCGCGTCAGGGCGACTTGACCGATGCACAGCCCCGGACCAAATGGATCCTGGGCGCCAACTGGAGGCTCGCGGACCTTGCGATCAATCTGCAAACCACCCGCTACGGCAAGGTCAAGACCCTACAGCAACTGGAGAGCGGCGATCGCAGCTTCGGCGCGAAATGGATCACCGATCTGGATATCTCCTACACCCTGCTCGACAACATCACCCTGAGCCTGGGCGGCACCAATATTTTCGACGTGCGCCCGGACAAGCATGCCATTCCCTCGGCCGTCGGCCTGAACCTGTACGGCAATCCGCCGTTCTATCCCGGCGGCGGGTTCTGGTACACGAAGCTGGCGTATGACTTCTGATTACCCCCCAACGACAAGGAACTCACCATGAGTATTGAATTCATCGGTTACATCGGTGGCCACCACGCTTCAGAGATCCACCCCCGCAGCGGCCCTGTCTTACAGCCTGAGTACGTGGAAACCGTCGCCCGAGCTCATGACGAGGCGGGTTTCGACCGTGCGCTGGTGGCCTTCCACTCCAACAGTCCGGACAGCACGCTGATTGCCTCGCATGCCGCCAGCGTGACGAAAAACCTGAAATTCCTGATTGCCCATCGACCGGGTTTTGCGGCGCCAACCCTGGCCGCGCGCCAGTTCGCTACCCTGGATGTGTTCAACGGTGGTCGCACCGCCGTGCACATCATCACCGGCGGTGATGATCGCGAACTGCGGGCCGACGGCAGTTACATCGGCAAGGACGAGCGCTATGCGCGCACCGATGAATACCTCGATGTCGTGCGCCGGGAATGGACCAGCGACAAGCCCTTCGACTATGAGGGCAAGTACTACCAGTTCGAAGGCGCGCACTCAGCCGTGAAGTCGCCGCAACAGCCGCACATCCCGCTGTATTTCGGCGGCTCGTCGACGGCGGCCATCGAGGTGGCGGGCAAGCATGCGGATGTTTATGCGTTGTGGGGGGAAACCTACGAGCAAGTGCGCGAGGTGGTGAATCAGGTGCGTGCCGAGGCGGCCAAACATGGCCGCGAGATTCGTTTCAGTCTTTCGTTGCGCCCAATTCTGGCGGACACCGAAGAGCTGGCCTGGGAACGTGCCGAGCGCATCCTGCAACAGGCCACCGCCCTGGCCGAACAGAATGGCTTCGTTCGCCGTGAGCCACCGAACGAAGGCTCCCGACGCCTGCTGGCGGCAGCGGCCCAGGGTTCGCGCCTGGACAAACGCCTGTGGACCGGCATCGCTGGATTACTCGGTGCGCAAGGCAACTCGACCTCACTGGTGGGCACCCCGGAACAAGTGGCCGAGGCCCTGCTCGATTATTACGACCTGGGCATCACCACCTTCCTGATCCGCGGCTTCGACCCGCTCGACGATGCCATCGACTACGGCAAGCGCCTGATCCCGCTGACCCGCCAATTGGTGGCCGAGCGTGAGCGGCAGGCGGCGGAAAAAGTGGCCTGATCCGATCAGCAAAAAAGGGGGTTTACCTTGCGGTAAGCCCCCTTTTTACTCCGAATCCTGATTACTCTTTATAAGCGGTATCGCTGCGCTCCAGCTGACGAATCAGCGCGCTCCAATGCCGTGCAACTCCCGGCCCCTCGCCGCTGGCGAATACTTCAGCCTGCTTCTCGACTTTGGCCACGACCTCTGCAGGCGGGAAGATCAACTCGGCATTGCCGCCGGCCTGAGCCGCGATTTGAATGTTGCAGGCACGCTCCAGCTGCTGAAGTTGCTGGAACGCATGTTCGACACTGACGCCCGCCGTGAGCAGTCCATGATTGCGCAGGATTAATACGCTCTTGGCCCCCAGATCCGCCACCAGTCGTTCACGCTCGTCCAGGTCCAGAGCGATGCCTTCATAGCCGTGATAGGCCACCCGCCCGGAAAAACCAATGGAATGCTGGGAAATCGGCAACAGCCCGTCGCGCTGCGCCGACACCGCGATACCGTCGCGGGTGTGGGTATGCAGCACCGCTTGCAGGTCGGGACGTGCACCGTGAATGGCGCTGTGGATCACGTAGCCGGCGTAGTTGATGCCCAGCCCTGTCGGGTCGTCGACGATAGTGCCATCGATGTCGACCTTGACCAGGTTGGAGGCGGTGATTTCGTCGAACAACAACCCGAAGGCGTTGATCAGGAAATGCTCGTCTGGCCCCGGCACCCGCGCCGAAAAATGCGTGTAGATATGATCGGTCCATTTGAACAGGGCCGCCAGCCGATAGGCCGCGGCCAGTTTGACACGCACGTCCCATTCTTCAGGGCTGACGCGCTGGCGAACATTTTTCGAGACGCTGGATAATGGACTGACGCTGCTCATGGCAAAACTTCCTGGATGGCCTTAAGGATTTCCAGCAAGCCTATGGGAAGTCAAAAAATAATAAAAAGCACATTTTAATCTAAGCTAATTATCATTTTTTTTTATTATATTTCGCTCCCCTTCTTCACGCCGCGCTCTTGATCTTCTGCAGCGATCCAGCGACCAGTTTGCCAAAGGCATCGACCGGCCCTTGCAGGTTGCCAAGAAAATGCGGGTAGATCAGCCACAAATCCATCACCGGTTTGAAATCCTTGAGCGGCATGACCGCCAACTGATCGAAATGGGCACTGCGCTCCAGCAACGGACGCGGCACCAACCCAAGCCCCAGACCGTCGGCAACCAAACCCAATTGCAATTCAGTACCGAAGGTTTCCAGGTTGACCCGCAGGGCCAGGCCCTGGTCCGACAGGGTGCGTTGCAAGCCGGCGCGGAAGCCGCAGCCATCGGGGTTGAGAATCCAGCCACTCTGGTAAACGTCGGCGAGTTTGCACGGACGCTTGGGCAACTGATCCTTGGCGCACACCACCACCAACTCCATCTTGCCGATGGACTCTCCAATGATGTTGTCCGGGAAAATCTTGCCCGCCGGGAACAGCGCCGCTGCGGCATCCAGTTCGCCGCGCTCGATTTTACCGACCAGTTGACTGCCCCAGCCCGTGGCCACCTGGGCGCGCAAGTCGGGGTATTCGATGCGCAGATGCTTGAGTGCGTCGAGCAGCACCACGTCACCGATGGTTTGCGGAACGCCGAGGCGCAACAGCCCGGTAGGCGGCGCATCGGTGGCAACCAGTTCGCGCAACGCATCCATTTCCCGCAGGATCAAACGGCACTGTTCGTACACCCGGGTGCCGATCAGCGTGGGCTTGAGTGGCTTGGTGTTGCGGTCGAACAACTCCACGCCCAATGCCTGCTCAAAGTTCTGCACGCGCCGCGTAATGGCCGGCTGGGTGAGTTGCAACGACTCGGCGGCATGGCTGATGGACTGGCAACGAATCACTTCGACAAAGGCATCGATATCATCAATTTTCATTTGGCCCGCACATAGAGAACAGTCAATAAGATGTCTGAAAAGCATAGTTCTATTGTTGGAATCTGGATAGCCCACAACCCTGCGAACGCTCTGCAGTGGCGATCAATAACCCCCAACGCTATACAACCAGTTTCTAAATTCCTTTCAGCTATAACCTAATCATTAAAAAATAGCATATTAAGATAAATCATTATGCTTAAATCAAGACGTCAACATTCAGAACGAACAATGGAAATCGCCATGACCCAGGCCCGACACCCGGAGAGACTTAGAGCATTCATAGGCGCCCTGGCGGAATTGATCGACGGTAACCCCCGCGAGGGTGATCTGTTGCATCGCGGCGGCAAGCTCCTCGCCCAACTGGTCAGTCATGACGACTGGCTGCCTGAAGAGTTTGCCCGGCCAGATCCAGAGCGCTATCAACAATTTTTGCTGCATGCCGATTCACGGCAGCGCTTCAGTATCGTCAGTTTTGTCTGGGGGCCGGGACAACGGACACCGATCCATGACCATCGGGTCTGGGGCCTGATCGGTATGTTGCGCGGCTCGGAGCACTCACAGGGTTTCGCACGCAACCCTGACGGCACATTGGTGCCCGAGGGCCAGCGGATACAGTTGCAGCCCGGTCAGGTCGAGGCGGTGTCGCCCAAGATCGGCGACATCCATCAAGTCAGCAACGCCTTCGATGACCAGGTCTCCATCAGCATCCATGTCTACGGCGCCAACATCGGTGCAATACGCCGCGCGGTGTATCAGGCCGATGGCAGCGAAAAACTGTTCATCTCCGGTTATTCCAACGCCTATCTCCCCAACATCTGGGATGTGTCCAAAGAGAGCCAAGCCCTATGAGCCCAAGTCCTGACAAAAGTGTACTGACCCGCTCCTTCGCCGAGATTCGAAAGGCACTGCTGAACAAAGAAGAACTGGCGCTGGTGGACGTACGCGAAGAGGCGTCCTTCGCCGAGGCGCACCCACTGTTTGCGGCCAACATTCCACTGTCAAAACTGGAACTGGAGGTGTACTCAAGAATTCCACGGCTCGATACCCACGTGACCGTCTACGACAACGGCGAAGGTCTGGCGCAGATTGCCGCTCAGCGCTTGCAGGGCTTGGGCTATGTGAATGTCAGCCTGCTGGAAGATGGTCTGGACGGTTGGCGCATCGCCGGTGGCGAGTTGTTCATCGACGTCAATGTGCCGAGCAAAGCCTTTGGTGAGCTGGTGGAAAGCCAGCGTCACACACCGTCCCTGGCCGCTGAAGACGTTCAAGCGCTGCTCGACAACGAGGCCGACGTGGTGGTGCTCGATGCCCGACGTTTCGATGAGTACCAGACCATGAGCATTCCCACAGGCATCAGCGTACCGGGGGCGGAACTGGTGTTGCGTGCCCGAGAGCTGGCGCCGGACCCGGCCACGCGCATCATCGTCAACTGCGCCGGGCGCACCCGCAGCATCATCGGCACTCAGTCGTTGATCAATGCCGGCATTCCGAACCCGGTGTCGGCCTTGCGCAACGGCACCATCGGCTGGACCCTCGCAGGTCAACAACTGCAACACGGTCAGTCGCGCCGGTTTGCACCCACCAGCGAAGAACACCGCCACATTGCCGCCCAGGATGCCCGTCGCGTTGCGGACAAGGCTTTGGTCGGTCGCGCCAGCCTGGCTGATCTTAAGCGCTGGCAACAAGAGTCGAGCCGCAGCACTTACCTGTTCGACGTGCGCACTCCGGAAGAATTCGAAGCCGGCCACCTGCCCGCCGCGCGCTCGACACCCGGCGGCCAACTGGTGCAGGAAACCGATCACTTCGCCAGCGTACGCGGTGCGCGCCTGGTGCTGGTGGATGACGACGGCGTGCGCGCCAACATGTCGGCGTCCTGGCTCTCGCAATTGGGTTGGGAGGTGCATGTGCTGGACGATGTGCAACCGGCGCATTTCAGCGAAAAAGGTGCCTGGCAGGCACCAGTTCCCGCGCCCCGACAGGCCGAGGAAATCAGCCCCGAAACCCTGGTCGAATGGCTGACCCACGGCGACAGCGTGGTGCTGGATTTCACTAGCAGCGCCAACTACGTCAAACGCCACATCCCCGGCGCGTGGTGGGCATTGCGCGGGCAATTGCGTGAAGCCCTGGCCAATGTGCCTAAAGCGGAACGCTATGTACTGACCTGTGGCAGCAGCCAATTGGCGCGGCTGGCCGTTGCCGATGTCGAGGCCTTGACCGGCAAACCGGTGTTCCTGCTCAAGGGCGGCACCGCCAGTTGGGTCGCTGCGCAATTGCCGCTGGAAGACGGCGAAACGCACCTGGCCTCGTCGCGCATCGACCGCTATCGCCGCCCGTACGAAGGCACCGACAGCCCGCGCGAAGCGATGCAAGCGTATCTGGATTGGGAATTTGGCCTGGTGGCGCAACTGGCTCGCGACGCCACCCATGGCTTTTTTGTGATCTGAGTTACCCGCCCCTGTGCCTTGTTGGTACAGGGGCATATCCACCCCACATCCGACCCCTCTCCAGGCGGAGGCTGAACCCACAACCGAGAGGAGTTACACCATGTCCGCTGTCTCGCACCGCACCGATTTACAGCCTCAACCGACTTTGCACATCACCCGCTTGGAACCGACGATCGGCGCCGAAATCAGCGGGATCGACTTGAGCCAGCCGTTGACGCCAGCCCAGCGCGATGAACTGCGCCAGTTGCTGCTCGAACACAAAGTGATTTTCTTCCGCGACCAGGTGATCAGCACCGAACAGCAGATTGCCTTCGCTCGTGAGTTCGGCGAGCTCTACGTTCACCCGACCACCCAGCAAAACGACCCGACGCAACCGCAAGCGCATCTGATTCAAGCCCAGGACGAACGCAAACTGTACGGCCCACGGATCAGCGGCCGTTGGCACACCGACACCAGTTGGCTGTTGCAACCCACCCTCGGCGCCGTCTTGCGCGCAGTCGATTTGCCCCCCGTTGGCGGCGATACCTTGTGGGCCGACACGGCCGCGGTCTATCGCGCCTTGCCCGATGAGCTACGCGAAGAAATCGATGACCTGCATGTAGTTCACGACTTCAAGTCGTCATTGGACAAGGTCGGCTACGACTACCCGATTCTGGCGCACCCGTTGGTGCGGACCCACCCGGAAACCGGCGAGGACGGCCTTTTCATCAACTTCTCGCAGAACCCTTCGGTGATCGGCTGGACGCCCGAGCAGAGCAAGCAACTGATCGCTCGGTTGCTGCTCGAGTTCAACAAACCCGAACATCAAGTGCGTTTCAAATGGCGTGAAAACTCGGTGGCGTTCTGGGACAACCGCTCGACGCTGCACTACCCGGTCTACAACTACGGCGATTACCCGCGCCGCATGGAACGGGTACTGATCGCCTATGACGACATTCCTCATCGGGTAAAACGCGCCAACGCGGCCTGACCCCACCCTCTAGAAAAGACCTGGCAACCCCTGCTATTCGCGAACACTCGCGAAGGGGTTTGCCTGTGCGTGCAATCTTTCAGGAATTCGCGTCATGAGCTCATCCAGCCCCCGAGTGAAATACGATTGTTACGCGGTCGCCGCCTTCAGCCTGCTGGCCGCCAGCCTCCAGGCTCATGCAGAGACCGCCGAGCCGGACAAGACCCTGAGCACGGTGGTGGTGACCGGCAACCGAGGCGGTCAACCCCGCACCATCACCGACAGCCCCTCGCCAATCGATGTGATCAGCGCCGAGCAACTGCAAGCCAGCGGCAAGGTCGGTCTCAAGGAACTGCTCGCCCGCCTGCTGCCGTCCTTCAATCTGCCGGCGATCAACGGCGGCGGGACGTCCTGGTCGGTGCGCGGCGTGACCATGCGCGGTTTGTCCGGGGACCAGGTGCTGGTGCTGGTCAACGGCAAACGGCGGCATAACACGGCACTGATCAACAACCTGGCGCGCATCGGCACGGCGGCGGTGCCGGTCAACCTCGACCTGATTCCGGTCTCGGCGATCGATCACATCGAGGTACTGCGCGACGGCGCCTCCGCGCAATATGGGTCGGACGCCATCGCTGGGGTGATCAACATCATCCTCAAGGAAAACGACAGCGGTGGCAGCGCCGAAACCTCATTCGGGCGCTACGGCAGCGGCGATGGCGACACCGTGCACCAGACGGTCAACTACGGCCTGGCGCTGCCCAACGACGGCTTCGCCAACCTGGCGCTGGACAGCAAGGAACAAGAACCCTTCGACCGCACCGGCAGCGCCACCGGCAACCTGTACTCATTGCCCGGTTTCCCCGACAGCCGCGACCAGACCGTCAATCGCCACGGCTGGAACCCCAGCTATGGGCTGGGCCGGGAGAAGGTCACCAATGCCAGCTATAACCTCGAGCTGCCAATACAGGACGACCTGACCTTCTATTCTTTTTCCACCGCCAGCTACATGGAAACCACCAAAGTCACCGGCAACTACCGACCCAACGACATCGTTTCCCTGGCCGGCGACCCGAATACGCCCTACCCCGACGGCATTCATGCCCAGCGTCACAACCGCACCAAAGACTTTCAGGTGGCGGGTGGCTTCAAGGGCGAGGTCGGTGGCTGGAACTATGACGCCAGTTCGACCTGGGGCGAGGACGATTCGACGCTCAATGCCAGCAATACCCTCAACCCATCCTTGGGACCGACCAGCCCGACCTCGTTCCATCTCGCTTCACAGATTTTCGATCAATGGACCAACAACCTCGACTTCACGCGTGGCTTCGACATTGGCCTGAAAAACCCGCTGCAAACCTCGTTCGGCTTCGAGTACCGCTGGGAAAAATACCAGATCGAACCCGGCGACTACGCCTCCTACACACCGGGCAACTACGTGATCCCGAGCGGTCCGTTTGCCGGCAGGACACCGTTGCCCGGGCTCGCCTCCTACAACGGCACCAGCCCTGCCGATGCCGGGAAAATCAGTCGCAGCAACGTCGCCAGCTACGTCGATCTGGGCCTGGATGTGACGGACAAATGGTACGTCGGCGTGGCGGCTCGCTACGAACGCTACACCCAGGACATCGGCAGCACCTGGAGCGGCAAGTTCTCGACCCGCTATAAAATCACCGACGCCTTCGCCCTGCGCGGCACGGTGAATAACGGCTTCCGCGCACCGTCCCTGGCGCAAACCATTTATGCCTCGTCGACCTTCACTTCTGGCGGCGTGGTTAACGGCCAGCAGGTTTCGGTGCCGGTCAAGGTCTTGCCGGTGGACACCACCGAGGCCCAGGCGCTAGGCGCGGAGAAGCTCAAACCTGAAAAGTCCTTGAACTACAGCTTCGGTTTCACCTACGAACCGACGCAGAACTATCGACTGACCACCGACCTCTATCAGATCGGCATCCGCGATCGCATCGTCTCCACCAGCCTGCTGGGCGGCCCGGAGGTCTCGCGGATCCTCGTTGCCAACGGGCTGTCCCCCGGCCTGTTCGCCCAGTACTACACCAACGCGGTCGACACCCGCACCCGCGGCATCGACATCGTCAACGAGTTCCGCCAGCAGCTGGACGAATACGGCCAGATCCGCTGGAGCGCGGCCTATAACTGGAACCAGACCAAGATCGAAAAGCTCCAGAGCAACCCGCCAGAACTTAGCGGCCTGGGCCCGAACTACCAGCTGTTTGACCGGCGCCTGCAGAAGGACCTGACCGTTGCCACGCCGCAATCGAAACTGATCCTGGCGGCGAATTGGAAAGTCACGGACTACAACCTGAACCTGGCGCTCACCCGCTTCGGCAGTTACATCGAGGGTGACAACAACCCGGTGAACGACCGTAAATTCAGCGCCAAGTGGATTACCGACCTGGACGTGGCCTACGACCTGAGCAAACACCTGACCGTGGCGCTGGGGGCCAACAACCTGTTCAACGTGTACCCGGACAAGAACGGCATCCAGGACTGGGCCGGAGGCTACAAATACGGACAGTTCTCGCCGTTCGGTTTTGGCGGGGCCTATTACTACACGCGATTGGCTTACAACTTCTGACGGTACTGCCCGCTGAGTCAGATCAATCACCGCGAACCTGTGGGAGCGGGCTTGCCCGCGAAGAGGGAGTGTCAGTCGACATCAATACCGCCTGGCACACCGCCTTCGCGAGCAAGCCCGCTCCCACAGGTTATGCGTTGGAGTTGATGAACTTTGGCCTCCTTTTAAATGCATTAATTTGATAATGACAAACACGATAATCAGCTAATTTAATAATTAGCATATAACCATAAAGAATTTCACAGCTGGTTTTTATAGAGATAACGTCAACTACAGGCCGACCCCTTTCTCCAGGTGGAGGTGAACCAACGTATCAAGACCTGCCTGGAGCCTGTATTTCATGACGATCAACTCGGCACACGCTGCCTCCCAACCGACGCTCGACCTGGTCACCGATGTGCTGGTCATCGGTGGTGGCCTGGCCGGCACGTGGGCAGCCGTCGCCGCTGCCCGTGAAGGCGCGCGGGTGGTTCTGGTCGATAAAGGTTACTGCGGCACCAGCGGTGTCACGGCCACCGCCGGCCCGGGTCACTGGTGGGTACCGCCGCAGCCCGGCGCACGCGAAGCAGCCATCGACAAACGTCTGGCCAGCGCTCATGGCCTGGCCGATGCACGCTGGATGGCGCGGATCATCGACACCACCTGGACCAGCCTGCCGACACTCGCCGGCTACTACGATTTCCCGAAAAACGAACAAGGCGTGACCCAATATCGCGGGCTGCGCGGGCCGGAATACTTGCGCGGCATGCGCCGCCTGGTACAGGACAGCGGTGTGACCATTCTCGATCACAGCCCGGCGCTGGAATTGCTGCGCAACGATCAGGGAGAAGTGGCCGGTGCCCGAGGCTGGCGTCGACAAGCCGGCGGCAACTGGCAGGTTCGCGCCGGTGCCGTGGTGCTGGCCAGCGGCGGGTGCGCCTTTCTTTCGCGGCTGCTGGGTTGCCACACCAATACCGGTGACGGTTACCTGATGGCCGCCGAAGCGGGCGCCGAATTGTCCGGCATGGAGTTCTCCAGTTACTACTGCATCGCCGCGTCAGGCAGCAGCATGACCCGTTCGATGATTTACAGCTTTGGCGAGTACTTCGATGCCGCCGACCGCCCCCTGCACTTCCCCACCGGACCGGACTTCACTGATGCCCTGGCCAAGGCCCTGCTCAACGGCCCGGTGTTCTGCCGCCTGAATCGGGTACCGGCGCAGATCCGCGCTCAGTTACCGGGCATTCAACCGAACCTGATGCTGCCGTTCGACCGCCGCGGCATCGATCCCTATCGCGACAGATTCGCCGTCACCCTGCACGCCGAGGGCACCATCCGTGGCGTCGGCGGCCTGCGGGTGATTGACGACACCTGCCAGACCACGGTGCCCGGGGTATTCGCTGCCGGGGATGCCGCCAGTCGCGAATCGATTGCCGGCGCCACCTCCGGTGGTGGTGCACAGAATTCCGCCTGGGCCTTGTCCTCCGGCCAATGGGCCGGGCGTGGCGCCGCGCGATTGGCCCGCCAGAAGCCCGACCACAGCACTTCGCTGCATGGATTTTCAGGTGCGGGCCTGCAGTCTCGGCCAGCACTGACCAAGTCGCGACCCAATGAGTTGATCCAGCGAATCCAGGCCGAAGTCCATCCGCTGGAGAAAAACCTGTTCCGCTCCGGCAACCAGATCGGTCGCTCTTTGCAGGCGCTGGAAAACGTCTGGGATGAGGTGCGTGAGGGGTTGCAGGTCGATGAACACAACCCGCTGAGAGCCCGGGAAATCGCCGCCATGGCCGCCACCGCTCGTTGGTGTTACAGCGCCGCGCAACAACGCAAGGAAAGCCGTGGCATGCACCAGCGCAGCGATGCTCCCGAACAGAATCCGTTGTTAGACGCCCACCTGCGCATCGCTGGCGTCGACCAACCCTGGACGCGCCACGACCCCATCAATCCGCTGCCACAAGGTCACGCCCAATGATCGAATTGATTTACCAGGACCTGTGCAGCGGCTGCGGCAAGTGTGTTGAGGTCTGCCCGACCAACACCCTGCGCCTCGACACGCAAGCCAAACCGCAGATCGTCGATCAGCAGGCCTGCCAGACCTGCTTCATGTGCGAACTGTATTGCGCCAGCGACGCGCTGTACGTCGATCCCGATTGCGAACACGTTCGCCAACCCGACCCTGACGCCATTCGCGGTGCTGGCCTGCTCGGACAGTACCGACGTGATTCGGGCTGGGACGAGTGGGCCGCTGACCCCAGACACAGCAATCAACACTGGCGCATGGACGGCATTTTTGCCTTGGCTCGCGACCTCGCCGACGCCACTCCGATTCCGACAAAAGCTCAATAAAAGGACGCCATCATGGCTACTCAACGACTGCCCTTCAAATACCTGCTATTGGGCGCCGTCCTCACGCTGGGACTGGGTGCGATGGCCCAGGCTGCCGACCTTCAACCGCTGCTGGTGGCCAATCAGAAGTCCTCGATCAAGGTGCTGCTGGAGGTGTCCGGTGAGCTGAAGAATGTGCCTTACGACATCCAGTTCTCCGAGTTCCCCGCCGCCGCACCTTTGGGTGAAGCGCTGAATGCCGGCGCCGTGGACATCGGCGCACTGGGCGACGCGCCCTACGTGTTCGCCCTCGGCGCCGGTGCACCGATCAAGGTCGTCAGCATCGTGCATGCCGAGGGTCGCTACACCACTGCCATCCTCGCGCCCAAGGATTCGCCGCTGAACAACCCCGTCGACCTCAAGGGCAAGAAGATCGTCACCACCCGCGGCTCCATCGGCCACTTCCTGGCGATCAAGGCCTTGCGCAGTGTCGGCCTGAGCACCCAGGACGTGCAGTTCATCTACCTGCTGCCGAGCGAATCGCGAATCCTGCTGGACAACGGCAGTGCCGACGCCTGGTCGACCTGGGACCCTTACACCACCATCTCGACCACGCAGAGCCAGGCCAAGGTGCTGGTCAGTGGCAGCAACCTGCTGACCAACCATTTGTACCTGGCTGCCACCAGCCAGGCCATCGCCGGCAAACGCCAGCAACTCGAAGACTTCGTCGCCCGGGTCGATCGTGCCTATCGCTGGACCAACGCCCACCCCGAGGAATACGCCGCCGCCCAGGCCCGCGTGACCGGCTTGCCGCTGGCCGTGCATATCGCCGTGGCCAAAGGCACGCACATGGAGCCGGTGGAGATCGACGACAAGGTCATCGACGGCCTGCAAACCACTGCGGACATCTATCAGGAAGAAGGAATCCTCACAAAACACATCGACGTCTCCCAAGGCTTCGACAAGAGCTTCAACGCCAAGCGCGCCCAACAAAACCAGGCATCTCGATAACGATGCGACTGATCCAGGAGTAGAACCATGAGCAAACAACGCCAACTGAAACTCGGAGCAATGGTCCATGGCGTCGGCCACGGCTGGGGCGAATGGCGCCACCCGCAAGCCCTGGCCAATGCCAGCGTGAACTTCGATTTCTACAAGCAACAGACGCAACTGGCCGAGGCGGCGAAGTTCGACTTCGTGTTCATCGCCGACAGCCTGCACATCCATGAAAAGTCCAGCCCGCACTACCTCAACCGTTTCGAGCCGTTGACCATTCTCTCGGCGCTGGCCGCCACCACTCGCCACATTGGCCTGGTGGCAACCGTCACCGTCAGCTACACCGAACCGTTCCAGGTCGCTCGCCAATTCGCTTCGCTGGACCACATCAGCGGCGGTCGCGCCGGGTGGAACGTCGTCACCTCGTGGCTCAGCGGCACCGCCGATAATTTCGGCAAGGCCGAGCACCCACCGCACGCCGTGCGCTATCGCATCGCCAAGGAACACGTAAATGTGGTCAAGGGTTTGTGGGATTCCTGGGAAGACGATGCCTTCGCCTACGACAAGCAAAGCGGCGAGTTTTTCACCCCCGGCAAACTGCATGCCCTGGAGCACAAGGGTGAATTTTTCTCGGTGAAAGGCCCGCTCAACATTGCCCGCTCCCGGCAAGGTCAGCCGGTGATTTTCCAGGCCGGCACCTCTGAGGACGGACGCAATTTCGCCGCCGAGAATTCCAATGCAATTTTCGTCAGCCCCGAGGGGCTCGACGACGCACGCGCCTACTATCAGGACCTGAAAAAACGCGCCAGCGGCTTCGGCCGGGATGCACAGAAGCTGTCGATCCTGCCGGGCATCCGGCCAATTGTCGGGCGCGATGAGGCGGAAGTTGAAAGCCGCTATCAGCAAGCGGTGGAACTGGTGACTATCGAGGATGCCATCGTCGCCCTCGGCCGACCGTTCAACGACCATGACTTCAGCCAGTACCCGCTGGATGCACCGTTCCCCGAGCTGGGCGATCTGGGCTCCAACAGCCAGAAAGGCGGATCGGACCGGATCAAACAACTGGCCAAAGACGAAGGTCTGACCTTGCGCGAAGTTGCCCTGCGCTTCTCCCGGCCACGGCGCGATTTCGTCGGTACGCCCGAGCAGGTCGCCGATGCGCTTCAAACGTGGTTTGAACAAGGGGCTGCGGACGGTTTCATCATCAATTCGTTGCTGCCGGATGGCCTGCAATATTTCACCGAGCTCGTCGTACCAATCCTGCAACAACGCGGGCTGTTTCGCGACGAGTACAGCGGCACCACCCTGCGTGACAACCTCGGCCTCGACGTACCCGCCAACCGTCATACCACTACCAACGTTCAAGAGAAAAGCGAGGCACTGGCATGAGCGAATCCCTCAACAGCCTGTTGGCGAACCTGCATGCCGAACGAGTGGCGACCTGGGAACCGGCGGCCCTGCAAGTCAATATCGATCAACGCCAGCGCCTGGTAGACGAAGCCAGGGTCGAAGACTTCGTCAAGGCTGGCGACTCGCTTGAGCCCTTCACCCTGTTGAAGGTCGAAGGGGGCAGCCTGAGCAGCGACGAGTTGCTCGCCAATGGCCCGGCGGTGCTGATTTTCTTCCGCTTCGCCGGCTGCCCGGCCTGCAACATTGCCCTGCCCTATTACCAGCGCCGGCTCTATCCGCACTTGCACGCCCTGGGCGTGCCGCTGGTGGCGGTCAGCCCGCAAGTGCCGGAAAAACTGGTGGAGATCAAGACCCGTCACAACCTCGGACTGCAAGTAGCCAGCGACCCGGACAACAATCTCGGCCGGCGTCTGGGCATTCTTTACAGCTTCGATGAAGCCTCGCGTAAGGCGGCACTGGCAAAGGGCAACGGCATCGGTGAAACCACCGGCACCGGCACCTGGGAATTGCCGCAGCCTACTGTGGTGGTCATCGCCAGGGACGGCTCAGTGGCCTTCGCCGAAGTCAGCCCGGACTGGCTGGTGCGTACCGAAGCCGACCCGGTGTTGCACGCGGTCGAACAATTGCTCGGGCAAACACCCTTGCGACTCGCCATCTGACCAGAGCCTGACCATGACGAAAAACATCACACAGAGACAGCTCAATCGTCGCGGCTTCCTCACGGCCAGTTCGATCGCCCTCGGGGCGCTGGGGCTGTCCTCCCTGGGGCTGGCCCCGCGTGCGTTTGCCCAAACCAACAGGTTCTCGGACCTGACGCTGGGCGTCGCCACCTACAGGGGCCAGGACTCGTATTTCACCGAAGACGCCGGCACCGCCAATACACCCTACAAGGTTGATTACTCGGAATTTGCCGGCGGCAACCTGATCGTCGAAGCCTTGGCTTCGGGCAGTCTGGACGTTGGCGGGATGAGCGAGATCCCACCGATCTTCTCGATTCAGAGCCATCGCCAACCGCGGCTGATCGCAGTGTTGCAAAGCGATGTGAACAACCAGGTGTTCCTCATACCCAAAGACTCGAAACTCGAATCGGTCGGGCAGTTGCGTGGCAAACGGGTCGGCTACGTGCGGTCTACCACGTCGCACTACTTCCTGATCAAGGCGCTGAAAGAACAAGGCCTGACCATGAAGGACATCACGCCAGTGGCGCTCACGCCGCAGGATGGTTTCAGTGCGTTTCAGAGTGGCCAGCTCGATGCCTGGGTGATCTACGGCGTGTTTATCCAGCTGGCGAAATTCCGCAGTGGCGCCCGGGTATTGAAAACCGCCCTGGGTTATCTGTCGGGCAACTATCTGATCGCCGCGCGCCCCGCCGCACTGGAAGACCCACTGCGCAAGCAAGCGATTCAGGACTACCTGCAGCGCCAGGCGCGCACGCTGGAATGGATCAACAACAACCCCGAGCCCTGGGCCGCCAAATCGGCGCAACTGCTGGGCGTCGACAAAGCGGTGTTTCTCGACATGTTCAACAACCGCAGCCAGCCATCGCGAATCATCGAAGTGAATGATCAGGCCATCACCTCGCAGCAGGAAGTGGCTGACTTGTTTTTCGACGCGGGCGTGTTGAGCGAACGGCTCGATGTCAGCCCGTTGTGGGACAAAAATTTCCCGTTGCTGCCCCTATGAGCCGACGCCTACCTTTTTTGATCGAGTGAATTCACCATGAGTCTTTCCTCTCAACACCCGCCTCTGCTGCGATCGGCCGAGGCGGCCAACTTCGAAGCGTTGCTTGCCCGCATCGGCGAACAACTGGCCGCCACTGCCCACGTGTATGACGAGAGCGGCGCCTTTCCGCAGGACAACTTCACGTTGCTGCACGAACATGGCCTGGTCGCGTTGACGGTGCCCAAAGCCCTGGGCGGTGGCGGCGCGAGTCTGGCGCAGGCGCGTAAGGCGATCAGCGCGATCGCCAAGGGGGAACCCTCGACAGCGTTGATTCTGGTGATGCAATACCTCCAGCACTCACGCCTGCAAGACAGTCGAACCTGGCCGGAAGCGTTGCGCCAGCAGGTGGCCCGGGACGCCGTCGAAAATGGCGCGCTGATCAACGCCTTGCGCGTCGAACCCGACCTCGGCACCCCGGCCCGTGGCGGTCTGCCCGCGACTATCGCTCGGCGCACCGCCGCCGGTTGGCGCATCAGCGGCCGAAAAATCTACTCCACCGGCAGTCATGGCCTGACCTGGTTCAGCGTCTGGGCGCGCAGCACCGATGAAGACCCGTTGGTCGGCGCCTGGCTGGTGCGCAAGGACACGCCCGGCATCCGCATCATCGAGGATTGGGACCATCTGGGCATGCGCGCCACCTGCAGCCATGAGGTGGTGTTCGACAATGTGCTGGTGCCACTGGAGCACGCCGTCAGCGTCAGTCCGTGGAGCGCCCCGCAACCCGAGCTCGATGGCGACGGGTTTCTGTGGATGTCGGTGTTGCTGTCATCGGTCTACGACGGTGTCGCCCAAGCGGCCCGTGACTGGCTGGTGGGCTGGCTGGAAACACGCAAGCCGTCCAACCTCGGGGCGACGTTATCGACCCTGCCACGCTTCCAGGAAACCGTCGGCCACATCGACACTCTGCTGTTCGCCAACCGCAGCCTGCTCGACGCCGCGGCTGAAGGTCACACGCCAGCGGCTAACGCGGCACAACTGAAATACCTGGTGACCGGCAACGCCATCCGCGCCGTCGAGTTGGCCATCGAGGCGTCCGGCAATCCCGGTCTGTCCCGCAATAACCCGCTGCAACGACATTATCGCGACGTGCTGTGCAGTCGCGTTCACACGCCGCAAAACGACGCCGTTCTGCAAGGCGTCGGCAAAGCGGTCTTCGCCCAGCGCCAGCCAAAGGAACGCCCATGAGCCAATTTGTTATCGCCAGCCAACTGGATGAAGACTTCAACGAAGTGATCCGCCAGCGCCTCGCTCAATCGCACCCCGGCGCCCGCGTCATTGGCGTGCCGGCCGGAGTGCCCAGCGATCTGCCGGCGGAAGTCGGCATCCTGCTCGCGCGGCCGATCAATGTGCGCGGTTATCTGGCGCCGGACACGCCGCCACCCGGCTGGCCCTATGGCTTGCAGTGGATTCAAGTGGTGTCTTCAGGCATCGACTTCTACCCGAAATGGCTGTTCAACGGCCCATCAGTGAGCACTTCGCGCGGCAGTGCTGCGGAGAACATCGCCGAATTCGCTTTGGCCGCGATCTTCGCTGCTGCCAAGCGTCTGCCGGATATTTGGGTGCATGACTCGCAATGGAATTTCACCGCGCTGACGCCTCTCAAAGGCACGACCCTGGGGATTCTCGGCTTCGGTGCCATCGGCCGCAGCCTGGCGAGCAAGGCTCACGCCTTGGGCATCAACGTACTGGCGCTGCGTCAGAGTCAGACGCCGTTCGAGGTTGAAGGTGTGGAAGCGGCGCGGGATATCCATGACCTGTTTGCCCGCGCCGATCACCTGGTGCTGGCCGCTCCGTTGACCGACTCGACCCGGCACATCGTCGACAGCGCCGTACTCGCCAGCGCCAAACCCGGCCTGCACCTGATCAACATCGCCCGTGGTGGCCTGCTCGACCACGGGGCGCTGCTGGAGGCACTGGAAACAGGCAGCGTCGGCCTGGCTTCACTGGACGTCACCGAACCCGAACCCTTGCCGGACGGACACCCGCTCTACGCCCATCCACGAGTTCGCCTGTCACCCCATACCTCGGCGATTTCCAGCAATAGTCGTCACGAGATTGCCGACAGTTTCCTGGCCAATCTCGAGCGCTACCTCAATGGCCTGGCATTGGAGAATCAGGCGAACGTGCAACGCGGGTATTGAGTACAACCGATCTACCGTCATCGCGGGCAAGCCTTGCTCCTACAGTTTTGTGTCGTTTGCAGATGTTGCATCCAACCGATACCTGTAGGAGCAAGGCTTGCCCGCGATTGCGTTATATCTGCCAAAAACAAAACATCAGATTTACGCATTTATATTATTAACTTAATGCCTATTTTTTATAATTAACTTATAACTAATCGGACTTTTACAGCGCGTATTTATACAAATATTGTTACAACCATCACCGACCCCTGACCAGGTGGAGGCCCACGGAACTGCACGTTTTTCCGGCCGACACCACCCCACGGTCAACGCCTCAGCCAAACCTGAAACCGGCTCAAGCCGCCACCGCCATGGCTTTCGAACCATGGCCCCGGCAACGCTTTGCCAAAAAAAAAACATAACAACGCCAACGCTGCACTTACACATCTGGGGTTCACCATGCACAACACTTTCCGTTCAAACCGTCTGACGCTGGCCGTGTCGCTGGCGCTGTTCGGCTTGTCGGCCCACGCCGACGAAAACACCAAGGATGGTGCCCTGCCTGTTGTGACCGTCACCGCTGAACACCACAGCGAAGACCTGCAAAAGACGCCGCTGGCGATTTCCGCGTTCGACGAAAAAGCCCTTGAAGACAAGCAGATCAAAAGCATCCGCGACCTCTCCGGGCAAGTGCCGAACCTGACCCTGAGTCGCCAGTCGATCTCCTACAGCGCCCAGACCTACGGAATTCGCGGTATCGGTGAGACCGATCCGATACAGGAATCCGCCGTCGCGGTCTACGCCGATGACCTGTACATCCCGCGGGCGATTTCCTCGATGCTCGACTTCAACGACGTCGAGCGCGTCGAAGTGTTGCGCGGCCCGCAAGGCACGCTGTATGGACGCAACAGCAGCGCCGGCGCGATCCGCGTGATCACCCGCGATCCGACCCAGGAAACCCGGGGTTTCTTCGAGCTCGGCGCCGGCAATTACAACGCGCAGAACGGCCGATTCCTGATCAGTGGTCCGCTGGTGGACAACACGCTGTTTGGCAGTTTTTCGGCGATTCGTCTGACCCGTGACGGCACCGTCTCCAACCCGACCCGTGGCGAGGATGTGAACAACGTCGACATCCAGTCCTACCGCGGCAAGTTGCGCTTCAACCCGATCGATTCGCCATGGGATGTGCAACTGACCCTGGCCGGCACCTTCGACCGTGGCGACACCACCAGCTACACGCCGTTTGATGCCGACGGCCACTTCGACAAATTCAAGAGTTACAGCAGCCTCGACCCAAAAAACCGCCTCGATCAGGGCCGTTCGGTGCTGCGCGCCATTTATACGATCAACGACAACCTGAGCTTCAAATCGGTGAGCGCCTATTCGGCATTCAACCAGCCAGTGGACTATGACAACTCCGGTCAGGCGGCGCTGATCCAGAACAACCTGATCACCTACAAACAGGACTACGCCACCCAGGAATTCCAGCTCAACGGCGACTACGACAAATTCAGCTTCAGCACCGGCCTGTACCTGTACCGCGAAAAATTTGAAGCCGACCGCGACAACCTCACCTATTCCGTCGCGCGCAACCGGGTAATCGGCCAGGGCCAATACAGCACGACCAATACCGAAAGCTACGCGTTGTATGGCCAGGGCAGTTACAAGATCACGCCGCAACTGTCGCTGATCGCCGGGCTACGGTTTACCCGCGAACACAAGAACTTCGACTACACCAACTACGCGATCAATACCAATCGGCAGATCACCGGGACCAACTTCAGCGCCGAGTCGAGCAAGTCCTGGCAGTCCACCAGCCCGAAACTCGGCTTCGAATACGCCTGGACACCGCACCTGAACCAGTACGCCTACGTGGCCAAAGGGTTCAAGGCCGGTGGCTTCGACAACCGTGCACCGACCCAGGCCGCCGCCGAACAGGCGTTCTCGCCGGAGGACGTAACCACCTGGGAAACCGGCTTCAAGGGTGACTTCTTCGACCAGCGCCTGCGCGCCAACCTTGCGTTGTTCTACAACGACTACAAGGACCTGCAAACCAATGCCTACGACCCGGCGCTGGGTGTCAGCCTGCGGACCAACGTCGGCAAGGCGCACACCTATGGCGTCGAGCTGGAAACCCTGACCGCGCTGACTCGCGACCTGCAACTGACCGCCAACGTTGGCTATCTGCAAAGCCAGTACGACGACTTCGAAAATGCCAGCGGCGCCGGTGTCGATGCCAACGGCAAACAGCTGGTGTTCTCGCCGCGCTGGAACGCCAGCGTCGGCCTCAACTACACAATCCCGGCCGGATTGCCCGGCACCTGGCTGGCCGGCACCGATGCCCAGTTCCAGACCAAGTCCTTCGCCAACGCGCTGAACGACGATGTTCAGGAAGTCCCCAAGCAGACCTTCTGGAACGCCAACACCCGCTACATCTCCGGTGACGGTCACTGGACCACCACGCTCGCGGTGAAAAACCTGCTCGATCGCGCTTACCCGCAATCGGTCGGCTTCGTGCCGTCAAGTGGCGCCCGTTACTACGCGATCAACGACCCGCGAACCCTCTTGTTGTCTGTGCGCTACGACCTTTAACCCCCAAACAAACAAGCATGCCAAGGAGCACTTTATGGCTTTCACTCGCAGGGAACTGATCTCCCGTATCGCCGCCGTCGGTGGCTACTCCGCCGCTGTCAGCGCCCTGGGCGCGCTGGGGCTGACGCCACAGGCGGTGGCAGCAACTTTCAATCCGTTGCAGCTGGGCAGCAGTGGCAAAGGCAAACATGTGGTGGTGGTCGGCGCCGGAATTTCCGGTCTCGTCAGTGCCTATGAGCTGCGCAAGGCCGACTTCACGGTGACGATTCTTGAAGCCCGTGAGCGGGTGGGCGGACGCAACTGGACCCTGCGGCGCGGCACCAAAGTCGATTTCGACGATGGCGTCAGCCAGACCGTCGACTTCGATGACGGGCAGTTTTTCAATGCCGGTCCCGCGCGCATTCCCAGCCACCACCAGACGATCCTCGGCTACTGCCGCGAGTTGGGCGTAGAGCTGCAAGTGCTGGTCAATAGCAGTCGCAATACACTGGCCTTGCCGGACCCGAAAAAACCGGCGTTCCAGTTGCGCCAGGCTGTCAACGACACCCGCGGGCAGTTGTCCGAACTGCTGGCACGAACGGTCAGCCGCAAAGCCCTCGACCAGGACTTGAGCGTCGAAGACCGCCAGGCGCTGTTGAATTTCCTCAAGGTCTATGGCGACCTCAACGCCGACTTCAAATACAAGGGCTCGGTGCGCTCGGGTTACGACCGTGTACCCGGTGCCGGTGATCAAACCGGCATCACCCGCGCGCCGCTGGAGCTGAAAACCCTGCTCAATCCCAAGCTCTGGGGTGCGCTGGTGTTCGATGAAATCCCGGAGTTCTCATCGACCATGTTCCAACCGGTCGGTGGCATGGACCGGATTCCCTATGCGTTCTACGAAAAGCTCAAGGACGCGGTGCGCTTCAACGCCGAAGTCAGTGACATCCAGACCTCGGAACAAGGCAGCCGCATCACCTACCGGGATCGCAAGACCGGCGCCACCCAGACCCTGAGCGCCGATTACGCCATCGTCACGGTGCCCCTGCCGTTGCTGGCCAAGCTGCCGAGCAACTTCAGTGCGCCCTTCAAGCAAGCGATTCTCAGCGCGCAAAGCGATCAGGCGAACAAGGTTGCCTGGCAGGCGCCGCGTTTCTGGGAGACCGACTTCAACATCTACGGCGGATTGTCTTACCTGGATCATGAAGTCAAAGGTTTGTGGTACCCCAGCGACCGGTTGAACAGTGCCCAGGGCATTCTGGTCGCGGCCTACAACACCAGCGAGTCGGCCCAGGCCTTCAGCAAGAAATCCCTCGCCGAACAGTTCGCCTCCTCCCGGCAAGCCGTGGAATTGCTGCACCCCGGCCACAGCGCCAAGCTGCAAAAACCGGTGGCGATCAACTGGGCCAAGGTGCCCTTCAGCAAAGGCCCATGGATCGTTAACGACGAGGTGGGCGAAAGCGCCTATCAGCTCCTCAACGAACCTCAAGGCCGAACGTATCTGGCCAGCGACGCCCTCGCCCACGGCGGCGTCGGCATCTGGCAGAACAGCGCCGCCGATTCGGCACGGCGCATCGTTTCGCTGATCGGCCGACATGCTGAACGCAAGCAACAGGGCGTTGCCGCCTGACATTTTCAATAAAAGGACTGAACGATGAAATCCATTACTTTGCTCACAGGACTCCTCATGACCGCGACCGCCCTCAGCAGCCAGGCCGACGAGATCAAACGCATCGCCCTGCCCAACTCCAACTTCCCGATTTCGCTGGCGGTGTCAGTGCCAGCGCAAACCGACCTGCTGTTCGTCAGCGGCCTGCTGGCTGACCTGCACGACCCGAAAGCACCGAAGGATTCCTTTGCGGCTTACGGCGATACCGCCACCCAGACCACCTCGATCCTCAACAAACTCAAAGGGGTCTTGCAGGGTCAAGGTCTGGACCTCGGCGATGTGGTGCAACTTCGGGTGTTCCTGGTGGGTGATCCGGCCAAGGGCGGCAAGCTCGATTTCGCCGGGCTGCAAGAAGGCTATACGCCGTTCTTCGGCAGCGCCGCGCAACCGAACAAACCGGCACGCACCGCCATTCAGGTCGTGGCCCTGCCGCTGCCCGGCGGACTGGTCGAAATCGAAGCCGTCGCCGCTCGCAAGAAGTGACACGGACATCACCCGCCATTCAGGAGCTTCACCTTTATGTTCAACCACCACGAGCGCCGAACAGCGCCGACGTACCGCCCACTATTGCTGCCACTGTCGATTGCCTGCGGTCTCGCCTCGTTCAACATCGAGGCCGCCGAAACCAGTTCACCGACCCTCAACACGGTGGTCGTCACCGGCAACCGTGGCACGGAGCAACGCACCGTCACCACCAGCCCGACACCGATCGATGTGGTGACCGGTGAACAGCTGCGCTCGGTCGGCAAACCGAGCCTGTTGGAGGCGCTGAGTAAATTCATCCCGTCCTTCAACCTGCCCGACCGCGCGGGCTGGGATGCCAGTGGCGTGGTTCGCTCGGCAACGCTGCGCGGGCTGACCGCCTCCCATGTGTTGGTGCTGGTCAACGGCAAGCGCCGGCATACCAGCGCCACGTTGAACATCAACGGTATCAACAGCGGCGCAGCGCCCAGCGACCTCGACCTGATCCCGGTGGCGTCCATCGATCACATCGAGGTGCTGCGCGATGGCGCGGCGGCCCAATACGGTTCGGATGCGATTTCCGGGGTAATCAACATCATCCTCAAGCAGACCACCGGCGGCAGTTCCGACACGACCCTCGGCCAGGGCTACGACGGTAAACGCGGCACCGGGCAAGAGGCGATCAACTATGGCTTTGAAGTCGGCGAAGCCGGTGTGCTCAATGTCTCGCTCGACACCCGCTATCAGGAGCGCGACAACAAGGCCGGCAGCAACGGCTACAGCTCGCACTACTATCCACTGGCCGATGGTTCGCCCGACCCGCGTGAGGCCGACGCCAGCCATCACACCTACAAAGGCTATGGCCTGCCCCGCAGCCAACTGGCAGATGCGGCCTACAACCTCGACCTGCCACTGAACGATGCCGTCACGCTCTACTCGTTTTCGACCGTGGCCACGCGCGAGAACAACGACGGCCAGAACTTCCGCCTGCCCAGCGGCCGCAACACCATCACCACCGGGCCCAATGGTTTTCCCGACGGTTACAGCCCTTATTGGATGGTTAATGAAACCGACTTCCAGTCCGCGTTCGGTGCCAAGGGCGATAACATCGGCATCGGCGGTTGGGCCTGGGACCTGAGCAGCACCTATGGGCGCAACTACGCCAAGCAACGGACCTACGACAACCAGAACCCGTCACTGGGCGAAAACACCCCGAACAAGTTCACCTCCGGCATTTACATCGCTGACCAGTTGACCAGTAACCTGGACCTGAAAAACAGCTATGAGATCGGTCTGGCCAAGCCACTGGATGTCGCCTTCGGTTTCGAGCATCGGCGTGAAAGCTACGAGACACGCGCGGGGTCCGAAGCGTCGTATATCGACGGTGGCTACGTGTTCCCGGCCGGTCATCCGCGTGCCGGGCAACGGCCTGATCCAGGTGCTCAGGTCACCAACGGCATTACCCCGGACGATGCGCAGAAAGTCAGTCGTAACAGCGTCGCCAGCTACATCGACCTGGGCTTTTATCCCGTCGAGCAGTGGTACCTTGGCGTCGCGGCGCGCTACGAGCACTACAACGAAGGCGTCGGGGGTACCCGCAGCGGCAAGCTCAGCACCCGATATGAATTCAACCCGGTGTTCTCGATACGCGGCACTATCAGCAATGGCTTTCGCGCGCCGTCGTTGGCCAACGAGATCTTCACCGCGCGCTCGACCGGGTTCGACACCATCAATGGCGTCTACCAGGCCTATAACTATGTGATCCTGCCAGTGGACTCGGCAGGCGCCCAGGCGCTCGGCGCCAGTGCGTTGAAACCGGAACGGTCGACCAACTTCAGCCTCGGTTTCGCCCTGACCCCCAGTGACGACCTGAGCCTGACCGTCGACGGCTACGTGATCAACCTGCGCGACCGCCTGGTGCTCAGCGAACGCTTCCAGGGCCCGGGCGTTGCCGCCCTGCTCGACAGCATCGGCGTGCCCGCCACCGCCGGGGCGCAGTACTTCACCAATGGCGCCAGCACCCGCACCTCGGGGGTCGATGTGGTCGGCAACTATCGGCAGAACCTGAACCAGTTCGGCTCGGTGCGATGGACCGCGGCGCTGAACTACAACCACACGCAAATCCTCAGCGTCAACGAAACCCCGTCGCAACTCACGGCCCTGGGCAGCAACTTTCAATTGCTCGGCCGCCAGTCACGAGCGCTGATCACCACAACCTCGCCCAGCAGCAAAATGATCTTCTCCGCCGACTGGGCGATCCACGACTTTGACGTCAATCTGCGGTTGACCCGTTATGGCACGTACACCGAGGTCAACAGCTCGAGCAATCCAAGCCTGGACCGCGAGTACTCAGCCAAATGGATTACTGACCTCGACGTGGCGTATGCGCTTACCAAGCAGCTGACCGTGGCGGTCGGTGCACAGAACCTGTTCGATAAATACCCGGACCATATCGGCGTACCGAACTCCTCGTTTGGCGATAACTGGGGTAGTTACTCACCGTTCGGTTTCACGGGCGGCTATTACTACACGCGGTTGCAGTACGCGTTCTGATTGCTCGGGAAACAGATCAAGAGATCGCAGGCTGCGCTGCCGCCTGCGACCAGGTCCAGCCGCCGTTCATGCCCCTGCGGCGGCGAGTTCGAAGGTGCGGCCAGAGGCCTCGAGGCTATGGCGCCGGCCCGGAATATCCGCCAACAGACTGCGCGTGTAGTCACTGGAAGGCGCCTGAAAGATCTGCTCACAGGCCCCCTGCTCCACCACCCGGCCCGCCTGCATCACAACCACCTGATCCGAAATCTGCCGAACCACCGCCAGATCATGGGAGATAAACAGATAACTCAGACCAAGCCTTGCTTGCAGTTCCCCCAGCAACTTCAGAATCTGCCCCTGAACCGAAGCATCCAGTGTCGACAAAGGCTCATCGAGCACCAGCAGTTCCGGTTCCAGCGCCAGCGCCCGGGCAATCGCTACACGCTGACGCTGGCCCCCGGACAATTCGGTGGGACGACTGCCGAGCAACCGCGCCGGCAGCTCGACCTGCTCCAGCAGGGTCGCCGCCCGTTGCCGGCGCCAGGCCGCATCCCCTACTGCAAAGGCTTGCAGCGGCTCACAGATAATCTGCTCCAGGTTCAAACGCGGATTGAGCGACGCATAGGGGTTCTGATAGACCACCTGAATCCGTCGGCGCAGGGCCAGCCACTCGCGCTGTGAAACCTTGCTGATGTCCTGACCATCGAACACCACACTCCCCGTATCGGGTCGCTCAAGACCGAGAATCAACCGCGCGGTGGTGGACTTGCCCGAACCCGACTCGCCCACCAGGCTGGTGGTGCCGTGTCGGGGCAAATGAAAGGACACCCCATCGACCGCCGCTGGCCCAGGGTTACGCCAGGTGGAGAAATCCTTGCTCAGGTTCTTCGCCACCAGTAGCGCGGCGGACTGCCCAGCAACCTGCGGCACTGCCGTCGGCGCACGCCGTAGTTGCACGGTCAGGCTCGGTGCGGCGTTGAGCAGTTGTTGGGTGTAGGCGTGTTGCGGCGCCTGGAAAATTCGCCGGGCATCGCCGGCCTCGACGATTCGCCCCTGGTGCATCACCAACAGCCGATCGGCGCGGTCCAGCGCCACCCCAAGATCATGGGTAATCAGCAACACGGCGGTCCCGCGCTCGCGGGCCAGTGCTTGCAAGCGGTCGAGAATCTGGCGCTGCACGCCGACATCCAGCGCACTGGTGGGCTCATCCGCGATAATCAGCGGCGGATCGTTGGCCAGGGCGATGGCAATCAGCACCCGCTGACGCATGCCGCCCGATAACTGATGGGGATAGCTGCGCGAAATCCGCTCGACCTCCGCCAGACCGACCTCGCGCAGCAGTTCCAGGCTGCGCTGGCGAGCCAGCGCTTTCGGCACCCCGTGCAGGGTCAGGGCTTCAATCAGTTGGCTGCCGATACGTTTGACCGGATCGAGTGACAACCCAGGGTCCTGGGGGACGAAGCCGACACGGCGTCCGCGAATCGATTGCCACTGCCGCTCGTTGGCCTGCATCAACTCCTGACCCGCCAAGCGGATACTGCCCGCCTCGATCCGCGCGTTGGTGGCGAGCAAACCCACCAGCGCCGCCGCCGTGGTCGATTTGCCCGAGCCGGACTCGCCGACAATCGCCAGTATTTCACCGGCCTGCAGCTGGAACGCCTACTTCATCGCACCACGTTTGACTTTTAATTGTGTGGCATTCCGGCCAGCCTGATTCCCAAATTCATGAGGCGTGACAGGGGCAATGCAGGCCGATGGGAGACTCGCGGCGGTTTGATCAAGCGCTGAAGATCGTACGCAGGGTTTATCGGAATAAGACGAAGGCGTTTTGCCTCACGCATAATACTTTGCAGGTATCTTTGTACCCTTAAGGCGACGTCAATCGTTCCTCGTTTCCTGATCGTTTCCAAAGGTTGCATCAGATCATAAGTATCGAGATCAGCAATCGCGCGAGCACCGATAAACGGGAAAACATAGTTATTCAGACGGTTCAACACATTCTTGGAATGGTCGGGTGTCCATCTGGCCGACATGTTCTTGTGCCAGTCCAACGCAACGCTTTCAAAGGTACGGCCGTTGACAGCATTTTCCGTTTTGGCTTTACGCTTGTTCTCGACGGGATCAATGCCGTCTGCGAGCATCCGCTTCGCCTCTAAACGCTTCTCGCGAGCTTCGGCCAGGCCAATCACGGGATAGCTGCCGAGGGAGGTCAACCCCTCCCGGCCGTCAGGCTTTACGTACCTGAGACGCCAGCCTTTACGGCCATTGGGTTGGATTAGGAGATAGAGACCGTCGCCGTCGAAAAGCTTGTAGGGACGGTCAGTTGGCTTGGCTAAACGGCAAGCAGCGTCGGTAAGCGGAGCAGTTGTGCGCGACATAAGGGTATCATCCTTAATCGAACCAAAGACTACCCCTAACTTTGCCCTCTAAATGACTGGATTCCAGAAGAATGGGCAAGACTCCGACGGAATGCTAAAACGAAAAAACCCGCCAGAAGGCAGGTTTTTCAAGGCTTCCAAAGAATTCAAAAGCGCTCAGTGGAATGCAAGATGGTGCCCGAAGCCGGAATCGAACCGGCACGCCCTTACGAGCGGGGGATTTTAAGTCCCATGCGTCTACCAGTTTCGCCATTCGGGCGGTAGCGCGGTGAAGCAGTCTGAAGACTGTCAAATAACGATCTGGCAGTTCTGACGCCTGTGCGGCAGAGGAGGAAATATATACATCCCGCTCCGGCGAAGCAAGTTCGCGACTGGCCTTTTCAAGACTAAATCTTGCAGCACAGGTCAAATAAAAAAGCTCCGTAAATCATAGATCTACGGAGCTCGTTTAAAGTGGAGGCCGAGGTCGGAATCGAACCGGCGTAGGTGGATTTGCAATCCACTGCATAACCATTTTGCTACTCGGCCTCAAACATCTGATGTCATGTAGCACAACATCAGACGCGTACAAACTTGGAGTAAGGTTCGTGATCTAACTCCTTGAAAACATTGAGCTTTTTCAGCGGTCAGTGCTTTCGATGGCGTGAATTATGTACTGATTTCCCGAGGCTGGCAACCCCTTGATTTCAAAAAAAATTCCGCCAGGTGGTTTCCATGTTTCCAGGGGGTTGCTCAGCCCTTTAGCCCGGGATCGTCCATTACATCTTCTACCGCGATCAACGGGTCAATGCCCAGTCGCCATGCAGATACCAATCGTCTCCGATCATTTCGACCGGATGCATTGTCCTGTCGGAGCCATTGCCGCACGCCAGGGGAATTGGCTGGAAAACAATGAGGCCAGTGGTGAGGCCAGGGCTGGCAAGTAGCGCAACCAGACCAAGCCCAGCCCCGCACCGAACAACACCAGCAGCAACCACGGCATCAGCGAGCGGGCGCGGCGGCCGTTACCGCAGGAATGGATATGTACCCCAACCTTAAAGTGAACAGCATTACCTCTCACCGTGGCGCCAACCCATTCAGTGCCCGCGAATGTAATGCTCCAACTGCCGAATCAGATCCGCCTGTTCAACGATGGCCTCCTTGACCAGATCCCCGATCGATAACAGACCGATCAGTTCACCACCGTCCACCACCGGCAGGTGACGCAGATGGCTGTCGGTCATGACCGCCATGCAACGCTCGATGCTCTGCTGACTGTCGGCAGTCACCACGGGCGCGCTCATGATGTCGCGCACCGGCGTACCAACCGAAGAGCGCCCCTGCAGCACCACCTTGCGCGCATAGTCACGCTCGCTGATCACGCCGACCACCTGCCCGCCCTCAATCACCGGAAGCGCGCCCACGTTCTTTTCGGCCATGATCCTCAAGGCTTCTAGCACCATTTCATCGGGCGCGATGCTATGCACCTGCCGGTTTTGCACGACCTTGAGTTTGAGCAGTTGAGCGGCTGTTTTCATACGTGTACCCCGACTTCCACCACGCCGCTGTTCAACCGCACGGGCCAGACACGCAAACGCTGTTGCGGATACTCCAGGCAGCTGCCGTCCTCAAGCCGGAAATGCTGTTTGTAGATCGGCGATGCAACCACCAGATCCCCCTTGATGCTGCCCACCAACCCGCGACCGATCACATTCGCCCCGGATTGCGGGTCATGGTTGTCGATGGCGTAGAGGGTCCGCCCCTCGGCACCCGGCAGGTAGAACAGCGCCACCTGTGCGCCATCGAGCCATACGACAACGCCGGAGTTGCTGACCAGGTCCTGTTGCTCGCACACCGTTTGCCAGGCCTCGGGGTTTTCCAGGGAATCGATGCGTTGGGTATTGGGCTGGCTCATCAGGCAATCTCCTCGATAACAGGGATAAGGTTAAGTTCGGCGGCCATGATCGGGCGCCGCTGGCCGCGTTCCTGGACAAAGTGGATGTCCGGGTCCGGGCGTTTATCGTTGACGAAGGTACGGAAGCGCTTGAGTTTTTCCGGGTCTTTGAGGGCGTTGGCCCACTCGCATTCATAGCGGTTGACCACCAGTTGCATCTGCGATTCGAGCTCTTCACCCAACCCGAGGCTGTCGTTGATGATCACATCCTTGAGGTAATCGAGGCCGCCCTCCAGGCTTTCGCGCCACACCGAGGTGCGCTGCAATTTGTCAGCGGTGCGGATGTAGAACATCAGGAAGCGGTCGATGTAGCGGATCAGGGTTTCATCGTCGAGGTCGGTAGCGAACAGCTCGGCGTGACGTGGGCGCATACCGCCGTTACCTGCGATGTAAAGATTCCAGCCTTTCTCCGTGGCGATCACGCCAACGTCTTTGCTCTGGGCCTCGGCGCATTCCCGGGTGCAACCGGACACCGCGAATTTGAGCTTGTGCGGCGAGCGCAGCCCCTTGTAACGGTCCTCGATGGTCAGGGCCATTTGCACGCTGTCTTGCACGCCGTAACGGCACCAGGTGCTGCCGACGCAGGACTTCACCGTCCGGGTCGATTTGCCGTAGGCGTGACCGGTTTCGAAACCGGCTTCAATCAGTTCAGCCCAGATGTCCGGCAGTTCATGCAACTGCGCGCCAAACAGGTCGATACGCTGGCCGCCGGTGATTTTGGTGTAGAGGTCGTATTTTTTCGCCACCACACCGATCGCGATCAGTTTGTCGGCGGTGATCTCGCCACCTGGGATGCGCGGCACCACCGAATAGGTGCCGTTTTTCTGCATGTTGGCCATGAAGGTGTCGTTGGTGTCCTGCAGCGGCACCAGCGACGCGTCCATGATCGGCTGGTTCCAGCACGACGCGAGGATCGAGCCCACCGCTGGTTTGCAGACGTCGCAACCGGTGTGGCCACGGCCATGCTTGGCCAGCAGTTCTTCGAAGGTGATCACCCCTTCTACTCGCACCAGCGCATAAAGCTCTTGGCGGGTATAGGCAAAGTGTTCGCACAGGCTCTTGTCGACGCTGACACCACGGGCAATCAACTCATGCTCGAAAACCTGCTTGAGCAGCCCGGCACAACCGCCGCAACCGGTGCAAGCCTTGGTCTGCGACTTGAGCAGGCCGAGGTCGGTGCAGCCACCGTCGATGGCCGAGCAAATGGAGCCCTTGGTGACGTTATGGCACGAGCACACCGTGGCCGACTCGGGTAACGCGCCCGGGCCCAGGGTCGGCGCGCCTTCGGACGACGGCAGAATCAGGCTGGCGGGTTCCGCCGGCAGCGTAATCGCGTTCTGCATGTATTGCAGCAGCGTGTCGTAGTAGCTGTTGTCACCGACCAGCACCGCACCGAGTACGTGTTGGCCCGTCGCGTCCACCACCAGGCGTCGATAGCTGGCCGTGGTTTCGTCGATGAACTGATAACTGCGCGCGCCCGGCGTGCTGCCGTGGGCGTCGCCGATGGAACCGACATCGACGCCCAGCAGCTTGAGTTTGGTCGACATGTCCGCGCCCATGAACGGCTCGGCGGTTTCGTTGCACAGCAGTGCGGCAACACCGCGGGCCATTTGGTAGCCCGGAGCGACCAGGCCAAAAATGCTGCCATTCCACGCGGCACACTCGCCGATGGCATAGATGTTCGGATCGCTGCTCAGGCATTGGTCGTCGATCACGACACCGCCGCGCGGGCCGACTTCCAGCGAGCATTGACGGGCCAGTGCGTCTTGCGCACGGATACCGGCGGAGAACACGATCAGGTCGGTTTCAAGGAATTCGTCATTGGCGAAGTTCATCCGGTAGCGATATTCCTCGCCTGCGCTGATCGATTGCGTGCCGCGTGACAGGTGCACGCCGACGCCGAGTCGTTCGATCTGCGCCTTGAGCGCCAGGCCGCCGTATTCGTCCAACTGCACCGGCATCAGGCGCGGGGCGAATTCCACCACGTGAGCTTCCAGCCCCAGGGTTTTCAGCGCGTTGGCGGCTTCCAGGCCCAGCAAGCCACCGCCGACGACCACACCGCGTCGGGCGTTGCTTGCTGCGGCACGAATGGCGTCGAGGTCTTCAAGGGTGCGATACACCAGGCGCGAATCGCCCTCGGCGCCTTCGATTGGCGGTACAAACGGATAGGACCCGGTGGCCAGCACCAGTTTGTCGTAGGAGACACAGCCTTGCGCGGTGATCACCTGGCGGCGTGCGCGGTCGATTTCCAGGACCGGCACCTCCAGATGCAGCGTGACGCCCGGGGTCTGGTACAGCGAGGCTTCACCGAGGGCCAGCGACTCGGCATCACGGCCAGAGAAATACTCGGAAAGGTGCACGCGGTCGTAGGCCCGCATCGGCTCCTCGCTGAAGACGTGCAGCCGATAGTGATCAAGGGCACCGCGTTCGATCAGCTGTTCGACACAATGATGTCCGACCATGCCATTGCCGATCACGATCAGCGTTTGCAGCTTGTTCAAAGTGGCAACATTGGAATTCATAAGAGACACCCGTCGATAGCTGTTCAAAAAGCAAAAAAAAACGCCTGAAACCTTGCGGTTCCAGGCGTCTTTGCCTGTTCGTTTACGGTGCTAAGTCAGGCATCTATGCCGGAGCCACCGATGTTGCCCGCGACCTGTTCGGCCAATCGATCGTCGTTGACCGAGGGGGCTGCCCACTCGACTGCATTCACAGTGGGCCTGAACAGTGTCTTGCAGACTTTGTGCCAGTCGGCCATTGGCAGTCCTTGGGCCAGTAAACGTTGACCACGGGTGCCCAGGAATGCCCGATGTTTGCCTTCGCATAGTGCAGAGGCGTGTTGCGCGGCCTTATAAAAGTGCACAAAGGCGATCCCGATCCGGATCAGAATTTGCCACCCAGCGGGTATTCGATCGCCAGGCGGATCTGATTGGCGTCCAGTTCTGCTTGGGCCGCATTTCCGCGATGAACCGCATGGCGCAGGCTGAATGCGAGGTTTTTCGCGACGCCCGACTGCACCACGTATTTGGCCTGCAGATCACGTTCCCAGTGCTTGCCGCCCTGCCCGTAACCCAGCCATTTGTAACCACCATTGGGGTCCATGTGCGTACCGTCGATGCCGCTGCCGCGCACGTACAGTGCGCCGAAGGTCAGGCCGGGAATGCCGTAACCGGCCATGTTCAGATCGTAGCGCGCTTGCCAGGAAGCCTCCTTGGGCGCGTTGAAATCGGACAGCGCCACGGCGTTGCTCAAGTAGATCGCGCCACGGGTCACGTAATCGAAGGGCGTGTCGCCATCGACCTTTTGATAGCCCAGGCCGAAGCTGTGGGCACCGAGCTTGTAGGTCGACAGCAAACTCCAGGTGGTGTTGTCGATGCGGCCGGACAAGGCCTTGCCGGTGTCCTGGGTTCGGTACAGATTGAGATCAAAGATCAGGTCCTGGCCTTCCGCCAATGGCTGGGTGTAAACCGCGCCCAGATAGTGCTGTCGCCAAGTGTCGGCGTAGTCCGCGCTGAACAGGCTGGCGTTGAGTCCTTTGACCGCCGTGTTGCGCACCCCCACCAAGTCGAAGCTGTCGCCCTGTTTGCCGTTGGAGTAATTGACCACAAACCCTCGGTCATGACTGGTGGCGTTGCGGTCGGTGCTCTCGTTGAAATGCCCGCCATACAGGGTGGTGGTGGGCAGTTCGCGACTGGTCAGCAGCCAGCCGGTGGCGGTCTCCGGGAGCAAGCGGCTGTCGGATGAACCGAAGACGGGCGTTTTCACCCGCTGCTCGCCGTAACGCAATTCGGTGGAGGAAATCCGCAGTTTGGCCACCGCGCCACCACGGCTGAATTCGTCTTTGGGATGCCCGTCATTGTCCACGCCCAACACCCGCGCCTTACCGGCCCGCCCGCCCCCACTGTCCAGTTCCCAGCCGGAATACACATGAGCATCCATACCCAAGCCCACGGGGCCGGCAGTGTAGCCGGAGGTGAAGTCGGCCATCAGGCCGTAGGCCCACTCCTCGGCCAGGTCGCTGCGTTCGGCGCGGGGCTTGAAGGCATTGCGCGCGCCATTGCTCAGTGAGCCGTGTTCATAGTCGCGACGGTCGTAGAGGCTGCGGTTGAGCAGGCTCCATTGGCTGTCCTCGATAAAGCCTTTTGCGGTGTCTTGCTCTGAAGCCAGGGCGAGCAGGGACTGCCCGCCCAATGCCAATAGCAGGGTATGCGTCGATAGGGTTTTCACAGTGCAACTCCACAGAATTCGGGGTCTGCAAGGTGTCCCGCCGAACGGGGGACACCGTAGGTCACCTCAGAGGTATTTGAGGATCGCGATATCGCGGCGGCGCTGTTTGAGGTTGGCGAACCAGCGCGTCGGGAAGAACAGCAACACCCCGAGGATCACACTCCACAGCCACACCGTGGGCAGGTTATCGAAGCCATAGTAGGCACCCTGATTGGTGCCCCAGATCGCGACTGCCACCAGGTACATGGCCTTGAGTACGTACAAGTGCAGCAAATAGAAGAACATCGGCGCCCCGCCGTAAATCGCCAGGGTCGCGGTGGACCAGCGATCCTGCAGCTTCTCGAACAGCGCCAGCAAGATCAGCGAAAGGCCAATCGTCGGCATCAGGAACATCAGCGAGGGCGGGTACTTCTTGGCGCTCATGAAACTCATGAAGGTGCGCAACGAGTCACCAGTCTGCACCCAGGGTTTCTCGCCATAGACGTTCAGGTAGCGAATGAACACGAACGCCACCAGCAGGCCTGCCCCCAGTTTGAGCAGGCGGGAAATCCGCTCGGCCGGGTCCATGTCCTTGCCGAACCACGGCCCGATCCCCCACCCCAGCAGGATCACGCCAATCCAGGGCAATACCGGGTACGTGGTGCGGGCCCGGGTGAATTCGGTGATGTCGATGAACACCCGCTGATGCAGGATCGACCACGGTACGAAGAACGGCGACTCCGGCCCCACGGTCACGCCATCGAGCAGGTTGTGCCCGGCGACAATGGCCACGCCGAGCACGATCAGCCAACTGCGTTTGAAGTGCAGCAAACCGGCGAGCACGATCATGCAGATGCCGATGCACCAGATCACCTGCAGCCACAGGGTCTTGGGCGGGAACTCGGCGTTCCAGGCAAAGCACACGAAGGTGACTTCGAGAAACACCAGGAACAACCCGCGCTTGAGCAGGAACACCGAGGTTTCTTTCGCCGTGTGTTTCTGGCTGTAGAGCCAGGCCGACAAACCGGTGAGGAGGATGAACGCCGGGGCGCAGATCTCGCTGAGCATGCGGGTGAAATACAGGTCCGGCGTGACGCTCAACGCATCGATCGGGTCGGTGACCTGACGGTGCAGCAGAAAGGTCTCCCGCACATGGTCGATCAGCATCAACAGCATGACGAAACCACGCAGGGCGTCGATCGCCAGCATGCGGGTGTTGGCCTTGACGGCACTGGTTGCAAGCGCAGGGGAAGCGGTTGTCGCCTGCCCTGCCAATCCTGAAGATGGGGTCATATCAGTCACTCATGTAGTGGTCGAGGGATCAGGCTTGTTTCTTCAGCCTGGCGACTTCCGATGCCGGCAGCTGCGACGGCGCGCGCGGCAATGGCGTCTGGCCCTGTGATCGATAGAACGACAGTGTCGAACTGAAGCTCTTTATATCGAACGGTTCGGCCTTGCCTTGAGGACTGATACGTTCGCCGGGCGTGCGGTCCTTGTATTCGACGGCCACCACGTAGGTGCCCTGCCACGGCAGCTCGAAGCTGATTTTGCCCGCGGCATCGGTGCGTTGGGTGAACACTTTACCGGAGCCGGTTTCCAGCACCACGTCCTGGTCGGCCAACGGCTTGGACGCATAGAACACCTGGAATTGCGCCTTGTCAGCATCGGTGACGCCGGTGGGCACGATGTCCAGGGTCAGTTCCGGAGTGCGGGCACGCAAGTCGCCAACCCAACGGGTTGCCGGCGTCCAGTGAGTCTTCAGCGCCTTGTCGGCCTCATGAATATCGAAGATCGGATAGTGCGGGTCCTGGGCCAGCAACGAGTCATCTGCCCGGGTTTGATGCGCTACCGCAAACGCCTGGCGCTGCAAGGTCAGTGTCAACGGCTGGGACCGGTTGCTGATCGACCAGCCCTTGAGTTGCTGGAACCGGTCCATCCCGCCCGGCGTGACTTCCAACATGTTCTTGTCATATTCCCCGTAGTACAACGCCAATGGCTGCCCGGGTGGTTGTTCATACCAGATTTGATGCGCCTCGCTGCTGCTCGCCAGCAGGAAGACGCCGTAACCCAATAGTGCTTTTGCGTTGCTCATTCGCATTTTTTCGCTCCGATTGGTGTTATTCAGCGATTTGTTGCAGCCGTCTCATTCTGTCAAATCAGCGACTTCAAAAACCGCGCCCCTCTCTCTGTACGCATTACAGCGCAGAGACTTTTGCGCTTTGCTCTGAAATCAGTGCATACGGGGCAATCGGCAACTGTTTTTGTGGCTTGAAACAGCCGTTTATGCGGCTTGCGCCAGGATGAAGCGCCTTGGTCGGTTCTGTGGACCGAATGTCCAAACGCAGTGCAAACTGTGGGAGCGGGCTTGCTCGCGAAGAGGCCGTGTCAGTCGGTAGAAATGTCGACTGACAAACCGCTTTCGCGAGCAAGCCCGCTCCCACAGGGGGATTCGTGTTGGTATTGGGAATGGAGGCTGTCAGTGGCGCAGAAGCTTGCGCAGCGGCACGCCGTCCTTGAGCACCGGGGACTTGATGACGATGTAACTGAAATACTTGGAGATGCCGATGTTCTTGTCCAGCAGGCTTTCGATCACTTCCTGATAATGCTGGATGCTGCGGGTCATGAAGCGCACCAGATAATCGTAGCCACCGCTGATCAAATGGCATTCGAGCACTTCGTCCACCAGACGGATATTGGACTCGAACTTGGCGAAGTCTTCGCGCTTGTGGTCGCTCAAGGTGATTTCGGTAAACACCGTCACCGAATCGGTGATCTTGGCCAGGTTCAGGTGCGCCTTGTAGCTGGAAATATACCCGGCCGACTCAAGCCGTTTGACCCGTTGCAGGCAGGGACTGGCCGACAACCCCACCGCATCGGCCAGGCTGACGTTGGTCATGCGCCCGTCCTTTTGCAGCTCCACCAGGATACTGATGTCGATTCGGTCCAGTTTGACTAACCCTTCCATTGCGTACCTCTTGACTGCCGTTTGTAAGACAATCTTCTAGCAAAATCAGCGCCGTAAAGACAGCTGATGCTGAGCCACCAGATCCGCCATGCTGTTAATACAGTAATCCGCCGCGCACGGCGTGGGGTGTTTTGAGCGGCCGCGACAGATCAGGCACACGTCTTTGGCCGCTTGTCGACCGGCCGAAGGACGGGTCACATACAGGATGCTGCCGACTTCAAGGTCGTTGGCTTTTAACCACTGCGGATCGAGCAAAGGGTCGCTGGCCAGTGAGATGAAATCGTCGGGCATGATCCCCAATCGCTCACACAGCAACCCTCGATCTTCGGCATCCCGGTCGCCGTGCACCAGCAAGCGATAGAACTTGCGCAGGTACAACATCGCCCCGGGCGCGTCCTCGAACAGCGACCAACCGGCCACCGAACGGGCAAAGCTCATGCCCTCCTCCCAGCTGGCTTTCAGGCCCCAGCGCTCGGCCAGTTGGCGATGGGCGAAACACAGCACGCCACTAAAGCCCAGCTCAGCGAAACGCGGATACAGCGCACGCACCACCTCGCTGTATTCGGCCAGCACCTGTTCCTTGTCCGGGTGACCGCCTCGGCTGTCCAGCAGCGGTTGCAGTGCCGTCCAGACACCCGAGTCCCGATCGACCAGGACCTCATCGCAATCGATGAGCAGCGCTCGATAATCAGTCAGCCCCATTGTGTGCAAAGCCTCCGATGATGCATTCCATCAATCCATGCTCCATAAACGCTCACGGGCGATGCCTTGTGGCACCGCCCCGAGCGGCCATGAGCTCAGTTCAAGACCCGTGCCAATGCCGCTTCAAGAATCTGCAGCGCTTCATCGACCTGTGCTTCAGTGGTCACCAGCGGTGCGAGGAAGCGCAACACGTTGCGGTACACCCCGCATTTGATCACCAGCAAACCGCCGGCCCGGGCTTCATCGATCAGTCGCTGATTCAGGTCAGCGTCCGGTGTGCGGGACGCGTCATCCTTGATCAGTTCGATCGCCAGCATGAACCCAGCGCCGCGCACGTCGCCGATTTGCCCGTGACGGGCCTGCAAACGCAGCAGCCCCTGACGCAAACGCTCACCGAGTGCTTCGCCTCTGGCCAGCAATTGTTCTTCTTCGAAAGCATCGATTACCGCCAGTGCGGCGGCGCAGGACAAGGCGTTGCCTCCGTAAGTGCCGCCCAGGCCACCGGGCAGCGGCGCGTCCATGATCTCGGCCTTGCCGACCACCCCGGACAACGGCAAGCCACCGGCCAGGCTCTTGGCGACGGTCACCAGGTCCGGCTGAATGCCGGCGTTCTGGAAACCGAACCACTTGCCGGTCCGGCCAAAACCGGTCTGGATTTCATCGAGGATCAGCACGATGCCGTGTTTCTCAGTCAGCACGCGCAGAGCCTGGAGAAACTCCGCCGGCGCTGACAGGAAACCACCGTCGCCCTGCACCGGCTCAATGATGATCGCGGCGACACGCTCAGGGGCAACCTGGGTGGCCAGCAACTCGTCGAGGGCCTTGAGCGCCATCTCACTGGTGACACCGCGATAGGCATTCGGATACGGGGTGTGGAAGACCTCCGGCGCGAACGGCCCGAAGTTCTGCTTGTACGGCTGGCTCATGCCGGTCAGCGTGGTGCCGAGCAAGGTACGACCGTGGAAGCCGCCGCGAAAGGCGATCACGGCCGAACGGTTGGTGTGGGCGCGAGCGATCTTCACCGCGTTTTCCACCGCCTCGGCGCCAGAGGTGAAGAACGCCGCTTTATACGCTTCCTTTCCACCGATCATTTCGCACAGGCGCTGGGCCAAATCGAGATACGGCTTATAGGCCACCACCTGGAAACAGGCGTGAGAGACCTTTTGCAATTGCGCCTGCACCGCAACGACCACCTTCGGGTGGTTGTGACCGATGTTCAGCACACCGATGCCGCCGACAAAATCCAGGTAGCGCTTGCCGTCCACGTCCCACAACTCGGCACCTTGGGCGCGATCGATCACCAACGGGTGAGCGGTAACCAGGCCACGCGGCACGAATTGATCGCGCTGACGGAGCAAATGAGGGGTTTCGTCGACTTTGCTATTCATGGCATTTCCCATCGTGAGTCCGGCAACCGGGAGGTGGTTGCGATGGTGTTCAGGTTAAGCCTTGCGCGAAACGATCTACGCCGAACTTGGCCCCTGAGAAATTCGGATCGACTGTTTTCACCCTGCCAAACGGCAGATTCCTTTCACCCGCCGAATCTGCCGGGGCGTCGCCGATCGAACATCGCGAAACCCGTTTAACCCGGCCCTTTCGACAGATCCTGCGCCGACGTTGCGCGATGATGGACAGCACCTTCATCCTTCAGGACATGCCCATGGCCCTGCTTTATAAAGCTGACCCTGTGCGCGGCGAACAGTGGAAAGCACTGTTCGCCGCGCACGCCCCGGATATCGAATGGCGCGCCTGGCCGGACATCGGTGATCCCGCGGACATCGAATACGTCGCCGCGTGGCAGGCACCCGACGATTTAGATGATTTGCTGCCGAATCTGAAAGTGTTATTCGCGTTGTCCGCCGGCGTCGATCAACTGGACCTCAGTCGCTTGCCCGCGAGCTTGCCGGTGGTGCGCCTGCTGGACCCTGGCATCACCCGCGGCATGTGCGAGTACGCCAGTTTCGCGGTGCTGAGCCTGCACCGGGACATGCTTCGCTATCGCCAGCAGCAAATGGCCCGGTGCTGGCAGGCGCACTTGCTGCAACCGGCGGCCACGCGGCGGATCGGTGTGATGGGCCTTGGCACCCAGGCTCGGCAGATTCTGGCGACATTGCAGCCATTAGGTTTTGCCTTGTCGGGTTGGGCGCGCAGTGCGCATCAGGTCGCTGGCGTGGAATGCTATGCCGGGCGCGAGCAACTGCCGGCGTTTCTCAGCCAGTGCGACATTCTGCTGTGCGTGCTGCCGCTGACTGAGCAGACCCAGGGCATTCTTGATCGTGAGTTGTTCCGGCAATTGCCCCATGGCGCGGCGTTGATCAACATGGGCCGTGGCGGGCATCTGGTGGAAAGTGATCTGCTTGAGGCGCTGGACAGCGGGCAGCTCAGTGGCGCGGTGCTCGATGTGCTGCAGGAAGAACCAGCGCCGGCGGATCATCCGTTTTGGGACCATCCGCAAATTCTGCTGACACCGCATATTGCGGCGATGACGCAGCCGGAGAGTGCGTTTGGGGTGTTGTTGGAGAATATTCGGCGGTATGAGCGGGGGGAGTTGATGGTAGGGGAAGTGGATCGAAAGCGGGGCTACTGATCGTTCCCACGCTCCGCGTGGGAATGCAGCCCGGGACGCTCCGCGTCCCTTTCGAGAGCTGGAACGCGAAGCGTCCCTTGAGGCATTCCCACGCAGAGCGTGGGAACGATCATTCACGGTAGCTTAGAGAATGTCGGCGATGGCTTTGCCAACCTCCTGAGTCGACCCCTTCCCCCCCAAATCCGGCGTAATCGGCCCCTCCGCAATCACCCGTTCAATCGCCTGCAAAATCCCGTCGTGCGCCGCGCGATAGCGCTCGTCCCCATTCCCCAGAAAATCCAGCATCAACGCCCCGGACCAGATCATCGCAATCGGGTTGGCGATGTTCTGCCCATAGATGTCCGGCGCCGAGCCATGCACCGGCTCGAACAGCGACGGAAACCGCCGCTCCGGATCAAGATTGGCCGACGGCGCGATGCCGATGGTTCCGGCGCAGGCCGGCCCCAGGTCGGACAGAATGTCGCCGAACAGGTTCGACGCCACCACCACATCAAACCGGTCCGGTTGCAGCACAAAACGCGCGCACAGAATGTCGATGTGCTGCTTGTCCCAGGTGATGTCCGGGTACTGCGCCGCCATTAATGCGGTTCGTTCATCCCAGTACGGCATGCTGATGGAAATCCCGTTGGACTTGGTCGCCGCCGTCAGGCGCTTGCGGGGTCGGGTCTGGGCCAGCTCGAAGGCGAACTTGAGAATCCGGTCCACGCCGCGCCGGGTAAACACCGACTCTTGCAGCACGAATTCATGCTCGGTGCCTTCGAACATCTTGCCGCCCACCGACGAATACTCGCCCTCGGTGTTCTCGCGGATCACCACGAAATCGATGTCCCCAGGTTTGCGTCCGGCCAAGGGGCACGGCACGCCGGGGAACAGCCGCACCGGGCGAATGTTCACGTACTGGTCGAAGTCGCGGCGAAACTTGAGCAGCGAGCCCCACAGGGAAATGTGGTCCGGCACCTTGTCCGGCCAGCCCACGGCGCCGAAGTAAATCGCGTCGAAACCCTTGAGCTGTTCGAACCAGTCGTCGGGCATCATTTGCCCGTGTTCCAGGTAGTAATCGCAATGCGCCCAATCGAGCACTTCGATGCTCAGATCCAGCTGCCATTTTTTCGCGGCTTGCTCCAGTACTCGCAGCCCTTCCGGCAGGACTTCCTTGCCGATGCCATCGCCGGCAATCGCGGCGATTTTGAATGTCTTGCTCATCAACCTGCCTCCCCGTGTCTGTGAATTACAGCCCACCGATGTGGAAGGCTTTGACTTCAAGGTATTCGTCCAGACCGTACTTGCTGCCTTCGCGGCCCAGGCCCGACTGTTTGATGCCGCCAAACGGCGCGACTTCCATGGAAATGATCCCGGTGTTGAGGCCGACCATGCCGAATTCCAGCGCCTCGCCGAAACGCCATGAACGACGCAAGTCCTGGGTGAAATAGTAGGCACCCAAACCGTAAGGCGTGGCATTGGCCAGCGCGAGGGCTTCGGCTTCATCGGTAAAGCGCATCAGCGGCGCCACCGGGCCGAAGGTTTCTTCGTTGGCCAACAGCATGCCCGCGTGGGCTTCCCCGAGGACCGTGGGCTGGACAAACTGGCTGTCGCCCTCGGGAATGCCGCCGCAGAGCAAACGCGCGCCCTGGCTCAGGGCATCGTCGATGTGCCGGGCGACTTTGCTCACCGCCGCCGGGTTGATCAGCGGACCGATAGTGACGTCGGCGTCCAGGCCGTTGCCGACCTTGAGCTTGCCCACCTCCTCCACCAGGCGCCGGGCGAAGCGTTCGTAGATGCCGTCCTGCACCAGAATGCGATTGGCACAGACGCAGGTTTGTCCGGCGTTGCGAAACTTGCTGAGCATGATGCCGGCCACCGCCTGCTCAAGGTCAGCGTCGTCGAACACAATGAACGGCGCATTGCCGCCCAGTTCCAGGCTCAAACGCTTGATGTGTTCGGCGCTCTGGCGCATCAGCAAACGGCCGACGGCGGTCGAGCCGGTGAAGGAAATCTTGCGCACGCTCGGGTTGCCGGTCAGCTCTTCGCCGATCCCGGCGGGCATGCCGGTCAACACGTTGAACACCCCGGCCGGGATGCCCACGCGTTCGGCCAGTACCGCCAACGCCAAAGCAGACAACGGCGTCAGGTCCGAGGGCTTGACGATGATCGGGCACCCGGCCGCCAGGGCTGGCGCGCATTTGCGCGTGATCATCGCGTTGGGGAAATTCCACGGAGTGATCGCGGCGCACACACCCACTGGTTGCTTGAGGGTCAGCAGTCGGCGGTCACCGCTGGGGGCCGGCATGGTTTCGCCGTAGACCCGTCGGGCCTCCTCGGCGAACCATTTGACGAAACCGGCGCCGTAGCGAATTTCGCCCTTGGCTTCGTTCAGCGGCTTGCCCTGTTCGCAGGTCATGATCAGTGCCAGGTCGTCGAGATTGTCGATCATGGCCTGATACCAGCGCTCCAGAAGCGCCGCACGTTCCGCCGCCGGGCGAGTTCGCCAGGCCGGCCAGGCTTTTTCGGCCGCTTCGATGGCGCGACGGGTTTCCGCGCCTTGCATCGCCGGTACGCGGCCAATCAACTGACCGTTGGCCGGGTCGATGACGTCCAGGGTCGCGGCGTTGTCGGCGCCGATCCACTGCCCGTCGACATAGGCGAGTTCTGCCAGAAGGCTGGGGTCTTTCAAACGATTCTTGAGCATGGTCGAGTCCTGATCCGAGACATGCTCCAGTCTAGGGAGGTGCTGCGGGTGAGGATGCTGAAAGTGCCGATTGGGCGGTGTTGGATGCTGAAATTCGGGATGGGACGGCAGGCTCTACCGAGGGCTTTATGATCGTTCCCACGCTCTGCGTGGGAATGCCTCTTCGGACGCTCCGCGTTCGGCTCTAGATGGGACGCAGAGCGTCCCGGGCTGCATTCCCACGCGGAGCGTGGGAACGATCATCACTGCTTCAGGGACCCGAGCAGGCCTTCCAGAAACCGCTCCGCGGCCTCCATCTGGCTGATCTCGATAAACTCGTCCGGTTTGTGCGCCTGTTCGATCGAACCCGGCCCGCAGACCACCACCGGCACATCGAGACGTTGCTTGAACAGCCCGCCTTCGGTGCCGAAGGAAACCTTGGCGGTGCCGGTATCCGGCGCAGCGAAGTTCTTCAGGAAGCGCACCGCTTCGACGCTCGGGTGCGTATCGAGGCCGGGATACACGTTGACGGTTTCAATGTCGATCGCTGCGACACTGGACAGTTTTTTGGCCTCACGCACGATGACTTCGGCACGCTCGCGCATCTGTTCCAGGAACTGATCCAGATCGTCCGCCGGCAAGTTGCGCACTTCGAAGTCCAGGGTGCACAGGTTCGGCACAATGTTCAGCGCCTTGCCGCCAACAATCTGCCCGACATGCACGGTGCTGTAGGGCACGTCGTAGTCAGCATCCTGGGCGCCCTGCTCTTGCAACTGCTGCTGGCTTTGACGCAGCGCGGCGATGAAATCGCAAGCCACGTGAATCGCATTCACCGAGCGCGGGGCCAGCGATGAGTGAGCCTCCAGGCCCCGACAATACGTGCGGTAAGAACCCTTGCCCTTGTGCCCCAACACGAACTGCATGTTGGTCGGTTCACCGATCAGGCACAAAAACGGTCGCACCGGCGCCAGGTGCAACACGTCCAGCAAACGGCGCACGCCGACGCAACCGGTCTCTTCGTCATGGGACAGCGCCAGTTGCAGCGGCCGGCTCAAGGGGCTGTCCGCTGCGTCGAGCATGGCGTCGATGGCCAATGCAATGAAGCCCTTCATGTCGCAACTGCCACGGCCGTAAATCCGCCCGTCCTGCACCGTCGCCTGAAACGCCGGGAAGCTCCAGGCCTGCCCCGCCGCCGGCACCACGTCGGTATGCCCGGACAGCAGAATCCCCGGCAACTCGCGAGGGCCGGTGCTGGCGAACAGGTTGGCCTTTTTGCCGGTTTCATCCTTGACGATCAGCGACTCGATGCCTTTGGTCAGCAGTAGCTCACGCACGTAGTCGATGAGGGCCATGTTCGACTCCGAAGACACGGTGTCGAAGGCCATCAGGCGTTTGAGAATATCCAGTACACGGGGTTTCATGAGGCCTTGCTCCGTTGCTCGGCTGAGAGGGCGAACCGGTTGATGGAGAACGGCTCAATCGACGTGCTGGTGCTGCCGGTGCTGATCAGTTCGGCCATCACATCGCCGACGCCAGGACCGAGCTGGAAACCGTGGCCGCAGAAGCCGAAGGCGTAGAACAAGCCATCGACAGTGCCGCTGGGGCCCATCACCGGCAGGGAATCGGGCAGGTAGCCTTCGATGCCGCTCCAGACCCGAATGATGTTCAGGTTGCCGACACCCGGCAGCAGGCGGCGCATCTGCTCCATCTGATTGAGGATGCTGCGTGGCTCGACATAGGCCCGGCGATTGAGCATGTCCGGTTTGCTGCGATAACCGCCGCCGATGACGATGTTGCCGCGCGGGATCTGGCGGAAATAGATCACTTCCTCGGGTATTTTGGTGTACACGCCGATCACCGTCGGCAAGGCGTAAGGCACCGGTTCGGTCACGGCCATTTGCGGGCCATGGGTGTCCAGCGGCACCGGCTCGCCGAACTGCGCCGACAGTTTCTGGCCCCAGGCGCCGGCGGTGATCAACAGCTGGGCGGCGCTGAATTGGCGGCCATCGGTGGTGGTGACGCTGAACTCGCCACCGACCTTTTGCACTTCGGCGACTTCGGTCTGTTCTTCGATCCGCGCGCCGAGGCGTCGGGCGGCACGGGCAAATGCCGGGGCGGCCAAACGCGGATTGGCGTGCCCATCGTGGGGTGCGTAGGAGCCGCCCTTCACGTCTGGCCCGAGGAACGGGAACCGCGCGTGCAACTCGGCGCCGCGAAAGATTTTCAGATCCAGTTGCGCCGCTTCGGGTGCTGCCGCGTAGGCTTCCAGCTCAGGGATTTCGTCTTCGCGGTAGCACACACGCATGTGCCCGCTGGCGATGAATTCGAGGTCGTCGTCGATCAACTCCGGCAAGCACTTCCACAGCGCCCACGAACGGTTGGCCAACGCCAGTTGCCCAAGGAACCGGCCCTGGCGCCGTACGTTGCCGAAGTTCACGCCGCTGGCGTACTGACCAATCTGGTCGCGCTCCAGCAGGATCACCGACTGACCGCGCTGACGCAGAAAAAACGCCGCCGCCGAGCCCATCAGGCCGCCGCCGACAATCACGACATCGGCTTTGTGAACCGTCATGGCGACACCTCCTCGGTGAGCATCGAAAGGGGTTTGACCGGCGCCTGACCGCGCTGTCGGCCGACCTGTTGCACGCTGACGCCAGCGGCGGCTGCAATCACCTCGGCCCCGGCCTGGGAGCAATAACGGCCCTGGCAACGGCCCATGCCGACCCGGCTGAACGCCTTGGCCCGATTAACTTCGCAGGCACCCTTTTCGCTGACGGTGCGGCGCAACTCCCCGGCGCTGATCATCTCGCAACGACAAACGATGGCGGTATCCGGCAAGGCTTTGGCTTGCGCCGACGGCCAAGGAAACGCCTGGGCCAGCCCCAGGCGAAACTGATCCATCACCGCCAGCGCGTGGCGTTGTTCGTCGCGCAACCCGGCATTCACCGATTGGTGCAGATCCTCCAGCAGTGCCATGGCGACCAGCCTTCCGGCGTGTTCAGCGGCGTCCGCGCCACGAATCTTCGAGCCGTCCCCGGCCGCGTACACACCACTGACCGAGGTTCGGCCGTCTTCATCAACCGCCAGCAACCATTGGCTGGACGCCTCATCGAAACGCAGGCGACAACCGGCCAGGTCGGCCAATTGCGTTTCCGGACGCAGGTGATAACCCAGCGCCACGGCATCGCAATTGACCGTCAGGGTTTCCCCGCGCGCCGTACTGACCCGCACGCCACTGACACCGCTCGCCGCGTCACCCAGCACTTGCTGAGGTTTGATCCCAAGATGTACCGGGATCTTCGCCTGATACAACTGCGCAAAGAGTTTCATTCCGATGAACAGTAATCCGGGACGCGCCAGCAGTTTGGGCATGGCAAGGATGCGTTTGCTCAGCGGCGAGGTATCGAGCACTGCCGCCACGTTGGCGCCGGCCTTGACGTATTGACTGGCGACCAGATAGAGCAAGGGCCCGCTGCCCATGAACACCACGCTGTGACCGATGGAAACCGCCTGGGATTTGAGCGCGATCTGCGCCCCGCCAAGGCTGTAGGTGCCCGCCAGTTGCCAGCCTTCGATTGGCATCAAGCGATCGGTGGCGCCGGTGCAGAGGATCAACGCGTCGTAATCCACCGTCGTATGCTTGCCCTGTTTCACACAGCACAATTGCCCCGGTGTGAGGTTCCACACCAGCGTGTCCGGTCGGTAGTCGATCGACCCGCGCAAGCGATCGAAGCTTTGGTGCAGGTCCCGGGCCTTGGCGGCTTCGGTGCCGTATAGCGTGGCGTAATCGCGGGTAAAACCTTCCGGCTGGCGACGGTAGATCTGCCCGCCATCCCGGCGATTTTCATCGATCAGGATCGGCTTTAAACCCGCGGCCAGCAGGGTTTCAGCACAGCGAATCCCGGCCGGCCCGGCGCCGACAATAACGACTTTATTAGAGCTCAGCCGTGCAGTGGCCATGTCGCCTCCGGTTGTGTGGTGACGATGTCCAGCCCTTCACGGACTTCGTTGGAACAGGCACGCAGGCGTTCGCCACTGCGAGTCCAGACCCAGCAATCCTGGCAGGCGCCCATCAAACAAAAACCGGCGCGGCGGCCCGAATCGAATTCCGACTGGCGCAACGCCGAGCCCTGGGTCAGCAACGCAACCATCAGGGTGTCGCCCTGCAACGCCTCGATGGGTGCGCCGTCCACCTTCAAATTGACGGTCGGCCGGCCCTGCTCGGCCAGCCTCACAAATCGCCCCTTCATGCGTAGGCTCCCTGGGTCATGATGTTCAAATCCTGCTGGGTTTTCAGCAGCTCGGCGGTGTCGTGGTGGCATAGGATTTCGCTGCCACCGGCGATGGTCCGGCGGTTCGGCGCGGTGCGATTGCACAGGCCGTCGACCCGCACCGGGCACCGATTGAGAAAGGTACACAGCTCCGGCACGTTGGCCTTGGCGCCGATCGGCGGCAGTTCGCCGCAAGTGGTGCCGCAGTTCTCCAGCCAGCCCTGACGCAGCTCCGGCACCGAATGGATCAACAGGTCGGTGTAAGGATGAAACGGTGCCTGGGCGAACGATTGACGAGTGCCCGCCTGAACCTTGTGGCCGCTGTACATCACCACAATGTCATCGCACAGCGCGCGGACGGTGGAGATGTCGTGACTGATGAACAGGTACGAAACCCCCAGTTCCTGACGCAGGTCGCGCAGGAGTTCGAGAATCGCCGCGCCGACCACGGTGTCGAGCGCCGAGGTCACCTCATCGCACAGAATCAGATCCGGTTTGGCCGCCAGGGCCCGGGCCAGGTTGACCCGCTGCTTTTGCCCGCCGGACAGTTCATTCGGACGCCGTTCAGCCATCGTGCGCGGCAAACGAACGAGATCTAGCAGCTCGCCGATGCGCTCGCGCAATGCGGCGCCTTTGAGACCGAAATACATCTTCAGCGGCCGGCTCAGAATGGTGCTGACGCTGTGCATCGGATTGAGCGCAGTGTCGGCGTTCTGGAAGACCATTTGAATGCGGCGGAACTGTTCGGCGGTGCGCTCGGACAGGCTGCCGCCCAGCGGTTGACCATCGAAGGTCAGCCCGCCGAGCGCCGGGGTCAGCAACCCCGCCACCACCCGCGCCAGGGTCGATTTACCCGAGCCCGACTCACCGATCACGCCAATAGCCTGGCCCCGGCGCACGGTCAGGTCGATGTCTTCCAGCACCCGAATCGACGGCATGCCGTGCAGGTTCTTGTTGCCGTAACCGGCGGTCAGGCCCTGGATGGTCAGCAATGGCGTGTCTTGCGCCACATCGCAGGGCGGGCGAATCGTCGTGTCCGGCCGCGCCGCCGCCAGCAGGCTGCGGGTGTATTCATGGGCCGGGCCTTTGAGTAACGGCGCAGTGGCGCTTTGTTCGAAAATTTCGCCGCCGTTGAGCACCACAATCTGATCGGCCATCTGCGCGACCACCGCGAGGTCGTGGGACACGTAAACCGCCGTCGCCCCACGTTCGCGCACCACCCGTTTGAAGGCACGCAGAACATCGATCTGGGTCGTCACATCGAGTGCCGTGGTCGGCTCGTCGAGCACCACCAGCAGCGGATCGCTGATCAGCGCCATGGCCGCCATGACCCGTTGCAGTTGCCCGCCGGAGACTTGATGGGGGTAACGCTGGCCGATGCGATCGGGGTCCGGCAGCGCGAGGTCGCGGAACAGCTCGATGGCCTTGGCTTCGAGCACGGCCCGGCTGCCCAGGCCATGAATCAATGCGCCCTCCACCACTTGATCGATGAGTTTTTTCGCCGGGTTGAACGCCGCCGCCGCACTCTGGGCGATATAGGACACGCGGTTGCCACGCAGGCCTTGCAGCTCGCTTTCGCTCAACGCGAGCATGTCGTGCTCGCCGATCTGCACCACGCCGGACGCCAGGCGACAACCGCGCCGGGCGTAACCGAGCAGCGCCAGAGCGATAGTGGTCTTGCCCGAACCGGACTCGCCGATCAATGCCAGCACTTCACCTTTGGCCAGGGAGAAACTCACGCCCTTGACGATTTCTACCTCGCCGCGCTCACCGCAAGCGACCACGCGCAGGTTTTCGACTCGAATCAATTCACTCATTTCAATGGCCTCCCGAACGTCGACTACGTCGCGAAGACAGGCGGTCGATAAACAGATTCACACCGATGGTCAGGGTGCCGATGGCCAGGGCCGGAATCACGATGGCCGGCGCGCCCTGATTGAGACCGCCGATGTTTTCGCGCACCAGTGAGCCGAGGTCGGCATCCGGTGGTTGAACCCCCAGACCGAGGAAGCTCATGCCGCTGAGCAGCAACACGATGAAACCGAAACGCAGCCCCAGGTCCGTCAGCACCGGGTTGAGCATGTTCGGCAGGATCTCCACGCACGCGATGTACAGCCGACGTTCACCGCGGGTACGGGCCACTTGCACGTACTCCAGGGCTTCGATGTTCACCGCCATGCTGCGGGCGATGCGGAACGCGCCGGGCGTGAAGCTCAGCACCGCGGTGCAGATCAGCAAGGTCACCGAGGAGCCGAAGGCCGAGACCATGATCAACGCCAGCATCTTGCTCGGGATCGAGATGAAGGCGTCCATCAAGCGACTGATCACCTCGTCCAGCCACTTCGGCGACACCACCGACAGCAGCGCACAACTGGTGCCCAGACCGCTGGCCAACACGGCCGCGACCAACGCCAGGCCGACAGTGAAGCGTGCGCCGACGAGGATGCGGCTGAGCATGTCGCGACCCAGGTAATCGGTACCGAACGGGTAAACGGCGCTGATGCTGTCGAAGACATTGTCAGAGACCACTTCGCCCACCGGGTGCGGCGCCAGCCAGGGGCCGAATATCGCCACCAGCAACCAGATAACGCACATCGCAGCCCCGATCAGACCCAGCCAGGCCGGGCCATGAGACACCTTGCCAACCGACAGGTCGGGGGTCGCAGGCGTCGATTTCACAATGAGATTGTTCATTGGTTTCTCAGCCTCGGATTGGACAGAATCGCGCACAGGTCGGCAATCAGCACCAACCCCAGGTACGCCGTGCAAAACAGCATGGTGCAGGCCTGGACCAGCGCCATGTCGCGGTTGGTCACCGCATCGACCATCAGGCTGGCGATGCCGGGGTAGTTGAAGATCGTCTCGACGATCACCACCCCGCCCAACAGGTAGGAAAGACTCAGGGCGATGGCATTGGCGATCGGCCCGATGGCATTGGGCAAGGCATGGCGCAGCACGATCCGCATCGGGCTCACGCCTTTGAGCCGGGCCATTTCCACGTAGGGACTGTCCAGTTGATCGATCACCGCCGCCCGGGTCATGCGCGCCATTTGCGCGACAATCACGCAGCACAGCGTCATCACCGGCAAGGCGTAAGTGCGCATGAATTGCCAGGGTGAGGTGATGTCGCTGGCGTACGACAGCGCCGACAACCAACCCAGGTTCACCGCAAAAATCAGCACCGCCAGGGTTGCCACCAGAAACTCCGGCACGGCGACCATGGCCAGGGTGAAGAAGCTCAGGAAGCTGTCAATGCGCCCGCCGCGACCCATCGCCGAGCCAATGCCCAGAATCAACGCCACCGGCACTGACACCAGCGCCGTGGCGGCCGCCAGCATCAGGGTGTTGGGCACCCGCCCGGCCATCAACTCGCTGACCGGCATGGCGTTGGAGACCGACTGGCCCATGTCGCCGCTCAGCAGGTTCATCAACCAGTGCAGGTAACGCAACACACCGGGCTGATCCAGCCCCAGTTTCAGGCGCAACGCCGCCACCTGTTCCGGCGTGGCGAACTGCCCGAGCGATTGTTGCGCCGCGTCCCCCGGCAGTACCGCCGTGATCGCAAACACGACCATGGACACGATCAACAAGGTCACGATCGCGGCGCCCAGGCGCCGGCCGATCAACCACAGTGTGTTGCTATTCATCGCCCTACCCTCATGCAATGTCCCCGTCGCTTCAATCACCGCTCATCAAGCGTCCAGCCAGACCTGCTCGGCGAACATGTAGCCCATGAAACCGCCCAGTGGGTTGCTGCCGTAGCCTTTGATGCGCTGGTCGACACCGTCGATGTTGCTGATGAACACCGGCACGCCGATACCGCTGTGGTCATGCACCAGGGTCTGCATGTCGGCGTACATCTTGGTGCGCTTGGCGTCGTCGGTTTCACCTCGGGCAAGCATCAGCAGCTGATCGAACTGATCGTTCTGCCAGCCCGATTCGTTCCACGGCGCTTTCGACTGGAAGAACTGCGAGAACATCACGTCGGCGTTCGGCCGCGGGTTGATGTTGCCGAAGCTCAGCGGGTGCTTCATCCAGTGGTTGGACCAGTAGCCATCGCTCGGCAGGCGATTGACGTCGAGCTTGAGCCCGGCCTGTTTCGCCGACTGCTGCAACAGCACCGCGATGTCCACCGAACCGGTGGCGGCCGGCGATGCGACCAGCGGCATGGTGATGCTTTCCATGCCGGCCTTCTTCAGCAGGAACTTGGCTTTTTCCGGGTCGTAGACCCGTTGCGGCAGGTCGGCGTTGTAGTAACGCGAACCGGGGGAAATCGGATGGTCGTTACCGACCACGGCAAAGCCCCGGAACACTGCGGATTTAACCTGTTCACGGTCCAGCAGGTGCTTCATGGCCTGAGTGAATTCGGCGCTTTTGCCCGGCATCTGGTCCTGGCGGATGATCAGGTCGGTGTAGTTGCCCGATGGCGCATCGACGACCCGGTGCTTGGGGCTGGCCTTGATGCGCGTGGTTGAGCGCGGGTTGACCTCGTTGATCATGTGTACGTCGCCCGACAACAGCGCGTTGACCCGCGACGGTTCGTCGGCAATGGCAATGAACTCGATTTCGTCCAGGTACGGCAGGCCCGGTTTCCAGTAGCCGGTATTGCGCGCGGCAATCGAGCGCACGCCCGGTTTGAATTCCTTGACCTTGAACGGCCCGGTGCCGATGCCCTGGTTGAAATCGGTGGTGCCTTCCGGAACGATCATCAGGTGCGACACGGCGAGGATCGACGGTAGCTCGGCGTTCGGCGCGCTCAGACGGATTTGCACTTCGTTGGGGCCGGTGGCTTTGATTTCTTCGAACTGCGCCATCAGCGGCATGACCTTGGAACCGGTCAGTGGATCCTTGTGGCGCGACAGCGAATACACCACGTCGGCGGCGCTTAGGGTTTTGCCGTTGTGGAAGGTCACGTCCTTGCGCAGGGTGATGGTCCACAGCGTGGCGTCGGTGTTGTCGATGCGCTCGGCCAGCTCCAGTTGCGGCACCAAGTGGGCGTCGAAACGGGTCAGGCCGTTGTAGAACATGAAATGGCGCACGTAGTCGGTCGACAACGCGCCTTTGGCCGGGTCCAGGGTATCGGCGGTAGAACTGGACATGCCGGCGACGCGAATCCGCCCGCCCGGTTTACCTTTGCCGGGGGTGGCGGCTTCTTCGGCGAACAGTTTACCGGCGGCGCCGAACAGGCTGCCGGCGCCCGCTGCGGCGACACCCGCCACGCCGAGCATTTGCAAGGCATTACGGCGCGACATGCCGCGATTGAGGCCTTCAAAGACTCGCAGGCTTTCTTGGCCGGAGATCAGTTGAGAGTCGATCTTTTTGTCAGTCATATCAGTTGTACCTGTCGATAATGAGAAGGCTCGGGTTGTCCGGAGCGTTGAAACGCAAACGACGGTGACGCCACAACATCAACTCAATGCAAATAATCCTGGAAGCGGTAATAGGCACCTACGAACGGCAGGAACCACGGTTTGCCGAAATGGCCTGGAATCGCCGGCCATTCGAGTTCACGCCAAGGGTTGGCTTCGACGTTGCCGGCCATGACATCGGCCATGACCTGGCCCATGTGCACCGACATCTGCACCCCGTGGCCGCTGTAGCCCATGGAGTGATAAATCCCGCCGTGCTGACCGGCACGGGGCAAGCGGTCGGAGGTCATATCCACCAGCCCGCCCCAGCAGTAGTCGATCTTCACGTTGGCCAACTGCGGGAACATCTGCACCATCGCCGCTTGCAGCACCTTGCCGCTTTTAGCGTCATTGACGCTGTCCGACATGGCGAACCGCGCACGGCCGCCAAACAGCAGGCGATTGTCCGGGGTGAGGCGGAAGTAGTTACCGATCATGCGGCTGGTGACATAGGCGCGGCGGCCCGGCAACAACTGCTCGATCAGCGACGGTGGAAGGACTTCGGTGGCAATCACGAAACTGCCCACCGGCACGATCCGCCGCCGATACCAGCCCAAACCACCATGCTGACAGGCGCCCGTGGCGAGCAATACCTGACCGGCGTGCAGCGATCCTTTGCTGGTGTTGACCTGATAGCCGCCGGCCTGGGCTTTCCAGTCCACAACCGAGGTGCCTTGATGGATCAACGCACCGTGGCGAGCCGCCGCCTCGGCCAGACCGACACCGAAGCGCCCGACATGCATCTGCACGCCGTTGCGCTGCAGCAAGCCACCGTGGAACTGGGCGGAATTGACTTCCGCACGGGTCTGCTCCGCGGACAGCAATTCGACGTCGGCATCGACTTCCTTGCGAATCAGGTCGCAGGTCCGCGCCAGGCCCTCGTAGTGCATCGGCTTGGCCGCCAGTTTGAGCTTGCCGTTACGAATCAGGTCGCAGGCGATCTGCTCCTGTTCCACCAACGACACCACGCTCTGCACCGCGCTTTCGTAGGCCTGGTAATAGGCCCGAGCCTTGTCGGCTCCGAGGCTGGCGCTGAGCCCGGCGTAGTCCTGGGCAACCCCGGTGTTGCACTGGCCGCCATTGCGCCCGGACGCTTCACCGATGACCCTTCCGGCCTCGAGCACCACCACACTGGCGCCCTTCAAGGCCAACGCCCGGGCCGCCGCCAGGCCGGTGAAACCACCACCGACGATGGCCACGTCGACCTGCCCGGGCAATGCGCCGAGCTGAGCACCGCTGAACGCCGGTGCGGTGTCGAGCCAGTAGGATTCACTGCCCATGTCTAACCCGCCTTTGCCAAAAAAAGAATGCGTTGAAGAGCACCGTTACCGTTCGACTCAGAGACCCACCAGCGCCGCCAGCCCGCCGATGTCGGTGATCTGCTGGTAGCCGTAGAAGGCATTGCCCGGGACTTCGTGACCACGGGCGACGAAGGCCTTGTTCTTGATCTTCATGTCGTGGGCCGGCATCAGGTCGTAACGGAAGCTGGAAGACACATGCAAGATGTCTTCCGGCCCGCAGTTGAGGTTGTCGAGCATGTACTCGAACGCCGCCAGACGCGGCTTGTAGGCCTGGGCCTGTTCGGCGGTAAAAACCTTGTGGAACGGCGCGCCGAGCTTGTCGACGTTGGACATGATCTGGCTGTCGCTGGCGTTGGAGAAAATCACCAACGGGATCTTGTCGGCGATTTTCGACAGGCCGGCCGGTACATCGGGGTGCGGGCCCCAGGTCGGCACGGCGTCGTAATACAGCTGACCTTCGTCACGGTACTCGATGCCCCAGCGCTTGCAGGTCCGCGCCAGTGCGGTCTTGAGAATCTCGTCATAGGGCATCCAGTCACCCATGACCTGGTCCAGGCGGTAGGCCGAGAAGTCCTTGACGAACTGATCCATCTGCTCGGGCTTCACGCGATCGGCGAACAGTTCGCGAGTCATCGTGCCCATGTGGAAATTGGTCAGCGTACCGTAGCAGTCGAACGTAATGAATTTGGGGCGAAGAAAGCTCATTGAGTGCGGTCCTGAAGTTCGTTGAGGTCATGGCGTGACAAGCATTCGCTCCGTTTCCGAAGCTGTGATGCAACGCTGCAGCACACCGTCATTACAACACTGTGAAATCAGCAGATGGCGTTAAAAGCGACCTTCGCTTGATACAAACCACCGTTTTAACACCCGCCCTCAGCAGACTTTGCGGCGCGCACAAGCCTTGGGCAAACCCCGTATTTATGCGCTCTAATGGGCCTTTATCGCCCTACAAGGGCCGATCACGCACCGATCTGCCGCAGAACCTGCGCCGGGCTGAACGAAAACGGGCGCTTCCTTGCGGAAGCGCCCGTTGGGGTGCGGTTTGAAACTTCACTCATGTAGCAGCTGCCGAGCCTGCGAGGCTGCGTTCGGCTGCGCAGCAGTCGTGAAATCATGCACCTCGGTGTGTCAGGTAAACCATGTCATCACGGTTGACGACTGCTTCGCAGCCGAACGCAGCCTCGCAGGCTCGGCAGCTGCTACAGATGGCGTGCTGTGTGTTACTGCACGATATCGATCAGCACACTCTTGAAGCGTAAATTGGCTTCGAACGCTTCGCGCCCCAGGTCCTTGCCGATGCCGGAGCGTTTGTAGCCGCCGGTCGGCAGGATGTAGTCGTTGCTGCGCCCGTAACGGTTGACCCAAACGGTCCCCGCCTCCAGCCGCCGGACCAGACGCAGGGCGCGATTGATATCGGCGGTGTGTATGCCCGCCGCCAAGCCGTAGGTGGCGTGCGCGGCCAGGCTCAGCGCCTGCTCTTCATCATCGAAAGCCTGCACCGTCAGCACCGGGCCGAAGATTTCTTCGCAAATGGCCGGGTTGTCATTGTCCAGACCCGCCAACAAGGTTGGTTGGTAATAAGCACCGCCCAGACCTTCAAATAATCCGCCGCCGGTCAGCACTTCAGCACCAGCCTGGCGCGAGCGTTGGACGATACCGTCGATGCGGCTGGCTTGCAGTCGGGAAATGATCGGCGACAACGTGCTCTCGGATGACCAGGTCGGCCCCGGGCGCAGTTCCTCGAAATACGCCTGCAAATGCGCGATAAACGGTTCCATGATCGAGCGCTGGATCAACAACCGCGAGCCGGACACGCACACCTGCCCGGCGTTACCGGTGATGGCCAGCGCCACGGTTCGCGCGGTTTTGGCGATGTCCGGTACGTCGGCGAATACCAGTTGCGGGCTCTTGCCGCCGAGTTCCAGTGTCACCGGTTTCGGCCCCACCAGCGCACAGGTCGACATGATGCTCGACCCGGTCGCCGTGGACCCGGTGAACGTCACCTTGGCCACGCGCGGATGCCGACACAACGCGTCACCGGTGATGCGGCCATCGCCCTGAATGACGTTGAAAATCCCCGCCGGAATGCCCGCCTGCAGCGCCAGTTCGGCAAAGCGCAGGCTGGAGAACGGCGTCAGCTCCGACGGTTTGAGCACCACGGCATTACCGGCGGCCAACGCCGGGGCGACTTTCCAGGACGCCATGCTCAAGGGGAAATTCCACGGTGCGATGGCGGCAATGACGCCGTAAGGTTCGGCGATCTGCATGCCCAGTCGATCGGTCTGGGTCGCCGCCACGTGGCCGCCATGCTTGTCCGCCAGTTCGGCGAAGAAGCGAATGCCTTCGGCGACATAAGGAATATCCCAGGCGATCACATCTTTATGAGGACGCGTCGAGCCCACGGCTTCCAGCGGTGCCAGGATGGCGGCGTCCGCCTCGATCAGATCGGCCCAGCGGCGCATCACCCGCGCCCGCTCCCGGGGTGGACGACTGGCCCAGTCACTGCGGTTGAACGCCTGCCAGGCATCAGTGACCGCTTCATCCACCAGGTCGGCATCGGCGATTGGCAACTGGGCATAGACCTGGCCGTCAGAGGGGCGCACCACCTCAAGCCCGGGTTGTGCGTCGCGGTACTTTCCAGCAATGAAGTGAGCGCTGCGCACAGCGATAAGGCGGGGATCGAAGCTATCCATGGAGCACTCCAAATAAGGGACGACGCGTCGTGAACTCAGGTCTCCATCGTAGAAAAAAAGCCCTGGCATTTGCTGCCGACCTTGCGGTGCATTTAAGTAGGAAGTGTGGTCTGTCGGCCTCGGGGTTGCGGAATCTGCCGAATGCTCCAGCCCCCCTTGTCAGGCCTTCGCACAGATGGGATACAGGCACCATCGCACTGGAAATCCGGTCGCTTGCGCACATTGTCCAACGGAGACTCGCCATGTCCGCCTTGCAACAACCTGCTTATGTCTATCGGCCGATGACGGCCGCCGACCTGCCCTCGGCCCACGCCTTGTCCGTGCAGTTGAAGTGGCCCCATCGCCTGGACGACTGGGCGATGCTGCAACGGGTCAGCGACGGCTTTGTGGTGCTGGATGGCGAGCGTCTGATCGGCACGGCATTCGCCTGCCCCCAGGGTGGCTTCACCACTATTGGCCTGGTGATCGTCAGTGATGACTATCAAGGCAAGGGCATCGGCCGCAAGCTCATGGAACAGGCGCTGGATGCCTGCCAGTCACGCACTCCCATGCTCAACGCCACACTGGCCGGCGCACCGCTTTACGCCAGCCAGGGCTTTGTCGAATTCGGCCGGATTCAGCAGCATCAGGGCAACGTCAATGCACCTGCACCCGCCGCACTGGCGGACGGCGAACAGTGCCGTGTGCTGAACTCGGCTGATCAGGCTCGCGTACTGGCTTTGGCCAACGCCGGCAGCGGGCTGGATCGCGAAGCGGTGCTCGCGGATCTATTTGAGGTGGTCGAGCATTCGGTGGGGATCGAACGCGACGGCCAGTTACGCGCCTTCGCCTTGCTGCGCCCCTTCGGCCGTGGTCGTTGCATCGGCCCGGTGGTCGCCGAAAACCTCGAACAGGCCAAACACCTGATCGCGGTGTTGTTGGCGCAAGTACCGGACGCCTTCGTGCGCATCGACATTCCGGCAGACAGCGGCCTGGCCGAATGGCTGGAGTCGGCGGGTTTGAAGCCGGTCGATACCGTGGCGCAAATGGCCAAAGGCACGCCACCGCAAACAGCCAATGGCGTCCAGCAGTTCGCTGTGGTGACTCAAGCCATTGGCTGATCGCTGTCCCCACAGTCCTTTTTTATGGAGTGTCACCCATATGTCTGAACCTACCGTTCTGCTGTTGGCTCGCGCCGACGGCAGCCGCGTTACCACGTCTTTTACAGCAGCGTCTTTGGGGGCTTTCGATCCGTTCAAGGACGGACGCCAGGTGGCCTACAACGGCCCGGACGGCGTGTCAGCGGGCATCGTGCACACCAGCGGAACGCTCGATAGTGATGATTTTCCACACACCGAAGTGATCGTGGTCCACGCCGGCCACGTCGTGCTGCATTCCGAAACGCAGACACTGGAATTGGGTGTCGGGGCCAGTGCCGTGATCGGTCGCGGCACAGCGCTGCGACTCCAGGCTCAAACGGATACGTGCTGGGCCTTTTGTGCCGTCACCAGCCCCAGCGCACAGCCGACACCCGGCCTGACCGCGCTCGACCCGCTGGACATGCTCTCGCCTTCGGCCGCACCGGAACCGCAGATTTTGATCGGGCCGACGCCGCAGTGCCGGTCACACAATGCCTTCGAAGACGACGCTACCCAACTGCGCGTCGGTGTTTGGGATTCGACACCGTATGAGCGTCACGGCCGGCCCCACAAACTCCATGAGCTGATGAACCTGATCGAAGGCAGCGTCACCCTGCTGACGCCTGATGGAACGAGCGTGGAGGTCAACACCGGCGACAGCGTGTTTGTGCCGCTAGGGGCACCGTGCGCGTGGAAAAGTACGCGGTATGTGCGCAAGTTCTATGCGGTGAGGTAGTGCAAGGCATACCCGTGCCCATTTCCCCTATCCCTTTACGCACACCAACTGACGCAAGGTGTGCAGCACTTCAACCAGCTCGCGCTGGGCGTGCATGACGTCGTCGATGTCCTTGTAGGCCATCGGAATTTCATCGATGACGGCAGCGTCCTTGCGGCACTCCACGTGGGCGGTGGCACGGATCTGATCTTCGACGGTAAACACGCTTTTCGCCTTGGTACGACTCATGGTGCGACCGGCGCCGTGACTGCAGGAACAGAATGAATCCTCGTTACCCAGCCCGCGGACGATGAAGCTTTTGGCGCCCATCGAGCCCGGAATAATCCCCAGCTCGCCCTTCCTGGCCGATACCGCGCCTTTGCGGGTGACCAGAATTTCCTGACCAAAATGGCGCTCTTTCTGCACGTAGTTGTGGTGGCAGTTCACCGCTTCCAGCGCAACCTCAAAAGGCTTGTTGATCACTTTCCGGGTCGCCTGAATCACCGCTTGCATCATCAATGTGCGGTTCTGCCTGGCGAAGTCCTGAGCCCAGCCGACCGCTTCGACGTAGTCATTGAAGTGCCGGCTGCCCTCTTTAAAGTAAGCCAGGTCACGGTCCGGCAAATTGGCGAGGTGCTGACGCATATCCGCCTGAGCCAACTGAATGAACAGGTTGCCGATAGCGTTGCCGACGCCACGGGAACCGCTGTGCAGCATGAACCAGACCCGGTCGGTTTCATCCAGGCACACCTCGATGAAGTGGTTCCCGCTGCCCAGCGTGCCCAAGTGCCCACGGTTATTGGTGTTGGCGAGTTTCGGGTACTTGCCGGTGATCGCCTTGAACCGCGAGTCCATTGCCGCCCAGGCCCGGTCCGCCTGATGCGGAACGCTGTCCCAGGCGCCCTTGTCCCGAACGCCGCGCCCAATGGTGCGGCCATGGGGCACCGCTTTCTCGATCGCGCAGCGCAAGCCATGCAGGTTGTCCGGCAAATCGCTGGCGGTCAGCGACGTGCACGCGGCGATCATCCCGCAACCAATATCTACTCCGACGGCGGCCGGAATGATCGCGCCAACCGTGGGAATCACGCTGCCGATGGTCGAGCCCTTGCCCAGGTGTACATCGGGCATCACGGCCAGATGCTTGAAGATGAACGGCATCTTGGCGGTGTTCATCAATTGCTGTCTGGCTTCGTTTTCTACCGGGACGCCTTCGGTCCAGAGCTTGATCGGTTTGCCGTTGGCGACTTCCAGCAGTTGGTAGGTATGTGCTTGCATGACTTCGATTCTTTTCGATTGGTCGACTGTTCGACGTTGTTCTGGCGCCGCTTTGATTTTCCTACTTTGCGGAGAAAAGGGGACAAATTTATTTACTCACCGTGTTCCCGCCTCCTGGCAATCGATTGTCATCGGCAGGTAGCGCTCAATCACCGCGATAATGCATTCCATGAATGTGAATCTGTCACGGTGCCCCCATTGATTTCTCATGACTGCTTTCGCGTTGCAGTGCCATTGGCGTTGCCGCGCAACACCGCAATATCCCGCTTGGGGGGTACGCCATACAGACGGCTGTATTCGCGGCTGAACTGGGACGGACTTTCATATCCGACCTTGTAAGCCGCACTGGATACGTCCTGATGTTCATTGAGCATCAAACGCCTTGCCTCGTTCAGTCGCAGCCATTTCTGGTATTGCAAGGGGCTCATTGTGGTGAGTTGGCGGAAGTGGTGGTGAAAGGTCGGAGTGCTCATCTGCACTCGGGCCGCAAGCTCCTCGACGCGAAGCGCCGAGGTGTAATTCAACTTCAACCAATCGATGGCTTTGGCGATCCGATAACCTTGTCCATCGACAGAAGTTATTTGTCGAAGCCGGCTCGCCTGATCACTCTGCAAGAGACGGTAGTGAATCTCGCGCTGGATCAAGGGGGCGAGAACGGGGATGGACTCCGGCTCATCGAGCAGTGCCAATAAGCGCCCGAATGACGCCAGCATTGCAGGGGTCACTGAACCAATTCCTACCCCCTTCGCAACTGAACGATCACGGGTTGGCGGCAGATCGCTTTGCGCTATCAGCTCTGCCAGCATGCGCAGATCGAGTTTCAAAGTCAGCCCCAGGCATGGCTGTTCCGGGCTTGCTGCCAGCACTTCTGAATTGGCAGGCAAGTCCAATGAGGTGATCAGAAAACGTGACGTGCCATACGGGTAACCCTCGCCCCCCACCCAGAGCTGCTTCTCCCCCCGGGCGACAATGATGATGCTTGGCTCGACCATGCAGACGACGGGCGGCGATGGATGTTCGCGCCTGAAGAAGCCGAGGCCCGCAATGGGCGTTCCGAAATCCCCTGGTCTGGAAACCTGCGTACCAATGACTTGGGCAAGCGCTTCCTGGGGCGATGTGGCGGTTGCGTGTTGGGTCGTCATGTTCATCTCGTACCTCTCGCTGAACTGTATCTCGCCAGCACACGACCGTCCTGCAAAAAAACAGAGACTCATAGAATCAGGCAAGTAATCCAGCGCAATGCACTACAGGGAGTTGGGGCAGCACGGGAGAATGTTCATCCGACAAACTCATTGAGGAATTGCCCATGACGTCATATCGCTTCTTGATCAACCCTCCCGACCTGGCTGACTAAACGCCGGGTCAAAAAACTCCAGCCGACAACTATTCAATCGAAAGGAATATCCAGTGAAAGGAATTTTGCTTGCCCTGGGGCTTCTCGTTACCTCGTTTTCTTCAATGGGAGCCGATATGTCAAACGGTGCGGACAACTTCTACAAAAGCGACAAGGTGACCGTAGAAAAGGTCACCTTCAAGAATCAATACGGCATGAAGGTGGCGGGCAACCTGTTCACCCCGAAAGACCTCGACCCCAAATCCAGGAACGCGGCCATCATCGTCGGCCATCCCATGGGGGCGGTGAAGGAGCAGAGCGCAAACTTGTATGCCACCAAAATGGCCGAACAAGGATTTGTCACATTGTCGCTGGACTTGTCCTTCTGGGGCGAAAGCGAGGGCACGCCTCGCCATGCAGTCTCGCCAGATATCTACGCGGAAGACTTCAGTGCTGCTGTCGATTTTCTCGGCACTCGACCGATTGTCGACCGTGAGCGAGTCGGCGTCCTCGGCATCTGCGGCAGTGGCAGCTTCGCTATCAGTGCGGCCAAGATCGATCCGCGTTTGAAGGCCATCGCCACCGTCAGCATGTACGACATGGGTGCGGCCAATCGTAATGGCCTCAAGCACGGCGTAACGGCTGAACAACGCCAGCAGATCATTCGCGAAGCGGCGCAACAGCGCGATGTGGAGTTCCAGGGTGGGCAGACCCGCTATACCAGCGGTTCACCACTCAAGCTGACCGGCAACGCCGTGGGTGACGAGTTCTACGACTTCTACCGCACGCCGCGAGGGGAAGTCACTCCGCCCGGCGCATCGGCGCAGACAACCACCATGCCGACACTGACCAGTAACGTGAAGTTCATGAACTTCTATCCGTTCAATGACATCGAGAGCATTTCCCCGCGCCCACTGCTGTTTATTTCCGGTGCCCAGGCACACTCACGCGAGTTCAGTGAGGATGCCTACAAGCGAGCCGCCGAGCCTAAAGAGCTGCTCATCATTCCAGATGCCGGACACGTGGATCTTTACGACCGAGTCAACCTCATTCCATTCGCCAAGTTGACCACGTTCTTCAAAAGCAACCTGAAGTAGCCCGATCGTGCCTTAGCCGGGCACCGGTTCTCTCGTAGCCCCGTGCCCGGGGTTGCGACGCTTCGCGTAATACAGGATTCAAACAATGACTGATCACCTCCTCCCAGAGCCCCATAAATCATGGGGCGCCGTATTCGCCATGTCGCTCGCCGCCTTCGTGCTCGTGGCGTCGGAGTTCATGCCCGTCAGCCTGCTGACACCGATTGCCGCAGATCTGCATATCACCGAGGGGCAAGCCGGCCAGGGAATCTCTGTCTCGGGGCTGTTTGCCTTGTTCGCCAGTCTTCTGATCGCATCGGTGGCTACGCGGGTTGAGCGTAAGCCGCTGCTCCTTTCACTGACACTGTTGATGATCCTTTCCGGAACAGTGGTCGCGTTCGCGCCGAACTACTGGGTGTTCATGATCGGCCGCGCGCTGATCGGTGTGGCGATAGGTGGGTTCTGGTCATTGTCGGCGGCAACCGCCATGCGCTTGGTGCCTGATGACCAAATCACTCGCGCCATGGCAATCGTCAACGGCGGCAACGCTTTGGCGACAGTGATTGCAGCGCCGTTGGGCAGTTTTCTCGGCGCCTTGATCGGCTGGCGCGGTGCATTCTTGTGCGTCATTCCGGTCGCGGTAGTCGCCTCTGTCTGGCTTTTGTTTAGCCTTCCAGCGATGAAGTCGCAAAGCGGTTCAGGCACTGGAAATGTCTTCAGGTTGATGAAAAGCACACCGGTCGCGTTAGGCATGGTGGCAGTCAGTGTCTTTTTCATGGGCCAGTTCATGCTATTTACCTATCTGCGCCCGTTCCTTGAAACGGTCACGCACGTCAGTGTTTCCATGCTGTCGCTGATGTTGCTCGTCCTGGGTCTGGCGGGTCTCGCTGGAACCTTTCTGATTGAAGCGTTCTTGAAAAATGGCCTGCATCGAACCCTCGTCGTCATCCCGATCTTGATGGCGGTGATTGCACTGGCGCTAGTTTCATTCGGTAGCTCGGTGTCCACCACGACTGTCTTGCTTGGCCTCTGGGGACTGGTTGCGACTGCCGCGCCCGTGGGATGGTGGACATGGTTGGCAAGAACGTTACCAGACGCTGCTGAAGCGGGAGGCGGCTTAATGGTGGCGATCATCCAACTGGCCATTGCGTCTGGTGCAACCATTGGCGGGCTGGTCTTTGACGCAAGCGGCTATCGAGCGACCTTCGAGTTGAGCGCAGCCTTGCTGGGCGTGGCAGCCGTTCTTGCATTACTGGCAGCACGCGTAGCAAAGCGGGAGTCTCCTGCATTGGCGAACATCGCTTGAAAATAACCACAAGACACGCCGAGGCATGTCTTGTGGTTTCGGTTGAGCATGCGCTCGGAAGTTGGACGTGTCAGTCAGCGTGCGCTGTCGATGATTTGGCCACCGTCCGGCGTCAGGCTGTATCCCGTCAGGAATTGTGCATCCTTGCTGGCGAGGAATAGCACGACCGGCGCGATGTCCTCTTCGGGCGATCCATAACGGCCAAGTACGTTCGTGGGCGCAGGCACATCGGCCGCAGTACCCCAAGTGTCTGCGACCGGCATGACATTGTTGACAGTGATCTTGTCAGCCCCCCACTCCCTTGCCGCCGAGCGAGTCAAGGCACGCACCGCCTCCTTCGCCATGTTGTAAGGGGCGTATCCCTGCAGGCCGATGACACCGGCCAGCGAGGCGAAGTTAATGACCCTACCTTCCCCGCTGGCTTTGAGGTGGGGGTAACAGGCTTGCATCGTGCGCAGATAGGCAATAGGCCCCATTTCCAAATTGCGTTGCAATTGCTCGGCCGACAGATCGAGAACCGATGAAAGAACCACCGAGGGGTCGAAGGCATTGTTCACAAGAATATCGATCCGGCCATACGCGGCCACCACCTTTTCTACGGCAGCTTTGATTTGATCCGGGTCGGCGATATCACAGACTACTCCGAGGGCGATCCCACCCGTAGCCTGGATCTCAGCGACAACGGCAGCGACATTTTCAGCCGTGCGTGAAACGACCGCCACCTTCGCACCTTCCTCCGCGAAAAGCTTCGCTGTGGCTCGGCCGATGCCGCGACCGGCTCCGGTGATAATGGCAACTTTTCCATTGAGTCGAGTCATATAAATCTCCTTTATTTAAGAGGCGTTTGGATGACTGCCGTCGCCAGTGCGTAAGGCGACGGAAGATCGCGAACAGCGTTTTGTGTCATGAAGGAGACGACCAAGAGGATGAGTCCTACGACCGCCGGGAGAGAGCCTTTGGGTTTGCGAACACCCAGGTGTGCTAAAGCGGAGAGCAGCAGGTGATAAAACATGCCGGCATAGGCAAGATCACTGAGCGCCACGTTAAAGCGCCACAGAATCGCGGCAGGACCCAGTACCTTGACCACGATCATGAAAGGCACCAGGTGGGACGCTGAATAGCCCAACTCCGCCTGTGCATTTCGAACATAGTCGCCCTTGGCGATGTACATGGAAGCAGAAGCGAAATAGAGCAGCGACAACAGCGTCGTGCTGATCCAATAAACATAGTTTTCGATCATCAGGTTTTCCTAAGCAGGTATTGTTACGTCGACTTAGGGCAAAGATGTCGCCTAACATGAAAACCCACAAGTAGGATGAAAAAGTGGTGCTTAGTATGGAAAACCAGACTATTGGCGACGATCAGATCAACATGCACGAGGAAATGCGCCGTGCATTTGCGCTGCTTTCAGGCAAGTGGAAGCTGGAAATCATGTGGTTGTTGAACCAGCGAATCTATCGTTTCGGAGAATTGCGCAAGGCGATCAGCGGCATCACCCAACACATGCTGACCGCGCAACTTCGTGAGCTCGAAAACGATGGCCTGGTATTGCGAACAGTCTTCGCGGAAGTGCCCCCGCGCGTCGAATATGAAATGACGGCAAAGGCCCGTGCCCTTGGGCCGACGATGGAGGCACTCGCGTTATGGTGGAGCGAGTATGGGAAGAGCGTACCGGTGAAGCCAGGCTCGCGCGGACGCAAGCCCAAAGGCACGTGAGCAGTAAACAGGGATAGTTTTCGAGCCTTGAAGCTTCGATCAATTGGCTATTTTGCCATGGAGATCACGGGAAGCTCCTTCGAGGGTTCTCCATAGGCTGCGCATCGTAGGGTTTTCATTGGTGATGGAGCAGTAGGAGCGGATCTCCAGTCGCGTACTCCATTCATCACCACCCGCTTTTACCAACTGACCTCGCTGAAGCTCGTCGATGACGGCGCTTTGTGGCAACCATGCCACGCCATACCCCTCTATCGCCATTCGCATCAAAAGCATCGCCATGTCTGCCTCATAGCACCGCTCCAGCACACTCACACTTGGGCCATTTTTGATGACTATGTCTGCTACGCGACCTAAAAAAGTGGTGGCCGTATAGGCGAGGTGAGGGACTGCTTTGGCTGAGGTGCCGGGCAAGCGATACAGCGGTTGCCCGTTGTTGTCAGGGGCACACAACGGAATAAAGGCGTCATGTCCCAGCGTCAGGCAACCGAATTTTTCCGGGTCCAGAAGAATGGGTGCCAAGGGATGGTGGTAGACGATCATCAGATCGCAACTCCCCTCCTCCAAGGCTATAACGGCGTCATGAATGTTCGCGGCAACGACTCGGGCGTTGAACTGCTCATTGTGCTGCTGAAATTGGGTTAGCCATTTCGGCAGAAACGTCATTGAAAGGCTGTGGCCAGCTGTGACCTGGATGGATCGCCCGGGCATTCGCTCAACCTCTCGCAGGGCTGAACGCAGCCTCAATAACCCCGCCAATGCCTCGCGGCCCTCTTCACAAAAACTTCGCCCCGCAGGCGTGAGCTGGACGGGATAAGTTCCGCGATCTACCAACTCTGCTCCGACCCATTCCTCAAGTGACCGTATGCGACGCGACAGTGCTGACTGGGTCACGCACCGTACCTCCGCAGCACGAGAAAAGTTTTTCCACTCGGAAATCGCTAACAGATCATCCAACCATTTGATTTGCATACCGGCACCTCACGCTCCGAATGCGCAGTGTACTGCGCCTCAGTCAGGACGAAGCAGCAGTTTCGAAAACTATTCCAAAAGCGCATGAGGCTATCGGGATTACTCATCACGACGCATCAAACCCGACCCTAGAATCGTAAACGTTGAAGCGAGGCCAGAGAGCTTCAACCCAATGACACTTGTCTCCTGCCAAGTAACAAAAGCAAAAAAACCACTTGAGGAAAGCTCCGTGAAGAAAAATAAACTTCCGCGTCGGATCGCAATTGGCATCGCCTCAGGCGTGCTTGTCGGTTGGGCGTGTCACCATTTCGCAGGGAGCGAACAAAGCGCCAAAGAGATCGCCTCTTACTTCTCGATGGTCACCGATATCTTTTTACGCATGATCAAGATGATCATCGCGCCTCTGGTGTTCGCGACCTTGGTCGGCGGCATCGCGAGTATGGGTAACTCCCGCTCTGTTGGCCGGATTGGCTTAAGAGCCATGGCCTGGTTCGTCACCGCTTCGGTGATCTCGCTGGCCATCGGCATGGGCCTGGTCAACCTGTTCCAACCCGGTGCGGGACTGAACATGGAGGTTGCCCAGCATGCGGCAAGTCCCATGGTGGTCAACACTGGGGATTTCAGCCTCAAGGTTTTCATCAGTCACGTGTTCCCTCGCAGCATTGCTGAAGCAATGGCCAACAACGAAATCCTGCAAATCGTAGTGTTCTCGTTGTTCTTCGGGTTTGCCTTGGCGGGTGTGAAGCGAGCGGGTCACACAAGGATTGTCGATAGCATTGAAGAGCTGGCCAAGGTGATGTTCAAGGTCACGGACTTCGTCATGGCCTTCGCGCCAATTGGAGTATTCGCAGCCATCGCATCGGCTATTACCACGCAAGGGCTTGGCTTGATAGTCGATTACGGAAAACTGATTGCCGAGTTCTACTTGGGCATTGTGATTCTGTGGTGCGTGTTGTTCGGTGCCGGCTACCTGTTTTTGGGTCGTTCAGTGCTTACCTTGGGCAAGCTCATTCGCGAACCCATCCTCCTCGCATTTTCCACTGCCAGCAGCGAATCCGCTTACCCGAAAACCATGGAGGCGCTGGAGAAATTTGGTGCGCCCAAGCGCGTATCCAGCTTTGTCCTTCCGCTGGGGTACTCATTCAATCTTGATGGTTCGATGATGTATCAAGCGTTCGCCATCATGTTCATTGCTCAGGCCTACAACATCGACTTGAGCTTCACACAGCAACTGCTCATCTTGCTGACGCTGATGATCACCAGCAAGGGAATGGCGGGTGTAGCCCGTGCCTCGGTGGTCGTGGTGGCGGCTACGTTACCCATGTTCAATCTTCCCGAAGCCGGCATTTTGCTGATCCTTGGCATTGACCAATTCCTTGATATGGCCAGGACGGCCACCAACGTCGTTGGCAACAGCATCGCGACGGCTGTGGTTGCCAAATCAGAGCCACATGAAGAAGCAGAAGACGCGCCCGGCGCTGCATCTCCGCGCCCAATTCACACTGCAGCCACCGCCTGAGAACCGAACCATGAAAGGTAAATCAAAGCCGTCCAGCGGGTCATCGTTTTCTCGCAAACTGGGCATTGTCGGCGGGCTAGGCTCACTGGCCGGCGGCGATCTTTTCTACAAATTGGTGAAGTCCAGAGCGGTTCTGGAGGATCAAGGTCGCTATCACTTTCTGTTTGAACAACACCCCTTCAAGGACGTGCTGATGCCTCTTGATCAGGGTGCCAGCATGACCTCCAGAAAGTTCTACGTATTTCAGGTTTGCCAGACGTTCGAGGCGAGCGAAGCCAATGCCGTCTTACTGCCTTGCTTTGCCAGTCACACCTTTCGGGAGGAGATCCAGGAGGAAATCGGGATACCCGTTCTGGATATGATGGCGGCGTTACGCAAGCATGTGGATCATGTCGCTGCCCCCGGCACAACACTGGGCATCATCGCGTCCGACTATGTTCGGCACTCCGGGTTGTTTGAGCGCTATTTCGGCACTGATTTCGAGCTGGTTTATCCAAACGAGAACGAGCAATCCGGGTTGATGGACGCCATGTACGGGGTTAACGGCATCAAGGATGGATTCCTTGACGGGGTACCACTCGAATGTGTTTATCAGGCCTGCCTGTCGCTTCAGGATCAGGGGGCCACAATCATCCTGCCTGGCATGACTGAGCTATCGTTGGTCTGCGGTGATCTTCAACGGCGTGGCTTGACTGTCCTGGATATCAACGAGATTTATGCCGCTTTCGCCACCTTGGAGAAAGGCCAGTCGACCCGTCCGCCTTTCAAGCTTGGGATCGTGGGTGGAGTTGGGCCAGCGGCAACGGTCGACTTCATGGGTAAGGTTGTGGCCCACACCCCGGCAGGTCGCGATCAGGAACACATCAAAATGGTGGTGGAACAGAACCCCCAGATCCCTGATCGCACAGCCAACCTGCTGAACGACGAAACTGATCCGACGATGGCGATGTACGCAACGTGCAAGCGACTGGAAAGCGCCGGCGCCAATGCCATTGCGATTCCGTGCAACACAGCTCACGCCTTCGTCGAGCGCATCCAGGCGCACCTGCGTGTACCTATTGTGAATATGCTGACCGAGACGGTAGAGGCTATCGTGCAGCGGTACGGTGCCGGCAAAACCGTCGGGCTGCTAGCGACGTCCGGCACAATCAAAAGTCAGGTTTATCACGAGGCTGCTCGCCGAGCAGGCCTTCAAATAATTGCCCCTGGCGTGGATTACCAAGCGTTGGTTATGCAGTCGATTTACGGAGATCACGGCATCAAAGCAGGTTTCACAGAGGGCATATGCAAAGACCAGCTCCTGACCGCCGCAGAGCACTTATGTGAATTGGGTGCTGATGTGCTCATCCTGGGATGTACGGAGCTGCCTCTGGTGCTTGAGCATAGCGAATCCTACATGATTAAAAATCATGAGGTCGCATTGGTCGACCCGACAACTATATTGGCATTGAAGTGCATTGAGCTTGCCCGAGTAGCGCTGAGTACACCGTAGAAAACAGCCGCCGACACTTTTCTCCTGTCAGCACCGATAACAGAAACGCCGCTTGCTGTTCACTTAAGCCGTAATGCGATCTGTAGCAGCTGGCGAAGCCTGCGTTCGGCTGCGAAGCAGTCGTGAGTCCGGCCGCCGTGGTGTACCTGACGCACCGCAATTGCTGATTTTACGACTGCTGCGCAGCCGAACGCAGGCTTCGCCAGCTGCTACAAAGAATGCGTCGCGGCTGAAATTGCTTAAGTGGACAGCGTTAGCTCAATGAGCGGCGTTTTTTGTGGAGCACCATTCAGCTGTTAGCGGTGGAACCTAGTTATCCATAGCCGCAAACCCGCGCTGCAGGTCCTCAATCAACGCCTCGACATCCTCAAGCCCGATATGCAACCGCAGCACCGGATTCAATGAACGATCCGCAGCACTGTCGCGATCCGTGGTATCGGCGACGGTGATCAGGCTTTCGTAGCCGCCCCAGGAAGCGCCGAGCCCAAACAACTGCAGCGAATCAATAAAGCGTTCGACGTAGGTCGGGTCTGCATCACGCAACTCGAAGGACAGCAAACCGTTGCTGCCATTGAAGTCGCGCTGCCACAAGGCATGACCGGGATGCTCGGGTAACGCGGGATGGAACACCCGGCTCACCTGCAGTTGCGCTTGCAGCCAATGGGCGATTTCCAGCGCCTGGCGCTCGTGAACTTCCATTCGCGGCGCCAGGGTTCGCGCGCCGCGCAGCACCAGATAGGCGTCGTCAGGGCTGACGGTGGCGCCAAAGGTGTCGCCCATGGATGCCAACGGCTGCCAGACTTCTTCGCGGGTGCAGACGCTGCCCATGACCACGTCGCTGTGGCCGCACAGGTACTTGGTCAACGCCATGATCGAGATGTCCGCGCCGAGGGTCAGCGGTCGATACAGGTAACCCGAGCCCCAGGTGTTGTCGACGGCCAGGAGAATGCCTCGCGGTTTGCACAGGGCGGCGATGGCCGGCAAGTCGCAGAGTTCATACAGCAAGGAACCCGGCACTTCGGTGTAGACCATTTTGGTGTTGGCTTGCAATTGCGCTTGAAGGCCGCTGCCATCCGGCGCGAAGTAGCTGATCTGGATGCCGAACGGCTCAAGAAACTCACGGGCCAGCCGCCGCACGGGTGCATAGACCGCGTCGCTGATCAGTACGTGATCGGCGGGCCGCAGGTAGGCCAGGAAGGTCTGCGCGATCGCCGCCAGCCCGGTGCCGAACAAGCGAGTGCGATAACCGCCCTCCAGCTCCGTCACCAGATCTTCCAGGGCGAAGGCGGTCGGATTGCCTCGGGCGCCATAGCTCAGGACCCGCTCGCTATCGCGGCGAGCACGGGCGTCGCGCATTTGCGCCAGGTTATCGAACAGCACCGTGCTCAACCGCGTGACCGGCACGTTGACTGCCCGACCGCCATTGCCCTGTTCGGTACGCGCGGAATGGACCAGACGCGTACGCACCCGGGCATCGCGAGGCACTGTGACGCGCAGCGGCTTGAGACTGGCGATCTCGTCGTCGCTCATCTGCGCCAACAAACCGATTTCCCAGGCCAGGTATTGGCGCGCTGCGTCTTTGTTGCCGGCGTGACGGTCATGGGTGAAGAACAGAAAATCGATGCACTGCTGATCGGGCGGTGTATGGACGGAGTCCTGCACGGAAAGGTCTGCCGCACGCCAGGCATCGAGGCCGCCGTCCAGTAGCCGCACGTGCAGACGCTGAGCTTCAGGCAATTCCAGCGCCGCGAAAGCGGCCAGCCGCGAATCATCGGCGACCAACACCAGTGGCCGTTGCTCACCGGCCACTTCAGAGGCCAGCAACGAGCGAATCGACCAGCGTGACCCGGCGATATGGCCTTTGCGATAAGTCATGCTCGGTCGCAGGTCAATCAGTGCCACCGCGTCATCCTTCAGCGCATCGGCCAAGGCCCGCGCCGTGATCGATGGCAGCGCCTCGTGATCGGCAACGTCGACAACGGCTAACGACAGACCGCTGCTCACGCCGCCCTTCAGGACATACGCTTCATGCCCCAATTGCCGCAACCAACTGGCAACAATCGGTGCCCGCACACCATCACTGTCGAGCAGCACCAACCGCGCCTGACGCACGCCGACATACAGATCCGTGGATTGAATCAACTGCCCGCCCGGCGTGTGTTGTGCTCCGGCCAGACTGCCCGCGGCAAACTCCTCGGCGGTGCGCACATCGCACAAAAACAGGCTACGGCCGGCTTCCTTGGCCCATTGTTCAACCTGCGCAGCCGCAACGGTCTTCACCCCGGCCCGTTCCGCCAGTTGCGCAGCAGCCAGTCGCTGCCCCGGCAACGTGCCGATCGACACCTCCTCGGCGTAACGTCGGGTACTGCCATGCTCCAGCCGAAAATCTTCCAGATACCAACCCTGGGTTCCGTTTTCCAATGCGTAGATCGGATTCTTCAACCCCAGATTGATCAACGTCTGGGCACCGATGATGCTGCGGGTCCGACCGGCACAATTGACCACGATCGGCGTGCTTTCGTCCGGTACCAGATCGTGGACGCGATAACCCAGCTCGCCATTCGGGCAGCACACCGAACCGGGAATCGTCATCTTGCGATACTCATCGAACGGTCGACCGTCGAGCACCACCAGCGGCTCGCCCCGGCGTTGCCATTCGGCCAGTTGTGTCGCAGTGACATGCGGCGTATGGCTGGCCTCTTCCACCAATTCACCGAACGCCTTGGAAGGCACATGCACCCCGGCAAACAGCTGAAAACCGGCAGACTGCCAACCATCGGCACCGCCATCGAGCACATGCACCTGGCTATATCCGAGCGCCCGCAGACGCTGAGCGGAACGCGCCGCGACATCCCCGCCGTCCTGGTCGTAGATCACCAGCCGAACCTGAGGATTCGGCGCCAGACGCCGGACCTCCAGCTCCAGACGGCTATAGGGCAAGTTCACCCCGAAAAACAGGTGCGCTTCGCCATATTGGCCGTGCTCGCGCACGTCAAACAGGGCAATTTCCTGCCCGTCGAACAGCCACTGCTGCAGTTGCCCTGGAGTTACGGTCTGGCTCATGAGAGTCCCGTTTTAAAAAGTTATTGAAGCGCTAGAGAGCGCTCATTGGCTCTACTCGCCTTCACGGATATTGACCGGCAGCACGCGGTACTCAAGCTCCAGCTCTTCAAGCAGGATGCCGATCTTCAAGCCATTGCCAGTCGGCCAGTAATACAGATCGATCATGCGTAGGCCTTGATCGACGGTGCCATTTGCGAGGCGTTGTAATTGAGAATGCGCCCGTCGGCCTCGACGCCGTAACGGCCGTTGAGGGACTCCAGCGGCAAACCGTACAGGTGGAAATGCAGGGTCGCCTGCTCGCCTTCGACACGAATGCCATGCAGGTCTTCGCCGAGAAACGAGATGGAGGTGCCGGGTTGCACGATCACTTCCTTTTCCAGGTGCAAGGTAGTGAAACCGGGCTCGCGGCCTTCGTCATCACGACGGTAGACGTAGTTGATTTCCTGGCCTTCGACGGCGCTGATGATCGCCCAGGTTTCATGGTTATGAGGGATCGTACTTTTGCCCGGCAACAGCGAGTTCAGGTACAGCGTCGGGGTGTCGCCGTCGTCATTGAGACGGTAGCGGAACGCTGTGCTGCCCTGCCCTGGCACTGGCGCGGGGAACTCGTCGAAATTGAACAGATCGCGGCGCTCGGCCAGGACTTCAAGCAAGGAAACGATTTCCACCAGCGCGGCGCGGTCGACGCCACGTTGATGGATGACGCGGATTTTCTTCAGGAAATCCTCGATGACGGCGGCACGGTTAACGGTACTCATGAACAGGCTCCTCGGTATTAGACGGACAGGCTGTAGCGACTCAGGTTGGTCAACAGATACGGATCATTGGCGATGGCCGGCCGGCGGCCCGGATCACCCAGGGCGTGACGCAAAAACTCTTGGGTGCGTTCACTGGTGGGGTGCTGAAAGATTTGCGCGGCGCTGCCGTGCTCGACGATCACGCCGTTCTCGGTGAAGTAGACGATGTCGCTGATCTCTTCGGCGAAACGCATTTCGTGGGTGACCAGCACGCAGGTCATGCCTTCTTCGGTCAGCTCACGAATCACCGTCAGCACTTCGCCGACGGTTTCCGGATCGAGGGCCGAGGTCACCTCATCAAACAGAATCAGTTCCGGACGCATGGCCAGGGCGCGGGCAATCGCCACCCGTTGCTGCTGACCGCCCGAGAGTTGGCCCGGATAGGCATCGGCCTTGTGTTCCATACGCACCTTGGCCAACAAGGCACGGGCGTCTTTCTCGGCTTCGATCCGGTTGCGACCCAGCACCTTGCGCGGGGCAATCACCAGGTTCTCCAGCACTGACAAATGCGGGAACAGGTTGTATTGCTGGAACACAAATCCCACGCGCTTGCGCAACTCGATGCGCTGGGCTTCCTGGGCCAGGGTGTGAACCTCGGTCGTACCGACGCGGATGCTACCGCGCTGGGGCTGCAACAGCCCGGTAATGCAGCGCAGGATGGTCGATTTGCCGGAGCCGGACGGGCCGATGATCGACACGGCCTGGCCGCGATGTACGTCAAGGTCGATGCCTTTAAGCACAGGGTTGTTGCCAAACGACAGGTGCAGGTCGCTCAGACTGACCAGGGGCTCGGCGACGGTTTCAGTAGAAGGCATAACGTCGCTCCAGGCGTTGGGTGAGTCGGGAAATCGGGTAGCAATAGGCAAAGAACAGCACCAACAGGCTCAGGTAAATCACCACGGTGAAGCCGGTCATGTTCACGGTGTTGCTGGCGATTTGCGCGGTGTCGATCACATCATGCACGCCCACCAGGGACGCCAGCGCGGTGCCCATGGTGATCACCGCATACAGGTTCATCCACGGCGGCAACATGCGTTTGAAACACTGCGGAAGGATGATCGAACGGAAAATCTGCCCACGAGTGAATGCCAGGGAACGTGCGGCTTCCCATTGGGTGCTGGGGATCGAGGCAATGGCGGCACGGAAGATTTCCGCGACGTTGGCACTCGCCGGCAACGCCAGGCCGAGGGTTACCTTGACCCAGTCCGGAAACGAGACATAGGCACTGCCGATGTGGATCTCGAACGGGAACACATAGGTGGTGAAATAGATCAGCACCAACCAGGGCGCATTGCGGAAAACCTGCACCCAGATCTGTGCCGGCAAACGCAGCAGTCGCAGTGGCGATAGCGCCAACGCGCCGACCAACAGCCCCAGCAACGACCCCAGGCCGATGGCGACGAGGCTGATCAGAATGTTCTGGCCAAAGCCTGCGGCCAGCGCCGGCGACCATTGCAGCAAGGCCTTGAACACCGGGCTGTGCGGGGTGAAATACACCAGCCACAGTACGACGCAAACCAACAACAGCAGCTTGCCGACATGCCGCCGAGGCCAGGCCAGCGGTGCGCTGACGGTCGATTCAATGGCCATAGCCGGGCATCCTCAGGCGCGCTTCAAGGTAGCGCCCCACACAATTGACGATAAAACTCAGCAGGCCGAAAAAGCTCAGGATCAGAATCATCAGCTCCAGCACGTTGTCGCTTTGGGTCCAGATCATGATCGCCGCGTAGGTGATGTCCCCCACGGCAATGGCCGAGGCCACGGCGGTCATCTTCACCAGGTCGATCAGGTTGTTGATCAGCGACGGCAAGGCAAAGCGCAGGGCCAACGGCAGTTGCACATTCCACAGCAACTGACGGCTGCTGAACGCCAGTGAACTGGCCGCTTCCAGGGTCACGGTCGGCACCGCCTCGATGCCGGCGCGCAAGGCTTCGGCATGGAACGCACCCTTGTGCAACGAAATCACGATCACCACCCAGGCGAACGGCGTCAGCGGGTTGGCCGCGCCGACGGCCTGAGTCAGCAACATGTTCAGCACCAGGAAGGCGCAATACAGCTGCACCAGCGTCGGTGTGTTGCGGGTGACCTCAACAAATATTCGGGCCGGTTTTGCCAACCAGGGTTTTCCAGAGGTCAGCATCGCCGCCAATCCAACACCGGCCAGCAGGCTGCCGACAATGGTGAACAAGCAAAGCAGCACTGTGGTCAACGCGCCCTGCTCCAGGGTTCCGCGTTGGTAGGCGTCCAGCAGAAAACCGTAGTTCAGGCCAAACCCGGCAGTCCATTGGACGAAAAGCGCCAGCCAATGACTCATGGTTCGCCCCGCAATTGCGCGCAGGCGTGAGCGATGCGACGTCCGGCTTCGGCAACGCTGTCGGTCGCCGTGGCGATGGACAGACGAAACCACGGCGACAAGCCATAAGCACTGCCCGCCACACCGGCCACGCCCTCCTCCAGCAAATACGCCACGACATCGGCGTCGCTGTTCAGGCATACGCCGTCCGGACGATAACGCCCCAACAACCCGGCGCAGCGGACAAACACGAAGAAGCCACCTTGAGGTTCGAGCACCTCGAGACCTTCCACTTTGCGTAAGGCGCTCACCAGTAAATCCCGGCGTTGCTGATAGGCCGTCACCTGTTCCGGCAAGAAATCCAGGCCACCCTCGAAGGCCGCCAACGCCGCGGCTTGTCCCACCGAAGAGGCCCCCGACGTGGATTGCGATTGCACGACCGCCATGGCGTTGGTCAGCACTTGCGGCCCGGCACCGAAACCGATGCGCCACCCGGTCATGGCGTACGTCTTGGACACACCGCCCACCAGCAGGCAGCGCGGCTGCAAGTCCGGCGCGACGTTGAGCAGGCTCTGGGCCGGATGACCGTCAAAGCGAATATGTTCGTAGAGTTCATCCAGCAGAATCAGCACCTGCGGATGGCGACGCAGCACCTCGGCCAAGGCTTGCAGCTCGGCCGCGCTGTACACCGCGCCGCTGGGGTTGCCGGGGCCGTTGAGGATCAACCAGCGCGTGCGTTCGCCAATGTGTTGCTGCAGCTGTTCTGCCGTGAGCTTGCAGCCCTGCGCCAGCGCGCACTCGATGAACACCGGCTCACCGCCATTGAAGCGCACGCTGTCCGGGAAGCTCGGCCAGTACGGCGTCGGCACCAGCACTTCATCGCCGTCGTCGAGGGTCGCGGCGAAGGCATTGAAGATGATTTGCTTCGCCCCATTGGCAATCACGATCGATTCCAACGCATAGTCCAGATGGTTTTCCTGCTGGAGTTTGCGTTGCACGGCGACACGCAAGGCTTTTACCCCAGGCGTCGGGGTGTACTTGGTGGCACCGGCGGCGATGGCGGCATAAGCGGCCTGCTTGATGTGTTCGGGGGTGTCGAAATCCGGCTCGCCGGTGGTCAGGTCGAGGATGTCGCGACCGGCATCACGCAACGCCGTGGCTTGGGATTTGGCGGCGGCATTGGCCGACAGCGAGACGCGCTGAACGCGTTTGGACAGGCGAAGACTCATGACTGAACCACCTCCAATACCTTGCCCGGATTGAGCAGGTTTTTCGGGTCCAGCGCCTTTTTGATGCGGCGCATCAGGTCGAGCTCCACCCGGCTTTTGTAGCGCCCGAGCATGTCCCGTTTGCGCTGGCCGATGCCGTGTTCCGCGCTGATCGAGCCGCCATGGGCGTGGGCGCTGTCATGAACCAGCAAGCTGAGCGCCGCGTAGTGAGCCATATGCGCCTCGACCGTCGAATCAAGCGGATGAGCAACGTTGTAGTGCAGGTTTCCGTCACCCAAATGACCGAACGTAAAATGGCGGACACCGGGGAAATGCACCTGCAACAACGCATCGGTCTGGGCGACAAACGCCACGACCTGGGAAATCGGTACTGAAATGTCGTGCTTCATGTTGCGACCGGCGCGCTTCTGCGCCTCGCTCATGTTCTCCCGCAACAGCCACAGGGCCTCGCTCTGGGCCAGGCTTTCGGCGATCAACGCATCGGCCAGCAACTCGCGCTCGAAGGCCTCCCCCAACACTTCTTCAAACGCTTCGCGGGCATGGGCTTCGCTGTGGTTATCGGACAATTCCAACAGTGCAAACCAAGGCTGCCTGGCGCCGAGAAAGGGTTGCGGACCTTCGGGGAATTGCTCGCGCAGCAGCGCGAGGCAGTCGGCACTGAGCAGTTCGAACGCCGTGAGGTTGGCACCGAAACCGGCGCGGGCATGGGACAGCAATTGCACCGCTTGGTCCAGGGAGTCGAAGGCCAAGAGTGCCGTCGCCTGAGCCTTGGGCAGCGGGAAAAGTTTCAGGGTCGCGGCGGTGATGATGCCGAGTGTGCCTTCGCTGCCGATGAACAGGTCGCGCAGGTCGTAGCCGGTGTTGTCCTTGCGTAACCCGCGCAGGCCATTCCAGATTTCACCCTCGGCGGTGACCACTTCCAGGCCCAGGGTCAGCTCGCGGGTATTGCCATAGCGCAGCACTGCGGTGCCACCGGCATTGGTGCCCAGATTGCCGCCGATGGTGCAACTGCCTTCGGCGCCCAGACTCAGGGGAAACAGCCGGCCGGCGTCCCGCGCAACGTCCTGGACGGTTTGCAGAATGCAGCCCGCTTCGACGGTCAGGGTGTCGTTGTCGGTGTCCACCGTCCGCACACGATTCAGCCGATCGAGCAACAGCAACACTGCTCGGCCGCTGGCATCCGGGGTTGCGCCGCCCATCAGCCCGGTGTTGCCGCCCTGCACCACCACCGGCGTATCGCTGGCCACGCACGCGCGAACCACAGCCGCGACTTCCTCGGTGTTCGCCGGATGCACCGCAGCGATGACCTGCCCGACGTAACGGCCCTGTTTGTCGGTCAGGTAGTGCGCGGCCTCTTCGCTGCTCTGCACATGGCTGGGGCCGAGCAGTTGCTGCAAGGCAACAAACAACGGCGAACTCATGGTTGCGACGCCAGCGGTGGCGAATTGCGGTATTGCTCATGCAGATCACGCAACGCCTTGGACGGCGTCATACCGGTGCGCTCGCCCAATTCGATCAGCCAGCCGCTGCGGTGCCAGTCGCGCACGATGGCATCCAGTTTTGCCTGGGTATCGTGTTCGCCTTTGCGCAGCCAGATCACCGAGTTGGACGGGATCAAATCACCCGGCAGCGGAATTTCATACTCAGCCCACTCGGCATCGCTCAACAGCGCATGCATGGTCGGGCTGACATGCACCGCCGCCACGCAACCATTGCCGCGCAGCGACAACAACGATTCGGATTGGCTGCGGAACGCCTTGATCTCTGCGCCGTAGGTTTCCTGCAAGGGCTTGATGAAGTTGCTGCCCTGGGACACGCATACCGGCTTGCCCTTGAGATCAGCCCATTGAGTCACGCCAGCGCCTTTGCGAATCAACGCGGCGCCGCCGACTTCTTCATAAGGCGTGGGCACGTAATCGAGAATCTCGCCACGCTCTTCGGTGAACTGCATATTGGCGATCAGGATGTCGACCTTGCCCTGCTGCAGGAACTGCACGCGGTTGGGCGCCAGCACCGAAACGGTCTTCGCTTCGACGCCCAATGCCTTGGCGATGCCCTTGGCCAGTTCGACGTTGTAGCCCAGGTGTTCGCCGCTCTTCGGGTCGATGGTGCCAAATGGCGGACCACTGAGAATCACCCCGACGCTGATGGCGTGGCGTTGCTCGATCTTGTCCAGCGTGGCATCGGCCTGGGCCAGGTTCGCACCCAAAGCAGCGCACCAGGCGAAGCACAGGGCTTTAGCGGAAAAATAACGGTTCATACACGACTACCTTGAACGACCGTCCGGCAAAAGGACGGTCTGTTGAAAACGATGAGGTGGAGAACCGGAGGTCAGGCGCCGTTGGCCTGGAACTGTTTCTGCAGTTCCACCAGAGCGGGCGACGCGGGCGTGATGTGGTTGCGGGTCTGGGCCTCAATCAACCAGCCGCTGCGGTGCAGTTCCTTGACGATTGGATCGAGCTTGGCCTGGGTATCGCTTTCTCCGGGACGGGTCCAGATCACCGACGGCGCGGGGTTGAGTTCCGGTGTAAGCGCGCGATAGCCCTGCCATTCGGCGGAGCCGGCGAGCAGCGGATTGATCAGCGTGGCGTCATGCACCGCCGCGACGCAGTTGTTGCCGCGCAGGGCCAGCAAGGATTCCGAAGAGCTCTTGAAGGCTTTGATCTCGGCGCCCAACTCGGTGAGCGGTTTGATGTAGCTGCTGCCCTGGGAGGTGCAGACCGGTTGGTTTTTCAGGTCTTCCCAACGGGTGATCTTGCTGTCCTTGAGCACCGCGGCGGTTCCGCCAACGCGGTAGAACGGTGTTGGCACAAACCCGAGGATCTCGCCGCGTTCGGCGGTCCACTCCATGTTGGCAATCAGCAAATCGACTTTGCCCTGCTGCAAAAACTGCACGCGGTTGGCGGGCAGTACCGGCACCAGCTCCACTTCGGCATTCAGTTGCCGGCCCAACTCCTGAGCGAGATCGACATTCAAACCGCGCGGCTTTTGGCTCGTAGGATCAATCCCGCCAAACGGGCCGCCGGACAGCAATACGCCGACCACCAGCACATGCCGTTGTTCGATCTTGTCCAGGGTTGCATCAGCCCGGGCACCGGTGCTGGCAACCAGCGAGATCAAGGCGCCCAGCATCACAGGTAAAATTTGTTTAACGGCTGAGCACTTTTTCGACATGGATCTTCCCCTGATGATTGATCGGCGTACCCCGACCTGATGTGGAGGCATCCTAGGTACAGCGTTGAAGTTACGGAAATTCAAATATCTAATATCGTTATAACTTCCCGTGTTCACTCCGAGAGCGATTTTCCACAAAGCCTGTATTTACTGGCGATAAAGATTCACCAAAGAAAAAACCAACAAAAATACATAAATAATCGTAATGTTTATGTTTTCAGCCTTGATATAAAAACAGTCCCGGAAATGGCCATGTCGACCTCACCCACCCTCGATCTCGAATTGCTGCGCACCTTCATTGCCGTGGTTGATCACCACAGTTTTGCCGAGGCCGGCGCGCAACTGGCCCGCACGCAATCGTCGGTCACCCAACACATGCAACGCCTGGAACAGCAAGTGGGGGTCAGCCTGTTCGAAAAGCGCGGACGGCAAAAACAACTCACCGAACCCGGCTTGCAGTTACTGCGTCATGCCCGGCAGATGCTGTCGCTCAACGACGAGGCGTTGAACTCACTGCGTGAAAGCAGCTTGAGTGGTGTGTTGCGCATCGGTTCGCCCCATGACATTGCCGACACCATCCTGCCGCCGATCCTCAGCCACATCGCCCGCTCGGCACCGCGCTTGCGCCTGGAAATCGATGTCGGGCGCAGCCCGTTTCTGATGGACGACCTGCACGGAGGCAAGGTCGACATGGTGATTTCTACCCGCCAAGACCCGAGCCTGGAAGGCTTCGCCTTACGCACTTCGCCGGTGTGGTGGATCTGCTCGGCGCAGTACATTCACAACCCCGGCGAACCGTTACCACTGATCCTCGTGGATGAACCGAGCATCTATCGGCGCTATGCCCTGGAGGCACTGGAACGCGCCAATATCAGTTGGCGCCAGGCGTACCTGGCGTCGAATCTGATTGGCATCAAGGCGGCGACACGTGCTGGTTTGGGTGTCACCGCCCGAAGCATGGAGATGCTCGGTCCAGACATGCGCGTGCTGGGTGAAAATGACGGATTGCCGCGACTGCCGGACGTGACCTACTACCTGTGGATCAGGCCCAACACCGCGAACTTGATTGCCCGAAAGGCCTATGACTTGATTCGCGCGAGCCAAGGGTTGTCCTTTTCTTGACGTGAGAGGCTCCGCGGATTCAAGCCCTGGCCATTTCAGAGCTTGGCGATCGAGACTTCGGTGGATTTGACGAAGGCAATCACCTCGCTCCCCACTTTCAATTCAAGATCGCGCACTGAACGGGTGGTGATCACCGAAGTGACAATGCCGGAGGCGGTTTGCACATCGATTTCGGAGACCACTTCGCCTGTCACAATTTCCTTGATGACACCCTTGAACTGGTTGCGGACGTTGATCGCTTTGATGGTCATGATGAGGCTTCCTGTCTGATGTCGAATACATCCGCACGGATGTGCAGGCCTTCAAAATGAACCTCCCGGATCAATATTAAAAGGAATATATATTGATTTGCTTATTCCTAAATCGAATATAAAGTCCGCCCGGCATTTACCACAGCGCCACGGTATAGCTGACGATCAGGCGGTTCTCATCCAGGTCATTACCGAAGTTCGAGCGCACTGACGCGTTGCGCCATTTGAGGCCGAGCCCTTTCAACGAACCGTCCTGCACCACGTAAGCGATATCAGTATTGCGCTCCCATTCCTTGCCTTCGCCCGGCGCAGTGCGTTGCACATTGTCGCCAGAGATGTAGCGGGTCATGAAGGTCAATCCCGGCACGCCGAGTGCGACAAAGTTGTAGTCGTAGCGCGCTTGCCAGGAATGTTCGTCGATGTTGGCGAAGTCACCGATCTGCACGAAGTTGACCAGGTACGGATCGCTGCGGCCGATATACGGAAACGGATCGTCGCCGCTCATGCGCTGATAGCCGAAACCCAGCGCATGACCGCCCAGGCTGTAGGTGAACAGCGCGCCGAAGGCTTGGTTGTCGATATCACGAAAGTTGCCGTCTTCGGTGCTGCGCGCATAGCGTACGTCGCTCTTGAGCGACTGGCCGGCGCCCAGGTCCAGCACGTGCACAAGCCCGAGGTAATTTTGCCGGTAGATGTTTTCCAGCTGGCCGTAGCGGTACTGCGCGGTCAGGTTCGGCAGGAACTGATAGTCCGCCCCGGCAAACTGAAACTTGTCACTCTGCCCGCCAATGCGGTTGGCGGTCATGTCCTGATAGTCGGTGGAGTCGACAAAATTGATCTGCGTGAGCTGACCGGCCGTGAGCTTCAAACGATCGATTTCCTGCACATTCACCAGGCCACCCTTGAACGTGCTCGGCAACAGGCGGGTGTCGTTGGAATTCACCACCGGGTCCTTGATCTGCAACGTCCCGAACTTCAGGGTGCTGTTGGACACGCGCATTTTGCCCGTCAGGCCTAACTCGCCATAGCGATCCTGTGAGCCACCGGACAAATCCGGTGGCAACAGATTAGTCCCCGCCGTCCCGCCACCGGAGTCCAGCTTGAAACCGGCCATGCCCAAAACATCCAGGCCAAAACCAAACGTGCCAGCGGTGTAGCCCGACTCCATCCGCAACAGAAAACCCTGCGCCCATTCCTCGGCCTTGTCGCGCGAACCGTCCTGGCGAAAATCACGATTGAAGTAGAAGTTGCGCGCTTCCAGGCTGCCTTTACTGTCCGCGACGAAATCCGCCTGAGCGGCCGGCGCACAGAGCAGACTCAGGCCGAGCAATGTGCCAACCGGGACGCACCCATTGAATGGGCGGGTGCGACCCGCTTTTGAAGGCACGTGGACAGTCATGATTTTTCCCATGGAAGAGGTTCCTGCGGCAGCAAGCGAAGATGACGGACACGCCTCATTGTTTTTTTGTGAAGGCGTTGTCGTGGGGGGCGGACGCAGTGACCTGCGTCGTGAGGCGGATTCTTCGTGCCGGGGCAGAACGGCGTCAAACGGGAAAAAGACGAGGTTATGCATAAGAAAATTTGATGCCCGCGATGGCGAACTCTGGAGTAACAATTGCAACACGCCCCTTCATTACAAGAGCCACAAGCGCCAAGGGAACCGCCATGAACCTCAAATTCCTCGAAACCTTCGTCTGGGTCGCCCGCCTGCAAAGCTTCAGCCTGACCGCCGAGAAAATGTTCAGCACTCAGGCCGCGATCTCCAGCCGGATCGCCGCACTGGAAGATGAGTTGGGCCTGCGCCTGTTCGTGCGCGATTCACGCGGGGTGTCGCTGACGCCCGAAGGTCTCAAGGTGCTCGACTACGCCGAGCAGATGCTCGAGGTCCAGCGCGCGTTGAAACACTCCCTGGACAACACCAGCCCGCAGCAGGGGCTGGTGCGCATCGGCGTGATGGATACGGTGATTCACACCTGGCTCAGCCCGTTGATGTCGACCCTGATGCAGACCTTCCCCGCCGTCGAAATCGAAATTACCGCCGACGCCGCACGCAATCTCTGCGAGCAACTGCAAAAGGGCTATCTGGACATCGTTTTCCAGACCGACCTGATCCGCCACGAAAGCGTGCGCAACCTCGAACTGGCGCACTACCCCATGCACTGGATCGCCGCCAGCAACTCGATCTACGCCCGGCCTTATGCCTCGCTCACCGAGATGGCCGGTGAGCGCATCATCACCTTCGTCAAACACTCACGACCGCATCAGGATGTGCTCAACCTGTTGCACGCTAATGGCATCAGCACACCGCGCGTCAGTTGCGTCAACTCGGTGTCGGCCATGACCCGGCTGATTCGTGACGGCTTCGGTATCGGCGCCTTGCCGGCGGCACTGGTGGCCAACCCCCTGGCCAGCGGCGAGCTGATCCAGCTGGATCCCGGCAGTCGCTTGCCGCAACTGGATGTCGTGGCCTCGTGGCGTGCGGGGGTCGGGCTGGAACTGATCGAGAACATCGTCGAGATGAGTCGCCAGGTGGTCTGCCAATACGCGGCGGATGTCGGTCCGTTGCTCATGGTGGCGGCGCCGGGCCTCGACAGCCGACTGCCCCCTGAATAACTTTTAGTTGTCTGGGGGCAACAACATTCCTTGTTGGACGGCATCACCGCGGTTTTCTAAAAAGGCTCAACGAACCTGCCGAGATGCCATGATGAATCAGCCCGCCCTGTCCTTCGAACAACTGCAGCGCAGCACCCCTCTCGCCCTGCGCCAAAGCATCGCCGCCGGGCACTATCAGGGTCACACCAGCGGCCTGGGCCAAGGCCGGGTGCAAGCCAATATCGTGATTCTGCCCAATGATTGGGCCAACGAGTTCCTCAGGTATTGCACCCTCAATCGTCAAGCCTGCCCATTGCTCGACATTACCGAGCCGGGTGATCCGTACTTCCGCAATCTCGGGACAGCCATTGATATTCGCCATGACGTGCCCCGATACAAGGTCTATCGCCATGGCGAACTGAGCGAAGAACCGCTGGATATCGAGCACCTTTGGCAGGATGACCTGGTGGCCTTCGCCATTGGCTGCTCGTTCTCCTTCGAACAACCGCTGCTGGATGCCGGCATCCCCCTCAAGCACATCGATCTGGGGCGCAATGTCGCCATGTACCAAACCAACATCGACACGCGCCCCACCGCTCGCCTCGGTGGCAAGCTGGTGGTGAGCATGCGGCCGATGAAAGCCGCGGCCGCCATCCAGGCCATTCAAATCACCGCGCGCATGCCCAACGTCCACGGCGCTCCCGTGCACATTGGCGATCCGTCGCTGATCGGCATCCACGCGCTCAACACCCCGGACTACGGCGATGCCGTTCCCATCGAAGCTGACGAAATACCGGTATTTTGGGCGTGCGGCGTGACGCCTCAATCGGTCGTGCAGGCCTCACGCCCGCCACTGAGCATCACCCATGCGCCCGGTTGCATGCTGGTGACGGATTTGTACAACAGTGCTTTGTAATGGCGTGGGTGTGCCGTAATGCCAATCAGTTAAGGAACGACAACATCCGTAGCAGCTGGCGAAGCCTGCGTTCGGCTGCGAAGCAGTCGTGAAATCAGACGATGCGGTGTTTCAGGAAGACCGCAAACGCAGGTTTTACGACTGCTGCGCAGCCGAACGCAGGCTTCGCCAGCTGCTACAAGGTTTGCGTTGCGGCTGAAATAGCTTAACTGATCGGCATTAGTCGAAGCCTTGTAAAACCACTCAATGTAGTCAACGATGCAATTGGCCTTCGTTCCTTGTTTTGTGCCATGGACCCTGCCCCATTTCCTGATTGTTCAGGACTAAAGTTCGCGCACATTACCCACAAAAGACCTGATGGCAGCAGAACCGACTATCCTTTCGGACAGTGAACGCTGCACTCTTGGCAAAAAGGGACGCCATGCCAGACCATGATCGCGCTATCGGCTCCAGACCCGGCATCACATGCGGTGATCGAACCTGTCTGATCAGGCCCGGGCTACCCTGGATGGCTTTAATTACGGTTTTCTGTCTTTTCACCGCAACTCCCGGATTCGGCCAGAACCTGCCAACCGCAGCGGCTGTCGAAAACGCCACGGTTACGGTGATTCAAGCGCAGGAAATCGTGTCCAGGGCCACCCTCGACGCCGTTCGCTGGAGCGGCCCTGAATCCGGCCCGCAAGCCCTGCGGGGCAAGAGCATCGCCTTTGTCGCAGAAGATTTGCGTAACGGAGGAATTGTCGGTGTCGCGCAGGGCGCTCGCGAGGCAGCCAAGGCGATGGGCTGGACGCTGAAGATATTCGATGGCGCGGGATCATCGGCCGGGCGCGCGAAGGCCTTTTCCGATGCCCTGGCAGCGAAACCCGACGGCCTCATTCTGTGCGGCTCCGATGCCGTTGAGAACAATGCGGCGCTGATCCTCTTCGCCAACAGGGATGTGCCGGTGGTTGGCTGGCACGCCGGGGCACGACCCGGGCCGATTGACGGCACGCCGGTGGCCATGAACGTCACGACCGACCCGCTCGAAGTGGCTCGCCTCACGGCCATGGCGGCAGTGGCACAGTCAAACGGACAGGCCGGCGTGGTCATCCTGACCGACTCCAAGTACAGCATCGCCATGGCGAAAGCCAAGGCCATGGAAAACGTCATTCGGGCCTGTCGGGAATGTACATTGCTGGAAGTGCGCGATGTCGCGATCTCTGAAAGTGGCGAGAAGATGCCTGCGATCACCAAGGAGCTGCTTCAGCGCTATGGCAAGCGCTGGACCCATGCGCTGGCCATCAACGATATCTATTTCGACTACTCGATCGCCTCATTGACCAACGCCGCAGTACCCAGCGACGGCATCAGCCTGTTGTCTGCCGGTGATGGCAGCGCTTCGGCTTTTTTGCGCATACAGGCAAAAACCTACCAGACCGTCACCGTGGCCGAGCCGCTCAACCTGCATGGCTGGCAAGTGATGGATGAATTGAACCGGCTGTTTGCAGGTCAACCGGTGAGCGGCTTCGTCGCGCCGATTCACCTGGTCAATGCCGACAATATCGCCTTCGACGGCGGGAAGAAATTCCAGTACGACCCTGACAATGGTTATCGAGACATCTATCGCCACCAATGGAACCCCTGACATTGGACGTTATTTCCCGGCTCGGACGCCGGCTATTGCCGCAATCGCTACGCGCACAGTTCACGCTGGCGTTTCTGACGCTGGCGCTACTGATTCTGGCGAGTGGTGCAACGGCGGTCTACGCGTTGCGCACGTCAAACAGCGCCACCCGCCAGCTGACGGATGAACGACTGGTCCGCATGCAAGATGGGCAAGACATGCTGCAGCGTACCTTGCTGATCGAACGCCAGACCGATCAGCTTCTGACAACCCGCTCCCCCGACACCCTGCGTTCAAGCTATGCGGCGACCGTCGAACAGCTTGAAGCCCTTGATCAACTGGTGCAGCAGCTGACTGCCGCGAACAGTGGCGTGGCGATACTCGACATGCATCAGTCGAGTCAGATGTTCCGCAATACCGCCAACATCGTTGCGCAGCTGCGAGAAAGCCTGCTGCAAACCGAGGTCACCTTCGAGCAAACCATGGAGGATCGCACCACCAGGTTAACCGCGACTCAGATCCGGGCCAACCTGGAACTGGCGGTGTTGCTTTTCGATCTGCCGCAGGCTGTTGACAGTGATGCCGTGCAACGGCTGCGGGTCCGATATGAGCGCCTGTCACGCACCGCAGGCAAGTTACCCAACGCTGATGTGGAGACGCCCGATCTCTTCTCCCTGCGCCTGAGGCTCATCAATCAGCACAACGTCATACAGCACTTCAATGAGGAACTGAAGAATGAGGCCGGGGTTCTGGTCGCGGTGGCCCGTGCGCAATCCAGTGCTTACACCGAAGACTATCGCGAAGCCCTGCAGCGCCTGGTCGAAGCCTCAAGTCGTAGCCAGCAATGGGTGCTGATCATGTTGGGCGCCAGCCTGGTGTTCGCCTGGTTCGTGACCCGGGTCTTCATGGGCCGTCATGTGCTCGTGCGTCTGAATGAAATCAGTCGGCAATTGCGTCAGGAACACACTGACAAAACGCATTTGATGATGGCGGAACATGGGAAGGACGAGATCGGCAATATGGCTCGCGCGGTGAATCAATTCCTCAACGATCGACTTCAGCTGGAAAAAAGAACAGTCCAATTGAGTATCGCCACAGAGCGGCTCGCCCTGCAAAACAGCCGATTAGAGCAAGAAGCCGTCATCCGTGCCGGACAACGTCATGTCCTTGAGCTGATCGCCAGGAGCACCGAGCTTGCAGAAGTCCTCGACAGCCTGGCTCACCTGGTGGAGTCCCAGCTGGTGGGGATGATGGTGTCCATCCTGGTGCTGGATGAGGATGGCAAGCACCTGCTGCACGGGGCTGCCCCCAGTTTGCCGAAAGCCTATAACCAGCTCATTGACGGGATTGCGATCGGTCCGAACGTCGGTTCATGCGGCACCGCGGTGTATCGACGAGAACCGGTCATCGTCACGGATATCGAGCTGGATCCGCTGTGGGAGGAGTACCGTTCAGCCGCTGCGCCCTATGGATTTCGCGCCTGCTGGTCGACGCCGATTCTGTCCCATGAGCGAAAGGTATTGGGTACGTTTGCCTTGTATTCCAACACCGTACGCAGCCCAAGCTCGACCGAGACGCGACTGATCGACATGGCGACACCGCTTGCCGGCATCGCGATAGAACGCCAGCTTACCGAAAAGCGCATTCGCTATATGGGCGACCATGACGCTCTGACCGGGCTGCCGAATCGCACACTGCTCGAAGACCGTCTCAAGCAGGCAATACTTTATGCTCAGCGCTACAACCGCCTGGTGACGGTGGTGTTTCTCGATCTGGACAAATTCAAACTGGTGAATGACAGCCTTGGGCACAGTGCTGGAGACGAACTGCTGAAAACCGTCGCCCAGCGCATGCAGGAGTGTGTACGCCGCACCGACACCGTCGTGCGATTGGGTGGCGACGAGTTTGTGATCATCCTGTTCGACCAGCCCTCAGACCTCGACGGCGTTACTCCAGCCCTGCACAAAATCCAGGAAGCCATCCTGCGGCCGATTCAGCTCAGCGGACATACACTCCACGTCACCTGCAGCATGGGGTTGGCCACCTACCCTGCCGACGGCAGCGACACCGACACGCTGCTCAGCAACGCGGACGCCGCCATGTACCGGGCCAAGGAACTGGGTCGCAACAGCTACCAGTTCTATACGAGCGAGATGAAAAACAAGGTTCAGGGCAAGCTCGCCATGCAAGACGGGCTTCGAAACGCACTCAACCATGACGAGTTCCTGCTGCTGTACCAGCCACAGGTGGACTTGCAGTCGGGTCAGATTATCGGCGTAGAGGCACTGATCCGCTGGCAGCACCCCGAGCTCGGCATGGTGTCTCCCATCAAATTCATTCCGCAGGCCGAAGAGACCGGGTTGATCGTGCCCATCGGCGACTGGGTGATTCATGCCGCGTGCAGACAGAACAAGGACTGGCAGGATGCGGGCTGTCCGCCGATCACCATGTCGGTGAATATTTCAGCGCGCCAGTTCATCGAAAGGGACCTGATTGACCGGGTGAGGCATGCCTTGCAAGAAACCGGACTGGACCCGATGTACCTTGAGCTGGAGCTGACCGAAAGCCTGATCATGCAAGACCTTCAGCAAGCCATCAGCAAAATGAAGGAACTGCAATCAATGGGGATCAGTCTCTCGATCGACGACTTCGGCACCGGCTACTCCAGCCTCGCCGCATTGAAAAGCTTCCCGATCGCGAGACTCAAGATCGACCAGTCTTTCGTGCGCGATCTGCCCGACAACGAGAACGACAAAGCCATCGCCACCGCGGTGATTTCGTTGGGGCACAAACTGAACCTCAAGGTCATTGCCGAAGGCGTCGAAACCGAAGAGCAGCAAACCTTCCTGCGTGAAAACGGCTGCGATGAAATTCAGGGCCACTTTTTCAGCAGAGCGGTCAGCGCAGAGGAAATCAGTCTGTTACTGCGTACGCCCCGGGTGCCTCAACCGAGCCGTATTGCGAGCCCTGACTCGGCAAGGCGGAAACGCGATGTAAAACGCCCAAGCAGTCCAATGCCGGGGCATTAATGACTCAGCGTACGGTAAAATGCTGCTGTGTCAGAAGCCGATCGCCCTGGAACGAGGCGCGAGTCGGGGAAACAATTGCAGAGCGTTTCCGTGGTCTATCGAAACATGCTCCGCTTTCGCGCATTGCTCGTCGCTGCACCTGGCATCAACTGGATTGATCGACGACCTTAATCTGCGTCAAACCTACCAGCTCAGCCTGTTCTAAAATCTCCTCCGGCGTCGCGTCCGCAGTGGGCATGATCAGGCTGTTTTCTCCATCCCCAAAATGCAGCTGTAGCAGGTGCATCGCCGCCTCATGTACGGGCAACTTAGGCTGTTTGAGTTCAAATATGTATGTGCGGGGCTCGCCGTTGAACAGGTATGCCAGGGTGTATTTACGCATGGTGGGATCCTCAAAACGGGAGAAGTGCAGCTGACTATCCTGACTAATAGTCAGCTTTTATATCAACTGCTGAAGACGGTAGCCGTCCGGGCATCGCACCTTGCGCTGCGATGCCGGTCAATTAAGACGATCTATTTAACGTCGGGATCCGCCGATCCACCCGGTTTGGGTCGATATCCTCGGCGCTCACCCGTTCAATTTAACTAATGCGCAAACGCGCTGGATATCGTCGAGATATCGGGCAGAAGCAATCCCTGGGCAATGCAATCGTATGTCATCGGATGTACCCCCGGGTCTGTGAGAGGCTGCTGAACTACTTGCGCTCTCGCTCTTCATACCACTGCATGAACGCTTCGGCGCTTACCGGTCGGCAGACGTGAAAACCCTGGGCCATGTCGCAGTGGTAACCGCACAGTGCATCAAGCACGTCGGATGTTTCTACGCCTTCGGCGATGACCGCCATGCCAAGATTGTGACCAAGATCGACAACGCTCCGTACGATTAACTCATTGGCTTGATCGCTTTGCATGGCCAGTACAAAGGATTTGTCGATCTTGAGTTCACTGATGGGCAAATCCTTCAACTGAGCCAGACTGGTATAGCCGACGCCGAAATCATCGATGGTGATATGGATGCCCAGCGTATGCAGCTGCGTCAGGATGGTACGAGCAGCATCGGAATCGAGCATGATGGCGGACTCGGTCACTTCGAGTACGAGCATGTTCGGGGTCAGTTTGTGGTATTCAAGCAGATCGACGATCTGAGCCACCAACTTGTCGTCCAGCAGGTTGCGTGCAGAAATGTTCACGGCAACCGGTATGCATATCCCGGCATCGGCCCAGGCCCGCACTTGAGACAGCGCGAGGTTCAGCACGTATTGAGTCAGGGAGCCGATGATCCCGGTGAGTTCGGCAAACGGAATGAACTCATCCGGATTCACGCGGCCGCGCACCGGATGCTGCCAGCGCACCAACGCCTCGACGCCGGTGACTTCTCCTGTGCTCAGACTGACCTTGGGCTGGTACTCCAGGAACAATTCGCCGCGATCCAGACCTCGGCGCAATTCGCCGAGCATGGCCAGGCGTTCCGGAGAGCGTCGATCCCCTCCCGGGTCGTAGGCGAGTATGCCCTTGCCCTGCTTCTTGGCCGCATACATGGCGATGTCGGCGCGCTGCATGAGCGTCGAAGGATCGTCGCCGTGCAGACCCGAAACCACCACCCCAAAACTGGCTTCGACATCCAGTTCGATCCCGTCGATTTCGAACGATGCGGTAATCGCGGTGTGCAGCCGTTGCGCTGCTTTCAATGCCCCCTCCAGGCCTTCGACGGCGGGAAGCAGAATCGCAAACTCATCACCTCCCAACCGGGCGACCGTGTCGATTTCCCGCGCTTCACTGATCAGCCGCTGGCCGATCTGGTCGAGCAGGCTGTCCCCGTAGTGGTGCCCCAGGGTGTCGTTGACGTCCTTGAATCGGTCAAGGTTGATCAGCAACAGGCCCGTGATTGAACCCTCGCGACGTCCCAAGCGCAGTGTCTGCTCGAAACGGTCGGCCAGGAGAGTCCGGTTGGCCAGCCCGGTGAGCTTGTCGTGCAGCGATGTGTGCAAGGCGTCCTTGCGTTGACTGTCGAGCTCGACACGTGTGCGCCGCAGCACTTGGGCGAACAGGCCGGCAAGAAGCAGCCCAGCGATAAAAACTAGTGGTCGGACAGAACGCTCGAGGCGATCGCCTCCTGCCCCAGGCGTCCGGTGGTAATAGAAGACCACACCGCGAAGCCGCTGATTGTCAGCAGAACGGCGACCAGACCATAGCGCGCCCACCTGCTGGGTACTGTTTTACTCCAGCGCATAAGCGTGGGTATGGCAATCCCCTGCGCAAAAGCTTCAGCATGCTGAGGACGTGCTGGCGGTAAATTGCTCATACGCTACTCCAGGGAAATGCAGGTGACGGCAGTCTTGTGGACCAACTGCAGACTGCCGATCAATCAAATAATCGACAGTGGTTAATTCCGGGCATTCTTAGTCGAACTCAGCCGGGCGGCCAGCTCCTACAACGGTCGCAATCCTGTATTCAGGCTCTTTCTAAAACCCCACATCCAGCACCACACTGTCCAGATAGGTTCCCGGTGGCGGCGTGCTTTGGTCGGTGTAGATTTTGGCGGTGTAGTTGAAGATCTGGCTGCCGGTGCCCAGGCCGTTGCCGGGGTTGACCTCGGCATCGGAACTGGCGCGGCGCGCCGTGCTGACGTTGCCCCAACGGGTGGTTCCGGCACTCTTGAAGATGTCGTAAGCCAGGTAATTGCCGCCCAGGATCATCCGCCTGCGCCCGCCCACGCCGACAGCATGCTGACCATCGTCCAGCCCCACTGTGTAGGCACTGCCCTTGGTGCACGCCAGGTTGATAGTCTGGCCAGTGACAGTGGCGAAGGAGCTGATTATCGAGGCGCTGCCAAAGCTGATGTTCGGTGCGGTGATCGTGCAGTCGTTGTCCACGGTCATATTGACCGTCAGGCTGGTGGAACCGCTGTTGATGTCTCGCCCCTGACAACTGCCGCCTCCACCATAGTCATGGCAATAATCCCAGCTCCAGAAAATGTTCAGGGTTTCAGAGTAAATCCCGGCGGCCACGTTGCTGCCAATAATCGTACTCAGGTAAATCGGAACGGCCTTGGCAACCACTGGATTGGACAGCAGGCCGAGGTTATCGATGATTGAGTGTCGGGCGAAGTCGAACGCCACGCCGCGAGTGATTGGATAGCTGGTGCTGTTGTTGGCAAACAGTGTGTAACCAATCACATCACTGGTCGGCCCGACCGCCCCAGCGGTTGCCGAGGTAATGGTGGCGTAAAAATAATCATCGCTGGCCAACGACGACGCCAACGAACCGGTGCAACTCAAACCGGCATTGGTGGTGGAACTGGTTTGCAAAGTGGTACGCACCGCGATCGAACTCATTGAGCCAAAACCAGCCGGTGAAGTGCTGACCACTTCGCACAAGGCATAGGCCTGCCACGGCAGAAAAATCGCCATCAGCCCGATCACTTTACCCGGCCATCGATTAGAAAATTGCACAATCCACCTCCCTGTTCTATTCATTGGCGTTTTCATTGACACAGCAGCGGTCCGATCAACGGCACCTGGTCCTGCTTCATCTCCAGCGTGAACTGCGCCTGGCAGGTCCGGCCATCGGCCAGGGTCACCTGCAAACTGTTGTGCTCTTCCAGGTTTTCCAGATAGACCAGCCCGTCCCACCCGACCACCGCATACGCCCCGCTCTGCTCGTGCCGCACACGGCTGCCCAATGGCAATTCGTGCTGCTGCGCGTCCACCAGCACAACACTTGCGGCGATGATCCGACTCAGAGAAAACTCCAGCAGGTAGCCACTGCCACGGCGCACCGAGACCCGTTGTTCGACATTCGAGCTCTGTACATTGCTCGGCAGGTTCAGTGGATCGATTTCATATTTTCCGCGGTAGTAGGCGCTGCTCCATGGCACCAGCAGGTGACCATTTTTATCCGTTTGGCCAACCCGTTGATTCTCGTAACGCACCGGAACATCGGCATATCCACCGGTGCTGACCACGACGAAGGCATCATCGATACGATTGGCGACGAACACCTGGCGATCCATCCACACCAGCGAACCGCTGGCATCGGCCCAACGCGTTTCGGCATCGCTGCTGCCGTAAACCCCAGCCTGCAATTGCACCGATTGCAGGCGCCAGGTCAGGTCGGCCTGACGATAATCCGGGCCTTCGTCGTGGGCATAACCGAGGTTGAAGCCCATACCGCCTGCGCTGGGCACAGCGCGACTGTAATTGACGCGCTGACGGCTTTCGCCGGTCTTGCTGCGCTCGCCACTCAGACTCAGGCTGCCATGCAGGTCGAAGGGGATCACCAGTTGCGCCTGCATCGCCCAGTCGCTATCGCCGATCTCGCGATTGGCCGACAAGTAAAAACTGGTATTGCGCCACAGTGGCTTGCTCCAGGTCAGGTTGAGTAACCGGGTACGCGAATCATCGGCCGCCCGCACATCGAAATAGCCCGCGCCGAGGCTGCCCCAGCCGTTGAGACTGACGCTCAGGGTCAACTGCTCGCTGCGCTGGCTTAGGCTGATAAAGGGGCTGTCGACAACAGTCAGGTCGGCGTACTGGTCGCGGCGCTGCATACGCTGATAAGAAACGCTGTAGTGCTGGCTGCTGTATTGATAACCGAGGCTGACTTGCTGACCGCGATTGCCATCGAACCGGCTTTGACTGACCGCCGTGTTGAGCACGCCGAAATTGCCCAGGCGCAGATTGCCGCCAACGCCGCCGAGGGTCAGCGCGTCCGAGGCCTCGGCATGGCTTTCGAGGGTCAGACTGTCGTCCAGACCGTAACGCAAGCTGCCGGAGGTCACACCCGGACCATAACCGAAATCACGAATCCCGAAGTCACGGCGCAGGGTACCGGCGGCCAGCGAGAAATCCACCAGGCCTTTTTGCAGCAGGTTGCTGGTGACATAAAACGGCACGGTGGTCGAGACCTGTCGACCAAGGGCATCGGTAGTCACCACCACCGCTTCGCCGGCACCGTTGATGAACGGAATGTTGGTCAGCGTGTAGGGACCGGGCTGTAGCTCGGCGCTACTGGATTTGAAGCCGTTGATGAACAGGTCGACCGAGGACGGTACCGCCGCTTCCCCGGCGAACTGCGGCAAAGGGTAGGTCACCAGGTCCGGGCGTACGCCGAAATCGCGCGACATCTGCACACCGCCCAGGCGCACCGAACTGCTCCAGGGCAAGGCGCCGCTGACCAGATCACCCGCCTCGTAAGTCAGCAGACGCTCGTCATCGGAGTAACGCCAGGTGGTGTCATAACGCCGATAACCATTGTTCAGTGTGCCATTGCTGATTCCGGAAATCGTGCGCCGGTATTGCCCGGTGTTGGACAGCGTGCCCCAACTGTCGAATAGCCGCACCTCATTCCAGGCCGCGAGGTACGTGCCGCTGTCGTCGGTGTCATTGAGGTACAGGTCGTAGTTGAGCAAGGCGCCAAAACTGCTCAACGCAGGGGTACGCGGGTACACTTCTTGACTGCCGACAAACTGCTCTGGCAACCAGTCCGGCGGGACGTTCAACAACAGCCGCTGACCCTGGCTGTCATAGTCGCTATGCAAGCCTTGCAGGCTGTCGAGGGCGACCTCACCGCCGAGCTCTTGTGGCAATTTCATACCGGTTTCGCGCAACGCCACGACGGGTACAAAGTAGCGCCCGCCGCGCTGTTCCACCGCCACCACACGCCCGGTATTCATTTGATTGACGACCAGTTCCAGAAACAGGTGTGCATCGGCCATCGCCTCCATGCCGCTGGGCGCTGGCGGCAGGTCGCCCGCCAGGCCTTGGTGGGCGAATACAAGACAGTACAGGCCAATCGCGGCCCACAGCGGACGCTTGATACTGCGAGCCCAATCCTGGCTCATCACCGCTTTACGTCCGTCAATGGACATTTCCTTACTGTGGCGATCAAGAGGCGCGCACAACACCTGTGGCGAGGGAACTTGCTCCCGCTGGGTCGCGGAGCGGCCCTAAAATCGGCGACATCACTTTGTCAGGTAGAACCCATCTGCCGGTTTTGCGACTGCTTCGCAGCCGAGCGGGAGCAAGCTCCCTCGCCACACTGTTTCCATTGCCGGGCTATCACCGCCCCGGCGCAATACTCTGAACCTGCGGCGCACCATTGACCCGTACTTGCAATGCCTGATCCGCAGTGATCGATTCCGGTGCCGGCCAACGCATGATCGCCCCCGGCAACACATAACCGAGCAACCCCTCAACCAGCGGCCGTGTCTGACCGCCCTGCTTGAACGCGACATCGGTCAGCCGGGCATGCACCGCGCCCTGATTGCGCACTTCAACGTAGGAGCGTCCATCGACCGCCACTTTGCGCCAGCTCAGATCTGCCACGCCGGCGCCTTTGGGGTCGCGTTTACGGGTCATGTCTTCTTTGCTCCACAGACCGGCACCGTAGGCAAACAGCGGCACTGAATAACGCATCTGAAACCGAATGGCCGCAGCGGTTTTGCCGTCTTCAGCCGTCACGGGTCTGGCCGAGGGGATTTCATCGATAATGATGCGGTAGGCCAGCTCCTGCCCCGGCGGTATATCGCGGGTACGGGTCAGGCGCACGAGTTGCTTTTGCCCGGGTTCGATTTTCGCTACCGGCGGGCTGCCAATGACATCGCGCTGGTTCTGATACTGATCGCTGAAACCACTCTGGCTCCAGGCAAACACCCGGATCTGCAGATTGGCCGTCTCGTTGCCGCGATTTTCCAGCCACAGCGCACTCGCCTGTTGATCGGCCTCCAGCACCGGATCGATCGGCCAGATCAGCACCGAACTGGCCGCCTGCACGTTGACCGCGCCCAGCAAGGCCATCACCAGCACGGCGCAACGCGCGACCGGTAACCTGCGAAAAGGTGAACACATATGCCTGCTCCTTATGCACGAATGACCGTGCTACCACGACAGCTGCACCTGCAGCACGTCGCTGTAAATCCCCCCGGGCTGATCACCCGGTAACTGCACTTGTCCGTAAATAGGCAATCTGATGTTGTTCGCATCGCTGTAGGCCACGGCCACGCTCTGACCGATGCCCAGGCTCTCACTGAAGGCCGGGTCACTGAATAACTGATAGGCCACCCGGGCACTGCCACCATCGAGCTGCAGGTGCCGCCCGTTGCTGTTGTACTGGCCGCCATCGACGCTCATGTTCAGGGTCACGCCCGGCGTGCATTGCAACTGCACGCCGGCGCTCAATTGCACCTGCACGGTGTTGCTCGCCAGCGCCGATTGAGTTCCGAAATCGAGGTTGCCGTAATTGGAAACCCCGCCCATCACCAGACAGGCCGCCGTCACTGTCGCGCTGACCTGAAAACTCTGACTGGTCACCGCCGCCAGCGGCAGCGGCAAACCGGTCGCGCAGAGCAGGATCAGGGCGGCACGACCGTGACCGGCCATCGCACTAGAAGCTCAACTCGACAGCGACGGTGTCGGAGTAGATGCCTGCGGGCAAGCCTGCCTTGCCCACGGCCTTGCCATAGATGTTCACGGTCTGCGCCGAGCCGTCACTGGGATCGAGGTTAATCACCCCGTCAATCGCCAGGATGTCCTGATGACCGGAGTCGGTGTACAGGTCGTAAGGCACGAAGTTGTTGCCGCTGACATCCATCAGCGCCCGGGTACCGCCGTCAGATCCGCCGTCATGGGCACCGGCGCGGACTTTCACCGCTGGTGTAGTACCGCTGGAGCAGAGAATCGACAGCGCGCCGCCGCCAGAGAGCACCTGCCCGTTCGCTGTGGTGAACAGACTGCCGGTGGAGCCGAAGTCCAGCGCACCGAAGTTCATCCCGCTAGTCCCGCCGGCACCATTGATCTGACAACTGTTGCTGAGCGTCATGCTGGAGGTGATCTGGCCGGTCGTCGTGTCCGCCTGAGCATTGCTGGCCAGTGCCAGAACTAGCACTGAAAATCCAATCCTTGATACAAGCATATGCATGATGTCCATCCTCTGGGGTTTACCAATCCAGCGTGACCGTCAGGGTGTCGGTATAGACCCCCGCCGGGACTGCGCTGGTATTCGCCACCACGGAGCCAAATACCGGGATTGGTATCTCGGCTCCATTGGTAACAGCGAAATAGCGTTGCTGGCCAATGCCGTAGCTGTCGCCACCGGAAGCATCGAAGAACAATCGATAAGGGATGGTCTGGTTGCCGTTGCTCAGGCGCCGTGTGGTGCCGTCGCCATGGGCGCCGCCATCGATGGTCACGGTGAACCCGGTGACCGAAGGGTTGCAGGAGACTTTCAGCTTGCCGTTGCCGGTATCGCTCAGGTTGGCATTGATCGGGTTGGTCCAGGTCGGACCTTGCGAGCCGAAATCCAGCAGGCCGAAATCACTGATCGGGCTGCCGGTGGAGTGGGTGGCACCATTGATCACTTCACAACTGGCGATGAGTATCAGCCGCACATCAATCTGCCCGCTGATCGCCGCTTGCGCCTCCTCAACCAGAAGTAGCGCTGTGCCAAGGGTCATCACCACCCAACTCTTCATCGTCTTGCACCGATCCTAATTCCATCAGGATTCAAACATTGGTCGTCCGCTACGAACGACGTTCCTTGTGCTGCCCGAATCCATCGGACAGGTGTCACTCAACGCCTTGCTACCAGCTCACGGTCACTTTCAAAAGGTCGGAATAACGGCCGGCATTGGGGATCTCGGCCAGCCTTTCAATACGTGCATACAGGGGCAAATCCACCGTGCCTGAATCCGGCACCCGTGCGCTCAATGACACGTTCACCGGCAGCGGAATCTGCCGCGCGGCGTCTTGATAGAGACGATAAGGAATGAGTTTGCTGTGCTCTGCGCTGCCCGCCAGATAGCGGACCTCGCCTGTGCCGCCATGCAGGCCACCGTCGACCTGCAATTGGTAAGGGGTATCGGGATTGCATTCCAGACGCGGCAGGCGTGCGTCAAGCAGTGCCGCGCTCAATGGCCCGGCCGGATCGTCCAGGCGGGCGGTGGTGCCGAAGTCGAGCACACCCAATTGCTCGATACCCGCCTCGCGCTGTTGACCAACCAACTGGCAACCGCGCTGCACATTGACCCGGACCTCAACCTGAAGCTGCACCGCCAACGCCGTCGCACTGAGCATCGTGCCCATGACTGCCAAAAAACCGAGTCCATTCAAATGCCCATTCCCTATAAGGGGTTATTCGCAAGCGGAGGTTAGCATCCAAGGGGGAAACAACCAGTCAAGGCGGCATTTAACACGTCAAATCCGCACCTTTGCGACGAAGGGGCATATTTCGTGTGTATCTGTGATTGCTTTGGTATCGATAGGATTTCTGGAGGGAAGACACGGCCCTTGAAGTCAAAAGGTGATGGTGGCCGTTATTGTGTCGGCGTACGTGCCCGGCGGACTAAGCAGCCCTGCCGTCATCCGGCCATAGACCGGGATCACCTGGGCGGAGCCACTGCCGGTTCCGGTGATGAGACCCGTGCCACCGGTGTCGCCCCAATTGATCGTCCGCGCGAGGTCCGAGTACAGCGCGTAGAACAGCTTGATACCCGGAGTACCGGACATCTGCATCTGCCGGGCTGTCGCGGTCCCGCCGCTCGTCCCGGCACCGAGGCCGACGCTATAGGCCAGAGTGTTGGTGCAGTTGACCGAGAGGCTAGTCTCGACATCGGTTTGCACGCCTGAATAGGCGCCGAAGGCCAAGGGAGAGGCCGTGATCCCGCAACCAGCCACAACGCTCGCGGAGACGGCGATGGTTGCGGTGTCGGAGGCTGACATGGCCGGAGTGGGCAGCAGACTGAGCGCGAAAGCCCCCAGGATACCGACACCGGTGTGAACGACCCGGTTGCGCCGCATACGAGCCTCCTTGCCTACCAGAATATCGCTACCGTCCAAATGGGCTTGTGAGGAGGACTGCGTGCAATGCGAAAACGGCATGGTCATAACTCCCTGTAGTACTTAGCGGAAGGTAAGGTTTTTTCAGTGCCCTGAAAGAATCTGAACTTTCCAGCCTGGAGTCCGAAGCGTAGTCCACATGTGAGTCTCACACGGATGTTTTCGTGGCACGGACGACTGGGGTCTGCCCCTATCCAATCGGAGGAATGTCATCAAGCTGGCGATAGCAATTGCGCAGGATTGACTCAAGATAAGTCCTCACCGAGAAGACGCTCCACCCAACTCACCGGTTAATTCACAACCGACTGTTGGCGATCCAAAGCTGTCTGTGGTGACGGGCAGCAATCGGCCCAGAAGCGAACCATCAACACCCCAGTGTCGCTTGGGACTCTTCAAAATGATGCCGTAACAATGGCACTCCTCGCTAATAGCCAGCGTAGACACCTGCTCGCCCATAAAACCTCTCTTGAAAACCGCGATAAATAGCTAGCTATTTGTTGACGAAAGTCTGAAGTATTCATTTGAATTTTCAGATTCTTCCACCCCGCCGCCTATGCCTAACATCGGCTCCACAGCGAACTGGCCTCGGCAGCGCTTAGTGGGACCCATCAGGCAGAGACCCGGCTCAAAGATCTTCCGCCGTTACTGGCCCTTGATCGCCGACTGGCTTTGTCGAAGTGCTTTTGCAGTAGGCCTAAGGATTTTCGAGGATCACCGATGAAGCTGGAAATTTTCCGCACGCTGTGGGGTTACACCGCCAGCAAGGCCCAGGCGCTTGAAGAGCTGCTGCAGGCGGGCTTTGATGGAATGGAAGCACGTTTGCCACTGGACGCCCGTGAACGGGCTGAGTTCGCCGCCTTTCTCCAGGCCAATCGCCTGGGCTATATCAGCACAGTCTTCACCGCTTACGACGTGCTGCCGGACCAGTCGGCGACCCCTGCCGTCCACCTCAATGACCTGGATCAGAAACTCGCCTGGGCCGCCGAACTCGGCCCACGTTTCGTCAACGTACTGGCGGGCAATGATCGCTGGTCCTTGCCACAACAAGTGGAGTTCTTCGGTCAGGCACTGGATCTGGCGCGCAAGCATGGTCAGGTCTGCAGTTTCGAAACTCACCGCTCGCGTTCGCTGTTCAACCCCTGGGTGACCCTGGAGTTGATCCGGCAATTGCCCGATCTGTTGTTCACCAGTGACATCAGCCATTGGGTCGTGACCTGCGAGCGTCTGTTGAATGACCCGGCCGATGATCTGAGCGCTTTCATCGAGCGGGTTCACCATATCCAGGCACGGGTCGGTTACGACCAGGGCCCGCAGGTTCCGCACCCGGCGGCTCCCGAATATGCAAAAGAACTGGCTTTTCATCAGCAGCACTGGGAAAGCATCTGGCGCTCGCAGCAAGCCCGCGGTTACCAGGTCAGCACCCTGACCCCGGAATTCGGCGCCGACGGCTACCTGCATCATTTGCCCTTCACCAATGTCCCGGTCGCCGACCTGTGGTCATTGAACGTGTGGATGGGCCAGACCGAGCGCGAACACTTCGAGCGTTTCCACCACTCAAGCAATCCTTAGGGAGCCGATGCGTCATGCCTGACAATAAAAACAACAGCGCCAGCACTGACACACACAAAGCCAACTTCAATAGCATTCCGGTGGTCAATATCGCCGGTCTGTTCAGCGTCGAACTGGAACACCGCCTGGCCGTGGCCCAACAATTGGGCCGCGCCGCCAGCGAAGTCGGGTTCCTCTATATCACCGATCACGGTATCGACCCGCTACTGATCGCCAACCTGCGCAAGGCTGCCAAGGACTTTTTCGACCAGCCCTTCGACACCAAGATGCGGCACTACATCGGCACCTCGCAAACCCACAAGGGCTTTGTACCCGAAGGCGAAGAGGTCTATTCCAAAGGCAAGCCAGACCACAAGGAAGCCTTCGACGTCGGCTTCGAAGTCCCGGCCGATGACCCGCTGGTGCTGGCCAACACCCCGTTGCTGGGGCCCAACGACTGGCCGCAGCTGCCGGGTTTCAAGGCGTCGGTGCAGGCCTACTATGAAGCGATCTTTGCCTTGGGCCGGCGCCTGTTCGGCGGCTTTGCCCTGACCCTGGGCCTGGAAGAAAACTATTTCGACAGCCTGGTCACCCGCCCGCCGTCCAAGCTGCGCCTGATCCACTACCCCTTCGACGGTGCCGCCCATGACGCACCGGGTCTTGGCGCCCATACTGATTATGAGTGCTTCACCATTCTCTTGGCCGACAAACCAGGCCTTGAGGTGATGAACAATCTTGGACAATGGATCGATGCACCACCGATTGCCGATGCCTTTGTGGTCAACATCGGCGACATGCTGGAAGTGATGACGGCAGGCGCATTCGTTGCCACTGCGCACCGGGTACGGAGCGTGAAGGAGGAGCGTTATTCCTTCCCACTGTTTTATGCCTGCGACTATCACACCCAGATCAAACCGCTGCCCGGGTTCGCCCAGGGAGGTAACGACTACGAAGAAATCACGATCGGCGAACACATGTATGGCCAGGCACTGCAGACCTATCAGTATCTGCGCCAGAGGGTGGCCAATGGGGACGTTCAACTGCCAGGCAAGGCACGCAAGCCCGCCAGTTTCGGACATTTGAAAAATCAGGCTCAACCGTCCTGATTGAAGTTTTCAGTTTCCCCTTACCTACGCCGGAGTCAGTAAAAAATGAAAAACAATAAAAAGAACCTGTTGAGCTTGGCTGTATTGGCAGCCGGTATGCTCGGTGCCTCAGTGAGCATGGCCGCATCAGACACGTTCAAGGTCGGCATGGAAATCACCTACCCTCCTTTCGAGTCCTATGACAAAGACAAAAACGTGGTGGGTTCGGATCCCGAACTGGCAACGGCCCTGGCCAAGCACATGAACGCCAAGGTGGAGTTCATCGACACCAAGTTCCCGAGCCTGATCCTGGGCTTGAACTCCGCCAAATACGACGCAGTCATTTCCGGCATGTACATCACGCCGGAGCGCCAGACTCAGGCCCAAACCATCGCCTATGCCAACACCGGTGCCGCAGTCATGGTGCCCAAGGGCAGCGAGATCAATGCGAAAAAACCTGAAGACCTGTGCGGCTTGAAACTGGGCCTGGAACAGGGCACCACCTGGGTCAAGGAATTCAAGAAGCTCTCCGATGAGTACTGCGTGCCGAACAACAAAGGCGCCATCACCGTCAGCGAGTACCCCTCGGCGCCCGAAGTGACCCAGGCCCTGCTGTCCAAAAACATTCAGGCCCAGGTTGAAATCGCTGGCGCTGCAAAAATGATCGCGGAAAAGACCAATGGCCGGGTAGTGATCACCACCGAACACCCGATCTATCAGCAAACCCTGGGTATCTTCGTCAAGAAAGGTAACGACGAAACATTCCAGGCCGTGCAAAAAGCCTTCGAAGAGACCAAAAAGAGCGGTGAGTACGCCGCTATTCTTAAGAAATATGGCTTGGAAGAACCGACTGCCCACTAAGAACGTGTCCTTGTAGTCTGGTCATCTGCCGCCCCTGCACCGGGGCGGCAGATCGAGGTGCCCTATGCAATTCGATTGGTCGTATTTCATCTCCCTGTTCTCCCTGCCGGACTTCTGGAAAGCCTGCGTCACGGTGGTCCAGCTCAGTGCCCTGGCCTGGTTCATCGGCATGCTCCTGGGTTTTGTCCTGGCCACGGCCAAGCTGTCCCAGTCGCCCTTACTGCGCATTCCCGCGGCGGTCTACATCTGGTTCTTCCGCAGCATCCCGTTGCTGGTGCTGGTGGTCTTCGTCTACAACTTGCCGCAATTGTTTCCCGGTAGCGGACCGATCCTGTCAAACCCCTTCTACTCCGGTTTGCTTGCCTTGGTGGTCACGGAAGCGGCTTACATGGCGGAGATCCACCGTGGTGGTCTGATCTCCGTGGCCAAGGGCCAGAAGGAAGCAGGCCGCGCGCTGGGTGTCGGCCTGTTCGGCATGCAGCGTTTGATCGTGATCCCCCAGGCTTTCCGTATCTCGCTGCCTACGTTGATCAATGAATACATCACGGTGGTCAAGCTGACGTCGCTGGTCTCGGTCATCTCCCTGACCGAAATCCTCACGGTCGGCCAACGCCTCTATGCCACCAACTTCCTGGTCATGGAAACCCTGGCGGCGGTGGGCGTGTACTACGTGCTGATCGTCACCGTGTTCGGCTTTTTCCTGCAGCGCCTGGAGCGCTACCTGGACCTGAACTTCCGCAAACCGCATACACTCGATACCGTCGCCGTGGCCAAGCTCAAGGCCTGCGCCGAAGCCTTGCCCGACAATGCGCGTAAAGCCGCGGGCAGCAACGCGACGCCAATCCTGCAACTGAAGAACATCCAGAAGAGCTATGGCACGCACCAAGTGCTGATGGGTATCGATCTGAATGTCGAATACGGCCAGGTGATCTCGATCATTGGCCCATCCGGTTCCGGCAAAACGTCGCTGATCCGCACGGTCAACGGTCTGGAAACTATCGATACAGGCCACATTCTGTTGTTCGGTGAAAAATTCATCGAAGCGTCGGACAAACCCAACAGCTCCCGTCTGCGCAAAGGCGTGCGGCACATTGGCATGGTGTTCCAGAACTTCAATCTGTTTCCGCACCGCACCATTCTCGACAACGTCACGCTGGCGCCGCGTTACCACGGCATCCCGGGCGAGCTGAGCGAACACCTTGCTTATGCGCTGCTGGACAAGGTCGGCCTGCTCGCCCACGCCCACAAGTACCCGCACCAGCTCTCCGGCGGACAGCAACAGCGCGTGGCGATCGCTCGTGCTTTGGCCATGGAGCCGGACATCATGCTGTTCGACGAGCCTACGTCAGCGCTCGATCCAGAGCTGGTGGGCGATGTGCTGAACGTCATACGCGACCTTGCCAGTGAAGGCATGACCATGATTATTGTCACCCACGAAATGGACTTTGCCATGTCGATATCCGACAGGGTCGTCTTCATGGAGAACGGTAATATCCAACTGGATGCTGCACCTGAAACCATACGCTGCGATGCCGAAGGTGAGAGAGTGCGGCGTTTTATGGGAATCAGTACTCGATCGCCAAACCTGCCTGTCACTGCGAATCATGCGTGAGCAGGGTTCTGCAGTAGGCAACTACTTTCTTTGAGCTTCCTTCTTTCAGGAAAACACGCATGAATCTCGGAATAGCAGGACGCTGGGCACTGGTGTGCGCGGCCAGCAAAGGCCTGGGTAAAGCCTGCGCACAGGCACTCGTCAGCGAAGGCGTGAACGTGGTGATCACCGCCCGAGGCGAACAGACGCTGAATGAAACAGCCCGTCAGCTCAGAGCGATCAATCCTGAAGTGACTGTCATTGCAGTAGCCGGAGACATTTCAACGCCTGAGGGTCGCGCGGCAGCCCTCATGGCCCATGAGCATTTCGATATTTTGATCAACAACGCTGGAGGCCCTCCTCCCGGGGATTTCCGCGAATGGAACCGCGACGCCTGGCTCAAGGCGCTGGATACCAACATGCTCACCCCTATCGAGTTGATTAAGGCAACGGTAGACGGCATGGCGACACGCGGATTTGGCCGAATCATCAACATCACGTCGAGTGCCGTGAAGTCCCCTATCGAAAGCCTGGGTCTTTCCAATGGCGCGCGCAGTGGTCTGACGGGATTTATCGCTGGGCTTGCCCGGCAGGAAAACATTGCCAGTCGTAACGTGACGATCAACAACCTGCAACCGGGCTCATTCGACACCGATCGACTGCGTGACAACCTGGTCGCTGCTGCCCAAGAGTTGGGGCAAGACAGTGAGGCATTCCTCGGCGAATGCCGTAGCGAAATTCCTGCTAAACGCTTCGGCTCACCCGAGGAGTTCGGCGCTCTGTGCGCTTTCGTTTGCAGCAGTCATGCGAGTTACCTGACCGGGCAGAACTTGTTGATTGATGGAGGGGCCATTCGCTCCAGCCAATAAAGACGACTGAGCGCCTTATCCCGCTGGTTCAGCCGGCTCTTCGATTGCACCGGCAGGATTAATGGGCAATAAAAAAGCCGAAGCCCTTAAAAGGCTTCGGCTGTTTTTATCGGTCTATTGTCGACGCTATGACTTCAAGGATTCGAAGGTGCCTGGGCGTTACTCGCCATCCCGTCCAGCGGACCTTGATTGACCTGCAGTTGCCCCTTCGGCACGCGCAACGTCCATAGCAGGTAAACCCCGACCAACCCCGCGGCCGACAACGACAACATCCCTGCCCGTGGATCGGTGAACCAGACCTCCATATTGGCCTTGAGCATTGGCGCAACGAAGCCGCCGATGTTGCCCATGGAACCGATCAGGGCAATACCGCCTGCCGCGGCGACCCCACCGAGGTAGCCGGTCGGCAGTGTCCAGAACAGCGGTTGAACAGTCACGAAACCAGCCGCTGCAAAACAGAAGGCCAGCAGTACCGGAGCAAAGCTGTTGAGCAAGGCCGAAGCGGCAATACCAAGGGCCGCCATACCGAGCATGCACATCGCCATCTTCAGGTGCGCCCCATGTCGGTCGGCATAACGCGTCACAAAGTACATGGCGATGGCGGCGCACAGCCATGGCAATGAAATGAACATGCCCACCTCCAAGCCGACCTTGGTCCCCAGCAGCTCCGCAATTCGGGTTGGCAGATAGAAGATGACCCCGTACACGCTGACCTGAACGCTGAAGTAGATCAGGATGAACTTCAGCACTCGCTTGTTGCGAACCAGCCCCAGCAGGCTTTTCGGTCCATGAGCCAGTTTGAGCTTGTCTTCCGCCTCGAGCTCCTGGCTCAGAGCGGCCTTCTCCTCGCGGGTCAGCCACGGCGCATCCTGTGGCTTACTCTTGAGGTAGAACAGCGCAATGATCCCCACGACGACAGCCGCCAGGCCTTCCACCAGGAACATCCACTGCCAGTTGGTCAGGCTGAACATGCCATGCATTTCCAGCAACCAGCCCGACAGCGGACTGCCCAGCATCAAGGCCATTGGCAAGCCGAAATAGTAGATGCCGATAGCCTGACCGCGACGCTGGGCCGGAAACCAGTAGGTCAGGTACAGGATGACACCTGGGGAAAAGCCCGCTTCGGCCACGCCGAGCAGAAATCGCAGTACGTAAAACGTGGTTTCATCCCGGGTGAACATCATGGCGGCGGACACCAGCCCCCAGGTGATCATGATCCGGCTGAGCCAGAGTCGTGCGCCGACCCGGTGCAACATCAGGTTGCTGGGGACTTCGAAGATCGCATAACCGATAAAGAAAATACCCGCGCCCAGGGCGAAGGCGGCATTGCTCAAACCGATATCGGTCTATAGTGCCGCCTTGGCGAAGCCGACGTTGGAGCGATCGATCATTGCCAGGGCGAACATCAATGCCAGGAACGGCAACAGCTTCCATCTGCATTTGGCGATGGCGCTCTCGATGGCTGCCGCGTGATCCGGTCTTGTTGTGTTTTTGGTCATCATTTGTGTGCCTTATTATTATTGTCCAGCGACCACTGTTTTTATCTGTCAGGAACCTCTGGCAGGCAAATCAGTGGATTGATTTACCTGCCACCAGACCGCGAGCAGCCAGGTTGCCCATCAATGCACGCACGCCAAACGTCCAGGGTGTGGCTTGATTGCTGTAGGTGACGCGATTGTGCAGCGTGCCCAGCAACGGGCTGCCGATGCTGACGCTATCGCCCTGTTTGTGGGTGAAACCGCTGCCCTGCTCTTCACGATCCTGCGTCGGAGCAAACAGGGTGCCCAGGAAGAGCATGAAACCGTCCGGGTACTGGTGATTGCTGCCCACAGTCTGGGCTACCAACTCCAGCGGATCGCGACTGATCTGCTCCATCGAACTGCTGCCGCGCAGGATAAAACCGTCATCACCTTCGACGACCAGGTCGACCACGCAGCGGCGCACATCATCCAGAGAAAAGCCTTCGTCGAACAGGCGAATAAACGGGCCGATCGCGCAAGACGCATTGTTGTCCTTGGCCTTGCTCAACAGCAATGCGCTGCGGCCTTCGAAGTCACGCAGATTGACGTCGTTACCCAGGGTTGCACCGAGTATCCGGCCTCGGCTGTTTACCGCCAGGACGATTTCCGGCTCAGGGTTGTTCCATTTCGATTCAGGATGAATCCCGACCTCGTTGCCGCTACCGACGGAAGCGAGTACCGGCGCCTTGGTGAAGATCTCGGCATCAGGGCCGATGCCCACTTCGAGGTATTGCGACCACAACCCCTGCCCGATCAACGCCGTCTTCAGCCGCGCCGCTTCGCTCGAACCCGGTTTGATCGAACGCAGGTTATCGCCGATAGCTGCCTTGACCACGTTGCGCACGCTCTCGGCCTTGACCGCATCACCACCGGCCTGCTCTTCAATCACGCGCTCGATCATACTGGAAGCGAATGTCACACCGGCGGCTTTGATCACTTGCAGGTCAGACGGAGGCAACAAGAACGCTTTGGCGGGGTCGGAGCCCATTCCTGTATTGGCCAACAATTCGTCAACACTGCCAATGTATCGACCCCGGACGCTGCGAACAGCCTCGAGCGGTGACGGGCTCTCAAGCAGATCGCTCAATGTCGCAAACTCCTGCGACACATCAAACACGCCGTCGGCGCGCAGTACCACTGGCGACGGGCCTGCGGCCTCCCCCGGTACCCAGGCGCGACCGATCAGCGTGCCTTCCAGGCCATCGATCGGGAGCGTGTTTTTACCAGTCAAATTCAGCTTGGGCATATGCAGATCCAGGTCAATTCGATAACGATCGGGCAAAACTAGTGGACTGGACCGATAAATCCCAATGACATATTTTCAGCATTTGATATCGTTTCGTTATCAATCAGATTGAGCGACTTATGGAAAACGACGAGATTTCCTACGCCAGCGTCAGCAAATGGCTCAAGATCAAGCACCTGATGCTGGTCGATACCCTGGCCCGGACCCGCAACATGCATACCACCGCCGAGCTGATGAACCTGACCCAGCCCGCCATCAGCAAGATGTTGCGCGACATCGAACTGTTGCTCGGCTTTGCCTTGTTCGAACGGCAGACCCGCAGCATGGTCCTGACCGAGCTGGGCGAGTTCGTGGTCCGCTATGCGCGGATGACCCTGGACGACACGCAATCTTTCGTCGATCAGCTCAATAAGCTGCGCAAAGGTGGACATGGCCATTTGAAAGTCGGCGCGATTTTCGCTGCGACCTCGGTCGTGCTGCCCGAGGCCATCACCCGGATCAAGCTGGACCGCCCGATGCTGTCCATCGAAGTGATCGAGCAAACCAGCAATCAACTGCTGGAAATGCTCGAGCATAAAAAACTCGATCTGATCATTGCCCGCTTCACCGATGAACGTTATCAGCAACCCTTCGAGTTTCGTGCGCTCGGGCCCGAGCCATTTTGCCTGGTGGTCAACAGTCGCCATCCCCTGGCGCAGTTCGATGAAGTGGCGACCGATCAGCTCGGTGATTGGCCCTGGGTCATGTACCCCTTCAATGCCCCCATACGGCGGCGAATGGAAAGTGCCTTCGCCGAGTTCAATGTGCGCACGCCCACCAATACGGTCGAGACCATCTCGATGCCGACCTTCCTGCAACTGCTGCAATCGGGACCGATGCTCGCGATGTTGCCCGAATCCATGGTCCAGTCGCAGGTCCAGAGCGGTTTGCTCAAGGTGCTCAACACGCCGTTCAAGGTCGAGCCCCAGGACTACGGCATCATCACGCGCAAGGATGAACCGCTGAGCGAAGCCGCCCGGGAGTTCGCCGATACGTTGCTGGAATGCGCCAGGCTGCGACGGGAAGCGGGCGACCGTTGAGCGATGTTTCACTCAAAAAACCCTGAACCAATGAGAAAAGGTTATCGATCAATCCAAAGGTCTCATTAGGCAGCCACGGGCGGAGGCTCTTATAGTGCGGCAACAAAGGTATGGCGCGGCCCGATTGCCAGCGACCTCCCACGCTTCATAGCCAGTGAGTTTCCGATGGAATTGATCATGAAAACCGGTGCAGCCGCCGTACTGCGCCTCAATCCTCTGGACGATGTATTGATCGCCCGTCGGCCGTTGGTGGCGGGTGAAGTACTCGAGCAGGAAGGCGTGACCGTACGCCAGCCGGTACCCGCCGGCCACAAGATCGCCGCACGCCGTGTCGAAGCGGGCCAGCCCTTGCGTCGTTACGGACAGATCATCGGTTTTTCCACCGGGGTTATCGACGCCGGCGATCACGTGCATGTGCACAACCTGACTATGGGCGATTTCGCCCGTGACTATGCCTTCAGCGTCGATGTGAAACCTGACAAGCCCTTGAACGACGAGCCCGTGTTCATGGGGATCGTGCGCCAGGATGGTCGAGTGGCGACGCGCAACTACATCGGCATCCTGACGTCGGTCAATTGCTCGGCCACCGTGGCCCGCGCCGTTGCTGACCACTTCCGCCGGGACATCAACCCTGCCGCGTTACTGGCGTACCCCAACGTCGATGGCGTGGTCGCCCTGACCCATTCCGCCGGTTGCGCCGTGGACCCCGCCGGCGAAGGCCTGGCACTGCTACGCCGAACATTGGCCGGCTACGCCACCCATGCCAACTTCGCCGCGGTGCTGGTCATCGGGCTGGGCTGCGAAACCAACCAGATCGAAGGGCTGCTCAGCACCCAGGGCCTGAGCCGCAGCGATACGCTGCATACTTTCAGCATCCAGGACAGCGGCGGGACCTCCAAAGCGGTCGCCAGCGGCATCGCCCAGGTCAAGGCGTTGCTTGAGGAGGCCAACCAGGTCAAGCGCGAACCCGTAAGTGCCAGGCATCTGGTGATTGGATTGCAATGTGGCGGCTCGGACGGTTATTCCGGTATCACCGCCAACCCGGCGCTAGGCAATGCCGTCGATCGTCTGGTCGCCTGTGGCGGTACGGCCATCCTTTCCGAAACCCCGGAAATCTACGGTGCCGAACACCTGCTGACCCGTCGGGCCGTCAACCGCGCCGTGGGCGAAAAACTCATCGCCCGTATTCATTGGTGGGAGGCGTATTGCGCGCGCATGGGCGCAGAGCTGAACAACAACCCTTCGGCCGGTAACAAGGTCGGAGGCTTGACCACCATCCTGGAGAAATCCCTGGGTGCCGTGGCCAAGGCAGGCTCCAGTAACCTGGTCGATGTCTATGAGTATGCCCAAGTAGTCAGCGCCAAAGGACTGGTGTTCATGGACACCCCCGGCTACGACCCGGTATCGGCCACAGGCCAGGTGGCCGGCGGCGCCAACCTGATCGCCTTCACCACCGGACGTGGCTCGGCCTACGGTTGCGCCCCCACGCCATCGATCAAACTGGCGACCAATACTGCCTTGTGGAACCGCCAGCGCGAAGACATGGACATCAACTGCGGCGAGATCGCCGAAGACACCATGACCATCGAAGAATGCGGTGAAGCCATCTTCAAACTCATGCTGCGCATCGCTTCGGGCGAACGCAGCATGAGCGAGCAGCACGGTTACGGGCAGAACGAATTCGTGCCCTGGCAGATCGGTGCTGTCACCTGACACCCTGCTCTCCTCCCCTATTGCCCTGAAATCCCCGCAAGGGGGATTCGAACACTCTTTTCTGGAGCCAGAAATGCCCACGATCATCGGCCAAAACTACATCGCCGGTCAGCGCAGCGCTGCCGGCACTATCATCGTCAACAGCGTTGATGCCAGCACGGGCGAAGCCTTGCCTCACGATTTTTACCAGGCCACCCTCGAAGAAGTCGATGCCGCTGCCAAGGCTGCCGCTGCCGCCTACCCGGCCTATCGCAGCCTGAGCGCCGAACGTCGGGCGCAATTTCTCGATGCGATTGCTGATGAACTGGACGCGCTGGGTGATGACTTTGTAGCGCTGGTCTGTCGCGAAACCGCGCTGCCCGCCGCACGGATTCAAGGCGAGCGCGGTCGCACCAGCGGCCAGATGCGCCTGTTCGCCAAGGTGCTGCGGCGTGGTGATTTCTACGGTGCGCGGATCGATCAGGCACTGCCGGATCGCCAACCGCTGCCGCGTCCGGACTTGCGCCAATACCGCATCGGCCTCGGGGCAGTCGCGGTGTTCGGTGCGAGCAACTTTCCGTTGGCGTTTTCCACGGCGGGCGGCGACACCGCGTCGGCGTTGGCCGCCGGTTGCCCGGTGGTGTTCAAGGCTCACAGCGGTCACATGGCCACCGCTGAACGGGTCGCTGATGCGATCATCCGCGCGGCGGAAAAAACCGACATGCCGGCTGGTGTGTTCAACATGATCTACGGCGGTGGCGTCGGCGAAGCGTTGGTCAAGCATCCGGCGATTCAGGCGGTAGGCTTTACCGGTTCGCTGAAGGGCGGTCGTGCGTTGTGCGACATGGCGGCCGCGCGTCCACAACCGATCCCGGTGTTCGCCGAGATGTCGAGCATCAACCCGGTGATCGTGTTGCCGCAGGCGCTGCAAGTTCGCGCCGAATCGGTCGCCCGCGACCTGACCGCTTCGGTGGTTCAGGGCTGCGGTCAGTTCTGCACCAATCCCGGTTTGGTGATTGGTATTCGCTCTCCGCAATTCAGTGCGTTTGTGCAGCAGGTGGCGGGCCTGATCGGCGATCAGCCGGCGCAAACCATGCTTAATGCCGGGACCTTGAGCAGCTATGGCAAAGGTCTGCAAAAACTCCTCGCGCATCCCGGTATCGAGCACCTGGCCGGCAGTCAGCAACAAGGCAATCAGGCGCAACCGCAGCTGTTCAAGGCCGATGTCAGCCTGTTGATCAAGGGCGATGAAGTGCTGCAGGAAGAAGTGTTCGGCCCGACCACGGTGTTTGTCGAAGTGGCGGATCAGACGCAACTCAGCGCCGCACTGAACGGCCTGCACGGGCAACTGACGGCGACGATCATTGGCGAGCCGGCAGACTTCGAGCAGTTCGCTGAGCTGACGCCGTTGCTGGAACAGAAGGTCGGACGGATCCTGCTTAACGGTTATCCGACTGGCGTAGAAGTCTGCGATTCAATGGTTCACGGCGGTCCGTACCCGGCAACTTCCGATGCGCGCGGCACCTCAGTGGGCACCTTGGCCATCGATCGCTTCCTGCGTCCGGGGTGCTTCCAGAACTACCCCGACAGCCTGCTGCCGGATGCGTTGAAGAATGCTAATCCGTTGCGCATTCAACGCCTGGTGGACGGTCAACCGTCCCGCGACGCCCTCTAACGGTTAAATGCAATCAATGTGGGAGCAGGCTCGCTCCCCCCATCGGTTGCATCCAGCCTTTGAGGTGCAATTCATCAAGCCATCAAGAGCGCCCTACGGAACCTGTGACCGGTAGATTCCCCAGCAAGTGGAGCCCGGTACTCTTCACGAAAGCGTCATAGTCCATCGGTCTCTCGATACGGGTTTCAGCGTTGGGTAGTACGTATGCCCAGGCACGCTTGGACGATGCGTCGTAAACCAGCTTGAACAGGCGGGTCGGCACCCAGACCTTGTTGTCGCCAATGGTGGTGTGGCCTGAGTCAAAGAGCGGGCCGGTAAAGACAAACACATTGCCATCGGCTCGCTTGGCAAATTTTCTGACATCCGCCTCGACCTTGCTCCAGATCTTCCGGTTGTTGGTGGGGTCTTGCGGCACCATGTTCGACAGCGCAAAGGATTGGGCCATTGCATTGGGGTTCGGTGCATCGGCTGCCGGGGATTGATGACCGCGGTCCACGGCCGGATGTTGGCTTCGGTAATCGCTCAACTCTGCCCGCCCACTCTTGGGGATACGTGGGTCCGGGTAGAACTGGTTGGTGCGCTCCTCCCCTTTGGCATCCTGCAGCTGTGCGGCATTAAGGCGCTCGACCACTACCAACGGCGTCTTACTGGTTTGCGAGTACAGCACCGCGAAGTTGTCCGAACACAGGGCCAAGGGTTTCATGGTCGCAGGCACAGTGGCCATGTTGATCGGTTTCGCAGCCGGGAACAGATCTGCGCAGCCGTCAAACGATGCCTGTTTCTGTTTGTTTGAATAGAGTTCCAGGGCCGCGTTCTGGCTGATCGAGCCCGAGCGCGACACTTGTTCCTGATGCTGGGTGGGCGGCTTGAGGAGATCCAGCAGACTGCGGGCTTCTGCCCCGGTCGAGAGCAAAACAAGGGCCGACAGCCCAACTGCAATTTTGCGTAGGTGCATGCTTTTAATCTTCGAATTGGATTGAGGGGTAAACGTACGGCGAGTCCCGATTCACGGAACCAGGTGGAGGCGGTTGCTGATTATCTTGCGGCGAGCATGCTTTCACTGTCCTTGATCAAAATGCCGATGCGGATCCGGTCGGCTCCGAGCAGTACGACCGCTGGCGGTCGTGCGGGATTTATTGACCATGACAAGTCACATAAGTGCTGAGCAGCGTTTACATTCTGCTTGCCAATGCCTGAGCGGGCTCGTTAACTGGCGCGAAACGTTGTGCGTACTCCTTTGGACTCACCCCCATGCGTCGCACGAAGGCTTTTCTGAGCACGTCGACACTGTGATAGCCGCATCGGCGCGCAACCTCCTCCATCGACCGCCTTCCCAGTTCTATTTGCCGACAGGCCGCTTCGACCCGGACGTCCTCGACGTACTTCGCAGGCGTTGTCTTGAATTCCCTCTGAAACATGCGAATCAAGGTCCTCACACTGGTGGCGAGCCTGTCTGCAAGTATCTCGACCGTAAGCTCCGAATGCAGATGCTCACTGATCCATACGCATAACTCATCCAGGTTCGAACCTGTCGCATGCTGCGACTGGAGTGCGACGCTGAACTGTGCCTGGCCGCCTGGACGTCGCAGAAACAGAACCAGATTTTTCGCGATCTCCAAAGCGATGTCGTCACCCAGGTCTTCGCTGACCAATGCGAGCGCAAGATCGATTCCCGCCGAGATGCCTGCCGAGGTGTACACGTTGCCGTCCTTGACCCAAATCGGGTTGGGGTCCACCTGCACGTTGGGATAACGATCGGCCAGGCTGCGCGCCATCCGCCAGTGGGTTGTTGCCTTTCGACCATCCAAAAGCCCTGTTTCGGCCAAGGCGAACGCCCCGACACAGATCGAGCACACACGCCTGACGCTCTTGGCTCGCACGCGAATCCACTCGATGGCCGTCTGATCCAGCTGATCCATGGCTTTCCAGCCCGACGTCACGATCAACGTGTCGATGGCCTTGTTTTCAAGACGCTCCTGTTCAAGCGTCTTGTGCGCCATGAGTGCGATGCCGGTGCTGCTCTCCAGGTGTTCATTAGCACCCGCGCAAACGAGCTCAAGTACATAGGGAGCAGAGTCGCCGCGATGCAGGTTGTTTGCATAGGCAAACACCTCTGCCGGGCCGATCACATCAAGCGAGTCCACGGGCGGCAAACCCAAGATCACCACTCGTTTTTGCGCCACGCCGACAAAGGAATGTTTTGATTTCGTCGTCATTTGCACAGTGATCTCCCGCATTGACCTGGCAGGAATATTGGCACAAATCATCTGAAAATAGTCAATTTTGCCAACCGTGCCTATTTAGAATGAACTGCGAGCCAACCTCATCCCCCGGGAGCAAACATGAGTACACCTGTGATCATCGGCGGCTTCAGCGCTCCAGACTCTGAACTCGCTCGCAAGGCCTCCTTCCTCGTCGAACGCATTCACTCGACAGTGCTCCTGCACCATGTGCATCGCACGTGGTGGTTTGCCGAATTCCTCGGCCAGCAGCGAGGCCTGAAATACGACCGCGAGGCCGTCTATCTCGCCGCACTGCTGCACGACCTGGGGCTGACGTACGAATTTGCAGGCGACCAACGTTTTGAGGTCGACGGCGCCGACGCTGCCAGCCGCTTCCTGTTGGAAAACGGTTATTCGGAATCGAAAGCCGAGCTGGTTTGGGATGCGATCGCCCTTCACTCTAGCGCCGGCATCGCCGACCGCAAACAGCCAGAGATCGCCCTGATCTACATGGGCGCCCATGTCGACGTGATGGGATTACGGCTGGAGGAAATCACGCCATCGCTGGTCGAGGATACGCTGGCCCTCTACCCCCGCATTGGAATGAAAACCGCGTTTACCCAAGCGCTCGCCGAAGTGGCCCGGAACAAACCTCTCACGGCGATTGGCACTGGGCTCGCGGATGTCGGACGTCGTCACGTACACGGGTTCGATTGCCCGAATGTGTGCGACCTGATTGATCACGCTCCTTTCGATAGCTGACTGCGGTGCGCTTCTGCGCAACATTTCCTGAATTGGTAACGCCTGATACGTGATATCGGCGCGAGCAATGTGTGTTCCTTTATTTTGGAGTATTCACCATGCAGCAACGTAAATACCTCGTCACCGGCGCTACGGGAAAAACCGGCGTATACACCATTCGCCACCTTCTCAACGGAGGCCATGCGGTTCGGGCTTTTGTGCACCAGGAGGACGAGCGCAGCGCAGCGCTTCAAAGCGAGGGCGCCGAAATATTTGTGGGCGACCTCCTTGAACATGACGACATCATTCGTGCGATGGAGGGGGTCACAGGTGCATACCTGTGCTATCCCGTGCGTCCTGGCTACATTCAGGCGACCGCCTATTTTGCCGATGCCGCCCGGCGAGCCGGCGTCGAGGTCGTTGTGGAAATGTCGCAGATTTCTGCTCGGGAAGACTCTTTGAGTCACGCCGCGCGCGACCACTGGATTGCAGAACGCGTACTCGACTGGTCGGGCGTACCCACCGTGCACATCCGGCCGACGTTCTTTTCCGAGTGGCTGATCTTTCCGTGGGTGCTTGATCAGATCAAGAAGGAGAACAAGATCACGCTGCCATACGGCACCGGCCGACATGCCCCCATTGCCGCTGAAGACCAGGCGCGGCTAATCGCCGCCGTTCTCACGCAACCGTCTGGCCATATCGGGAAAACCTATCCGCTGTACGGCCCTGTCGAGCTGAGTCATCAAGAGATTGCCGACGAAATCAGCGGCATCACAGGCCGCACCATCACCTACAGCCCTTCGACCCTGGAAGAGTATCGTCAGCATCTGGAGACCTACGATCTGCCGGAGTTTGTGATCCAGCACTTCCTGGCAGTCGCGGTCGACTACCAGAATGGAATCTTTAGCGGTGAGGACGGGGTTATCGGCGAAATCACCGGGCAAGCGCCTCAAACGGTGGGTGACTTTGTACGCGCAAACCGACAAGCGTTCGAGGTGTGATCACTATGGGCGTATGCACTTGGTCTTGAAGACATACGCATACGCCGCTTTTCACTTAGCATCCAGATTGTCCATTCATTTCCAATGGAGTGCCTGATGAACCCCAAAATAGAGCTGTATGGCGCTCAAACCGGCAACAGTCTGAGGGCTGCGATAGCCCTGGAAGAAGCGGGTATCCCCTACACGGCACGGAGACTGAATCTGCAAGCGAATGAGCAGCGCGACCTGGCGTACCTGGCGCTTAATCCGGCAGGAAAAGTCCCGACCCTGGTCGACCATACGTCGACACCGGCATTGGTCATCAACCAATCAAACGCAATCATTCAGTTCGCTGATTCCAAAGCTCCCGGTCGACTCGCACCAGCACATCCCGGACCGGAGCGCGACCGGGTGTTTGATCGTTACTTCTTTTTCGTAACGGACGTAATCGGGCCCAGCCATGCGGCATTTTTCCTGCGCCAAGCGGGATTAATTGATGCGGCCACAATCATCGATCTGCGCGTCATTGAACAACTTGTCTATGCAGAACGGTTTCTTACCGGAGACTTTATGGCCGGAGATCAGTTTTCCATGGCGGACATCTCTGCGTTCACCATTGCGGCATCAATTCGTGACCGGCTGGATTGGGCAGTGCTTTCACGCTTATCACGCTGGTTCGACGCGATCGAAGCCAGGCCCGCCGTACAGCGAGGATTGAAAGCGTTTCAAAATCACTGAGCGCTACCCCGCAGACCTGATTGTGTGCGCAAAAGAGCTTGACGACTCCTGCACGGACGTTGAAAAAAACTCTAGCCGAAGCCTCTCTTTTCAACGCGGAACGTAAATGTCACGCACAAAAAAACGCCTTAAAGAAACGGCGAAATGTTCGCCATTGCACGCGCCACATAAACCTCCTTCTCTCCCACCGGTGCCACATAATCAATCGCACTGCGTGCAGCCTCGACGCCTTCCAGGCGGGCGATGAACCAGGCGGCCAGATACTGCGATGACAGGCATCCGCCGGCCGTCGCAACGTTTCCCTTGGCCACGAACGGCTGATTGAGCACTGCCACGCCGGCCTCTTCGACCCACGGCTTGGTGGTCAGGTCCGTGCAGGCCGGAACGTCGTCCAGTAGGCCCAACTTGGCGAGGATGAGCGTGCCCGAGCACTGAGCCCCCAGTAGCTGTCGCGTCGGGTCGAGTTTCAGGCGAGACATCAGCGTGGCGTCAGCGACGACGTCCCGGGTCTTTCTCCCGCTACCCACCAGAACAGCGTCCGCGCTGCAGGCGTCTTCGAGCGATGTCTGCGCCTCGATCACCACGCCGTTCATCGACAGCACCTTGTCCGTGGGGCTGGCGATGGATACCCGCCAACCGGGCCGCTGGACCCGGTTGAGGATGCCGAGCGCGATCAGCGAGTCGAGTTCGTTGAAACCGTCGAAAGTCAGGATAGCGATGTGCATCAGGAGCCTCGTGCGAGTAGAGACGTTGTTGGCATCATCGTAAAATCGATAATCAATTCACTCAAAAAATTGTCATGGATACACTGGTCGACAATTTGGACTGACTCAGAAGACTCACGCGGCAAACTCATGGATTACAAGTAATAAAATGAAAACCCACCCACTACCGCGAAAGTATTCGCGGCAACGGGTGTTGATTGACAGGCAGAACGTCACCAAGCCCCGTTGGGATAGTTGATTAACGATCAAAGGTAAACTTTCAGGAAGGCTCGCAAAAATTGACTCTATTGAAAATAGAGTCGTGTCGATCAGTACCGATAGGTTGCCTGCACTGAAACTCCATTCGCACTATTGTCGTAGTTGGCACTGTATTCCGGTTGAAGACCGGAGTTGTTCGACTGCTTTATCGAGACTTTGGAATCCCAGAGATAACCATAAGCAAAGTCTATGGTCAGATCGGAATTCGGCGAATAAGCACCGCCCAGGGTCACGGCCTGGCGATTGCCAACTGGAATGCGCACGCTGCGATCGGCATTCCTGATAGGCGATGGATCATAGGCGTAGCCCGCGCGCAGGAGCCATTGCTGGTTCACTTGATAGGAGGCGCCAACTGCGGTGGACCAAGTGTCGCGCCAGTTCATTTCTTCGATCACCGTGCTCATGCCAGCCGCCTGGCCCACGGGGGAAAGACCGCTGTTGACTGCCTCGACCTTCTGGATCCGGCTCCAACGTTTCCAGGTGGTTCCCAGGTATCCCGTCCAGCGATCATTGAAATGATGGGTGATAGACGTGTCCACGGATTCGGGCATCGTGAGGTCTATCTTGTTGTCATAATTTCCGTCCAGCGGGATAACGCTCGGGGAGCCAGAAACCTGAGTATGCCCCTTAAGTTCATAGTCCACCTTCGAGTGATAGTTAATTCCCCAACTGGTTGCCTCAGTAAAGTCAATCAAGATGCCGACGTTGTAGCCAAGTGCCGTGTCATCGCCTTTGATGGTGACCAGTGTGTCCTCGCCGTTGTTCAGGGCGCCGGTGGCCAGGTAATTCTGAAGCTTTGCATTGAAACGGTTTATGGTCGGTCCCCCACCAATGGACACGTAATCATTGATCCGCCAGGCAATGGTGGGCTGCAGGGTTATTTCCTTGGTCGTGCTATAGGAGCCATGGTAGCGACCCTGAAAAGTGCTCTCGTAATCATTGATCAAACCACTTGGAGCATAGAGGCCCAGACCAATCGAAAAGCGATCATCAAGTGGCGTCGACATATAAGCGAAGGGCACAACCCCCAAAGGTACCGAGTCCCCCTCATTCGTTCCTGGGGCACTGCTCTGCGCATCACTGATGTCATCGCTCACCGAGACCACCGCTGCCCCGCCGGAAATCTCACTGCGCTTCAACTTGGTCAAACCTGCTGGATTTCCAAAGATGGTGCTGGCGTCCAGCGCGGAAGACGACCGTCCCGCATAAGCAGTTCCTGCACTGCTTGCACTTTGTTCGTTAAGGGCAATGCCATTGGCGCCTGCAATTGTAGAGGCGCTGAGGAGTGCCATGGCACTGGTGAACTTAATCCAGACAGCACACTTTCGCTGAGCAGAAAGACACGGGATCACACGGCTATTCAGTTTCATTGTCCACCTCTTGTTTATTGTTTTTGTTGATTGCACGCAGGCAAGGCTTCGCCGTCCTGTGCACTTCTCAGTGCCGGTTGGAGTTGATCGAAGTTGTGTAAAACGCCCTGGCTGAACAGCGCCAGGGCATGATTGCTGGATTTACAGATGCATCAGAGACTCAATTAAGCCACTCGATTTGAAAGCTATAGCGCCCCAGGAGCGGAGCCAGGATTTCCTGGTCAGTTCCGGCCCTGATGCAGGCGACATGCCCACGGCGATTGTCCTGCACGACCTCGACAGTAATATTCGAAAGCGCCAGGCGCTCCACTTCCTGCTGGACGACTTTGGCAATCTCCCGCTGTTGCAAAGCGGGCTTGAATATCTTGCCCACGGCCGTCAGTGGCAACGCTTCGAGGATTTCAATGCGCTTGGGAACGGCTGCCCGCTCGCTGATGTTGAGATGTGCGAATGCCTCAAGTTCTTCGGCGCTGCACACTTGCCCGGGGCGCAGTTGAACGTAGGCGACCGGTACCTCGCCCGAGTAGGCATCGGGGCTGCCGATTGCAGCGGCCAAGGCAACGGCGGGATGCGCCTGCAGAGCCTCCTCGATTTGCTTCGGATCGATGTTGTGACCGCCACGGATGATCAACTCCTTCTTGCGTCCGGTCAGCCAGAAGTAACCCTGCGCATCCTGACGACCCAAATCACCCGTGTTCAACCAGCGCTGACCGTCGATATCGATCCAGAGGCCATGGTTATGACGCTCCTCCAGATAGCCCTCGAAGAGGTTCGGGCCACTGATCGCAATGAGGCCGATCTCATCCACGTTGGCGTCGCGCAGGAACTCTCCAGAATCATTGAGCACCACCGCGCGCATATTCTGGTAGGCGATCCGTACCCCAATGGAGCCGATACGGCGCTCGCCATGGGGCGGATTGATTGAGGAGACGCAGGCGCCCTCGGTTAGACCGTAACCTTCAAGGATCTTTACCCCGGTCCGGCGCTCGAACTCTCGGAAAAGCTCAGCCGGCATGGGTGCGGCGCCACAGATTGCATAGCGAAGACTGGAGAGGTCGCGGCCCTGCCATTCATTTTGCAGAAGTGCAGCATAGACAGTGGGCACGCCGGAAAAGAGGTTGATACTGAAGTGCTCGACTATCTCCCAGAATCGTGGGATCACCCCCTCGCCACGATACCCATGAGGCGTCCCGAGGATCACGTGGTCGCCTTGAGTCCAAGGCATCAGTCCAGTCACCAGCTGGCCATTGACATGAAATAGCGGCAGGCCACAAAACATAACCTGGACACCACTGCGTGGCTGCATGTGAGCGGCGATGGCCCATGCGTTGAAGACTTCCGAGCCATGGGTACGCGCGGCGATCTTGGGGAGTCCGGTGGTGCCGCCCGTACAGATGTAGGAGGAGCACTCATCCCGGCGGATTTGCCGACCGCTCTTGAGGTGTGTGTGCGGCTGAGCATTCATCAGCGATTGCCAATCGTGGATCGCGATACCGCTGTGTAAGTCTCGCTCTTTCAGTGCCGCGGCTTGCAGCGCCTCACGCACAGGTTCGGCGACATAAGGTTCCATGCTGACCCAAACGACAGACCTGACCATGGGTAGCTGATCCAGCTGCGAAGCCAGTTTGGGCCACAGATCACTGCCCGTAGTCGGCGCAAGCGTTACCACCACGGATGCCTTAGCGGCATTCAGCAAGCCTGCCATCTGCTTGGCCTCAAGCAGAGGATTGATCGCCATGACGATCCCCGCCGCCTCCCCGCCCCATATCGTGAAATGGGTTTCCGGCAGATTGGGCAACATAAAGGCAATCACTTCGCCCGGTTTTATGCCCAGGTCATGGAAGGCATTTGCCGCGCGGGTGATATCCGCGAAGAGCTGGGAGTAGTTCCACTCGTAGGTGCGCTTGAAATCAGCGGCATCGGCGAAGAAACTCAGCGCTGGTGCCTGGGGGTTGCACTCGGTCGCCTGTCGCAGCGCTTCATAAGTGCTGCAAGCCAGGCCACGCTCCGACAAGGGGATTCGTTCGAGACTTTCGATGTCGTTCAGGGTCTGCACCACCATCAGGCTTCCCCCACGACTCGGTTGCGTTGCACACCGAGGTCGACCACTCCATCGGCGCTGCGAATGCGCGCCTCGACCACGTCACCGGCCTTGAGATACTGCGTCCGGCCCTCTTGCGCCTTGAGGAAAAGCTTCCACTTGGTGGCTTCGGGCAGCAGGGCTGCAATACGCATTTTCCCAGGCGATGGGATCGTTAGTGCGCAGCCGGCAGGTGTACCAGTGGCGATCAAGTCTCCAACGGCGAGATCTTGCAAGGCGGAGAGTTCGGTCAGGGTTTCAGCGGGACCGTAAACCAGGTTGGCCGTGCTGTCGTTCTGTCGCACCTGGTCGTTGACCGTCAGGCGCAGCTGCAGATCTTTCAGGTAATGAATGTTCGAAGCATCCAGAAGGCAGAGGTACGGGCCGACCGGGCCGAAAGTGCGGTAGCTCTTGCCCTTGTAGAACTGCATCTGGGGAATCTGAATGTCACGCGCCGAGTAGTCATTGACAATGACGACGCCTGCAATGAACTCATGCAGATTGGCGTCGGTGACAGCAACAGCGCCGGTGATCGAGCGCTTCATCACAAGGCCCAGTTCGATCTCGTAGTCAAGGAAGCGCACGTGGCGCGGTTTGATCAGGTCGCTGTCAGCCGCCACCAGGCAACTCGTCGCTTTGGTGAAGATCATGTTGAATTTCTTCGCATCCGGGTCCATGCCCGACTCGATCATGTGCTGCCGATAGTTGGCACCCTGGCAGACAAACTGCTGATTACGGGTCACCGGCGACAGCAGTTTTACTTCGCCCTCCGCAAGCTCCGTACCTTTCAGTTGAGCGAGGTCGTCGAGACTGTTCTGGCGAAGGAAGTCACCGGTGGTTTCAAACACACCGGGGATGACCGTGATACGGCCCTGGCGAAGCACACCCCAGTGGATACCGTTCTGATATTCAAAGCGGACTACGTGTACAGCAGACATTGAAGGTACTCCTGGAGCGGCGTTTGTCCCGCGTTCGGTGGCGTGGGAACTGTGGTGTTGTTCTGAAGGGGGGCTGGCAACGGTGTAGACCCACGCACTGCCAGCAATCAAAGCGCCGGCTTTAAGCACGTCCCGCCGGCCAAACCGGGTTGAGTTGTCCGACATGGCGGCAGCTCTACCCGAACATCCGCATGAGTGTTACCAACTTGCGAATGGTCAAGTCAGGGCTGCGTCGCAGGTTGCGGATCAGCAGACGCACATTGGTCAAGTTCATCTTGGGTTTTGTAAAACTCTTGGGCATGCGCTGACCCCACTGGGCCATTGCCTCGGGGCTTACCGGATGAATGCCCGTCGGCCGAGTGGCCGTGAAAATATCCCCGTCGCAGTAATGCTCGTGCTTATCGCCCCATCCGTCTTGCCAGTAATCGAAGATCTGACTGCCCAGAATGTGTCGGCCGATTCCCCATGAGTGTTCCCAACCGCGCTCGCGCAGGACGCGCTGCCCCATCCCCACCGCGTCTGCATCGACGACCTCATAGGCGCTATGGCTATAGGTCGCCATGAACCCTTGCGCAATCGCGAGCGTATGGTGATCCGCGGGAATGTCACCGAGATCAAGGCGCATGAAAGTGACGATAGGCGTGCCGTCGGGGAGTACCTGCACATCGCTGGGAATAAACCCGAAATGCTGCGTATACCAGGCACAGGTCGCTTGATAGTCGGCCACTTCAATGACGATGTGACCCAGTTTGAGTACTTCAGGGGGAGCAATCGGCGGGCGTTGCGTGGCGTTGACTCGCGGTTGCTCGTGCACCAGGTTCCAGTGCAGAGGGGCTCTATGTGCCAGCGTCTTGCCTGGAGCCTGGTCGCAAACGGCTTCCACAATGAAACCGGACGGATCAGTCAGTCTGACGCAATACCCTTTGCCAGGATGTGCGGACGTCTCTAGCGATGACGCACCTGGGATTCGAGTGAGTTTTTTCAGATCCTCTAGAGACTGCACTGCAAGTCCGAACCCGATAAAACGTGCCTGTTCGGCACGTTGGACACGGTAACAGTATGAAGTGGCGTCGGTGGCGCGTAGATAGAGCGTATCGGCGTCCTGCCGACTGACCGTCAGGCCGAAGTCGGTCAGGAAACGCGCCGCCTCATTCAAGTCCGGCCGTTGAAAGATCAGGTGAGTCAGAGCCTGGGCCTTCACCGTCGGCTGCGGATGCCGCGCGGGGTGTGGTGTCGCCAACCGGTGCAATTCGTTTTTGTTGTTCATTGTTCTTGTTTTCCGGGTTTTTAGGGCAAAGCTGTCCCGTACCCCTGAAAAACCAGGGGTGTTGTCTAGTTGAGTCAGTTAGGCGCTCAGTCGAGAGACGGAAGTGCCGGCAACTCTTTGGTCGCCAGCGCACGAGCCTCCTCTGGCGCCACACCCAATGCCCGCAGTACCAGCTCGGCGGTATCAGAGCCCGATTCGCGCCACGTTCTGTGACCTTCCAGTACCAGGAAAATCGAGCCGAGCACGCTGCTCGATATCAGCGTCAGTACCGAGAGCAATTGCTCCTGCGCAAACGTGTAGCGCCCAGTGGTAAGCCCGCTCAGAAGATCCTTCGTCGCCTGGCTGCTGAACATTTCGCGCAACGAAGAATTGCTCATGGCGAATTTATGGATGAACGCGCCCCACTGGGAGTCCTCGTGCGCTCGACGAATGAAGAATCGAATGCCATTGGCAAGGCGATGAGCCGGGTCCGAGAGGGAATCGAAGCTCTTGTTGACGCGCTCATGCATCTCCCTCGCGAGATGGCTGGCGACCGCCTCGAACAGGTTTTCCATGCTGTCGATGTTGCTATAGACCGTTCCGCGCGCCACGCCTGCCTCTTGTGCGAGGTCGAGAATGTTCACTTGCGAGGTGCCTCTCTCGGCAAACAGGCGAAAGGCGGCTTGATGGATGCGGCGCTGTGTTGGATTTAGGGATTCCACGGTTCTCTCTCCAGGATTACCTTATGGATCGATTGAACACTCGTGTTCATTTCGCGTCAACCATATTTTTAAGCAGTTCGGTTTTTTTGTCTGAAAACTGGCCTGAATCCTAATAATCTGGATGCAAGGATTGAGGTCGCCGGAGCAATCAAAGCCCTGAACATTGACATAATTGAACACGCGTGTTCAATTATGCTGGCCGACTTTTTATCAGCTGAAGGACAGAACATGACCGGCTCAAATCTCTTCAACCCGCTTCGATTGCCCAACGGCACGGTGATTCCAAACCGGATCGCCAAGGCTGCCATGGAGGAGAACCTTGCCAATGAGGATCACGCTCCAGGGGAAGCGTTGGTCAAGCTCTATCGGAGTTGGGCGGAGGGTGGTGCCGGTCTGATCATCACTGGCAACGTCATGGTTGACCGTCACGCCTTGACCGGACCCGCTGGCGTAGTGCTTGAGGACGATCGGAACCTGGGCAAATTCAAGCTATGGGCCGATGCTTGCCGCAGCCGCGGAGCCCAGGCCTGGATGCAAATCAATCATCCCGGACGGCAGTTGTTGGCTTCAATGGGGCAACCGGCAAGGGGCCCCTCCGCAGTGGCGGTCGATATCCCCGGCCTTTCAAAAGCTTTTGTGCCGCCCAGAGCTTTGGAGGAGCAGGAGATCGAAGAGCTGATCGGGCGCTATACCCAGGCGGCGGTGCTGGCCGAGCGTGCCGGATTCACCGGCGTGGAGATTCATGCCGCGCATGGCTACCTGTTCAGCCAATTCCTTTCGCCCCTGACCAATCGGCGTGACGACCGCTGGGGCGGCAGCCTCGAAAATCGTGCGCAAATCCTATTGAAAACCATCGACGCAATTCGCCAGCGAGTGGCACCGATCTTTTGCGTTGCTGTAAAGCTCAACTCCGCGGACTTTCAGCGCGGCGGGTTCGATGCCGCGGATGCGGCTCGCGTGGTGGAAATGCTTAACGCCAAGGCGGTCGATCTGGTCGAGTTGTCGGGCGGCAGCTACGAAAGCCCGGCCATGCAGGGGCAGACCCGCGATGGCAGCAGCCTGGCTCGAGAGGCCTACTTTCTCGAATTCGCGGAGAAAATAGGAGAAATAGCGCGCATGCCGCTGATGGTCACCGGCGGCGTGCGCAGAAAGGAGGTCGCGGAGCGAGTGGTGAGCGGCTCGGTGTCGATGGTGGGGCTTGCCACTGCACTGGCAATCGAGCCAGCCCTGCCGAGACAGTGGTTGGCAGGTCGGGACGCCAAAGTGGAGCCCATCGTCGTCCGCTGGAAAAACAAGACGCTGGCATCGCTGGCAGTGGCGTCGGTGATCAAGAAGCAGCTCGGCTTGCTGAGTCAGGGGAGACGGACAAAACCCGGGACGTCGCCACTCATCGCATTGATCGGCAATCAACTGAAGGCTCGTCGCCAGGCCAAGAACTATCGGCAATGAATTGACCGGGCTTAGCCGGCCGAGGATGACATCAGGACTAGGGTAGCGGCTTACCGGCGATTTTCTTGGCTTTGGCAGGTGTTACGCCCAGAGCCTTGAGAATCATCTCGGCGACTCGCTGGTCATGCTCCGCCACCACACGCCCTTCGACAACCGAGCGCATGGCTCCGGTTGTGCACGATACGACCATGTCCAGGGCGATCCCTTCGTCCTCGTAAGAGAAAGTCCCCGCGCGCAAACCGTCACGAAGATCGCCCAGCACATGGGCAGCCAAGCGCGAGCGCATGGCCTGATCGGAATGAATGATGCGCAGCAGTGCGTTGGCCCATTGATGGTCGTACGCGGCCCGGCATACGAACATGCGCACACCAATCGCCAGCCGCTGTGCACCGCAATGCACGTCCGAACTCAGGGCGGAAATAGCATCAGAGAACTCGCTCGCCATGGCGATGCCAACCGCCTCGAGTACTTCGTCGCGCGTTCGAAAATAGTTGTAGATTGTGCCGTTGGATACCGCCGCCTCCGAGGCGACATCGAGCAGTGCAATCTCCCCCACCTCCTTACGTGCGATAAGGCGCAATGCCGCGTCCACCAGGCCGCGACGGGTGCGCTCACGCTTCTTGTGGCCTCTCGTGAGAGGTTCTGGCGCATCAGCTTCTAAAGGAAGTGTGGGGGAATGCATGATCAAGCTCGTAATCTAATGGGCTCGTTGATGGTAATGGAAACGCTGTCCGGAGTGGCGCCTTCGCTAGCCAGCAGGTTCCTGCAGTCTCGAAGAAGGCTGCCGGCCTCTGAGCCAGGGGCGTGGTGCATGATGATACGGTCGGGGCGAACCGCGACGAGCGTTCCCTTGGCAGCCAGCGGCAGGATCTCATGGTTCATGTCTTCGATGAAGTCACAGCTGCCGCCGGAGCGTTGGCCACGTGCTCTGACCTCTAAAAAGTGGCCTCCCATTTTTTCCCAGGAAACGATCTGATCAGGGGTGAGCAGTGACAACGGGTCAACACCGAATCCAACCAGGGTCAGGCTATCTCCCAGAGCATCGTCGCTCAGTTTGATCTGCTTTTGCAGGTTGCGGGTCCAGGCCTGGGGAAACAGGCTGCCACGTACCAGTTTGTCGCCCCGACGATGCTGTACGAACAGGCCGTGTTTGAAGGTGTTCTTCGGCTTGATGTCCAACTGTTCGAAGTACCTCCTGGTAGCGGGAGTCAACGCCAGCGTGCGCATCAAGCCGTGGATAAAGAAAGCTGCGATCTTGTTTTTGGGCATCACCAGGCGACCCATGAGTTTCGCCAGATTGATCATCGCCTGGGCATGGGGGCGGCGCTCTACGTCATAGGTTTCGAGTATTGCAGGCGCGGCATGGCCGCGAATGACCCAGGCCAGTTTCCAGGCAAGGTTGGCGCCATCTCGAAGTCCCGCAACGAGGCCCTGTCCGACAAAAGGAGGGGTGATGTGCGCTGCGTCGCCGGCGAGAAAGACGCGCCCCTTGCTGAATCTGTTGCAGCAGCGCGCGTGAAATCGATACACCGCCTTGCGTTCGATTTCCAGCTCCTGCGGGTCGATCCATGGCGCGATCAGCCGGGCTATGCTTTCCGGGCTTTCCAGCTCTTCCCGGGACTCGCCGGGTTGCAGCATGAACTCCCAACGCTCCCTGCCGCCGGGTGCAGGCATGTGCGGCGTCGGGCGGCGCGGATTACAGAGAAACTCAACGTGATCAATCGCTGACTTATGCCGGTTCTTGACATCGACTATCAGCCAATCCTCCACATAGGTCTGCCCTTCGAATTCCTGGCCAATCAGACCTCTGACCCTGGAGCTAGCGCCATCCGCTCCGATCAGGTACTGGGCGCGAACGGAATGCAACTGCCCATTCTCATCCCGTACGGAAGCGAAGACGCAGTCTGACACCTCAACCAGGCTCTCCAGCTCGAAGCCACCCAGGCTGGTCACGGTTTTTAGCCGGGAAACCTGGCCGCGCATCGCGTGCTCGAGGTCGGGTTGATAGAACGTCACGAGTTTCGGATGGCCGTCGACGCACCCCTCGGTATTGGCTCGACCGAACTGCCCGAGTACCGGGGAGTGCATCCTCACTTCAGGGATAACGATCTTCTCAAAAGCGTCTTCCGACAAACCGGCTTGTTGCAGGATGCGCAGCGCCTCGTTGTCCAGTGCAATGGCACGCGGCATCAGTACGACGTCATGGACCTTGTCCAGTACCAGGGTCGTGACCCCATAACGGCCGAGCAGCGCAGCGATGGTCGCACCTACCGGGCCATAACCGATAACCAGCACGTCGACGGCGGCGGGAGGCAATTCGCAAACTTTCTTGTTGTTGTTCATCTCGAGCCCTTGTTGTGATTGAAGTCGTGAGACGCGAGGTCTCATCGTCAGGCAAGGTCAAGGTATTCAATATTGATGGATATTTCAATATTGATATTTTTGTCATTAATTTTTTGGGATCATGCTCAACCTGCGATGGGGCCAAGGGGCGAGCCGAAGTGCGCGGCGTGAACCGAGTTTGCGCGTGTGCCAGTTTCCGACCGGCGACGCTTGGCTTCTGCGCCGATCAGCGTTGTGATTGGACCAATGGTTCAAGACTGCTGAGGCTGGAGAGCCGTTGACTCAATGGCTGGTCGACAGGGAAGTCGGGCACACCCGTTTTCGGCATCGAACCCCCTGTGAAGCTTCCCGGCGCACAACCCTGTTTTAGTCTTTAGGAATCAACCGTGGCACGTCCGCAGCCCCATCCAGATCCAGTCTTGCTCTGCTTCTTCGAATTCGAGCTCGACGAGTCCAACGCCTGCTTGTTGCGTAATGGGGAAACCGTTGCAGTGGCACCAACGCCTTTCACGCTGTTATGCGTGCTGGCACGCCAGCCAGGGTCGCTGGTAACCAAGGATGCCTTGCTTGATGCCGTGTGGGGGCATCGGTTCGTCAGTGATTCGGTCCTGAAGACGGCCATCAGCGATCTGCGCAAGGTACTGGGCGACGACCCCAGGCAGCCCCGCTATATCGAGACCGTGTCGAGGCGCGGCTATCGCTTCATCGCCGCGCCCTCCTCCGCACTTTCGCTGCCGCCTGCATCCGCGACGGTTACAGCGACCGGCACACCTTCGTCACCGTCATTCATCGGTCGCACTGACGAGGTCGCGAGGCTGCAAAGGGCCTGGGAGCGGGCGAATGGCGGCCAGCGCGCAGTGGTCTGGCTCGCCGGAGAGCCGGGGATCGGCAAGACCACGTTGATCGAACATTTCCTCACTGGCCTTGGCGACATCGCCTGCGCACGCGGCCATTGCGTGGAGCACTTTGGCGCCGGCGAGCCGTATCTGCCGGTGCTGGAGGCGTTAGCCGATCTGTGCCGCAGCGACCCCACCCTGCCGGCGCTGATGCGCGCCGTGGCACCGGCGTGGCTGCTGCAACTCCCGTGGCTGAGTACCACGCAGGAGAAAGACGCGTTGCGGCGCGAGCTTGCCGGCGTCGGCCCGGATCGCATGCTGAGGGAAATGGGCGAATTGCTGGACCGCTACACGGAGCAGCGACCGCTGTTGCTGGTGACTGAAGACCTGCACTGGAGCGATCGGGCGACGGTCCAGCTCATCAACTATGTGGCGCGGCGACGTAGCCGCACGCGGCTGATGTGGCTGTCGAGCTTCCGCCTCGCCGAGGTGGTTGCGCTCGATCATCCCCTCAGCTCGTTGCGCCACGAACTGCGCCTGCAACGTCTGTGCGAGGAAGTGGTGCTCGATCCGTTCTCGGAAACCGAGGTCGCTGACTATGTGGCGCTGCGTTCGGCCTCGCTGGCATGCGATGAAACCTTCGTGCGTGCCCTGCACGAGCGCACTGACGGTGTGCCGCTGTTCGTATCGTCAGTCATCAGTGAAGTGATGGACCCAACGGACGACGATGCCACCATCGAGGCTCGGCTTGCAGATCTGGCGGTTCCCGAAAACCTCGCAGCCATCATTGATCACTACATCGCCAGGCTGGGTCCGGAGCAACGTACCCTCCTCTCGGCCGCAGCGGTGTGCGGGGTTGAATTTCGAATCGAGACGGTTTCGCTGGCCCTCGAGCGCGACCTCGCTTCGGTGGCCCACGCCTGTGAAGAGCTAATTCACGAGCAGGTTTGGCTTATACGGTCACGGACCACGGAAGGTGAAGAGACGGAGGAGCTACCCCACTCTTTCCGACATGCGCTTTTCCGCCAGGTGCTGTACGACCGCACGCCGCGCTCATTGCGCACCCAGCTCCATCGCCAGGTTGGCACTGCCCTCGAACGCGAGCGCGCAATCGGCGTACCGGTTGCGGCCTCAGAGCTGGCGATGCACTTCGATCGGGCTCGGCAGCCGATGATTGCGCTGCGTTACTACGCCGAGGCCGCAGAAGCTGCTCTGCTGCATTTCAGCCCGGACTTGAGCTACGGCCTCACTGAGCGCGCCTTGGTCCTGCTCATGCAGGCACCAGACGGGACGGAGCGCGATGTGCTCGAAATTACCTTGGCCACGCTGCAAGGAGTTTCGGCTTTCCACCGGTTCGGTGTCGGCAGCGAAGCCAAGAGCGCCTTCGAACGTGCATACAGGCTGTTGGCGGATGTACCCGAGCACCCCACGCGGGGTCGCCTGCTGCATGGATTCGGCTATCTGCTTGGTCTGCGCGGCGACTATGCGCTGGCGCTGGAAGTGGCGGAACGTGCCGAAGCCCTCTCCTGCGAAGCAAATGATCAAGAGCTCAGGCTGGCGGCATGCATCGTCCAGGGCGAGGTGCATCACCTCCAGGGACGCACGCAGACGACCCGCCGTTGGCTGGAGCGCGCCCTCGCGATCGCCGAACCGCTGGACATTGGGACGAACGAGATTTTTGCGGCTGATCCCCAGGTCATGCTGCACGGCATGCTGGCGATAGAACTCTTGCGTTCTGGTCTGGTTGAGCAAGCCCGAGTCCACCTGCAGCAGGCGCGGGTTCGCGCGCAGGCGTTGCGCCAGCCCATGACCTGGCTGGTCGCCGCCTGGCACGAGGTGTTGATCGAGGTGAGGATGGGGAACCACGTGCGTGTAGCAGCGCTGGCTGACGACATGCAGAAGTTAGTCGATGAATATTCGCTCGCACTGGGGCGTACGGCTTGCCGCTGGTGGCACGGTTGGGCCGACGCGCGCAGCGGCTCCCCGAGCGACGGCTACCGTCGCATCCGCGAAGCCTACGAAGAACACACCGGACTCGGCATGCGCTCCGGAGCCAGCGAGGTACTTGGCTACGCCGCTGAGGCGCTGCTGCTGGCAGGCGATTGCAACGCAGCGCAAGTCGAGCTACAGGAAGCATTACGGGTGGGAGAGGAATTGGGCGAGCGCGTCTACCTGCCGCAGTTATTGCTGCTGGAGGCAGCGATCGCGCGAGCGCAGGGTCGGCCCGACGCCGGCATCGCAGCGGAGCGGCGCGCGGTTGAAGAAGCTCGCGCCCAGGAAGCACCGTGGCTGGAGCTGCAAGCGCTGGTCGAACTGTGCGAGCACCCTGACGCTATGGCCGAGGACCACCAGGCATTGTCGACGCTGATTGACCAGTCACCCGAAACTGACGGAACCGAGCTGGCGAAACGTGCGCGCTCGCTGATTCACGCTGCCAAACCGACTTGAAGCGACGCGATTTCTCTGCTGTAAGAGTACTGTCCCGACCGAAGTCTGACCTTTCGCTTACGACTCGCCTCAGGGGGCGGCCTACGCTGTCGCCGAACTTTCTTGATCCCCTGGTCTGCGATGAGCCTGAACCCTGAATCCAAATACCCGAGCCGCCGCTCGTACGTAGTGAAGCTGCGTAGCGACGCCGCGCCGGGGGCCCTGGTGGGCCGCCTCGAAAACCTGGTCACCGGACGACAGCGCGAGTTTTCGTCCGCCGAAGAGCTGCTGGAGTCGATTGCCTCGGACCTCGCGTTGGCAGCCGGCGAGCACACGACCGATTCCGGCGACGAGTGACGCCTCCACCACGAACGAGCGCTCGATATGGCGACCGAACGGCGACCCTTCGCTGACGACTTCGCGCACACCGAGCCCTACGCTGATGCCACCTCGAATCTTCACGAGTCCAATCCGATGCCGCGACTTCAAACTTTCCGTCTGTTGACCCGCAACGGGCAGACGCCCCTGCAATATGCCGAACGCGTGGTCAGCATCGTCATGGGGGCAGCGCTCGCCGCGTCTGTTGCCCTGGTCTTGACAGGTTGCTCCACGGAGGTGCTCACGCCGTCGGTAGACCTGCCGAGCAACTTCTCCGCGAGCACGGCCTCCGAAATGGAACCCGAGGCGGCATGGTGGGAGGTTTACCACGACCCGGTGCTGACGGATCTGGTGCGCCGGGCAGCGCGCGAGAATCGCGACGTCAAGATTGCCGCCGAGCGCTTGCGTGCCGCGCGTGCCGGAGAAACGGTCAGCCAATCCTGGCTGTTCCCGAGTGTCGGCGCATCCGCCTCTGGCAGCGATCGCAGCAGCGGCTACAACTCAGCCACGAAACAGGGTTATCCGGATACCAAGACCACCAGTGTGGGTCTGGACGTGTCGTGGGAGCTCGACCTGAGCGGCCGTCTGCGAGCCGGCGCAGCGGCGGCTGACGCCGATGCGCTAGCCGCGGAGCACAGCATGCGCGGCGTGCGCCTGCTGGTGATGAGCGATGTCGTCAGCAACTACTTCACACTGGTCGGCGCTCAGCGCCAGGTCGCGACACTTCGCGCAATATCGGCGATGCAGGATGAAACGCTGCGTCTGGTCACCGCGCGTCAACAGGTGGGACTGGCATCCGCCTTCGACGTCGAACGCGCGCAGACCGACGCCTTGTCGGCGCGGGCGCAGATTCCGCCGCTGGAAACGCAGGTGGCTGTGTCGCGCCATCGTATCGCGGTGCTGATTGCCGACCAGTCCTTCAATACCGCGAACATCCAGACTTCGATCAGCGATGTGACAGTGGTGCCCGAAGCCAAGCCGGGCCAGCCCGCCGAACTGCTGCAACGCCGACCTGACGTGCTGGCGCTGATGGCGCAACTCGATGCAGCCAATGCGCGCCGCAAGCAGGCCGCGGCCGAGTGGTTCCCGCGGCTGTTCCTCGATGCCTCCTTCGGCCGCCAGGGCTTGAGCCTGAACGGCGCCGATCTCGGCGTTGCGCGCTTCACCAACGTGGCGGGTCTGCTGGCGATGCCGCTCTTCAACGCCGGGCGCACGCAAGCAATCAACGATGCTGCCGAAAGTGCTCAAAAAGAGGCGCTGCTGCGCGCCGAAGACGGCATCGTACGGGCGCTCGAGGATGTGGAGAACGCCCTCGTCACGCTGGCGCAGGAGCGGCGCCGCGCCGGGTCGCTGCAATTGGCCGCCGCGTCCTCCGAGGCTGCGCAGAACCGCGCCCAGTCGCTCTATAACCGCGGGCAGATTGACCTGTTGCCTCTGCTGGATTCGCAGCGGGCGCGCCTGGCGGCACGCCTGAACTCCAATGAAAGCAACACCCGCCTGCTGATCGATAGCGTGCAGCTTTATAAGGCACTGGGCGGGGGCTGGCAGGTGTTCGAACAACCTTCCAACCCAACCGCATCCGCCAAAGCCGACCGGCCACCACTTTCCTAAGAATCTGTCGTTTTCCAAAGAGGAACCGCCTTGAAAACCTCCCTTACTGCGGCCGGCGCCTTGGCCGTCGCCGTCATGCTTTGCGCGTGTAGCCCGGACCACCCGACCGTGCAGGCACCACGACCTGTACGCACCGTTAAAATCAACTACGACAATGCCCGCGACATCAGTCGCTACGTGGGCACCGTACAGTCGCGACATGAAGTCGACCAGGCCTTCCGCGTGGGTGGCAAGGTAGCCCAGCGCAAGGTCGATGTAGGCCAGTTTGTGCGTGAAGGCGACATCCTGGCTGTACTGGATGACAGCGACTACCGCCTCGCTGAGGAAGCGTCGCGACAACAGTGGACGGTTGCCGTCGAGCAGACGCGCCAGGCCGACTCGGACCGCCAGCGCCTGACCGCGCTGAAGGCTGACGGCTCGGTCAGTGCGGCCGACGCCGAACGCGCGCAGACCAATGCCCAAACCGCACATGCGACTGCCGAGGCCGAGGCTCGAAAGCTCGAGCTTGCGCGCAACCGGCTCAAGTACACCCTGCTGCGGGCTTCGCGTAGCGGTGTCGTCACGGCTATGCGCTTTGAGGCAGGCCAGGTCGTGGCGGAGGGCCAATCGGTTATCTCGATCGCGAATCCGGATGAATCGGAGATCGTCATCGACGTGCCCGAAGATCAGTTGTCCGTGTTCAAGGACGCGCGTTTCAAGGCGTCGCTGGCCAGTGCGCCGAACGAGACCTTCGATGCCACGCTGCGCGAGCTGTCGCCGCAGGCTGCAACGCAGACGCGCACCTATCGCGCGCGGCTCAAGCCGATGCAGGCGCTGCCGCTGGGCGCCACTGCCACGGTCATGGCCGAGCGCGAGATGACCAGTGTTTCGGTGGCGGCGGTACCCGCCACGGCACTGACGCAAATCGGTGGTCAGCCGGCGCTGTGGGTAGTCACGCCCGCGGGCAAGGATCCGGCAGGCATCGTCGAACTGGAGCGTGTGGCCGTTTGGGGCTACCGCAACGATGAGGTGCTCGTCTCCGGGCCGCAGGCTGGCGTATTGGTCGTCACCGCCGGCGTCCAGAAGATGACGTCCGGACTGAAAGTCGCCCTCCCCGACACGGCGATCGTTAACGCGAACACCACGCAGCAGGCCACCCGATGAACAACTTCAACCTCACCGACTGGGCGCTGCGTCATCGCGCCATTGTTCTGTTCATGCTCCTCATTGTCGCGGTGGCTGGCGCCTTCAGCTTCACCCGGCTCGGCCAGCTCGAGGATCCGAACTTTTCCGTGCCTTCCATGACCGCCATGGTCATCTGGCCGGGCGCCACTGCCCAGCAGTTGCAGGACCAGGTCCTCAACCGCATGGAGAAGAAATTCGAGCAGATCGACAACTTCGAGAAGGTGGTCACCTACGCACGGCAAGGCTATGCAGGCATGACGCTCACCGTGCGCGGCGGCACTTCCAAGGCTGACCAACGCGAAGCCTGGTATCAGGCGCGCAAGAAACTCAACGACCTGAGCCTCGAGATGCCTGACGGCGTGATCGGCCCGATCCTGAACGACGAGTACGGCGACGTGTATGGCCTGATGTACGCCATCAAGGGCGACGGCGTCGGTCACGCCGACCTGTCGCACGCGGCCGAGGACATCAAGCGCCAGATGTTGAAGGTGCCGATGGTCAAGAAGATCGATCTCATCGGCAAGCAGGCCGAGCGTGTCTACGTCGAGTTCTCGCACGAGCGCCTGGCCGCGCTGGGCATCACACCACTGGCCATTGCCGAAAGCCTCAAGAGCCAGAACACCATGGTGCCCGCAGGCCAGATCGACACCCGCGGCGACCGCGTCATGGTGCGCGTGAGCGGCCAGTTCGCCAGTGAAGCGGCTATCCGCAACGTGCCCATCGCCGCGGGCGGCAGGCAGATCAAGCTCGGCGACATTGCGACCGTTACACGTGGGTTTGAAGATCCGCCCACCTACACGGTCCGCCACAACGGCCAGCCCGTGCTGATGCTCGGCATCACAATGACCAGCGACGGCAACATCGTGGACCTTGGCAAGGCGATGGACACGGCAGTTGCCAAGATCCAGTCGGAACTTCCGCACGGCGTGGAGCTGGAGCTGGTGGCCGACCAGCCGACCACGGTGAAGGATGCAATCCTGGACTTCGGGCGTGCGCTGGCCGAGGCGCTGATCATCGTGATCGCGGTGAGCCTCGCCAGCCTGGGCTGGCGCGCCGGCCTCGTGGTCGCGGCCACGGTGCCGCTGGTGCTGGGCGGCGTGGCGCTGGTGATGCTGGCGATGGGCTGGAACCTCGAGCGCATCTCGCTCGGCTCACTGATTATCGCGTTGGGACTGCTGGTGGATGACGCCATCATCGCCATCGAAATGATGGTGGCGAAGATGGAAACCGGCATGGACCGCGTGAAGGCGGCCGCCTTTTCCTATCAGTCCACCGCCATGCCGCGCCTGACCGGCGCGCTGATCACCGTCGTAGGCTTCCTGCCGATCGGCCTCTCGAAGTCCACCACCGGCGAGTACGCGGGTGGCATTTTCTGGATCGTTGGCGCCGCGGTGCTGTTCTCGTGGATCTGTTCCGGCATCTTCACACCGTACCTGGCAGTCAAGATGCTGCCCAACGACTTGGGCACGCACCAGCACGCTGATCCGCACGACACCAAGTTCTACCGCAGCCTGCGCCGTCTGATCGACGCCGCCATCGAGCGCCGCTGGGTGGTCATCGGTGCGACGGTTGGCGCTCTGGTGCTTGCTCTGGCCTGTATCAAGCTGGTGCCGCAGCAATTCTTCCCCAACAGTTCGCGTCCTGAACTGGTCATTGATCTGCGCGTGAAGGAAGGTTCCTCGTTCGCCGCGACGACCGAGCAGGTCAAGCACATGGAGGAGATCCTGGCGAAAGACGAGGACGTGCGTTTCTATACCGCCTACACCGGCGCTGGCGCACCGCGCTTCTATCTCTCGCTCAACCCCGAGCTGCCCAATCCGGGTTTTGCCCAGTTCGTTGTGATGACCAAGGACCTGGATGCACGCGAGCGAGTACGTGCGCGGCTGGTGGCCTCGGCTGACCAACAATTCCCACAGGCGTGGGTACGTGTGACCCGGCTCGAGTTGGGGCCACCTGTCGGCTACCCGGTGCAGTTCCGCGTCGTAGGGCCTGATACCCAGAAGGTGCGCCAGATCGCCCGCGAGGTGGAGAAAGTGGTTGCGTCCAACCCGAAGGTGCGCGACCTCCAACTCGACTGGAACGACCCGGTGCGCACGCTGAAAGTCGAGCTTGATCAGGACAAGGCGAGCGCGCTCGGCCTCACGCCGGCCGATGTGTCGCTGGCGACCCAGACCGTGATGAACGGTGCAACCCTGTCGCAGCTGCGTGAACACGAGGAACTGATCGACATCGTCGCCCGTGCCGTGCCCGCTGAGCGCCTGAGCCTCGACACACTGAAGGACATCAACCTCTACACGCGCCAAGGCACGGTGGTGCCGCTATCGCAAGTCGCACAGGTGCGCTCTGAACTGGAGGAGCCAGTACTGTGGCGCCGCAATCGCGACATGGCGATCACGGTGCGTGCCGACGTGAATGATGGTGAGCAGGGTGTATCGGTGACGCAGGAAATCCAGCCGTTGCTCAAGGACATCGAAGCGAAGCTGCCGTCGGGTTACCGCATCGATGTGGGCGGAGCCGTTGAGGAAAGTGACAAGGCCAACAAGGCGCTGATCGCGGTGGCCCCGCTGATGATGATCACCATCCTGCTGTTGCTCATGCTGCAACTGCAGAACTTCTCCCGCATGTGGATGGTCGTGCTGACCGCACCGCTGGGCCTGATCGGTGTGGTGCCGGCGCTGCTGGTGTTCCAGTCGCCGCTGGGCTTCGTTGCGATCCTGGGCATCATCGCACTGGGTGGCATGATCATGCGGAACGCGGTGATCCTGATCGATCAAGTACAAATCGAGATCGCCGAAGGGCGCGATCCGTGGAACGCGGTGCTGGATGCCGCCATTCACCGGGCCCGTCCGGTGATGCTGACGGCGCTGGCCACCGTGCTTGCAATGATCCCGCTAACGCGCAGTGTGTTCTGGGGACCGATGGCAATTGCGATCATGGGCGGCCTTACCGTGGCGACGCTGCTGACGATTTTCTTCGTCCCGGCGTTGTACGCCGCATGGTTCAAGGTGGGTCGCCAGACAGCCGCTGACACCCAACAAGTACGGGGGGACGCCACGCTCGCCTCTAACTGATGAGTGCCGCGGCGTTGTTCCCCCGGTCCTCGCCGCTATTAGAACGGCTTGTTCAACGCCGTTTCTGACAACAACCGAGGTCACCCGCGAGGTCCTGCGAACGTTACTTTCTTTCGCTCCCTCGCGGTGGGCGCGCCCAGAATACTGAACTATTTCAATGCCCCCCGGCGTGGGGGGGCGTCAAGGGTATCGAACTCACTATTTTGGGGTGGTGCAGGAAGCGGTGTCATTTATCGCTTTGCCCTTCTGCGAACTGTCGTGCGTTGCCCCGCCTGTTTTAGTTCTCACCGTGCGATGTGTCTGAAGCACCAAGCGCCGGATTAATGTACTGGATTATCCCATAGGGGCTGGATTTGAGTGTTTTCAGAAGATCTCTACGTTTTGTCACCGATTGTTCCTCCCCCCGGCCTGGCCCCGGCGCTGGACGGTGTTTTCCCCTCAATCGAGGACACCGTCGGCCTGCACGATGCCGTTCAATTTGCCCGCGACATGGGCTTTGGTGGCGCGTTGTGCATCCATCCGAACCAGGTCGCAATCATCCATCAAGCGCTAAAACCCAGCCCTGAAGAATTGCACTGGGCGCACCGCATCATGAATGCCGCAAGCTCGGGAGAAGGTGTATTCGTAATGGATGGGCAAATGGTCGATGCGCCGGTCATTGGTCGTGCACAAGCCATTTTGGCGCGCGCGAACTAGCCCTGCGGCATCAATTTTTAATCCCCTGAGCAGCAGGACGGTGTCATGTGTCTAGTCCTGAAATAGGTTTACACCTTCTGATCTGTTTTTCAGGAGGACATGATTGTTCAGCGGCTGTCGCCCAATGTTGCCTGGGTCATCGTCGGGGCTCCGGACTACCTCAATCGTTTTACCCCCTGCTGGATTTGGGTATCGCTATACGGCTACTGGTCTTGACCTCGCGTAACGACAAACTGGACTGGATGGATGCAATTCCCACCTGACGCCTGAGTACCTGCTCGATAAAGTCGCTGTAGCTATCAAGATCCTCTGCCAGCACTTGCAGCACGTAATCGGCATCCCCGGTGATCTTGTGACAGGACAACACTTCGGGCAGTTGCGCAATCACCGCCTCGAAGGCGTCTGGAGCGTGATCGGCGTGGGTGGAAAAACGGATGTGCACGAAAGCCAGGATGTCCAGCCCCAGCATTCGTCGATCAAGGTTGGCCTGGTAGCCCTTTATCACGCCCGCCTCCTCCATTCTCTTACGCCGCCGCCAGCAAGGCGTAAGGCTTAACGACAGCCGCTCACTGAGCTCGGCGTTGGAAATACTCGCGTCCTCCTGCAGCAACGCGAGAATCGCCAGGTCGGTGTCGTCGAGACTGATGCGTTTGGATAATTTTTTCTGCATTACGCCACTTCTGAGTAAAAACTTCCGAATAATCTAGCAAACCACAAAAACAAAGCAAAGAAAGCGCCTCCCAGCCGGAACAGAATATTTGCACTGGCTCACATCAACGGATGCGCACAATGTTTACAGTTTTCAGTGATTCCCACCGTTTGCACCATGGCACCGAATTGAAAGACGGCGTGCTCAAGCCGTCCTTCGAACAGCCCAGTCGGGCCGATACCGTCCATCATCGGGTCAAACAGGTAGGGCTTGGCCAGGTCATCGAACCGCGAGTATTTGACAGGGCGTGCTATGTCAACGCACACAGCGAGCGCTATGTAGCCTTTCTGGAATCAGCCTGGTCTGAATGGAGTGCAACCGGACGCACCCACGATGCCTTGCCGCTGGTATGGCCAGTGCGTGATCTGGCCAACGAGCAAGTGCCGACTTTCATCGACGGCAAGCTGGGTTACTACGCCATGGATGCCGGGTCCCCGATTACCGCCACCACATGGCAAGCGGTAAAAACCAGTGCCGATATCGCGCTGACCGGACTGGCGCTGATCGATGAAGGCCACGACAGTGCCTTTGCCCTATGCCGTCCGCCGGGCCATCACGCCGCGCGTGAATACATGGGCGGCTATTGCTATCTGAACAACGCAGCCATTGCCGCACAGCAGGCCATTACCCAAGGCGCCAAACGCGTCGCGGTACTGGATGTCGACTTTCATCATGGCAACGGAACCCAGAACATTTTCTACGGACGCAGCGACGTCATGTTTGTCTCGCTGCACGGCGAACCGACGGTGTCCTATCCGTACTACTCAGGCTACAGCCACGAAGTCGGCGCGGGTCACGGCGAAGGTTACAACCTGAACTATCCGCTGCCGAAGAACACCACATGGGAAAGCTACCGCAACGCCTTGCTCCACGCCTGCAAGAAACTCCAGCAATTTGCCCCCGAAGTGCTGGTTATTTCACTGGGCGTCGACACGTTCAAGGACGACCCCATCAGCCACTTCTTGCTGGAAAGCGAAGACTTCATCGGCATCGGCGAGCTGATAGCGGGCGTGGGCTGCCCCACCCTGTTTGTGATGGAAGGCGGCTACATGGTCGATGAAATCGGGATCAATGCGGTCAACGTGCTGCATGGCTACGAGAGCAAACGCGCCTGAGTCATCCCCCTGAATCGCAGCGCTTCAACTAATGAATCGGAGAATAAAAACATGACTCTTTTTATAGACGTCGATCATGCCGCACGCCTGTTCGCCAAGGTGGGAATCCGCCGGGCTATCCGCGAAATGGCGGCGTACATCGAAGCTGACTATTCACGCTGGGCGCAGTTTGATAAGTCGCCCCGCACCGCCAATCATTCGGCCGACGGTGTGATCGAGTTGATGCCGACCGACGATGGCCAACAGTACTCGTTCAAATACGTGAATGGCCACCCGGACAACGGTCAAAGGAATTTGCTGACGGTCATGGCCTTCGGTGTCCTGGCCGATGTCCACAGTGGCTATCCAACCTTGCTCAGTGAACTGACGCTGACCACCGCCGTGCGCACTGCCGCGACCTCTGCCTTGGTTGCGAAGTCCCTGGCGCGGCCCGGTGCAAGCATCATGGCAATCATCGGCAATGGTGCTCAGAGCGAATTTCAGGCCCTCGCCTTCCACGAAATGCTGTCCATCAAGGAAATACGCATTTTCGATATCGATCGCGACGCTTCACTCAAGTTGAAGCACAACCTGTCCGCATTCCCGGATATCGAAGTGATTCTGGCCAACTCGGTACAGGAAGCGGTCAAGGGCGCGCACATCGTCACCACAGTCACCGCAGACAAAGCCTATGCGACGATTCTGACGCCCGAGATGATTGAGCCGGGCATGCATATCAATGCCGTCGGCGGTGACTGCCCGGGGAAAACCGAACTGCACGCCGAGATCCTGCGCAATGCTCGAGTCATTGTTGAGTTCGAGCCTCAAACCCGAATTGAAGGCGATATTCAACAACTGGAGCCCGACTTTCCGGTCGTAGAGTTTTTCCGGATTGTTCAGGGCGAGGCACTGGGCCGCGAGAACGACGCACAGGTCACCGTTTTCGATTCGGTGGGTTTTGCCCTGGAAGACTTTTCGTCACTGCGCTACGTGCACGACCTAGCGCGAGAGCATGCCATCGGTGAGCGCATCCATCTGGTGCCGACGCCTGCCAACATAAAAAATCTCTACCAACTGCTTGGGCAGCAACCAGCAGTTCTCTCGCGCCTGCGCACAGTCAGCTGATAGCCATAGGTGATACCCCTGAACAAGGTGCCAACGGACCACGCACCTTGTTCGTTGAGGAGAAACTCCGAGGCCTGCAAACCTCCACCGTCAGTAGCCGTTGCATCTCTAACAAGAACGCTAGACACCCACTTTCTGCCAAAACTCAAAAACATAAAATCAAGAGGTTTTGTAATGAAATCGACTCCGTCCGAGCGGGTTGAACAGCCCGCGCTGCAGCGCACGCTCAGCAATCGTCACATTCAATTAATGGCCATGGGAGGCGCCATCGGTACAGGCCTGTTCATGGGTTCCGGGAAGATCATTGCCCTCTCAGGCACGTCGATCATCCTCATTTATATGATCATCGGGATGTTCGTCTACTTCGTCATGCGCGCCATGGGCGAACTGTTGCTGTCCAACTTGAACTTCAAAACCTTCGCGGATTTTGCCGGCGCCTACCTCGGCCCGCGAGCGGCATTTTTCCTCGGCTGGTCGTACTGGCTGAGCTGGAGCGTCGCGGTGGTTGGCGACGCCGTGGTGGTAGGCGGATTCTTTCAGTACTGGTTCCCCCATGTACCCGCCTGGATCCCGGCCATCGGTATGCTGATGACGCTGTTCGCCCTAAACGTGCTGACCGTCAGGCTTTTCGGTGAAGTGGAGTTCTGGTTCGCGATCATCAAGATCATTGCCGTCGTCACTCTGATTGGCGTCAGCATGGTGATGATTGCCAGCTCCTTTGTATCACCTAGTGGCGTTACTGCATCCCTGAACCACCTGCTGGATAAACAGGCAGCCTTCCCCAATGGCCTGTTTGGTTTCTTTGCCGGATTCCAGATGGCAATCTTCTCCTTTGCCGGCACTGAGCTGATCGGTACTGCAGCCGCCGAAACCCGTTCCCCCGAGAAGACCCTGCCTAAAGCCATCAACTCGATTCCGCTGAGAATCATCCTGTTTTATGTGTTGGCACTGGCCTGCATTATTGCAGTGACTTCCTGGCAGCAGGTTTCGCCCAACAAGAGCCCCTTCGTCGAACTGTTTCTGGTTGCAGGATTTCCCGCAGCAGCAGGTATCGTCAACTTTGTGGTGCTGACGTCTGCCGCCTCATCGGCTAACAGTGGCGTATTTTCATCCAGTCGCATGCTGTTTGGACTGGCCAGTCACGACAATGCGCCTGGGATTTTCCGGCGTTTGTCGGGTAATAGCGTGCCTCTGCTGAGCCTGGCGTTTACCACACTGTTGATGCTGGTGGGTGTACTGCTGCTGTTCATCGTTCCTGAAGTCATGACAGCGTTCACCATCGTCTCTACCGTGTCGGCAATCCTGGTGATTTTCACTTGGTCGACCATCCTCGCGTCGTACATTGCCTATCGCAAAAGCCGACCCGACCTGCATGCGCAATCGACCTACAAGATGCCTGGCGGCGTGCCGATGGCCTGGTTCTCCCTGGCGTTCCTGGGGTTTGTTCTTTGTCTGCTGGCATTGAGACCTGACACTCGTATTGCCTTGCTGGTCATGCCAGGGTGGTTCATTTGGTTGGCAATTGCTTATCAGCTGACCCATTCCAGGAAGCTGAAATCCGCTGCTGGTTCGGCAAATCAGTACAGCTGATATTCACCTGCCGCCTCCAGGTGCCAATGCAGTGAAACGCGTTTGAGCAACGTGGCGTTTGTGGGGCGGCTGCAGGTTGAAGAGCGGCAAGCGGCAGGGCTCTTCACGCCGGACGTGTTCAATGTCGATTGCAGCCCTTCGCTTCAGGCGGCACTTATGTCTGCCACCCAAGGGACTATCGGTTATTCAATCGACCAGAAGTGAGGATCTCCTCAAGGAAATCGATGAACACATTGATGCGACTGGAACCCCGGTGATTGGGCAAATACAGCGCATTGATACAACTGCTCGCACTGCCGGGATTGACTTCGTAATGCTCCAACAAACGTGTCAGCCGGCCTTCGGCGACATCGTCGCGCACCAGCCAGTCGGCCAGAAGGGTCACCCCGCCGCCAGCGATTGCCGCTTCGCGCAAGATGTCGGCGTTGTTACTTTGCAGGCGGCCGTGCACGTTTAGCTGGATAGTTTGCTCGTCGCCCTGGAACGTCCAGTGATGATGCGAACCACCGTAATCGAAGCGCAGGCATTGGTGCTCGAGCAGATCACGGGGATGACACGGCACTGCATGACGGCTCAGGTAATCCGGGCTGGCCACCACCCAGCGCTGGAAGACCCCTACCCGTTTACTGACGATGTCCTCACTGACCACCGACGATCCGAGACGCACGGACACATCGATCTGCTCGCTCAACAGGTCACTGACCTGATCGCTCAACGACACGCTTATTTCCAGTCCAGGATGGCGCTCGAGCAATCGGCCCAGATGCGGCGCGATGATCCGCCGACCAAACTCGACGGGGACGCTGATCCGCAGGCGTCCTTGCGCCTCGCTGCCACGGTCGGCAACCACGGCATCGGCTTCGTCGATGGCGTCAAGAATGGCCACAGCCTTTTCGAAATAGGTTTGCCCGGCGACGGTCACGCTGGTGTTGCGTGTCGTGCGATTGAGCAGACTGGCGCCCAGTTCGTTTTCCAGTCCCGCCACCTGGCGAGTGACCGAAGACGTCGAGATCCCGAGTTTGCGTGCCGCCGAGGAATAACCGCCGCAACGCACGGTTTCAACAAACATCTTCAGTGCCAGCAACTTGTCCATAAGCGGAGCCCGGTCGAAAAGGAACGGTGATGATTGTGCATCACCGTTCGCCAGCCGTCTTGTACGACCGTGCTTCACCGGACTCCCCTGCGCCCGGCGCTCAGGCATTGGCCTTGCGACCCAGGAACATCGTCAGGGCCAGAGCCGGGAGCAATGCCACCGACACAGCAGACAGGCTCCAGCCAAAGTGTTCGTAGAGCGGGCTCGCCACCAGCGATCCCAAGGCACCGCCAACGAAGATGCTGGTCATGTACACGGCGTTGAGTCGTGCCCGGCTGTGCGGGTCGATGGCGTACACCTCGCGCTGGCCCAGCACCATGTTCAGTTGCACGGCGAAATCCAGCAACACCGCGCACACCACCAACCACAGGTAGCTGCTGCCGGGCAGTGCAGCGATCAACAATGAAACCGGTGCCAGTAGCAGTGCGACCAGTGTCCCGGGACGGCTGTGACCGGCATCGGCCAAGCGCCCGGCAATCGGCGCAGCGACTGCACCTACCGCTCCGACCAGAGCAAAAATCGCGACCTGCGCCTGGCTGAAACCGTGGTGACGCATCAGCTCAATGGGCGCGAGGGTCCAGAACAGGCTGAAGCTTGCGAACAACAACCCCTGATACAACGAACGTTGACGCAGCACCGGGTGGCGACGAGCAAGGGCAAACACTGAGCCGATCAACGCAACGTAAGTCGCCTGATGAGTCGGCACACGGCGCGGCAGCACAACCGCGGTGATCAGGGCGATGACCGCCATCAGTGCCGCCGCGCTGTAAAACACTCCGCGCCAGCCGAACACGTCCACCAGCAGGCTGGACAGCGGACGCGACAACAGAATGCCCAGCAGCAGCCCGCTCATGATATTTCCCACCACGCGGCCACGCGTTGCTTCAGGCGTCAGGTGCGCCGCCAGCGGCACCAGAATCTGCACCGCGACTGAAGTAAGGCCGATCAGCAATGAAAAAACGAGGAACATCGACGGCGAATGCGTCAGCCCGGCACACAACAGCGTAACGCTCGCCGCGAGGGTGAAGCCCACGACCAGACGCCGGTTTTCCATCAGGTCGGCTAGCGGCACCAGCAACAGCAGGCCCAACGCATAACCAAACTGTGTGAGTGAAACGATCAGGCTGGCATTAGCGCTGGACAGGCCGATCTGCGGCGCGATCAATTCGACAATCGGCTGGGCGTAATAGAGGTTGGCCACGACCGCACCACAGCAAAACGCCAGGAACGCGACCATCAGGCCGGAGAGTGAAGCAGGCTGTTCGGCCTTGGCCGCCGCTGCGGGGTTACCCGTAAGCATCATGACACCTCGTTGAGTTCGAGAAAGTGGTGGCAAGGCTAAGGGCACGGGTCGACGCAGAGAATCCATCCCCCGGGCAATGGAGTGATGCGCCATCCGCAACGACCCCGGCGTTGCTGTTGGCGCAATGCGCTATTGCACGACTTGGCAATACTCCGGCGTTTGCGCCTTCTCTACCCTTGGGCACTTGGCGCAGGGCTCTCCATCAGCGCCCTTCCGCGGCTGCTCAAGGAGCTGTTCATGATCCCGAATCCATCATCAATGCCCACCGCGCGTCTCTCGCGCTTCCAATCCTCATGAAGGGCAACTTCCTGAAGTCCAGCCCCCTATGGATCAGCGCGGCCGTCCTCGCTTCGATAGGCGCAATCGGTGCGGCGATGCTGATGTGGCGCCCGGCGATAGAGCCCATTGAGCGCCCCCGAGCGTTCGATGCCGCGCAATTGCAGCGCGGTGCGCGGGTTGTCGAGGCTGGCGATTGCGCGGTGTGCCATACGCGTCCCGGCGGTCAATACATGGCAGGCGGACTGGCGCTGGTGACGCCGTTCGGCACGCTCTACAGCACCAACATCTCACCTGACCCGCAGACCGGAATTGGCCAATGGTCACTGCCGGCGTTCGAGCGGGCGATGCGTGAAGGGATCGCCCGCGATGGCCACTTCCTGTACCCCGCCTTCCCGTACGTTCACTACCGGCGCATGACCGCAGGAGACATTGCTGACGCCTATGCGTACTTGATGAGCGGCCCTGCCGTGAACTCACCGGCCAGGCAAAACCGGATGAATTTCCCGATGAACATCCGGCCGCTGGTGTCGTTCTGGAATCTGCTGTTCCTGCATGCAAAGCCGCTGACGCCTGTGGCGCAGCAATCTGAAGCGTGGAATCGCGGACGTTATCTGGTTGAAGGCCCCGGCCACTGCGCAGGCTGCCATTCACCGCTGAACCTGATCGGTGCCGAGAAGTCCGGTGAAAGTCTCGCGGGCGGTGAGGTGGATGGCTGGGAGGCGCCTTCGCTGCTCGGCATGGCCCGTCGCGCAAACCCGTGGAGTAGTGATCAGTTGGTCCGCTATCTGCGGGCAGAAGTGGTAGACGGGCACGGCACAGCCGCAGGCCCTATGCGCCCGGTCAGCCTCAGTCTGGCTCGCTTGCCAGTCAGTGACGCAGAGGCGATTGCCGAGTATTTGCTGAGCCTGCAAACCAAGGCCGTGATCACCGAAACCCAACCCGGCGCTGCGAGCACCGAGCCCTCAGATCAGGCCAGTGGCCCCCGGCTGTTCGCCAGCGCCTGCGCGGGCTGCCATGCCCCGGCAGCGCCGATGCGCGAAATCGACGGACGTCCGGCGCTCGATCGCACGTCGGCACTGCAAGCTCCGAGCGCACGCAATTTCCTGAAAACCGTGCTCGAAGGCGTGCCGGCAACGCCGGGCCTGCCCGGACCGGTCATGCCGCCGTTTGCCGCCAGCCTGGACAACGTTCAACTCACAGCCCTGGCGTCATACCTGCGCCAGCAAGCCAGACCTGACCAACCCTGGACAAACCTTTCTTCCACTATTGAAGCGATACGTCAGGAGACGAAATGACCTCAGTCACGCTCAACGTCAACGGCTCGGCCCAAGCCTTGGAGCTGGAACCTGACATGCCGCTGCTCTATGCGCTGCGCAATCACCTGGGGCTGAACGGCGCCAAGTACGGGTGTGGTTTGGGGCAGTGCGGCGCCTGTACGGTCATCGTCGATGACAAGCCCGTCTTTTCTTGCGTGACGCCCTGCGCGGGCCTTGAAGGCAAAAAGGTTCGAACGGTTGAAAGCCTCGGCACCGCCGAGCGTCCCGGCCCTTTGCAAAAAGCCTTTATCGACAAACAGGCGGCCCAGTGCGGCTACTGCATCGCCGGTATGTTGATGCGCGCGCAGTCATTGCTGGAAAGCAATCCGCACCCGGACGAACAGACCATTCGCGAGTACATGGCAGGCAACCTGTGTCGCTGCGGAACGCACCTGCGGATTATCGAGGCAATCAGCCTGGTGGCCAGGCAACACGGGAGCGCGCTATGACGGTGGTTAAAGAGGTCGATCACAGTCGCCGCGCTTTCTTGCGTGGGGGCGCCTTGCTGGTGGCGTTTACTTTGGTGCCGGTAACGCGGCGTGCATGGGCGGACACCGAAGTCGATACGCTTGGCACAGTGGTGCTGGCGCCGGATCTTCCCGGCAGTCTGCGCACCAACCCCTATCTCGATGCCTGGATCCGCGTTGATCCTGAAGGTATCACCGTCTACACCGGCAAGGTCGAATTGGGCACCGGCGTCAAAACTGCCTTGCTGCAAATTGCCGCTGAACGTCTGGAAGTTGCCCCGACGGCGATCAACTTGCTCACCGCCGACACGGCGCTGACGCCCAATGAAGGCTACACCGCCGGCAGTCACAGTATTTTCGACAGCGGGACCGCGCTGTTCAACGCGGCGGTGCAGGTGCGTGAGTTGCTGCTGGAGTCCGCCGGGCGTAGCTGGGAGGTTGCGCCGGCACTATTGACGACTCAGGAGGGCATCATTCACGGCCCCACAGGACAACAAATGTCCTACGCCGACGCCGTCAGAAAAGTCGATCTGCACCTCTTCGCCAAGTCCGAATCGCCGACAATGGCTGCGACGCAGTTCAAACTGATCGGTCATTCGCTGCAACGGCTGGATATTCCGGCCAAAGTCAGCGGCGGCCCCGCATTTGTTCAGGACATTCGGCTGCCGGGCATGCTGCACGCTCGGGTCATTCGCCCTCCTCGTCCCGGCTGCACGCTGGAAGCCTTCGACGCGGAGTCGATCAAAACGTTGCCTGGGGTTGTGCAGGTGATTCGCGACGGCAATTACCTTGCCGTGGTGGCGCGTGATGAATGGCAAGCGATCAAAGCCATGCGCAGCGGATATGAATCAGCGCGCTGGAGCGGCGGACAGGCGATACCCGAGTCACGGGACATCCACGGATTGCTCGAACGCCTCCCTTCGCGCCGCTATCCGATCAGCCATGAGGGCACGCCACAGGTCGCGACCGACAGCAGCTATCGAGCGCGCGTAACCAAGCACTATCTGATGCACGGATCCATCGGCCCGTCCTGCGCCGTGGGCTGGTTCAAGGACGGCACCCTCACCGTCTGGACCCACACCCAAGGCGTGTATCCGCTGCGCGCCGGGATCGCCGAAATGGTGCAGCTACCTCCCGACCGCGTTCGCTGTATCCACACCGAAGGCTCCGGTTGTTATGGCCACAACGGCGCAGACGATGCAGCGGCCGACGCGGCGTTGATTGCCATGCGAATACCGGGCACGCCGGTGCGGGTGCAGTGGATGCGCGAGCAGGAAAATCTCTGGGAGCCCTATAGCTCGGCGATGGTGACCGAAGTGCAAGCCAATCTTGATGCGCAAGGTCGATTGCAGGACTGGAACTATGAACTGTGGACCACGCCGCATAACGAACGCATCGTCAATGCGGGTCGGTTGCTGCCTGCGCGACTACTGGCCCGCCCGTTCACCTCCGCGTCTTCAGTGCCCATCGCTCAACCTGAAGGCGACGGTGATCGCAATGCCGTGCCGCTGTACACGCTGGCCTCCACTCGCATCAACATGAACTTCGTCACTGAGATGCCGTTTCGCACCTCAGCCATGCGCTCGCTGGGTGCGCATATCAATATCTTCGCGATCGAAGCTTGCATCGATGAGCTTGCCACCAAGGCTGAGGTCGATCCGGTTGCCTTGCGCCTTGCCCATCTGGCGGATCCCCGGGCACGGGCCGTGGTGGAGCGGGTTCGCGACGCCATTAACTGGCCGCAAAAAAGCAGCGAGCCTGGCGCAGGCATCGGCTTCGCGTTTGCCCGCTACAAAAACATCATGGGCTATTGCGCGATTGCGGTGCGTCTTCAGGTACATCCGCAGACCGGCGAAGTGCAGATCGATCACGTCGTCACGGCGGTGGACGTCGGGCAGATCGTCAATCCCGATGGCCTGCGCAACCAGGTGGAAGGCGGGATCGTCCAGTCCACCAGTTGGACGCTGTATGAAAAAGTCGCCTATGACGCCGGGGGCATTCGCAGCTACGACTGGAGTGGCTACCCGATCCTGCGCTTTTCGCAGTTGCCTAAAAAGGTCGACGTTCATCTGCTCGATCAACCGGGACAACCGTTTCTCGGCGCCGCCGAAATCGTCCAGGGGCCAATGGCCGCGGCCATCGGCAATGCCGTGGCGAGCGCCACCGGCCGGCGCTGGTTGAACCTTCCACTGACCCGCTCGGAGCAGCCGTCCTGACCTGCGCAGCGTTGCGCTTTCCGCAATGCAGTGTGCTGGTTTTTACGGATTATCAAGCGGCATCCCGCAGATTAACTTACAGCCATCCGGTGCCTGGCCAAGCGTCCATCGCCGCCCTGCTTCCTCTTTTCGAAACCTGGAGAAATTCTATGACGCAGCAGCTGTTCCAACCCATCGCATTAGGCCCCTACACACTCCCGCATCGAGTGGCGATGGCGCCGTTGACACGCTCACGCGCCGGGCAACCGGGCGATATTCCAACGGCCATGAATGCCGAGTATTACCGCCAGCGGGCGAGCGCTGCGTTGATCATTACCGAGGCGACGCAGATTTCCCGGCAGGGCCAGGGCTATGCCTGGACGCCGGGAATCTACAGCGATGAACAGGTGCAAGCCTGGCGTGAAGTCAGCACCCAAGTGCACGAGGCCGGCGGCCTGATCTTCATGCAACTCTGGCACGTGGGCCGCGTCTCGCACCCCAGTTTTCAACCTGACAACGCACTCCCGGTTGCCCCGAGCGCATTACCCGTGCCGGGCAAGACGTTCATCGTCGACGCGGATGGCAACGGTGTCTGGGGTGATGTGCCGGTGCCGCGAGCACTGCAGACCTCAGAGATCGCGGACATCATCAGCGACTACCGCTGGGCCGCTCGCAATGCGCTGAACGCCGGAATGGATGGTGTGGAAATTCATGCGGGCAACGGTTACTTGCTGGACCAGTTCATCAACAGCAACAGTAACCAGCGCGAGGATGCTTACGGTGGCAGCCTGGAAAACCGTGCACGCCTGTTATTGGAAGTGGTCGCTGCAGTGGTCGACGAAGTAGGCGCAGAGCGCGTGGGCGTACGCCTCACGCCGATGGGACGCTTCATGGGCATGGGCGATGAGTCGCCGCAAGCGACGTTCGGCCACATCGTGCGCTCGTTGAACCAATGGACGCTGGCCTATTTGCACCTGGTCGAGCCAGCTGTCGTCGGCACCGTCAAGGACGAGAACTTCGATCCGCGCTGGGATGAAATTATCGGTCAATTGCGTGCGGCATGGGACGGCGTGTTGATGATCGCCGGTGGCTACGACCCTGAGACGGCGGAACAGGCCCTGATCGACGGCCGCGCGGACATCATTGCGTTCGGCAGACCGTTTCTGGCAAATCCTGATCTGCCACGGCGAATTCGCGACGGGTTGTCGCTCAATACGCCGGATCCGAGCACCTTCTTTGGTGGCGATCAGCGAGGATACGTGGATTACCCGGTTCATTCCTGACCTGGGTTCAATGGAGTTGACCGGGCTGAAAGTCGGCCGCCACCGTGGCGGCTAACTTCATCTCGGCCCGCAAAGTTCGCGGATCTGACGCTTCGTCCTGGCCATCGCCCATGAGCACACGCTAAAGCGGTGTGGCCATGAGTTTCATAATTTTTAAGGCTTGTTTAAGGACTTTAAAGGTCACCGGCGGACAGACTTTCCCTAACGATCAGGAGAGCTGCCATGAACCCGCAATCGGTGAATTCAGACCATCCATGTGAACTTGCGCGACCACTGGGCGCCTTGTCCAGCTGGCAAGAGCGCCGCGCCAAGGAACTGATGCTGCGTGATATGGGCAGCTGCGTTCGCATCAGCGAGATTGCCGAACACTGCAACCTGTCGCGCAGCCATTTTTCCCGGGCGTTCAAAAAGGGTACCGGCCACTCACCGCAAGGTTGGCTGGTGAGGATGAAAATCGAAAAAGCCAAAAGCCTGCTGATCACCTCGATGCCGATCACCGACGTCGTCTATGAATGCGGTTTCGCGGACCACTCGCATTTCACCCACACCTTTAGCCGGCTGGAAGGGATGACACCCAAGGCCTGGCGGCGGGCCGTTGATCACGTGATCACAAACCGACCTCCCAACACGCCAATGATTGATCGGGACATGCCCGACAGGAGAATTCCCGATAGCGTGGCCAACGGTTTGAGACAACCTAGCGCGCAGGCGCTGCACGCGTGAACTGATCGACTGATAGAACGAACTCCTCCCTTTTGGCCGCTCATGCGGCCTTTTTTTATCCGACGCTGGCCGCCGCGACCGGCAGATTGAAACAGATCCTGGCGCCCTGCTCGCTGTCCTGGACCACCAGCGTCCCGCCGTGCGCACCGATCACTGACCTGCAGATGGCCAGCCCCATCCCCATGCCGCTGCCTTTGGTGGTGTAGAACGCATCGAAGATTTGCCCGCGCTGTTGTGCGCCAATTCCCGGTCCATTGTCCTGGAAGCAGACTTGAACATGATCGTCCTTGACCGCTGAGCCGATGATGATGCGTCCGTCTGGCAACCCGGCTCCGGCGATGGCTTCCTGCGCATTGGTGATCAGGTTGAACACCACTTGCTGGATCTGCACCGCATCGACCCACACCGGGCATTGCGCATCAAGCCGGGTTTGCAGTTGCACGTTGCGGTTTGCCAGATCGGTGGCGGTCAGGCGCACGACGTCACCGATCAACTCGTCGATCTGCACCGGTAGCCGTTGCAACGGCGCCTGTTTGGCGAGCGCGCGAAGCGCCTGGATAATATCGGCGGCGCGGGCGCTGTCTGAACGAATGTCTTCCAGCCCCTGAATCGCCTCTTCCAGATCGGGCTGATCGCGTTTAAGCCAGCGCAGGCTCGCCGAGGCGTTAGACAAGATGCCCAGCAGCGGCTGGCTGATTTCATGGGCAATCGAAGCAGACAGTTCGCCCATGACTTTAAGGTGCGAGCTACGCGCCAGTTCTGCCCGGGAACTGCGCAAGTCCGCTTCCATTTGCGCTCGCAGCTCGGTGTCCTCGACCAGCCGCGCATACAGCCGGGCGGTTTGCAGTGACACGGCGGCCTGGGAGGCTAGAATTTCCAGCATGGTCAGGCGCTCGGCGCTGAACAGTTTGGGGACCAGGTTGTTTTCGAGATAGACCAGACCGATCAATGTGCCTTGTCTGAGCAACGGCAGGCACAACATGGAACGCGTCTGGCGCTGTAGAAGGTCGGCGCTGTAGGCCTCGGGACAATCTGCCCGGGCATCGTCGAGCACCAGAGTGTTGCGCGTGCGCATGCTGGCGTTGAGCACCGAGGTCGGCGCCATCTGTTCGAGCGGCTGCCCGGTGTCCAGCGCGACCCGCACGTTGCCGGCCTCGACAGAAGCGGTTGCCGCGAGTTGCAGCTCGGCGCCGCTGACGATCATCAGAGCGCCATGATCGGCACCCGCCTGAATCATCAGGTGGTTCATCAGGGTTTCGACCAGTCGTTCCAGCAATACTTCTTGCGAAAGTGCGCGCGCCGCCTCGATTCCCACTTCAAGATCAAGGCGGACCTGGGTCACAGGCCGGACAGGTTCGAACGACAACTCTGCGCTCAGAAACGGGTGCAAGGCTTCCAACTGGCGGGCCTTGCCGTCGGCACCCCAGAGGTTGTAACAGTCGCGCGCGACGCGCAGGTGGTGATTGGCACCCGACACCAGCCCGTTTGGTAAGCAGATCTCAGCCAGCTGCTCATGGGCCAGCGCCTGCTCGTGGATGAAACCGGCCGCCGCAGCAGCGATCTGGGACTGATCAAAGCAGCGGATAGCAACCAGTTCCTGACCGCGCAAACGGGCGATGACCCCTTCAATCAGCAGCAATTTGTTGCGGAAGGTTGTCGGGTTGAGCTCGACCCATGGCAGAAACCGCAGACGTTGCCGCTCGAGTTGTTGCAGTTTTTCGGCCACCTCTCCCGGAGCCTGCGCACTGCCCAGCGCCAGGCTGTAGAACAGGTAGTAATCGGCGAGATTGATGTGCGCCGGAATGGACCAGGCCAGCGCGGCCGCCTCTTCGAAGCGCCGCAATGCGTAAGGGATATCGCCGAAATGAAACGCAGACATGCCTGAATACAGCCACGTCCAGAACAGCGTCGGCTGTGACACGCTGGTGCGGTCGATGGGGCCGAAACGGTCATGTTCAGTGCCGTCCAGTTCGGTCAGCGGCCGGTGCGGACGCCCATCGCGCAGATCGCTGGCGTAGGCCTGTTGCGCCAGCAGGATGCGTTCGATGTCGATGTAGTGAAACTGACGCACCCAGGCCAGGCCATGCTCCAGCTCGTTCAACACGCCTTGTAAGGGTTCGCCCATGAACAACAGATCGGAGCCTATGTGGTTGCAGGCATAACAGGACATCCCCAGGTCACCGCCGGCCTGACCGCACTCGAATGCTGCAAACGCCTTCTGTCGGGCGTACGCCATCGGTCGGGTCCACGGGCTGACCTGATCAAGCGCCACCAGCGTACCTGTACGTCCGGCTTCGTAGCCGTGCTTGTCAGTGAGTTCAAGGGCCACTTCGGCGAAGGACTGCCCGTCCACATACTCGCCATAGCGCTCGGCAATCATCACGCCAAACCAGGCAAACCCGTAACCGCTACTCGGCGTGGTGCCATGCATCAACGTAAGTTCGACCATTTTCGCCAAATGCAGAAAACGAATGTCGTCGTTGACGAAGAACGAGGAAATCAACGTGCTGAGCAACTCCATAGCCACTTCGACAGGCGGGTCATCGGCCTTGGGCAAATGCACCAGATCGGCGATGCGGCGCGCGCCCACGAGTGCGCGTACCTGGGCAAACGCGAGGCTCAGCTGTTCGTGCGAGGGCTTGCGCTGCAGGGGAATATCCAGCAGGGCCAACCCGGTCAACGCCTCGGTTATCGCGCCCTCGTAATCGGAGTGCAACGTGCGCAAGGTGGCCCGTAACCGATAGGTTTTCGCGCGGTCGAGCGCTGTGGTGGCGTGATTCAGGCAGTCGTCGAGGCGGCGTTGGGCGCCGGCCAGATCGGCCAGCAGCATGTCACATTCGGCAGCCAGCCATTGGGTGGCGAACGCCTGAGTGTAAAGGTTCGACCACCCCGTCTGCCCGAGCAGTCGCTCGGCCGTGCGCAGATAGCCCACGGCCTGCTCGACAGCGGCGGTGTCCCTGGCACGTTCGGCGGCTTCGACCAACAGCTCGACGAACGCGGCGCGGCGATGCGCCTCCGGGTTGTCCACGTCAATGCGCTGAACCTGGCTGGCGACTTCAAATACACGCTCATGGATCTGCTCACCCCACTGATCAAGCATGGCGGCGGCAATACGGGCATGCTCGGCGGCGCGTCCCGCTGGCGCAGCCAGTTGACAGGCTGCTTCAAGTACCCGGTCGTGGGGAAACACCAGTTGCTCGCGCTCGCGCAACAGAAAACCGGCATCGAGCAGGCTTTGCACATCACGGTTGATCTGCTGCGGATCACACGGCAACAGCCGGTGCAGCAGCAACTCATCACAGCGCCCGCCGATATATCCAGCCGTACGCAACACTTCGCGTTCCATCGGCGTCAGCCGTTCGAGTCGCTGCACCATCAAGTCCGCGACGTTATCGGCGTAACGGTAACCCTCCACCTCCTCCTGGTTCCAGGCCCAGCGGCGACAGTGTACGTCGAAGCGCACCAGACGTTCATCGATCAACGCGCGCAACACCTGGCTGACGAAAAGAGGGTTGCCGGCCGTCTTGTAGTGCACGACTGGCGCGAGCGAGTCGATAGCCTCGGGGTCGGTGTCCAGTTCGGCGGCGATCAGTTCCGCGACTGCTGGCACCGACAGTGGACCGAGCATGACGCTTGCACAGGGTAACGATTGCCCATGCTCCAACACCTGCAGCAACCCACCCTCACGCTGGAGGGACTGCGATTCGGCCTCACGGTACGCCAGAATAAGCGCCAGATGCCGGGGCGGCCGGGCGATGAAGGCGTGCAAGAACGACAGCGTCGAATCGTCGGCCCACTGCACGTCATCGACGAATAGCACCAGGGGTCGTCCCGGCTGAGCGAAGACTTCCAAAACATCGAGTAGCGTTTGATTGGCACGATCAAGCGCATGCCGGGCCGGCATGTTCGGCAGTTCAGGCGCGACACCGATGACCAGCTCGGCCTCGGGCGCCAGCTCCGCCAGGAGTTTGCCCCGCCCCTTGAGGCGTTCAATCAGTTGCTCGCCCAGCGTCTCCAGTTCCAGAGCCGGCTTGCCCAGCAATTGGGTCATCAGCGACTTGAAGATCTCCGCCAATGGCGCGTAGGGAATTTCCTGCTGCAGCAGATTGCTCTTGCCGCTGGCCCAGTAGCCGGGCGCCAGAGGCCGGACACCCTGGTGGATCAGCGTCGACTTGCCGGCACCCGGCGCGCCACCGACCAGCAGGACCCGGGCGATGCCATCGCTGCGCACCTGACTTATCTGCTCGATCAACTGCGTGCGTTCCGACTCTCGACCAAACAGAACATCACCGCGGGCCACAGAAGGCAACGAATCGAAGGCACCCAGCCGAAACCCATCGATGCGCTCGTGTTCCAGCCACTGCTGTTGGCACCAGGCCAGATCCGCGGCCATCGATTCGGCGCTCTGATAGCGGGCACCCGGTTCCTTCGCCAAGCCTTTGAGCAGCACTTGGCAGATGCCTACCGGCAGATCGGCAACATGGACTGCCGGTGATTGCGGTTGCACGGCGGCGTGCACGTGCAGCCATTGCGAGGGGTCGCGGGCGGTGAGCGGCAGTCGGCCGGTCAGCGCTTGATAGAGGATGACGGTCAGGGCGTAGATATCGCTGCGTGCGTCAAAACAGGCGGCATCGCGCCGTACCTGTTCGGGCGCCAGGTACGGCCAATGTTCCAGGCCGGGCAATTCAGCGGTGGGCACCTCTGCGGCATGACTGTGAAAACCCAGGAGTCTGACCGAATCGGCGGTTTCCACCATCAAGTGGTGGGGCAGCAGGCTGGAATGTCGCACACCCGTTTTCTGGGCACAGGCCAGCGCGTTGGCCGCCGCCACGGCGATGGCCAGCAAGCGCCCCAGCGGCAGCGTGGTGTCACCGACCAGGTCCATCAGCGGCGTCCCCGAGGCGGGATAGATCAACAAGGGCCCCTCGGCCGAGCGGATAAACGCAACTGGGGCAATCGCCCAGGCCGGATCCAGGCGCAGATGAAAATCGCGCTCCAGCCGCTGGCACGTGGCGGGCAGCTGAATCGGTGCCCGGGCGGCGAGCCAGTGTGTGCCCGACGGCGGGTCCTGAAGCGTGAACCAGGTCAGGTCATTTTCCCGACGCAGCATGGAGAAGGTGCAGCGTTCCAGCCAGGCTTCATCGTGGACGACATCAAGACTGCGGGAACCGGATGTTGAGAGAGGACGGCTGGACATGAACAATCACCGCTGAAGATTCGTTTCGGGCTGGGCCCTGGAGTATACGCAAGGCTCTGGCCCGACGGCTGCATGCGGGTAATCCTGTCCGTCATCGGCACCATGATGGCTGTCGTAATGCCCTGTACCCGATAGTTTTTGCGCACTGAAATCACGGTGTGTTATCCCTCGGGATAATTGCATTATGCGAGGCCGTCCCCTAGCGTGTAGCCCTGATGAATCGATGCTCCGGCGTCACTCTCCGTCAACGCAGTGCAGAGGAACGCATGATCCGACTCGGCCAAGCCACTATTTCCCTGGAGCGGCGCGAAGCCTTTCTTGATGGGCGGCCGCTGCGTGTCGGGGGCCGCGCGTTCGAAATCCTCTCGGTGCTGATGCGGGCCGATGGCCGGATTGTCAGTAAAGATGAATTGATCACACAGGTCTGGCCCGACACCGTCGTCGAGGAAAACAATCTGCAGGTGCAGATCTCCTCACTGCGCAAGTTGCTCGGAGAAAAAGAACTCATCCAGACGGTCCCGCGTCGAGGTTACCGACTATTGAAAGAACGTGAACCGCCCCTGCCCCTGTTCCATCCGGTGGCACTGGGCCCTTTGGCGTCGGAGGATCAGGAGACGATCGATCCTGACAGCGTGCCGGTGTTCATCGTCGACGATGAAGCGACCGTGCGTACAGCACTCAGCCGACTGCTGCGGGCCGAAGGCATCGCGCACCGGATATTCGCCTCGGCCGAAGAACTGCTCAACGCTGACCTCGACGTCGGCCCCGCTTGCCTGTTGCTTGACGTCAGTCTGCCCGAGGCGACAGGCCTGGAACTGCAATCGGCGCTCGGACAGAGCGGTCATCCGTGGCCGGTCATTTTCATGACCGGTTTCGGCACCATCTCGATGTCGGTGCAGGCCATGAAAGCAGGTGCGGTCGAGTTCCTGACCAAACCATTCAACGACGACCAATTGTTGGACACCCTGCGCGCCACCCGTCAACGTGCAGCGACGGCGTTCGAGCAATGGCAACGCATACAAAGCGCACGTCAAAGGGCCGCCCTGTTGACCCCCCGTGAGCGCGAAGTGCTGCCACTGATCGTCGCGGGTCTGTCCAACAAGCACATCGCCAACCAGCTGGGCACCAGTGAAGTCACCGCCAAGGTCCATCGCAAACACATCATGGAGAAAATGCAGACGCGCTCGCTGGTCAATCTGGTCAAGCTGTATGGCTTGATCAGCACGGAGCCAGCGTTTGGCATGCAGGGTTCTTCATGACTATGGAGACTGGCTGCGCCCCCCCCGAATTATCCCGTAGCGCCATGATCATCGTCTGCATCGTGGACGACGATGCGTCCGTACGCAAAAGCCTGGCCAACCTGCTCCGGTCGGCCGGGTACCGTTCTCGGGTGTTCGCCTCGGGCGAGGAATTCCTGGCCCTCGAAAACTTCGATGACGTTGCCTGCCTGCTGCTGGATCTGAAAATGAACGGCCTCTCAGGGCTGGACGTCATGCGCGCGCTGACGCTCAAGGGCAGAAAATTTCCAGTGATTTGCATGTCGGCACACTGGGATGAAGCCACACTGGCCGAATCCAGCCGCTATGAGCCCATCGAGTGCTTGCGTAAACCCTTCAGCGGCGATGTCTTGCTGAGCGCCGTCGAGTTTGCGCTGCAATGTGAGCGATGAACAATCACGTATTGGACGGCGATTGCGGCGTATCAGGATTGAGTTGCTGACGCCTGAATTGTCCTGGAGGCTGGCCGTGGATCTGGCGGAAGCGTCGCGAAAAATAAGCCTCGTCAGCGAAACCGCACAATCTCGCCACCTCCCCCACCGGCCGCGTTCCATTGAGCAGATAATTGCGCGCCGCGTGCATCCGGCGTTCGAGTACCAGTTCAGTGAAGGTCTTGCCGATTTCCTTGCGCAACCAGTGCGTCAGATACGTCGGTGACAGGTAAGTCGCAGCAGCCACCTTGATCAGGTTGAGGTCGGGGTCGGCGATGTTCTTGCGCAAGTATTCCGACATCCTGCTCAGCGCATCGCGTCGGCTGACTTCGGCGGCATTCTCTTCGGCCAACCGTTTGAGCGGCTCGGCATACAGGGCACAGACGCTCCCCACCAATTGCAGCAGCAAGCCCTTGAGCATCTCGCGAGTGCCGAACTGACGGTTTTCATCGAGCACACGCATCTGTTCGATCAGGGCACAGACTTTGCTGAAATCTTCATCGGCCAGAATGAAATCCAGATGTTCCTGAAAGCGGAACGGCGATAACTCCGGGGCCAGGAGAATCGAGACTTCCTCCAGATCCATCGGGTCGCACTGCAAATGCGGCAGCAGGAAGGTCTGGGAAAAATTGATCACCATGAAATTACTGTCGGCCGGATGCGGAATCACGTGCACGCGATGCGGCAGGATGAAGGCCAGCGTATTGCGCGGAAACGGACGTTCGACGTTGCCGATGTGCTGCACGGTATCGCCACCGAGGTTGACCTGGATCTGGAAATACTCATGGCGATGCGGGTTGGTTTCGGCGCGCCGGCCCTTTTTGTCGCGGATGTAAAAGTCCGTCAATTCGCTGCGTTGCTGCATGACGTAAGTGGGCACTCGATCGGGTGACGACATCGCCTGGGATTCCTCGACTGGTACATGGACAGGTTGTCGTCGCGCCGGAATGCAAGCGGCGACTGCGGTGATTGTGAAGGCAGACACCGCTGGCTTCAACACGTCATAGGATGACAACGAAATTCAGAGAATTAATTGTATCGGTGTGTGATGTGTCGTCTGTCCAAAAAACTACGAGCACACGTAAATATTTAATCCTTTAAAAACAATAAGTTATTAAACACATGAAGCATAACGAAGGAAATGAGCTGATTTGGTTTTTCTTGGACACCTGCATTAATCGCCTTTTTCAGAAGAAAAAACGATCTAACGCCTCCGTTGATTTTGAGAGGTTGTACGACCACTGTGACAATCAATGCAGCCCGATCCTTCCAAAAACAATCAAAAGGTGCGCACGTGATGAACCTGTTTTTCCCCCTCGCCAACCCTCCCCCGATCGAGCCGATCCGAAGGCGTATCTGAGCGCCTGACAGCGGCTGTCCGCGCCTCTCATTCAAGTAGCGATTGCTCTGCCCGAACACTGAGGGCATCGGTTTCGGCTGCGCGCGAACATCTCGATTCTTCTAACAATAAAAAGGTCTACTCATGTCGAACTCGCAAACCTCCCCGTCCACCGCGCCGTCGGTGAACGCCGGCGCCCGGGACGCCCTGCTGCCTCAGCGACTGCCGACGCGTCGGCGCTGGTTCATGCTGTCGTTGCTGCTGATTGCGACCATCATCAACTACATCGACCGCGTGAACATCTCGATTGCCGCACCGTTCATGGCCAAGGACCTGGGCCTGGACAAGATCGAAATGGGCCTGATTTTTTCCGCGTTTGCGTGGACCTACGCACTCGCCTTGGTCCCCGCCGGGTTCATCGCCGATCGCTTCGGTTCCCGGTTCACTTACGGGGTGTCGCTGATCAGTTGGTCGACGGTCACCGTGTGCCAAGGCTTTGCCACAGGATTCGCTTCGCTGTTCGGGCTGCGACTGGCCGTCGGTGCCATGGAAGCTCCAGCGTTTCCGGCCAACAGCCGAGCGGTCACGGTGTGGTTCCCGGCCCGGGAACGGGGCCTGGCCAGCAGCATTTACGTGTGCGGCCAATATCTGGGCACGGCACTGTTTACCGGCGTGCTGTTATGGCTGGCCACGACCTATGACTGGCGCCATGTTTTCTACAGCACCGGGATACTCGGCATTGTGTTCGGTGTGATCTGGCTCTACTTGTACCGCGATCCGCTGAGCTGCAAGAACGTCAGCCCGGAAGAACTGAAGTACATCGAAGCCGGGGGTGGTCTGGTCAAGAGCAGTCAGGAGCGCACCCGGTTCAACTGGCGGCAGATCGCCGAGCTGTTCAGCTATCGGCAGATCTGGGCGATTTGCATTGGCAAGTTCGCCAGCACCTCGGCGCTGTACTTCTTCCTGACCTGGTTCCCGACGTACCTGATCGAAGAGCGCAAGCTGACCATGATCAAGGCCGGGATCTTCGCAGTGCTGCCGTTCGTGGGCGCAACGGTCGGCATTTTGCTCGCCGGCATCGTCTCTGACTTGCTGATACGCCGTGGTTACTCAATGTCCTTCGCTCGCAAGTTGCCATTGGTAGTCGGATCGATGCTGGGCATGTCGATTGTGCTGGTGAATTTCACCGACTCGAACGTGATCTGCATCGCCGTACTGACCATAGCCTTCTTCGCCCAGGGAATCGCCTCGTCGTCGTGGGCGGCGGTGTCGGAAGTCGCGCCCAAGGAGTTGATCGGACTGACCGGCGGGGTCACCAGCCTGGCCGCCAACATCGGCGGGATTGTCACCCCAATCGTGATTGGCGGCATCGTCCATGCGACAGGCTCGTTTGCCTACGCCTTCTGGTTCATTGGCGGAGTGGCGCTGATGGGGACCTTGTCCTATTCGTTGCTGCTCGGTCGCTTGTACCGCATCGAACTCAAGGTGCGCTGAGCCAAGAAACCGTTTTTCTCCAACACGAGGCGGCTTTCGTCCAACTTTGCAAAAGATTGCCGCCGTACGCTGACGCTTCAAACAGGACGACTACAAAAATGACGATGACCGAATATGTGTTTACCCCGGATCTGCCCATGACCTTGCCGGTTGCCGGCAGTCAGCAGCGCTTTCCCGTTGGCCGGGTATTTTGCGTCGGTCGCAACTACCCTTGGCCAGACACCCAAGGCCAGTCCCGCCAGCCGCCAGTGTTCTTCATGAAACCCGCGAGCAGCGTGGTGGATGCGGCGGGTGAAGTGACTTTCCCGCCGTTGACCGAAGAATTTGTCCACGAAATCGAATTGGTCGTGGCCATCGGTGAAGGCGGCGCCAATATTCCGGAGAGTCAGGCGCTGGCCTATGTCTGGGGCTATGCCGTCGGTCTTGACCTGACCCGTCGTGATGTCCAGCGCGCGGCCAAAAGCAATGGTTTGCCGTGGGAAGGCGCCAAGGTGTTCGACGGCGCCGCGCCGATGACCGCCATCGTGCCAGTGACTCGCGCCGGACACCCGGACGGCGATTTGTGGCTGAACGTCAACGGCGAAGAGCGCCAGCGCGACAGCCTGGACAGTCAGATCTGGTCAGTCAGTGAAATCATCAGCCGCATCTCGCAATCGGTAGCGCTCCGGGCCGGTGACTTGATCATGACCGGCAGCCCGGCAGGCGTCGATGTGCTGCAACCGGGCGACATCATTAACGCCGGGATTGACGGCATCGGCCAACTGGAAATGCGCGTCGGTCAGCGACCTTGAACCCGACATACGCGCTCGTGAATTACAAAGAGGAGATAACAGCATGTCCAGTCCTTTGAAAGTGGCCCTGGTCACCGGCGCCGGTAGCGGAATCGGCCGCGCCGTGGCGCTGGCTCTGATGGCCGACGGATTCACCCTGGTATTGGCCGGACGTCGGCCGGAGCCGTTGCAGGCCTTGGTCGAATTGGCACTCAGCGAAGGACACGAAGCGCTGGCGGTGCCCACTGATGTGCGCGACCCGGTCAGTGTCGATGCGCTGTTTGCCACCATCACCGAGGTATACGGACGCCTCGACGTGGTCTTCAACAACGCCGGGGTCAATGCCCCTCCCGTGCCGCTCGATGAGCTGACGTTCGAGCAGTGGCGAAACGTGATCGACACCAACCTCAACGGCGTTTTCCTCTGCGCCCGTGGTGCCTTCGCACTGATGCGCCGGCAACAGCCACAGGGCGGACGCATCATCAATAACGGCTCGATCTCGGCGCATACCCCACGCCCCTTCAGCAGCGCCTACACCGCCAGCAAACATGCGGTGCTGGGGCTGACCAAATCCCTGGCCCTGGACGGGCGCGAATTCAACATCGCCTGCAGCCAGATCGACATTGGCAACGCCCTGACCGAAATGTCGGTGCGCATGACCAAAGGCGTACGCCAGGCCAACGGCACCATAGCCGTGGAGCCGATGGTGGACGTCAAGCATGTCGCCGATGCCGTGCGCTACATCGCCGGCCTGCCGCTGGAGGCGAACGTCCTGAACATGACCGTCATGGCCAGTGCCATGCCGTTTGCCGGTCGCGGTTAAACCGGCCTTTTTATTCCGTTACGCGAGGTTTACATGAAGCCAGAAGTCTTGCAGCTCAGCCCGATCCTGATCCCTGAAATCAACGCGCGGCTCGATGAACTGTTTACCGTCAGACGTTACTTCCAGCAGGCCGACAAGCAGGCTTATTTGCAGGCACACGGCGCGAACATTCGCGGGGTAATCACCGGCGGGCATACCGGGATCAGCCAGGCACTGATGGCGCAACTGCCCAAACTGGAAGTGGTGGCGGTCAACGGCGTAGGTACCGATGCGGTGGATCTGGCGTACGCCCGGGATCGCGGAATTCGCGTGACCGCGACCATCGGCGCGCTGACCGAAGACGTCGCCGACCTGGCCATCGGATTGTTGATTGCCGTGTGCCGGGGCCTGTGCACCAGTGATCGTTATGTGCGTTCGGGGCAATGGCCCCATAGCCCGACGCCGTTGGCCCCGTTGCCGTTGGCGCGCCAGGTGTCGGGCATGCGCATCGGGATCGTCGGCATGGGCCGGGTCGGCCGTGCAGTGGCGACCCGGGCCGCGGCGTTCGGCTGCCCGATCAGTTACACCGATCTGCAGCCGATGAGCGATGTGAACCACACGTTCATCGCCGATCTGAAGCAACTGGCCAGCAACAGTGATGCGCTGATTCTCGCGGCCGCTGCCGACAAGACTGAAGCCATCATCAATGCCGAGGTGCTGCAAGCGCTGGGCAAGGACGGGTATCTGATCAACGTGGCGCGCGGCAAACTGGTCAACGAGGTGGATCTGGTGGCGGCGCTTGCCGCTGATGAGATCGCGGGTGCGGCACTGGATGTGTTTGTCGATGAACCGAACGTGCCCGAGGCCCTGTTTGGTAACGAGAACGTGGTGCTGCAGCCCCATCGCGCGAGTGCGACGCTGCAGACTCGCACGCGAATGGGAGAGATGGTGGTGGCGAGCCTGGTGGACAGTTTCGCCGGGAGAATACCGCAGGGTTCCGTGACTGACTGAACGTTGGCCACCGTGGGGACGTTGCGTCCCCTCGGTGGCTCGGTGTCAGGTAAACAGATCGACGCCCAACTGGAAGGCGACCCACAGCGCGAGGCCTGTAGCAAAGAGCAGCGTTAAATACCGTTCCACCCTGCAACCAATAAGCAGGAGCCTCAAATGGCTCACCGGGATCAAATTGCTCCACCAACCGGGCCAACGAAGTCATCTTGGTTCTCCTCTGCGTCTCGAAGCGGTCCAGGCTCGCATTGCTCATGCGGATTGAGTACGCGCAGCCACATCACTTGCAGACTCAGGTCTGATCTTGAACCAGAGGGAGTACATCGCTGGCAGGAACACCAATGTCAGCACTGTGCCGGCAAACGTACCGCCAATCAGCGTGTACGCCAGCGTGCCCCAGAACACCGAATGGGTCAGCGGAATGAAAGCCAACATCGCTGCCATCGCCGTGAGGATCACCGGCCGCGCCCGCTGTACAGTGGCTTCGACCAATGCGTCATAAGGCGCCAGGCCGGCTTGCTCATTGGAATGAATCTGACCGATAAGGATCAGCGCGTTGCGCATCAGAATCCCTGACAACGCAATCAGTCCCACCAAGGCGTTGATCCCGAACGGCTGTTGGAACAGCAGAAGAATCGGCACCACACCAATCAGCCCCAGGGGCGCGGTGGCGAAAACCATGATCATCGCCGACATCGAGCGCACCTGAATAATGATGGTCAGTAACATCAGCGCGATCATGATCGGGAACAACGGCAGCAATGCCTTGTTCGCTTTACCCGACTCCTCGATCGCGCCTGCCAACTCAATCCGGTAGCCCACAGGCAACTGTTCAATGATCGGTTGCAGTTGCTTCATCAAGGCGCTGGAGACATCCGGGGGCTGAAGACCTTCAGCTACATCACCGCGTACGGTGATGGTTGGAGTACGGTCACGGCGCCGCAGAATGGGCTCCTCCATGCGCGCATCCACCGTCGCGACCTGAGACAGCGATACCCGTTGACCCTGGGCACCAGTCAGCGTGAAGGCGTCAATTTTTGAAGGATCCAGACGTGTATTTCCCGCAGAGCGAGCGACCACCTGGACCGAACGGATGTCTTCACGCACTTGGGTGACAGGCGCTCCGCTCAACAGGAACTGCAGCTGCTGAGCAACATCAGTGGAGGTCAAGCCAAAGGCCTGCAAACGGTCCTGATCCAGTGTGAGATGGAGTGCCGGAGCGCGCTCGCCCATGTCGGTGTTGACGGTTCTCATCATGGGACTGGCAGCCATGACCTCGCGCACCTGTGCGGCGATATCGCGCAACACTGTCCGGTCCGCGCCCATAACCCGAAAGGCCACCGGGTACGGCGAATAAGGACCGAACACCAACTGTGTTACACGCACCCGTGCTTCAGGCGCCAAGCCATCAGCCACGGCTTGCCGGAGCCGGATTTTGAGCGCCTCGCGCTCTTCCTGGCTCGCCGTCAGCACGACGATTTTTGCAAACGAAGGATCGGGCAACTCAGGTGCCATCGCCAGATAGAAGCGTGGCGCGCCCTGACCAATGTAGGCGGTAACTATTCGAGCCTCCGGTTGTTTTGCCAACCACGCCTCGACTTTGGCCGACGCCGAATCGGTTTGCTCGATCGACGTCCCGTATGGCATCTGCACCTCAACTAGCACCTCGGGCCGGTCTGATGTAGGGAAGAACTGTTTCTTTACCACGCCCATGCCAAGAATCGCCACAATGAACAAGGCCACGACGGATATCGCTACAAGGCCTTTACGGCGAATAACCGCCCCCAACAGACGCCTGAAACGCAGGTAATTCGGTGTACCGTAAATCGCTGCATGCCCCCCCTCAGGCACCTTGATCTGCGGCAGCAGTTTGACGCCCAGGTAAGGTGTGAACACCACTGCCACCACCCAGGAGGTAATGAGCGCAATGCCGACGATCCAGAACATATTGGCGGTGTATTCACCGGCGGTGGACTTGGCAAAACCGTTTGGCATAAAGCCAATGGCAGTGACCAGCGTGCCGGACAACATGGGGGCAGCAGTATGGCTCCAGGCATAGGCGGAGGCTTTGATTCGGTCGTAGCCCTCCTCCATTTTCACCACCATCATTTCAATGGCAATGATTGCATCGTCCACAAGTAGCCCCAGCGCCAGAATCAACGATCCCAGCGTAATCCGGTCAAAGTCTTTACCTGTGGCGGCCATGACAATGAACACCGCAGCCAGAGTCAACGGCACCGCCGCAGCGACGACGATACCGACTCGCCATCCCATGCTGAGGAAGCACACCAGCAACACCACCCCTAGCGCCGCGAAAAATTTGACCATGAACTCGTTGACGGACCCGCCAATATTCACCGCCTGATCGGTGACCTTGGTCAGCGTCATGCCTAAAGGCATTTGCTCATTGATCGACGTTGTCTCGGCGTCGAGCGCCTTACCTAAATCAAGGCCGTTCCAGCCATCGCGCATCACTACGCCGAGCAACAATGCCGGCTCTCCGTTGTTGCGCACCGAGAACGTAGAGGGGTCCTCATAACCACGCTTGACCTCAGCCACATCGGATAATTTGAGGGTTCTGCCCTGCACTACCAACGGCGTATCTCGAATCTTCTGCAAGTCATCAAACGCACCATCCAGTCGGATGAATACCTGTGGGCCCTTCGCCTCGACCGAACCGGCCGGAGTCATCATGTTCTGCGCGTTCATCGCACTGAAGATATCTCGTGCGGAAACACCCAGTGTCGCCAGACGCTCGTATGAAAACTCGACAAAAATGCGCTCGGACTGCTCACCGATGATATTGACCTTCTTCACTCCCGCCACATGCAGCAGACGCTGGCGCAAGACCTCAGCCTCGCGCACCAGCAAGCGTTGCGGTTCACCCTTGGCCTTTAGCGCATATAGAGCGAAGGTGACATCAGCATACTCATCATTGACCATCGGGCCGATCACCCCGGACGGCAACCCCTTCTCCTCATCAAGGATTTTCTTGCGTGCCTGGTAAAACTCCTCCGGGACGGCGGAGGGCGGCGTGCCGTCGAGCAGATAAACTGTGGTGAAAGCCAAGCCAGGTCGGGTAAAGGTCTCGGTCCGGTCGTACCAACGCAGTTCCTGCATGCGCTTTTCCAGCTTTTCAACCACCTGGTCCTGCATCTCCTGAGCAGTCGCCCCAGGCCAAGCAGTAACCACCGTCATTTGTTTGATGGTGAAGGCAGGGTCTTCCGCGCGCCCCAGTTTGAAGAAGGCATACAGCCCACCTACGGAAATCAGCAGAATCAAAAACAGCGTGATCGAACGCTCACGCACCGCCAGTGCGGACAGATTGAACCCGATCATCGGCGCACCTCGGCCACCGGTGCTTGGGCGCTGACTGCCGTTTGAGACCTGACCCGCTCCCCTTCACTTAACAGATGCGCGCCCAGCGCGACGATACGATCGTCGATCTGGAGGTTGCCCGTAACTCGAGCAGTTTCTGCATTGCTTAGGCTGAGGATCGTGACAGGGCGCCACGTCACCTGCTCAGGCTCGCCTCCAACGGCCCAGACACCAGGACCTTTACCCGCGTCGTAGAGGGCAGCGATAGGCACTTGTAATTCATTGGAATTGGCGACTGGCGAACCGTCTATAGCAACTGAGATGGTCGAACCCAGGATGGCATCAGCAAGCGCGCCCTCCAACACATAGCGCGCCTCAAATGTACGGGTTTGCCGGTCAGCCGAATCGGACAACTGGCGTAAACGCGCGCTGCCTGCACGTTGGTTTTGCCCATAAAGTTCAACCGTCGCCGACGACCCTAACGCAGGACGTAGCGTTTCAGGCAACTGGATCACCGCCTCGCGCTGCCCGGAATGGGCAACACGGACCACTACCTGACCTGCGCCTATCACCTGCCCCGGCTCTGCCAAGGTCTCCACAACAACCCCGTCAGCATCAGCCAGCAACGTCGAATATCCGGTAGAGTTTCTCGCCACATCAGCCTGGGCTTTGGCCGCGTTAAGCTGCGCTTTCGCCGACTCGGCAGCCGCTTTGAACCCTGCGTAAGCAGAAGCAGAAACAGCACCAACAGACACCAAATCACGGTAGCGAAGCTCGTCATCGGAGGCCTGCCGGGATCGGGCCATGGCGGCCAGCACCGCTTCCTGCTGCGCCCGCGCGGTCAGCGCCAGATCATTAGCATCGATTCGCATGAGTGGCTGCCCGCGCTTGACACTCTGCCCAGTGTCCACCAAACGTTCCAGCACTTTGCCAGGAACTCGAAATCCGAGATCGCTCTGAACTCGAGCTGCGACGATACCGGTGAATACGCGATCTGCTGGCACGGAGGGTTGAACCACCGCGATGCGCACCAAGGGCGTTTGGAGGCGAGGATCTGAAGGTATGGCCTCGTTGCATGCGGCTAAGGCAAACGGCAATAAGCCAATGAAAATGAATGACATGTGGCGGCGCTGGATCATAGAGACCTCTTGGAAGCGGATGCACCATGCTTATTCAAGTGACCAATTATGTCAATGGTCACAATTCAGACAAATGAAAGTTGCCCTGATGATCAGGGCAACACAGAGGGGTTTGAGATCTGATTATTTAGATACGCATGCTGCTGCGGATGCGCAACGGGTCCATCAGCCAAGCCTTTTAAGGCATCAGGCCGCGTAGAATCAGGTTGGAAATGAGCCCAGGAGCCTCTTCAACAACATCGAGGTTGTACTGCAACAGCAAAGGATTGATGAAGGGCCGTAGAGCGAGATGAATCGATTCCACTGTCTCGTCCAGCGGTGTCTTGCGCTCAAACTCACCGAGTTCCCGCCCCTCTCGCACAATCTGCAGCACGAAGCTCTTGATACGCGCGTCATAAACTCGTGAGCTGGGCCAGCTTTCCGAAGCGGCGAACGCCGCGATGTCATAAAGTTTTCGGTCGTTAAAAAACAGGTCTACACCCTTGGCGATCAAGGTTTTGACCAACCGCCGAAAGCGCTCAGTCGGGGAGATACCCTCAACATTGGTGGCCTGCTCAACAGCCGAAACGATTTCCGACAGACAATTTCTACAAATAGCCTCACCAATCGCCTGCTTGGAATCGAAGAACTTGTAGATGTAAGCCTTGGAAAAGCCGATGGCTTTGGCCAGGTCGGAGACTGTTGTCTTGCTGTAACCGTATTGACTGAAATGTTCGTTGGCCGCCGCGACAATCTGGTCTCGGATCTCGTGATCGGCTGGGCCACGGGCGCTGGGCGAAGAAACTGATGGCTGGTTCATGCGAGCAGCTTACGCACCCTGAAGGTAGTTGACAACTTGTGACCAAATTGTAATATCGTCACAAATCGATCATTCCGAAGGTATCACATGCACCCTCCTCGTTTTGCCGTCTTGCTGTGGTTCGGTATGGTTGCGGGTTGCGCAGTGGGCCCTGACTATTCAGAGCCCGATGTGGAATTGCCTGAGCATTTTTTGGCGCAAACACCTAAAGCACACCAAGTTGATACAGCACCAACTGATCTCGCCGCTTGGTGGAACGCGTTCAATGACCCCGTGCTCAGTCAGTTGATCAATCGAGCACTTGAACAAAATCTCGATTTAGCTCAAGCAACAGCAAGGATCGAGCAGGCTCACGCGGGTTTGGGGGCCGCTAATGCAGCGCTTTTGCCATCGGCTACCGTCAATGGCCAAGCGGCCAGAGCCCGGCAGTCCGTGGAGACACCTTTGGGCCAAGTACTGAGTTCAGACCCATCCTTTAATCGCTACGGTAGCGCCTATGAGGCGAATCTGAATGCAAGTTGGGAACTGGACGTATTTGGCGGACTACGCCGAGGCAAAGAGGCAGCCTTCGCCGATTATCAGGCCTCCCAAGCCGGAGCGGTTGCCACACGCCTCGCGGTGGTAGCGCAGACTGCAGACCTTTACATCAGCATCCGTGGCCTGCAAGCACGCCTGGAAATTGCCCGAAAGCAAGTAGACACGCGACAACAACTGCTCACCACCATCGAGCACCTGTATGCAAAAGGAATAGCTGCTGAACTGCAGTTGAACCAGACCCAAGGGTCGCTGAATCAAGCACAGGCCACCGTGCCGGTACTGCAGGCTGGCCTTGCAGCTGCGATGAATGCGCTGGATGTCATGTTAGGCAAACCGCCGGGTACTTACAGCGCGCAATTGATTAAGTCGGCGCGCATCCCTGATGTGCCAAGTCTCGCCGACATAGGCTCTCCGGCCGATCTGCTGCGTCGACGTCCAGATTTGATCGTCGCTGAGCGCCGACTGGCGGCATCGAATGCTCGCATCGGCGAAGCCATCTCCGAGTACTACCCCAAGTTTTCTGTGGGTGCGCTGCTTGGCAGCGCTACATCGGTATCCAGCGGGAATCTTTTCAGCAACGGTGCCAGCCAGGCCTCGGCGGTCCTGGGACTACGCTGGAGGCTATTCGATTTTGGCCGTATCAACGCCCAAATTGACTTGGCGAAGGGTCAAGAAGCCGAAGCGATAGCCGTTTACCGCCAGTCAGTTCTGCGGGCCTGCGAGGATGTCGAAACCGCTTTTTCGGCACTGATCAACCGCGAGCAGCAATCCGAAAAGCTAGCCCAGGGCGAATCTGCTTATGCGGAAGCACGAGCGACGTCGTTTACCGCGTATGAAAAAGGCGTGGTCAGTCTGATAGAAGTATTGGACGCCGATGAAAATCTTTTAGCGGCATCTGATGGTAGAGCCCAAGCACAAACTGAATCGGCTCGCGCTGCAGTGGCCACATTCAAAGCATTGGGCGGCGGCTGGCAGCGCGAAGACTCAAATGGCCGTTCGATCTCGAGTGCACAATGAGCTTGCACGTGCTCGTCTACAACCTGAAACGGGTCATGAAAATCTTCGGTACCCATCACTTGATGAAGGCGTTAACGGCGTAAAAACCGGTCTGTTTTTTACTTCTCCCGGTGATCTGATGCGCAGACGCAGCTCTTCCTGAGCAGGAATTTCAACACTCCTTGATGTGGTCCCACAATTGAGCAATTTGCTCGGCGCTGGATGCCTTGACCCGGGCCAGGTCGACGGGATAGTCGACGCTCTCATTCTCGGAAAACCGTGTAGCGGTGAATTGGCCATTACTGGCTCGCAGAATGTAACCGGTGTCCTGACACAGCTCCGAAGCCAGGAAAATCACACCGGGAGCCACCCACTGAGGCTTCAGATTGTCCGGTTCCCCGGTCACGCCCCACATTCTGGTTTTGGCAACGGGCGATACCGCATTGACCAGGATGCCATCGGTCGCGCCTTCCATGCTCAGCGCGTTCATGATGCCCAGTTGCGCCATCTTGCCAGCCGCATAAGCCACCAGGCCTGGCTGAGCATATTGTTGATACATCGCCCGATCTGAAGAGGTCAGCACCACGCGCGCAGCCGCAGATTGCCGGAGGTATTTCCAGGCATGCTTGCACAACCAGATGGGCGTATAGATATTGATATCCACCGCGCGCTCGATAAATGACAACTCGGCCTCTTCAATCGATTGATAACCGACCCAACCGGCGTTGTGAATCACGATATCGAGTTGGCTGTAGGCCTCGATGGCCGTCTCGATCAATTGCCGACAACCGTGCTCGTCAGCCAGGTCACCGTGGTGACCGACAACGCTGTAACCTTCGGACTGAAGCGTTCGTGCAGCATCGAGGGCAATGGACGTATCCGCACCTTCGCCGATATTGTCCGAGCCGATATCACTGATCACGACATTGGCGCCCAGCCTTGCCAATTCCCGTGCGTAGATGAAACCCAGGCCTCGGCCAGCGCCGGTTACAATCGCAGTCTTTCCTGTAAAGTTCATTGATTCCCCCTCTTGATTGCCACCTCACCTTAACAATGAACAACTGGCTTGTTTAATACTAATGAGGGGCGAAGTTGATACCTGGCTCATATCAAATCAATGTCTGGAGCAAGCTCGCAGCACTGATCAATTCAAATGAAGGAACGGAAGAATGATCGAAACCCGACTGCTCAGGCAGTTCATCGCCGTGGCTGAAGAATTGCATTTTCACAAAGCCGCGATTCGCCTGCACATGGCCCAGCCGCCCCTGAGTCAGGCCATCAATCGCCTGGAAGACAAATTGGGTTTCAGCCTGTTCACGCGTAATAAGCGCGGGGTAAAGGCGCCCTGGCCGAACAGGTTCGCTAGAGCGCCAGGTTGTAGTCCTTGAGTCAAGCGTTACAGCACGAAGCCTGTCGCAGATGAAGCGGATATCAAAACCAGGTTTCCATCTGTATGCCGTACTGCCATACACCTCCGGCGTTGAAGTCCGACTTGCCGAAGTTGTCTGTGGAACTATATCTGTCCAGGTCCGAAGACCAATTCATGAGGCTTGCGAATACTCGCAATTCGGGACGTGTGAGCAGGTCTCCAACGTCAGGTTTGAATGTCGGGGCGATAGTGAATTTCCAGAAGTTGCCGTCGACCGCATTACGTTGTAGATAACCCTTGGGGTCGAGGTTCATGGTTTGCCAGCTCAACTCGTAGGCCATCTCGAAATTGCTGTTGATTTCATTGGCCAAACGCACGTTCAGTGTCATCCAGCGGTAGTCATCACCTTTGACGTATCGATCCTTGCTCTGTTCGGCCAGCAAACTGGGGCCGACTCGCCAACCAGACGCAAGGGGTGTCTCGCCATAAAGCGCCAGCCGCAGAGCGCGGGCGTCGTCGATCAGTTCGCCATCCGAGCCAATGTTTTTGACTTCTGCTCCCAGACCTTGCCCATAGAGCAGTGCCGTTTTGAAGAAGCCTTCCCTGCCGAAAAAGTCTTTCTGGTGATTGGCCAGCATGCTGTGCAAGCCGGAATCCGCGGGCGTCAGGCCCGCTTCATTGGTGCGGGTGCCGATGTCGTTTTTCTTTGAGCCAATACCATTGAACATCCACTGCCACTGACCACTGTCGAAGAACTGGTTGGAGGTCAGGATGTAGCTTTCCACATCGGCATTGACACCGCCCTCACTGAAATCCCCGTAGTTACGCCCGATCAAGGAGTAATTCGAGCGCCAATCCTTGTTCATCTGCACATCGTAGATACCTCCCCCGGTGCCAGCCAGAAAGACGACGTCCGAGTCCAGCCAGTGGATATCGAAATTGTCCCTGTCGAATCGCTTGCCTGCCCACAACGTGGAGTTTTCGAACACCGAGCTCCCCTTGAAGGCGGCGAGATGATCGAGCTCGGTGAATACCTGACGCACGTTCAGATTGCTTTCGTCGGCCGTCCAGTCATTGGAACTTTCCACACCATCGGCGATGGAAACCGTGAATTTGGAACGGGTGCCGTTCTGCGCATAGGCTTCTTTCGACAGGTCGATGCGCATGTAGGTGTCGTCTTCATTGCCGAGTCGCCCGACGGCGCCACCGACTGACCCGGCCGGGGTTGTATAGGGACCGCCACGCCCACCCCCCAGCCCATCGTTGATCAGTAATCCGGAGCGAGCGTAACCCTTGAAGCTGAACCCGTCAGTGAGGTGTCCTCCGGTACCGCCCTGCTTTTCCATGCTTTGCTGACGCGCTTCGAGTTTTGCCAGCCGGGTGTCCAAAGTGGGCCCCACAATGGCTGTCGCAGTGGACGCGGCGGGGTGCAATGCGGGAGCGGCGAGTTTGATCTGCTGCAATTCCCTGGCGAGTGCCTGGGTTTGCTGTTCGGCTGCGGCTGCACGCTTTTCCGCGGCGCTGGCACGGGCTTCAAACGCGGCCATGCGTTCTTCCAGAGTCGCGGCCTGAGAGGTCGCCGCCGAGGTGCCGAGCACGCCTGCGAGTAGCCAGCTTGATGCTTTCTGCATGTGGATTTCCCTGTTTTGTTTTTATTGTTTTGTTCCCGCGACCGGCCTTTTTTTCCTTAGGTATGAATTGTCAAAATCGACGAAAAAAAGGATGCCTCATCGCAAATACGCTGCTACATTTGGCGATGTTAACGTTAACTTTTCTAAAAACAAAAATAAAGAGGGCTTTATGAAACAGCTGAAATCTCTCCTTCCAGCAGCGCTGCTCACCCTCTGCGCCGGGCTTCCATCCCTCTCGAGCGCAGCCGATTTAACGATCTCGTGCGGTGCGGTAGGTGCGGAATTGCAACTCTGCAAGGAGGCTGTCGAGGCGTGGTCGAAACAGACTGGCAACAACGTCGAGGTGGTTTCCACGCCTAACTCGGCAACCGAGCGGTTGTCGTTCTACCAACAGATTCTCAGTGCGCAATCCAGCGACATCGACATCATTCAAATAGATATGGTGTGGCCGGGGATGCTGGCCAAACATCTGATGGATCTGCGCGAGGTGCTTCCCGCCAACCCGACCCAAGGCTACTTCCAGGCACAGGTGGATAACGCCACGGTGAACGGACGGCTGGTGACGATGCCGTGGTTCACCGACTCGGGTCTGCTGTACTACCGCAAGGACTTGCTCGAGAAGTACAACCAGCAGGTGCCACAGACCTGGGAAGAAATGACCGCTACCGCCAAGAGTATTCAACAGGCCGAGCGCACTGCCGGGAATCCCAATGCATGGGGTTACGTATTTCAGGGGCGCGCCTACGAGGGCCTGACGTGCAATGCGCTGGAGTGGATCAGCAGCCAACCGGAAGGCGGACTGGTCAATTCACGAGGCGACATCGTGGTCAACAATCAGGCCTCAAGAACAGCTTTGACCCTGGCGAAAAGCTGGGTCGGAGACATCTCCCCGCGGGGCGTGCTCAATTACACCGAGGAAGAAGGACGTGGCGTATTCCAGTCGGGAAATGCGTTGTTCATGCGTAATTGGCCTTATGTCTGGGCCCTGGTGCAAAGCCAGGACAGTGCCGTAAAAGACAAGGTCGGGGTCGCTCCCCTGCCCCGCGGCGGCGAGACCGGCAGCCATGCCTCCACCCTCGGTGGCTGGGGCCTGGCGGTATCGCGTTACAGCGCCCATCCAAAACTTGCCGCAGAGCTGGTGAGCTACTTGACCAGTGCCCAAGAGCAAAAACGTCGTTCCCTGATAGGCGCCTATAACCCGGTTATCGAGTCGCTGTATCAAGATCCCGAATTGCTCGCGGCAATGCCTTATTACAGTCAGCTGCACAGCATTCTCAACGATGGAGTGATGCGTCCCGCCTCCATCACTGCCGATCGCTATCCACGGGTCTCCAATGCGTTCTTCGATCGAGTGCATGGCGTGCTGGCGGGCGAGTTACCTGTCGATCAGGCGCTGGCCGAACTGGAAAGCGAACTCACGCGCATCAAACGCCGGAACTGGTAAGCCACAAGGAAGGAAATCACCATGTCTGTCTCTGCTACTTCTACCCCCTATGACGAGCACCTAATCACCCGGGAAACACCTGTACAGCGTCGCCGAGTACGCGCTGCCTGGTTGTTTCTGACTCCGATGTTGCTGTGTCTGGCCCTGGTGGCCGCCTGGCCGCTACTTCGCACATTCTGGTTCAGCCTGACCGACGCCAACCTGGCGGATACCGGTGGCGGAACCTTCATTGGCTTGAGCAATTACCTGTTCCACAACGGTACCAGTTGGTCGGGCATCCTGGTCGATCCGCAATGGTGGAACGCTGTGCGCAACACCTTGCATTTCACCGTGGTGTCCGTGGGACTGGAAGTCGTACTGGGGCTGCTGGTGGCGTTGTTGTTGAACATCAAGTTCACCGGTCGTTCCCTGGTGCGTGCGTTGATTCTGATTCCTTGGGCGATTCCTACCATTGTCTCGGCGAAGATCTGGTCATGGATGCTTAACGACCAGTTCGGCATCATCAATCATATGATGCTGAGCCTCGGCCTGATTGACGCGCCCCTGGCCTGGACGGCGGATGCGGACCTGTCGATGTGGGCGGTGATTATCGTCGACGTCTGGAAGACCGTCCCTTTTGTCACGCTGCTGATGCTGGCGGCTTTGCAGATGTTGCCGAGTGATTGTTACGAAGCCGCCAGGGTCGATGGCATTCACCCGCTGAAGGTGTTCTGGCGTGTCACGCTCCCCCTACTGATGCCCGCATTGTTGGTGGCGGCGATCTTCCGCATCCTCGATTCCCTGCGGGTATTCGACGTCATCTATGTGCTGACCTCGAACTCTTCGAGCACCATGAGTATGTCGGTGTATGCCCGCCAGCATCTGGTGGAGTTCCAGGACGTTGGTTACGGCAGCGCGGCCTCGACGCTGCTGTTTCTGGTCGTTGCGGTGATCGCCATGCTTTATCTCTACCTCGGACGCCGTCAACTGGAGGTCCGGTCATGAGCCCCCGCCTACTGAAAAAAGCGCTGTTGCGCCTCGGATTCTGGTGTCTGATCGGGGTGTTGCTGCTGTATGCGGTCTTCCCTTTCTACTACGCCATCGTGACTTCGCTGAAGCCGTCCAGCGCCTTGTTCGAGGTGAGCTACTGGATCGATAACCCCGACTTCTCCAATTACGCGGCGGTACTCCATCAAGCCTCATTCCTGCGGGCTATCGGCAACTCGCTGGTAGTTGCACTGTGCGTGGTGACGCTGGCGCTGTTCCTCAGCCTGACCGCTGCCTATGCCTTGGGTCGGGTGAAGTTTCGTGGGCGTGGCACGGTCTTGATGATGGTCCTTGGCGTGTCGATGTTTCCCCAGGTCGCGGTGCTGTCGGGGCTGTTCGAAGTGATCCGCGCCCTGGGCCTGTACAACACGTCCTGGGCATTGATCCTGAGCTACACGATTTTCACCCTGCCCTTCACCGTCTGGGTGCTGACCACCTTCATGGGGCAACTGCCCCATGAACTGGAAGAAGCGGCAATCATGGATGGCGCGTCCCCATGGGTCACGCTGACCCGCGTGCTGTTGCCCCTGCTCTGGCCCGCACTGGTCACCACTGGTTTATTAGCCTTCATCGCAGCGTGGAACGAGTTCCTGTTTGCCCTGACCTTCACCCTCACCGACACACAACGCACGGTGCCAGTCGCCATCGCCTTGATTTCCGGCGGCAGCCCCCATGAGTTGCCTTGGGGACTGCTTATGGCCGCATCGGTGCTGGTCACCGTCCCGTTGGTGATTCTGGTGCTGATCTTCCAGCGCCGCATCGTTTCCGGTCTCACTGCCGGCGCGTTAAAGGGTTGATGCCCGACAATTACAAGGAACAGCATCGTGATCAAATTGAAGCTAGACAATGTGAACAAACAGTTGGGCGGCATGCGGATTCTTCGCGACGTCAGCCTGGAAATCGCAACGGGTGAATTCGTGGTGTTCGTCGGCCCTTCGGGCTGCGGAAAATCGACCCTGCTGCGGCTGATCGCCGGACTGGATTCGATCTGCGGCGGTGACCTGCTGATCGACGGGCGTCGGGTCAACGACCTGGAACCGCGCGAGCGTGGCGTCGGCATGGTGTTTCAGTCTTATGCGCTGTACCCGCACATGAGCGTCTACGACAACATCAGTTTTGGTCTCAAACTGGCCAAGACTGAAAAGACCAGCATGCGCGAGCGCGTGCTGAAAACTGCGCAGATCCTGCAATTGGACAAACTGCTGCAACGCAAGCCAAAGGAACTGTCTGGAGGACAGCGTCAGCGTGTAGCAATGGGCAGAGCTATGGCACGGGAGCCGGACATTTTGTTGTTCGATGAGCCGCTCTCCAATCTGGATGCATCGTTGCGGGTGCAGATGCGCAATGAAATCGCCCGGCTGCATGATCGACTGGGCTCGACCATGATCTACGTCACCCACGATCAAGTGGAAGCGATGACCCTGGCCGACAAAATTGTCGTGCTCAATGGCGGTCGCGTGGAGCAGGTCGGCTCACCGCGCGAACTTTATGAACGCCCAGCGAGCCGCTTTGTTGCCGGCTTTCTTGGTTCGCCCAGAATGAACTTTCTGGCGGCGCGCCTGCATGCCTCAGGCAAAACCAGTCTGGTCGATTGCCCCGTATTGGGTATGACCTCCCTGCCCTTTGACAGCTCGAACCTGGCAGCGGACGCGCAGTTGAGCCTGGGGATTCGCCCGGAACACGTGTCGCTCAAGGCGGCAGACGGAACCGCCGGCGTCGTCGTGACAGTGGTCGAATACCTGGGCAGCGAAACCTATGTGCACCTCGATACAGGTCAGGACGAGCCACTGATCTGTCGTTGTGAGGTTAACGCCGGATGGCAGGTGGGTGATCGGGTCGAACTGCAACTGGAGATCGGCAATCTGCACTTGTTCGACGCCGACGGCGCGGCCCTGGAGCGCCACCCACAAGCCATTGAAAACCCGCCAAATGACGTCTCTCTGCGCTCAGTCCGAGCACGCGCCTTATGACCTTGTCTTTGAATACTATGAGCGATCCAACGTCTTCTTCTCTTGACCTTGCGCAGCATGCACTGAGTGACGGCCTGTCTCGCGTCATCCAAGATTATCGACCCGGTTATCATATTGCTCCCCCGGCAGGCTGGATGAACGACCCTAACGGGGTGGTGTACTTTCGTGGCGAATATCACGTGTTTTATCAGCATTACCCCTTCGAAGCGAAATGGGGGCCTATGTATTGGGGGCACGCCAAAAGTGCTGATCTGGTTCATTGGCAGCACCTGCCCATTGCGCTGGCACCCGGCGATGACTTCGACCGTGACGGCTGTTTTTCCGGTAGCGCGGTGGTGTGTGGAGATACCCTGGCGCTGATCTACACGGGGCACACTTGGCTGGGGGACGTGGGTGACGAGCGCTCGATCCGTCAAGTTCAGTGCCTGGCCACCAGTGTCGACGGCGTCCGGTTCGTCAAGCATGGCGCCGTCATCGAGACCGCGCCGCAAGACACGATCATGCACTTTCGTGACCCCAAGGTATGGAAGGAGGATGACTACTGGTTCCTGATTGCCGGCGCACGTCTGGACGATATGCCGCTGCTTCCGCTGTACCGTTCCACGGATCTGCATACTTGGGAGTTCCTTGATTATGTGTCCAGCGGCAGCGAGGGCGATGGCTATATGTGGGAGTGCCCGGATCTGTTTCGACTGAACGGCCGCGATGTGCTGCTGTACTCCCCCCAGGGCATGCAACCCCAAGGTTACGAACGGCTCAACAAGTACCAGACCGGTTATCGAGTGGGCCGACTCGACAGCGAGTGGCACTTCACCGGCGGGCCTTTTATCGAACTGGATAACGGCCACGATTTCTATGCCGCGCAAACGCTCCTGGCCGCCGATGGTCGGCGCCTTGTGTGGGCGTGGCTCGACATGTGGGAAAGCCCTATGCCGAGCCAGGCCCATCACTGGTGCGGCATGCTCGGTTTGCCGCGCGAACTTGAACTGTGCGCAGATCGTCTTTGTGTGTTTCCGGCACGGGAACTCACCGCTCTGCGCAAGACGCTATTGCCGGGTACGCTCTGGTGGGATGAAGCGGGAACCCGGTGGGTGCCGGAAGTGAATGGAGATATGCTCGAAATCCATGTGCATCTGGATTTGCTCGGCTGCACCGACGGCCACCTGGGAATCGCCTTGCGTTGCAGCGAAAATGGCCAGGAAGAAACCCTGCTCTACTACGATGCGTCACTACAGCGTCTGGTGCTTGACCGTAACCGCTCGGGTGCGCAAGTCACCGGTCAGCGCAGCGTGGCGATAGACCCGACACAAGGGCAACTGGAACTGCGTGTGTTTCTCGATCGTTCGTCCATCGAGGTGTTCGACGAAAACGGGCGATTCAGCCTCAGCAGTCGCGTCTATCCGCTGCCCGACAGTCTGGGTGTGAAGCTTCTTGCAAGCGGGAGTGGCGGGCGTGTCTCGATTCCCAGGGCATGGCCTCTCGCCTCGGGATGGCTATGAGCAGCCTCATTCGAGTCGCGAGAAGCGCGGGCGATGTGTCATGATTCTGCGTCAACCTGACCGGCCTCGCCTCGCATGACTTCAGTGAAAGACGTTGCACAGCTGGCCGGCGTGTCCCTGATGACGGTTTCTCGAGCGCTCAACAACCCGGAAAAACTGAGCCCCGAAACCCTTCTGCGGGTGCGTCGCGCCATTGATGAACTGCAATTCGTACCGAGCCTGTCGGCGCGCAGGATGCGCGGCGACAACCTCCAGTCGCGAACCATCGGTGTGTTCGCTCTGGACACCGCGACCACACCGTTCGCGGTCGAGTTGCTGCTGTCCATCGAACAGACCGCGCAGCAGGCGGGCTGGAATGTGTTCATCCTTAACCTGTTGAGCAACCCGCCCACCGACCAGAACATCGACCTGATGTTGTCGCACCGTCCCGACGGGTTGATCTTCAGCGCCATGGGATTTCGCCAGGTGTGCATTCCCGAACGCTTGAAGAGCAAACCACTGGTACTCGCCAATTGCCTGGCCGATGACAGTCGCCTGGTCAGTTATGTGCCAGACGACGAAAAGGGGCAGTATCGAGCCGTACATCACGCGTTAAGCAAAGGCTATCGGCGCCCGCTGTGTATCAATCTGCCAAAACAGAGTCTGGCCTGGGACCTGCGACAAAAAGGCCTGCAACGTGCCTGTGAGGCATTCGGACTGGCGCCAGAATCACTCCTGCAATACGACCTTTCCGATCATGACGCCTACGGTGAAACCGCAGCCATCCTCGACCGGCACATCATTGAGGGTCGCCCCCAATTCGACATTCTGATCTGTGGCAACGACCGCATTGCCTTCTGTGCCTATCAGCTGTTGTTGGGCCGGGGCCTGAAAATCCCCGACGATGTCGCCGTGCTCGGCTATGACAACATGATCGGCATCGCCGAACTGTTCATCCCGCCGCTGACCACAGTGCAACTGCCGTACTACGAGATCGGTCGCAATGCTGCCCGGCACCTGATCGAGGCCCTCGAGGCATCGGGAGCCCAGCCAGTCGATTGTCCATTGGTGGACAGGGCGTCGCTATGACAGATTGCGCCAGAAAATCCCGATGACCCAGGCAGGACATTTCCGGCTGCCTCGGCTCACTGTCGTAGCAGTCTTGGATGGCCTCTATGAGAACAATGGGCAAGAAAGCCCTAGCTGCGATCTGCCGTATTTTTCAAGTAGGTTGAGTCGATAGCTTCGGATCGATAGCCGTCAATCTGCGGAGGCCGCTTACGACCCAAGGTAGTGTCAGCACCCGCCCGCAGTTGAAGACTAGAACGCACCCTCTGACGGCCATTCCAGTTAGCATTGAGCCATTGTTTTCCGTCGGGGCTCTCGGCATAGAGCACGCACTTCACGCTCGAATCCGATCATCAATATTATTGTGTTTGACCACGTTGTGTAGAAAGCCCGCGACCACGGCGACGTTGGCCTTTCTAATCGTTCAAAGGCGACCCTGTCGTAGGCAATGAGAATAGCCAGGGGAAAATCTATTCTTTCCGATTCGCTCAATTGACCGCGGCTACCCGCCATACGCCTGATGCAGGTATAGCGGAAATCGGTTTACGGTAATCACATGCTGAAACGCCCATCTTCAGCCCGTTGAGACGAGTCACTCGACTTTTGAAGCTCGGGATGAGGATGGTTTGACTGACTTCATTAGACGTCAGCGATTCGTAATCGATGAGGAAAAGCCTGTCCTGCAGGTAGTACGCAAGGCCTTTGTACCGAGAGCGATCAAGATCATCGACCCCCGGGATACTGGACTGTAAACGCTCATGACGTTCATAAACGAAACAGTCGTCACTCTCCCGCATATGCACCAGCGAGCACGCGATGAAACCTGGATCCGACATTGCGTAGTAGTACCCCAGTAACGCCCGCATATGTGGTGATGATTGCTGTTGAAGATGTTCAATCGCTCGCTGCGCTGGAGTCAGTTCCAGAGACGTGCTTGACCGTTGGACCGGGCGCCTATTAGGTTGACGAACTGCTCTACGCAACGCCGCACGCCAGATGTCATCCGCACGCTTGATGCCCCATCCGATGGCCTTTAATTGCCCAGAAGGCAACGTAAGCGTTAAACAAGAAAACCCCAACCAGCGAGTGAGTTGAGGGGGCTTGGGCATTCCACTTACCAGGACCTTGGACGCCTGCCCTGCTCAGTCAACGGCTATCAACCCGTTGGAAGCAATGTTTAGAGACGCACAGGTGGAACCCAACCATTTCACCAGGCGAGAACTCTGAAAAGCTCCCTGATTCATTGGAACATCCCGCTATACCAGCACTGCAAAATGGCAGTTGCTGCCTTCGTCCGAGTCATGCAGGTTCAGTCCTTGTACCAATCCAAATCCAGGCATACACCAGCGCCATCACTTGGCCGGTATCGCATATCACGTACTGGCACTGGCAGGTTGGGTTCGATATCGACGGCCTTCACGCGACGAAAGGCCACTCAACTCGGACGCGTAGAGATATACAAATGAGTGGGGAATTAGCTGATTACCGCGCCATTGGGACCACTGGCAATCAGGCTGGCACCGCAGGTGGTTTTCATGCCGTGCAGTGCGATGGGAGTTCCGTCGACTGTGTAGGTGCTACTGCCCTCGGCGATGGGAAAAACTCCTTTGCACAGAGGGCAACTGACCTTATGGCCGACACCGGCAATGGGTTTGCCATTGAGGTCGGTTTGAGAGAATGCTTCTAGCACCACCCCACCATGACTGGTGGAGTCGCCTAGGCGAATGATGTCTTTCACTGTGTTCATCCTTAATCAGAGGTGATATCCATCACGCTAGGCGCTCGCCGATCACGACAGTAACCATCAACTATCTAGCCACCAGTTCAAAAGCGTATCGTCGTCATCATCGTCGAAATTTTTGTAAATGTTCGCGTAATACCACTGAATGCCGGTTTTTTCGCGGAACCTATCGAAAAAATTATTGATTTTATCCATCCCGTTTTTTGCAGGGACGGCTAACGATAAATTGCCTCCAAATATGCCGTCCAACGTCCCATTCAATTCACGAATGACGTCGTTTTCGAGTGCTGAAATATCTTCCGGAGGAATGTAGTCGGCGTAAATCTGAATACAGAAATTGCCACCTCGTTTCAAAACTTGCGCAGGCGCATTTTTATTTTTGATTGAAACAACATCTCCTCGCGCCAGATTCAGCGCGAGACCAGGTGAGGAGAGTAATTCGTAAGTATCCTGATCAATCTGACGAACAGGCAGTTCCTCAAAAACCGGGCCGTCGTCATCTGCCACATACACCTCAATCAGAAGAGGTGATTGTTTATCGTCCATAGGGTGCTCCACAGCTTCCACGTTCAACACACGACATCCCTTCTTTTACGTAACCACTATTCCCTGCGCTAAGGTTACACGATGCCCCTTCAAGATCCACGTTGACGTCTGCCAGGTTCCCCCCTTTTGAGGTCGGCACATTCTTGTGGCCAAGGTGCATATCATCTGGGTTCGTAGAGGTATGCCCACACCGCCAGCATTTGTAGACCCCTACAGGCTTACTTTTCTTGAACAACCTTTTACGGCAAGCGGTTTGCCCTGTTCGATCACCCCCACCTACTTTACTCGCGGCGATATCCTTTGGAGTTGCCCCGGCACCATCCTTGAGTGCGTATTTTGAGGGTGGCTTCTTCGCCAAACCAAGCGGGTCAATCCACTGAGTCGGATTGGGAGCGTATTGGTAGAGGTTGATACCACCTGCATACCCAACAGGATCTTTGGAGATAAAGCGTCCAGTTTCTGGGTCGTAGTACCGGTACCGGTTGTAGTGCAGGCCCGTTTCAGAGTCGTGATACTGCCCTTGAAACCGGATCGGATTGGTCAATCCGTGTTGCAGCGCCAATGCTGAGCGTTGTTCGCGAACTCCGCCCCACGCTTTGTACTGAGCACTCCAGATAATTTCGCCATGCTGATCAGTTAGCTCTAGAGGCGTGCCCAAGTGGTCGCACTGATACCAGGCCAAGACATCAAACGGTTGTGCGGTGACGGCATGGTTCCACAGCGGATCGTCGTCCAAGCTGTAATCGCCGCTGTACTCGGGCTGTCCTGGTAGATGAATCGCTTTATGCCGAAGTGCTTGAGCCACCGGCACGAAGGTGCCTGGCTCAAAGATATAGTGTACGGTGCGTCCCGCATCACCATCCAACTGAGCCGGGCTGCTCTCCCAAGCCAGGTTGTCGCCGTCCCAACCATACAAAGTCAAACCGCAGCCAAACTCGCGCTGTTTGCGGGCGTGCTCGTTCCGGTTCCACTGAGAACCAGCCTCAGGGCGCTGTTTGTAATGTGCACTGGAGTTCTTGTGCAGGCGTCGGCCTAAAGCGTCATAGGAGTAATCCACCGCCAGGCGAGCATCTTCAAAATGCACCAGACGGTCGAACAGGTCCCACTGCATTTCACTGTGGCTGCCATTGTGCCAGCGCTGGACTTGGTTACCGCATTCGTCGTACTTGTAGTGGGTGCCTGCGTACTCACGCAGTAAGTTGTCGACCAATTTGTTGCGCGGCAAATCCTGATCCAGCGGTCGTCGGACTTCTGTGTTCTTGTCATCCAGCAGATTGCTGGCTGGGTCGAAGGCGAAGGTTTCAATGCCGAGGCGACTGGTGGTGCTGAGCAGTCGTCCCACCGGATCATAACGGTAGGCTAACGGACCGCGACGACTGTCGTTGAGACCGGTTAACTGGCCAGCTGCGTCGTAGGTGTATTCACGCTTGAGCAATATGGACTTGTCATCGCTACGCCCAAGCAGTTGTTCCTGCAGGCGCCCCGCCGGATCCCACTTTTGCGTTTGCAGCAGTCGATTGCCCTGGTGGCGAGCCACCTCGCGGTGCAGATCGTCACGCTCGTAGCCGATCAGGTCATGCTCATCCAGTCGCAACCCTAGCAAGTGCCCGCTGCCGTAAGTCAGCGAGCTGACGCGATGACCGTCCGGACGGATAGTGGCGATGCACTGGTTGAGCACATCGTATTCGTGCCGCCAGACCGCAACCATCGGTTTTTCCAGCCCCAGATAGTGTTGGTGCTCGCGCACCAGGTTCCCTACCGGATCATAAAACCACTGCAACCGGCTCTGCTCGTTGGTGGCGAGCACCATATTGCCGTTGCCGTCGTAGGCGAAAGTTTCGCTCTGCGACCTGTCCCTTAAACTGGCGCGACGTTCGATCAACCGACCCATGGGGTCGAAGCTCACCGCGATGATACGCTCACCATTTGAGGTACTGGCCAATCGACCAGACTCAGGATCGTATTGATAGCGAGTGGTGCGTCCATCAAAGCCGGTTTCTTCCAGTAGTCGGCCGACTGGATCGTAATGGAACCGAGTGTGCTGCTCGTTTTCGTTTTCCAGTGCCAATAATCGGCCGAGGCGGTCCCAGCGATAGCGCAGGGTTTGTTCGGCGGCATCCACCCTTTCGGCAATCAAACCGGCAGCGGTGTAGCTCCAGGTGGTGCAACGATCCAGGCCATCGACGTGGGCCAACAGCCGACCCTCGGCATCACGTTCGAAGCGCTCCTCGGTCTTGTCCGGGTGTTTGATCAACACCAACTGCCCGGCCTTGTATTGGTATTCAGTGCCCTGCCCTGCAGGGTCGGTGAAGCAGATCATCTGCCCCAGTTCGTTATATTCCCAGGCGCTGGTCTTGCCCGAGCAATCGACGTATTCCACCAACTGACCGGCATCGTTGTAGTCCAGGGCCTTTTCGTTGCCGTTCGCGTCCTTGATAGCGATCGGCAGGCCGGCCTTGTTGTACGCGTACTCGGTTTTGTTACCCAGCGGGTCGACCGCTTCGACCAGATTGCCGTGATCGTCGTAAGCACGCTGCCATTGCCCACCCTCGGCATCGCTGATCTTGATCAGTTGATCCTGGTCGTCATAGGCGTAATGGGCCACGCTTCCATCAGGGCTTATATGTTCAAGTAGGTTGCCACGCTCATCGTAGCTATAGCGATTGGTGCCGCCATCTGTGCGAACGTGGCGGATCACGTTCTTGGCATCATCACGGAAGAACCATTCCGTACGCTCGTCGGGGTAGCGAATACGGTATGTGTAGCCAAGTATGTCGTAGTAGTGCCAAGTCTCGTTGCCGTGGGCGTCAGTGACGTAAGTGAGGCGGATATTCTCGTCCCACTCCAAACGAGTGTCGAAGCTGCCGTCGTCAGCCCATTCGCGCACCGCTTTGGCGTCAGCACCATGGCCTTGCCATTCCAGATTCATGCCTCGGCCAGTTCGGTCGGTGTAGCGAGTAATCAGGTGATGCTGGTACTGATACGACCAGGCCGCTCCATTCTCATCCTGCCCCTGGATGAGGTCGCCATAGGCGTCGTACTCATAGGCACATAGTTGGCGCTGCGGTACGCCGTCGCGAATGTCCCAGAGGCCGATCAACCGACCGTGATCGTCGATCATTGTGCCGAGGTGCAGATGGACTTTGGTGATTTCATCCTGATAGGTGATCAGGTCCGAGAGCACCGACAATTCGCCGTGACGATGTTCGTAATGCAGCATGATCCCGGCGCCGTTGCGCAGTACCACGCCGGTCAGCAGATAGCGCTGACCCCGGCGCACATAAGTTTCCTTACGTTCGAAGCCAAAGCAGACTAACAACTGGTCTTCGCTGGTGCGCACCAGAGTCAGGTTCTCGATGGCGTCATAATGGAGCAGGCCGACCTTCGGCAATGGGTAGTCGCTACTGCGGCCGTCGGCACCATAAAACACTAGGCCATCACCCTGACAGTCAAAACGGGTGGTGAACTCAGTCACCCAGCGTGCGCCGAGCTCGCTGTTATCGAAAGCATCGAAGCGTGAGCTATAGGTGCGCGTCCATTCGACGGGAAATGGTCCGGGCAGACTGAAATCGGTGTGGCTGAGGTTCTCCGACCCCAATGCAAAACTGATGCTATTGCACGTGCCGGTGCACGTGGCGTTTTTCTCTCCATTGGCTGCATTCGTTGCCGGCGCTTGACGACTAGTGGCCTCCAGCCGACCTTCACCAGCCTTGTGCTGTGCTTGACTAGTTGCTGCGGGCTTAACACTCGCACCCTGCCCATGGGATCGACGCTTGCGCCAGGTGGCAACAGCGCCGCCCAGCATCTGCAACAACCAGCCAATGGAATGCCGAGTACCTGGGTCTCCCAGCTTGCTCAGCTGTTTATTGATCTCCGGGCCCATCGTGCGCAGTGGACCGGTGTGGCTCAGTACCAGTTTTTTGGCTTGATCGGGCAGCAGATGTTTCGCCGCGCTGTTGGCCATGCCCTTGCCGACAGCCTTGTAGGCACTGTAAGTGGCGCCGAGAAAATTACTGATGGCGGCCTTGGGATCACTCAATAACTGACCGCCGGCCGCCGTTATTTTTCTACTGGCCGCCTGAGCGTCACCCTTTGTATCCAGGCTGCCCTTGACCACCGCCTCCAGTCCCGTGGCGATCTCGTCGACGACTTGTTCACCGAGCTTGCCGGCATCCGAAAGAATGCCCGACAGTTTGCCTTGCGCCTGCTTTACGAAGTCATCCAGGGTACCAATGATGGTCGCGTTGAGGTGCCCGACCAACACCTCAATCATTGAATCACCTAACAGCATTTTGGCGCTGTTACGCAGTTCCTGACGCACTAGGAATAGCGTCGGACGCAGACTCATCCGAGCCGCCGCCATGGTCGGTGGTGCCGGTAAAACCCCAATCAGGTTGATGCCCAGACTGACCCAGTCAAGCAACTCTCGTTGTTTGCTTTTAGTCAGCGTGACGATGTCGCCCAAGGCATCGACCAGCGCCATGATGTTGCCGATCACGGGCAAGCCACCGGCAACGTTTTTCAAACGTTCGAGGGTGACCACGCCGCCACTGATGGACTGCAGCCACGCATCGAATACCGCCGCACCGCGTCCGACATCCTTGATGTCGATGGTGTTGAGCGGGACGACCGCCACCTGGGGTTCACGTTTTACAACAGCAGCTTCCGTCGTCATGAGAGCATCTCACCCGCCAACAGGCCCGGGGTTTTAAAGGAAGTCTTGGGAGGTGTCACGGCCGGCAGACTCGGCAACTTGCCGCTCTTGCTCGCCGCGCCGAGGATGCTCGACGCACTCGGCATGGCCGCACTGGCAAGCTTCGGCAATCCAGCCACCCCACCCTGCACCGCGCCTTTGACTTGTTGTGCGTTTTGCATTGCGCCTTGGGCGGTTTGCACGGCGTTCATACCGGTCTGGGCCAGACTTTTGCCTTTCTCCAGCACGTCCCAGTTCTTGCTCGGCAAGGCCTGTGCGACCATGGCTTGCACCTGGCTTGGCACGTCATCGGCGCCCGGTGGGTTCAGCGGCCATTCCGGTTTGCCGATGTAGCTGCCGTCGCTCCAGGTGTCCGCCGGATCCTTGCCGAACAGCACGCGAGCCGGGCCCGGTGCGGCGCCGGAGACGCTGGCAAAGCCCTTCGCATCGAGCTTGCCCTTGATGCTCTTGCCCAGAGCGTCGATGACTTCATAATCGCCTTCCTTGATGCCCTGACGCCCGGCGTACTGGTTGAACAGTTCGAGGTTGCCCTTGCCCGGTTTCGGCTGTTCGGGGAACACGCCCGCGAGACTTTTCGCCCCGGTATAGGCGAAGTTCGCCGCGTGCGCGGTATACGGCCCGGTGGTGGCGTGGGTAATGCCGCCGGCGTTGTAAGTGGTGGCGCTGCCGCCGCCCTGAATCACCAGTTCGGTTTTGGCAGTAATGGTGATGCGATCGGCGTTGGCGGTGATGTTGAGCTTGGCCAGCAGGTTGATGCTGTCCTTCAGCGCGCGTACGTCGATGTCGCCGGAAGCGGCGACCAGTCGCCAGCCCATGCTTTGCACGAACAGGCGCATGCCGCGACTGGCGCTGGCGAGGAAGCGCTTGCCGATCGACAAACTGGTGTGGCCGGTGCTGCTCAAGGCCAGGTGTTCACCGGTGGCGATGTGGCTGGAGCGCGGGGTGCTCAGGGCAATGCCGGCGGGACTGGCGAGTACCAGATGCGGCTCGGTGAATTCCGGAAACTCGTTGGCGCTCATGTTCGCCGGGCCGCTGCCCAGAATGCCTTGATGCTGTGCGTGTAGAGCCTTGGCCACGTCATCCTGATCGCCCGCTTCCTGCGCCTGCACTTCACGAGCCTGCATGCCGAAGCCATCCTGCTGCTCGCTCGCGGTGGCCAGGCGTTCGGCGGTTTCCGGCAGGTCCTTGTGGTGCCTGGATTCGTTCGGTCGCGGTTCGGTGGTGATCAGCAAACCGGCGGCCGCACGCACCGCGCCATGGCGGTCAGTACGCAGCTCAAACCCTTCGCCGCGCGGCTGACCGCCGGACGGACGTGGATGGGTCAGATAACCGAGGTTGATCGCACTGGCGCCGTGGTCACTGCGCAGCGCGATGCTGATTTCGCTGGTGGTGTCGTCGATGCGCAGTTCGTTGGCGCGGCTGCCCTTGTATTCCTTGCTCTTGACCGTGGCCAGAGTCTTGAAGTCAGGCAGTTTGTACGGTGGCAAATTCACGCCGTGGTACAGGCAACCGGTGATCAAGGGCTGATCGGGATCGCCTTCAAGGAAGGTGATCAGCACTTCCATGCCGATGCGTGGCAGGTTGATCGAGCCAAAGTTCTGGCTGGCCCAGTTCGACGCCACACGCATCCAGCAACTGGTCTTGTCGTCGTGCTGGCCTTCGCGGTCCCAGAAGAACTGCACCTTCACCCGACCGTATTGATCGCAGAAAATCTCCTCGCCTTCGGGGCCGGTGACCACCGCGCTCTGGGTGCCGAGGACTTTGGGTTTCGGGTGATCGAGCGGCGGACGGTACGGCACGTCCCACGGGATCGCGCTGAAGCGGTTGCGATAGCCCTGGTGGAAATCGTCCTTCTGATCGGTAACGTCGCTGCTGATGACTTCTTCCAGCACCTGCGGTTGCTTGCCTTCGTGGAGGATTTCAGTCAGCAGCCAGAGGTCGTTCCACGCTGGATTGGCGTGCGCGGTCAGGGCGAGGAAATGCCCGGTGACCAGCAGCGGCTGATCGCCGGTGCCTTCGGCCAGGCGGTAGTCGCTGCGATGGCGTTCCAATGCGCGAGTGGCCAGGTGTTTGCCACGCTCGCGATCGACAAAACGGCCGGGGTAATCGTAATCCTCGAGGTCCGGTTTGGCCGCGCTTTTGGCGTCGCTTTCCAACTCGATTTTCGGTTTGGTGAAGTCGTAATCACGCCGGGTAGTGCGGCTGGTGCGGGTGGTCATGCGCAGGCCGAAGCGCTTGATCACCGCCTGATCGGCGACCAGCCCCGTGTCCTGCTGATAGGCCACCGGTGCCAGTTTCGGGAACACGGTCTGGTCGTCGCCGAACATCAGCAAATGGCCGCTGGCGCTGTGCTGGAAGTGGTAGTGAATCCCCTCCTCCTCGCACAGGCGCTGGACGAATTGCAGGTCGGATTCGTCGTACTGCACGCAGTAAATGCGCTCGGGGTACACCGCGTTGAGCTGGAACTTGTGCTCGCTGGCGAGGATGCCGTGCTCTTCCAGGACCTGGCTGATGATCTGCGGCACGGTCATCTGCTGGAAGATGCGCTGATTGACCCGATGCGCCAGGTACGCCAGTTGCGGACGCAGGGAAATCCGGTAGCGGGTCAGGCGCTTGCCGGCCTCGCCTTGGGCAATGCTGTAGACCAACCCATGAATGCCGGTGCCCGAGGGTGACAGCTGCAGAAAAGCCAGTTTGTGCAACACGCTTTCGAGGTTGATCGAGGCTTTTTCGCTGACCAGTTCCAGTTCGAACTCGAACGGCTGGTTGAGCGCTTCCCGGCCGGTGAAGGACAGCACCTGAAAATAGCTGTCCGCCCCATCGATGGTCAGGCTGAAATGGGTCTGATTGGCCGGTGCGAACATTCCTTGTTCCTCATGCGATGTTGCGGCACTCGTCGATGCCCGTTGGCGATCAACGACTGCAAAAATTCTTTAGGGGACAACAACCCGCCTCGACCAGCCGTGCTGGCCGAGGGGGAAACGGTCAGCCTGGATCAGGCGACCGGAACGCGCCAGTCATCGGAACCCGAAGTACCGGATACTTCGTGGGTCCAGGTGATTTTGCGGTAGGTGAATTGCACTTCTTCCAGGTGAGTGAAGTGCGAGTTCGACGGGTCCTGGCAGTTGTGCATTTTGTTGTTGATGGCGACGATGATCGCGTCTTCCAGTTTGGTGGTGTAGTAGTGCTCTTGGGTCCCTTGAGCCGAGGTGCGGTACCACTGGATAACGATTTCGCTCATGCGCTCGCCGGAGGTCAGAGCCGCCTGCAGCAGTGGCGAAGCCTTGTCGTACACCTTGGTGATCACGACTGGCTTGTGGACGCGCTGACCGGTCGGTTGGCCGGACTGCGGGTCACGCGGGATGATCACGTCGTGGCTGAAAGCCTGAACCATGACCTGGTCTTCGTGACCTTCCTGGTAGGTGTTGCCAACCGAGTCGGCGGTGAATGCGCCGGCAGTGATCAGACCTTGTTTCTCGCCAGTGACGGACATGTACGCTGGTGTTGCCATGGGAGGCTCTCCTTGCTCAAAAGACAGGACCGGACGGCGTGATTGCCTGCCCAGGTGTCGGCGGTGAGATCAAAATCCATACCAGCCATCATCTAGCCATTACGCATCAAGGGTTTGCGCGACATTCGCCGAATTTCTCTTCAACTTTTTCTGTAGGAAATAACGCCAAGTGCGCAAGAAGTTGCGCAGTACTGCGCAACTTCTTGCGCACTTGGCTGTAAGCCTCTAATGGCGTGGTCTGTAGCGACTTATCAGGCAGATTTTGGCAGTTGACTGCGCAACTTTTTGCGCACATTCGCAAAATGTCACCACTTCACGTTTGCCCTGTTCATGAGTGACTAAATTCAAGGCAAATGTCGGCTGTCTAATATGACCGCAAGGTCAAGCAGCACGGTAAGGCTGCAGCACTCCCGTAAAACAGGAGTACCACATTAGCTGTGACAAAGCCGCCAAATAATACGCAGTCGACAGTTCAAAAATACTTATGAACGACGACCAGGTTGGAATCCATGACTACTCGCATTCCATACGGCCAGTAGACTCAGGACTGCAAGAACGAATAGAGCCCAAGGGAAAGAGCCAGGACCTGCATACTGAAGTAACACGCCCCCTAGAAGCCCGCCGCCGGCGACCGCGAGATTAAACACGGTGACCAACATTGATTGTGCGACATCAGTCCCCTCACCCGCATTATCCGCGATAGCCGTCTGTAACAGCGTTGGCGCCCCACCAAAGGTCAGCCCCCACAAGGCGATACCCACCAGAGTGATAGTTGAGCTGCCATTGGCGATGCCAATGATTAATGCAGCCACGGCAAACAGCGCAAGACTAAGAATAGTCAGAGTCCTGAGTGAGCGATCTACAAACACCCCGGTTATCCAGATTCCCAGGACGGAAGACGCACCAAACAAAAACAACACCAAATCAACATACTCGGCGAGGCCGACAGACGCCAGGTAAGGCGCGATATAGGTGTAGAGAATGTTGTGGGCCAAGATCCAGGCGAATATCACGAAGAGCACTGACCGGATACCCGGAGTAAGAAAAATGGCTCGAATGGATTGACGCTTTGAAGACGACTGGCCTGGGAAATCCGGAACACAGGATCTGACCCAAATCAACAGAGCAAATGAGAGCCCTGACATTATCCAAAATACACCCCTCCAATCCGAAAGGCCGCCCAACCAGGTCCCCAAGGGAACGCCAATCGACAGAGCAATGGGTTGGCCCACACCGACAATGGCCAACGCTCGCCCCTGAAGATGGTTAGGTACCATACGTCTGGCATAGCCAGCCAGCAGTCCCCAAATAAGACCCGCGGCCATCCCCGCGATAAAACGCGAGACAAGTATCACGACGAAATTGGAAGAAAGCGCCGTAATCGAGTTGAAAACCAGCAAGCCAAAAATAGCCAGAAGAAACAGTGGTCTCCTCCGCCAGCTGCGGGTGGCCGCAACGATAGGGATCGCCGCTAAAACCGAACCCAAGGCATAAAGGGTTACCAACTGACCGGCAAACGCTTCTGAAACTCCGAGGCTCAACCCAATCTGAGGTAACAGGCCCGCCGGCATTGTTTCAGTCATGATGGCAATGAAACCCGCTAACGTAAACGCCAGCAGCTTCCAAATGGGAATACGCTCGCTATAGTCGATATCGGAAATCGGTCGACTGGAAAAGCTATTATCCTGAGCTGTCATAATACATTCACCGCTTTAATAATTTGGGACTTTGCAAAGTAGATGTGCACGCTGCAGGATCTCGGGCTCATAAACCTCCGCGTGCCATCCAAGGGGGTCAATAGGCTCGAGCGCTATTGATATTACATTTGCACTGCACGAAAAAATCGACTCCAGTAACTGCGAAACACTTTCGTTGATCTGTCGCTTCTGCTCTTCAGAAATGTCGTTACGAAAATACTTAATATTGACATGGGGCATGACGGCACCCTCTACAAAGAAATTGAAGCTTTAGGTGCCACCGCTTCAAGCTGCATCATTCTTGATGCAATCGCATCAACCAGGTTATTTACTCCTGCCTCCTTTAGAATTTCATAGTGATCAAAACCAAGTTCAAACACCTGATGAGTTGCTGTGAGACCGCCTAAAGAGGCCTCAAGGAACGAGTAATCATCACCAATCGCCTTGAAAATTGAAATCGGGGCAATGATCGTGTGTTCAGTCAGCTCCTTGAATGTGTATTTAAACTCATAGGTCAACTCAACAATTTTTACGATCCTTTCAATAACACTCGACTCTAAGCTTGGGTACCGAGCGGCCACAAACTCGATGAAGTCTTCATTCGTCGTCACCGACGACAAGCACTGAGCAAGTTCAGGATCTGAGATAGAACTGGAAAAAACAGAATAGAGAATTGTCAAATAATCCCGATTAAGTCTGTTTGTCGAGTGCACCGATACAGAATTTTCTGATTTCCGTGCTTCAGGTGAACCTGGAGCAATCAAAAACAAATTATCAACAATGTCCCCTGCCTGCTCGAGTTGATACGCAACCTCAAAGGAGACTCGCGCACCAAAAGAGTACCCCCACAGCGTATACGGACCTTGTTTTTGATGTTCCTTGATTAGTTTAATATCTTGCGCCGCCATCGCTTTGATCGTTGAATAGGGAACCTCCCCTTCATTGATACCCAGTGCCTGCACAGCAAAAAACGGCCTGTTCAAACCGTTACTTGTTGCAAGCAAGCGCAAATTCATTGGATATCCGCCAAGTCCTGGCCAGCAATAAATTGGCGCACCGGTTGATTCAACATTCAATTTAATTAAACGAGAAATTTGCTGTGTTTTCCTTTCCTCAAGAAGCATGGCAAGTGATTCAACCGTTGCAGCTGAGAAAATGGTTTGCAGAGGCAGCGAAGCTTTCAAAGCTTTATTGATCTTGTTGATTAACACAACAGCAAGCAGCGAGTTCCCGCCCACTTCAAAAAAATCATCGGTTACTGACAATGACTCACAACTCATAACATCTTGCCATATCCGCGCAACTTCTTTCTCCATGACAGAGCGGGGCAAGATATATGCTCTTTTTACGCGCTGCCCCTCAACGAGAGATTTAAGCAGCTGAATATTAACTTTCCCATTGGAGGACAGAGGTAATTTATCAAGTACAATAATTTTATTGGGAATCATGTACTCAGGCAAAAAACTGATCAAATCCTGCTTTATTATTTCCGCTGGCCCTTTTGAATGCACAGCATCTTCTTTCATCCCTTCACTACGAATCTGCTCTTCACTGACTCGACCAGCCAGGGCAAAATACGAAGGGCCAGAGCCGAAATCTGCATCTTTCAAGATCGCGTTCAATCTCTTGGCGGTCAGCAAATCATTTCCGGTCTTGCTGCTGTATCCAGAGGACATCAACCCGATATTAATTCCATTTTGCTGTAGTTGTTGAAGTCTTCTACCGAGGTCAATATAGTTGCTCCAACCGTCGAAGGTTTTACTGACAATTGAGATACCGAAACTTGAGTTTTCATACGTCCGCTGATTAATTGCAATCACATGCTTTTTCAATATCAAATCAGAGGAAATCTTCAAGAACTCACCGTTTGAATATCGATACTGACCTTCGTTAAGATCCATTACTTTACCTGCATGGGCCTGGACCAGTAACTCTACCGCCCCACCCAAACGTCTATCCGCCGAAGGCACGACATCGTAACTGCCGATATAAAAATTATCACTTGTACAATCCAAAAACATCCTGACATTAGGCGTAAAATGTCCAATTCCAATACCTAATCCATAAGCGGGCAAAACACAGTCGAGCAATCCGAGTATGTGCCCTGCTTCCATATCCAGAACTTCAATTACATTATTCTTGTAGACCGCTTCGATGGCTGACTTTTTGCCCATAAAGTGGATGGTTAATCCGTGAGTGCGCCCTCCCTCGATCGGTTGAATTAAAACGAGCTCATGGTCAACCGGTGAAAAATAGTAGTAACCTGAAATAATGCCTGCGACATTGTGAATTTCGAGATAAAGCTGCGTCGCATAAAGAGCACCTGGCGACGCATAAGCATACTTCGGTAACAAACGCTCCTGGCTTGTAAAGGGGCCGAGCGTTCGAAGTATTTCTCCGAGCGTGCTAATGGAAACTTCGCTGATACTTGTCGACTCTGTTGCGATGATGCGGTGCTCCAGCAATTCTAAAATATCTTTTTTACAGATCGCTTCGCCTTCGAAAAAACGGTATGTTTTCCGAGCAAACGCTTGCTTCCTTTGTTGCTTTGAAGCCATTTTATGAGGAAGAACGATGACCGGTTTCCCTGCATTTTCCGCATCGCTTCGCAACCCAAGGTTGCTCAGTTGTGCCTTGACCTGGACTCGACCCTCCTTCGATTGATGATGAGCACCATGGTTTCCTTGATCCATCAGCGTTGCCTCACGTGGATTCAACTCTAAACACGCGATTAGAGTCTGAACACCCGTGTGTGAATCACTATCAATAATAGCGGCAGCGCTTTTTACCCAATCATGATTCTCAATGGCCACACGAATTTCGTCCAACTCAATACGATAACCCCGTAGTTTTACTTGGTTATCGACGCGACCAACGAATTGAACACTGCGATCCCTATTCCAGCTTGCGAGGTCGCCAGTTCGATAAAGTCGAATCTTTTGTTTGGCGTCGCCTACCGATAAATTTATAAATTTTTCGGCCGTCTGCTCCGGCTTATTCAAATAGCCACGGGCGACCTGCAGACCACCAATATACAACTCACCGACCCTGCCAACTTCTGTATTCGGGACAACTTCATGACCATCGACAATATAATAACTAGTGTTACTAACTGGAAAACCGATGGAGATTACCTTAGGGCCATCTAAAACCATCTGGTTATCGACCGTGACGGCCGACGCATTGATCGTGCACTCAGTAGGGCCGTAAAGATTTATCAGGCTGCACCCCGGCATCACCTCGAGGCAGCTTTTCGCAAGCTTTCGCGTGAGTGCTTCACCGCCACTAAAAATCTGCGAAAGAGTTGTACACGCTACGAATTCTGGCTCATCAATCAGTGCCTGTAATAATGTAGGAACGCACTGAATAGTGCTGACTTTGAATTGTTGTATGGTTTCTATCATCGCGCAGGGATCGCGATAGATACCTGACTTGCCCATCACTATTTTGGAACCCAGTGCGACAGAGAGAATTTCCCATTGCGCAGCGTCAAAGCTCATGGGTGTTTTGCGCAAGATCGTTTTCTTACTATCAATTTTGTATTCTTTATTCAACCACAGCAACTGGTTAAGAATGCTACGATGCTCAATCTCAACGCCTTTCGGTTTTCCGGTTGTACCCGACGTGTAAATAACATAGGCGAGGCAGCTACCTACCAGCCTTTTAGTCCGCGCATTTGAGGAGTCGGCCTCAAAATTTGATTTCAGCTTGACGTCGTTCAGCGTGACAATGATCACGTCAGAAAGAGCCAGCTCCTTCAGCTTTTTGACTAAATGAACCTGGGTAAAAATCACTTTGATCTTCGAGTCCTCAATCATATAACGGACTCGTTCATCGGGATATTCTGGAGCCAACGGCAGATAGGCACACCCGGCGCGGAGAATCCCCCATGTACCAATCATCATATCCATTGAGGGCTCAGCATAAATGCCGATACATTCATTTACTCGAACACCGAAACTTACAAACTCATCAGAAAGCAACTTGCTTTTTACTTCCAGCTCTGAATAGGTCAAAGCTCCTTCCTCTCCAGTCACCGCTACAACTTCTGGAGACTCCGAGCATTGATGTAGAAACAAATCCACCAGTGTCAAGTCACTACCATCTGAAAATTTTTTGTACTTTTCTTTATCGGACGTCTGTTTCCCTACAGTGATTGAATCTGCGACCTTCATTTGATTCCTTTCCTTTATTTTAGTATTTGAAAAATCGGCACAGCAAAGCTAGACACATCATTAACATGATCGCCAAGTCAGATATTTCATTCGAACATTAGTCGGCGACTAGCAGTCGTCGCACCGATTTTCATGACGCAGAGTTCCGAAACGAAAGCTTCAGAACTGTTTAAATATTTATTAGTGATTTTCTAGAAGAGACCCAAATCCGCTGAAAGAGTCTACTAGGCCACTCTGTCTCAGCGCATGCCAATAGAGCACAACATTATTGGAGATGACTGGTTTATTTAACCAAGCCTCAGCAATCGCAGCCGCACGAGCCATTGCGACATTTGTACCTACCTGGACAATGGCTTCCACATCAGCGCTATCAACTTCCTTGATAGTCTGAAATATTTTCTCTTGGGAGATGTGCGATATCTGGGCTGGGCTGTAGGCTCCAAGCCCCTGAATTGCAACGACCTCATAACCATTATCCGTAAAGAACTTGCTGACAGTATTATCACCCACTGGCAGGTACGGGGTTATTACCGCGATACGCTTGATATTGCCAAAGGCTCTAAATGCCGCTTGATAGGCATCCGGACTGGTCGTTACGGGTACACCTCCGGTCATGGTCAAAAATGAATCCATTACACGTTCATGGCTCCCGGGGCCATCCCAATAACTCTCGGGTGAAACACCAATAATCACCCTGTCTGGCTTGCACGTGAGCAAGCTATGAATAGCATCCCCTGTGGACGTTCGGATATTGTTCAAGACACTATTGAAACCAGCTTGCTTGTCCATCAACTGGTCTTGAATCAGCATCCTGCTTGCATGATTGGTAACTCCCTGCACCCTGAGAGAGTCTGTTTCTGGCTGCATGGAAGTGTTAGTTGAAGGGAGTACAATCCCTACTTTCAGGCGAAATCCAAGTGCATCAAACATAATTTATCTCAAAGCCGATGGTATTAGCATCGGCCTATATAGTTCGTGGGGTCTACACAGTACTGCTGCTATTATTTAGCAAGGTACGAAGCGGCCATGTCCTTGTCGCCATGACCGGCTTGCAGAGCGCGGTTGAAACGATTGAGCCCGGCCGCTACAGCATCTACTTTTACGCCAGCCTCCTTGGCTGCCTCAACGACCAGCTCAGCGTCTTTGACAGCGTTCGCCACCGAGAAGCTAACGGTGTAATCGCCGGACAGAATCGACGCCGCCTTCAGCTGAAAATACATGCTGTCCATAGGACCGCCTTTCACAACATCAACCACTAGAGCAGGATCAACGCCTAGCGCCTCCGCGATAGACAAACTTTCTGCAATGCCGTGAGTGAGGGCGAAAGCCCAGCTATTAAGGGCCAATTTCAACTTGCTGCTAACACCGCTTTGCTCAGAAACCCACAAGGTGCGTTTGCCGATCGCATCGAAGATTGGTTGAATCGCTTCACGTTGCGACAGACTGCCGGATGCAATGATAATCAGTTGCCCTTGTTCGGCAGGTCCACGAGTGCCTTGAACCGGTGCGTCATAGAACTCGAGACCATGTTGCTCGGCAAATGCAGTCAGTTCTTCATTCGCTTTGACACCTACGGTGCTCAACTGAAGCCAAACTGTACCTTTTGCAAGGCCTGGCAGCGCGGCTTTCATCGCCTCAAGTACTGCTGGACCGTCTTTCAACACAGTCAGGACAATACTTGCACCACGTACCGCATCTTCTGCTTTTTCAAACACTTCGACGCCCGAAACCGAAAGAGCTGTTGCTTTCTCATAAGTACGGTTCCACGCATTTACGTTGAATGCATTTTTTTGGAGGTTACGCGCTACCGCAGCCCCGATAATGCCAGTCCCAAGTACCGCAACCGTTTTGGATTGAGCGGATGCTTGCGAAAAGTTAGTCATTTTATATCCCTATCGATCGTTAGCTTAAGTTTATCAATCAGTACAGCAAAGGCGCTTTAGCAATAGATATGCTCAGCGCCCGTTTACATCCCATTAACACGTTTGTCTAAAACAGCCTGCATTCTGGAACGATCGGTACAATACTAGGCAAAAAAAATCTACTCACCTAGCCACTGCAAAATCTTTGCTCTCAAAGAGCGCTTATTGCGACATCAACAATATCTTCCAGTCTTTCCGCGCGTTCTTCTTGTTCACTCCCTTTGCCGAGCACCCTAATACCCTGAATGGTACTGACAAAAAATCTGGCGAGGGCGCCCGGTTTTTTTTCTGCTGATATTTCACCGCTCTCCTGGCCTCGTTTTATCAACTCCTTGAGGGCACGCTCCATACGGGTAAAGTTTTGGGCGACCAAATTTGCTATGTCTTGGTCATGCCTTGCCAACTCCAACGAGGCATTGGCGACCATGCATCCCAGACTCTCTTTATCATTGAGTTCTTCCGAAACAATCTTCATCAGCAATTTGCGCACGATATCTCGTACCAACCCTTCCTCGGATAAAATCGAGATGTTTGGCGCAGTGAGTTGGTAATAACGACGTAGCGCAAACTCGTAGAGACCCAGTTTGCTACCGAACGCATTGTAGAGACTTCCGCGTCCAAGCCCTGTTCCTTCTACAAGATGCTGAATGCTTGCCCCGCTATACCCTCGCAACCAAAAAACACGCATAGCCGCTTCGGCTATGGCATCTGAGTCAAACTCCTTGGGTCTCATAGGGTTGCGCGCTCTGGAATGATCGTTCCAAATAATTTAAAGCTTCTATTTCAGATAGTCAACACCCGATTCCCACCTTGAAATCCGGGCTCCTGCCGTCCACCCCAGACAGCGCGATGGTTCAAGGAACAATCTTCACAGCAAAAAAACTCAGTGGACCTCCGCAAGTTTTTTTCATCTCTGGGGATTGTTTCGAAATTTCTTGCAACAAGGTTTGAAATCGTGCAGCGTAAAAAAAGCTCAGGCCTTGAGTTAATGCTGTTCACTTGATTTTTACTAAAGCTCATTCAACTCTCACGCTTACTCCGTACAGTTGCGTCCTCGATACTGTAAATCGAGCGGCTAGCTGACGTTAAAAACCTATCAGCAAAGGATTTATATATGAATATGGACATCGTGCGCACCGGCCTTGAAACTGCGGCGTATTCAGAGACTGTGACTATCCCGGCCACATCCTCTCTTACGTACGTCAGCGGTATTCTGGCGGATATTTCTGATATTGAAGCACCTCCAGGCACAGTATCGTCCTACGGCGACACAAAAACACAGACCCTTTCGGTGTTCAATAAAATCAATAAAATCCTGCAAGGGCGCAATTTGTCCATGGCGGATATTATTCAAATTCGAGTCTTTCTTGTGGGAACCGTAGAGTTGGAGGGAAAACTCGATTTCTCAGGCTTCCAGCAGGGTTACAATATGTTTTTCGGGTCTTCAGATCAGCCAAACAAGCCAACTCGAACCGCTGTTCAGGTTGTCGCCCTGCCGCTACCAGGTACATTAGTAGAGGTTGATGTTATTGCTGTTGGCAGTTGAGGACCAAGAGAGCATCTCAAAACTTTTTGTTGTTGTTATACATGGCCGATTCACCCCTTTGTATATCGACGCTCTGGTAACACCCAAGACGAGACGCAGTTGTAACTAGGGTGCAGTTTTAGAAAGATTTTACCCGCCGGCCTGTGAGGCCATCGCCTCACCGGCTCGCTGAATATTGCTCAAGATATTATTCGCCCCGACCTGGATTTCGACCGGATCGTCGGCGCCTCCTTTGGCTGGGCTGTTCTTGTCCTCACTACGTAACGATCTGTGCAAACTCAATCGCATCAGATTTTTCAGCCCCCCCTATCAGAGTCGAAAGCCGCCCTCCACGACCGGCCACTTCACGCCCTGAGGAAGTCAGCCGCGACAGGCAGAAAACGGCCCAGAGTGTGTAAAAACGCCTGCCACTCTCTCGCCGCCGACTTCAGGCGGAGCAGAATGCCAAGCTATCAAGATCAATCTCGGCGTAGCTCCCCAAATCGCCCTTGTAAAGAGAGATCCTGGACACTCCTAGCTCGGATTGTAAGAACTCAACAAGCTTTCTAAGGCTACCGTTTTTAGACATCGTTTGAAGGTACCATTCCAGCCGATACTGGCCGGCCGGCTTACCACCCCGCGATCTTGCTGAAGATCTACATCTACGGCTATCTCAACCGCATTCAGTCGAGCCGATGTTTGGAGCGAGAAGCCCAACGCAACGTTGAGCTGATGTGGTTGACCGGGCGTTTGGTGCCGGACTTCAAGACCATCGCCAACTTCCGAAAAGACAACAGTAAGGCGATCCGAGGCGTCTGTCGCCAGTTCGTTATGCTGTGTCAGCAGTTGGGACTGTTTGGAGAACATCTGGTCGCCATCGATGGCAGCAAATTCAAGGCTGTCAACAACCGCGACCGCAATTTCACCAGCGCCAAACTGAAGCGGCGAATGGAAGAAATTGAATCGAGCATCAACCGTTACCTGACTGCACTCGATGCTGCCGATCGGCAAGAACCCACATCCTTCGAGCCTGGCGCTGTGCGGCTGGAAGAGAAAATTGCCAAGCTCAAAACTCAAATGAAGGCGCTTCAGGCGATCGAAATTCAGCTCAGCGAATCGCCGGATAAACAGGTCCCACTGACCGATCCAGACAGCCGTTCCATGATGACGCGCGGCACGGGAATCGTCGGCTACAACGTGCAGACAGCGGTCGATACGCTGCACCATTTGATCGTTGCGCATGAGGTGACCAACGTCGGTTCCGACCGCGATCAACTCAGCTCAATGGCAAAGCAGGCCCGCGAGGCGATGGCGTCAGATACGTTGTCGGTAGTGGCTGACCGAGCTTACTTCAAAAGCGAACAAATCCTGGCTTGTCACAATGCAGGCACCACCGCCTATGTGCCCAAGCCGATGACCTCTGGAGCCGAGGCTGACGGGGATCGATAGAGCTACGCGGCTCTTCGCTTCGCTTGAGGCCGGATCAGGTGTGCGGCGTTAATCGACTGCACTTTGGCCTCGAGTTGTTCTTGGGCGAGACGCCAATAGAAAAGATCAGCACCTTCGGGACAAGCATCCTTTTCCCACAACGCATAAGCTCTTTCCCGGATTTTCGATTCTTCAATCATTGGACTTCCCTGTGATCGAGCTGCTGAAATGTTATGTGAATGCTGAACAACGTGCCCAAAGGCTGACGGTTACACTGCTTCGCCACGGTTTGTACAACAAACCCAATTAAAGCAGGTGATCTCTCTTTAGCAATGATCACCGTCGGCCGACTGGAGCTGGCGATCTCGGCAGCCCGAGAAACTAACGCGTGCGAATGGCGCAGCTAATGGTAGTGAGCCTCCCCACTTTCACTGCGCCTAGGGGCCTATTTTTTGGCTCCTGATATCAGCCCCAGCTAGACTGAACTATCGACGCCAGGCATCTGGTTTGACGCAATGCCGGACATTTGCTCGAAAGGAGATTCTCCTATGCCGCGCCCCGTCGACTCGCATGAGCTGCTCGACCCACGGCCCGTGCGCCTGCCGACCCCTACCCTGCAACGCGCTTGGCAACAAGCGCTACTAGGCATAGATCGGGCCACGAACACGCTGGTGATCCTTCATCATGTATCAACCGCCCAAGGCTTTGTCTGGGCCGTGCAGATTAGCAATCTGGTGACTGATGACGAGGCCCGGGAGATGAACGCGGCAATCAGTCACGCCGAGCGCGCCGCCTTCCTGTGCCTTGCGGGAGGCGGGCATCCTGACGACACCGGATTGACGTAAAGCGACTGCTCGTCGCCTCCCCCTCGCCGGATCGTCACGCCTACATTACTGTGCATACAACCAGTATCCGTACAGCGATCCCATCACATGAATTTCGACCAGGCTAAAGCGCTGAGACTTCAGCAGTGGCGCCGCGAGCACGCTTGCCGACCGTACGCGATCCTCCTACGACGGGAAGATCTACCGCGATGCCACTGGAGCGAACCTTGTGTCCACTCCATCCGGGGCTGTGGCGAGAATCATCGGGCGTACCTTGAACGCCTTTCCCAGTATCGGGGCATTCACGACTTCGTCGCGGCACTCAGCATCCCCAACGCCCTAATCAACTATACCGGCCGGAGCAAATTCGCAAGTTGCATCGTCGACGTCCGCGCAGCACACAATCCGGACACCGTCGCTTGTGGCGATAGTGTCCGCCTACGCGGACTCAAATACCCTTATCGGCCAGGCTCGGAAGGTGTGTTCGCCGGCCCCTTACGTTGCTGTTGATTCAACGGTGGAGTGACAGGCACGTTGTTCTGTTCCGTAGAGACAATGTTTCATGCAAAGTGTGGATGTTGGAGAGGCTATGACTGAGCAGGTGAGACAGGATCTAGCTTTTCGGGATTGGGCAGATGACTTGGCCGGACGCATACAGAGCAGAATCTGTAGGGGCTAAGAGAAATGCTGCCTAAACCAGCGACTTTTGAATTTGATGATCAAATGTATCTAGAAAATCGTGCATGCTGATTTCTCCGAGATCTACAGCTTTAGCGCCGCCGGCCGCAATAAAGGTGACATCAGTGATACCCAGGACGTTCAGGATCAGTTTCAAATACTGGGTCGCAATGTCACGGTCGCTAATCGGCGAGCCGCTGGTGTATACCCCGCCCGAGGCGAGCAGCACGGTTGCCTTTTTACCGGTCACCAGCCCTTTACCATCGAAGCCCAAGGTCAGGCCTTTACGTACCACGTGATCCACCCACGCCTTGAGCGCCGCAGGGACGTTGTAATTGTAGACCGGCGTTGAAATAACCAGGTGATCGGTTTCCAGCAACTCGGCCGCAAGCTCATCGGATAGCTGCAACACGGCTTTCATTTCAGGCGAATGTTGGGTTTCTGGGGTGAAGTAAGCCTGTAACCAGGGGGCCGACACGAACGTAAGTGGAGTGTCCGTTAGATCCCGTATTTTGATGGCGCCCCTAGGGTGTGCAGCTTCCCACGCGGCCACAAATCGGCGAGTGAGCTGCCGGGAGATTGAAGCATCCGCACGTGGGCTGGTTTCAATGGTGAGAAGCCTGGACATGAAAGTAACTCCTGCGCGGTGACGCGGCGGTATGTTTTGCGTTGTCGCTATAGGCGATGTGCGACACACTCTACCCAATGCGATCTCTAAGCAGGAGTGATGTAAATATGATTGAGTCCATCTGTTTAAGTGATGGTTCATGATCGGAAATCTCAGCTTGGATCAGTTGCGGATCCTGGTAACCATTGCTGATACAGGCAGTTTCTCGGCAACGGGACGTCTCCTGCGGCGTGCTCAATCTGCCATTAGCCAGTCGATTGCCACACTTGAGTCAGTTCAAGGTGTGAGGCTGTTTGATCGGAGCGGCCATCGTCCAACTCTCACTGAGGTAGGTAGAGTGCTAGTGGTTCAAGCGCGCGCAGTGCTGGCAAGCGCTGCCCAGTTTGAAGCGATGGCCGCAAGTACGGCAGCAGGGGTTGAACCGGAGTTGGCTCTCGCCATAGACCCTTTAGTCCCTAGCGCACCGCTCATTGAAAGCCTGCGCGCTATCCGTGAGGCTTTTCCGCATCTGGCAGTGAGTTTTTCCACAGAAGGCTTAGGCGGCGCAGAGCGCCGATTGCGCAATGGCGATGCGGCACTGGCGCTTTGCACATTGATTCCGACAGTGCCCGACGATGTCACCGCACTGCCGCTGCTCAGTGTCGACTTGAGGCCAGTAGTAGCCAGCGGGCATCCCCTGGCTATGTTAGGTCGTCGGGCAACAAGTGCAGACCTCAAGCCTTATGTGCAACTGGTACTTTCCGATCCGGTTTCTCCTGACGGCCCTAGCTATGGGGTGACGGGCAGTCACCAGTGGCGGTTTGTAGATTTGGCACGGCGGCTGGATTTTTTGCTCGCCGGGTTCGGCTGGTGCCGAATGCCAGAGCATCTGATTGCGGATCATCTGGCTTCAGGACGCCTCCTACCGCTTGAGTTAACCGCCGAACTTCAGCGCACACCAGACACACTTACGATCTACGCAGCGCACATGCAAAATCGCTCTTTAGGGAAAGCAGGACGATGGCTTCTGAATGATCTGACCCGTCGTCTGTGCATGTGATGATGCGAAGACGACTAACGTCAGCGGTTCGGTTATCCCGTTGGCCAAAGGGCTGATGCGGTTAATCGAACCGGTTGTGCAGGGACTGCCCGGGCCGTGATCGTTTGTGTGTATTTCGCAAGCCAAGGTGTGATGCCTGCCCGCTTACAGTACCTCTGAGCGTGTACAACTCGAACGTTGCTCGCTGCGCTCTGAGTCTGTACGCAAAAGCACGTTACCATTGACGACTCAGAAGCAATGGAGACCACACGTGAGAAAGCCACCTATGAAAATCATCATCGAAGAATGGGATGGTGACGGTGCGATTCGAATTCCTGATGAGGCGTTGCAGGAGCTGGAGCTGGATGTTGGCGACGCTGTGTATCTGATAGAAGAATTTGTCGGCAACACGCGCTGCCTAGTCCTATCAAAAGAACCTCAAATCACGGATCGAATAGACGAGCTCACTGAAGCCTGGAATAGCGAACAGCGCGGCAGCCTTGAAGACAAATGAGGAAGCCAAAAAATGCTTCGCTGAACCAGTACATCAGGCTGAACTTCAGAGTCCTCCGCCAAGCCGGAAACGCATATCTGGACACATCACCTAAGGCGCGAGATCAAACCGCAACACCAAATTACTCATCACTCTATTTAGATGCAGGAGCAAGGTAAGCGTCTGCTGATCACCCCTTGCTACGTTGGGCTTTTAGCTGGCGCTACTCCCCGGATAAAAATCGTCTAGTGATCATTGCCACTGCCTCCGCCGGAGACGTCAGGGCTGTGTCTATATTAAACGGAGCGTTATCCCACACCTCATATTCATGATCCAATACAGACTGCCAAGTTGGTGGAGTCAGCCCAGGAATATCAATCTTCCTGGTTTCTACCCGTCGTTGGTGTTCATGTTTATCAGAGCAAACCACCTGGATATTCACTAATGGAGCACCAGAACGTGTGGCGATTTCGCTCCACGCCTTTCGGCTTTCGATTACTGGGTTAACGCAGTCAACTATGACCGTGCTACCAAAACGAAGATTGCTCAGAGCAAGCTCATTAGCGACCATGTAACCGCTCCGCCCCACGTCTTGTGCCAGAGCACCGGAGTTTCGGATAGCCTGCTCAATCGTATCGATCCGCAGATACACGGCACTTGTTCTGGTGGCCAGGTCACTTGCGATGGTCGTTTTTCCGGTACCTGGAAGGCCGCTGAAGACAATGAGCATTCTATGTCCTTCGGTTAGTGAGTTAATCCAGTCTAGGTGGCTGCCAGTTATGCGGCAGCATTTGCGAAATATCACTCGCCCGTTGAGTCGGCAGGCATGTGAGAACGTCCTTCAGATAAGCATACGGATCATGCCCAATGAGCCGTGCCGACTGGATCAAGCTCATGATCGCCGCCGCACGTTTACCGCTGCGCAACGACTCCGCGAACAGCCAGCTCGAGCGTCCAAGTGCCCACGGTCGGATATCCTGCGCAGCTATGTGATTGCAGCTAGAGCCCGAACACCAGTTTCAATTCACTCGGTTGCGCCCGCTGCGCTTGGCTAGATAGAGCGCATCATCGGCCCGAGTCAGAAGGCTTTCCACATCGTCACCCGCTTTGGCGAGGGCGACACCCAAGGACGCAGTTACAGTGTCTAGCACTTCATCCGTGCCACGAACCTTGATCCGCAACGCCTGAATTTTCAGGCGCATCTGCTCAGCAAAAGTATGAGCACTGGTGAGATCAAAACACTCTTGCAGGACTACACAGAACTCTTCACCACCATAGCGTGCCGCCAGGGCCTGAGGCGGGATTGAGTTCCGTAACACCTGACCAACATGCTCAAGTACGCGGTCGCCCAAAGGATGGCCATACCGGTCATTGAACTGCTTGAAATGATCAATATCCAACATGACCAATGCCACCCCATGAGGAGCGTTGATCAATGCATGCTCCAGCAAGCGAGTGAAGGTAGCTCGGTTCAACACCTTGGTCAGACCATCCAAAGATGCAGCCAGTTGGGCTCGCTCGAGCTTGTCTCTCAGACTCTTGATTTCATTTTGCGCTGAGTGCAACTGGGAGAGGAAAAGCGCTTGCTGATCCTGCATGACCTGGGTGCTCTGTTGCAGCTCGCTCAGAATGGCGGGCAACCTCTTGTCGACCGGCTCCGCGAGCATTTCCATGCAATGGCCAAGACTGGCTTGAAAGTTGGAACTGCCATTCACGCTACGCGAGACATTACGCTCCATGTCGTCAACCAGATCGATCGCTTGTTGCTGCCCTGCGCGCGCCTCCTCCAATTCGTCACGAATGATGTAGTCGCGAAAAAGCTTCGTAGCGGATTCTGGAGGGAAACAGTCGAAGTCTTTGACCACCCTGTCCAGATGGCGATTAAGCTCTGGCTCCTGACCTTTGCTGTAGGTGTACCAGAGAGCATAGTGCACGGGATTTGGTGGAATGTTGTGACGCACCATCAGTGGTACGGCCTGCTTCAGCAGAGCCGCCGCCTCGCGGGAGTCCTCTGGATACAGCGCTAGGGCAGTCGCACGCGTCTCTGATTGGCTCATAACGTCACTGTGGTTGGTTTTATTGGCATATATGAAGTCGGGGGGCAGCATATCCTTACGTACACCAAGCAGCCATATATAAGTCCATCAGCAAGACGTCCAGCGTTCCTGTCGATTACGAAATCATCCCAGGCATGTACCCAATTTGACACGATCGCCGCGTTGGAAGAAATTGATGATTCGCCTCTTCTCTTCGACCTGAAATCCTGTGGCTGTATCTGCAGCCCAAATTCTCGACACGATCGATTGGATGTTCCCCAACCGGCCACTGGCTCAGTCGATTACTGGGCGCCTGGTTTTCCTATAATAGGAGTGACAAATTGCTGACTCGGCCCGACAAAGACGCACTACGTGCGATGCTGGAATCACAAGTTCAAGAAAAGCTACAGCATGACCCTGACGCGGTAACGACTTATGCAGCACAGCCTGAACCCGAACGAAAGCCGTACACCAGCAAGCCAACGGTTCAGGACAAGGCGTTTCACAAGGAGCTCGAGCAGATGCGTGCGGATGCTGAAGCCGGAGTGATTCATAAGCCGGAATCCGGCCTGGTTGAAGACGGCAAACCTCGTCTTGCCCTTGATGATTACCCGGGTTTAAGAGAAGCAGGCTCTACATCAAATCAATGGTAATACCTCAACACCTGATTTGCGGTGATTGGTACCTGCCAAATTCAGACCTGCTCCCTTCCCTACTCTTCAAGATCAATCAAAACTAGATCGTCCTTGGTTGACAGCTGTTGCCAGTAGCAAAAAATAACGGCGAAATATGAATTTTCTCGTGTCCTCGTGTATCTGATCAGAAAGAAGCCGTGCTATCAAAAAGATGGCATCGGTAAAGGCAAACCCGTCTGGCCTGCGCCACACCGGAGCTCAGCGGTTTGCATCAGGACGGATCAGTTACAGAGTGGCTTGCATGAAATCACGTGAGAAAGCCGTCAATCCGATCGGATTGGAAGACATCACCATTGTCGACGACGCGAAAATGCGCAAGGCGATCACGGCCGCTGCACTCGGCAACGCGATGGAGTGGTTTGATTTCGGCGTCTATGGCTTTGTCGCCTATGTTCTCGGCAAGGTATTTTTCCCCGGCGCTGATCCCGGTGTGCAGATGATTGCCGCGTTGGCCACCTTCTCGGTTCCCTTCCTGATCAGGCCTCTGGGTGGTTTGTTTTTCGGTACGTTGGGCGATAAGTACGGTCGGCAGAAAGTCCTGGCCGCCACCATCGTGATCATGTCGCTCAGCACCTTCGCCATCGGACTGATTCCGTCGTATGCCTCGATTGGCATCTGGGCGCCGGTCCTCCTGCTGCTCGCTAAAATGGCCCAAGGTTTTTCAGTGGGCGGTGAATACACCGGCGCCTCGATCTTCGTCGCCGAATATGCCCCGGATCGCAAGCGCGGTTTCCTCGGCAGTTGGCTGGACTTCGGTTCGATCGCCGGCTTCGTCTTCGGCGCAGGCCTGGTCGTGCTGATTTCCACCATTCTGGGCGAAGAGCAGTTTGAGGCATGGGGCTGGCGCCTGCCCTTCTTCCTCGCCCTGCCCCTGGGCATGATCGGGCTCTACCTGCGTCACGCGCTGGAGGAGACACCGGCGTTCCAGCAGCATGTCGAGCAATTGGAACAGGGTGATCGCGAGGGCCTTGCCAGAGGCCCGAAAGTGTCTTTCAAGGAGGTGGCCACCCAGCACTGGCGCAGTCTGATGACCTGCATCGGCGTAGTGGCGGCCACCAACGTTACTTACTACATGCTGCTCACCTACATGCCGAGCTACCTGACACACAACTTGCACTACAGCGAAAATCACGGCGTGTTGATCATCATCGCGATCATGGTCGGCATGTTATTCGTCCAGCCGATGATCGGTTTCATCAGCGACAAGATTGGCCGCCGCCCTTTCATCATCTGCGGTAGCGTCGGTCTGTTCTTCCTCGCCATCCCGGCCTTCATGCTGATCAACAGTGGCAAGATCGGCCTGATCTTTTCCGGGTTGCTGGTGCTGGCGGTGCTGCTCAACTTTTTCATCGGCGTGATGGCTTCCACCCTTCCGGCGATGTTTCCCACTCACATCCGCTACAGCGCCCTGGCCAGCGCCTTCAACGTCTCGGTGTTGATCGCGGGTCTGACCCCTGCCGCCGTGGCTTGGCTGGTGGAAAGCACGCAAAATCTGTACATGCCGGCCTACTACCTGATGGTGATTGCCGTGGTGGGTCTGATTACGGGCGTGACGATGAAAGAAACAGCAAACAAACCGTTGCGTGGTGCGGCTCCAGCGGCTTCCGACATTGAAGAAGCGCAAGAACTGCTGCAGGAACATCACGACAACATCGAGCAAAAGATCGAGGACATCGACGCAGAAATCGCCGAGCTGGAAACTAAACGTGAGCATCTCGTGCGGCAGCATCCGCGAATCGAATAAAGGGGTGCACTATCGGCCCAAAAGCAGCTATTCGCTGAACCCGAACAAGCGATCGCACATCTTAAAGCTGCGCAACCGGACTGCCCCCTGCGCCGTGCCCTGGCGCTTCGACCTTGACCCGCATCCCGATCAGCAGAGCTGCGAGCAGCATCAGGATGCCGGCGGCGACAAATACGCCGGCGATGCCACTGAAACTGAACATAGCGCCCCCGGCAGCGGCACCCGCAGCGATCGCCGACTGCACCGAGGCCACTACCATGCCTCCCGCGCTTTCCGCCTGATCTGGCACCGCCCGGGCTACCCAGTTTGACCACGCCACTGGCACACCGCCGAAAGCCATACCCCAGAGTGCCAACAACAACGCCTGACACGGCACAGAAGCAGGCAGCAACACCAGGGCTAATGCTGCAACGCCGACCAGCGTTGGCATCAGCACCATCGTCCCGCGCGGGCTGCGTTCAAGTAGCCAGCCGGCCAGCAGCGTGCCGACGAAGTTAGCCCCGCCGAAACCCAGCAACATCAGCGCCAATCCTTCGGCCCCCACGCCGGTTGTGCTTTCCAGAAACGGCCGGATGTAGGTGAACAACGCGAAGTGCCCTGTGTGCACCAACACGCAACCCAGCATGCCCACGGCAATGCCCGGACGCAGCAGCACTTCAAGCACCGTTCTCAACCGCGCCGTCCTGCGCGGTGCCAGAGGCGGCAGCGTGAACAGCTGGAAAACCAGCGTTATCACCCCGACGGCGGCGGCCGCCACAAAAGCACTGCGCCAGCCATACAGCCCGCCCAAATAACTGCCGAGCGGCACCGCCACCACAGTGCCCACGGCAATACCGCTGAAAATAATCGACAGAGCCCGCGGCAGCAGCGCCGCCGGCACCAGGCGCATCGCCACTGCCGCCGCCATGCTCCAGAAGCCGCCCAGTGCGATGCCTAGCAAAATCCGCATGATCAGCAGCACCAACAGGCTGGAAGAGAAAGCCACCAGCAGGTTGGAGGCAATCATCAGCGTGGAAAAGCACAGCAATACCACTCGCCGGTCGATCCCTCGCGTCAAGCCTGGCACCAGTAACCCGGAGAACAGCGCCACCACCGCCGTCACGGTCACCGCCTGCCCAGCCAAGGCTTCCGACACCCCCAGTTCAACGGCCATCGGCGTCAGCAAGCTGGCCGGAAGGTACTCCGCCGTCAACAATCCAAACACGCCCATCGCCAGCGAAAATACCGCCATCCAGGCCGGCGTCGCCGCTTCTACATCAGCCTCGTTGCCAAAGCGCGCATCGCCTGCAACCTCACACACCCCATTACTCATCACAAAATACCTCTGGAATTTATCTCAACCAGAAGTCTATGGACGCAGGCCCGGATGTTCTATGATGCAAAGTCTTTAGTTTTTGACCGAACCCCCGAAATGACATCTCTAGACCAGTTCGCCTTATCGTCCGATCTCATCAACGAACTGTTGCGCGGCATGCGCCTGCGGGGCGTCGAGTACCGTCGCATCCAGGCCGGGTCCTCTTTCGGGCTGGGCTTCGCTGCCAAACCGGGACACGCCTACTTCCACTTCCTCGCCGTCGGCACCGCCGTCCTACGTGCGGAAGACGGCACTTTGTACGAGTTGTCGGCCGGCAACGCCGTGTTCATCGCCCAGGGTGAAGCCCATCAGCTTCTCTCAAGCCTGGACGTCCCCGCCCAGGACATCGGCAGCTTCGACGCGGCCCCTCTTGGCGACGCGGTCTGCGCCGTGGATGCTTCCCCCGGTGCCGATGTCAGCCCCAGCACCATTATCTTCAGTGGCTGCATGGAGTTCGAACTCGGAAGCATGCAAGGTCTCGGCGGGTTGATGCCTGATCTAATGCTGATTGATGCCAGAGGGCAGCGTTACCCTGGGCTTATGCCGATTCTCGCTTCCATGGAGCGCGAAGTTCGCTCCGCACGCGTCGGCTTCGCAGGCATCCTCGCTCGCCTCGCCGACGTAGTGGCGGCGATGATCGTGCGCGGCTGGGTTGAATGCGCCTGCGGCAACGCCTCTGGCCTGGTGGCCGCGTTACGCGACCCCAGGCTGGCCGGCGCGCTCCTCGCCTTGCACCGAGAGCCGGCGCGTGACTGGACCGTGGCGGAACTGGCGGCGCAATGTAATACCTCTCGCTCGGTCTTCGCGGAACGCTTCCAGGCCACTATCGGCATCCCCCCGCTGCGCTACGTGACGGAACTACGGATGCGCCTCGCCAGTCAATGGCTGAGCCTCGAGCGACTGCCTATCGAGACTGTCGCGCAGCGCCTGGGCTACACCTCGCAGGCGGCCTTCAGTCGCGCCTTCAAGCGCATCACCGGCCAGCCACCCGGCGCCAGCCGGAAAATGGCTCGTTCCATTGCCTCCTGAAGTACGAAGATGTGGCGCGAGGGGCGACGGTCAAGCGCTGCGTTGGGCGCGCCAGCGGCCGGTCACGCGAGTTTGATGGAGACGCCCTGGACATCGTCGCGCGCCAATCGCAAATCATTGGCGTCCTGATTGAGCCTGTGAATCAGATTTAGCAACCGCTGGCGCAGCACATCATCTTCGAGCTGCTCAGTTGCGCGCATAACGTCCAATGCTGCGACCTCATTGTTGGAGGCGACCGAGTCGAGCAGTTTCCGCAAGTTTCTTGATGGTCGATTCATCTCTAACACCTTGGGTTTCCGTGATGCGGATCATACGGCCCGAATGTTTCGCCAGTGTTTCAGTTGGAAAGAGCCGGTTTTGCGCCACCGGTGGTCAGCGAATCTAAAGCCGAATTTTATGTAGGTCCTTCCGGTCCCGGGAAAGGATCTTCCGGTCGATAGGGTCCACCCCATCATCGACCAATGAAGAAGAGAGATGAGCAACCTGACGGATCAGCGGCGGCGAGCGTCGAGGGGCTGGGGCAACATGCCGATGGTTCGCGAAGATCTCGACACCGGGCGACTCGTGCACCTGAACCTGCCCGAATACCAAAGTGGAGCCTACGCCTTCGACGCCATCTATCGCAGTGATCTGCCGCCGGGTCCCGCTGCGCAGTGGTTGATTGACCGGTTTGTAGAACAAATCCCGGAGCAGGAGTAACTAATAAACACCAGTGCTGGCGTGATAGAAAAAAACCTATCTCGCCACACCGGTGTCGTAGTTGTTCGCGGCACCCACTATCAGCCCTGCGCTTTGCTCATTTTGGTGAACAGCTCGGTAGGCACTTTCTTGCCGTTGGAGGTGAACTGGTTGGTGCGGAATTTGTAGACCTCACCTTCGGAGAGGAATCCGTCGTTGTTGGTGTCCATCGCCTTGAACTCTTCAGCGCCCTGCGGGGCCACGGTCAGCAATTCTTTCAAGGAAACGCGGCCGTCGTCGTCGGTGTCGGTACGGGCGAAGGAAGCATCGCCGCATTTGCCTTCACCGCACTTGCCTTCACCGGCCTTGGTGACTTTGGCGCCGGTTTCGCTGGCGCCGCACTTGCCTTCGCCACACTTGCCTTCACTGGTCTTTTCCGCCGCGGCGAGTTGGTAGCCTTGAGGCAGTGCGTCAGCAGCGAAGGCGGATGAAGCGAGGTTCATGCAGCCAACCAGTGAAACAGCGATCAGACCAATACGGGATTTGTTCGAGAAACGGGACATGGTTATTACTCCGGATACTGTGTGCGGTGAGGCCGCTTAGGGTCATGCCACAAAGGCGAAAGCCGTGGTGCGAGGTGCGTTTGCTTTCTCGCCAAGGCCAGGCTATTTGACTGCATCCGTGTATCCCGGATGTATCCGGTTCGAGGGGCATTTGTACACCAGCATCCTTAAAGCGGGCCTGGATACACAGCGATACACATGCCCCGCTCTTTTCATCTTGGCGGTCAGCAACCCCGACCTCGGCATCATTTGGCGGCCACGACCTGTTGCCCCCACTATCCCACCCTCCCCCTAACGCTTTATAGATCGCGACAATTCCCCGGTACTGATCAATTTCACCCTGTGCCTGAGCGTCCTCGGCGTTCAGCCGTTCACGCTGTGCATCCAGCAACACCAGATAATCCACCGTGCCTTCCTTGTACTGGATAGCCGCCAGGTCTGCCGCGGCTCGACTCACTTTGCTTGATCAACGACAGCAGCCGCTGCTGGCGTTTGCCGTAGTCGCTGAAGGCGTTTTCCGACTCTTCCAGTGCCAGCAGCACTTGCTGCTCATAGGTGGCCAAGGCGCCTTCGGCATTGGTCAATGCGCTATGGTTAAACAATCAGTCACCATCAGGAGACTTCTATGCCGACCACACACGCGAGACGCCCTCTTCTGTTCGCTCTGCAAGGCAGTGAGCACTACGCTACCCGCGTGGCGCAACGGCTCGGCTGTCAACTGGCGCTCCACGAAGAACGCGACTATGAGGATGGCGAACATAAATGCCGACCGCTGGAGTCGGTCAACGGCCGCGAGGTAGTAGTGTTTCATGCTCTGTATGGAGATGACCGACAGAGCGCGAACGATAAACTGTGCCGCCTGCTCTTCTTCTGTGGCGCACTCAAGGATGCCGGTGCTCACCAGGTCCAAGTGGTGACTCCCTACCTCTGCTACGGGCGCAAGGATCGCCGCACCCAGCATCAGGATCCAACAATCACTCGTTACCTGGCGGCCATGCTCGAAGCGTGTGGCGTAGATCGTCTGGTTGCACTGGAGGTCCACAACCCGTCGGCGTTCGACAACGCCTTTCGCATTCCCACATGGAACTTGCAGTGCACGGAATTGTTCGCCGAGTATTTCGCCGGACTGGTCGGTGACACCGAGGTGGTTGCGGTTTCCCCCGACACCGGAGGTGTCAAGCGCGCCGAACAATTTCGCCAGGCCCTGGAGCGGCGACTGGGTCGCCCGGTCGGCGGTGCGCTGATGGAAAAGCACCGACAGCAAGCCACGCTCACTGGCTCACTGCTGGTGGGCGAAGCCCTGGGCAAGACCGCCATCATTTTTGACGACCTGATCAGCACCGGTAATACGCTGATGCATGCTGGCCGCGCCTGCCAGAGGGCCGGCGCCGTCCGCTTGCTCGCAGCAGCCACCCATGGCTTGTTCACCGGTGGCAGCGATCTGCTCGACAGCACGCTGTTTGAACGGATCGCCATCTGCGACAGTGTGCCACCGTTTCGCCTGCCACCCGACCGGGTGACCCAACGCTTGCACGTCCTCGACAGCACGGCACTGGTTGCCACCCTATTGGCTGAAAATGGAGCATGGGTTTCAGAGGAACTGACCCAGCCCCTCTGAACGCAGACTGAGGGTGCCATGGCAGCTATTACCGATACGCTGAAGCTGTTTCTCGCCGGCGACGTCATGACCGCCCGCGGCATCGACTCAATACTGCCGCATCCTGGCGATCCGCGGCTTTACGAAGCTTTTGTCAAGAATGCCGGCGATTACGTCCGGCTGGCAGAAAGACTCAATGGCTCGATTCCCCGCCCAGTCGATTTCACCTATGTCTGGGGCGCTGCGCTGGATGAATTCGAACTTCGCCAGCCACACGCACGCATCATCAATCTGGAAACGGCGGTGTCCCGCCGCGGACGACCGGAGCCAAAGGGCATCAATTACCGCATGACCCCGGAGAACTTCCCGGCCATCGGCGCAGCCGGCATCGACTGCTGCGTGCTGGCCAACAACCATGTGCTGGACTGGGGGGCCGTCGGCCTGGCCGATACGCTAGATACCTTGGCGAGCAACGGTATGTGCAGCGCCGGCGCCGGGCACAACCGGCAATCTGCCGAAGCGCCCGCCGTGCTGCCGCAGCCTGGCGGGTGGCGCTTGCTGGTGTTTGGCCTCGGAGCACCCGACAGCGGCATTGCGCCGGACTGGGCCGCCACGGATAGGCGCGCGGGCGTCGCGCGGCTGGAGGATCTGTCGATGCAAAGCCTGCGCCTTGTGGCCAAACGGATTCTCGAGGGTAAAAATCCGGGGGATCTAGTGGTCGCCTCCATTCACTGGGGCGGCAACTGGGGGTTCGATATCCCGCGGGAGCAGGTCCGGTTCGCCCATGCCTTGATCGACGAGGCCGGAGTCGACGTGGTGCACGGGCATTCCTCGCACCACGTCAAGGGCATCGAGGTGTACCGCGAACGCCTGATTCTCTATGGCTGCGGTGATCTGCTGAACGATTACGAAGGCATCGAGGGCCACACCGCCTTTCGCGGCGACCTGGGGCTTCTATACTTTGCCTCGTTGGACCCGGGCGGGCACCTGCAATCACTGGACCTGATACCCACCCGCCTCCATCGATTTCGCATCTGTCGCGCCGAAGGGGATGACCGTCAATGGCTGCACGACACCCTTTCTCGCGAGTGCGCACGCTTGGGCAGCAGCATCCATCCGGGCGCGAAAAATGCCTTCGAGTTGCGTTGGTAGGAGCGTCAGGACCCGACTAAAGTAACCGCTCCACAAATCCCCACCCTATCCAAGGCGGGGATAACTGCACTTGCCTTCGGATTCGAACGTCACCTAACTCATCGAGCATCGAATTCGATAGAAGCCGCAATCCAGAATCCTACGTACAGGTTGACCGATGTCCAGATCAAGGACGTCAACAGCAGCAGCGCGATCATGGCCTTCCCAAGGCGTGACTCCGAACAGCAACAAATCCCGGTGCAATGAACATCCTGGTTTTCAACCCAATAGTTACCGTAGTCGTACGCCTCACCGCCCATCAACCATCGACCGCTACAAGATCGATAGAACCAGTCCCGATGCAGCGATGTACTCCGAGCAACGGGGCAATACCTGCCCTCCTTTTATCGCCTTCCGACCAGAAACTCATTTCAGGGACTTGCGCTGCCGGTATTATGGTATACCATCAGACGCACAGACACTCTCACCCTACACGGAGCAGCTCATGAGTTTCGAAATCCGCAAGATCGTCAGCTATGTCGAAGAAACCTTTATCGAAGGCGGCAAGGCCACCGATAAGCCAGTGACCATGGTCGGCCTGGCCGTCGTGATGAAAAACCCCTGGCTGGGCCGCGGCTTTGTCGAAGACCTGAAACCGGAAATTCGCGCCAACTGCTCCGACCTCGGTGCACTGATGGTCGAGCGCCTGGTCGGCATCATCGGCGGTGCCGAGAGGATCGAGGCTTACGGCAAGGCCGCTGTCGTGGGCGCCGACGGTGAAATTGAACACGCCTCCGCTGTCATCCACACCCTGCGCTTTGGCAACCATTACCGCGAGGCAGTGAAAGCCAAGAGCTACTTGAGCTTTACCAACAAGCGTGGCGGCCCGGGCACTTCGATCCAGATTCCGATGATGCACAAGGACGACGAAGGCCTGCGTTCGCACTACATCACCCTGGAAATGCAAATCGAAGATGCACCGCGCGCCGACGAAATCGTGGTGGTGCTGGGTTGCGCCGATGGCGGCCGCCTGCACCCACGCATCGGCAACCGCTACATCGATCTGGAAGAACTGGCTGCGGAAAACGCCCAGTAATCAAGGTCGACAAGAACAACAAAAAGGCATGCAGGAGCGCTCCATGATTCGGCTCACCGCTGAACTCACCCCGGCTGGCACCAGTTACCTGGCGACCGGCCAAGGCCAGCCCGTGGTTTTGATCCACGGCGTGGGCCTGAACAAAGAAATGTGGGGCGGCCAGGTCGTTGGCCTGGCCACGAAGTACCGCGTGATTGCCTACGACATGCTTGGCCACGGCGCCAGCCCGCGCCCGGAAAGCGGCACGCCCCTGCTCGGCTATGCCGACCAGTTGCTGGAGCTGCTCGATCACCTGCAATTGCCCCAGGCGACGGTGATCGGCTTTTCCATGGGAGGGCTGGTCGCGCGGGCATTTGCCTTGCATTACCCGCAACGCCTGCAAGGTCTGGTGGTGCTCAACAGCGTGTTCAATCGCAGCCCCGAACAGCGTGCCGGCGTCATCGCCCGCACCGCTCAAGCGGCCGAACACGGACCGGATGCCAACGCCGAAGCCGCCCTGTCGCGCTGGTTCAGCCGCGAATATCAGGCGGCCAATCCGGCGCAGATCGCGGCCTTGCGCCAAACCCTGGCAGACAATGACCCGCAGGGTTACCTGACCACCTACGAACTGTTCGCGACCCAGGACATGTACCGCGCTGACGATCTGGGCAGCATTCAGGTACCGACTCTGATCGCCACCGGTGAACTGGACCCGGGTTCGACACCGGAAATGGCCGAGCAATTGGCCGCACGCATTCCCGGCGCGACAGTTGCCGTACTCGCCGAGCAGCGGCATATGATGCCCGTAGAATCACCGCGCTTGGTCAATCAGCTGCTGCTGGAGTTTCTCGACACCGCGCACTCCCGACAAAACCAAATAAAGGGGATCGTTGCATGACACTCGCACGCTTCCAGATGTGCATCGGCGGTGAATGGGTCGATGCCCTGTCCGGCAAGACTTTTGAAAGCCTGAACCCGGCGCTGGCCCAAGCCTGGGCTGAATTGCCCGATGCCGACGAAGCCGACGTCGAACGCGCTGTGCAAGCGGCGCAAACGGCCTTCGACAGCCCGGCCTGGCGCGGTCTGACCGCCACCGCCCGCGGCAAACTGCTGCGGCGCCTGGGCGATCTGATCGCTGAAAACAAGGAACACCTGGCGCAGCTGGAAAGCCGTGACAATGGCAAGCTGATCCGCGAAACCCGTGGTCAGGTCAGCTACTTGCCGGAGTTCTTCCACTACACCGCGGGGCTGGCCGACAAACTCGAAGGCGGCACCCTGCCCCTCGACAAGCCGGACCTGTTTGCCTACACGGTGCACGAAGCCATGGGCGTGGTCGCCGCGATCATTCCATGGAACAGCCCTCTTTATCTGACCGCGATCAAACTCGCCCCGGCCCTGGCCGCGGGAAACACCATCGTGATCAAACCGTCGGAACACGCTTCAGCAACCATTCTTGAACTGGCGCGTCTGGCGCTGGAAGCCGGCATCCCGCCGGGTGTGGTCAACGTCGTTACCGGCTACGGCCCAAGCACTGGCGCGGCCCTGACCCGCCATCCGCTGATCCGCAAAATCGCCTTCACCGGTGGTGCCGCGACGGCGCGGCACGTGGTGCGCAGCAGCGCCGAGAACTTCGCCAAGTTGTCGCTGGAACTGGGCGGCAAATCGCCGAACATTATCTTCGCCGACGCCGACCTCGACAGCGCGATCAACGGCGCGATTGCCGGGATCTACGCGGCCTCTGGTCAGAGTTGCGTCTCCGGTTCGCGATTGTTGGTACAGGACGAAATCTACGATGAGTTCGTCGATCGTTTGGTCGAACGCGCCAAACGCATTCGCATCGGTAACCCGCAGGAAGACAGCAGCGAAATGGGCCCCATGGCTACCGCGCAGCAACTGGCCGTGGTCGAAGGCCTGGTCGCCGATGCCATCGCCGAAGGTGCGCGCCTGCGCCTGGGCGGCAAGCGTCCGCAGAATCTGGGCGATGGCTGGTTCTACGAGCCGACCTTGTTCGAATGCGACCGCAACTCGATGAAGATCATGCAGGAAGAAGTCTTCGGCCCGGTGGCCTCGGTCATCCGTTTCAAAGATGAAGCCGAAGCTTTGGCGATTGCCAACGACTCGCAGTTCGGCCTAGCCGCCGGCATCTGGACCCGCGATTTGGGCCGCGCTCATCGCTTGGCCCGGGACGTGCGATCCGGGATCATCTGGGTCAACACCTACCGCGCCGTGTCGGCCATGGCGCCGATCGGTGGTTTCAAGAACAGCGGCTATGGACGCGAGAGCGGCATCGATTCGGTGCTGGCCTACACCGAGCTGAAAACGGTGTGGATCAACCTCTCCCAGGCGCCAATGCCTGATCCGTTTGTGATGCGCTAGGAGATTGACGAAATGATCGAACCCGGCATTTACAAAGACGTCATGAGCTCGTTCCCATCCGGGGTCACGGTGGTCACCACCCTGGACCCGGACGGCGGCATCGTCGGCATTACCGCCAGCGCTTTCAGTGCGCTGTCGATCGATCCTGCACTGGTGCTGTTTTGCCCCAACTATGCCTCTGACACCTACCCGATCCTGCGCGACAGCAAGCAGTTCGCAATTCACTTGCTGTCCGCCGACCAGACCGCCGAAGCCTATGCGTTTGCCGGCAAAGGCAAAGACAAGGCCAATGGCATCGACTGGCACTTGAGCGCGCTGGGCAATCCGCTGCTGGGCAACGCCACGGCGATCATCGAGTGCGAACTGTGGCGCGAATACGACGGCGGTGACCACGCAATCATCGTCGGCGCGGTGAAGAACCTGATTCTGCCCGAGCAAGCGGTGACGCCGATGATCTATCACAAAGGCAAGCTGGGTCCCCTGCCCACCCTTGCTTGACGCGCTTCTTCAGGGCCGCACACGTGATTTTCGCGGCCCTTTTTAATTCTTGGGAGCCGGCATGAACCCAGCAACCTCGCAACTGTTCCGCCAGCAGGCCTATATCGACGGCCAATGGCTGGATGCCCCGGACGGCGCCTGTCAGGACATATTCAATCCGGCCACCGGCGAGTTGATCGGCCAAGTGCCGAACCTTGGTGCCTTGCACGCCCGTCAGGCCATCGCCGCCGCCAATAAGGCATGGCCGGCCTGGCGTGCGCTGACCGCTAAAGAACGCAGCCAGACGCTGAAACGCTGGCACGCGCTGATGATTGAAAATGCCGATGCGCTGGCAGAAATCCTCACCCTCGAACAAGGCAAGCCACTGGCCGAAGCCAAGGGCGAAATCCTCTACGCCGCGAGCTTTATCGAGTGGTTTGCCGAAGAAGCCAAGCGCATCTACGGCGACACCATTCCCAGCCACAAAGGCGATGCGCGCATCGTGGTCAGCAAGGAGCCGATCGGCGTTGTTGCGGCCATCACTCCGTGGAATTTCCCGGCGGCGATGATCACCCGCAAGACCGGCCCAGCGCTGGCGGCGGGTTGCCCGTGCATTGTCAAACCGGCACCGGAAACGCCGTTCTCGGCATTGGCCATGGCCGCGCTGGCGGAACAGGCCGGCATTCCACCGGGCATTTTCAACGTGATCACCGGCGACGCCGTGGCCATCGGTGGCGAGCTGACGGCCAGCCCGTTGGTGCGCAAGCTATCGTTCACCGGTTCCACCGCGATCGGCAAATTGCTGATGGCCCAGTGCGCGCCGACGCTGAAAAAAGTCTCGCTTGAACTGGGGGGCAATGCGCCCTTCATCGTGTTTGACGACGCCAACCTGGAGCGTGCCGTTGAGGGTGCGCTGATTGCCAAATTCCGCAACACCGGGCAGACGTGCGTGTGCGTCAATCGCTTCCTGGTGCAGGATGGCATTCACGATGCCTTCGTCGCTCGCCTCGCTGAGCGGGTCAAGCAACTGCACGTCGGCAGCGGTTTTGAAACCGGCGTGAATCAAGGTCCGCTGATCAACGAGCGCGCCGTGGCCAAAGTCGAAGACCACGTTCAGGACGCGCTCGCTCAGGGTGCCCAACTACTCTGCGGCGGCGAACGTCATGCCCTCGGACACGGATTCTTCCAGCCGACGGTGCTGGCCGGCGTGACCTCTTCGATGAAAGTCGCCCAAGACGAAACCTTTGGTCCGCTGGCAGCCGTGTTCCGCTTCGAGACTGAAGCAGAGGCGATCCACATGGCCAACGACACCGAATTCGGCCTCGCCGCCTATTGCTACACCCGTGATCTCGGTCGCGCGTGGCGCATGAGTGAAGCACTGGAGTACGGCATGGTCGGGATTAACGAAGGGCTGATTTCCACTGAAGTTGCGCCCTTTGGCGGCATCAAATCCTCGGGCCTGGGCCGTGAAGGATCCAAGTACGGCATCGAGGACTATCTGGAACTCAAATACACCCTGATGGGCGGATTGGAAGACTTCGGGAGCACACCGCGATGAGCAACGAGAAATATAAACAGGGGCTGAAAATCCGCACCCAGGTGCTGGGCGAAGCCTACGTGAAACGCTCCATCGAGAACGCCGACGACTTCACCCGGCCGCTGCAGGAAATGGTCACCGAGTACTGCTGGGGCCATGTCTGGGGCCGTGAGGGTTTGTCGCTTAAAGAGCGCAGCATGATAAACTTGGCCATGATTTCGGCCCTCAATCGGCCTCACGAACTCAAGCTGCATGTACGTGGCGCCTTGCGTAACGGACTGACTCGTGAACAAATACGCGAAATTCTGCTTCAGGTCGGTATTTATTGCGGTGTCCCCGCTGCCGTAGACAGTTTCCGGCTCGCCCGTGAAGCGTTCGCCGAAGCCGATGCCGAGGCCTCCAGTTAACCCTTGGCTGTTTGATCTGACCGAGCACGGAGATTCTTGCAATCAAAGTGCTCTTTTTGCATGGACAGCCACATTCAGAGCGGACCCCATGAAACGCCTGCCACTCGACGACAGCTTCAAGGTCAATCGCAACCCCGTTACCCTGCGCGAAATCGTGCTGGATAAACTGCGAAGCGCCATCATGAACTTCCAGCTCATGCCGGGAGACCGTCTGGTCGAACGCGATCTGTGCGATCGCCTGGGCGTCAGCCGCACGTCCGTACGCGAAGCCTTGCGTCACCTGGAATCCGAAGGCCTGGTGGAATTCGCCGACGCCAAGGGCCCACGGGTCGCCATCATTACCCTCTCTGACGCCGGTGATATCTACGAGCTGCGTTGCGTGCTCGAAGGCCTGATCGTCCAGTTGTTCACCCTGCGCGCCAAGGCCAAGGACATCAAGGCCCTGGAAAAAGCCCTCGAGGAAAACCGCAAGGCCCTCAAGGACGGCGAGCTGCAACAGGTCATCGATTCGGTTCAGGGCTTCTACGATGTGCTGCTCGAAGGCTCCGGCAACCATGTCGCGGCCACTCAGCTGCGTCAGTTGCAGGCTCGGATCAGCTACCTGAGGGCGACGTCGGTATCCCAGGAAAATCGTCGCGGTGCAAGCAATCAGGAAATGGAACGCATGGTCGAGGCGATCAAGAGTGGCGACCCCCTCGCCGCCCACCAGGCTTGCGTCGACCACGTGCGCGCCGCCGCAACCGTGGCCCTCGATTACCTCAAGCGCAAACAGGAAGAGACCGGGAAAATTCCTGAGATCACCCTGCCGATCGCGCTTAAAGAACCGCGCATAGGTCGCTAAAGATGTTCAGCCCGAGCTTTTGCCCAAAGTGCGGCGGCAATGACCTCAGGTCTCAGCTGCCGCCGGGCGATACGCACGAGCGCCTGATGTGCCGCGGTTGCGGCTACATCCATTACATCAATCCGAAAATCATTGCCGGCTGCATCATCGAGCAGGACGGCAAATATTTGCTGTGTCAGCGCGCCATCCCGCCGCGTCCTGGTACCTGGACGCTGCCGGCGGGCTTCATGGAAGGCGGCGAGACCACCGAGCAAGCAGCGCTGCGCGAAGTCTGGGAAGAGAGCGGCGTGCGCGCGGAAATTCTCTCGCCGTACTCGATCTTCAGCGTGCCGAAGATCAGCGAGGTGTACATCATCTTCCGCGCCATTGCGTTGGAGATCACCGGCCAGTACGGGCCGGAAACCCTCGACTACAAATTCTTCGCGCCCGAGGACATTCCCTGGGACAGCATCTACTACCCGGCGATCCGGCAGATCCTCGAACGCTATATCGAGGAACGCCAGGCCGGGGTTTACGGCATCTACATCGGCAACGACGATACCGGCAAGATCCACTTCATCCGCTGACATCCCTCAGGGCGCCACGCCCTCGACAATAATGATCTGAGCCCGGGCCACGCCCTCGCGGTGCCGTTTCGCCTCCTGATATTCCGCCGACTGGTAGCAAGCCAGTGCCCGTTCGTACGAGTCGAATTCAATCACCACGTTGCGCTGCGGCGTGGGCCCGCCTTCCAGCGCTTCGCTGCGCCCGCCCCGGGCCAACATCCGCCCGCCATACAACGCGAAGGCTGCCGGCGCCCGCTGGGTGTATTGGCTGTATTGATCGGGGTCGGTGACATCTACATGAGCAATCCAGTACGCCTTCATAGTGACCTCTCGGTTTATTTTGTATTATGGTATACCACAAAATATTTCCATCAAACACTGAGAATCCTGACATGGCCTTCAACAGCATCGAAGAAATTATCGAAGACTATCGACAAGGCAAGATGGTGCTCCTGGTCGATGACGAGGACCGTGAAAACGAAGGCGACCTGCTGCTGGCCGCCGATTGCTGCACGGCCGAGGCCATCAGCTTCATGGCCCGGGAAGCGCGTGGTCTGATCTGCCTGACCTTGACCGACGAGCACTGCCAACGCCTCGGGCTGGAACAGATGGTGCCGAGCAATGGCAGCGTGTTCAGTACGGCGTTTACCGTGTCCATCGAGGCCTCCGTGGGCGTGACCACCGGCATCTCCGCCGCCGACCGGGCGCGTACCGTGGCAGCCGCCGTCGCCGTTAATGCCGGGCCCGCCGACCTCGTGCAACCCGGTCATATTTTCCCGCTCCGTGCCAAGGAAGGCGGCGTGCTGACTCGCGCCGGTCATACCGAGGCCGGATGCGATCTGGCACGCCTGGCCGGCTTCACCCCGGCCTCGGTGATCGTCGAAGTAATGAACGATGACGGCACCATGGCCCGCCGCCCGGACCTGGAAGTGTTCGCGCGCAAGCACGGAATCAAGATCGGCACCATCGCCGACCTGATTCACTATCGCCTCAGCACCGAAAGCACGGTCGTGCGTATCGGTGAACGTGAACTGCCCACAGTGCATGGCACTTTCCGGCTGATCACTTTTGAAGACCGCATCGAAGGCGGCGTCCACATGGCAATGGTCATGGGCAAGTTGCACCGGGACGAACCGACGCTGGTGCGCGTGCATGTGATCGATCCGCTGCGCGATCTGGTGGGCGCCGAATACAGCGGGCCGTCCAACTGGACGTTGTGGGCGGCGTTGCAGCGAGTGGCCGAGGAAGGTCGTGGCGTGGTGGTGGTGCTGGCCAATCATGAGTCGTCACAGGCGTTGCTGGAGCGTGTGCCGCAACTGACCCAGCCGCCACGGCAGTTCAGTCGTTCGCAATCGCGCATCTATTCTGAAGTAGGGACCGGGGCACAGATTCTGCAAGATCTCGGCGTGGGCAAGTTGCGTCATCTCGGCCCACCGCTGAAATACGCAGGCTTGACCGGTTACGACCTGGAAGTGGTCGAGAGCATCCCGTTCACCCAGTGATCCCCTCGCCACAAAAAAACCGCTTTTGGCTGATAGCCGGTAAGGCAAAGTGCTTGCACAAAGTTTGGAATACCATAATATGATATTCCATAGACCGAACGCTTCAGCCAAGTGCGCCCGACAGGGAAAGCACCAACAACAGCCCTTGGCACGGTCGCCTTTGAAGGCCAGATGGACCTACTGCTCCCGATAGGCGGGCACTACAAAGCCCGCTCAAAACACAACAAATGAGGGCGTGAAAATGGTGTTGAACAAACGTGCAACCGCAGTACTGTTCGCGGGTTTACTGGCCACGGCCAGTCACGTGGCAATGGCGGCCGAAAGCGTCAACTTCGTCAGCTGGGGCGGTAGCACCCAGGATGCGCAAAAGCAGGCCTGGGCCGATCCGTTCAGCAAAGCCAGCGGCATCACCGTGGTCCAGGATGGTCCGACCGACTACGGCAAACTCAAAGCCATGGTCGAAAGCGGCAACGTGCAGTGGGACGTGGTCGACGTCGAAGCGGACTTTGCTTTGCGCGCCGCCGCCGAAGGCTTGCTCGAACCCCTCGATTTCTCGGTCATCCAGCGCGACAAGATCGACCCGCGTTTTGTCTCCGATCATGGCGTCGGTTCGTTCTTCTTCTCCTTTGTCCTCGGCTACAACGAAAGCAAGCTCGGCGCCAGCAAACCTCAGGACTGGTCCGCGCTGTTCGACACCAAGACCTATCCCGGCAAACGCGCCCTCTACAAATGGCCAAGCCCAGGCGTGCTGGAACTGGCCCTGCTGGCCGATGGCGTAGCCGCCGACAAGCTCTACCCGCTGGACCTGGATCGCGCCTTCAAGAAACTCGACACCATCAAGAAAGACATCGTCTGGTGGGGCGGCGGTGCCCAGTCGCAACAGTTGCTGGCCTCTGGCGAAGCCAGCATGGGGCAGTTCTGGAACGGCCGGATCCACGCCCTGCAAGAAGATGGCGCACCGGTGGGCGTGAGCTGGAAACAGAACCTGGTCATGGCCGACATTCTGGTCGTGCCCAAAGGGACAAAAAACAAGGCTGCGGCCATGAAGTTCCTGGCCAACGCCAGCAGCGCCAAAGGACAAGCTGACTTCTCCAACCTGACCGCCTATGCGCCGGTCAACGTCGACAGCGTGGCGCGCCTCGATTCGGTGCTGGCCCCTAACCTGCCGACTGCCTACGCTAAGGATCAAATCACTCTTGATTTCGCGTACTGGGCCAAAAACGGTCCGGCCATCGCGACACGGTGGAACGAATGGCTGGTCAAATGAAAATGACGGCAACTGCGTCCCGCCAACCCGCGCAGACCGGGAGCGCCACTGGCGCTGCCGGCTCGGCACTCGGCAAGGCGGCTGCGATGAACCAATCCCCTTCACTGGCACAGCGCTGGCGTGGCGCAAGCAACCTGATTCCCGCCCTGCTGTTCCTCGGCTTGTTTTTTCTGGCGCCGCTGATTGGGTTGCTGTTGCGAGGCGTGCTGGAGCCGGTGCCGGGGCTGGGCAACTACGAGCAGCTGTTCGCCAACTCGGCGTATGCCCGGGTCTTGCTCAACACCTTCTCGGTGGCCGGACTGGTGACCCTGTTCAGCCTGCTGCTCGGTTTTCCACTGGCCTGGGCGATCACCCTGGTCCCCCGTGGCTGGGGGCGCTGGATTCTCAACATCGTGTTGCTGTCGATGTGGACCAGCCTCCTCGCCCGGACCTATTCCTGGCTGGTGCTGTTGCAAGCCTCCGGGGTGATCAACAAGGCGCTGATGGCGATGGGCGTCATCGATCAGCCGCTGGAGATGGTGCATAACCTCACCGGCGTGGTGATCGGCATGAGCTACATCATGATCCCGTTCATCGTGCTGCCGCTGCAGGCGACCATGCAGGCCATCGACCCGATGATCCTGCAGGCCGGTTCGATCTGCGGCGCCAGCCCTTGGACCAACTTCTTCCGGGTGTTCCTGCCGCTGTGCCGGCCGGGGCTGTTCTCCGGTGGCCTGATGGTGTTCGTGATGTCGCTCGGTTACTACGTCACCCCGGCGTTGCTGGGCGGTGCGCAGAACATGATGCTGCCCGAGTTCATCATTCAGCAGGTGCAGTCGTTCCTCAACTGGGGCCTGGCCAGCGCCGGCGCCGCGTTGCTGATCGTCATTACGCTGGTGTTGTTCTACTTCTACCTGAAGCTCCAGCCGGAATCCCCGGTTGGCGCCAGCAACGCGAGGTAAGCCGTCATGCTCCTGACCCCCAATGCCATGAGCCGCCGGATGCGTTTCGGGCTCTACTTCACCACGGGCTTGATCGCGCTGTTCTTGCTGCTGCCGATCGTGTTTATCGTGTTGCTGTCCTTCGGCTCCTCCCAGTGGCTGGTCTTCCCGCCACCGGGCTGGACGCTGAAGTGGTACGGCCAGTTCTTCTCCAACGCCGACTGGATGAACGCGGCCGTAGCCAGCCTCAAGGTCGCGGTACTGACCACATTTTTTGCTGTGGCCCTGGGCTTGCCCACCGCTTTCGCTTTGGTGCGCGGACGCTTCCCAGGACGGGAAATACTCTACGGCCTGTTCACCCTGCCGATGATCGTGCCGCTGGTGATCATCGCGGTGGCGGTGTACGCGCTGTTTCTGAAATTGGGCTACACCGGGACGATGTTCGCTTTCGTGGTCAGCCACGTCATTGTTGCGTTGCCGTTCACCATCATCTCGATCATCAACTCGCTGAAGCTGTTCGATCAGTCGATCGAGGATGCCGCGGTGATCTGTGGCGCCTCGCGCCTGCAGGCGGTGTTCAAGGTGACCTTTCCGGCCATTCGTCCGGGCATGGTGGCCGGCGCCCTGTTCGCGTTCCTGGTGTCCTGGGATGAAGTGGTGCTGAGCGTGATGATGGCCAGCCCGACCCTGCAAACCCTTCCCGTGAAAATGTGGACCACCCTGCGCCAGGACCTGACGCCCATGATCGCCGTCGCCTCGACGCTGCTGATCGGCCTCTCGGTATTGGTCATGGTGATCGCCGCCGCCCTTCGCCGGCGCAATCCAATCAGCGCCTGAGCGCCCAGGAGTACGACATGAGTGCAGTGATCAAAGCCCAACAAAACGATCAACCGTTAGTTAGCCTGCGTAACCTGAACAAGTACTACGGCGATTTTGCCGCCGTGGACAACATCTCGCTGGACATCAAGGACGGTGAATTCCTCACATTTCTTGGCTCTAGCGGCTCAGGTAAAAGTACAACGCTGTCGATGCTCGCCGGCTTCGAAACCCCGAGCAGCGGCGAGATCCTGGTCAATGGCCAATCGCTGGTCAACGTGCCGCCGCACAAGCGCGACATCGGCATGGTGTTCCAGCGTTATTCGCTGTTCCCGCACCTGTCGGTACGCGACAACATCGCGTTCCCGCTGGCCATTCGCAAACTGGCCAGCGCCGAGCGCGAGCGTCGGGTCGATGCGATGCTCAAACTGGTGCAGCTTGAGCAATTTGCGCATCGCCGCCCTTCGCAACTGTCCGGCGGCCAGCAGCAACGTGTGGCGATTGCTCGGGCGCTGGTTTATGAACCACGCATTCTGCTGATGGACGAACCGCTCGGTGCGCTGGACAAGAAACTGCGCGAAGACTTGCAGGATGAACTGCGTCAGCTGCATCGGCGTCTGGGCATCACCATTGTCTACGTGACCCACGACCAGGAAGAAGCCATGCGTCTGTCCCAGCGCATCGCGATTTTCAGCCACGGCAAGATCGTCGGTTTGGGCAGCGGTTACGACCTGTACCAGAACCCGCCGAATGCCTTTGTTGCTTCGTTCCTTGGTAACTCGAACTTCCTCAAGCTCAAGGCTCAAGGCAATGCGGTCGCTACGTTTGAAGGGCAATCGTTGTCGATTCGACTGACCGCAGGATTGCAAACCAATCAGGATGTTCTGCTGATGGTGCGCCCTGAAAAGGCTTTGGCATTGAGCGTTGAGCAAGCGGCTCAGGAACCGCTGGCGGCAGGCTGGAATGAAGTGTCGGCCATTGTGGGCGAAGTGCTGTTCCTCGGTGAAAGCCAGACCTGCACGGTGATGACTTCGGGCGGCACCTCGATGACCGTCAAGGCGCTCTCCGCTGCCGGCATGCCGCTGAAGACTGGCGACCCGGTGCGCGTGCGATGGGCCACTGCGGATGCTTGCGTTTATACCGAATGGGCTGAGAGTGATCTGAACAAGGCTGCTGGGGCTCATTGATTTGGCGCCGGTCCATGCCAGTGGGCCGTGATTTATCTGTCACCCTCAGGTCGCTGCAACGTCGGGTTGTGGCGGCCTTTTTTTTGCTTTTTGGGTTGGGGGCATATCCATTGTTTTGGTAACGGCGGCTGACGGTTTCGCTTTTACAGCGAGTCACTTTCGAAAAGCCTGCGCGGCCCGGCGGAAAGTAACCAAAGCGCTTTTGCCCCTCCATTCGGTGCCTCGCCTAGGCTCGGCATGCCCTCACTCCGGCATTGCTCCGGGGGCCCGCCGCCATCGGCCATCCATGGCCGGGGGCGGCTACCGCGGCATCCTTGCCGCGGTGCCCCCTGCGCAACGCCTGCGTTCGGCCTCTGGGAAAGGGGCAACAGATCAAAATCAAAATCAAAAACCAAAGCAACGGCAACGGCAACGGCAACGGCAACGGCAACGGCAACGGCAACGGCAAGATCAACAGCTTCGCGAGCAAGCCCGTTCCCACATAAAGCAGATCGGCGTACAGCTTTTGCTTCTCACCACTCAACAGGCCGAGCGTTAGCTCGCCTGCAGCTTTTGATCTTGATGCACCGCCCCCTCGAGAGGCCGAGTGGAGGTTCTGCGCAGTGGGCAACCCGGCATGGATGCCGGGTTAGCCGCCCCCGGCCATGGATGGCCGATGGCGGCGGGCCCACGGAGCAGGACCGGAGCGAGGGCATGCCGAGCCTAGGCGAGGCACCGAACGAAAGGGGCAAGAGCGTTTGGTTACTTTGCGCTTTTCAAAGTGACCCGCCGTAAGGGCGGAACCAATAGCCGCCGTTACCGAAGAAACGGATACACACACAACCTAGCGCAAATAAAAATGCCCGGCAGAGACCGGGCATTCCAGACGAACTCAAGTCGGGCGCTAGTTTGTGTAACCCAGTTTCGCTGCCTTGCTCTCTTGCCCCTGCCCACGCGTCGCCAGGCAGTAATACAACGGACAAGTCACCACCAACCCCACCAGCCACGACAAATCAGCACCTTCCACCAGATTGGCATACGGCCCGACATACAACGACGTATTGGCAAACGGCAGCTGCACGATAATCCCGATGAAATACGCAACAATCGCATGCAGATTAAACCGCCCGTAAATCCCGCCATCCGCACGGAAGATCGAGGCAATGTCATAACTGCCACGCTTGATCAGATAGAAATCAATCAGGTTGATCGACGCCCAAGGCACCAGCACCAACAACAGCGCCAGAATCAGCCCGATGAACTGCGAGATGAAGTCCGACGAAGCGCCCAATGCGATAAAACAGCAACCCGCCAGCACAACACTCGACAACACCACGCGCACTTTGATGCTCGGCGTCCACTGACTGGCGAAGGTCTGGATCGAGGTGATGATCGACAGCACGGCGCCATACAGATTCAAGGCGTTGTGGCTGATGATGTTGAGCAAGAACAGCACCATCAGGATCGGCCCCAACCAGCCGGTAGACTGCTTCACCGCGACCATCGCTTCGGTGCCTTCCGGGGTGGCCAGCACTGCCACCGCGCCGAAGGTGAACGACAGAATAGTGCCCAACGTCGCGCCCAGATACGTGGCGAAAAACGGCCGGGCGATCCCGATATCCGCCGGCAGGTAACGCGAGTAGTCCGACACATAAGGCGAGAAACTGATCTGCCAGATGATCCCCAACGACACCGTTGCAAGCCAGCCCGACAGGTTGAAACCGCCGCGGGTGAAGAAGTCCGCCGGCAGGTCATGGGCGAAGATGTAAAGGAAACCGGCAAGCAAGGCACTGCCCATGACCCAGGTCCCGATGCGGTTAAGGGTGTGAATGAAGCGGTAACCGATCACCCCGATCGCGGTGGCGCTCAAGGCGCCGATGAGGATGCTCGCCGGCACCGGAACCGAAGGTGCAATGCCGACAATGGACTTGCCGGCCAGCACGATGTTGGAGATGAAAAAACCGATGTAGATGATCGCCGCAAAGAACACGATCAGCAGCGCACCATAACGACCGAACTGGCCGCGGCTCTGCACCATCTGCGGAATCCCCATGCGCGGACCTTGAGCCGACGCGAGGGCAATCACCAGACCGCCGACCATATGCCCGAGCGCAATCGCCAACAGCCCCCAGAACAGATCAAGGTGGAACACTTGAACCACCATGGCGCCAGTCACGATGGGCAACGGCGCGATGTTGGTGCTGAACCATAATGTGAAAAGGTCGCGGGCCTTCCCGTGGCGTTCCGCGAGTGGGACGTAATCGACCGTGTGATTCTCGATCAGGGGGTCTTGCCGGGACATCTGGGACATGTGCATGAACTCTAGTTTGTCTGATCTTATAGTTGTACGAAGCCAAACCGGGGGAGCTCTTCGGCTACCCCTCAGATGCCGGCCATATTATGGTATTCCATCTTTTAAACAAGACTGATCCGGTCTTTTAGCGCCCATCTGCCTCGTAATCGTGGCGCCTCAGCGCCCGCAGAGACGGGTTAAAAGCCCCGTAAACATTGACTTAAAGACCCAAGGAGCACGTTTATCGGGTCGAAAAAAAAGCCCTTGCAAACTATGTATTACGGTATACCATCAGACCTACAAACACATAAAAACCGCATTACACCGCCAGAGGACCGTCCCATGATCGATGCCGCCATCTACAAACAAGTGATGGGTTCGTTTCCGTCCGGCGTGACCGTGATCACCACGCTGGATGACGACGGCCAAATCGTCGGCCTGACCGCCAGCGCCTTCAGCTCGCTGTCCATGGACCCGGCCCTGGTGCTGTTCTGCCCCAACTACAGCTCCGATTCCTATCCAGTACTGATCAAGAACAAACGCTTTGCCATTCACGTCCTGTCCGGCGGCCAGCAGAGCGAAGCCTATGCCTTCGCACGCAAAGGCAAAGACAAGGCGCAAGGCATCGAATGGACCTTGAGCGAACTGGGTAACCCGATTCTGGCCAATGCTACGGCGGTGATCGAATGCGAGCTGTGGCGCGAATATGAAGGGGGCGACCACGCGATCATGGTCGGCGCGGTGAAGAACCTGATCGTGCCCCAGCACAACGCCGGGCCACTGGTGTATTGCCACGGAAAAATGGGCGCCCTGCCCGTGCTCGCCTGATTCGACAATACTCAGAGATAGCTTGCGTACATTGCGAATATCCAGACTCCAATAATCAGCCCGGTCGACTCTCGATCGACCGGCCAACAACAAAAGATCCGAGGTAAGCGTCATGAAGTTTTCCCTGTTCGTGCACATGGAACGTTGGGACGAAAGCGTCAGCCACCGTCAGCTGTTCGAAGACTTGACCGAACTGACCCTGATGGCCGAAGCCGGCGGTTTCAGCACTGTCTGGATCGGCGAACACCACGCCATGGAATACACCATCTCGCCAAGCCCGATGCCGCTGCTGGCCTACCTGGCGGCCAAAACCACCACCATTCACCTCGGCGCCGGCACCATCATCGCGCCGTTCTGGCACCCGTTGCGGGTCGCCGGCGAATGCGCACTGCTGGACGTGATCAGTAACGGTCGCATGGAAGTCGGTCTGGCCCGTGGCGCCTATCAGGTGGAGTTCGACCGCATGGCCGGCGGCATGCCCGCCTCCTCCGGCGGTCAAGCACTGCGCGAGATGGTTCCGGTGGTGCGCGCCCTGTGGCAAGGCGATTACGCTCACGATGGCGATATCTGGAAATTCCCGACGTCCACCAGCGTGCCGAAGCCGATCCAGAAGCCCAATCCGCCGATGTGGATCGCCGCCCGCGACCCGGACTCGCATAACTTCGCCGTGGCCAACGGCTGCAACGTCATGGTCACGCCGCTGATGAAGGGTGACGAAGAAGTCCTCGACCTGAAGAACAAATTCCAGGCGGCCCTGGACAACAACCCGGACGTACCACGCCCGCAACTGATGGTGCTGCGTCACACCCACGTCCACGCGGCCGATGACCCGGACGGCTGGAAAGTCGGGGCCAAGGCGATCTCCAGGTTCTATCGCACGTTCGATGCCTGGTTCGGCAACAAGGAAGTGCCGGTCAACGGCTTCCTGGCACCGAGCCCGGAAGAGAAGTTCGCCGAACGTCCGGAGTTCAAACTGGAGAGCCTGCACAAGACCGCCATGATCGGCACCCCGGAAGAAATCATCCCGCGCATCAAGTATTACCAGGAACTGGGGGTCGACGAGTTCAGCTTCTGGTGCGATAACAGCCTGCCCCACGCGGAGAAGAAAAAATCCCTGGAGCTGTTTATCAAGCAGGTCGTTCCCGCGTTTCGTTGATTTAATGTGGGAGCGAGCTTGCTCCCACAGTTGATCTGCTGTGTTTTACAGATCTCAACTACCCAATGAATCGACTCAGGGCTGACCCGCCCTGCGCTCGAAAATCGCGCCCTCGATACCCAGCACTTCCCGGGTGTCGGCATAAATCCCCACACCCTTTTCCCAAACATGCTTGATCGACTGATCTGCGCAGCGTATCCGGTAATTGAGTTCGAACGGTTCCTGCCGTGACAGGGCATATTGCACCTCGCGCCAGACGTAGTCGGCATCCTGGGCCAGGATCAGGCTGTTGTAGGTGAACTCATGGTTGTCCACCAGCCGCTCCGGTGGATACCCGGTCAGTTGCAGGCAACCGGCACTGACGAATTCCATGGTCCAGTCGCGGTTGTTGCGGCCGCGATAGATCAGCCCCGGCATGCTGTCGAGCAGGCTCATGCTGCTGCGCTGGCTGGCCTGCAAGGCAATCTCGCGCCGCTTGTGCGCAGTGATGTCGCCGGCCACCAGATAGAAAGCCTGAAGCCCGCGCTTCAGGCTGACGTCGAACCAACGCAGTTCCCCCGAAGGATGAACAAAACGCAGCCGCTGGTTGAAGGAGGTTTCGGGGCGCCGACGCAGTTCATGCAGGGCCTGACGCCACAACGAACGGTCTTCGTGGTGCACATAGTCGATGAGGTTGCGTTCCGTACCCGGCAGATCCATCAGCTCGACCCAGGCCAGGTTGAAGTGGGCGATCTGACCGTTATCGCGCAGTTCGAGCAACGCCGCAGGAAAGCGATCCATCAGGTGCAAGGGCAGTGTCTGCACTAATGCCTCTGGCCGTTCCATCATCTAATGACGCTCCTCGTGTCTTACCGACGCGCCGTTGTGCACCCACGCAGCCAGCTCCAGGCGCGAGTGCAGGCTGAGCTTCTGCAAGAGATTCCTCACATAGATCTTCACCGTGCCATCGCTGATCCCCAGTTCCCGGCCGATCTGTTTATTGCTCATGCCGGCGGCGATCAGGGCCAGAGTCTGCCCCTCACGCTCGGTCAGGTTGCCGGTGTCGAGCGGATCCGAATCGTGCGCAGGCCGGGTCACCGACTGGCCCTGATCGGCCAGCAGCGCAATCAGGGTTGAATCCAGAACGATCGCGCCCTTGTGGCAATTGCGCATGTAAGCCAACAACGCATCAGGCTCGGTTTCCTTGAGCACATAACCACTGGCGCCCAGGCGCAGGGCCGTCAACAGCTCGGCGCGATCCATCGATGCGGTGAGCACCACCACTTGACAGTCGAGGCGCAACTGACGCAGTTCATCGAGCACCTGCAAACCGCTCAAGCCGGGCATGTGCAGATCCAGCAAGACCTGCTGCGGTGCCAGGCTCACGGCCAGGTTGATGCCTTCGCGGCCGCTGGCGGCCTGCCCCACCACTTCGAAGTCGTCGCTGGCACCGAACAGCTGTGCCAGGCCTTTGCGAAACAACGGGTGATCATCGATCAGTAATAAGGTCGTGCAGTCCATCGAAACTCCCCTGTGGCAGGTCTTGGTGGCGGCGAAGGCCAAGGTGTACGCGAACCCCGTGCGGGCGGATCGCCTCAATGGTCAGTCGGGCGCCAATGCTCGCGGCGCGCTCGCGGATAATCGCCAGGCCGAAATGGTTTTCCTCCCCTGACGCCGGGCTCAGTCCGATGCCGTCATCCTCCACCGATACGCAGGCTTCACCGTCCTGGTTTTGCCGCAACTCGATGCGCACATGCCGTGCATGGGAATGGCGTACCGCGTTGGCCAGTGCCTCGCGAATGATCTGCAGAATCTGCAATTCGGTTTCCGGGCTCAAAGCATCATCAGTCAGGCGATTGTCCAGTTCAAAAACGATGATGCAGCGCCGCGAGAACTCAGCGACAGAGTCGGCCAGAGCCTGACGCAGCGAGCGCCCGTCCATGGTCAGACGAGCGCTGGTAATCAGCTCCCGCACCTGACGCTGCAACTGACTCAAGCCGCCGCACAGTTCCTGCAACGCGGCGTTGGCGTGCGCAGGCTCGCCCAACTGCGACTGCAGCAAACGCGCCTGGAATGACAGATAACCCAACTGCTGAGCCACCGAATCGTGCAACTCACGAGCCAGGGCGCCGTGCCGGGAGGTCGCCTGTTTGCGCTGTTGCTCACGGGTGTAGCAGCGCAAACGCACGGTGACGCCGACCGCCTGCGCCGCCTCTTCCAACAACTGGCGCCAGCTTGCGTGGACCGGTTGTGGGGTATCCAGCAACAACACCCCTTTGCTCGAATCATCACTTTGCGGCAAGGCACACACCAGGCGATGAACGCCCCGTTGCCGACAAGGGCCACAGACCTGAGCCACATCATCCAGTGTTGAATCGCGCCAAGGGCAGCGTTCCACGTCCTGGCAGCCCTCGATCAATCCGCGCCGCGCCGGCCCCAGGTCTTCGCCGCCCAGGATCAGATTCAGCTTGCAGGTCGGCAACACTGCTTCGAAACGGTCCAGAAAACCTGACAAGGCACCGTCAGCGTGCACCTGACACAAGGGCAATCCGGTCAGTAGTTTGCGCACGCTGCGTGCCTGTTCGGGGCGGATACGCCCCAACCAGAGCGGCCACCACTGCGGTTGTGTTCGCACTATCGATAACTCCCCGTCCGGTTGCTCAGCCTTGAACAAAGACCAGCAACTTCCATGCCCCGGACAGGCGTTGTTCAGGGCTTATCTCCAAAGGCATAGCCCTTTTTCCGGATTGAGAAGATTTTCCCCATAGGAAAGTATCTTCCCCAACAGGAAACAAATTCCCAGTTCAACGCCAGGAAAGCTCACATGACGGATAGACACAGCGCCGCCCCGGACCGACTTCACAGCCTCCCGTGCTATCGCCAACCGCTGCCTCGTGAAAGCGTCACCCGGCACATCGTGGTCATGCAATCGGCGGCCGTCTGCACGCCCTTTGTCGGGGAACTGGAACAGCCCTTGGTGCTGAATGGCGAGAGCGCCGACTTTTCCCGCCGCCTGCATCAGGTGCTGGTTAGCGCCACCGTCGGCAGCCATCTCTACATCATGGGCGACGAGGCCTTTATCTGGCGTATCCACGGCGAGGCCCGCAGCGCCGGACTGGAAGATGACGAGATCGACATCACCCGTACGATTGCCGGCCAGCGCCTGGTGTATTGCGTGCACTGCGGCCTGACTCAGGCCGCCGGGCCGGAGCCGCTGCTGAGCTGCATCGGTTGCGCCGTCGGGCTGGAAGTCCGCGAACACTTTTCCCGACGCCTCGGGGCGTACCTCGGCGTCTGCACCGACCCCGACCAGCCTTACGCCGGAGTCCGGTCATGAGCGCCGTCATCGAGGTGCGGGTCAGTGCGGCGAGGATGCTTACCCCAGTGGTGCGCGAATTTACCCTGCAGACGTGCGCCAAGCCCCTGCCGGCATTCTCCCCCGGCAGTCATGTGCAGGTTCACCTGCCGCTAGCCGAAGGCAAGGTGCGCAATGCCTATTCACTGACCAGCGACCCTGCGGACAACCGCCATTACCGCATCGCCGTGCGCCTGCAGGAAGTCTCCCGCGGCGGCTCGCACTACCTGCATCGGCAGGTCCAGATCGGCGACACGCTGCAGATTTCGCCACCGGCCAATCTGTTCGCCCTGCACTCGACCGCCAGCCTGCACATCCTGATCGCCGGAGGCATCGGCATCACGCCGTTCATGGCCTACATCGCGGCCCTGGAACAACGCCAGGCTCACTTCGAATTGCACTACCTCTGTCGTCCGGGCCTGAGCGATGCCTATGTCGAGGCGTTGCAACAGCGGCTGGGATCGCGCCTGCACACCTACGCCAGCCGCCCGGACCTGAGCCGGATCCTGCGTGATCGACCGCTGGGCAGCCACCTTTACACCTGCGGCCCGCAACCGTTGCTCGACGCGGTTCGGCAACAGGCCAAGGCACTTGGCTGGCCGCCCAGTCGCGTGCACTGGGAAGCGTTCAATGCCGCACAACCGGGCCGCCCCTTCGAGCTGGAACTGCTGCGCAGCGGCCGGCGCCTGCGGGTCGGCACCGATCAAAGTCTGCTCGAAGCCCTGGAATCCGCTGGGCTGCAGATCCCCAACCTGTGCCGTGGCGGGGTCTGTGGCCAATGCATGACCCGCCACGTGGGCGGCGACATCGAACACCGCGACAGTTTCCTGAGCCCCGCCGAGCAGGCCGACTTTCTCATGCCCTGTGTCTCCCGCGGCTGCGGCCCTACCGTTTCGCTGGATCTTTAGGAGTCGACCATGACCATTCAACTAAGCCCCGTGCAGAGCTATCGAGACGATTTCAGCTTTCGCAACAGCCCAGCTGCCATCAGTCGTTTCCCTTTCCCCTTCACCGAGGACAGCTACCTGTATTCGGTGAACATCGAACCAGCGACTTCCCGGGATCCCGGCTCGATCTACCAGCACGGGTTCGACATCGACGAACACTACCGCTCGGAAATGGCCGAACGCGCCCTGGTGCTGGACAAGGATCCGCGCCGCTACCTGGTGATGCCGCACATGCAAGTGGCGGCCTGGGATGCGCTGCAGATGCTCATGGAGCACCTGGCCGCCGACTATCCGCAGTGGTTCACCCTTGAGCGTGACGCTGAACACTGGCATTGGCGCAACACCCTGCTGGATATCGATCAGCGCTTTGTGTTCGGTGATGCCGCGACCCTGCCTTGCGAACCGCTGGAGTTCATTGGCCGACAGGTGCAGGGGGATTTCGCCCTGCTCGATCAACGCGACGGCGATCTGTACATGGACGCCGGCCTGGTCACCAGCCCGGCCGACTGGTCCCTGGCCTTCGACGCCGGCATGAGTTTCAAGCAGTGGCATTCGCCGGTGCCCATGGCCCACCAGATGGGCATCTTCGACCGCGCGCTGAAGTACCTGCTCAACCTGCAGGTGGGGCAGCCGGTGCGGCGTCTGAACTGGACGCTGACCATCAACCCGCGCCTGGACTCCTCCCCCGAGACTTTCCATGAATGGGGCGCCGACCGCGGCCGCATTACCGCCGAGAACGTCGGGCAACAGGTTCACTTGCGGGTCGAGTTGCAAGTGATGGTCCGTCTGCCCCGCAGCAACGCGGTGATGTTCAGCATCCGCACCTACCTGATCAGCATGCAGGAACTGGTCACTCAGCCCGGCTGGGGCTGCCGCCTGCACCGTGTGCTGCGCGACCTGCCCGAGCCGATCGCCGACTACAAGGGCATGAGCCGCTACCGACAGACCCTGGTCGAGTGGCTGAGCCGCTTCGATCCGCAAGCCTGAACCCTGACCCACTCTCACCGACAAGGATCTTCACATGGCGCATTCATGGCGTATTTCTGCACTGGCCGAACGGCACCGCGCACTCGGCTCGAACCTCGAAGACTGGAACGGCATGGGCACTGCCTGGACCTACGACAGCGACCTCGCCGATCACCATCAGGCGATCCGCACCCGGGCCGGGCTGATGGACGTGTCCGGGCTGAAAAAAGTCCACTACGTTGGCCCCCACGCCGAGAGCCTGCTGCAATGGGCGACCACCCGCGACATCGCCAAGCTCTACCCCGGCAAGTCGGTGTACGCCTCGATGCTCGACGAGGAAGGCAAATTCGTCGATGACTGCATCGTCTACCGGACCGGACCTAACGCGTTCATGGTGGTGCACGGTGCCGGCAGCGGCCACGAAATGCTGGTGCGCTCATCCCAGGGCCGGCAAGTGGCGGTGCTGTTCGATGACGACCTGCACGACCTGTCGCTACAAGGGCCGCTGGCGGTGGACTTTCTCGCCGAGCACGTGCCAGGGATCCGTCAACTGCCTTACTTCCATCACCTGCAAACCCGCCTGTTCGACCGTCCGGTGATGATCTCTCGCACCGGTTACACCGGCGAGCGCGGCTACGAGATTTTCTGCAAGGCCGCCGATGCCCCGGCGCTGTGGGACACGATCCTTGAACAAGGCGCGGGCCTGGGCATCATCCCGTGCGCCTTCACCGCCCTGGACTGGTTGCGGGTGGAAAGCTCGCTGATGTTTTTCCCCTACGACAACTCGCAGATGTACCCCTTCGCCGATCAGAAGGCGGGCGACACCCTGTGGGAAATGGGCCTGGATTTCACTGTCTCCCCGGACAAGCGCGAATTCCGCGGCGCCGAAGAACACTTTCGCCTGCGCGGCCAGGAGCGCTTCAAAATCACCGGCGTGTTGCTCGAAGGCGTGCGCGCCGCCGAAGCCGGCGACACCCTGTGGCAAGGCAACCAGCAAGTCGGAGTGATCACCTGCGGCATGTATTCGCGCTTGAGCAAACGCTCGATGGCCATCGCCCGCATGAGCGTCGACTGCTCGGTCCCAGGCATTGCCCTGCAGGTGCGCGGCAGTCAGGAAAGCGCCGCCGTGACCCACGCCCTGCCCTTCGACGATCCGGAAAAAACCAAGCGCACGGCCAAGGGCTGAGCCTCCAACCACTTTATCCAAGGGACCTTCGATGGACACTTCCAACGAGCATTACATCCTCAAGATCAATTGCCCGGCAGCGTCCGGCATCGTTGCCGCGATCACCACCTGTCTGGCCGGACAGCAGTGCTACATCAGCGAGCTGGCGCAATTCGACGACGAGTTCACCGGGCAGTTTTTCATGCGCGCGGTGTTCCGCTTCAACACCGGCGTGACCGGCGATGTCGGTGCTCTGCGCGAAGGTCTAGGCGACTTGGCCGGCGGCTTCGACATGCAGTGGCAGCTGTTCTGCAGCAGTCAGCCGACCCGCGTGCTGCTGATGGTCAGCAAGTTCGACCACTGCCTGACCGACCTGCTGTACCGGCACCGCAAGGGCGAGATGGACATGCACATCACCGCCGTGGTTTCCAACCACCTGGACCTGCGGGCCATGGCTGAACGCGAAGGTATTCGCTTTATCTACCTGCCGGTCAACAAGGACAGCAAGGCCAGCCAGGAAGCCGAGTTGATGCGCATCGTCGAGGACACCCAGACCGACCTGGTGGTACTCGCCCGCTACATGCAAATTCTGTCTGACGGTCTGTGCCAGCAGCTGTCCGGCCGGGCCATCAATATCCATCACTCGTTCCTACCCGGTTTCAAGGGTGCCAAACCCTATCACCAGGCCTACGACCGTGGCGTGAAGCTGATCGGCGCCACCGCCCACTACGTCACCAGCGACCTCGACGAAGGCCCGATCATCGAGCAGGAAATCCAGCGAGTCGATCACACCTACCTGCCCGATGCGCTGGTCGCCATCGGCCGCGACACCGAAACCGTAGCGCTTTCCAAAGCCCTGAAATACCACCTGGAACACCGGGTGTTCATCAACCAGGACAAGACGGTGATTTTTCGCTGAGCGAGCCCTTTTCCGATCCATAGCCACGAGATACAGCCACGAGAGACGACCATGACCACACGCGTAGCAATCATCGGCGCCGGCCCTTGCGGCATGGCTCAACTGCGGGCATTTCAATCGGCCAGGGACCAGGGAACGCCCATCCCGGAACTGGTCTGCTACGAAAAACAGCAAGACTGGGGCGGCATGTGGAATTACACATGGCGCACCGGCCTGGACGAGAACGGCGAACCGGTCCACGGCAGCATGTACCGCTATTTGTGGTCCAACGGACCGAAAGAGTGCCTCGAGTTCGCCGACTACAGCTTCGAGGAACATTTTGGACGCCCTATCGGCTCGTATCCGCCACGGGAAGTGCTGTGGGACTACATCAAGGGTCGCGTCGAAAAAGCCGGGGTTCGCGACTACATCCGTTTCAACAATGTGGTGCGCCAAGTCACCTTTAGCGAAGAGACTCGCCGCTTCACGGTGGTCGCACACGACCATGGCAGCGATACCCGGACTTCGGAAGAGTTCGACTATGTGATAAACGCCTGCGGGCATTTTTCGACGCCGAAGATGCCGCACTTCCCCGGGTTCGAGCAGTTCGGCGGGCGTATCCTGCACGCCCATGATTTCCGCGAGGCGCTGGAGTTCAAGGGCAAGGATCTGCTGATTGTCGGCAGTAGCTATTCCGCCGAAGATATCGGTTCCCAGTGCTACAAATACGGCGCCCGCAGTATCACCAGCTGCTACCGCACCGCGCCCATGGGCTATGACTGGCCCGCCAACTGGGAAGAAAAGCCGCTGTTGCAACGCCTGGAAAAAAACCGCGCGTACTTTATCGACGGCACCCACAAGCACATCGATGCAGTGATCCTCTGCACCGGCTACAAACATCACTTCCCCTTCCTGCCGGACGAACTGTGCCTCAAGACTGACAACCGACTGTGGCCGATGAACCTGTACAAAGGCATTTTCTGGCAGCCCAATCCGCAACTGATCTACCTCGGCATGCAGGACCAGTGGTACTCGTTCAACATGTTCGATGCCCAGGCCTGGTACGCCCGCGACGTGATCCTGCAACGCATCGCTCTACCCGACCAGACACGAAGGGCCGCCGATATCCAGGAATGGCATGCCCGCGAACAGCAGCTTGAAACCAACCAGCAGATGTTCGAATACCAGGGTGCCTATATCCAGCAACTGGTGGACGCCACCGACTACCCGAACTTTGATATCGCCGGGGTCAACGACACCTTCCTGCACTGGAAGCACGACAAGGCCCACAACATCATGGGTTACCGCGACAAATCCTACCGATCGCTGATGACCGGCACCCAGTCGCCACCCCACCACACGCCTTGGTTGCATGCCCTGGACGATTCCATGGCGGCGTACCTCGCTGAACCGCCGATGTCCGTCAAGTCGATCGGTTGACCCGGGAGCCCCACCATGAATGCACCTCGTGTTTCCCGCCCGCGGGAGCCCGGACTCTTTGCCCGGGCCCCGGCCCTGGAGCGCTATCGAGTGGCCGCCGGCGGCCTGACCCTTGTCGCGTTGCAGCCCGGCGACAGCCTTCAGGTGATCGACCTCGAAGGCCGGCAACCCTGCGAATTGCTGGCCGTCGATACGCTGGGCCGCAGCGCCCTGGCGGCCTGGGCGCTGAGCGGTTCGACGGCCTGCGGGTTCATCGGCGCACGGCTCGCCGAGCCGACCTTGCAATCGCGTCGCATTGGCCAGGCGCTGAGCCGACGTGCGATTGATCCACATCACCTGCCCAGCGCCGCGTCACTCTGGGACGAGGAAAGCCCTGCCGACTTCAGCCGTCACTTCGTCGCCAGCGATGAGCTGCTAGTGATCGTCGCGGCACCCGCCGGGCCAACGGCCGTCGACCGCCAGTATCGGCCCAGCGAGCTGCGACTGCTGGTGACACGGGCCAATCCCTCGCCCCTGCTGCTGCCACACTTGCCCGAGCCGCTGGGTGAGCTGCTGGACGAGTTCACCATCGGCGCCGGCACCGCCCACAGCTACACCGTCGGCAAAGGTCAGTACGTGCAGGTGCTGGATGTCGCCGGTCGCCAGTGCTCGGACTTCGTCGCTCTGGATCGGCGGGCACTGGATCGCGGTCTGGAACTGGACCTTGACCAGACCGTGACCCGCACCCTGAACGGCAGCGCCTACCCGGCACCAGGACTGTTCTCAAAGTTTTTCGACCGACAGATGCAACCGATGCTCGAGGTGGTGCGTGACACCGTCGGCCGCCACGATTCCTTCGCCCTGGCCTGCGCCGCGCGCTACTACGAGAGCCATGGCTACTTCGGGCACGACAACTGCAGCGACAACCTCAGCCGAGTGCTCGCATCCCATGGGGTCAAGGCCCGCAATGGCTGGCCGGCGATCAATTTCTTTTTCAATACCGGAATCGACGCGCACCAGCAGATGACCCTCGATGAACCCTGGTCGCGCCCCGGCGACTACGTGCTGCTGCGGGCCATGACCGACCTGCTGTGCGGCAGTACCTCGTGCCCGGATGACATCGACCCGGCCAATGGCTGGAACCCGACCGATATCCATATCCGCATCTACAGCGAAAAGGAGCGTTTTTCCATCGCCATGAGCACTCGAACCACGGCCGATGCCGACCCGATACTCACCCGTGAGTCCGCGTTTCACTCACGCACCAGCGCCTTGACCGGCAGCTTCGTCGACTACCGCAACTGGTGGCTGCCGCTGCGCTATGACGGCTATGGCGCAATCGAGGAATACCTTGGTTGCCGCGAGCGAGTGGCGGTGATGGACCTGACCGCCCTGCGCAAATTCGAAATCATCGGCCCCGACGCGGAAGCCTTGTTGCAGTACTGCCTGACCCGCGATGTGCGGCGCCTGGCGGTGGGTCAAGTGGTGTATTCGGCGATGTGTCACGAGCACGGCGGCATGCTCGACGACGGCACCCTGCTGCGCCTGGGCCCGGACAACTTTCGCTGGATCTGCGGCGAGGATTACGCCGGTGTCTGGCTGCGCGAACAGGCGCAAAAGCTCGGGATGAAGGTCTGGGTCAAATCCGCCAGCGAGCAGATTCACAACTTGGCGGTGCAAGGCCCGATGAGCCGCGAGCTACTCAAACAAATGATCTGGACCGCGCCCAACCAGCCGAGTCTGGAAACCCTGGGCTGGTTCCGTTTCCTGGTGGGCCGCCTGGACGGTTACGACGGCTGCCCGCTGATGATCTCGCGCACCGGCTACACCGGCGAACTGGGCTACGAAGTCTGGTGCCAGCCCGAGGATGCCGAGCGGGTCTGGGACCGGATCTGGCAACTGGGCCAACCTTTGGGCCTGGTGCCGCTGGGCCTGGAAGCGCTGGACATGCTGCGCATCGAAGCCGGGCTGATTTTTGCCGGTTACGAGTTCAGCGACCAGACCGATCCGTTCGAGGCCGGTATCGGCTTTTCCGTTCCGTTGAAAGGCAAAACCGATGACTTCATCGGCCGCGACGCCCTGCTACGGCGCAGCGCTCATCCCGCTCACAAGCTGGTGGGCCTGCAACTGAGCGGCAATGAAGGCGTCCACCACGGCGACCCGGTGTACCGCGGCCGAGCCCAGGTCGGGGTCATCACCAGTGCCTGCCGCTCGCCGCTGCTGGCCAGCAATATCGCGCTGTGCCGGGTGGACGTGGCCTGCGCCGACGTCGGCACAGCGTTGGAGATTGGCAAAGTCGATGGCCTGCAGAAGCGCATCAGCGCCACGGTCACCGCAGCGATTTTCTACGACCCGGACAAGAGCCGGGTACGCAGTTGATCGATCACATGAGCTTAAGCGCCACCCGACTTTGACTGCCCCACTACCACTCTACTCAGACATGGGAATACGAAGATGGAAGCGACTACGTTCGAGGCCGTACCGCAGGCCGCCAGCTCAGTGGGCAGCCTGCACCGCAAGATCGATTGGCGCGGGGCTTTCTGGGTCGCCAGTGGCGTGCCCGCCCTGGTCCTGTTCTCTATCGGCGCAATTGCCGCCACGGTAGGCAAACCGGCCTGGATCGTCTGGATTGTGTCGATTCTGTTCGGCTTCATCCAGGCCTTCACCTATGCCGAAATCGCCGGGTTGTTCCCACACAAATCCGGTGGCGCGTCGGTCTACGGTGCAGTCGCCTGGGTGCGCTACAGCAAGCTGATCGCACCGGTCTCGGTGTGGTGCAACTGGCTGGCCTGGTCCCCGGTTTTGTCCATTGGCTCGGGGCTGGCAGCCGGTTACATCCTCACCGCATTGTTCCCCGCTGATGCGCTGATCAATACCTGGCAACTGACCCTGCTTGACCTGGGCTGGGTCAAGAGCGGCCTGTCGCTACGGATCAACGCGACGTTCGCCATCGGCCTGCTGATTTTACTGACAGTGTTCGCCGTGCAGCATGGCGGCATCTTGCGCTCGGCACGCCTGACCCTGGTGCTTGGCGTGACCTCGCTGATTCCTCTGTTGCTGGTGGGCGTGGTGCCGTTGTTCACCGGGGACGCGGCCCAGGCCAACTTCCTGCCTTTGTACCCGCTGGCCCATGACGCGGCCGGGCAAGTGATCGACGGGCCATGGGACATGTCCGGCTGGTCGTTGATGGCCGGCGGCCTGTTCATGGCCGCATGGTCCACTTACGGCTTCGAAACCGCGGTGTGCTACACCCGGGAATTCAAGGACCCTAAGCGTGACACGTTCAAGGCCATTTTTTACGCCGGCCTGCTGTGCATTCTGGTGTTCACCCTGGTGCCCCTCGCGTTTCAGGGCAGCCTCGGTCTCGGACAGCTGGTGACCCCGGCGGTGCTGGATGCCAGCGGCACGGTGGTCACACCGGCGGTCTACAACGGTCTGTTGTCGCCGGCGATCTACAGCGGCATGGGCGTCGGCCAGGTCATGGCGGACAGCATCGGCGGCGGCAAGCTGGTGGCCAACATCGTGCTGATCATGTTGGTCCTGGCCACGTTGCTGGCGATCATGACCTCGATGTCCGGCTCCTCGCGCACTCTGTATCAGGCATCGGTGGATGGCTGGTTGCCGAAATACCTGGGGCGCACCAACGAACACGGCGCGCCTACCGCAGCGATGTGGACCGACTTGTCGTTCAACCTGCTGCTGTTGCTGATGTCCGATTATGTGTTCGTGCTGGCCGCGTCCAACGTCAGCTACATCATCTTCAACTTTCTTAACCTCAATGCCGGCTGGATCCATCGCCTGGACCGTCCCGACTGGATACGCCCGTACAAGGCCCCGACCGTGCTGTTGGTCGCGGGTGGCGTACTGAGCTTTGTCAACCTGGCGTGCATGGGGCTGGGAGCCGATATCTGGGGCGCCGGCACCCTGGTGACCGGCCTGTTGCTGGCGTTGTTGATCCTTCCGGTGTTCTGCTTCCGGCACTATGTGCAGGACAAGGGACGCTTCCCTGAAGCGATGCTCAGCGACCTGTACATTCAGACCGATGCCGGTCAAAAACGCGCCGGCTGGTTGCCTTATGCCACGCTAATCGCGGGTGTACTGGTGGTGTACGGTTGCCATCAACTGGTAGCCTGAGCGCCCTTGCCTGCTGGTCTCTGATGGATCATCGGGGCGCAACGACGCCTCGATGATCACTTCGCCCCCCTATCAATCAAGACGACGGTGACTCTTTTGATCAGCACCACCCCTGCACTTGCCCGTGTTATCGACGGCAAAGCCATCTCTGCCCAGGTTCTCGACGAAGTTCGAGAAGAGCTTCTGGTCCTGGCCGGACAGCAGATTTACCCCGCCCTGGCCGTACTGCTCGTCGGTGAAGACCCGGCCAGCGAGGTCTATGTGCGCAACAAATTGCTGCGGGCCAAAGAAGTCGGGATTCGCTCCCTTGAATACCGTCTGCCGGACGACGCCAGCCAGGCGCAAGTGCTGGAACTGATTGCCCAACTGAATGCCGACGTCACGGTGAACGGCATTTTGGTGCAGTTGCCCCTGCCGGGACATATCGACGAGCCGGCAGTGATTCACGCCATCGACCCGATCAAAGACGTGGACGGTTTTCATCGGGAAAACGTCGGCGGCCTGGTGCAAGGCATCGAAGTCCTGACACCCTGCACGCCCAGCGGCTGCATGCGTCTGCTGCACGAAACCTGCGGTGAGTTGAGCGGCTTGCACGCGGTGGTCATCGGTCGTTCGAACATTGTCGGCAAACCCATGGCGACCCTGTTGTTGCAGGCCAACTGTTCGGTCAGCGTGGTGCACTCGCGCAGTGTCGATGCACCGGCGTTGTGCAGGTTGGCGGACATCGTGGTCGCGGCGGTGGGTCGACCAGAGTTGATCGACGCCAGCTGGCTCAAAGCCGGGGCGGTGGTGATCGATGTCGGCATCAATCGCATTGCCAGCGAAACCGGCCATCGGCTGGTAGGTGATGTCAATTACGCCAGTGCGCGCACCGTTGCCAGCGCGATCACGCCGGTACCCGGTGGGGTCGGGCCGATGACCATTGCTTATCTGCTGAAGAACACCCTGATCGCCAGTCAGTTGCAGCGTGCTGCTGGGCGGCCTCTGGTTTGTTGATCGAGTACATATCCGTTTCTTCGGTCACGGCCGCTATAGGTTCCGCCCTTACGGCGGGTCACTTGGAAAAGCCCCAAGTAACCAAGGGCTCTTGCCCCTTTCGTTCGGTGTCTCGCCTAGGCTCGCCATGCCCTCGCTCCGGTCCTGCTCCGTGGGCCCGCCGCCATCGGCCATCCATGGCCGGGGGCGGCTAACCCGGCATCCATGCCGGGTTGCCCACTGCGCAGAACCTCCACTCGGCCTCTCGAGGGGGCGGTGCATCAAGATCAAAAGCTGCAGGCGAGCTAACGCTCGGCCTGTTGAGTGGTGAGAAGCGTGCGTACACCCACTCCCCCCCGGCCTTGCTCGCGAAGCTGTTGATCTTGCTGTTGCTGTTGCCGTTGCCGTTGCCGTTGCCGTTGCTTTGGCTTCAGATCTGCCGCCCCTTTCCCAGAGGCCGAACGCAGGCATTGCGCAGGGGGCACCGCGGCAAGGATGCCGCGGTAGTCGCCCCCGGCCATGGATGGCCGATGGCGGCGGGCCCCCGGAGCAATGCCGGAGTGAGGGCATGCCGAGCCTAAGCGAGGCACCGAATGGCGGGGCAAGAGCCCTTGGTTACTTGGGGCTTTTCCAAGTCACTCGCTGTAAAAGCGAAACCGCCAGCAGCCATCACCGCAGAAACGGATATGTACTCAGACAACAAAACAAAGGTCGGCTATCAGGCCGCTTTCGCAAAAAACCCGGTCAGTAATGCCAACCGGGTTTTCAGTGGTTCAAGCGAGACAACGATCAACCATCAAGATCAATGGTTATAGGCACTCTCGTTGTGCTCGGCCAGGTCCAGCCCCATCTCTTCCACCGACTCGTCGGCACGCAAGCCGATCACCGCGTTGATCACCTTGAGAATGATCCAGCTGATGACGAAGCAGTACACCGTCGTCAGCAACACGCCCTTGATCTGCGCCACAACCTGAGCGCCCATGGTCACGCCTTCCACCAGTCCGCCCAGGGACGGAACACAGAAAACGCCAGTCAACACCGCGCCAATCATTCCGCCGATGCCGTGCAAGCCAAACACGTCGAGGCTGTCGTCATATCCGAAGCGGCGTTTCAGCACAGTGACGCTCAAGTAGCAGAACACCCCGCACAGCAGACCGATGGCCAACGCGCCGCCGACGCCCACATACGCACACGCCGGAGTAATGCCGACCAAACCGGCCAAAGCACCGCTGGCCAGGCCCAAAGCACTCGGCTTACCGACCTTGAACCACTCGGTGAACATCCAGCCGAGAATCCCGGCGCAAGCCCCCAGTTGCGTATTGAGCATGACAATGCCCGAAGTGCCATTGAGACCGCCGCCGGAACCGATGTTGAAGCCGAACCAGCCGACCCAGAGCATCGCCGCGCCGGCCATGGTCAAGCTCAAGTTGTGGGCGGGCATTGGCGTATTCTGGTAACCCTTGCGCTTGCCGAGAATCAGGCACGCGGCCAACGCGGCAACGCCAGCATTGATATGCACCGCAGTGCCGCCGGCAAAATCGAGGACACCCCAGTTATGCATCAAAGCGCCCGAACCACCCCAGACCATATGGGCGACGGGCGCATAAACCAGGGTAAACCACAGCGCCATGAACCACAGCGCCGCCGAGAACTTCATGCGCTCGGCGAATGCACCGGCAATCAGCGCCGGGGTAATGATCGCGAAGGTCATCTGGAAGGTCACAAACACGCCTTCCGGAATGTCACCGACCAGGCTCTCCGGGGTCATGCCAGCCAGAAATGCCCGACTCAAACCACCGACGAAACTGTTGAATGTCACCTGTCCCTCGACCATGCCGGTGCTGTCCACCACCATGCTGTAGCCATAGATCACCCACAGCACGCCGACCAGGCCGGCGATGCCGAAGCACTGGGTGAACAGCGAGAGCATGTTTTTCGCCCGCACCAGACCTCCGTAGAACAAGGCGAGGCCCGGCAGACACATGAACAGCACCAGCACCGCTGCGGTCACCATCCAGGCGGTGCTGCCGGTGTTCAAGGTGGGTGCATCGGCCGCCTGGGCGAGCGGCGCGAGCGCGCCGGCCGCCAATAAGACAAGAAGGGATTTGCCGAGAAGACGATTGACCATTTTCAAAGCTCCTGCAAAAGAATGGAAAGTGTCTGGCAGCGAGCAAAGTGAGTATGCACGGGCCTCTTGGTGGGCCCCTTGATCTGATCGTTCCCACGCTCCTGCGTGGGAATGCAGCCCGTGACGCTCTGCGTCACAAAAGCGGGACGCAGAGCGTCCCAAGAGGCATTCCCACGCAGAGCGTGGGAACGAGCGTCATCAGCCGCGGTTCAGTAACCAGAACCGGAACCGGAACCCGGAATCCAGTTGGTTCCCGCCAGCGGCACCCGCGCCATGGCAGCCGACTCCACCGTCAGCGCCACCAGATCCTCGGGATCGAGGTTGTGCAGGTGCGACTTGCCGCAAGCCCGGGCCATGGTCTGGGCTTCCAGCACCAGCACGCGCAGGTAGTTGGCCAGACGCCGACCACCTTCCACCGGGTCCAGACGCTTGGACAGCTCCGGGTCCTGCGTGGTGATCCCGGCCGGGTCGCGGCCGTTTTGCCAGTCATCGTAGAAACCGGCGGCCGAGCCGATTTTCTTCAGTTCCTCGTCCAGGCGTGGATGGTTATCACCCAAGGCAATCAGCGCCGCCGTCCCGATGGCCACCGCATCCGCACCCAGCGCCATCGCCTTGGCGACGTCGGCACCGTTGCGAATCCCTCCGGAAACGATCAACTGAACCTTGCGATGCATGCCCATCTCTTGCAAAGCTTGTACCGCTTGCGGAATGGCCGACAAAATCGGGATACCGACGTGTTCGATGAACACTTCCTGAGTCGCTGCGGTGCCGCCTTGCATACCGTCGAGCACAATCACGTCAGCCCCGGCTTTTACCGCCAACTTCACGTCGTAGTACGGCCGGCTGGCGCCGATCTTCACGTAGATCGGTTTTTCCCAATCGGTGATTTCCCGCAGCTCGGCAATCTTGATCGCCAGGTCATCCGGGCCGGTCCAGTCCGGGTGACGGCAGGCGCTGCGCTGGTCGACACCGATCGGCAAGGTGCGCATACCCGCCACGCGCTCGGTGACTTTCATGCCCAGCAACATACCGCCGCCACCGGGTTTGGCGCCCTGCCCCAGGACGATTTCAATGGCGTCGGCCTTACGCAGATCGTCCGGGTTCATGCCATAGCGGGACGGCAAATACTGATACACCAAATGCTGCGACTGGCCGCGTTCTTCCGGGGTCATGCCGCCGTCACCGGTCGTGGTGCTGGTGCCGGCGATGGTCGCGCCACGGCCCAGGGCTTCCTTGGCATTGGCCGACAAAGCACCGAAGCTCATGCCGGCGATGGTCACCGGAATCTTCAGGTGAATCGGCTTCTTGGCGAAGCGGTTGCCGAGGATTACATCGGTACCGCACTTCTCCCGATAGCCTTCCAGCGGGTAGCGCGAAACGCTGGCGCCGAGCAGAAGCAGGTCATCGAAATGTGGCAGTTTGCGCTTGGTGCCACCGCCGCGAATATCGTAGATGCCGGTTTCCGCGGCACGCTGGATTTCCTGGATGGTCAGGCGGTCGAAGGTGGCTGACTCGCGCAGTACCGGAGGCGCTTTTTGGCTGATTGGGTCGCTCATATCTATTCTCCTCGCGCGGATCAGTACGCGGACGCGTTATCGACTTTGAAGTTGTACAACTGACGGGCCGAACCGTAGCGCTTGAAGTCAGCCGCCTTGTGCTCGAAACCGGCGCGGTCGAGCAGCCCTTGCAGCTCCTCCAAGTGCTCGGCACGCATCTCTTTTTCGATGCAATCCGAACCCAGGGACTCAACGGTCCCTTTCACGTAGATGTGGGTTTCATACAACGAATCGCCCAGCGCATCGCCGGCGTCGCCGCAGACCACCAGACGACCGGCCTGCCCCATGAAGCAGCTCATGTGGCCGATGCTGCCGCCGACAACAATGTCAATGCCCTTCATGGAAATCCCGCAACGCGCCCCGGCGTCGCCTTCAATCACCAGCAACCCGCCATGGGCCGTGGCACCGGCCGCCTGAGAGGCGCTGCCTTTGACCCGGACGTAGCCGGACATCATGTTCTCGGCACACCCGACACCGACGTTGCCGTGGACGGTGATCGAGGCCTTTTGATTCATCCCCGCGCAGTAGTAGCCGGCGTGGCCCTGGATATCGATGGACACCGCTTCATTCACCCCGACCGCGAGGTTGTGCTTGCCATCGGAGTGAGTCACCACCCACTCGTGATCAATCACGTTATTGACCTGATCGTGCAGCGCCTGATTGAGGTCACGCACGGTGGCAGTGGAAAGATCGATGGTTTTCATGTGTGCGCTCCTTAAGCTGACTCGCGTTCCCAGATGTAGAGAGTGGCCGGTGCAGGCTCCCAGATTCTGGCGTTTTCGATTCCCGGCAGGCTCGACAAGGCCTGATACTCGGATGCCATGGCGACGTAGTCGTCCGTCTCGGCAAGGATCGCCGGCTTGCAGGCGACCGGGTCGCGGATCACCGCAAAACCGTTGCGGGTGCCGATGGCGAAGGTGAAGAAACCGTCGAGATCCTCCAGCGAGTGATCCAGCGCTTCCTTCAATGAATCGCCCTGCTGCAGGCGCCAGGTCAGGTAGCCGGCGGCCACTTCGGTGTCGTTGTCGGTTTCGAAGTGGATGCCTTCACGCTTGAGTTCCTGACGCAGACGGAAGTGGTTCGACAACGAACCGTTGTGCACCAGGCACAGGTCGGCGCCTGTGGAAAACGGATGGCTGCCTTCCATGGTCACCGCGCTTTCGGTGGCCATGCGGGTGTGACCGATGATGTGGCTGCCCTTCATGCCGGCCAGGCCGAAGCGTTGGGAAATTTCCTGGGGCAAGCCCATGCCCTTGAGGATTTCGATGCTTTGCCCGGCGCTCATGATGCGCAGGCTCGGTGCCAGTTCAGCGAGGGCCAGGCGTACCGGCGCCTCTTCGGCATGGATCTTCAACACCGCGGCACTGGCGTTCTGGAACCAGTCCAGCGAACAGCCCAGGCGCCCTTCCAGTTCGCCCAACAGGGTTTTCCAGTCGAAGCCTTCGGTGGTCGCCTGCAAGGTCAGCTTGACCCAGCCGTCCGCCACTTCATCGCCGTAAATGGCGAAGCCGGCACTGTCCGGGCCACGATCGGTCATGGCCTGCAACATCGGTTCGAAAAGCTTGCCGAGCTGGGATTCCAGCTGCGGATTTTTCAGATAAAGGCCTACGATTCCACACATATCAAGTCTCCTTCGGAGGCAGTGAACGCCCGGCGCCGTGCCGGGTGCCCGAATGGTTGTCAAAATGGAAAATCAGAAAAATTCGGTGTAGCGCTGGATCTCCCAATCGGATACGTGGCGGCTGTATTCCACCCACTCCATGCGCTTGAGCTTGATGAACTCGCCAACGATCTGCGGGCCAAGCACCTCGACGAACAATGGGTCGGCTTCGAGCGCGTCGCAGGCTTCCTTGAGCGATTGCGGCAGAGTCTTGATGCCCCGCGCGGCGATCTGCTCGAGGTTCAGGCTGTAGAGGTTTTCATTGCAGACGTGGTCGATTTCCAGCTGCCGATCGATGCCATCCAGGCCGGCGGCGATGATCGCGGCGCTGACCAGATAGGGGTTGCAACCAGCGTCCGGCAGACGGAATTCGAGGCGCCCGTAAGGCACTCTCACCATGGCCGAACGGTTGTTGGCGCCGAAGGCGATAAAGGCCGGTGCCCAGGTTGCGCCGGACAACGAATTACCGACCACCAGACGCTTGTAGGAGTTGACCGTCGGCGCGGCAAAGGCACACAGCGCCGGGCCGTGGGCAAGCAGGCCCGCGGCGAAGTGATAGGCCAGTTTCGACAGCCCCATGCCGCTCGGATCACTGGCGTCATGGAACAGGTTCTTGTTGTCGGCGCTGCTGATCGACAGGTGAAAGTGCATGCCATTACCGGCGCGCTTCGGGTCGGGCTTGGGCATGAACGAGCAGATCATGCCCAGGTCATTGGCGATTTCGCCGGCGGCCATGCGGAAAAACGTGAAGCGATCCGCCGAGGTCATGGCGTCGCTGTAGGTGTAGTTGATCTCGAACTGGCCGTTGGCGTCTTCGTGGTCAATTTGATAGACCTCGAAGTCCACAGCCTGCAGGGCTTCGGTCAGCCGCTCAAGGAAAACGCGGGAGCGCGACAAGCCTTTATAGTCGTAGCAAGGCTTGTCGAGATTGTCGCTGGGGTCGACCAATTGCAGCTTGCCCTGCTCGTCGCGCCGCATCAGGTTGAACTCGGGTTCCAGGCCGGTGTTGAGGGTCCAGCCCTTTTCTTCCAGGCGTTGCACTTGTTGCTGCAGCACATAACGGCTGTCATACGGATGCGGCTTACCGTCGACGTGGCCGACGCACACCACCCGCCCGTAACCCGGCTGCCAGGGCACCGGGGTCAGGGTGGACAAGTCGCCGCGAGCCATGAAGTCCGGACCGTGGGGCTCCATGCCCATGCCACTGATCGCGAAACCGGCAAAACCCGCCCCCTCTTCGGCGACGGTCTTGAGCCCACAGATCGGCACCGACTTGGTCTTGGCCGCACCGTGAATATCCACAAATTGCGCAAGCACGTACTTGATCCCGTGCTTGTCGATGATGCGCTGGGTTTCTGCTGGCAACATTGCTGGTCACTCCTCGCGAAAGGCAAAACATTCTGGATGGGCCTTGACCGTCTTTTTATTCCTAAAAAGAAAGTTATTTTCCCAATAGGAATGCAAAGCCCTTGCCAGATTCGCGAGTGAAACGTCGAAACGCCGTGACAGGCGCTTTTGTGCTGTATATATGGGAATATTCTTTTCCCTGTGGGAATACTGCCCGCAGGGCAGGCGCCATTTGCACTTTCTCAGTGCGAAACTAATATTACTGAACGGAAAGTGTGCAGGATCTGATGACTATGTCGACCGAAACCGCCCCGCGCCTCAAGCTTGAGCAATATCTGGGATTGCAGATCAAGCGCCAGCGCCAGGCCCAAGATCTGAAATTGTCTGACGTGGCCAAGATTGCCGATATCAGTCAGGGCATGTTGAGCAAGATCGAAAATGCCCAGGTGTCCACCAGCCTCGATACCCTGAGCCGTCTGTGCGACGTGCTTGGCCTGCCACTGTCCAAGTTGTTCAGCGAATATGACCAGCAGGACGGCAGCGCGCTGTTGGTCAAGGCCGATCAGGGCATGGAAGTGGTGCGCCGCGGCACCGAGAAAGGCCATACGTACCATCTGCTCAACCATACCCGTGGGCCGAAGAAGAGCTTCGAGGCCTACATGGTCAGCATGGACGACGCCAGTGAAGAGTTTCCGACCTTCTCTCACCCCGGCACCGAATTCCTCCACCTGCTGGAAGGTGAACTGATCTATCGGCACGGCAATCAGCTGTACCGCATGGAGGCTGGCGACAGCTTGACGTTCGAAGGTGAAATTCCTCACGGGCCGGAGCAGTTGGTGCACGTGCCGATCCGCCTGCTGTCGATCATGAATTATGGGAGTGATAAGGAGTGAGCCCGGAGATTTGGGGTTTGAGGCTGCCCCTTCGATTTTGATCGTGTACATATCCATTTCTGCGGTAACGGCGACTTAGGGTTCCGCCCTTACGGCGGGTCACTTGGAAAAGCCCCAAGTAACCAAGGGCTCTTGCCCCGCCATTCGGTGCCTCGCTTAGGCTCGGCATGCCCTCACTCCGGCATTGCTCCGGGGGCCCGCCGCCATCGGCCATCCATGGCCGGGGGCGGCTACCGCGGCATCCTTGCCGCGGTGCCCCCTGCGCAACGCCTGCGTTCGGCCTCTGGGAAAGGGGCAACAGATCAAAATCAAAAGCCAAAGCAACGGCAACGGCGACGGCGACGGCAACGGCAACGGCAACGGCAAGATCAACAGCTTCGCGAGCAAGCCCGCTCCCACATAAAGCAGTTCGGCGTACAGCTTTTGCTTCTCACCACTCAACAGGCCGAGCGTTAGCTCGCCTGTAGCTTTTGATCTTGATGCACCGCCGCCTCGAGAGGCCGAGTGGAGGTTCTGCGCAGTGGGCAACCCGGCATGGATGCCGGGTTAGCCGCCCCCGGCCATGGATGGCCGATGGCGGCGGGCCCACGGAGCAGGACCGGAGCGAGGGCATGCCGAGCCTAGGCGAGGCACCGAACGAAAGGGGCAAGAGCCCTTGGTTACTTGGGGCTTTTCCAAAGTGACTCGCTGTAAAAGCGAAACCGCCAGCCGCCGTGACCGCAAAAACGGATATGTACACGATTAATCACCCAGGCCGACTATCAGGCCGCCCTCTCATAATTTCCTCCCAGTTAAAAAACTTTCACAAACCCCCTAGACGCCACGCACCCATTTCCCCTATAAAGCCACCAACAGGAATAATTTATTCCTCACAAGAAAACGCGCTCATGGAATGAGCCTGCTGTCCGCTGACACTTTTTTCGCTATGCGATGAGCTGCCGCCATCATCCCGAGGACGTGTCATGCAACACGAAAAAAACCATTTCATCATCAAGATCACCTGTCCCGCGGTGTCCGGCATTGTCGCTGCCGTCACCACCTACCTGGCGGACAACAGTTGCTACATCGGGGAGATGGCGCAATTCGACGACGACTTCAGCGGCCGTTTTTTCATGCGTGCAGTGTTCCGTTTCAACGACGGCCATCAGGGCGACATTCAACAGATCAAGGACGGTTTCGCCGACGTCGCCAAGGCGTTCGAGATGACCTGGGAATTGCATGACACCCGCGAGCCGATGCGCGTGCTGCTGATGGTCAGCAAGTTCGACCACTGCCTGACCGACCTGCTCTACCGCTACCACAAGGGCGAGATGGACATGACCATCACCGCCATCGTCTCCAATCACCTCGACTTGCGGCCCATGGCCGAACGCGAGGGCATTCGCTTCATCTACTTGCCGGTGACGAAGGACACCAAGGCTCGACAGGAAGCCGAGCTGATGAAGATCGTTGACGACACCAACACTGAACTGGTGGTGTTGGCGCGCTACATGCAGATCCTCTCCGATGACCTGTGCAAGCAACTCTCGGGGCGGGCGATCAACATTCACCATTCGTTCTTGCCCGGCTTCAAAGGCGCCAAGCCTTATCACCAGGCCTACCAGCGTGGCGTGAAACTGATCGGCGCCACGGCCCATTACGTCACCAGCGACCTCGACGAGGGACCGATCATTGAGCAGGAAGTGCAGCGTGTCGATCATGTCTACCTGCCCGACGACCTGGTCGCCACCGGCCGCGACACCGAAACCGTGGCCCTGTCCAAGGCGGTCAAGTACCACCTGGAGCACCGGGTTTTCCTCAACCAGGACAGAACGGTGATCTTCCGGTGAACATGCACAAGCTGATCGACGGCAAAGCCACCGCTGCCCGCGTGCTGGTACAGGTCCGCAAGGACGTGGAGCGCCTGCGCGAGCAAGACATTCAACCGGCACTGGTGGTGATTCTGGTGGGCAGCGACCCGGCCAGCCAGGTCTACGTGCGAAACAAGATCCTGCGCGCCGAAGAGGTGGGTATCCGCTCGCTGGAACATCGGCTGTCCACGGACACCAGCACTGAACAGTTACTCATTCTGATCGCCCGATTGAATGCCGATCGCTCGATCCACGGCATTCTTCTGCAACTGCCGCTGCCTTCGCATATCGATGAATTACGCGCACTGGAGGCTATCGCTCCGGACAAGGATGTAGACGGGTTCCACAGTCAGAACGTCGGTGGTCTCAGTCAGGGGCGCACGGTACTCGCACCCTGCACCCCCAGTGGTTGTTTGTATTTGCTGGAACAAACCTGCGGCGATCTGCGCGGCAAGCACGCGGTGGTGATCGGCCGCTCGAACATCGTCGGCAAACCCATGGCAGCGTTGTTGCTGCAGGCCGACTGCTCGGTGACCGTCCTGCATTCGCGCAGCCCGGATCCGCAGACTCTGTGCCGGCAGGCAGACATCGTCATCGCCGCCGTGGGTCGACCAAGGCTGATCGACGCCAGTTGGCTCAAGCCAGGCGCCGTGGTGATTGACGTCGGCATCAACCGCATCGAAGACGATGGCCGCAGCCGTCTGGTAGGCGATGTCGACTTCGACAGCGCCTTGCCCCATGTCGCAGCGATCACCCCGGTCCCTGGTGGTGTCGGGCCGATGACCATCGCCTTTCTGATGAAAAACACTGTCACCGCAGCCCTTGCGCAACACCAGGCTCTACACAACCAATCGGAGGCCCTATGCCATTCAATCTATTGAAGTACGGGCTGAGTTCGGAGTACCCGGTGGAAGTGGATTTGCCACCACCGAAGGAACTCAAGTCGAGCTATGACGTGGTGATCATCGGTGCCGGCGGCCACGGTCTGGCCACCGCTTACTACCTGGCCAAGTACCACGGCATCACCAACATCGCGGTGCTGGAAAAGTCTTACCTGGGCGGCGGCAATACCGCGCGCAACACCGCGGTGATTCGCTCCAACTACCTGACCAGCGAAGGTGTGCGCTTTTATGCCGAGTCGGTGCGCATGTTCCAGTCGCTGTCCAACGAGTTCGACTTCAACATCATGTACTCCGAGCGCGGCCAACTGACCCTGGCTCACACCGATGCCACGGTGCGTTCGTTCCGGCAGCGCGCCGAGGTCAACAAACACTTTGGCGGCCGTACCGAGATGATCGACCGGCAGCAGATCCGCGAGCTGGTGCCCAGTCTCAACCTCGATCCTGGCCACTTGCCGGTGATCGCCGGGCTCTGGCATATCGACGGCGCCACCGCGCGCCACGACGCGGTGGCCTGGGGTTACGCCAAACAAGCCGCCAAGCGCGGCGTGGAAATCCATCAGCTCACCGAAGTCCAGGACCTGATCATCGAGAACGGCGCCATCACCGCAGTCAAGACCAACCGAGGCACCATCAAATGCGGTTGTGCGGTGCAGGCGATTGCCGGGCACAGTTCTTTGCTGATGGCCAAGGCCGGGATCCGTTCGCCGATCCAGACCTTCCCGCTGCAAGCGATGGTCACCCAGCCGTTCAAACCGTTTCTCGATCCGCTGGTGAGTTCCTCCGCCCTGCACTGCTACGTTCAACAGACCAGCCGCGGTGAAGTGGTTTTCGGCGGTGGCTCCGATCCCTATCCGCTGTTCAACACCCGCTCGACGCTGGACCTCAAGGAAAGCCTGCTCGCCCATGCGATCGAGATGTTCCCGTTCCTGGCCAACGCCAAGCTGATGCGCCAATGGGCCGGCATCACCGACATGACCCCGGATTACAGCCCGATCATGGGCCTGTCGCCGGTGAAGAATTACTACCTCGACGCCGGCTGGGGCACCTGGGGTTTCAAGGCCACGCCGATCTGCGGCAAGACCATGGCCGAGTTGGTCGCCAGCGGCGGCAAGGTGCCGGATCTGATCAAACCTTTCGGCCTCGAACGTTTCTCGACCTTCCAGCAAGTCAACGAAATGGGCGCCACGGCGGCCAGTCACTGACGGAGAGCGGACTATGAAAATCATGAATTGCCCGCTCAACGGGCCGCGCAATATGAGCGAGTTCACCTATGGCGGCGAATTCAAGCCGATGCCTGATCCCGTCAGTTGCAGCGATGCCGAATGGGCCGATTACGTGTTCAACACCGACAACCTCGCCGGCGTGGTGCGCGAGTGGTGGATGCACACCCCCTCCAGCTACTGGTTTCTCGCGGAGCGGCACACCGTCACCGACGAAATCCTGCGGACCTTCGATCCCAAAGAACTCTTCAGCACCCGTGTCGAATTCAACGCCGCCGCCAAGGAGATCGCAGGATGAATCGCCTACCCGCCCCCATGGGCTTGCTGATCGACCGTGATCAGCCGCTCGATTTCAGCTTCGACGGCCAGCGCTACCAAGGCTTGCAGGGCGACAGCATCGCCAGCGCCTTGCTGGCCAACGGGCGTTTCCTGATCTCCCGCTCGTTTAAATACCATCGCCCGCGTGGCCCTCTGACGATGGCCGGCCAGGACGCCAACAGCCTGGTGCAATTGCCCGAAGAACCCAACGTGCTGGCCGATGCCCACACCTTGTCCGCCGGGTTGCAGGTGACGGCGCAGAACGTCAACGGCTCACTGGACAATGACCGCGACGCCTACCTGGGCAAGTTCTCCAAATTCATGCCGGTGGGCTTCTACTACCGTTCTTTCTACAAGCCCAAAGGCATGTGGAAAGTCTGGGAGCCGATCATTCGCAAGAAGGCCGGCCTCGGCGTGCTCGACCTGAAATTCCAGCCGGAGTACTACGACAAGGCCTACTTGTTTACCGACGTCGCGGTAATCGGCGCGGGTCCCGCCGGGCTCCATGCGGCGCTAATGGCAGCCAACGCAGGGGCCAAGGTGTTGCTCATCGAGCAACAACCCGTTCTGGGTGGTTCGCTAACCTATGCCCGCTTCGATATCGAAGGCGACAGGGCTGAAACCCTGCGCCGAAAATTGCTCGCGGCGGTAGAGCAACACGCCAATATCCAGATCCTGACCGAAGCCACTTGCAACGCCTGGTTCACCGACAACTACCTGCCGGTGATTCAGGGTAAACGCATGTACAAGGTCCGCGCCCGGCAGTGCCTGGTGTGCAGCGGCTCCTTCGATCAGCCGGTGATCTTTCGCAACAACGACCTGCCGGGTGTGATGCTGACCAGCGCGGCGCAACGGCTGATGAAGCTGTACGCGGTCAAACCGGGTAAACGCGCCGTGGTGCTGACGGGCAACGACGACGGTTACTTCGCCGCGCTGGATCTGCACGACCAGGGCGTGGAGGTCGTCGCTGTGGTGGACCTGCGTCATGGTCCTTCGGACGAATCCCTGCTGCGCGCACTGGCGCAACGCAAGATCTACCGCCAGGGCAACAGCACCGTCTATGAAGCCCTGCATGAGAAAGGCATGCGTCATATCAACGGCGTCGACGTGCGCAAAATCACCGCACAAGGCCAGGTCGCCGAGAGCGGACAACGCCTGGAGTGCGATTTACTGTGCATGTCCGCCGGCTACATGCCGGTCTATCAACTGCTTTGCCAGGCTGGCGGCAAGCTGGCCTACGACGATCAGCGTGCCGAGTTCACGCTCAGCGGCCTGCCAAAGAATCTGAATGTCGCCGGCTCGGTCAACGGTCGTCACCAGCTCGATAACGTGATTGCCGATGGCGTGAATGCCGGTGCCGAAGCCGCCCTCGCGCTGGGCCTGACAGTGGGCACGCAACGCGAGCCATTGAGCGGCGAGGCGCGGGTCAACTTTAATTGGCCAATCTTCCCGCACCCCAAAGGCAAGGACTTCGTCGACTTCGACGAGGATCTGCAAGTGGCCGACATCGTCAACGCCACCCGGATCGGCTATCGCGACGTGCAACTGGTCAAGCGCTACTCCACCGTCGGCATGGGACCGTCTCAGGGTCGTCACTCGGCGTTGCCGACCGCGCGGTTGGTGGCCTGGGCCACTCAACGCAACATCAGTGAAACCGGCGTGACCACGGCGCGACCGCCGTTTGTTGCGGAAAAGCTGGCGCATGTCGCCGGTCGCGCGTTCGACCCGTACCGGCAAACGCCGATGCACGCTCGTCACCTGCAAGCTGGCGCGAAGATGATGCCTGCGGGCATCTGGCAACGCCCGGCCTACTACGGCAACGCGAAGGATCGCGAGGCGTGCATGCAGGCCGAAGCCCTGCACGTGCGCAACAAGGTCGGCATCATCGATGTCTCGACACTCGGTGGCCTGGATGTGCGCGGTCCGGACGCGGCCGAACTGCTCAATCGGATGTACACCTTTGCGTTCCTCAAGCAGCCGATCGGCCGCTCCCGTTATGCGCTGATGACCAATGAGCACGGCGTGGTAATCGACGACGGCGTCTGTGCGCGGTTTGCCGAAAACCATTTCTATGTCACTGCCACCACCAGCGGTGTCGACCGGATCTATCAGCAAATGCTTAAGTGGAACGCGCAATGGCGCCTGGACGTGGACGTCGCCAACGTCACCGTGGCCATTTGTGCGGTGAACCTTGCCGGGCAGGACTCGCGCAAGGTGTTGGAACAGGTCTGCACCGACCTCGACCTGAGCGCCGAAGGGTTTCCTTATCTGGGCGTGCGTCAGGGCACGGTCGCGGGGATCAAAGCGCGCTTGTTGCGAGTCGGATTCGTAGGCGAACTGGGGTATGAAATCCACGTTCCTGCACGCCACGGTCTCAAGCTTTGGGATGCGCTGATAGAAGCCGGCAAGGCCTATGACATCCGCCCCTTTGGCGTCGAAACGCAGCGCCTGCTGCGCCTGGAAAAAGGCCACGTGATCATCAGCCAGGACACCGACGGCATGACTCACCCGGCGGAAATCGACATGGGCTGGGCGATCAGTCGCACCAAGCCGTTCTTCGTCGGCCGCCGCTCGGTAGACATCCTCGAAGCCCAGCCACTGAAACGCAAACTGGTAGGTTTCAGCCTGCCCAAAGGCAGCCTGCAACCGTTGGAAGGCCATCTGGTGCTAAACGGCCCGGACATCAGCGGCAACGTCACCTCCTGCGAGTATTCCGCCTCCCTGGGCAAGATCATCGGCCTGGCCTACGCCGGCATCGACCAGAGCACGCCTGGGCAACGGATTCCGATCCGCGTCGAAGGCGGCATCGTGCTCCAGGCCGAGGTGGTGCAGTTGCCCTTCTTCGATCCCGACAACCAACGCCAGGAGCTTTGAGTCATGACCAGTCTGAGAGAACAACACAGCATCGCCCGGCAAGCCCTGGCACCGTTGCCGGGGTGCCGCCTGGCGGACCTGACCGACCTGCCGCGAGTCGGTTTCCGCGGCTCCCACAGTGCCGAGTACCTGCGCAACCGCGGCTTCGTCCTGCCGGATACGCCCAACCGTGCGGTGATTCAAGCCGATGGCACTCAGGTAGCGCGGCTGTCGCAGACCGAATACCTGCTACTGGGCAGTCCCGAGGATCAGGGCCAACGAATGGCGGATGAAGAGGCCCGCTGGCAACTTGATCATCAAGCCAACTATCTGCTGCCTCGTCAGGACAGCCATGCCTGTTTTCAGCTGACGGGGGATCATCTGAGCGAAGTATTGGCCAAGCTCTGCGGGGTTGATCTGAGCCCGCAGGCGTTCGGCCCGGGAGCGGTGGCCCAGACGTCGGCGGCACGCATCAACGTGATCGTCATCAATTCAGGCACCGTGCAACAGACGAGCTTGCACATCCTTTGTGACCGGGCGTCGCGGGAGTATTTTCGGGAGACGTTGGAGGATGCAATGCAGGAGTATTCAGATCTGGCTACGGCTGTGACAACGCGCTGACTCTGCCACCCTACTGGTCATGCATGCTGAGACGAAATACCGTTCCAAGCATGCATGGGCAGATGCCGACAGTAAATGTCACGCACAAAAAAACGCCACTCATTGAGTGGCGTTTTTTGTGAAACTTGGAGCGGGAAACGAGACTCGAACTCGCGACCCCGACCTTGGCAAGGTCGTGCTCTACCAACTGAGCTATTCCCGCGTCTTGGTGAGGCGCATTCTATAGAATCCAGATGCCCCGTCAACCCCTTGATTCAAAAAAGTTTTATTTCTTTTCCACGTCGGTCTTCAGATGCGGCCAGGCAGCCCGCAAATACTGGACCATGGACCACAACGTCAGGCCCGCGGATATCAGCAGCAAGGCGTAACCCAGCAGCACCCAGAACGTGAAATCCGACGGATTGGCCAGCAGGATCACCAGCGCCAGCATTTGCGCGGCGGTTTTCCATTTGCCCAGGTTCGACACCGCGACGTGAGCGCGGGCGCCGAGTTCGGCCATCCATTCGCGAAGTGCCGAGACGACAATCTCGCGACCAATGATCACGGCGGCCGGCAGTGTGAGCCACAGGTTGCCATGTTCTTGCACCAGCAATACCAGCGCAACAGCGACCATCAACTTGTCAGCAACAGGATCGAGGAAAGCCCCGAACGGTGTGCTTTGTTCCAGTCGGCGGGCCAGATACCCATCCAGCCAGTCTGTGGCGGCGGCAAATGCGAACACCGAGGCGGACGCCAGGTAGCTCCATTGATACGGCAGGTAGAACAGTAAAATGAAGATCGGAATGAGCAGGACGCGTAGTACGGTAATCAGATTAGGGATATTCATCGGCACAACTGGCTACGAGGTGAGGGGGCATTCTACTCGCTGTGCAGATTGGCATAAATCAACTCTGCGAGCTTTTTACTGATCCCGGGTGCTTTGGCGATCTCTTCGATGCTGGCACGAGACAGCTCCTGCAATCCACCAAAATGTTTCAACAAATCGCGGCGACGGGTCGGTCCGACACCGGCAACGCCCTCCAGTGTAGACGTGCGGCGAGTTTTCCCACGACGTGCGCGGTGCCCGGTAATCGCGAAACGGTGAGCTTCGTCGCGTATCTGCTGGATCAAATGCAGCGCGGGGGAATCGCCGCGCAAGGTGAATTCGTGGGCAGCATCGTTCAGGTACAGGGTTTCGAAACCGGCCTTGCGCGTGGCACCCTTGGCTACGCCCAGCAGAATCAGATCAGGCACGGCCAGTTCATTGAGCACGTCGCGGGCCATGGACAACTGCCCCTTGCCACCGTCCACCAGCAAAATGTCCGGTAGCTTGCCCTCCCCGTCCTTCAGCTTGCTGAAGCGTCGGGTCAGGGCCTGGTGCATCGCGGCGTAGTCATCGCCCGGGGTGACGCCTTCAATGTTGTAACGACGGTAGTCGGACTTGATCGGACCTTCGGGACCGAACACCACGCAGGATGCCACGGTCGCTTCGCCGCTGGAGTGACTGATGTCGTAACACTCCAGGCGCTGTGGTGGCTCATCCAGGTTCAACACTTCTGCCAGGGCATCGAAACGTGCAGCAACGTGTTGACGGTTGGCCAGTCGCGCTCCCAGTGCCTGTTCGGCATTGGTGACCGCCAACTGTTGCCAGCGTGCTCGCGTGCCACGAACCCTATGACTGATGGTCAATTCGCGACCGCGCAGCTCATCGATGGCCGCGATCAGGGTCGGGAAGTCTTCATGAACCACGTTGACGATCAGTTCGCTCGGCAAGTCGCGCTCGGGACTGCTGATGAAGTACTGGCCGAGAAACGCCGCCATGACTTCGGAAACGTCCTCTTCAATACCCACCTGCGGAAAGAAGTTCTTGCTCCCCAGCACCCGCCCGCCACGCACACTGATCAAATGAACGCAGGCACCACCCGGATTGACAAACGCGGCGATCACGTCGACATCGCCGGTCCCGCCTTCCATACTCTGCTGGTCCTGAACCCGGCGCAGTAATGAAATCTGATCGCGCAGCTCGGCCGCACGTTCGAACTCGAGGTTGATCGCCGCCTCTTCCATTCCTGCGGACAACTCGTCCGTCAGCGCATTGCTGCGCCCCTCGAGGAACATCACCGAGTGCCGTACGTCTTCAGCGTATACCTCAGGCTCCACCAGCCCGACACAGGGCGCCTTGCAGCGTTTGATCTGGTATTGCAGGCAAGGGCGCGTGCGGTTCTTGTAATAGCTGTCTTCGCACTGACGAACGAAAAACGTCTTCTGCAGCAGGCTCAGGCTTTCACGAATCGCACCCGCGCTGGGATAAGGGCCGAAATATTTGCCCTTGGCCTTTTTTGCACCGCGATGGATGCTCAAGCGAGGGAACTGGCCATCCGAGAGAAAGACGTAGGGGTAGGATTTATCGTCGCGCAGCAGGATGTTGTAGGGCGGACGCCACTCCTTGATCAGCGTCTGCTCAAGCAACAAGGCTTCGGTTTCATTGGCCGTAATCGTCGTTTCGACTTGAGCGATACGCGCGACCAGCGCCGCGGTCTTGGGTGCAAGACCGGATTTGCGGAAGTAACTCGACAGACGATTCTTGAGGTTCTTGGCCTTGCCGACGTAGAGCAGGCGTGCCTCGCTGTCGAACATGCGATACACACCGGGACGCCCACTGACCGTCGACAGAAAGGCGCTTGGATCGAAGACTTCAGTCATTTTCAGAGACTGGCATCGACCATGCCGTGACGAACCGCCAACAGCGTCAACTCGACGTCGCTGCTGATCGAAAGCTTTTCGAAAATGCGGTAACGGTAAGTGTTCACGGTTTTTGGCGACAGACACAGTTTGTCGGAAATGATCTGGACCTTCTGACAGCCGACAATCATCAACGCGATCTGGATTTCACGCTCCGACAAGGCATCGAAAGGCGAGTCATTGGTCGGCTGGAAGGATTTGATCGCCAGTTGCTGTGCAATTTGCGGGCTGATGTAGCGCTGCCCGGCAAACACCAGGCGGATAGCCTGGACCATTTCCGGCAATCCGGCGCCCTTGGTCAGATAGCCCGCGGCCCCTGCCTGCAACAACCGAGTCGGAAATGGATCTTCTTCGCACACAGTGACCGCGACGACTTTGATATCCGGATGACTGCGCAATAATTTGCGCGTGGCTTCAAGACCGCCGATGCCGGGCATCTTGACGTCCATCAGTACCACATCGGGTTTCAACTCACGCGCCTTGAGCAGGGATTCTTCGCCTGACTCGGCCTGGCCGACTACTTGCAGGCCATCGATGTCAGCCAGCATTCGTGTAATGCCTGTACGAACGAGATCATGATCATCGACTACTAGCACCCTAATCAAGCAGACACCTCGCGATATGGTCTTATTGGGTTGCCGACACCTTAGCAAAAAGCAACTGGCAGACCTAGCGGCAAGCGTCATATAAAAAGTTTCAATACATCTTGAAAGGCTTGTCGTAAGCGTGTTTCAGCCGGGCGAGGCATCGATATCACGCTGCATTCTCAGGAAACACTCGTCCGTGCCGACCACCTTCAGGCCCTTTCTCTCATACAACGCTTGCGCGGGATTGTTTTCAAAAACCGTCAAACGCAATGCCGGACGCCGTTCCTTGCACGCCATGTCAAATACCTGATCAATGGCCCAGGAACCGGCGCCCTGCCCTCGAAACGCTTCGATGACGTGCAACTCGCGAATGTACAGGGCCTTGGCATCACGACTCAGACTGACGAAGCCCACCAACGTCTCGCCGCGCACAATCAACCAGTTCTCGCGCCCTGCCCAGCCTACATCGAACCCTTCGTCCTGCCACAGCAGATCGTGCTGAATGTAATAGCGCAGCATGTTTTTGCGGGTCAGTTCACGAGCGAAGTCGAGGTCCCGGAACGTCGCCGGACGTAATTCAAATGCCATCAAGCCTCCGCGACAGCCACTATTTGCCCGTTCCAGCCATCAGCATCGCGGCGAGCCACGACCATCAGGTTGCCTGTACCCGGTGCGGCCGCAATCAGCGAGCCGTCCGAGGCCCAGATCGCACTGCGTCCCGCCGACTCCCAGCCACCCGTTGCACCACCATGGTTGGCCATCAGCACCGTCATCGAATGAGTGCGGGCGTAGCCTTGCAACAACGCGGTATCCGGGGCGTAGCCGTTTTCGGTGATCAGTACGCCCGCCGCATAGAGATCGGCACCTTGCTGCGCCGCCGCGGCTGCATGACTGGCGTGAGAGAAATCCGCGCACACCGCCAACGCGACCTTATCGGCACCGATGGTCAGGGGCGAACCGCCGGTGCCCGGTGCAAATGCCACTTCCTCGCCTGGATGCAGATGTTGCTTGCTGTAGATCCCGAGCGATCCATCAGCGCCCAACACCAGCGCCCCAATCAATACTGGAGAATCCTGCGACAGGCGAATCGGCATCCCGACGACAGTGGTCACACCGACTTCCCGCGCGAAATCCCGTAGCGGTTGCAGAGCCTCGGCATCTGGCGCAATGGCCAACTCAGCCGCAAGTCCACGCTCGTAGCCGGTCAGCGATAACTCCGGGAACACCAGCAATTGCACGCCCTGCTCCGCGGCAAGTTGCATGAAGCGCTGATGCCACACAATGTTTGCGGCAAGGTCACCGGCGATGGAGATCGATTGAGCAGCGGCGATGATCAGGGGCGTCATGCTTCGTCCTTGTGACGTTGTATGTAAGCGGAACACAAAGTGTGTCACAACCGGCGACGCACTCAAGCGATAGAAAATGCCGTCGGTGATCGATAGCATTTTCTGATTGAATCCGTGTACCGGCCTCTAGTAAGCTCGGCGCACTCATTGGAGACAAATCATGTTCAACGCCCTCTCACAGCTTCGTACCGTCAGCGCCCTGCGCTCGGTGGCGGCTGCCCGGGTGAATGACGTTTGTGCTCCGGTCAGCTTTTATTTTGGGTATTGGTTTAGCCACTGGCGCGCCTGATACCCACACGGCGCCCACTTTAAACGGGTCGCCACCAGAGAATTCTCAACCCCCGGTCGGCTTCCCGACCGGGGGTTTTGTTTTTTCAGCCCCGCACATTTTTAGCGACACACCAGACAACCAGAGGATTCAACAATGAACTACGCCACTTATTACCGTTACGACAGTTTTACCGCCTGGCGATTTAGCAGCCTCCGCTCGGGACAGCCTGCCGCCTCCGATCGGTCACCCACAGGTGGCAAGCACACACACGCAGCCAATCCGGCCAATTGTCGAACACCCCAGTAGGGCCGAGTGCGCGGGAACGAACCCGCCGCCAGCCCAGGAAGCCCGAATATGAACTCGTCCGTCTCTGCTCTGCCGCTGTCCACCTTGAGCCCTGCCAATGAAGCGCTGACCCTGCGTCTGCCCAGCTCATTGCAACTCAAACAACAATTGCCACTCAGCAACGTCCTGAGCCAGCAAGTCGCCGCCCACCGCCAAGCGGTTCGCGCGATCCTCAACGGTGAAGACTCCCGTCTGCTGGTCATTGTCGGCCCCTGCTCGATTCATGATCCTCAGTCCGCCCTCGAATACGCCGGCAACCTCGCCCGCCTCGCTGCCGAGGTCAATGATGAAATGCTGCTGGTGATGCGCGCCTACGTCGAAAAACCCCGCACCACCATTGGCTGGAAAGGCCTGGCCTACGACCCGCAGCTTGATGGCAGCGACGACATGGCCGGCGGCTTGGCGCTGTCCCGCGAGTTGATGCGCGAAATGCTCCGCCTGGGACTGCCGATTGCCACCGAACTGCTGCAGCCGATGGCTGCCGGCTACTTCGACGATCTGCTGAGCTGGGTTGCTATTGGCGCTCGCACCACCGAATCGCAGATCCACCGTGAAATGGCCAGCGGCCTGAGCATGCCGGTCGGCTTCAAGAACGGCACCGATGGTGGTGTCGGCATTGCCAGCGACGCCATGCGCTCGGCCGCCCATCCGCATCGCCATTTCGGTGTCGACAGCCAGGGGCATCCGGCAATCATTCAAACGCCGGGCAATCCCGACACCCACCTGGTGCTGCGTGGCGGACACCGCGGGCCGAACTACGACCGCGACAGCGTCGCCCAGGTGAACAGCGACTTGACCAAACTGAAGATCCCGGCCCGGATCATGGTCGACTGCAGCCATGCCAACAGCGGCAAAGACCCGTTGCGTCAGCCAGCGGTGTTTAACGATGTGCTTGAACAGCGCCTGCAAGGTGATCGATCACTGATCGGCATGATGATTGAGAGTCATCTGTTCGAAGGCTGCCAACCGCTGAGCCCATCGCTGCGCTACGGCGTATCGGTGACGGACGGCTGCCTTGGCTGGAGCGGGACGGAATTATTGTTGCGTCAGGCCGCCGACCGGCTCAGAGCGCAGAACAACGATCAACAATCGGCGTGAGCCACACCCTCGTCCAGTCCTCCCATCGAGGACTGGACGTCGGAATCGAGACACGATTAACAGGCAAAGGGTGTTCCCGGAGTAGGCCATCGCAGTAAAACGCTCTGTTACAGATAAAAAGATGTCCAAATATTCCGACCAAGACCTCATGTACTTTCGAATTTTCGTACATTTTCTATTCCGTTTTCATCAGGTTACAGCGGCATCTTCATACAACGCCGAACAGCTGGTGTGCTTTAGAGTGAGCCCATCAACACACCTCTGAACGACTGCGAATAAGGAAAGAACATGCTACGGAATGCAACTACTCAGTATCCGATCCTGTTGGTCCACGGGCTCTTCGGCTTTGATCGCATCGGCAAGGTCGAACTCTTTCATGACGTCAAGCAGGCCCTCAGGAGTGCAGGCGCAAGAGTGTTTATCCCGCATGTGTCGGCTACCCATAGCAATGAAGTCCGCGGCGACCAACTTCTGGCGCAGATCGAACGGGTACTGGAAGGAACCGGTGCAAACAAAGTCAACCTGATCGGCCACAGCCAAGGCGCACTCGCTGCACGTTATGCGGCAGCGACAGCGCCGGAGGCAATCGCATCGGTGACTTCCGTCAGCGGACCGAATCACGGCTCGGAACTGGCCGACTTCTTGCGCAAGGCGCTGACACCCGGGCGTCTGCCGGAACACGTCGCCGCGACGGTTGCAACGTTGTTTGCAGACTTTCTGTCGTTGCTCAGCGGCCACCGTCACCTGCCGCAGAACGCCATCGCCGCTCTGAATGCCCTGACCACCGAAGGCGTAGGCGCGTTCAACGACAAGTACCCCCAGGGGTTGCCGAAAACCTGGGGTGGCAAGGGTCGCGAACTGGTCGACGGCGTACGTTATTACTCATGGAGCGGCACCTTGCAGGGCGACACCCTCGACAAAGGGCTTGATGCACTGAGTCCGCTGCACGGGTTCCTCCGCGCCTTTTCCCGATACTTCACCACCGAACCCGAGCAGAACGACGGCCTGGTTGGCCGCTACAGCTCCCATTTGGGAAAAGTCATCCGGTCCGACTACCCGTTGGATCATCTGGACAGCCTCAGCCAGACCGCCGGTCCGTTGCGTAAGGGCATCGACCCGATTGCCCTGTATGTGCAGCATGCCGAGCGCCTGAGAAATGCCGGCTTATAAAGGAATGCCCGCGATCTGTGCGGAGTGGAGGGAACTTTGAGGAGAAATAGACCACTGAATCCGGTAGGCTCCGCACTTTACTGAACATTGAAAGGAGTATTTTTCCATGGCCAAAGCCACTGCCCGTCACATCCTCGTTGCCAGCGAAGCCAAGTGCAACGAACTGAAAGCCCAAATCGAAGGCGGCGCTGATTTCGCCGAAGTCGCCAAAGCCAACTCCACTTGCCCTTCCAGCCGCCAGGGCGGTGATCTGGGTTCGTTCGGTCCAGGCCAGATGGTCAAGGAATTCGACGCCGTGGTCTTCAGCGCACCGATCAACGTGGTGCAAGGCCCGGTCAAGACCCAGTTCGGTTACCACCTGCTGGAAGTGACCAGCCGTCAGGACTGATCAACCTTTAAGTTTTCTGCACAGCGGCCCGCCTTTTGGTGGGCCGTTGTGTTTCGGTTACGTGATACGAGTGGCGAGGGACGCGCCGCTAGCGTACAAATTGCGGTTATTGACCACCCGGCTCTAAGGCTGACAATGCGACTGGCGTTCCCTACTTTATTGTTCACGGCCGTGGCCCTGTTGTTGAGCGTCACCGGTGTGACTGCAGCACCGCAACATGCGTTGACCGTGTACGGTGAACCGGCGAAGTATCCTGCCGGCTTTAGTCATTTTGCCTACACAAACCCGCAAGCCCCCAAGGGTGGCACGATGCGCCGCTCGGCCGTCGAAATCGGTCATTTCGATCATATGTTGCCCTATATCGATAAAGGCATTGGCGTCACACAGATCGACGGCCTGCTTTACTCGCCCCTCGCCCAGCGTTCGCTGGACGAGCCTTACACCGTGTATGGCCTGGTGGCACAGAAGATGGAGCGCTCGGACGACGGTTTGTTCCTGCGCTTCTACCTGAATCCCAAAGCCCGTTTCGCCGACGGCAAACCGATCACGGCCGAAGACGTGCGCTACACCTACGACCTGTTGATGACCCAGGGCAGCCTGCGTTATCGCACCCAATTTGCCGACGTCAAAGGCGTCGAAGTGGAATCACCTCTGACGGTTCGGTTCGACTTCAAAAGCAATGAAAACCGTACCCTGCCCCTCGATATCGCAACCTTGCCGGTGTTTCCCGAGCATTGGTGGAAGACTCGCGACTTCGCCAATGGTGGCGGTTACGAGCCACCTTTGGGCAGCGGCCCCTACAGGGTGAGCAAAGTCGACTCCGGTCGCAGCATCACCTTCACGCGCAATGCCGATTGGTGGGGCAAGGATCTATCGGTCAGCCGCGGCCTCTACAACTTCGATCTTTTCAGCATCGAGTACTTCGGCGATACCGACGTCGCCCGCCAGGTGCTGCGTGGCGGTGCCTACGACTACAACCGGGAATTCTCCGCCACCGGTTACTCCATCGGCTACGACGGCCCGGCCCTGAGTGACGGGCGCCTGCAAAAGGCGCACCTGGCAACGCAAGCTCCCCAAACGGCTCAGGGCTTTGTGTTCAACCTGCAAAACCCGCTGTTCCAGGACCGTCGAGTGCGTCAGGCGCTGGCCATGCTCTGGGATTTCGAGTGGAGCAACCGGCAGATGATGCGCGACATGTACATCCGCCAGCAGAGTTACTTTTCCAACACCGACCTCGCCGCCCGACACCTGCCGGACGCCGGCGAACTGGCGATTCTCGAACCGCTGCGCGGGCAGATCCCCGACGAGGTTTTCACCCAGGTTTTCCAGGCACCGAAAACCGATGGCAGTGGCGTGATACGCGACAAACAATTGCAGGCACTCGATTTGCTCGAACAGGCCGGCTGGAAACCCGATGGCGATCAGCTGGTCAACGCCGAAGGCAAGTCATTGAGTTTTACTTTCCTGGTCAGCCAGAACGGCATGGATCGATTGCTGCTGCCTTATAAGCGCACCCTGAAACAGATCGGCATCGACATGAACATCCGCCGCATCGACTCGTCCCAATACGTGAATCGCCTGATGAGCCGCGACTACGACATGATCGTGACCGGCTACCCGGTCACGACGTCGCCCGGGGGTGAACTGCTCAATTACTTCGGCTCGGTCTCGGCCAACGACCCTGGCGCCAATAACTACATGGTGTTGAAAAATCCGGCGGTCGACACATTGATCGCCGGGCTGATTCGCGCCACCACCCAACCCGAAATGCTGCACTACGCCCACGCCCTGGACCGGGTGCTGCAATGGAACTATTACTGGATTCCCAACTATTACCCACCGGGCAGCTCCACCGTGTGGTGGAATCGTTTCGGCAGGCCCAACGAGCAAGCGAGCAATGACGAAGCCATCGAGAGCTGGTGGGAAATCAGCACCACGCCGCTGACCAACCAACAGATGACCGCTGAGCAAATCAGCCGTGGCAAACCCGGAGGGCCGCACTGATGTGGGCTTACATACTGCGGCGTCTGCTGCTGATCATTCCGACGTTGGTGATCATTCTTCTGGTCAACTTCATCATCGTTCAGGCCGCGCCGGGCGGTCCGGTGGAACAGGCCATCGCGCACTTGCAAGGCATCGGCGGCGCGAGTGTCGGTGGCGGTTCCGGCGAACGCATGTCCGGTACCTCCCGATCCAGTCGCGGCCTCGACCCGCAACTGATCAAGGACATCGAAAAGCAATACGGCTTCGATAAGCCGGCGCACGAACGCCTGTGGCTGATGCTCACCAGTTACGCGCGTCTGGACTTCGGCAAAAGCTTTTTCCGTGGTGCGACCGTCACCGACCTGATCCTGGAAAAAATGCCGGTGACCATTTCCCTTGGGCTCTGGGCGACGCTGATCACCTACCTGGTGTCGATTCCGTTGGGCATCCGCAAGGCCGTGCACCACGGCAGCCATTTCGATATCTGGAGCAGCACCGCGATCGTCATCGGCTACGCCATGCCGGCGTTCCTGTTCGCGATGTTCCTGATCGTGGTCTTCGCCGGTGGCACCTCGCTGAACTGGTTCCCGGTGCGCGGGCTGGTCTCGGACAACTTCGAATCGCTGTCGACCGTGGGCAAAATCGCCGACTACTTCTGGCACCTGGTATTGCCGGTGACCGCGCTGGTGATCGGCGGGTTCGCCACGCTGACCATTCTGACCAAGAATTCCTTCCTCAATGAAATCACGCGCCAGTACGTGGTCACCGCCCGCGCCAAGGGCCTGAGCGAACGCCGAGTGCTTTACGGTCACGTGTTTCGCAATGCCATGCTGCTGGTGGTCTCGGGGATTCCCCAGGCGTTTATCAGCGTATTTTTTGCCGGCTCCCTGTTGATCGAAGTGATCTTCTCCCTCGATGGCCTGGGTCGCATGAGTTACGAAGCCGCGGTTTCACGGGACTATCCAGTGGTATTCGGTTCGCTGTTCATCTTCACGCTGTTCGGTCTCTTGATAAAACTGGTCGGCGACCTCTGCTACACCCTCGTCGACCCGCGCATCGACTTCGCCGCGAGGAACGCCTGATGTTCAAGCTCTCGCCGTTAGGTCGTCGTCGTTTTGAGCGGTTCAAGAAAAACCGTCGCGGCTGGTGGTCGCTGTGGCTGTTTGTCGGCCTGTTCCTCTTGACCCTCGGTGGCGAGCTGATCGCCAACGACAAACCGCTGATCGTCAGTTATCAGGGATCCCTCTACTTCCCGGCCCTGAAGCGTCATACCGAGCAGGAGTTTGGCGGGCAGCTGCCGTTCCAGGCGGACTACCGCAGCGACTATGTGCAGAAGCTGATTCACCAGGACGGTGGCTGGATGTTGTTCCCGCCAATCCCCTTCAGCGACGACACGCCGAACTATGACCTCAACCAACCCGCGCCCAGCCCGCCGACGAAGGTCAACTGGCTGGGCACCGACGATCAGGCGCGGGACGTGTTGGCCCGAGTGATTTTCGGTGCGCGGGTGTCGATCCTGTTTGCCTTGATGCTGACGTTTGTCAGCGCACTGATCGGCATTGCGGCCGGCGCCCTGCAAGGCTATTACGGCGGCTGGGTCGACCTGATCGGCCAACGGTTGCTGGAGGTTTGGTCGGGGCTGCCGGTGCTGTATCTGCTGATCATCCTGTCGGGTTTCGTCGAGCCTAATTTCTGGTGGCTGCTGGGGATCATGGCGCTGTTTTCCTGGCTGGCCCTGGTGGATGTGGTGCGCGCCGAGTTCCTGCGCGGGCGCAACCTTGAATACGTCAAAGCCGCCCGGGCGCTGGGCCTGACCGACCGCAAGGTGATCGTCCGGCACATCCTGCCCAATGCGATGAATGCGACCCTGAGCTACCTGCCGTTCATTCTGACCGGAGCAATCTCGACCCTCACAGCGCTGGACTTCCTCGGTTTTGGCATGCCCGCTGGCAGCGCATCGCTGGGTGAGTTGATCGGTCAAGGCAAGCAGAACCTGCAAGCGCCGTGGCTGGGGCTGACGGCGTTTTTCACCCTGGCGCTGATTCTTTCTTTACTGGTGTTTATTGGAGAGGCATTGCGAGATGCCTTTGATCCCCGGTCATGAAGCGGACTGTTGATATGAGTAACAACCTGATCGAAATCCGTGACCTGCGCGTCGCCTTCAGTGGCCAGACCGTGGTGCGCAATCTGTGCCTGGACATCCGCCCTGGCGAATGCCTGGCGCTGGTGGGCGAGTCGGGCTGCGGCAAGTCGGTGACCGCTCACTCGATCCTGCAACTGCTGCCCGAGACCGGCACCGAAACCACGGGCAGTATTCGCTACCGTGGCCGGGAGCTGGTCGGCGCTTCGGCCAAGGTGTTGCGAGAACTGCGGGGTAACCGCATCGCGATGATCTTCCAGGAGCCGATGACCTCGCTCAACCCATTGCACAGCATCGAAAAGCAGATCGGCGAAACCCTGCTGCTGCACAAGGGCCTGGCCGGTAAAGCGGCGCAAGCGCGAATACTCGAGTTGCTGCATCTGGTCGGCATTCAAAAACCCAAAGAGCGGCTCAAGGCCTATCCCCATCAATTGTCCGGTGGCCAACGGCAACGGGTGATGATCGCCATGGCCCTGGCCTGCGAACCGGAGCTGCTGATCGCCGACGAACCGACCACAGCGCTGGACGTGACGGTGCAGCGCAAGATCCTGCTGCTGCTCAAATCCCTGCAACAGCGTCTCGGCATGTCGCTGCTGCTGATCAGCCACGACCTCAATCTGGTGCGCAGCATTGCCCAACGAGTCTGCGTGATGAAGGCCGGGGAAATCGTCGAGCAGGCACCTTGCGAAACATTGTTTACCGAACCGAAACATCCTTACAGCTGCGTGCTGCTGAACGCGGAACCGGAAGGTGAAGCCCTGCCTCGGGATGAGCGCGAGAACGTGCTGGAAGTGGACAATCTGCGGGTGCAGTTCGCCCTCGGTGGCGGGCTTTTTCAGCGCAAGACCTACCTGAAGGCAGTGGACGGCATCAGCCTCAACATTCAACGCGGCAAGACGCTGGGCATTGTGGGCGAATCCGGTTCCGGCAAGTCGACGCTGGGTCAGGCGATCCTGCGCTTGCTCGACTCCGAAGGCAGCATTCGCTTTCAGGGTGCAGCGCTGGACGGCCTGACGCAAAAACAGCTGCGGCCGTGGCGCAAGAAAATGCAGGTGGTGTTCCAGGACCCGTTCGGCAGCCTCAGCCCACGGATGTCCGTGGCGCAGATCATCAGCGAAGGCCTTGAGGTGCATAGCCAGTTGACGGCTGACGAATGCAAAGCCGAAGTGATTCGGGCACTGGAGGAAGTCGGCCTCGACCCGCAAAGCCGTCATCGATACCCCCACGAGTTTTCCGGCGGCCAACGCCAACGCATCGCCATCGCCCGGGCGCTGGTGCTGAAACCGGCGCTGATCCTGCTGGACGAACCGACCTCGGCGCTGGATCGCACGGTGCAAAAACAAGTGGTCGCCCTGCTCCGCCAACTTCAGGAAAAACATGGCCTGACCTACCTGTTCATCAGCCACGACCTGGCGGTGGTGCGCGCGCTGGCTCACGACATGATCGTGATCAAGGACGGCAAAGTGGTGGAAAGCGGTGCCAGCCACAACGTGTTTGAATCGCCGCAGCATCCGTATACCAAAGAGCTGTTGGCGGCGGCGCATCCACGGTAGTCCTACTGCACGCCCTGCTCCTGAGGGTTGAAGACGAACACTTGCCCAGCGGCGGCACCGAGCGTTGCTCGCAGGATCGGTACATAGCGACCCGTCACCTGAAAATAGTCCTTCTGATCATACTGAGCGCCAATCAGACCACTTCCCGGAACAAGCGCCTGCACGTTCCAGATGAAGGCTTCGATGGGCAGTTGCACCGGATTATTCTGGGGCCACGCAGCGACCATGAATTCATTCCAGCCGTAAAAGTCACCGCGATTCTGGCGCACGTCGATACTCAGTTGAAACTGCTGTGGATCCAGATCAAATGCACACGTACGGTTGACACTAGCACCGTACCTTGCCACCCACGCCTGGACACTGGTCACCCCCAACTCGCTGCAAAGTCCACCGTGTGTCCTGCAAACATCTTTGCTGCCACCTGTGCCGGCGTCGTAGGGGTAGGCACACCGTAAACGCATGGGATTTCCGGTTGGAGCAGCCTGCTCACGGATGACAAACCCCTGGGATTTGTAGAATCTGCTTATACCGGCGTCGGCTCGTAGATAGCTGAACGATGCACCATCGCCGCGTACCGATCCCGGACTCGGATTCCACGAATGAAACGCCGTCGACTGATCAGTCGTGCGGACCAGCACCCCATTGCAATAAAACGCTGCCCGACCATCCCGGCAGGTCGGTGACGTATCGGCATACCGTGCATTCAATCGGGCTGCCACCTGATACCCCACGTACAATTGATCCACCTGATTGAACCCAAACAGGCTCTGTTGTGCCTCATCGCGCTGCAACCGCAGAATCGGCAGCCACTCACCGGTCGCCTGGAAGTAGGCCAGTTGGTCTCGTTGCGCCCCACGCAATGCGCCTGCTGTGCCCAAGTCATAGAACAGCGCCTGCAACGGAATTCGGGTCGGTGCCGCATCGTCCCAATTTTTGACCAACGCCTCGGAATCCGACGCTGCCGGCAGGACGTCCAGCTGCTTGCCCAGGCCAATCGCCGTGAACACATCGGTAAACACGAAACCGTTGGGCCGACCCGCAATGACCGGGGCACGATCAAGCCGCCAATAGTCAAAGCGTTCGACGCCCGAGCCGACCGCCTCCGCGCTGAGTTTCCAGAAGCCGACTGTCGGCGCATTCTGCGAGCGACGCACCAACACGCCACTGCAATAATGCACCGCCGTGGCACCGACACAGGCACTGGGGGTCAGCCGATAACGGACATTGAGCAACTGCGCCACTTCCGGTCCCGTGACCGCCCAGGCGCCGTGGATCGTGAACAACATCAGAAAAAACCCGACGAACCACCTGACACTCCGCTTACCTGATTCCATGGCGAATGCGCTCCTAGTGAAAGTTCCTTGCCGACTGTGACGGCTGCTTACGGCGTGCTCTGATCGAACGGTTCGTAGACAAATGCGTTTGCATCGGGGGCGTTTAGCGCTACCCGAACGATTGGCACCGTTCGGCCGGCTTGCTGATAGAAATCGCGCTGAATGAACTGGGCGTCCTTTAGTCCCGCCGTACCGGCGACCACAAAAATCGCCTCAAGCGGCAGTTGCTGCGGGATGTTTTGCGCCCATGCGGCGATGATGATTTCGTTCCACGCTGGATTGCGGTTCCGCACGTCGATACTCAGCTGTACCTGTGCGGGCGTTACATTGAAGGCACAGGTGCCGCCCTGTGCCCGGTAGGCGGCGACCGTGGTAACGCCCAGTGCGTCACAGTACGTGCGGCAACTATTGGGAATACTGCTGGTGCCGGCGTTCGTCGGGTAGATGCAACGAAGCGTGGCGTTGTAGGGCGTCGGTGCAGCCGATTCCTTGAAGATCAGCCCCTGGTTACCAGCGATCTGCACCATCCCCACATCGACCCGGGCCCAAGAGAACGAAACGCCATTGCGCCCCACGGAGTTGGGACTGGGGTTCCACGCATGAAACTGGGTTGAAGCGGCAGTGCCGCGTATCAGCACACCGTTGCAATAGAAAGCCGCACGGCCATCGCGACAGGCGATGGCGGTATCGCGAAATCGTGCATTGAGCCGGGACGCGACCTGGTACCCGAAATACAACTGATCCTGTTGATTGAAACCAAATACCTGTTGCCCTGGGTCATTCAGATCAAGACGCAGAATGGGTAACCACGCGCCCGTCGCCTGGAAGTAATCGCGCTGATCACGCTGCGCGGCGAGCAAGCCTGTGGGCCAGCCACGTTCGTAAAACACCCCCTCGACCGGTAACGATTGTGGCGCCAGCTCGTTCCAGTTTCTGACCAGCACTTCACCGTTCAGGCTCGGCTGCGACACCTCCAGCGGCTTGCCCTGGCCAATGGCGGTGAATTTGTCCGTGAACACATACCCGTTCTGCAACACGGACGGATCTCTCGCGATATCTTTGCGCAGATAAGCGAATCGCTCGAAACCGGTGCCGATCGCCTCCGGGCTGAGCATCCAGAAAGGTCGCCCCTGACTGACCGGCGAGCCACGTACCATCACCCCACTGCAATGGTAAGGCGCCGTATCGCCAACACATGTGGGGGTGTCGATGGCATAGCGACTGTTGAGTACTTGCGCGACTTCCGGGCCAGTGACGGCCCGGGCGAATCCGCCAAACAGCAGGCAAAGCAATAGCGTGCTGTGAATCAGCAAACGATAGACGTTCATGGAATTCCTCCTGGTGCTACGCCATGAGCTTTTCTCAGCGCATGGAAATGCCCAGAACCTGATGCAACTCGCTCAGGTCGACTGAGGAAGGATTGGGATCCAGCGGGTCGTTTTCCGATTTATCCAGGTCGACGACCCAGGCGGTGTTGGCCCCGTTGAGTTCACCTGTCCAAAATGGATAAGGCAGGCGCCCGAAGTAATCGGTCAGTGACCCCGCACTTTCCTTGTAAATGCTCATCAACTGTCGCAGTTGGGCCAGAGTGGCCGGTTCCAGCCCCGCTGCGGCACAGGCGTCGCGCATTCCAGACCAATTAGCGGTGGCCGTCAGGAAGTGCAGCTGGCCTATTCCTGTAACGCTCAGTTGGTAGCTCTTGGCCTGGCCAAGGCTATCGGTCGCACGGATCGTGCAGAGGCCATTGCCAGTGGCGCTCACCTCCCCTTGTCGTCCCGCGCTGGCGACCGTGGTATCGCTGCTGGTGTAGTCATAGGGTGCGACACCCCATGTGGCCTCGCGAGTAAAACGGCTGTACGAAGGCGAGTTGAGCGGCGGTTTACCGGTGACCACCACATAGTTGAAAGTACTCAGATCCAGCGTGTAATCACCTTCGAAACCGGCCTTGATTTCAAGGCGCAACTCCCGCGAGTCATGCAGGCGCTTGCCACCGAACCATACTTCGTAGCTCACCCCAATCACGCGGCCCAGGTGCTGGGTGAATTGTTCAGCGGGGACACTGAACCAGGGCGGTGTTTCACCCTGGTTCGCCCTGATTTTGATCTTGTCGATCAACACTCTTGGTGCCCCTTCCGGGGTGAAGTACAGATGCACCTCATCATTGAATTTCATCCCGGTGTACGCGGCCAGGCGCACTGCCGTTCTTTCTGCAAGCGCCTGCGGATCCAGTGTTCCGTCGACGGCACCGTCGACAGTCGGGGCAGCGAGGGTTGCCATGACGCCATTGATTTCTTCGAGCATTTTCGGTCACCTCAAAGTCGGTCAGGCACTCGGCGCCCTCACGAGGCGACGAGTGACAAACGGGTTAACTGGGTTGTTATTGGGACTCGGTGAGCTCGTCGGCCTGAGCACTGGCCATTTCCATGCTGGTGGCCGTGCTGTCGACGTAGGAAACGAATCCATTGAGACCGGCGGCTCCCGCCATGGCCGTTGGATGTCCCCAGGTGACCACACGCTTATCGGAGGTGAGCGCTATGAATCCGTGGGAGTTGGTGTAAATGGCCACGACGTTGACCAGTTGCGCAGCCACCGGTGTGGTATCACCGCCCAGTGTTGCGTTGCCCCACGCAAAGACCCGGCCATCGGCACACAGCACCGCAAATGCATGCGCGCTACCCACAATCTGAATGGCATTGGTCAGGCTGGCGATTTGCGCGGGTACAACCCCTGCTGGCGCCGCGCCCCACGCGGCGACGCGATTGTTTTCGGTAATACCGGCAAACGCGTGCCAGGTGGACGCGACATCCACGAATCGCAACGCTGCAATACCGGGATAGCTATTGAGATTTCCGCCATAAGCGTTATCCCCCCAGGCGACGACATTTTTCCCAGTGGTCAGCGCTACAAAGGCACGTGCGTTGGCGCAGCACAGCCGCTGGATGTCCGTCCGGTTGGCGAGGTCCTGCGGAATATTGCCACCGTAAGCTGCCTCACCAAACGCAAACAGACGCTTGGTCTGGGTAATGCCGGCAAACGCATTGAAGGAACAGATAATCTTGTCCACGTTATTGATGCCAGGGACGGGATTAGCCACGCCGCCGCTGCCCGCTGAACCCCAGCCTGTGAGACTGCCGTCCATTCGTTCTGCCACGAACGCCAGGCCGCCATTGAAAATACGCTTGATATTGCTCAGCCCCCCCGCAGGCAGCGTCCCACCGTATGCGGCATTGCCCCAGCATCGCACGTCACCGGTAGTGGTCAGCCCGGCAAAAGCGTAACTGTTGCTGGCGATCGTTTTGAACCCGTTGGGGTTGACCGCTCCCATGTTGCCGCCACTGCCGGCTTCCCCCCATGGCAACGCGACGCCTTCCTTGGTCAATGCCACAAAAGCACCACCGGAACAAAATACTCCCCGCAGGTTCTCGAGAATCAGATACACCGGTGGAATATTGCCGCCATATGAAGCGTTGCCGAACCCGACAAGATCACGACCTCCAATCGCCCCGCCACCCGAGACCCGGGCATCGCGCAGTACGACGACCGCTGCCGCGCCGCTGATATTAGAGTCCACACCATTGCCACAGACGTTGACGGGATTGAGCGTCACTTGGTCAGTCGAAGAGCGCACTTGCAACGCCCGTGCGGAGTCCGTATCGATGAATTGAGTGCCCGCTATCCACGTGGTGTCGCCGACATAGCGCCACTCTGACAACATTGGCTGGAGCGTCTGCGCGTTCAGCGCCCACATCAGGCAGGGTGCACTTGAGGAGCGATATGTATTGGAATTGTGGCGTGCGCCCATGACTTTCAATTTGCCCGAGCCAATCACCCGACGCACATCGAAATTCTTGAAATCCGATTGTTCAACGGGGCCGCCGACTTTGCGCTGGATGGTGTACCCCAGCGTGAAGCTGGCGCCATTGAACCGCTCGATGACACTGCGCGCAATTTTGACAATCAGCTCCCGACCTTCATCACTCTTGAATACCGTGCGGACGATGGGGTTGGCTCCACTCAGCACCAGCGTGACGACGTCCCCTTCTTTGAGTTGCGCGGTTGTTCCAATCCGGGCATTCGCGCCATCGGCAGGCACATCATCAGGGTTGATCTGATCGCGGTTCGGGCCCTGAGCCTCGCTGATCGCAGGCAAAGGCAACGCCGCAACCTGCACGCTCAATATCAGAACGTCGGACGGTTGTTCTCCACCCTCCGAACGCTCAACGGAGTACGACACCCGCACCCCCAAATTCTGATTGGCACGCACATACGCGTAAGGAACCTGGTGAGTGAAGGGTTTATTTTCGTCATTGAACGAAATGGGTCGCTCGTAGGAATAGTCGCCGTCCGCCGCGTCGCCATCCCATTTTAGTATCAGGTAGTCGCCACTTTTCAGGTCGGCTCCTTCGATGACCACCGAGGCGCCCTTGCTGACAGTGTCACCGGGGTTCAACACACCGTCCTCACTGGCCTCAGTCACTTTGGGCACGGGCAACGGTTGTTTTGCGCTTGCACCGACACTCACACTGGTCGTAGCACCAATACGCTCCGCACCCGAGCCATCGGTGGCCTGTACCGAATAGCCGATGGTCAACGAGTACCCAATTTGCAATTCGAGATAATCCCGCGGAATGAAAAATGACACGGGAATGTCCAAGTCGCGATCATCGATATCCACCGAGTCTTCGTAGAGTTGCGAGTCCGCAGGATTGTCGGAGCGATACCACAGGTAAACCGTATGCCCCTTCATTTCGTTGAAAGGAAGTACCTGAACTTCTGCGTCGGCAAACGGCGGTAGCAGATCCGGGTCCACCACCCCATCCTGTGCATCCACCACGATCGGCGCCTGCAAGTCAGGTTGAGGCTCACCGACCCTCACACTGTGGCGCAATGACTGGGCGGCCAGTGGATCTCCCTGGCTGGATCCGACCGTGTAATACGCCTCAAGCGCGCCCCCATCGACCTTCGAGAGAAACGCCACTGAAAGCGGAAATGTCATGTCCCGCGAAGCCTGGGAACTGCTGATGCGCCGCCCGTTGTCAAACAGGTGCACCACGCCGCCGGGTGCCGTGCCGATGCCGTAGAAGTGCAACCAGACCTGAGGTGTAATCGCTGCATGAGGCGAGACAATTCCGGTAGCCGCCTTGGCGGGGCTCACCACTACCCCATCGATCGGCAGGATCTTCGGTGCAGGCAAGTTCACCGCTGTCCCTTTGAGCCACACGGTGGTGCGACTGGAACGTCGGATTTCGCCGCTGCTTCTATTGTTCAGTTCATAACGAAAGTAGATGTGTTCTCTGGCCAGTTGCTGAACCGTGGCGTTAGGCAGAAAAAACCGCACGGTACTGTTGATTTGCGTAACCGTTTTGCTCTGGGTGAACACCACGGACTCGACGCCGTCCTTGATCTTTGAGACCGACAGCTTGACGGTGTCTTGCAGTTCGAAGGTCACCGGCCGGGTGACAACGTCGACCTGAATGTCCTTGATACCCAACGCTGCAAGGTCATAAAACAACTCACCGGTGTCCGGGTCGACCTGCACCGCTTCCAGGATGACTGGACGCAACAGATCACCAATCACCTCGACATACACGGTGGTGCGCAACGACCAATCGCTGGCACGGTTATGCACTTCATCGAGCGGACGCCAGATGAAAATCTGGTCTCCGTTGCCGGCCTTCTGGATGACGTCCAACGGTACCTTTTGCTGGATTTCCTGGCCAACCTGATCAAGACCCACCGTGATGTAAAACTCATACCCACCCCAGCTGCAGGTAATGACGTCAAATGGCCGCATGTTCGGATAAGGCCGGATAGCGAATCTCACCCCTTCTGCGGACTCCGCCAGCTCCTTGGTCACTCCGCCGGCCGGAACATTGAGCAATACAGGCGCCAGAAGCCGGTAATGACCGGGGCGATCCGGCTGTGGATCCGCACCGCCGGGTAGCAGCGTCCTGATAAATACCTCCAGGGGTGGAGATGTTCCAAAGTTTTGGCTATTGCGAGTAATGACGTACCAAATGGTCTGAAAACCCGCTACGAGCAAATGCCCCGGCAAGAACACATGGGAGATTTCATTTTCCTGACCGTCCAGCAGGTTGAACGACAACAAAGGCGTTGGATCGAGGCTGGAGAATATCTGGATGTTGTCACCCGGTTTGGAATCGGCGTAGGGGTCCACGTTCACCAACAAGCCTTTGGCATTGGAGGTGATCATGCTGCGGTTGACGCCGACCCGGTTGGGGTTGGGTGTACCGTCGGCATCGTGGATTTCCGGAATCTGCCCCGGAATGTAAATCGGCGCCAGCGCCAGAACTCCCGCACTTTGTTCTGAAAGCAATTCCGGCAACAACTCTTCCGTGGTCATTTGCAGTCTCCCGTCTCAAGTAAGGCGCTCACTCGATCAATAACCATCGGCGCCGGATGAGTGCATTGAGAACCTGTAGCGACGTAGGCACAACTGTCACAAATAACAGGTCAACGAGTGTTTCCGACGAGCGGTATCACCCTCCTGTATCCACGTGCGGAATGAAAAAGAACACTGAAATGGTATCCAGGGAGCCCTCCCCGGCATAATGCCGCCCACGCCAACAGGCTCATTGCACGCATGCCGGCGAGCCCACTCATTCTGGAAATGCGCCATGAACTCCACCGAAAGCCTCAAGGACTATCAGCGCGTTCGCCTGCTGGCGATCCGTTCGTTGTTCGAGATCATCGAGCAGTCCAGCGAAGGCACGGTGATTGTCGACCGCGATGCGAACATCGTCTGGATGAACGAGCGTTATGCCCGACGCTTCGGCCTGGAATCGGCGGAAGTGGCGATCGGCAAGGCCTGCGAAAGCGTGATCCCCGGCAGTCTGTTGCGCGAGGTGGTGCGCACCGGTCGGCCGATCTTGCTCGACATGCAGGACACCCCCAAAGAACCACTGGTGGTGATGCGCCTGCCGATTCATGACGACGCCGGCGTGGTGATCGGCGCCATCGGGTTTGCGCTGTTCGACGAATTGCGCAGCCTCTCGCCGATGCTCAAGCGCTACATGAGCATGCAGGAAGAATTGGCCTCCACCCGCTCGCTGTTGCGAGCGCGGCAGACCAAGTACAACTTCGCGCACTTCATCGGCACCAGCGCCGCCAGCCTCGAAGTCAAACGCCGCGCCCGACGCAGCGCGAGCGCCGAATCTCCGGTGTTGCTGCTCGGTGAAACCGGCACCGGCAAAGAGTTGCTGGCCCAGGCGATCCACGGCGCTTCGCCGCGCGCGCACAAAGCCTTCGTCAGCATCAACAGCGCGGCGATTCCCGAATCGTTGCTGGAAGCGGAATTCTTCGGCACCGCGCCCGGCGCGTTTACCGGTGCTGATCGCAAGGGCCGCACCGGCAAGCTGCAAATTGCTCAGGGCGGCACCCTGTTTCTCGATGAAATCGGCGACATGCCGTTGCCACTGCAAAGCAAATTGCTGCGGGTATTGCAGGAAAAGGAATTCGAACCAGTGGGCTCCAACGAAGTGATCCAGAGCGATGTGCGGGTGATTGCCGCGACCTCCACGGATCTGGAAGCCGCGATCAAACGCGGCGAATTTCGCGCCGACTTGTATTACCGCCTCAACGTGCTGCCGATCCAGGTCCCGCCGCTGCGTGATCGACTCGACGATCTTCCGGCCCTCAGTGAAGCGATCCTTGAGGAACTGCGCAGTCAGCACGAATTGAACCGTGAAGCGCTGGAACTATTGGGTCAGCACGCGTGGCCGGGGAATATTCGTGAACTGCGCAACGTGCTGGAGCGGGCGGCATTGCTCAGCGATGACCTGATGCTGAATGCCGCAGATATCCGCGCGGCGATTGGTACGTTCACACCGGTAGAGCGCGTGGCGCCTGTAACGATTGAGCCAGTTGCGCATGAGACTTTCAGTGAGGCTCGGGAGCGGTTTGATCGGCAGTTGATTGAAAGCACCCTTGCGCAATGCGGGGGGAAGGTGATTGAAGCAGCGGTGCGATTGGGGCTGGGGCGGTCGACGTTGTACAAGAAAATGGTGGCGTTGGGGATTGCCGAGTCTCTATAAAGAGACATACATCTCCACTTATAGACAGAGCATCGCGAGCAAGCTCGCTCCCACAGGTTGACCGAGTTGCGCGTAAGAATGCGGTCAAATGTGGGAGCGAGCTTGCTCGCGATGAGGCCGGCATTACCGATACAAGTCTCAAACTAGAGACACCCAACTGAAGCTCAACTCAAACAATCTACATATATCCTTATATTTCAACAGCTTGCGTGTCTGGCACGAAACTCGCTAAAGCCCTCTCCCACAACAGATCCACCCTACAAAAATAACAATCCAGGAGACACACCATGAGTGTGATCATTGCCTTGGCAGCTCTCACGCTGCTAATGCTCGCGGCTTACCGTGGCTACAGCGTTATCCTCTTTGCCCCGATTGCCGCCCTCGGCGCCGTGCTGCTCACCGACCCTTCCGCCGTCGCCCCCGCCTTCACCGGGGTGTTCATGGAGAAAATGGTCGGCTTCATCAAACTGTATTTCCCGGTGTTCCTGCTCGGTGCAGTGTTCGGCAAGCTGATCGAGCTGTCGGGCTTTTCGCGCTCCATCGTCGCCGCGGCGATTCGCCTCCTTGGCACGAGTCAGGCGATGCTGGTGATCGTGCTGGTCTGCGCCCTGCTGACTTACGGCGGCGTGTCGCTGTTCGTGGTGGTGTTCGCGGTCTACCCATTTGCCGCTGAAATGTTCCGCCAGAGCAATATTCCCAAGCGACTCATCCCGGCGACCATTGCCCTCGGTGCCTTCTCGTTCACCATGGACGCCCTGCCCGGCACCCCGCAAATCCAGAACATCATCCCCAGCACCTTCTTCAACACCACCGCCTGGGCCGCGCCCTGGCTGGGCCTGATCGGCGCGATCTTCGTGGTCTGCGCCGGCATGCTGTTTCTCCAGCGCCAACGCAACAAGGCTCAGCGCGCCGGTGAGGGTTATGGCACCGAACTGCGCAACGAGCCGGAAACCGCTGCCGACATCAAACTGCCAAATCCATGGATTGCACTGTCGCCTCTGCTGGCGGTGGGCATCATGAACCTGCTGTTTACTCAGTGGATTCCGCAGTGGTACGGCAAGACCCACAGCCTCGCGCTGCCGGGCATGGCCGCGCCGGTGACCACCGACATCGCCAAGCTCACCGCGATCTGGGCCGTTCAAGCTGCTCTGCTGGTTGGCATCATCATGGTGTTGGTGTTCGGCTTCCAGGCGATTCGCGGCAAGTTGGCCGAAGGCAGTCGAAGTGCGGTCAGCGGTTCGTTGCTGGCGGCGATGAACACCGCGTCGGAGTACGGCTTTGGTGCGGTGATCGCCTCCTTGCCGGGTTTCCTGGTGCTGGCCGACTGGCTCAAAAGCATTCCCAATCCGCTGGTCAACGAAGCGATTACCGTAACCCTGCTGGCCGGCATCACCGGTTCTGCGTCGGGAGGTATGAGCATTGCGCTGGCGGCCATGGCCAATGACTTCATCGCAGCGGCCCATGCGGCAAACATTCCGCTGGAAGTGCTGCACCGGGTGGCCGCGATGGCCAGTGGCGGCATGGACACCCTGCCGCACAACGGCGCGGTGATTACCTTGCTGGCGGTCACCGGCCTGACCCACCGCGAAGCCTACAAAGACATTTTCTGTATTACGCTGATCAAGACCCTGGCGGTCTTTGTGGTGATCGGTACTTTCTACGCCACTGGCATTGTGTGAGGTATTCATGACAACTCTTTCGGGCAAGACTGCACTGGTCACCGGTTCCACCAGCGGTATCGGCCTGGGCATCGCCCTCAGCCTGGCCAAGGCTGGCGCCAACCTGATCCTCAACGGTTTCGGTGATGCGTCCAAGGTGATTGCCGAGGTTGAGCTGCTCAATAACAAAAGCGGCGGCAAGGTCGGCCATCACCCGGCCGACGTGAGCAACCCTGAGCAGATCGCCGACATGATCGCCTACGCCGAGCGTGAGTTCGGCGGCGTGGACATCCTGGTCAACAACGCCGGTATCCAGCATGTGGCGCCGGTGGAGGATTTCCCGGTGGAGCGCTGGGATTCGATCATTGCGATCAACCTGTCATCGGTGTTTCACAGCACTCGTTTGAGCCTGCCAGGCATGCGCGCCAAGGGCTGGGGACGGATCATCAACATCGCCTCGGTGCACGGTCAGGTCGGCTCGGTGGGCAAGGCGGCTTACGTGGCGGCCAAGCATGGCGTCATCGGTTTGACCAAGGTGGTGGGTTTGGAAACGGCGACCACCAACGTCACCTGTAACGCCATCTGCCCGGGTTGGGTACTGACGCCGCTGGTGCAGAAGCAGATTGATGACCGCATCGCCAAAGGGATCGACCCGCAGCAGGCGCAGCATGATTTGCTGGCCGAGAAACAGCCGTCGCTGGAGTTTGTGACGCCGCCACAATTGGGTGAGCTGGTGCTGTTTTTGTGCAGCGAAGCCGGTAGCCAGGTGCGTGGCGCAGCGTGGAATATTGATGGTGGGTGGTTGGCGCAGTAACCAACCGGACCGCGTACTGATCGTTCCCACGCTCCGCGTGGGAATGCCTCAATGGACGCTCCGCGTCCGCTTTTGGGACGCGGAGCGTCCTGGGGCTGTATTCCCACGCAGAGCGTGGGAACGATCTGAACAAGAGAACAACAAGAAGAGGCAAGCCATGTCCGACATCCTCTGGCAACCCAGCGCCAAGCGCATCGGCAAGACTCGCTTGGAGGCCTTTCGGCGCTTCATCAATCAGAGACACAACCTCCACGTCGACGACTACCCTGCCCTGCACCAATGGTCCATCGATCAGCGTGAAGCGTTCTGGCAGGCCATCGTCGATTTCTTCGACATCCGTTTCCACGATCAACCGGACGCTGTGCTGGTTGAGGGCGCGCAAATGCCCAGCGCCCAATGGTTTCCCGGCGCCACCCTGAACTTCGCCGAGCATCTGATGCGCCGTCGCGACGATGCCGTGGCGGTCATTGCCATCGGCGAGAACGGCCAGCGTGAACACCTGACCTGGGCAGAACTGGCCGAACATGTCGCCGGGTTTCAGAACAGCCTGAAAGCCGCCGGTGTCGGCCTCGGTGACCGCGTCGCGGCATGCATGCCCAATACCTGGCAAACCCTGGTGGCGATGCTCGGCACCACCAGTTTGGGAGCGATCTGGTCCTGCTCCTCACCGGACTTCGGCACCCAGGGCGTAATCGATCGCTTCGGCCAGATCGAGCCCAAAGTGCTGATCACCTGCGCCGGTTACCGCTATGCCGGCAAAGAGATCGACCAGACCGCCAAGGTCAATGAAATCCTCGAACGCTTGCCGTCCTTGCAGCAGTTGATTGTTGTGCCTTACGCCCGGCCGCAAGCGCACATCGAACACTTCCACACCTGGGCCAACGTGACGCTCTGGGATGATTTCTACGACGTGGGCGGCGAACCGGATTTCGTCCCCGTGCCCTTCGCGCATCCGCTGTACATCCTCTATTCCAGCGGCACCACCGGCGTGCCGAAATGCATCATTCACAGCACCGGCGGCGTGTTGCTGCAACACGTCAAGGAACACGGATTGCATTGCGATCTCGGCCCCGGCGACCGGTTGTTCTACTACACCACCTGCGGCTGGATGATGTGGAACTGGCTGGTCTCGGCGCTGGCCGTAGACAGCGCGGTGGTGCTGTATGACGGCTCGCCGTTTCATCCTGCCCCCGAGCGTCTGATCGACCTGATCGACGACGAATGCATCAGTGTCTTCGGCACCAGCCCCAAGTACCTCGCGACCCTGGAAAGCAGCGGCATCAAACCTCGCGAAAGCCATGACCTGAGCAGCCTCAAAACCGTGCTCTGCACTGGTTCCGCGTTGTCGCCGCAGAGTTACGACTACGTCTACCGCGACCTCAAGCCTGACCTGTGCCTGGCCTCGATGTCCGGTGGCACCGACATCGTGTCGTGTTTTGTGAACAGCAATCCGCTGCAACCGGTACGCCGTGGCGAGATACAAGGCAAAAGCCTGGGCATGGCGGTGGAAGTCTGGAACGACGACGGCCAGCCGGTGATCGGCGAAAAAGGCGAGTTGGTGTGCACTCGGCACTTCCCGGCAATCCCCATCGGGTTCTGGAATGATCCTCAGCAGGAAAAACTCCGCGCCTCGTATTTCAATCAGTTCCCCGGCGTCTGGGCCCAAGGCGATTACGCGGAACAATTGCCCCACGGCGGGATGATGATCCACGGACGCTCCGACGCCGTGCTCAACCCCGGCGGCGTGCGCATCGGCACTGCGGAAATCTACCGTCAGGTGGAGAAAGTCCCACAGGTGCTGGACAGCGTGGCCATTGGTCAGCAATGGCAGGATGACGTGCGGGTGGTGCTGTTCGTGCGGTTGCGCGAGGGTGTCGAACTGGACGAAGCACTGCAGCAGCAGATCCGCCAGGTCATCCGCGCCAACACAACACCGCGGCATGTGCCGGCGAAGATTGTCGCGGTGACCGACATTCCACGGACGATCAGTGGCAAGGTTGTCGAGTTGGCCGTACGAAATGTGGTGCACGGGCAGAAAGTGAAGAATACCGATGCGCTGGCCAATCCCGAGGCATTGGAGCAGTTCCGCGACCGCCCCGAACTCAACGATTGAATACAAAGACCTACTGTGGGAGCGAGCTTGCTCGCGATAGCGGTGTATCAGTCAACCTCAATGTTGACTGACCCGGCGCCATCGCGAGCAAGCTCGCTCCCACATTTTTTGATCGTCGTCGCCCGACTTAATCCATCAGTCCCCATTCACCCGGCGGTGCGTGGGGGCCCGGTGATGCTTCGGCGTGCAGCTTCAGCCGCAGGCGCAAATTGTTCACCGAATCCGCATGCTTCAACGCTTCCTCCTCATCGATAGCCCCCTCTGCGACCAACTCGAATAGCGCACCGTCAAACGTCTGCATCCCCTGCTCCACAGACTTCTCCATAATCCCCTTGAGTTCGGAAAACTCATTGCGCCGGATCAGATCGCCAATGGTCGGCGTGCCGATCATCACTTCCACCGCCGCCCGTCGCCGACCGTCCCGGGTGTGTACCAACCGCTGGGACACGAACGCCTTGAGGTTGTTGCCCAGATCATGAAGCAACTGCGTCCGGCGTTCTTCGGGGAAGAAGTTGATAATCCGGTCCAGCGCCTGATGGGCGTTGTGGGCATGCAGGGTGGAAATCACCAGATGACCGGTATCGGCAAACGCCAGCGCATGCTCCATCGTCTCGCGGTCACGGATTTCGCCGATCAGCACCACGTCAGGTGCCTGGCGCAGGGTGTTTTTCAAGGCGGTGTGAAAACTGCGGGTATCGACGCCGACCTCACGCTGGTTGATGATCGACTTCTTGTGCCGATGGATGTATTCGACCGGGTCTTCAATGGTGATGATGTGGCCGCTGCTGTGGCGATTGCGGTAGTCGATCAACGCGGCCAGCGAAGTTGACTTGCCCGAGTCGGTAGCGCCGACGAACAGCATCAGTCCTTGTTTGAGCATCACCGTTTCGAGCAGCACCGGTGGCAACTTGAGGTCTTCGAATCGCGGAATGTCGAGTTTGATATTGCGCGCCACGATAGACACATCGTTGCGTTGTTTGAAGATATTGACCCGAAAGCGCCCGACACCGGTCAAAGAGATGGCCAGGTTCATCTCCAGCTCCCGGTCGAACTCCAGACGCTGTTCGGCGTCCATGATGGACGCGGCAATGGCCGCAACTTCTCCCGGTTTGAACGGCTGATCGGCCAAGGGTTTGAGCACACCCTCGAACCGTGCGCTGGGTGGCGCACCGGTAGACAGATAAAGATCGGAGCCATTCTGGCTGGCCAGGAGCCTTAACAGTGCATCGATTTCCATGGCAAAAAGCACCCGCGAAGCATTCAATGAATAAAAATGACCCAAAACGGGTCATTCCGCGTCTACTGCGGTACAAGGATAGTTGACACCGCTACACCGACTTAAGTGCAGGACATTTTGATGAACGCATCACCGACCGGCAGCGATGCCCAGGCCTTGATTGCCCGACTGGACTGGAGACGCAGCCCGCTGGGCGCCGCCAGTACCTGGCCGCAGAGCCTGCGAACCGCCGTGGATATCGTGATTCATTCGCCGATGCCCATGCTGTTGCTGTGGGGGCCGCAGCTCACGCAGATCTACAACGACGGCTTCGCCCTGCTGGCCGGCAGCAAGCATCCACATGCTTTCGGACAGCCGACACACCTGATCTGGCCTGAGTTAAAAGACTTTACCGACCCCATTTACAGCGCCGTCCTACAAGGGCAGGTGCGGACCTACAGCGAACAGCGCTTCACCTTGCAGCGTGATGGCCATGATTCCGACTTCTGGCTGGACCTGACCTACAGTCCCATCCGCGATGAACGCGCCCAGGTCGCCGGGATTCTGGTCACGGCCATCGAAACCAACGAACGCCGACGTATCGCCCTCGAGCTCGAACAGCGTTCGGCCGCCAGCCTCAAGGCCCAGCACGAAACCGAGGAGCGTCTGCAACTGGCCCTCGCCGCCACTGACGCCGTCGGCACCTGGGACTGGGACATAAACGAAGACCGCTTCATTGCCGATACCCACTTCGCCCAATTACACGGCATCGACCCGCTGCTCGCCAATCAGTTGCCCATCAGCGCCTACCTTCAGGGGGTGCACCCGGAAGACCGCGCCATGGTCGCCCGCAGCATCAAGCACTCCATCACCCACGGCACCGAGTATGCCGAGGAATATCGCCTGCTGCAGGCCAACGGTCAGCTGCGCTGGGTATTTGCCCGGGGTCGTTGCTACAAGGACCACCATGGCCGGCCGATCCGCTTCCTCGGCGCCGCCCTGGACCTGACCGAACGAAAACACACAGAACAAGCCTTGCGGCAAAGTCAGACCGAGCTGCAACTGATCATCAACGCCATGCCGATCCTGATCAGCTACGTGGACCGCGAGGAACGCTTTCGCCTGAACAATGCGGCCTACCTCGACTGGTACGGGCTGACACCTCAGGAGCTCTTTGGCAAAACCATCCGTGAAGTACTGGGTGAAGAAGCTTACGCCTTGCGCGCCGAGCACATCGCCCAGGCGCTGTCCGGCAAGCCTTGTTGTTTCAGCATCAGCACCCCGCACCGTGACGGCAGCGTCCGCCATGCCCTGATGAACTACTTGCCGCGCCACGGCGCGGATGGTGCGGTCAATGGTTTCTACATCTTTGTGATTGACGAAACCGAGCGCAAACAGACCGAAGAAGCCCTGCGCAACCTCAACGAAACGCTCGAAGAAAGAGTCGCCGCCCGCACCCAACAACTGGCCGAAGCCAACCAGCGACTGCAGAACGAGATGTTTGAACGCGAGCGCGCCGAAGAGGCGTTGCGGCATGCGCAGAAGATGGAAGCGCTCGGCCAGCTCACCGGCGGCATCGCCCATGACTTCAACAATATGCTCACCGGGATCATCGGCAGCCTCGATTTGATGCAGCGCTACATCGCCGACGGGCGCGCCGCCGAGGTGAGCCGTTTCACCGAGGCGGCAGTGTCCTCGGCCAACCGCGCCGCCGCCCTGACCCATCGCCTGCTGGCGTTTTCCCGACGTCAGTCACTGGACCGCAAACCGCTGAACGCCAATGATCTGATCCATTCCCTGGAAGATCTGCTCAGCCGGACCAAAGGCGACCACATCGAGCTCAAACTGCAACTGGCCGATGACGTCTGGCCCGTCAGCACCGACGTCAGCCAGCTGGAAAATGCCCTGCTCAATCTGGTGATCAACGCCCGGGACGCCATGCCCGATGGCGGCGAGTTGCGGATCGAAACTGCCAACGTTTATCTCGACAGCAGTGACATCAACACTCTGGAACCGGTCAAGGCCGGGGATTACCTGATGATTGCCGTCAGCGACAACGGTAGCGGCATGACACCGTCAGTGCTGGCCAAGGCCTTCGACCCGTTCTTCACCACCAAACCCATCGGCCAGGGCACCGGTCTTGGGCTGTCGATGATCTATGGTTTTGCCCAGCAGTCGGGTGGGCATGTCAGCCTGTTCAGCTTGCCGGGCCAGGGCACCAGCGTCCGCCTGTATCTGCCGCGGCTGCACGCCGCAGAGCCCGAAAACATCCTGATGCCGGTCACCAGCGAGGCACCGGCCGCGATTGCCGGTGAAACCGTGGTGTTGGTGGAGGACGACCCGGCGGTGCGCATGCTGGTGCTCGACCTGCTCAACGAGCTGGGTTATCACGCCCATGAAGCCAAAGACGCGAAGACCGCCCTGCCCCTGCTGGAATCCGACCTGCGGGTCGATTTGCTGGTCACCGATGTAGGGCTGCCAGGGATGAACGGTCGGCAACTGGCGGAGATTGCGCGCCAGCATCGCCCCGAGCTCAAAGTGCTGTTCATGACCGGTTACGCGGAAAAAGCCGCCGAGCGCCAAGGCTTTCTGGAGGAAGGCATGGACATGGTGGCCAAGCCCTTTTCCATTGACCTGTTGGCCAACAAGATTCGCGAGATGATCGGTCAACCGGACTGAGTTAAGGCATAATCGCGCGCCCCGCTGCCACCGCCGTTGCAAGGTACTGCCCATGAAAGCTCAAGCCCGCCATATTCTGGTGAAAACCTCGGAAGAAGCCGAACAGCTCAAACAACGCATCGCCAAGGGCGAAGCCTTCGATGTGCTGGCCAAGAAGTATTCCACCTGCCCGTCCGGCAAGCGCGGCGGCGACCTGGGTGAAGTGCGGCCCGGGCAGATGGTCGGGGTTATCGATGCCGTGATTTTCAAAAAACCGCTGCGCGTGGTGCACGGGCCGATCAAGAGCAAGTTCGGGTATCACCTGGTGCAGGTGTTTTACCGGGATTGATCGATCGTATTTCAGTTTCGGGGGATCAATGCCCCCGGCACCTGAATCACCCGACTCGCCAACCGATGCCCCGCTTCAGCAGCCTCTACCGGGCTGCCTCCTTTCAGGCGACTGGCCAAATACGCCGCGCTAAATGAATCCCCCGCCGCCGTGGTGTCCACCACCCGCTCGACCACCTGCGCCGGCACTTCAAACGACTCGCCATCACAACGAATCAGACACGCCTCGGCGCCACGCTTGAGTACCACTTCAGGCGTGCCAATCTGTTCGTAAGCGGCAAACACCGCCTCGCAATCGGAAAAATGAAACAGCGCCTGCTCGTCGTCGACGGTCAGCAACGCGAGGTCGACATAGGGCAGAACGCTGCGATAGGCCGCCCGTGCGTCCTCGATCGACGCCCACAAACGTGGCCGGTAGTTGTTGTCGAACACGATCCGCGCGTCCCGCTGCCGGGCTTCGATCAGGGTTTCCAGTAACTTCTCCCGACCTTGCACACCCAGTACCGCCAGGGTGATCCCGCTGAAATACAGCACATCGTAATCCGGCAGAGCCGCCAGAATCGGCGCGGCGGCCGGGGTGGTGAAACAATCACGGACCGCCGCCTCGTTGCGCCAGTAGAGAAAACGCCGCTCACCAGCGGCGTCAGTCTGGATGCAATACAAGCCGGGCAATCGGCCGGGCAAGCGCTGGACCATTCCGAGCCCGATGTTTTCATCGGCCCAGCTCTGGCACATGGCATCGCTGAAACTGTCGTCGCCCAGGGCGGTGACGTAATCCACCGTGCCGCCCTCCCCCAACTCCCGGGACAGGTAGACCGCCGTGTTCAAGGTATCGCCGCCGAAACTCTGTTGCAGACTGCCGTCGGCGCGTTGCTGCAACTCGATCATGCACTCGCCGATCAGGGCGATGCGCGGGGTGTTGGGCCCGAGGGTGCTGATGGTGTTCATTAATTGAATTCTCATGGTGACCCGCTCACGACTGCTGCGCAGCCGGACGTAGCCTGCGGCAACTGCTACAAGTGCGTGGCGAACCCGCTTTATGTAGCAGCTGGCGAAGCCTGCGTTCGAGCGCGAAGCGGTCGCAAAACGGCCGGACGCGAATCAAGCCTTAGAAACAGGTTTCCATGGTCTCGATGACATTCAGTTGCTCATCCACCAGACACCCGATCCGCCACTTGTCGAACGTCAGGCACGGGTGCGAAGTACCAAAGGAAATAATGTCCCCCACCCGCAACTCAACCCCCGGCGCCACGGTCATGAACGCATGCTGGTCCATCACTGCCGTCACCTTGCAGGCGCTGACGTCGTCGCCCGTCGCCGGCACCACGCCCGCCTTGTAACGCAACAGCGGCACCGGCAACCCGGCGTCGTAGGCCACGTCGCGTTTACCCAGGGCGATCACCGCAAAGCCCGGTTCCGGCAACGACTGCACGTGAGCCCAGACTTCCAGCGCCGGGCGCAGGCCTTCGTGCAGGTCGCTGCGGCGGTCGAGCACGCAGCATTGCGCTTCTTTGTAGATGCCGTGATCGTGGGCCACGTAGCTGCCGGGACGCAGCACGCTGAGGAAACGCCCGCTGGCGTTCTGCGCTTCGAAGGATTCAGCGATCAGGTCATACCAGGACGAACCCGATGCAGTGATGATCGGCTTGGGAATGGCGAACGCGCCGCTGTCCTGCAATTGCACGGCCAGGCGCACCAAAGAATCAGCGAACGCACGGATGCCGCTCACCGCGTGATCACCGTGAATCACCCCTTCGTAACCTTCGATCCCGGTCAGCGCCAGGGCCGGTTGTGCAGCTATGGCCTTGGCCAGCGCGACCACTTCGTCTTCCGTACGGCAACCGCAACGACCACCGACCACGCCGTACTCGATCATCACGTTCAAGCGCACACCGCGGGAGGCAAAATACGCTCCGAGGTCAGCGACGTTGTCCGGGTGATCGACCATGCAATGGAAGTCAAAAGCCGGATCGGCCAGCAGATCGGCGATCAACGCCATGTTCGGCGTACCGACCAATTGGTTGGCCATCAGCACCCGATGCACGCCATGGGCGTAAGCCGCGCGGGTTTGCGTGGCGCTGGCCAGGGTGATGCCCCAGGCACCGGCGTCCAGTTGGCGGCGAAACAGTGCCGGGGTCATGCTGGTTTTGCCGTGGGGGGCGAGTTCGGCACCGCTGTTGCTGACAAAGGTCTGCATCCAGCGAATGTTGTGTTCCAGCGCTTCGCGGTGCAGCACCAGCGCAGGCAGGCTGACGTCGCGCACCAGATTGGCGCCTGTGTGGGCAAAGCCCTTTTCCACGGTGGCAGTATTTTTGGCAGAAAACATGGTCGAACTCCTCACATTCGCGGCCGCAGGCAGCCGCTGTTATTCGTTGATGCGACGGGCCAGGCTGTTGGCGCTGTCAATCAGCACCCGGCGGTAGTCGTTGTAATTGTTCTTGGCATCGACCCGTGGGGCGACGATACACAGGGTCGCAATGGCCACGCCGTTCGGGTCTTTCACCGGGGCGGCGAAGCAATGGGTAAAGGTGTCGGCAACGCTATCGAAAGAGAAGAAGCCATCGATATCGGCCTGACGGATTTCACCGAGAAACTGTTCAAGCGGCAGGCGTTCACCGTTGGGCAGGATGAAGTCGTCGTGGTCGATCAGGTCGACGATTTCCTGGTCACTCAAGTGCGCCAGCAGCAGGCGCCCCGAAGCGGTCCAGGGAATCGGCGCGTTCTCGCCGATGTCCGAGGAAATGCGGAAATGCCGCTCGCCCTCTTTCATCAAGGCCACGGTATATTTTCGTCCGTTGAGCAGGCACATCTGCGCGGTTTCGCGGGTCTGGCTGACGATCTCCTGCAAGGCATGGTCGGCTTCGCGGGTCAGATCAAAATGGCGTAAATGCGCCTGCCCGAGGAAGTACAGCTGACGGCCGAGGTAGACGTGACCGTCCTTGCCCACGGCCTCCAGAATCCGTCGCTCCAGCAAGGAGGCAACCAATTCGTAGACCGTGGATTTCGGGCTGCCGATGCCGCTGGCGATTTCGTTCGGGCGCAGGGGCTTGCCGACTTCCTTGAGGAAATCGAGGATATCGAACGCCCGGTCCAGACCGCGAGCCCGGCGCTTGATGGTGTCTTCGGTCATTGCTTCAGGTTCCCATTCAAAGTGGCCGGGAGTTTACCGCCAATGATCGTTCCCACGCGCTGCGTGGGAACGATCTATAGCCTCAGGTCTTTTTCTTGTACGCGACGCAGTCAATCTCGACCTTGCAATCGACCATCATGTTCGCCTGCACACAGGCCCGGGCCGGGGCGTGTTCGCTTTTGAAGTATTCGGAAAACACCTTGTTGAAACTCCAGAAATCCCGCGGGTCTTCCAGCCACACACCGGTGCGCACCACATCTTCGAGGCCATAACCAGCCTCTTCGAGAATCGCGATCAGGTTCTTCATGGTCTGGTGAGTCTGTTCGACGATGCCACCCACAATGATTTCGCCATCCAGCGCCGGTACTTGCCCGGACACGTGCAGCCAGCCATCGGCCTCAACGGCACGGGCGAAAGGACGGGGCTGGCCGCCACCGGCGGTGCTGCCGGTGCCGTAACGAGTAATGCTCATGAATAATTCTCCTGATTGAAAAGTGGATATTTAAAAACGCGTGTTCTTGAGAAATTCCGCCAGTCGTGGCGATTGCGGGCGTTCGAACAGTTCCTTGGGGGGCCCCTGCTCTTCAATTCGCCCCTGATTCATGAAGACGATCTTGTCCGAGACCTCGAAGGCGAAGCGCATTTCGTGGGTCACCAGCAGCATGGTCATGCCGTCCTCGGCCAGGCCCTTGATCACGCTCAACACCTCGCCGACCAGTTCCGGATCGAGGGCCGAAGTGACTTCGTCGAACAGCATCAGGCTCGGGTTCATCGCAATCGCCCGGGCAATCGCCACGCGCTGCTGCTGACCACCGGACAACTGACCGGGGAAGTGATCGCGACGTTCCAGCAAGCCGACCCGCTCCAGCCATTTTTCCGCCAGGGCCACCGCTTCATCCTTGTGCAGCTTTTTGACCTTGAGCAAACCGAGGGTGACGTTCTGCAACGCCGTGAGGTGCGGAAACAGGTTGAACTGCTGGAACGCCATGCCGGTCATGGCCCGATGCCGGGAGATGACTTTTTCCGGGTGCCGCACGCGTTTGCCGTTGACCTCGTCATAACCGATGGACTCGCCATCGAGCATGATCTGCCCGCCCTGAAACTCTTCGAGCATGTTCACGCAACGCAGCAGCGTGGTCTTGCCCGAACCGCTGGAACCGATCAGCGTCACGACGTTGCCGCGCTGCATGGTCAGGTCGACGCCCTTGAGCACTTCGAGCTGGCCGTACTTTTTGTGCAACCCGCGAATGTCCAGCAGGGGCTGACTGTTTTGAGCATCTTTTGCGTTAGAGAGCGAAGATTGAGTCATGGCAAGGCCACCCGCTTTTCAATGTGCCGGCCGAGTAATTCGATGGCGTAGTTGATGACGAAAAACAGAAATCCGGCGAACAGGTAAAACTCGAGGGTCATGAAGGTCCGGGCGATGATCTGCTGCGTACTGAGCAACAATTCAGCCACACCGATCACCGACAACAGCGTCGAAGCCTTGACGATCTCGGTGGACGAGTTGACCCAGGTCGGCAAGATCTGCCGCAACGCCTGAGGCAACAGGACGTAACCGAGTGCTTGATAAAACGTCAGGCCAATGGCCTTGCTCGCTTCCATCTGACCACTGGGCAGTGCTTGCAATGCGCCGCGCACAATCTCGGCGACGTGGGAGCCGCAAAACAGCGTCAGCCCCAACGCACCAGCCTGAAAGGCACTGATCTGCCAGCCCAGCGCGGGTGCCATATAGAAGCAGGCGAGCACCAATACAAACACCGGCGTGCCGCGAATGATGTCGACGTAAAACCGAAACGGCGCACGCATCCAGAAACTGCCGTACGTCAGCACCAGACCGGCGACGATGCCGACCATCGTGCCCAACAGAATCGCCAGCGCCGAGACCTGCACACTGGTCAAAAAGCCTTGCCACAAAACTTCCCGGGCAATCCATAACTCATGCAACCAACTGGGGGATTCGTACATGTGGGCCTCCTATCGGCGAATCGCCAGGCGCTGCTCGAGGTAACGCAGCATCATGGCAATGAGGTAACAGGCCGCCACATAGAGCGCTGTGGTCACCAGCCAGGTTTCAATCACCCGGTAGCTCTCGACATTGATCTTGCGCGCGTAATAGGTCAGCTCCGGCACGGCAATCGCCGCGGCCAGCGAGGTGTCCTTGAACAGCGAGATGAAATTGTTCGACAGGGCCGGCAGCACATTGCGCAGCATCACCGGCACGGTGACATACGCCTTGACCTGCCACTCGCCCAGACCGATTGCCAACCCCGCTTCGCGCTGGCCTTTGGGAATGCTCAACAGCCCGCCGCGGAACACTTCGGTCAGATACGCCCCGGCATACAGCGACAGCGTGATGATGAACGACGGGATCTTGTCCAGACGAATGCCCAGACTGGGTAAGGCGAAGTAGATCAACAGAATCAACACCAGAATCGGCGTGTTGCGGATCACCGTCACATACACCGACGCCAGCACCCGCAACGCGCGGTGCTTTGACAGCAAAGCAAACGCCATCATCAGGCCGATCACGCAACCGATGGCGATCGACACCAGCGCCAGCTCGAGGCCCAGACCGAGCCCCGCCAGCAAGGTGTCGAAATCGCGCCACACGGCGGCAAAATTCAACTGATAGTTCATGGTCAGCGGTACCTTGAACGGGGCGATTTATGACCGCCCCGCTCTCACGGGATCATTTGAATTCGACGGGAAAACCGATGGCTGGAGTTGGGAGATCGACACCGAACCACTGCTTGAAGGAGGCCGCGTAGGTCGGGAACTCCACGCCGGTCATGGCTTCATGCAGGGTGGTGTTGACGAAGTTCAGCCAGTCCTGATCGCCGCGTTTGACGGCGCAAGCGTAGGTTTGCGGGCTCCAGGCGTAGGCCGGGCTGCGATAGCGCCCCTGGTTCTGCACCATCAGGTATTTCACCGACGACTGATCAGTGGCCGCGGCGTCGGCGCGACCGGAGTTCACCGCCTGATACATCAGATCAACGCTGTCATACTGATCGACCTTCGCCTTGGGCAACGCTTGATGCACCAGCTCTTCGGCGTACACGTTCTGCAGCACCGCCACGGTCACGCCGTCACCCGCGGCTTTCAGATCCTCGATTTCCTTGTACTTGCTGTTGGCCGGCAACAGCAGGCCGACACCTTCGCGGTAGTACGGCAGCGTGAACGCCACTTGCTGCGCACGACTGGCGGTGACGGTAATGAACTGGCAACTCATGTCGACCTTGTCGGTCAGCAGGTTGGGAATCCGCGCATCGGACGACTGCACCACGAACTCGACCTTGCTTGGGTCGTTGAACAACCCCTTGGCCACCATCCGCGCGATATCGATATCAAAACCCTGCAACTTGCCATCCGCTCCCTGGAAGTGCCACGGCGCATTGGTACTGCCCGTGCCCACAATCAGTTTCCCGCGGGCCAGCACGCTATCGAGCTTGCTGTCCGCTGCCTGGGCCACGCCCATAGCAGCAGCCGAAGCCGCGAGAACAAAAACACACGCTTTAAACAAGGAAGGTCGGCGATGCATGGCAAGCACTCCAGGGTGATGTTATTCCGTTATACCGGATGTTGGTGTGTAACAACGGAATAGACAGCAGAAAGTGTGCCACAGGATGTGGACGGAATGTTGGGGAGATTGAAAAGTGTTTTGAATCAAATGGATGGAGGAAATACAAGACCGGACGTTACGAAATGCACAGGTCAACGACCGCTACCGTTGACTACAAAATGCGGGTACCAGATTCACAGTTGGAGTTTTGGTGGGCTAATTCGGTGCGGCGCTGCGTTAGACAAGGCAGCCGGAAAGTAAATTTAACAAGGCCAATCAGCGATCGGCTGCATCCTTGTAAACATCGCCCCTCTCTCTTTTCCCCACTGCTATTACGGTCACTACCAGCACATCATCGAGCACGCGATATACCATTCGATATCCGGCGCTACGCAGCTTGATCTTGTACGCATTTCCAAGCCCGCTGAGTCGGTCAGCGGGAACGTGCGGGTTTACAAGACGCTCCTGAAGTTTCCTTTTGAACTGGTCCTTCAGATTTACTCCGAGCTTTTTCCATTCTTTCCAGGCTTTTTCTGAAAACTCCAGCTCATAGGTCATCAATCGAAACCTTTATGGTTGGATCGTTTTCCCGCTCTTTACAAAGGGCAAGTAACTCCAAGTCATCCAGGCGATTCATCATGGCTTCGTACTCTTTTGCGGGAACACAATAGAAAGCCGGCTCATTGCGGTTAAGGATCGCAACAGACAGGCCACCGCCGGCAGCGACCGTTCCCATCGGATTTTTTTTCAATTCAGAAATGCTGGCCACCACCTGCGAAAGCACGATATGTGTCATGAAGTTATTCCTTAGGGTGCTTTTAGAAGTGCTAAAAATAGCACCCCGAAGCGTATCTGCCTCTATCCTTTTGTCATAAAGAAGGCGCTCAGAACTTGCCGCTTTTTGCCCTTCGATTCGCGGATTGATCTTGTGCTCCAGGTTCGTACTCATCTATTCGGACACTCCTTTCCCACAGTCCATGACTGTCTCCATTGAAGAATGAACAAAAGTATCACGCCACACGCTTCCAGCTTTCCGTGTGTCCTGTCGGGTTGGTCCTGTAACACGGTAAGGAGTGTCCAAGTCTACGTAGGAAAACCTACCTGTTATTTCTGACAGTAGACCCATCCCTGCGCCTTCCTTTACCGTCGACGGACCGTCAATGGCCGTTGTGAAAAAGGAGATTTCAATGAGCTCGACAAACACCCATGCAGCGCTAGCCCCGGTCTACCAAAAGGCCCTGAAAACCTGGCGGCCGGTGATCCTGTATTTCGGCAATGAACACTGCCCGGCCTGTGATTGGGCGGAACCGGTCTTTCGCCAGGTTGCCGAGCGATACCGTCATCATGCGAACATCTATGTGTTGAACACCTCCGAATCCCCCCGCCACCCGGACGTCACCGGCACACCCACTGTGCTGTTTTACAAGGAGGGGAAGTTGCTGAAAAAGCTCAAGGGAATCGGCACCGAGCAAACTCTGCAGGAAAACTTCGCCAGGCACATTGGCAAGGTGAAACCGGCAACGGTGAAGCGCAAACCGGTTCACGATCTGGCGTGGTTGCGCCAGACCCTGCGAAGGTTGCGCACTGTGCCTCGCGCAACCCGGCAGTTGAATCGGCGGGTTGGCGGTTAATCCGTGTCATTTCCAGTGTTTGAAAGATCGCTTTCGCGAGCAGGCTCGCTCCCACAGATGACCGTGACTGTTTGGGTAACTCGGTCAATTGTGGGAGCGAGCCTGCTCGCGAAGCTTTTGCGCTTAGCGATTCTTGACCTGTTCGATATACCTGGCGACCGCCGCGGATTTTTCGAATCGCCGATAGATCAACGACAACCAGGAACTCGCCTCATACCTATTGATCGGCCGGTACAAGACACCCGGCAGACTGACATGCCCGACCACCGATTCTGGCACCACCGCCAAGCCCTGCCCCAACGACACCAACGCAATGACCGCCACCAACCCACCCGGTTGCGCGCCCAGTTTCGGCGCAAATCCGCCTTCGGCGGCGACTTGCAAGGTGCCGCTGATTTGCTCCGGCAGGATGAACGTCTCGTTCTGCAAGTTTTCCGGGGCAATCTCTGGCAGACGGCATAACCAGGACTCGGCCGACAGCGCCAACACAAAACCTTCTGCATCCAGGCGAATGGCATCCAGGCCTTCGGGCAAGGTCATGGGTGAGCGGACATAGCCAATATCGAAACGCCCCTCGACCACCATCACCGGCAATGACGCCATGGGACTTTCCCGTACGTTGAGGCTGACGTCAGGACACTCGCGGCTGAAGGCTTGTACCTGTTTCTGCAGCAAGCCCGAATACACTGCCGAAGCCACGTAACCCAGTTCGATATGGCCAATATCCCCGCGCCCGGCACGCTGAGCGTTGTATTGCGCGTATTCGAATTGCCGCACGGTCGCCTCGGCCTCGATCACCAGCGCGGCGCCGGCCTCGGTCAGGCTGACTTCACGTGTCTGGCGCACGAACAATCGCGTGCCGAGTTCGTTCTCCATGTCCTGGATCTGTCGAGTCAAGGTCGGCGGAGCGATACCGAGTTGTTCGGCGGCGCGGGTGAAGTTGCCTTGCCGGGCAACGGCGAGGAAATAGCGAAAGTGGCGAATATCCATCGATGCGTTAGCTCAAAGGTAATGAAGTGACAAGGCGTACCTAACAAGGAAAGTAGCAACCGGCGATAAGCTGCACTGACTTTTACAGTAGAGAAACGCTGCCATGCCCGTCAAACCCAAGGTGAACCCGCGACTGACATTACTCACAGCCTCAGGCGTTTGCTCGCTGATCGTTCTCGACACCAACATTGTCGCCGTCACCCTGCCTACGATCGCCCGCGACCTGGGTGCAAACTTTGCCGACATCGAATGGGTAGTCAGCGCTTACATGTTGGCCTTCGCCGCCCTTTTGTTGCCGGCTGGCAGCATCGCCGACCGCTTTGGTCGGCAGAAAACCCTGCTCTGCGGGTTGGCCATTTTCATCCTCGCGTCCATCGGTTGCGGTGCCGCGCCCAATGCGCTGTTCCTCGACATCGCCCGGGCGATCAAGGGTGTCGGCGCCGCCTTGCTGCTGACCTCGGCCCTCGCCTCCATCGGCCACACCTTTCACGATGAAGTGGAACGGGCCAAGGCCTGGGCGTTCTGGGGCGCGTGCATGGGGGTGGCGATGACCGCCGCGCCGACGGTCGGCGGGCTGATCACCGAATACCTGGGCTGGCGCTGGATTTTCTACCTTAACCTGCCCGTCGGTTTGTTCCTGATGGTGATGGTCTGGCGCGCCGTGCCGGAGTCCCGCGACACTCAGTCCGCCCGCCTCGATCCCTGGGGCAGCCTGGCGTTCAGTGCGAGTTTGCTGTGCCTGATCTGGGGCCTGATCGAGGCGAACCGGATCGGCTGGAGCAACCCGCTGACCTACGCCCGGCTGATCGGTGGCGCTCTGTTGCTGGGGCTGTTCGTGGTGATTGAACGGATGCAGCGGCGGCCGATGGTCGACCTGCAACTGTTCAAGCATCCACGCTTCATCGGCGCGCTCTTGGGCATGTTTGCCTACGCCGGTTGCGCCCAGGTGATGATGACCCTGCTGCCGTTCTACCTGCAAAACGGCCTGGGTTTCTCGGCCATCGCTTCAGGCCTGGGGATGTTGCCGTTTGCCCTGACGATGCTGATTTGCCCGCGCATCGGCGTACGTCTGGCGAGTCGATTTGCCCCCGCCACATTGATGGCCGCCGGTTTGACCCTGGTCGGCAGCGGCAACCTGCTCAGTGCCTGGGCGGTCAGCAGCGGCGGTTACCTGCCCTTCGCCCTGGCGATTGCCGTGACGGGCGCCGGTGCCGGACTGCTCAACGGTGATACGCAAAAGAACATCATGGCTTGCGTGCCACGGGAGCGCACCGGCATGGCCTCAGGCATGAGCACCACCATGCGTTTCAGCGCCATCGTGCTGGCCATCGGCGTGTTCGGCGCGTTGCTGTCCAGTCATACCGAGCTGTTGTTGCGCACCAGTCTGTCGGAGCATGGCACGCAATGGCTCGATCAAACACAGAGCATTGCTTCACGGGTGGTGGCCGGCGATATGACGGCGGCGATGGGCCTGTTGCCGGAAACCGCGCGCACCGTGGTCGAGCCGTTGGCCCGCCAAGCCTTCGTCGGCGGCTTCAGTCTGTTGTTGTGGGTCGCGGGATTGTTGGCATTGCTGGGTGCGCTGGTGGTGGGCACGCTGATGCGCAATCCGATCCCTGCCCCCTCGACTGCAACCCTCGGCGCTAAGGCTTGAACCTCGCCAATACCCGCTGGGCATTCGCTTCGCAACCCATGCGCTCGGGCCGCGACTGAATGTTGTCGATCACCTCCAACAGCTGCGCCTTGCTGTGCGCCAAGTGCAGCTGCATCTCTTCGATCTGTTCGACTTTGCGCGTAAGCCCCGCCAGCAATTCGTCCTGCTTGAACTCACCGGTCGCGCTGTCCGGCAACAACTGCTTCAACTCTTCCAGGCTGAACCCGGCCTGCTGGGCGCAAAGGATGATTTTCAGGGTTTGCAACGCTTGGTCGGGGTAATGCCGGTAACCGTTGGCCCGGCGTTCCACCTGCCGAATCAAACCCTGAGCCTCGTAAAACCGAATGCGCGACGCGTTCAACCCGCTTAACTGCGCCAATTCACCAATCTTCATCTAGGCCTCATTTGCCTGCTTGACATTAAAGTTAACTTTAAGCTTAGCCTCTACTCATCACTGATGAGGAGTCAAGCATGTCGCCCTTCCAAGCATTGAATTTGCCCAACGGCCAGACCATCGGCAACCGCATCGCCAAAGCCGCGATGGAAGAGAACCTCGCTGACAGCGAACAGGCACCCGCAGAGGCCTTGTTCCGGCTGTATCAGGCGTGGGCCGAAGGCGAAACCGGCCTGTTGCTGACCGGCAACGTAATGATCGACCGCCGCGCCATGACCGGCCCCGGTGGTGTGGTACTGGAAGATGAGCGGCACCTTGAACGCTTTCGCCAATGGGCCAGCATCGGTCGGGCCGGTGGCGCGCAGTTCTGGATGCAGCTCAATCATCCTGGCCGTCAGACCATGGCCAACCTCGGCCAGCAAGCGCTGGCGCCTTCGGCGGTGGCACTGGACCTGGGCGCGTTCTCGAAGATGTTTGCCGAACCCAAACCCATGAGCGAGCGCGACATCGAAGAGGTCATCCAACGTTTCGCCACCAGCGCCGCCCTGGCGGAAAAGGCCGGTTTCACCGGGGTGCAGATTCATGCCGCGCACGGTTATCTGATCAGCCAGTTCCTCTCGCCCTTGACCAACCGCCGAACCGACCGCTGGGGCGGTTCTCTGGAAAATCGCGCGCGCTTGTTGCTGGCGGTAGTCAGCGCCGTGCGCAAGACCGTGTCGCCGACATTTTGCGTGGCGGTGAAGCTCAACTCCGCGGATTTCCAGCGCGGCGGTTTCGACGCGGACGATGCCCGGCAAGTCATCCAGTGGCTAAACGATCAACCGATCGATCTGCTGGAACTCTCCGGCGGCAGCTACGAAGCCCCTGCCATGCAAGGCGAGGCCCGGGATGGTCGGACCCTGGCGCGTGAAGCGTACTTTCTGGAGATGGCCGGAGAATTGGCCAGTGTGGCGAACATGCCGGTGATGGTGACGGGCGGGATTCGACGCCTGGCGATCGTCGAACAGGTGCTCGACAGCGGCATCGCCATGGCCGGGATCGGCACGGCGCTGGCGCTGGAACCTCAACTGGTCAAACGCTGGCGCGAAGGTCAGAACAGTCACCCGCAACTGCCGCCGATTCGCTGGAAGCGCAAACCCCTGGCGGCACTGGCGAGCATGGCCGTCGTGAAATTCCAGCTCAATCGCCTGAGCCGTGGGCGCAAGACCCGTCCCGATGTTTCGGCGCTATGGGCGTTGATTCTCGATCGCGTGTACATCGTCCGGCGTACTCGTCAGTACCGGCAGGCGATGAACAGGTCATAGCGCTTATCGCCCCGAGAAGCGCACTCTCGACAGCATCCGCAAATCCCCCGCGCGATAGTAATCATCGGTCCAGCTGTCATCCGCCGCCAACGGATGGACCTGCTTGAGCGCGAGTTTCCTGGCGAAGTAGCGAAAGCGGTAATGCTCGTAGAACCGCAGCAGTTCCAGACCATAACGGTCTGCCAGATCGGTATCACCGCGAATGATCAGGTAGTTCTCGTCATTGCCATTGCTGGCCGCGGCACTGAGGTTGTGGCTGCCGCTGATGATCGTCGGCGCATCGCTGGTGAAGTCCGTCACCACGGCTTTGGTGTGCACCAACAGGTTGCCCTTCTGGCCTTTCATATTCTCTCGCAGCCAGCCTTCCAGCCCGGTGTTGAGCAGCGCGGTGGCGGCGAATTCGGCGGTGCGGTCGGCGTGGAAACCGGTGATGCGGCTGGCGGTGTTTTGCAGGCCGTAACGCAAAATGTCGTCGTGGGGCTGGCCGAGCAAGGCGTTCAGGATGTCGTCGGGCAAGGCGAACGCGGTGACGAACAGCACGTCTTTTTTCGCCGCGTTGATGATCTCGACGAACGCTTGCAGATCCCCTTTGCCCGAGCGCGGAGAGAAACCGGCGAACATCGGCTGCAGCGAATCCATCGGATTGTTTTGGGTGATCCAGTTTCGGGTGGCGCCGACATCCGCCGGGTTTGCCCAGACCTGCTCGAAGGTGTGCAGATAGCTGGCGCTGACGCGTGCGTCGTCCAGCACATGCACCACGTTGGCCTGGCGGTAAACGCCGTTGGGCGTGAAATTGGTGCTGCCGCAAAGCACCGATTCGGGCTGACGCTGCCCCGCTGCGTCGAGCCGGCTCAGCACCATGAATTTGTTGTGGAAGATATTGTGGGTGACCCGCCCGCGCTTGTTCTCTGCCGGGATTTTTTCCAGGCTGGCCTCGTTCATGGTGGTGTCTTCATCGCCCGGTTGAGCGTGATACAGGACTCGAACGTTTACCCCACGCTCGAACGCGGCATTGACCGCATCGACAATGGCCTGCAATTCATACTCGTAGATGGCAATGTCCAGCGCCCACTGGCCATCCGCCGCACGCTCGATAAACCCCAGCAAACGCCCGAGCAAACCGTTTTCCAGCCATTGCCGCGGGACATCCGGCCAGGCTTCGATGGGCAGGTTCTTGTTGGCGCTGATCATCGCGTCGAGTTCGGGAAACTTGCGCTGGAACGCCTGGCTGGCAGCCACCGCGCGATTGAAGATCACACTTTGGTTATTCGGCTGACCATTGTCGGAGGTGACCGTCACTTCCAGGAATTCACCCAGTTGCGGCGCATCAACGCTGCCGTAGGCCAGGTGGATTCGGTAATGGATCGTCATCCCCGGATTGACCGCGTAATCGGCCCAGCGAAATTTCTGCAACGGTGCGATGTCGCTGGGGGTGGCGTGAAACTGGGGAAAGGTATGCACCTTGCCGGGGAAGGTCAGGCTGTTGAACAGGAACAGCCAGGGCTTAGGGCCTTGCTGTTTTTCGATGGCGAAACCCAAGAGGCCTTTGCGGCGGTGTTCGGCCAGGTCCATGGCCAACAGCACGCCATTGGTGCCGGCGTAGGCCTTGACGCGAAAATCATCCTGATGGTTGACGGCTAGAACGCGCATGACTCACTCCTGTGATCTTTCCGGTTCACTCCATATCATCGATATGCCGATACTCGGCCTGCAACTCGGTAGCCATCACCTTAGCCCGCCCAAGTCGAATCGGCCCGCGCTCGATGTCAATCAACAGCCCTGGACAATCAAGCGCCGGCAACATCGACCAGTCCTTCAATCGGCCATCGGTCACCAGCAACAAGCGCTGATGCTCCGCCGGAAAACGCTTCTGCCTGACCGTCAGCCAGCGCCCTGCCTCACCCAGCGCCGCCAGCAACGGCGTACCACCGCCGGCTCCCAGGCCATCAAGCCAGTTGCGTAAACCGGCGGAGGCTTTCAACCCTTGCACTTGCCATTTCGGCACATGACCACTGGCGGTGAGCAACGCCAGGCGCGCGCGTTGGCGATAGGCATCGTCGAACAGTTGCGCGAGCAAGCCCTTGGCATCGCTCAACGCCTGATGGCGACGAGTCGAAGCCGAGGCGTCGACGATCACCAGCCACAGTTCGTGGGGCGAACGGGTGCGCAGGTGAAACAAGACATCGTCGCGTTGACGCGGGCGGCCGTTCAGCAATGTGCCCGGCCAGTTGATCGAGCCGCTGCGTGCTGCGTGACGTTTACCCTGTTTACCATTGTCCAGTCGTCCGGCGCGGGGTCTGGCATTCGCCCCCGCGTCAGATCGAGGGCGAATGCCTAGGGCTTTTTTGGCCAGCTCGGCACTTCACGGCGTGCGCCGACCGGGAGCGCCTGGGCGGGCATTTCACCCCATTGGCCCTGGCCTTCGCTCGGGTTGGAATGCTGGGTAGAAGGCGGCTGACTTTGTTGCGGCGCCGGTGGCGATGGCTCACGGCGGCGATGGCGCAAGGCAAACTCGGCGACCGCGTCGATATCTTCCTCGGCGATAGCGCCCGCCCCACGCCACGCTGCATGGGCACGCGCCGCGCGCAACCAGACCAGGTCAGCGCGCAAGCCGTCGACGCCGGCGGCAAAGCAGCGCTCGGTAATCTGCGCCAGCGCATGATCGTCGAGCGGAATGCTTGCCAGCGCGCTGCGCGCGTTCTGGCAACGTTCGCGCAGCGACTGCTGTTGGCTTTCCCATTCGGCGCAGAAGCGCTGGGGATCGCTGTCGAAATCCAGCCGTCGCCGGATGATCTGCCCGCGCTCGGTTGGTGCTGTGTGACCACTGAGGGCGACGTTCAGGCCAAAGCGGTCGAGCAATTGCGGACGCAGCTCACCCTCTTCCGGGTTCATGGTGCCGATCAGCACGAACTTCGCCGAATGCCGATGGGAAATGCCATCACGCTCGATCAGGTTAGTGCCGCTGGCGGCCACATCCAGCAGCAGGTCCACCAGGTGATCGGGCAGCAGGTTGACTTCATCGACGTAGAGCACGCCGCCGTCGGCCTTGGCCAGTACGCCGGGGGAAAACTGTGCGCGGCCCTCGCTCAGGGCGGCGTCCAGGTCGAGCGTGCCGACCAGCCGTTCTTCGGTGGCGCCGAGCGGCAAGGTGACAAATTGGCCGCTGGCGAGCAAGTCGGCCAGGCCTCGGGCCAGCGTTGACTTGGCCATGCCGCGGGGGCCTTCGATGAGAACGCCGCCGATTTTCGGGTCGATGGCGGTCAGGTACAGGGCGAGTTTCAGATCGTCAGCGCCGACCACGGCGGACAGCGGGAAATGCGGGGTGTCGGTCATGTCGGGTTTCTCATCATGGTCGGTGATTGATCGTTCCCACGCTCCGCGTGGGAATGCCTCAACGGACGCTCCGCGTTCGGCTCTGGATGGGACGCGGAGCGTCCCGGGCTGCATTCCCACGCGGAGCGTGGGAACGATCAGCTACGGTCAGCTACCCGTCTTCTTCTATATCCAGCAACAAATTCTCCAGCGCCTCCCGATACTCGCCCGGCTCCTTCCACATCCCTCGCTGCTGCGCTTCCAGCATCCGCTCGGTCATGTCGCGCAACGCATGCGGATTATGCTCACGAACAAAATCCCGGGTCGCCGGATCCAGCAAATACGCATCCGCCAGCAACGCATACTGGTGATCGTCGATCAGCTGCGTAGTGGCATCGAACGCAAACAGATTATCGACCGTCGCCGCCAGTTCAAACGCGCCTTTATAGCCGTGGCGCTTCACGCCGTCGATCCACTTCGGATTGGCTGCCCGGGAGCGAATCACCCGGTTCAGCTCTTCCTTCAACGTGCGGATCTTCGGCAAGTCCGGCTGGCTGTGATCGCCATGGTAACTGGCTGCCGCTTCACCGCTGAGGCTTTCCACCGCCGCGAGCATGCCGCCCTGGAACTGGTAATAGTCGTTGGAATCGAGCAAGTCGTGCTCACGGTTGTCCTGGTTTTGCAGCACAGCCTGAACCTGGCTCAGGCGCTGGGCGAACTGCTCTCGCGCTGCGGTGCCTTCGTCAGAACCGCCGTAAGCGTAGCCGCCCCAGTTCAGATAAACCTCGGCCAGGTCGTCGCGGCTTTGCCACAGGCGACCATCAATGGCGCCCTGCACGCCCGCGCCGTAAGCACCGGGTTTGGCACCAAAGATGCGCCAACCGGCCTGACGCTTGGCCGAGTCTTCATCCAGCCCCGATTGCATCAACGCTTCGCGCTCGGCACGCACTTTGGCGGCCAAGGGGTTGAGGTCGTCCGGCTCGTCGAGGGCGGCGACCGCTTGCACGGCGGCGTCGAACAGGCGGATCAGATTGGCAAAGGCATCGCGGAAGAATCCGGAGACGCGCAACGTCACGTCCACGCGCGGACGGTCCAACAGACTCAGCGGCAGAATTTCGAAGTCATCGACCCGCTGACTGCCCGTGGCCCAGACCGGGCGCACGCCCATCAGCGCCATGGCCTGAGCGATGTCGTCGCCGCCGGTACGCATGGTCGCGGTGCCCCACACCGACAGGCCGAGCTGACGCAGGTGATCGCCGTGGTCCTGCAGGTGTCGTTCAAGAATCAGGTTGGCCGACTGGAAACCGATACGCCACGCGGTGGTGGTCGGCAGGTTACGCACGTCCACCGAGTAGAAGTTGCGCCCGGTTGGCAGCACGTCGAGCCGTCCGCGACTCGGCGCACCGCTCGGGCCGGCCGGCACGAAGCGGCCGCTGAGGGCGTCGAGCAGACCGCGCATTTCCGCCGGGCCGCAGGCGTCCAGACGCGGGGCGACGACTTCACGCAGGCTGTCGACGATGGCTTTCACCTCTGACCAGCCGGGCTCGCTCAGTTGCTCAACCTCAGTGATCAAGGCTTGCTCGATCAGTTGCCCGGCAAACAGTTCCAGACGTTCGCGGGTATCACCTGCTGTGCGCCAGACTTCATCGGTGAGGGTTTGCAGTTCAATCGGACGCGGCCCGATCCAAGGCTCGGCAAGCGCACAATCCAGTGGATCGAAGCCCAACGTGAACGCCTTGGCCAAGGCCCGCAGCAGACTCGATTGCGCACCACGCCCATCGCCACGCGGAATGCGCAGCAACGCCAACAACGTATCGATACGCAAACGCCCGGTCGGCGACTCGCCAAACACATGCAGACCGTCGCGGATCTGCGACTCTTTCAAGTCGCACAAATAGGTGTCCAGACGCGGCAACCAGATCGCCGCATCGGCATCACTGTCGAGCTTTTCGTCCAGTTGCAGTTCGCGGTCGATGTGCGTATCGCGCACCAGTTGCAGGATGTCGCGCTGCAATTCCCGGGCGCGGCGCGGATCGAGCAATTGCGCTTCGTAATACTCGTCGGCGAGTAATTCGAGGTTGCGCAACGGGCCGTAAGTTTCGGCGCGGGTCAGCGGCGGCATCAGGTGATCGATAATCACCGCCTGCGTACGGCGCTTGGCCTGGGCGCCCTCGCCCGGATCGTTGACGATAAATGGATAGATGTTCGGCAGCGGACCGAGCAGCGCATCCGGCCAGCAATGCTCCGACAGCCCGACGCCTTTGCCCGGCAACCATTCAAGGTTGCCGTGCTTGCCGACGTGGATCACGCCGTGGGCGCCATAGGTGTTGCGCAACCAGAAGTAGAACGCCAGATAACCGTGAGGCGGCACCAGGTCCGGGTCGTGATACACCGCGCTCGGATCAACCTGATAACCCCGCGCCGGTTGGATGCCGACGAAGGTCAGGCCAAAGCGCAGCCCGGCGATCATCATTCGCCCGCCACGGAACATCGGATCGTTTTCGGGCGAGCCCCACCGCTCCAGCACGGCTTGGCGATTGGATTCGGGCAAGGCGTTGAACATCAGGTTGTAGTCATCCAGCGCGAGGCTTTGCATACACGGGCGCTGGTCGAGGGTGTCGAGGTCATTGCTGACGCCACCGAGCAATTGCTGGATCAACGCGGTGCCGCTATCAGGCAACTCGGCCGGCAGCGGATAACCTTCTTTATGCAGCGCACGCAGGATGTTCAGCGCCGCGGCCGGCGTGTCGAGGCCGACGCCGTTTCCAATACGCCCGTCGCGGGTCGGGTAGTTGGCGAGGATCAGAGCGATGCGTTTTTCAGCGCTGGGCACACGCGCCAGATCGATCCAGCGCCGCGCCAGTTCGGCGACAAAATCCATGCGCTCCGGTTGTGGTCGATAGCAGACCACATCGGATTGGCTGCGCTCGCTGCGCCAGGCCAGGTCTTTGAAGCTGATCGGTCGGCTGATGATCCGCCCGTCCAGTTCCGGCAATGCGATGTGCATCGCCAGATCGCGTGGACCGAGGCCCTGTTCGCTGGCGCGCCAACCGGGTTCGTTGTCCTGGGCACAGATCGCCTGGATCACCGGGATGTTGCGGCGAAACGGTCGCAGGTGCGGCGCTTCGGGGCTGGATTGCGCGAAACCGGTGGTGTTGAGAATCACGCGGGCTTCGACTTCCTCCAACAGGTCCTCGACCACCGTCAGGCAGCCGGGCTCTTTCAAACTCGCCACGGCAATCGGCAACGGATTCAACCCTGCCGCCTGCAAACGCTGGCAGAAAACATCGATGAAGCCTGTGTTGGCCGCTTGCAAATGCGAGCGGTAGAACAGCACCGCCGCGACCGGTTGATCGGCCTGCCAGTCGGCTTGCCAATCCTTCAGTTCAGCGGGGCTTTTTTGCGAGTGGTAGATCGCTGTGCGCGGCAGGGTTTGCGGATCGGCCCAGGCGTAGTCGCGGTCCAGCCAACGATTGGCGAGGCAGCGGAAGAAATCCAGGGCATTGCTCATGCCGCCTTGACGCAGAAATTGCCAGAGGCGGTCGCGGTCTTCCGCGCCCACCGTGCTTAGCTCGCTGAGTTCCGGGTCTGGGCGGTCATCGCCGGGGACCAGAATCAGCTGCACACCGCGCTCCGACAGTTGCACCAGTTGCTCGATGCCATAGCGCCAATAGGCGATGCCGCCGTGCAGCGAAATCAAAACGACCTTGGCGTGGCGCAGCACTTCGTCGACATACAGATCGACCGAGGCGTGATTCTGCACCTGCATCGGATTGGCCAGGCGCACGCTGGGGTAATCGTCGGGCAACTGCTGCGCGGCTTCGGCGAGCAGCGCGAGGCTGGAGTCGCCGCTGCACAGGATCACCAGCTCGGCGGGGGTTTGTCCAAGGTCGGCAATGTTGTCATCCGACACGAAACCGCCGGGCTGGGTCCTGAGCAGGTGCATGGCTTAAACGCTGAGCGCAGCGCGCAATTGCGCTTCAAGCAGAGTGGCGTCCAGCTCCTGACCAATCAGCACCAAACGCGTGGTGCGCGCTTCGTCGGCGCCCCACTGACGGTCGAAATGCTTGTCAAAACGCGTGCCCACGCCCTGGATCAGCAGGCGCATCGGTTTGTTCGGGATCGCCGCAAAACCTTTGACGCGCAGGATGCCGTGCTGGACCACCAGTTGGGTCAGCGCGTCCAGCAGCAGGCTTTCGTCGGCTTGCGGCAGTTCGATGGAGATGGAGTCGAAGGCATCGTGGTCGTGATCGTCTTCGCCTTCATGGTGGTGATCGTGATGGCTGTGACGGCTGTCGATGTGTTCTTCAGAACCGGCGCCAAGGCCGATCAGCACGTCCAGTGGCACACGACCGCTGCTGGCTTCGATGACTTTTACGGCAGGCGGCAGTTCTTCAGCGACTTCCAGGCGCACACGGGCAAGGTCTTCAGGGCTGATCAGGTCGGCCTTGTTGAGGATTACCAGGTCAGCGCTGGCCAGTTGGTCGGCGAACAGCTCGTGCAGTGGCGATTCGTGGTCCAGGTTCGGGTCGAGTTTGCGCTGGGCATCGACCTGGTCCGGGAAAGCCGCGAAGGTGCCGGCGGCGACCGCTGGGCTGTCGACCACGGTGATGACCGCGTCAACGGTGCAGGCGCTGCGGATTTCCGGCCACTGGAAGGCTTGCACCAGCGGTTTTGGCAGGGCCAGGCCCGAGGTTTCGATGAGGATGTGGTCGAGGTCGCCGCGACGGGCGACCAATTCGCGCATCACCGGGAAGAACTCTTCCTGAACGGTGCAGCACAGGCAGCCGTTGGCCAGCTCGTAGACGCGGCCGTTGGCTTCTTCTTCAGTGCAGCCGATGGAGCATTGCTTGAGGATTTCGCCGTCGATGCCCAGCTCGCCGAACTCGTTGACGATCACCGCAATGCGACGGCCCTGAGCGTTGTCGAGCATGTGCCGCAGCAAGGTGGTTTTGCCCGAGCCGAGGAAGCCGGTAACGATGGTGACGGGGAGTTTGGCCAGTGTTTTCATCGGATGCCCTTTGGCAAGGTGGCGGGCATACGGGACGACAATCGCTGCGACGGGCGCGCGCGGAAGAGTTCGCCACCGGATCACCCCGCCCGGTTGTAGTGAGAATCTGTGTCGAGGCAGGTCTCCTGGCTGACGGTGTGCCGGGCTTGTGGGCCTGGCATTCGCTGCGCCTTCCCGCGAACCCGTTGCACAGGGTTTGCAGTGGCGTGGCAGCGAACATCACCGTTCACAGTTGCGGGGGCAGCCGCGGCATCGACCGCGTTCCCTTCTTAGCTTCGGCAGACGCCGAAGAACCTCGAAAGCGCAAGGCTACGCATCGTCTGGGGGCGGGTCAATGTCTGAGGAGCAGCGCGACATCCAATTGAGAACCCATGCCAATTGACGCCCAACCCCCGCCCATGCTCTCCTACACGCCTTGTTACGGGTGCCCTTCACAGGGTGAAACGGGAAACCGGTGAATCATGTGCTTTACTCTAAAGTCATGTCAGTCCGGTGCTGCCCCCGCAACGGTAAGCGAGCGAAGCGTCAGATCCACTGTGCCAGCAGTTCGGCATGGGAAGGTGATGCTTGCAGGTCAAGGCGAAAGCCAGCGCCCCTCGTGAGCCCGGAGACCGGCCCGCAACACAAAGTGACCATTACGATCACTGAATAACAAACCCGCGGTGGGCGGGCGCTGTTTGAACCTCTGCGTGCCCGACTCGCAGGGGTCTTCCATGCGCTCTATTTCACCCGCTGACAGACCAGAGGGAAGCGCCATGTCGATCATCAGCAGTACCGACCACAGCACCGCCAGCACGACCACGACCTTGAGCCAGCGCCTGACCGTCGCCGTATGCGCGTCAATTCTGGGCGCGTGCCTGGTGTATTTCGCCGGTTTCTCGCACATCGAAGCGGTGCACAACGCCGCTCACGATACTCGCCACAGCTCTGCATTCCCGTGCCATTGAGACCTGCTGACATGATCAAGCGTATTGCGCAAACCGCAGGGTTCACCGGGCTGCTGGCCGCCCTGTTGCTGACCCTGCTGCAAAGCTTCTGGGTGGCTCCGCTGATTCTGCAGGCCGAGACCTACGAAAAGTCCGAGCCGGCTGCTGTTGAAGTCCACGAACACGCCCCGGGTACTGTCGCCGCTCACACCCACGACGCCGAAGCCTGGGAACCGGAAGACGGCTGGCAGCGCGTGCTGTCCACCACCGGCGGCAACCTGGTGGTCGCTGTCGGTTTCGCCCTGATGCTGGCCGCTCTCTACACCTTGCGCGCACCGACCAAAACCTCCCAAGGCCTGCTTTGGGGCCTGGCCGGTTACGCGACGTTCGTGCTGGCACCGACCCTCGGTCTGCCGCCTGAGCTGCCGGGCACTGCCGCCGCTGATTTGGCGCAGCGGCAAATCTGGTGGATCGGCACGGCTGCCTCCACCGCGGTCGGCATCGCATTGATCGTGTTCAGCCGTCACTGGCTGATGAAAGTGCTCGGCGTGGCCATTCTGGCTGTTCCTCATGTGATCGGCGCACCACAACCGGAAGTCCACTCGATGATGGCTCCGCAAGCCCTGGAAGCTCAGTTCAAAATCGCTTCGCAGCTGACCAATGTGGCATTCTGGCTGGCCCTGGGCCTGATCAGTGCCTGGTTGTTCCGCCGCAAAAGCGATGGTCAATACCACGCATGACTGAGATCAGCACAGCGCCGACGTTAGTGGTCGGCCTGGGCTGCCAGCGCGGCTGCCCCGTCAGCACGCTGCGGGCGCTGCTCGATCAGGCGTTACAGGCACATAAAATCGAACTTCACCAGGTCAAGGCCCTGGCCAGCATCGACCTGAAGCGCGAAGAGCCTGGCTTGATCGAATTGGCCGAACAGCTTGCGTTACCCTTGCAGTATTTCAGCTGTGAACAATTGGCTGTCTATCAACCGCAACTCAGCCATCGTTCAGACATCGCGTTCGAACGCACCGGCTGCTACGGCGTCGCGGAAAGTGCCGCCCTGGCCCTGGCCGAACACCTGGCCCAGGCACCGGCAAAATTACTGATCTCCCGACAAAAATATGCCCAGGCCACCTTGGCATTGGCCGGCGCTGCATAAAATCCCCGATAATCCCCGCCATCGATCATGAGCAATCTTCATCTGAAGCCTTGCCCAGCCCCTTTTTCTCACAGGAACCGACGATGACCGTCTACTTCATTGGCGCAGGTCCCGGCGACCCGGAACTGATCACGGTCAAAGGCCAACGGCTGATTCGCAGCTGTCCGGTGATCATCTATGCCGGCTCCCTGGTGCCCGCCGCCGTGCTGGATGGCCATCGCGCCGAACAGGTGGTCAACAGCGCCGAGCTGCACCTGGAACAGATCATCGAGCTGATCAAATCCGCCCATGCCAAGGGCCAGGACGTGGCCCGGGTGCACTCTGGCGACCCGAGTCTTTATGGTGCGATTGGCGAGCAGATTCGCTACCTGCGCGAACTCGACATCCCGTTTGAAATCATTCCCGGCGTCACGGCCACAGCGGCCTGCGCGGCGCTTCTGGGCGCGGAACTGACGTTACCGGACGTGTCGCAAAGCGTGATCCTGACCCGCTACGCCGACAAGACCGCGATGCCCGCCGGCGAAGAGCTCGGCAGCCTGGCGCAGCACGGGGCGACCATGGCGATCCATCTGGGGGTCAATCATCTGAACAAAATCCTGGCCGAATTGCTGCCGCATTACGGCGCGGACTGCCCGATCGCGGTGATTCACCGGGCGACCTGGCCGGATCAGGACTGGGTGGTGGGGACGCTTGAAGACATTGCCGCGAAGGTTGAAGCCAAGGGGTTTCGGCGCACGGCGTTGATTTTGGTGGGCCGGGTTTTGGGCAGTGATCACTTCAGTGAGTCATCGCTGTATCGCGCGGGGCATGCGCATCTCTTCCGTCCCTGAGCCACAGGTTATCTATCACCCATAAAAAAACGGCGCTCACGGGGCGCCGTTTTTTTATGTCTGCAGCGAACACCTTACTTAGTAGTAGGCGTTTTCTTTCTGCGTGTGGTCGGTGACGTCACGAACGCCCTTGAGCTCGGGAATGCGCTCGAGCAAGGTACGCTCGATGCCTTCGCGCAAGGTGACGTCTGCCTGGCCGCAGCCCTGGCAACCACCACCGAACTTCAGCACGGCGATGCCGTCTTCGACCACATCGATCAGGCTGACCTGACCGCCGTGGCTGGCCAGCCCCGGGTTGATCTCGGTTTGCAGGTAATAGTTGATACGCTCGTTGACCGGACTGTCGGCGCTGACCATCGGTACTTTGGCGTTTGGTGCCTTGATGGTGAGCTGGCCGCCCATACGGTCTGTGGCGTAGTCGACTACCGCATCGTCCAGGAAAGCTTCGCTGAACGAGTCGATGTAAGCGGTGAAGCTTTTGAGCCCCAGCGCCGTGTCTTCAGGTTTTTCTTCGCCCGGCTTGCAATAAGCAATGCAGGTTTCGGCGTACTGGGTGCCAGGCTGGGTGATAAAGACGCGGATGCCGATGCCTGGGGTGTTCTGCTTGGAGAGCAGATCAGCCAGATAATCGTGAGCGGCGTCGGTAATGGTAATAGCGGTCATGGAAACTCCTCGCAGGCTTGGACGCAGTTTACGCCAATCATCGCGCCGTACAAAGTCCTAGTATTTTTGTCGGGAAAGAGCGGTTATAGCCATCTTCACCGGTTCACCGTCAATCCGGCCTTTAAGCCACCGATCGCCGCATTTTCCCACCCATTCAAATCCGACACCGGCGCACCATCAAAGGTCGATCAAAGATTCTCGTACCGGTTCATGTCCAGCACGCCCTCTTCCACCGGTTCTGTCTCATGGACGTACCGGCTCAGGTCATGGAAGTAGAACCAGAACTGCGGATGGCTGCGGCGAATCCCCCAGCGCTCGACGATTTTCTCGAAGCGATTGGCGTCCTTGGCGTTTTCCATCTCGTCCACGAACTCAGGCACTTGCTCAGCCGGAATGTTGAACATGAAGTTCGGATAGCTGCTGAGCACGCCCGGGTAAATAGTCACTGTGTCGAGCCCAGGCTGATACCGCAGCGATTCACCGAGCAGGAACGCGACGTTACTGTGCGCGCGATTGCGCAGCAGGCTGTAGACCTCGCGCTTGCCGCTCGCGGTTTCGATGCGCAGCAGGGTCGCTTCCGGCAACTGATCGATAACCTTCAGCCCGGCCGCCGGACGCGAAGTCAGGCGACTCAACGCCTGCTCGGCGCTCTGCAAGGCCAGATCGATGTTCGGCCGCGAGCAATAAGCACCGTCACAACGGTTGATCGGATCAGGCTTGGCGTTGAGGTCGCCGTAACGGGTGAGCAATTGCAGGGCGAAATCGCGTTTCGGGTCCTTTTCGTCCAGTACCAGCGCCGTCTCTTTGTCATTATCGATGGCTTCGTAGTCCAGCCACATCTTGAATTTGCCGCCGCTCTGGTACCAGTCGTCGAGGTAATCGTCGCGCGAATCGGCCGGCATCAGGCGCAGGAAGTTCTGCTCGGCACCGTTGCGGATCAGGTCGAAGTACAGCCGGGTCTGTGCCTGATGGGAAACATTGCCGAACACGTCGAAGTTGACCGCCAACTGATAATACGTGCGTTCCAGCAGCGGGAAGTCGAACAGCCACATCGTTTGCGGCACGTCACCGATCAGGCCTTTGTTCACCGAGGCACTGTCGAAATGCCGGAAGATCGTCAGCAAGGCGTTATCGTTACCGGCCCACAAGGTCGACCAGCTCGGCGCCGGCGCATCGGCGTAACTGTCACGGCGCAGCGCCTCGTACTCGTTACGCTTGTCGCGGTAGTCATGCCACAGGCTCAGGACGCTGCCGACATCGTCGTTCTGCCCCGGCATCGCCAGCAACGGCGTGGCCTGGCCGCGGTAGTTCGGATCGATGATGTAGAGGTCGTGTTCAGGCGCCTGGAACATTGCCCAAAAGTTATCGCGGATCACGTCGGTGGCGATCTGCCCACGGCACACTGGGCCGCGAATAAACGTACGGACGAAGTATTCGGCGTTATCGAGCATGAATTGATAACGCGCCTGGGCCGGGATCGCCTCGAACGTGGTGAACGGATTGGCCCGACGCTCCGGCCCGTAGCCCGGCAAGGCGTTGACCTGCCAGTTGCCGTTATAGAAGAGGCTTTTGATCCGAGCCATCTTCGCCGCGCTCAACGGGTAGGTGATGTGGGTCTTCTGCACAATCACGCCTTGCACCGGCCACAAGCGGTAATACACCTGAGTGCCTGGATCGTCATTCGGGCGGCGTGTGTTGATCAGATCGATCGGCTGGCCGGTCGGCGTGCGCGAACGCACCCACTGAAAGAAATGCCCCGGCTCACCGTCCTTGAAATAGAGATGAGCGAGAAACCAATGCTCGAACAACCAGCGCCCCACCAGGCTTTGCCGTGCGCCCGGTGCGTTGAGCAGGTTTTCCCACTGCACCACCTGCAACGCTTCTTTGGCGCTCGGCACAAGACCCTGCTCGTCAATCGGCGCGCCGGACGCCAGCCAGCGTTGCAGTGTCTGGTATTGCTGGTCGGTCAGGCCGGTGACCGCGAGCGGCATGCCCTCTTTGGGATGTGATTTGGCGTAGCCGTCAAACTCGGCCGGCAGGGCGCACATGTTTTCCCGGTTCAGTCCAAGGACGATGTCCTCCGGCAACTTGGCGTTGGGTTGCAAGGGGGTTTTGTGGCCCTGCTCAAGCATCCGCGCCATCAACGCGGCCTGACTGCCCTGGGCGTCGAGCACCGAATAGAAGTCCTTTTGCTGCCAGGTGCGTTTGCCGAAGGCGTCATAAAACAGCCGGGTCGGTGCGGCAGCCTGGCGGCGTTCGCCGTCGTAGACCGGGATCTTGGTCGCGCCACGGGCAGCCCCTTCGCCACTGCCCAGATTGAGCTGACAGGCGGAGTCATAGCAGGCATGGCAGGCCACACACTTTTCGGTGAAGATCGGTTGTATGTCGCGACTGTAGGAAATGGCAGAAGAAATGGCCGGATCCTGCGCGGCAGCGCCCCAGCTTAAAAACAGCAAAACCATGCTGATGACGCGATAAGACATATCCCTGGTCCCGATCATGAAAAAACGCCGCGATTCTACCGGTCTGCACCCCACTCCAACATGAGCGATATTCATGCAAAACCGGGACATGCTCTAAAACCGCACAGGTTTGCTATTATCCCGCCCCTTCGTCATGGTCTTTCCGAGTAGTCCAAATGTCCGATCGCAGTGTTCGCCTTCAAGCTCTCAAGCACGCCCTCAAAGAGCGCATCCTGATTCTCGATGGCGGCATGGGCACTATGATCCAGAGCTACAAGCTCGAAGAGCAGGATTACCGCGGCAAACGCTTCGCCGACTGGCCAAGTGACGTCAAGGGCAACAACGACCTGTTGATCCTGACGCGCCCGGACGTGATTGGCGCCATCGAGAAAGCCTACCTGGATGCCGGCGCCGACATTCTTGAAACCAACACCTTCAACGCCACCCAGGTGTCCCAGGCCGATTACGGCATGCAGGGCCTGGCGTACGAGCTAAACGTAGAAGGCGCACGTCTGGCGCGCAAGGTGGCAGACGCCAAGACCCTGGAAACCCCGGACAAGCCGCGTTTCGTTGCTGGCGTGCTCGGTCCTACAAGCCGCACCTGCTCGCTGTCGCCTGACGTGAACAACCCCGGCTACCGCAACGTAACCTTCGATGAACTGGTGGAAAACTACACCGAGGCCACCAAAGGCCTGATCGAAGGCGGCGCCGACCTGATCCTGATCGAAACCATTTTCGACACCCTGAACGCCAAAGCGGCGATCTTCGCGGTGCAAGGTGTGTACGAAGAACTCGGCGTCGAATTGCCGATCATGATCTCCGGCACCATCACCGATGCCTCCGGCCGTACGCTCTCCGGCCAGACCACCGAAGCGTTCTGGAACTCCGTGGCCCACGCCAAGCCGATTTCGGTTGGTCTGAACTGCGCCCTCGGTGCCAGCGAGTTGCGTCCGTACCTGGAAGAGCTGTCGAACAAGGCCAGCACCCACGTTTCCGCGCACCCGAACGCCGGCCTGCCGAACGAATTCGGCGAGTACGACGAACTGCCGTCGGAAACCGCCAAGGTCATCGAAGAATTCGCCCAAAGCGGCTTCCTCAACATCGTCGGCGGCTGCTGCGGTACCACGCCAGGTCACATCGAAGCCATCGCCAACGCCGTGGCCGGTTATGCGCCGCGTGAAATCCCGGACATTCCAAAGGCCTGCCGCCTGTCGGGCCTGGAACCGTTCACCATCGATCGCAACTCGTTGTTCATCAACGTCGGTGAGCGAACCAACATCACCGGCTCCGCCAAGTTCGCCCGCCTGATCCGTGAAGACAACTACACCGAAGCCCTGGAAGTCGCCCTGCAACAGGTCGAAGCCGGCGCCCAGGTGATCGACATCAACATGGACGAAGGGATGCTCGATTCGAAGAAGGCCATGGTGACCTTCCTCAATCTGATTGCCGGCGAACCGGACATCTCCCGCGTACCGATCATGATCGACTCCTCCAAGTGGGAAGTGATCGAAGCCGGCCTCAAGTGCATCCAGGGCAAGGGCATCGTCAACTCGATCAGCATGAAGGAAGGCGTCGAGCAGTTCATTCATCACGCCAAACTGTGCAAACGCTACGGCGCCGCCGTCGTCGTGATGGCCTTCGACGAAGCCGGCCAGGCCGACACCGAAGCGCGCAAGAAAGAAATCTGCAAACGCTCCTACGACATTCTGGTCAACGAAGTCGGCTTCCCGCCGGAAGACATCATCTTCGACCCGAACATCTTCGCCATCGCCACCGGCATCGAAGAACACAACAACTACGCTGTGGACTTCATCAACGCCTGTGCCTACATCCGTGACGAACTGCCGTACGCGCTGACCTCCGGTGGCGTGTCCAACGTGTCGTTCTCGTTCCGTGGCAACAACCCGGTGCGCGAGGCGATCCACTCGGTGTTCCTGCTGTATGCAATCCGCAACGGCCTGACCATGGGTATCGTCAACGCCGGTCAGCTGGAGATCTATGACCAGATCCCGGCCGAGCTGCGTGACGCCGTGGAAGACGTAGTGCTCAACCGCACTCCGGAAGGCACTGACGCCCTCCTTGCCATTGCCGACAAGTACAAGGGCGACGGCAGCGTCAAGGAAGCCGAAACCGAAGAGTGGCGCGGCTGGCCCGTCAACAAGCGACTGGAGCATGCACTGGTCAAGGGCATCACCACGCACATTGTTGAAGACACTGAAGAATCCCGTCAGTCGTTCGCTCGCCCGATCGAAGTGATCGAAGGCCCGCTGATGTCCGGCATGAATATCGTCGGCGACCTGTTCGGCGCCGGCAAAATGTTCCTGCCGCAGGTGGTGAAATCCGCCCGCGTGATGAAGCAGGCCGTGGCTCACTTGATCCCGTTCATCGAGCTGGAAAAAGGCGACAAGCCGGAAGCCAAGGGCAAGATCCTGATGGCGACGGTAAAAGGCGACGTGCACGACATCGGCAAGAACATTGTCGGCGTGGTGCTGGGCTGTAACGGCTACGACATCGTCGACCTCGGTGTGATGGTGCCGGCGGAGAAAATCCTGCAGGTGGCCAAGGAGCAGAAGTGCGACATCATCGGCTTGTCCGGTCTGATCACGCCTTCGCTGGATGAAATGGTCCACGTCGCACGCGAGATGCAGCGTCAGGACTTCCATCTGCCGCTGATGATCGGTGGCGCGACCACCTCGAAAGCGCACACGGCGGTGAAGATCGAGCCGAAGTACAGCAACGACGCAGTGATCTACGTCACCGACGCTTCCCGCGCCGTGGGCGTGGCGACGCAATTGCTGTCCAAGGAATTGAAACCGGCGTTCATCGAGAAGACTCGCCTGGAATACATCGAAGTCCGCGAGCGCACTGCCAACCGCAGCGCCCGTACCGAACGCCTGAGCTACCCGGCGGCCATCGCCAAGAAGCCGCAGTTCGACTGGAGCAATTACGAGCCGGTCAAACCGACGTTTACCGGTGCCAAGGTGCTGGACAACATCGACCTGAAAGTCCTGGCCGAATACATCGACTGGACACCGTTCTTTATCTCCTGGGACCTGGCCGGCAAGTACCCGCGCATCTTGCAAGACGAAGTGGTCGGTGAAGCCGCCACCGCGCTGTTCGCCGATGCCCAGGAAATGCTCGCCAAGTTGATCGACGAGAAACTCATCAGCGCCCGTGCGGTGTTCGGCTTCTGGCCGGCCAACCAGGTGCGTGAGGATGACATTGAAGTCTATGGCGATGACGGCAAGCCGACTGCCAAGCTGCATCACCTGCGTCAGCAGATCATCAAGACCGACGGCAAACCGAACTTCTCCCTGGCTGACTTCGTTGCACCGAAGGACAGCGAAGTGACCGACTACGTGGGGGGTTTCATCACCACCGCCGGTATCGGTGCCGAAGAAGTGGCCAAGGCCTATCAGGATGCCGGCGACGACTACAACTCGATCATGGTCAAGGCCCTGGCCGACCGCTTGGCCGAGGCGTGCGCTGAATGGCTGCACCAGCAGGTCCGTAAAGACTACTGGGGTTATGCCAAGGACGAGACGCTCGACAACGAGGCGCTGATCAAAGAGCTATACACCGGTATCCGCCCTGCCCCGGGCTACCCGGCCTGCCCGGATCACACCGAGAAATCCACGTTGTTCAAGCTGCTGGACCCTGAGGCCTCGGAAATGAAAGCCGGCCGTAGCGGCGTGTTCCTCACCGAGCACTACGCCATGTTCCCGGCGGCAGCGGTCAGCGGTTGGTACTTCGCTCACCCGCAGGCGCAGTATTTTGCCGTGGGCAAGATCGACAAGGATCAGGTGCAGAGCTACACCTCGCGCAAGGGTCAGGAGTTGAGTGTGACCGAGCGCTGGTTGGCGCCGAACCTGGGTTACGACAACTAACCCCCCTCCCCTGTGGGAGCGTGGCTTGCCCGCGATGAAAGATGACGCGGTTTCCCTGTGAGACCGCGGCGCTTCCATCGCGGGCAAGCCACGCTCCCACAGGTTCGGGGTGGATTGTCTATGCTTATGGCTCACACATGTGTGACGAGGGGTTTATGGACGATCCAGGCGACAACAAGCCGCCCACTTTCTGGCAGATGCTGCACAGCGTCATGGCGGCGGCGTTCGGGGTGCAGAGCGGGAAGAACCGGGCGCGGGACTTCACTCATGGCAAGCCCAGTCATTTCGTGATTCTGGGGATTTTGTTCACGGCGGTGTTCGCCTTGACGCTGTACGGCATCGTGCAACTGGTGGTGCATCTGGCCGGGGTCTAGCGCATCAACATTTGCAGACTGAACGGATAGCGATATGACGTCGGCCGGCCCTTGGCTGAAAGACGACGGAAGTCCACACCGTAATCCGGTGATTCCCCCATCGCCAGCAATCGCCTGGCCTGCGCCTTGTCGATCAGTTGCAGCAACGGGATTCGCCGGTCTCGGCCGCCGTAATGGCTGAGATCCACGCCCTCCTCAAGATCATGTAACTCCACCAGCGCCCAGCCGCCCAACGTGAAGTGCCCGCCCACCAGCACGCTGATGCGTCCGTCTACCGTCGCCTGTAACGCCGCCGGCGAGGTGTTGACCGCACTGAACAACGCATCCTTGCCGGGTGTCCCACCCGTCTCCGAATACGCCTGCATGACGCCAAACGCCATTTCGTCATTGGCTGACCACACCAGCGAAACCTTCGGGTAACGCCGGAACAGCAGTTTGGCCTGTTCATAGGCCCGTTCCCGGGTCCAGCCGCTGTAAACCAACTGGCGCAAGCGCACTTCCGGGTGTTCGGCCAAGGCCCGCATCATGCCTTGCTCACGCAATTGCGCCGAAGGGGTGATCTTCAGACCGGAAAACGCCAGCAACTCGATGACCTGACCGGGCGCCACGGGCGGATGCTGGCGAATCAGTTCCTTGAGCATCAGGTAGCCACCCTCCTCGTCGTTGGGCACCAGGCTGCCCAAACGCTCAGGGCGCTCGCCCAGCAGGCTCATTTGGTTGGCCGTCAGGGACGCATTGACCATAAACAGCTTCACCCCGCTGCCTTGGGCCAGGCGAATGATCTGTGGGGCGACGTACTGTTCGTTGGCGAACACCAGATAGTCCGGACGATCAGGGCCTTGCAGCGCCTGACGGGCTTGCGCCAACGTGAGCTCCGGCATGCGCCGGGAATAGAGAATTCGCAGATCAATGCCCAGATCCGTCGCTGCCGCGTACATGAATTGCGAATAGCTGTTCCAAAAGGCTTCGTCAGTCTTTCCGGGGCTCAGGAACAATACCGATTCCGCGCGCGCAACGGGGCCGTAAACCGCGCCAAACATCAGCAGGAATGAGTAGAAAAACTTCAACATTGATCGTCCGAGCCCCCCGGCAATTCGCCGCGCATTATAGCCAGCGAAGTCCCGGGAAACGGCGTTTATTCGGGTTATTGTCCGACAATCGTCGGTATCGGGCCCGGACGGGGTCGGTTATTGATGGCTGACCCAAAATACCGCTGTGCCCACGACCAGGATGATCAGGAACAGAATCGCCCAAGCATCGACCGTGCTATCGGGTTTTGACGTTTTGGTAGGGTTGCTCATTGCATCGCCTCTTGTCGGTTTTATCGGTGATTGCATAAAGACTCGAGCACAGTTAAGACGATGATTGCCCGCACCACAAATGTGGGTTTTGCCTCATTGGATCTCATTAGTCGTTTTGGTTCTTTACATATACTCAAACATCACTTTTGCGCATAACTGCAAACTGGTATCTTGCCCCGGCTCCGTTGGGAGTGCGCGGCCGTGCGCGCAGAATTGCCGAGGCAGTATCGGAGACTTCAGCAAGCGAAAAACGCAACTGGATCCGACCGGCCCAAGCCTGAGAACAGGACTTATATGTACGTATACGACGAGTACGATCAGCGGATCATCGAGGACCGCGTCAAGCAGTTCCGTGATCAGACCCGACGCTATCTGGCAGGCGAGCTGAGCGAAGAAGAATTCCGCCCCCTGCGCCTGCAAAATGGCCTTTATATCCAACGCTTCGCGCCGATGTTGCGGGTGGCGGTGCCTTATGGCCAACTGACTTCGCGCCAGACGCGAATGATGGCCAAGATTGCCCGTGATTTCGACAAGGGCTATGCCCACATCAGCACCCGGCAGAACGTACAGTTCAACTGGCCGGCGCTGGAAGACATCCCGGACATCCTTGCCGAACTGGCGACCGTGCAGATGCACGCGATCCAGACCAGCGGTAACTGCTTGCGCAACGTCACCACCGACCAGTTCGCCGGTGTCGCTGCCGACGAGCTGATCGATCCGCGCCCGTGGTGCGAGATCGTCCGCCAGTGGACCACGTTCCACCCGGAATTCGCTTACTTGCCGCGCAAGTTCAAGATCGCCATCAACGGTTCGACTTCCGACCGTGCGGCCATCGAAGTCCATGACATCGGCCTTGAGCCGGTGCACAACGCCGCTGGCGAACTGGGCTTCCGTGTGCTGGTGGGTGGCGGTCTCGGCCGTACCCCGGTGGTGGGCGCGTTCATCAATGAATTCCTGCCGTGGCAAGACCTGTTGAGCTACCTCGACGCCATCCTGCGGGTCTACAACCGCTACGGCCGTCGTGACAACAAGTACAAGGCGCGGATCAAGATCCTGGTCAAGGCCCTGACACCTGAAGTCTTCGCGCAAAAAGTCGATGCGGAAATGGAACACCTTCGCGGTGGCCAGACCACATTGACCGACGCCGAAGTGCATCGCGTGGCCAAACACTTTGTCGATCCGGATTACAAGGCTCTGGAAAACCAGGCCCTGGCGTTGGCCGAACTCGATAAAGAACACCCGGGCTTCGCGCGCTGGCGCACCCGCAATACCCTGGCTCACAAGAAGCCGGGTTATGTGGCTGTGACCCTGTCCCTGAAGCCGACCGGTGTTGCACCGGGCGACATCACCGACAAGCAGCTCGATGCCGTTGCCGACCTGGCCGATCGTTACAGCTTCGGTCAGCTGCGCACCTCCCACGAGCAGAACATCATTCTGGCCGACGTTGAACAAAGTCAGCTGTTCGCGATGTGGGGCGAGTTGCGCGAGCAAGGTTTCGCCACGCCGAACATCGGTTTGCTGACCGACATCATCTGCTGCCCGGGCGGCGACTTCTGCTCCCTGGCCAACGCCAAGTCGATCCCGATCGCCGAGTCGATCCAGCGTCGTTTCGAAGACCTGGATTACCTGTTCGATATCGGCGAACTGGACCTGAACATCTCCGGCTGCATGAACGCCTGTGGTCACCACCACGTCGGCCACATCGGCATCCTCGGGGTGGACAAGAAAGGCGAAGAGTTCTACCAGGTGTCCCTGGGTGGCAGCGCCAGCCGTGACGCCAGCCTGGGCAAGATCCTTGGCCCGTCCTTCGCCCAGGAAGCCATGCCTGACGTGATCGAAAAGCTGATCGACGTGTACATCGAACAACGTACCGAAGACGAGCGTTTCATCGACACCTATCAGCGTATTGGCATCGACCTCTTCAAGGAGCGCGTCTATGCAGCGAATAATTAAGAACAACGAAGTCGTCGACGAAACCTGGCACTTGTTGCCCAAGGACTTCAACATCGACGAGATCAGCAACTGCGACGACCTGATCGTCCCGTTGCAGCTGTGGCGCGAACACAGCCGCATGCTCAAGGCCCGCGATGGCGGCCTGGGCGTATGGCTGGATGCCGATGAAGAAGCCGAAGAAATCGGTGACGACGTGGAAAATTTCCAGGTGATCGCCCTGAATTTCCCGGCCTTCACTGATGGCCGCAACTACTCCAACGCCCGCCTGCTGCGTGACCGTTACGGTTTCAAAGGCGAACTGCGGGCGATTGGCGATGTGCTGCGCGACCAGCTGTTCTACCTGCACCGCTGCGGTTTCGACGCCTTTGCGATCCGCGCCGATAAAGACCCGTATGAAGCCCTTGAAGGTCTCAAGGACTTCTCGGTGACCTATCAGGCTGCTACCGACGAACCGCTGCCGCTGTTCCGTCGCCGCTAAGTACGCGTAAAACAAAAAGCCCTGAATCGGAAATCCGGTTCAGGGCTTTTTTGTGTCCGGCTTAAACGATAACGCGACGGTGCTTACCAGAAGCGTTGCTGGGTCAACCGGCTCCACCAGCTCAGCAGCACACGATCGACCGAGCCGCTGGCCGCCATGCCGATGCGTTCCTGCAGGCTTTTACGTTCGGCGTAGTGCAAGTGGTACAGCTCGGACTTCTTGGCACGTTCAGCGAGGTATTCATCGCTGGTTTTCAGCTCGTCCACCAGTTGTTTATCCAGCGCTGCGATGCCGAGCCAGATTTCACCGGTGGCCACTTCGTCGATGGCCAGTTGCGGGCGATAGCGGGAAACGAAGTTCTTGAACAACTGGTGAGTGATGTCCAGGTCTTCCTGGAACTTCTCCCGGCCCTTCTCGGTGTTTTCGCCAAACACCGTCAGGGTGCGCTTGTACTCGCCCGCGGTCAGCACTTCGAAGTCGATGTCGTGCTTTTTCAGCAGGCGGTTGACGTTAGGCAACTGCGCCACGACGCCGATCGAGCCGAGAATCGCGAACGGCGCACTGATGATCTTCTCGCCGATGCACGCCATCATGTAGCCGCCGCTGGCCGCGACCTTGTCGATGCACACAGTCAACGGCACACCGGCATCACGGATACGCGCCAGTTGCGAGGACGCCAGACCGTAGCTGTGAACCATGCCGCCGCCGCTTTCCAGACGCAGCACCACTTCATCCTTGGGCGTGGCGAGGGTCAGCAGCGCGGTGATTTCATGGCGCAGGCTTTCGGTGGCCGAGGCCTTGATGTCGCCGTCAAAATCCAGCACGAACACCCGAGGTTTGGCTGCCTCAGGTTTTTTCTTTTGCTTTTTCTCGGTTTTAGCTTCGACCTTGCGCAAGGCCTTGAGCTGGTCCTTGTCGAGCAAGGTTTGCTCCAGGCGTTCGCGCAGCCCTTTGTAGAAATCATTGAGTTTGCTGACTTGCAACTGGCCGACCGACTTGCGTCGACCTTTGCTGCGCAACGCCGCGAAACTGGCCAGGACCACCAGAATGGCGATCACCAGTGTCACGGTCTTAGCCAGAAAAACTGCGTACTCGGCAAAAAACTCCACAGGGACTCCTTTAATACGATGCGCTGCAAAAACGCGCGCGGGATACCTCCAGCATACCCATGCACCGCCCCGGCGGCCAGCCGTGAAACCTCTGGCAACAGCCCTGTAACGGGCATTTCAAACAAGCGTATGTTTTTTCATTGACAGCTCACCCTCATCCTCATAACCTCGCCGAACCTTCAACGTACCGGGATGACGCGGACGTGGGCAGTATCTATTTGATTCGACATGGCCAGGCCTCCTTTGGTGCAGACGACTATGACGTCCTGTCGCCGACCGGTATTCGCCAGGCAGAAGTCCTCGGCCAGCACCTCGCCGAGCTGGGTATCAGCTTCGATCGCTGCCTCTCGGGCGACCTGCGCCGCCAGCAACACACGGCCAACAGCGCACTGGAACAGTTCGCTGCGGCAGGCTTGCCGGTTCCCGTCCTGGAAATCGATTCCGCTTTCAATGAGTTCGACGCCGACGCGGTGATCCGCGCGCTGCTGCCGGCCATGTTACCGGACGAACCCGAAGCGCTGCACATCCTGCGCAATGCCGCGCAAAACCGCGGTGAGTTCCAGCGCATCTTCGCCCTGATCATCGAACGCTGGCTCGCCGGCACCTATGACACACCGGGCCTGGAAAGCTGGCTGGGGTTTGTCGAACGGGTGCAAGCCGGTCTGCAGCGCATTCTCGAACAGGCCGACAACACCCAGAAAATCGCCGTGTTCACCTCCGGCGGCACCATCACGGCCCTGCTCCACCTCATTACGCAAATGCCGGCAAAGCAGGCGTTTGAACTGAACTGGCAAATCGTCAACACCTCGCTCAACCTGCTGAAGTTTCGCGGTCGCCAGGTGGCTCTGTCTTCTTTCAACAGTCATGCGCACCTGCAACTGTTGAAGACCCCGGAACTCATCACGTTTCGCTGAGTCCGGACTATTGTGACCCTGGCTGTATTCACCCAGCTCTAATTACCCAAGAAAGGATCGAACCATGACCTCCGTAGCTGATGCCGTACAAGCAATGAAAGCCAAGTTCAACCCAGCCGCTGCTGCCGGTCTGGACCTGGTATTCGGTTTCCGCATCGACGACACCAAGAACTTCTCGCTGATCGTCAAGGACAGCACCTGCGAGCTCCAGGAAGGCGAAAACCCGGACGCCCAGGTGACTCTGGTCATGGACGGCGAAACCCTGGAAGGCATCGTCAGCGGCGAAACTGACGGCATGCAAGCCTTCATGGGCGGCAAACTGCGCGCCGAAGGCGACATGATGCTGGCCATGAAACTGTCCGAGCTGTTCCCGGCCTAAGCGCGCCGCTCCCGACCTTCGGGGGCACGCCTGGCTGCAAACGAATCCCGCCCCTCGTGGCGGGATTCGTCGTTTTTCGCCATTGGAAAACGGCTACCTGTGGATTTGCCGTCTATATTCCTTCTGGCCGCATGCGTCAGACATCGGCTGTTTGCCCTCGCTCTTTTATGAAGAGCCTTTGCGCGGAGCACTGCCCATGAGCCCACCTGACGACCACGACGGATTTAACCGCCGCCGTGTACTGCAAGGCCTTTCGGCAGGCGCCGTCGGTGCCTGGATCAGCCCGCTAATCGCAGGGAGTAAAACCATGCCCGACGCCCCCGCCGACCTCATCCTGTACAACGGACGCCTGCACACCGTCGACCGCAAAAAACCTCAAGCCAGTGCCGTCGCGATCAAGGACGGACGCTTCGTGGTGGTCGGCAGCGATGCCCAAGCCATGGCCCTGCAAGGTCCCGGCAGCCAAATTATCGACCTGCACGGTCGCACGGTGATTCCCGGTCTCAACGACTCGCACCTGCACCTGATCCGTGGTGGCCTCAACTACAACCTCGAACTGCGCTGGGAAGGCGTCCCTTCACTGGTCGACGCGCTGCGCATGCTCAAGGATCAGGCGGATCGCACACCCACGCCGCAATGGGTGCGAGTGGTCGGTGGCTGGAACGAGTTCCAGTTCGCCGAAAAACGCCTGCCGACGATTGATGAATTGAACAAGGCCGCGCCGGATACCCCGGTGTTCGTCCTGCACCTCTACGACCGTGCCCTGCTCAACCGCGCGGCATTGAAAGTGGTCGGCTATACCCGCGATACGCCAAATCCGCCGGGTGGCGAAATCCAGCGCGATGCCAATGGCGACCCGACGGGCATGCTGATCGCCCGCCCCAACGCGATGATTCTCTACTCGACCCTGGCCAAGGGACCGAAACTGCCGCTGGAATACCAGGTCAACTCCACCCGGCAATTCATGCGCGAACTCAATCGCCTGGGTGTCACCAGTGCCATCGATGCCGGCGGCGGTTACCAGAATTATCCGGACGACTATCAAGTCATCCAGCAACTGGCCAAAGACCAGCAACTCACGGTGCGCATTGCCTACAACCTCTTCACCCAGAAACCCAAGGAAGAGCTGACCGACTTCAAGAACTGGACCAGCACCTCCCACTACGGTCAGGGCGACGATTTTCTCCGGCACAACGGTGCCGGGGAAATGCTGGTGTTCTCGGCGGCCGACTTCGAGGACTTCCTCGAACCCCGCCCCGACCTGCCGCAAACCATGGAGCAGGAGCTGGAACCGGTGGTCCGCCATCTGGTGGAACAGCGCTGGCCGTTCCGTCTGCACGCCACGTACAACGAATCCATCAGCCGCATGCTCGACGTGTTCGAAAAGGTTAATCGCGACATTCCGTTCGACGGTTTGCCGTGGTTCTTCGACCACGCCGAAACCATCACTCCACAGAACATCGAGCGGGTCAAAGCCCTCGGTGGCGGCATCGCGATCCAGGACCGCATGGCATTCCAGGGCGAATACTTCGTCGACCGTTACGGCGCCAAGGCTGCCGAAGCCACGCCGCCCATCGCTCGCATGCTGGCCGAAGGCATTCCGGTCGGCGCTGGCACCGATGCCACGCGCGTCTCCAGCTACAACCCCTGGACTTCGCTGTATTGGCTGGTCAGCGGTCGCACCGTCGGTGGTCTGGCGCTGTACCCGCAAGGCTTGAGCCGCGACACCGCGCTGGAACTCTTCACCCACGGCAGCGCCTGGTTTTCCTCCGAGCAAGGCAAGAAAGGCCAGATCAAGGTCGGGCAACTGGCCGACTTGATTGCGCTGTCGGCGGACTATTTTCACATCGAGGATGAAGCGGTCAAATGGATCGAATCGGTACTGACCATCGTTGATGGCAAGATCGTCTACGGCAGCGTCGAGTTTGAAAAACTCGGGCCGCCTCCCGTCCCGGTGGTGCCTGAGTGGTCGCCCGTCGCCAAAGTACCGGGCCATTGGAAACCCCTGGCGCCGCTGACGGCGCAGGTTCATCAATGTGTCGGGGCTTGCGCGGTGCATGCGCACAGTCATGAACGGGCGCGGCTGTCCTCGGCGCCGGTCAGTGATTTCGCCGGTTTCTGGGGGGCTTTTGGTTGTTCGTGTTTTGCGTTTTGAAATGAGCCGCTAAAAGATCGCGGCCTGCGGCAGCTCCTCGATCCCTGTAGCAGCTGCCGAAGGCTGCGTTCGGCTGCGAAGCAGTCGTGAATCCTGCTGCACGGTCGTCCTGACACACCGCAGGTGCCGATTTTACGACTGCTACGCAGCCGAACGCAGGCTTCGCCAGCTGCTACATAACTGATGCGGCGGTATCCGTTTACAATGCCTGCACTTTCCCCTCCGGCCGCCCCATGGACATCGATCTCGCCCGCACCTTTCTGGAAATCGTCCGCCACGGCAGCCTTGCCGCAGCCGCCGAAAAACTCCACGTCACCCAGACCGCGATCACGGCGCGCGTGCAGAAACTCGAAAGCCAGCTAGGCAGTACGTTGTTCGTGCGCAACCGCGCCGGTGCGCGCCTGACGCCGAACGGTGAAGCCTTCGTGGTCTACGCCAATCAACTGGTCGAAACCTGGGAAGCGGCGCGACGGGACTTGCCGTTGCCCGAGGGTTACCGTGACGTGTTGCACATCGGTGGCGAGGTCAGTCTGTGCAACCCGCTGATGCTCAGTTGGGCCGGCGCGCTGCGCGAGAAGATCCCCAGCCACGCCCTGCGCATGGAAATCCGTGACGGTGAAAACCTGCTGCGCCAACTGGAACTAGGGGTTCTGGATGCGGCGCTGGTTTACCAGCCCGAGTATTGGCCACGCTTGCAAGTCGAACAGGTACTGGAAGAAAAACTGGTCCTCATCCGCCTGGCCGCAAGACCCGATCCCTACGTGTACATCGACTGGGGCCCGGACTTCCGCCGTCAGCACGATGCGGCCCTGCCGGAAAAAGCCAAAGCCGCGTTGAGCTTCAACCTCGGCCCACTGGGCTTGCAGTACATTCTGGAAAACGGCGGCAGTGGCTACTTCCGCACCCGGGTGGTCCAGAGTTATCTGGAAAGCGGTGTGCTGGAGCAAGTGCCCAAAGCCCCGGAATTCAGCTACCCGACCTATCTGGTTTACTCCCGCGACCGCGACTCCGCGACCTTGCAAAGAGCCTTCGACCTGCTGCGCGAAGTGATCAAATCCGACGATGACTGGTCGCAGCGCTGGAACCCGCTGACCTGAGTCCCGTTTGCACCGGATCATGACATTTGTGACCTCACGCTTCGCCCCGCCTGAAACGCCGGGATCGTCTAATCTGCTGGAGATAACAATAACCACAGGTGATTGCAGTGAGGCAGACCACCGAAGCATTCCGCGCCCGCTACCGCGCTGCTATTCATCCGCTCTACAACCCATGGCTGCACGGCGCTTTTGTGCTGCTGTTCGGGTTGCTGGCCATCGGCGGATTCTGGAGCACCGTGCACCAGGTTCAGCCACTGGAATGGCTGGCAATTCCGTTGACGTTGTTGTTCTTCAACTTCGGCGTGTACATGGTCCATCGGCACCTGGGGCATCATAAAAAAAACTTCGCGCGAATGTTCTACGCCCGCCATGCCGGCGACCATCACAGTTTTTTCGCCCCTGGCCACATGACCTACGACAGTGCCCGGGACTGGCGGGTGATTCTGTTTCCAGCCTGGTTGATCGTGTTGCACACGGTCGTCATCACCCTGCCCGTCTGGTGGCTGCTTGAGCAGTTCGATGCCAACGTCGCCGGGTTGTTCGGCGGCTGTCTGGTCCTCGGCTACCTGACCTATGAAGTATTCCATGCCTGCGAGCACCTGCCGCCGAAGAACCCCGTCACACGGTTGCCGTGGATCCGCCAGATGCGCCGCCTGCATGAACTGCATCACCGTCGTGAGCTGATGCAGGAACGCAATTTCAATATCGTTTTTCCACTGATGGACTACCTGTTCGGCACCCTCTATTGGGAACCGGAGCCGACTGACCTGCACCCGACGAGAACGACCATGACCCGCATGCAGCATCAGATCGACATTGCTGGAGACCCGATTGACGTGCTCGCCTATGCCAGCACCGTGACCCGTTGGCCGGAGTGGCATCCTTCGTCCCTCAAGGTCGATGGCCAGAGCGGTCCGCTGCATGCCGGGGGGCGGTTCGAGGAAGATATCAAGGCGGGCGGGCGTGAGGGACACTTGCACTGGGAAGTTAACGAATACCTGCCAGGACGCCGCTGGAGTGCCTGGGCCCATGACGATCACGGGTTGTCTTTAGTGGTGACTTACGAGTGCGAGGCCTTGGGCGATGGCACACACTTTGTCCGCACCCTGGAGTATCGGTTCAGCGGCCTGGCGATGCGCATTGCCAATCGACTGCTGCTCAAGCGTCGCATCGATCGTGAGTCGGCAGCGTCGATGTTGGCATTGCGCGAGATGGCGCAAAAACAATTGGCCCCGGCAGGAGTCAGCGCGTGAGTCGAACCGTCAAGTTTCGCCATGTGGTGTTGCTGGTAATCGTCGCCATCGGCGCCTTTCTGCTGCTGATGCCGACCAAGGTTCAACCGGTAGCCTGGACACCGCCACCGGCGCCCTCCCTCACCAGCGGCATCTACGCCGACAATCAGCGCCTCAAAGGCGTGGAGCGCGTCGGCGCCGCGGATATCGACGGCCCGGAAGCGTTGCTGCTGGAGGAAGACGTCCTCATCACGGGTTTGCATGACGGCCGATTGATCCGCACCAGCCTCGACGGCAAGGTCACCAAGGTTCTCGCCGATACGGGCGGCAGACCCTTGGGCCTGGCCCGTCATCCCAACGGTCTGCTGGTGATTGCCGACGGGGTCAAGGGCTTGCTGTCACTGGATGCCCAGGGCCGATTGATTCCATTGACCACGGCGGCCAATGGCGTGCCCTTCGGTTTCACCGACGACGTGGCGATCGACAAATCCGGGCACTACGCCTATTTCAGTGATGCCTCCAGCCGCTTTGGCTACGGCAGTGACGGCGAAGCGATCATCGAACATGGCGGCGATGGCCGCTTGCTGCGTTATGACTTCCAGACCGGAAAGACCGCAGTCCTGCTGGATAAGCTGGAATTCGCCAACGGCGTGACCTTGGGCCCGGACGATGCCTTTGTGTTGGTCAACGAAACGGGCGCCTATCGCATCAGTCGTTACTGGTTGAGCGGGCCGAAAGCCGGCACCCGTGATCTATTCATCGACAACTTGCCAGGGTTGCCGGACAACCTCGCGTTCAATGGTCGCGACCGCTTTTGGGTGGCGCTTTATGCACCGCGCAACGCATTGCTCGATGGCACCGCGCCGCATCCCTTCGTGCGCAAGATGATCGTGCGGGCCATGACTTTCCTGCCTGAACCGGTGGAGGAACGCGCCTTCGCGCTGGGCCTGGATCTGGACGGCAAAGTCATCGCCAACTTGCAGGACGGTAGCCGCGACAACTATTCGCCGATCACTACCGTTCGCGAGTATGGGGAGTGGTTGTATTTCGGATCGTTGAAGGCCAAACACATGGCGCGATTGCCGTTGAGCAAGGCATTGCAACAGTAAACGTGCCTGACTCAACGCGGATCCACCTCACCATCGCGCACCGCGTTATCCGTTTCTTAACGCACCCTTTCCGGGTCCATGGCGGTGGAGTCATCCTCGTCCATCGGGATGGCACCTTCGTTGTTGGGCAGTTCGTCGATGCCCGGCTCATCTTCCGGATTGACGGTGGTGCGTCCCGGACTCAAAGGCTCGGGATGTGTGGGGATGGGGTCGTAGCCACCCTGCTCTTCGCTGGGGAACTTTTCTTTACCGGGGATGAGTGGTTGGGTCATGTGGCACCTCGCATGGAGCCGTAAATTCGGACTCTGAACATTCGAGGTGCCGGTATTTATCGCCGTTCCAATTTTTCAGTCACCGATCGTCGGTGACCAGACAGGGCGCGTCAGGACGGCGTCTGGAGTCGATCAACGATCTTTTGCTTAACCTCCACGCGCTTCGCCTTGAGTTTCTTTAATGCGTCATCGCTGGGCGCATCCGATTGGGCGGTTTCAGCCTTGACCACCTCGGCGTCCGCCTGCGAATACTTGTTGATCAGTGAATCCAATAACGGATCCTTGGTGCGTTTTTGCTGGATATCTTCCTTTGAAAGCTTGAGATCCTGATAAAGGTCGTGTGGCACCGGCATGGAACACCTCCGTTTGTTGATCGGAGGCAAACGCGATCAATTGCGTTCACCAACTATCAGAATGGCCTCGGTTAGCCGGTTCTGTCGACCGCCTATCAGACCAGCGGTGCCCGTTCGTCGCCATGCCGTAAACGCAATAAAACCTTTTCCCGCTCGTCGGCCTCCACAGATTAACGATCAATCGATCGCCCATGAAAACCTGTGTGGAGAATAACCAATGGACGGATTTACCCTGCGCCACCTCAGTTTGGCCGTTGCCTTGAGCATCAGCATGGGCACGGCTTTCGCTGCCACTTCCAATGACTTCGTCGACAGCGCGGCCGCGGGCGGCATCGCGGAAGTCGAAACGAGCCGACTGGCCTTGGAAAAAAGTAAATCGGCGGACATCAAGGCATTCGCCAACATGATGATCACCGACCATTCCAAGGCCAACGATGAACTGGCGGCGCTGGCTAAAAAGAATGACATCGAGGTACCGGACAGCACGACCCTGGTCAAACAGGCGAAAGAGAAAATCCTCGACTTGCGCGATGAATCTTTCGATGCGGCCTACGCCAACAATCAGGTGAAGGCCCACGAAGACACCCTCGAGCTGTTCAAGAAAGAAGCCAACACGGTGACGGACGACAGAACCAAAGGTGCCACGGACTTGAAAGGTTTCGCGCAAAAAATGCTGCCGGCGCTGGAGAAGCATCTGGATATGGCGAAAAAACTCCAGGCTGCTCATCCGAGCAAATAACCCTCCCACAAAAAGGCCGCACCATTTGATGCGGCCGTTTTCAATGCCTGCCTAGCCGCCATCGGTGTCGATGTCGGCATCGGTGTCATCCCCGGGTTCGGGCCGGTCGGGATTCGGCTTGAAACCCGGGCTGAACTCATTGTCGTTATCGGTATTGAGTTGCTTCTGGTCGACCGCTTTGTCTGCGCTTTCCGGTTCCGCGGTTTTCGCGTCTTCCTCAGGACTACTTTCTTCTTTCATAAGTACCTCGTTCGTCACTGCATGTGCGCGGCTGAAACAGTCGAGCCTTGAAGATTCGAAGCTTTCCAGCAAGCAACGTTCCATCGAATGGATCGCCGCCCCTTTGACTATGCTCAAGTGAACGGACACTTATTGATTATGTACAGCTGTTGGTCATTGCTCTGGAGCCTGTCGATGAAGCGTGACATCCGTTTGCTGATCGTCGACGACAACGTCGCCACGCGCTACGCCCTGCGCCAGCGCCTGGAGCGCCACGGCTATGAAGTGCTCGAAGCCGGCACCGGCACCGAGGGCCTGGAGCTGATCGACAGCGTGACGATCGACGCGCTGATCCTCGACGTCAATCTGCCAGACATGAGTGGCTTCGACATCGTGCGCAAACTGCGCGCCGAACCCGCCACCGCCCTGCTGCCGGTGATTCACGTCTCGGCGGCCTCGATCCAGACCGGCGACATCATTACCGGCCTGGACGCGGGTGCCGATGCCTACCTGATCCACCCGGTGGATCCGGATGTATTGCTCGCGACCTTGCGTACCTTGCTGCGGGTGCGTGATACCGAAAATGCCCTGCGCGAAAGCGAGGCGCGGTTTCGGGAAATCTTTGTCAATGTGTCGGCGCCCATCGCGGTGCTGGATGCCGAGTTGAAGGTGCATGAATGCAACCATGCCTTCGCGCAACTGATTCAGGACAACCTCAACCCGGACACCCTGCGCGAGTGCTTTGCCGAGGATCAGGACGTCGTCATCGAGGAACTGCGCCTGCGCCTGGCCTATGGCGAGCGCTGGAAAGGCACCCTGAGCATGCGGGTCCACGGCGAGACTCGCGAAACCGAGTGGCAAATTTCGCCGTACCGCACGCCCGAACTGAGCCTGGTGTTTGTCGAGGATGTCACTGAACACCGGCACCGCGAACGCTCGCATCTGGCCCGGCTTGACGATGCCACCACCCAGTTGGCCAAAGAAGTCGCCGAGCGAGCGCGAGCCGAAGCTCAGCTGCTGCAAGTGCAGAAAATGGATGCACTGGGCAAGCTGACCGGGGGCATCGCCCACGACTTCAATAACTTGCTGACCGGCATCATCACCAGCCTGGAATTGATTCAGAAACGGATCGCCGCCTCACGCACCGACAAGGTTCAGTTCTACGCCGAAGCCGCCTTGAACTCGGCCATGAGTGCCGCATCCTTGACCCATCGCCTGCTCGCCTTCGCGCGCCAACAACCACTCGATACCCGGCCCGTGGACATCAACGAACACGTGCGTTCCCTTGAAGAATTGCTGGTGCGCACCATCGGCGAGCGCATCGCGCTGAAACTCGAATTGACCTCTAAACCCGCCATCGCCCTGGTCGACCCCATTCAGCTCGAAAGCGCGATGCTCAATCTGGTGATCAACGCTCGCGATGCCTTGCCCCAGGGCGGCAATATTTGGGTCAGCACCTATGCCGCCTATTCCCATGGCGACCCCAATCTGGCCGATGGTGCGTATGTCGCGCTGTCGGTGCGCGATGACGGTACCGGTATCGAACACAGCGTGATCAACAAGGTGTTCGACCCGTTTTTCACCACCAAGCCGCTGGGCCAGGGCACCGGGCTGGGGTTGTCGACCCTCTACGGTTTCGCCCGGCAATCGGGTGGCGATGCACACATCCGCAGCGTCGCCCGGCGCGGCACCGAAGTCACCATCATGCTGCCGGCCAGTCCAGACCTCACGGCCGGCGAACTCGAGCCAGCCACCGGCGATCATCAGGGTGCCGGCGAACATGTGTTGATCGTCGAGGACACGCCATCGGTGCGCATGTTCGTGGCCGAAGTGTTGGTGGATGCCGGTTACCGTTGCACACAGGTGGGCGACATCGAAGGTGCCCTCGAGCGCCTGCAAAACGATGAATCCATCGACCTGCTGCTGACGGACGTCGGACTACCGCGCATGAGCGGCCGCGAGCTGGCCGATGTGGCACGGGGCTGGCGCGAAAAGCTGCCGATCCTGTTCATGACCGGTTATGCCGAAACCGCAATCAACCGTCAGGTGTTCCTCGGCGATGGCATGGAGATGCTGATCAAGCCGTTCCAGATCAATGAACTGCTGGACAAGGTGCGGCGCGCACTCGACAGCGCCTGAATTCGGGCAACTGATCGTTCCCACGCTCCGCGTGGGAATGCAGCCCGGGACGCTCCGCGTCCCTTTCGCGAGCTGGAACGCGGAGCGTCCCTTGAGGCATTCCCACGCGGAGCGTGGGAACGATCATCAGCCGAGGGTTCTTGCGAGGAATGGTGCCGTCCGGCTCTTTTTGCTGTTGGCGACTTTCTGTGGCGTGCCACTGACGACAATCTTCCCGCCCTGATCCCCTGCCCCCGGCCCGATATCGATTACCCAGTCACTCTGCGCCACCACGCGCATTTCATGTTCGACGACGATCACCGTATGCCCCGCCGTCACCAGCGTATTCAACTGTTCTAGCAAGCGATCGACATCCCTTGGGTGCAAACCGGTGGTGGGCTCGTCGAGCACATACAGGGTTGCCCCGCGCTGGTTGCGTTGCAGCTCGGTGGCCAGTTTGATCCGCTGGGCTTCGCCGCCCGACAACTCGGTCGCCGGCTGGCCGAGGCGCAGGTAACCCAGGCCGATATCGCGCAGCACCTCCAGCGAGCGGCGAATGCCCGGTTGCTCGGCAAACACCGTGACCGCCTCGTCCACCGTCAGCTGCAACACCTGGGCGATGTTCAACCCTTGCCAGATGATTGCCAGCGTCTCGGGGTTGTAGCGCGCGCCGTGGCAGGTCGAGCACGGTGCATAGACGCTGGGCATGAACAGCAACTCGACGCTGACAAAGCCTTCACCTTCGCACGTCGGGCAACGGCCCTTGGCGACGTTGAAGGAAAACTGGCCCGCGTCATAACCCTCGGCCTGCGCCTCGGGGGTGGCGGCGTACAGTTTGCGAACGTTGTCGAACAGCCCGGTGTAGGTCGCCAGGTTTGAGCGTGGCGTGCGGCCGATAGGTTTCTGATCGACTTGCACCAGGCGCTTGATCGAATCCAGCCCCGCCGTGACCTGACCGTCGCTCACTTGCGGTGCGTCGTCCTCAAGGCTCAACTCTTGTGTCTCGCTGTCACTTGCCGCGCGCCCGAGATGCGCGCCCACCAGTTCCAGCAGCGCCTGACTGACCAGGCTCGATTTACCGGAACCGGAGACACCCGTCACCGCGGTAAAACAGCCCAGCGGAAACTCGACGCTGAGGTTGTTCAGGTTATTGCGAGTGATGCCTTCCAGCCGCAGCCAATCGGTCGCCTTTCGGCTGGCTTGGGGCTGAGTGACCTGCTCGGCGAACAGATAAGCGCGCGTCTGCGAGTTCGTCACCTGCGCCAACCCTGGCGGCGGTCCGCTGTACAGGACTTGGCCGCCATGCTCGCCGGCCGCCGGGCCAACGTCGATCAACCAGTCGGCGCGGCGCATGGTTTCCAGGTCATGTTCGACCACGAACAAGGTGTTGCCGGCAGCCTTCAGGCGTTGCAGCGCTTCGAACAATGCTTCGCCATCCGCCGGGTGCAGACCGGCCGACGGTTCATCCAGCACGTAGATCACGCCGAACAGCTGCGAACCCAATTGCGTCGCCAGGCGCAGACGCTGCAACTCGCCGGACGACAGCGTCGGCGTGCTGCGTTCCAGCGCCAGGTAACCGAGCCCCAGATCGGTCAACGTGCTGACCCGTTCGAGCAAGTCCTGAGCAATCCGCTGCGCGGCCAGGCGTTTCTCCACTGACAGGTTCGGTGTGTGGCGTACATCTGGCGCGTTGGCGTGACCACTGGCGCCGTGGGCCACTCGTTGCTCGCGGGCCTCGCGGGTCTGGTCGTGCGTCAATACTTCGCCCGCCGCCTCGGTCTGTTCGAGGTAGCTGTGAGCGGCCACTGGTTTCAAGACTTCGGCCACTTGCAACAACGGCATCTGCGACAGTTCGCCAATGTCGTAACCGGCAAAGGTCACCGACAACGCCTCGCGTCTGAGCCGTTTGCCATCGCACAACGGGCACGGGCTGCCGAGCATGAATTGCGAGACGCGCTTCTTCATCAACGCGCTTTGGGAATGGCTGAAGGTGTGCAGGATGTAACGCCGGGCGCCGGTGAACGTGCCCTGGTAACTCGGTTCCATGTTGCGTTTCAGCGCGACTCTGGTTTCTTCGGGGGTGAGCCCGGCATACACCGGAACCGTCGGTGTTTCTTCGGTGAAGAGAATCCAGTCGCGCAGTTTTTTCGGCAGATCGCGCCAGGGTTTGTCGACGTCGTAACCCATGGTCACCAGGATGTCGCGCAGGTTCTGTCCCTGCCAGGCGGTGGGCCAGGAGGCGACCGCGCGCTGGCGAATGGTCAGGCTCGGGTCCGGGACCATCAGGGCTTCGGTGACTTCATACACCCGCCCCAACCCATGACATTCGGGGCACGCGCCCTGGGGCGTGTTGGGCGAAAAGTCTTCGGCATACAGCATCGGTTGCCCCGGCGGATAACTGCCGGCCCGGGAATACAGCATGCGGATCAGGCTCGACAACGTCGTCACGCTGCCCACCGAAGAGCGCGTGCTCGGCGTACCTCGTTGTTGCTGGAGCGCCACTGCGGGCGGCAAGCCTTCGATGGAGTCGACGTCCGGCACGCCGACCTGATCGATCAGGCGCCGCGCATAAGGCGCCACGGATTCGAAATAGCGGCGTTGCGCTTCGGCGTAAAGGGTCGAGAACGCCAGCGACGATTTCCCCGAACCGGACACGCCAGTGAACACCACCAGGGCATCCCGGGGGATGTCGACATCGACGTTTTTCAGATTGTGTTCCCGGGCGCCGCGCACCCTGACCATGCCGGAAGGAGGATTGGAAGTCATGGGCCAGCCTTGGTTAGATAGCGGAAAGAACTCTGACGCATGATCGTTCCCACGCTCCGCGTGGGAATGCAGCCCGGGACGCTCTGCGTCCCTTTCGCGAGCTGGAACGCGGAGCGTCCCTAGAGGCATTCCCACGCAGAGCGTGGGAACGATCAAATCGGTTCAGCCATTGAGCACCGTGCGCACCATTTGGGTTAGCGCCTCCGGGCCATAGGGTTTGCTCAGCAAGTAAGTATCCGGGCTGAGTTGGTGATTGCGCGAGATAATGTCACGGGTGTGGCCCGAGGTGAACAGCACGGCCAGCGGCGGCGTCTGCATCTTGGCCCAGGCGGCCAGGTCCGAACTTTTGATCAGGCCGGGCATGACCACGTCGGTGAAAATCAGGTCTACCACGGCGCCATCCAGCAACATCTGCATTGCGACATCACCGTTGGCCGCCGTCAGCACGTGATAACCTTCTTCACGCAGTAACTCCACCGCTGAGCTGCGCACCGCCTCGTTGTCCTCGACCACCAGAATGGTCTCGTGTCCGCCTCGCTGTAGCGGGTCATGACGTGGCGTTTCGTTGAGCATCGGGCGCAGGCTGCGCGGGAAATACAGCTGCACCCGAGTGCCCTGGCCGACCACGCTGGAAATCTCGATATGCCCGCCACTCTGCTTGACGAAACCGAACACCATGCTCAACCCCAGCCCCGTGCCCTGGCCATCGGCCTTGGTGGTAAAAAACGGTTCGAAAGCCTGCGCGAGCACCTGCGGCGACATGCCGATACCCCTGTCAGCCACCGCTACGCAGACATAGTCGCCGGCGACGATGCCCTTGCCTGCACAAAACTTGCTATCAAGGACGATGTTCTCGGCGTTCAAGTCAATGGTCCCTTCGCCATTCATGGCGTCCCGGGCATTGATCGCCAGATTGAGAATGGCGTTTTCCAGTTGATTGTGGTCCACGTAGATGTGCCACAGAGCTTCAGCCGCGGTGACATTGATCTGGATGGTTTCCCCCAGCGCCCGCTGCAACAATTCCCCGAGCCCATCGAAGACCTGCCGCAGGTCGCAGACCGCTGGCGACAAGGGCTGACGACGGGCGAACGCGAGTAATTGCGAAGACAGTTTGGCGCCACGTTCGACCGCGGCAATCGACGCACTGACCCGACGCTGCACGTTGGCGTTGTCCGGTTCATGCCGCGCCAGCAAGTGCAGGTTGCCGGCGATCACCTGCAACAGGTTGTTGAAGTCATGGGCCACGCCGCCGGTGAGACCGCCGATGGCTTCGAGTTTCTGCGATTGACGCAATTGTTCTTCAGCGGCCAGCCGCGCTTCGACTTCGTCGGCAACGCGTTGCTCCAGGTTGCGGGTGAACTTGAGCAGGGATTCTTCGGCGGTCTTGCGTTCGTGGATGTCGATCAACACCCCGGGAAAACGGAACGGTTCGCCCTGCTCGTCGAACTCGCAGCCACCACTCGCCTGCACCCACAGATAACTGCCATCCGGGCGCAGGACCCGATACTCGGCGTTAAAGGGTTCGCCGGTTTCCACTGATTGATTGATCCGCTCCTGCACCCAGCTGCGGTCATCGGGATGGATCCGCGCTTCGGCGATGTCCGTTGGCAGGTCGGCCAGGTTTTGCTCCGGCGGGTAGGAAAAGGTGCGGGCGAAACGCTCGTCACCGGAGAGCGCATTGCCCTTGATGTCCCAGACGAACGAGCCGAGCAAAGCCCCGGCATTGAGCGCCAGCCGCACCCGTTCGTTGTCGGCGTGATAGGCGTCCTCGGCGGCCTGACGGCGGCGCTCGGAAATCACATGCTCGGTGGTCTCGACCACCATCGCCATGACCCCGGCCGGTTTCCCGTCATCATCCGCCACCGGGCTGTAATAGAGGTCCAGCCAGACGTCTTCGGGTATCCCGTCGCGCAGCAACTCCAGGACTTTGTTGCGATAGGACAAGGTGCCGCCGGCCAGGCAGGTGTCGACCACATGCCGATTGAACTCGGCGACTTCCGGCCAGCCCAGTTCCACCGGGGAACCCAACAGGTAAGGATGGCGGCCACCGGCGAACTTCGAGTACGCATCGTTATAGATCATGTAACCGGGGCGGCCCCACAGCATCACCATCGGCAGTGGCGACGCGAGCATCAACTGCACCGCGCTGCACAGGCTTGCGGGCCAGGTGTCGATGCTCCCCAGCTCGGTCAGGCTCCAGTCGAACGCGCGGATGCGCCCGGCCATTTCACCGTTCCAGCCTGCACACCCATGGCTATCGTCTAGAAACTGCATCGACTGACTCTGTATCCCTGTAGATGACTGGCTTAAGGGATCGCAACTGCATGAGGACGGTGCGTGCCCGTTTGTTTCGAGCATCGCCGTCGCCAATGGTTTCATAGAGGTTAGCTGATTCTTGATTTGCAGATTTTTGTGGGTTTGACCTGAGGGCTTTGTAGCAGCTGCCGAGCCTGCGAGGCTGCGTTCGGCTGCGAAGCAGTCGTGAAATCAAACACCTCGGTGTGTCAGGACAAACTCGCATGCAGGGTTTACGACGGCTTCGTCCGAACACGGCCCGCACCGAACGCAGCCTCGCGCTGCACGACAGCTGCTACAAGGCTTCAGCGTGGCTACACCTCAATCAGGTGCTTGAGCGGGTGGTAGCCGGTTTTCAGCGTGGCGGCGACGTCGAGGATCGCCTTCTCGATGCCATTCAAATGCATGCAGGTCAGTTCGATCGCGGCGCTCTGGTTGCCGGCTTCGATGTACTCGATCAGCCGCAGGTGTTCGTCGTCGCGGCAAGCTTCATGGCTGTCGTCATCCAGCGCTGCGGCATACAGCGAAGCGCGGGAAATCAGCTTGCGGAACCAGTCCAGCAACACCGGGTTGTTCAGGCTTTGCGCGAGTTTGATGTGGAACTCGCCGAGCAGATGTTAGGGGTGGTTTTAAGGTCAACGAAAATCCCGGCTACGTACACTAATGCCGTCGAGTAATGGACTCAGATCACTCAACCGTCCAGCAATCAAATGCCGCACCTCGCCCTCCTTCTCCCAGCGCCCATCAACCTTGAGCAATTGCGAGCCGACCAACACCTGGCGCTGCCGATCGGCCAGGTCGCGCCAGACAATGACGTTAACGTTGCCGAACTCATCTTCAAGGGTGACAAAGGTCACACCACTGGCGGTGCCCGGACGTTGTCGACCGGTCACCAGCCCGGCGACGCTGACCGGTCGCCCATGCTCGACCTCCAGCAGTTCCTTCGAACTGCGGCAGCGCCGGGCTTTCAATTCACCCCGCAATAGAGCCAGTGGATGCGGACCAAGGGTGGTGCCGACGCTGTTGTAATCGGCTAGCAGGTCCTCGCCGACGGTGGGTTTGGGCAACGACACCGCGCCCTCCTCCTGACTCGGCAGACCGGCAAACAAGCCGAGCTGTTTCTGCACACCTGCCACTTCCCAGCGAGCCCGATGACGGTCCCCCGCCAGGCCGCGCAGCGCACCGGCATCGGCCAGTTGTTCCTGGGCGCGGGCATCGAGTCGCGCCCGTTCGCCGAGGTCGGCAATGTCGATAAACGCCCCCTTCGACCTCGCCGTTTCGATGCGCCGGGCATCGTCCTCACGAAAGCCCTTGATCATCCGCAACCCCATGCGAATCGCCGGCTGGGCACCGGTGATCGGTTCGAGGCTGCAATCCCAATCGCTGGCGCGCACGTCCACCGGGCGAATCTGCAAATGATGCCGGCGCGCGTCCTGCAGAATCTGGTCCGGGCTGTAGAAGCCCATGGGCCAGCTGTTGATCAGCGCACAGGCGAAGGCCGCCGGCTCGTGGCATTTCAACCAGCAACTGGCGTAGGTCAGCAAGGCGAAACTGGCGGCGTGGGACTCGGGAAAACCGTAACTGCCGAAGCCTTTGATCTGCTCGAAGATCTGCGCGGCAAATTCGGCCGTGTAGCCGTTTTTCTTCATCCCGGCGGCCAGGCGATCCTTGTGCGGTTCCAGCCCACCGTGGCGTTTCCAGGCGGCCATGGAGCGGCGCAACTGATCGGCCTCGCCGGGGCTGTAGTCGGCAGCAACGATCGCAATCTGCATCACTTGTTCCTGGAACAGTGGCACGCCCAGCGTACGCTTGAGCACGGTTTCCAGTGCCGGGGACGGATAGATCTCCGGTTCTTCCTTGTTTCGGCGGCGCAGATACGGATGCACCATCCCGCCCTGGATCGGCCCCGGACGGACAATCGCCACTTCAATCACCAGATCGTAGAAATTCACCGGTTTGAGCCGGGGCAGCATCGACATCTGCGCCCGGGACTCGATCTGAAACACGCCGATGGTGTCGGCACGACCAATCATTTCGTAGGTGGGCGCGTCTTCGGACGGGATCGTCGCCAGGCTCAGGTCCCGATGGCGATGACGGCGCAACAGATCGAAACAGCGGCGGATCGCACTGAGCATGCCCAACGCCAGAATATCCACCTTGAGCAGCCCGACGGCATCGAGGTCGTCCTTGTCCCACTGGATGATGGTGCGCTCGGCCATGGCGGCGTTTTCCACCGGGACCAGGCTGTCCAGAGGCTGCTCGGAAATCACGAAACCGCCGGGGTGCTGGGACAGGTGTCGGGGAAAACCGATCAACTGCCCCGTCAGGCTCAGCACCCGGCGCAGCACCGGGCTCTCGGGATCGAATCCGCCTTCAAGCAGGCGTTCCACGGGCGGTGTTTCATCACTCCAGTGGCCACAGCAATCGGCCAAGGCGTTGATCTGATCCGGCGGCAAACCCAAGGCCTTGGCCACATCACGCACCGCGCCGGCCGCGTGATATGTGCTGACCACCGCCGTCAACGCTGCGCGGGTCCGGCCATACCGCTGGAACACGTACTGCAGGACTTCTTCGCGGCGTTCGTGTTCGAAATCGACGTCGATGTCCGGCGGTTCGTTGCGTTCCTTGGAAAGAAAGCGCTCGAACAACAGCGTGGTGCGATCCGGATCGATTTCCGTGATGCCCAAGGCAAAACACACCGCCGAGTTGGCCGCCGAACCACGGCCCTGACACAGGATTTTTTGCTCACGGGCGAATCGCACAATGTCGTGAACCGTCAGGAAATAGCTTTCGTAGCCCAGCTCGGCGATCAGCTCCAGTTCCTTGTCGATCTGCGTCAGCACCTGGGCCTGCGGGCCTTTTGGCCAGCGCCACGCGATGCCCTCTTCGGTCAGATGACGCAACCAGGATGTAGCTGTCTGGCCTTCTGGCACCAACTCCCGGGGATACTGATAACGCAACTGCCCGAGATCAAAAGTGCAGCGCCGGGCGATGTTCAGCGTTTCGTCGAGCAGTGTTTGCGGATAGATCGATTGCAGCGCATCGAGACTGCGTAAATGCCGCTCGCCACTGGGATGAAGACGCAGCCCGGCCTCCGCCACCGGCAGGTGGTGACGGATCGCGGTCATGGTGTCCTGCAAGGCGCGCCGCCCACGAGCGTGCATGTGCACATCGCCGCTGGCCACCGCCGGGATTCGCAGCTCCCTCGCCAAGGCCAGTAGTGCGCCCAGTCGCCGGGTATCGTCCTGGCCGCGATGCAGCTGGACGGTCAGCCACAGGCAATCGACGAAGGTCTGTTTCAGCCAGCGGCCCTGTTCGAAGTCATCAACAGCGTCCGGCACCCACAACGCCAACAGCCCCGGCAAGGGTTCGCTGAAGTCTTCCCGCAGCACTTGATACTGGCCTTTCTGCGTGCGGCGTCGGGCCCGGGTAATCAGTCGGCACAGGGTCTGGTAACCCTCGAGGTTTTCCACCAGCAACACCAGTTTCGGACCGTTCTCGATGCGCACTTCGCTGCCGATGATCAGCGGCAGCTCCACGGATTTGGCCGCTTGCCAGGCGCGGACGATACCGGCCAGGGTGCATTCATCGGTGATCGCCAGGGCCTGATAGCCCTGCTTTTTCGCCCGCTGAAAGAGTTCGAGGGCACTGGAAGCACCGCGCTGAAAACTGAAGTTCGACAGGCAGTGCAGCTCGGCATAGTCGACGCTCATGCGAACCAGCCTTGCAGCCACAACGGGCCATCCTCACCGACCGCGCGATAGGCCCAGCCCTGCTGTCCGGAACGGGTTTCGACCAGGAAGTAATCGCGGCGCACATCGGCGCCGTCCCACCAACCGGACTCGATGCGTTCCGGGCCCATCAGGATACGCGCCGAACCTTCATGCACCGCCAGCGGTTCAGTCAGCAGCCAACCCGGACGTTGCACGCCAGGCAGCCCTGCACAGCGCTGACTGTCGACACTGGCCTGCCACGCGCATTCCGGCCGGTGATCGGCCTGGAACCGCAAGCCCTGCACCGCGTCATCTCCCAACCGCGCGCGCAAGCGTTCGCGCAATTGCTCCCACGGCAAGGACTGCTGCGGGCGGTCGTCGAACAGCTCCTGATACTGGGGAACGAAGGCCGGCAAGTCTTCGGCGCGCAGGCGAAAACCGCGCACCGGGGCCTCGACCTGAACGTGCTCCAACCGGCCCCGGGCCAGTTCAAAGAGCATCGCCGGATCACGTTCGGCGCTGATCAGGCCGACCTTGATGACAGTGTCCGGCAACCCGGCGTGTTCCAGGTGCAGGTCAAAACGCTGCACGCCGCTGTCCCGACCGCAAAGAAACGCCGACAGGTCGCCGGTCAGCCGGCGTAACGGAAACAGCAGCGCCTGATGGGACTGCACGTCGAAGTTGAGCTCGATGCGCACATCGAACCGGTCCGGCGGCAGGTAGAACGCCAGCGCCAGCCGCCGTAACCCGAGCAAGGCGTCCAGATGTTTGAGCACCTGGGCCTCGAAACGCCGGGCCAGGCTATGGCGAGGCAACGCCTGAACCTGACTCAAAGTGCGCAACCCCATGCGCGACAACGCGGTGGCAACGCTGGCCTCCAGCCCGATCCGGTCGATGGGCAACTGCCCAAGATGATGGTGCAAGGATTGATCGTCGGGCACTACCAGGCCGTCATAAGCGTTGGCCAGCACCCGCGCTGCTACCGGATTGGGCGCGGCAACAATCCGATGGCGAAACCCCAGCTCGCCGAGCTCGGTCCGCAACCGCGCCTCGAATTGCGGCCAGGCGCCGAACAATCCCAGGCTGGACTCGATTTCAAACACCACCGCACGCGGGTAATGCACGCTGACTTGTGAACTGAATCGATAAGCCCAGGCGGCCAGAAACTGCTGCCAGTGCTCGATCTCGGCAGCGTCGTACTCAGCCGTGACAAACCCTTTGCTCAAGGCCTGGGCGGCGATCATCGACTGGCCCGGACGCAAGCCCAGCGCGCGGGCCGAAGCGTTGACCGCTTGCAACACCCGACGCTGGGCCGGGCCGGTCAGCAACGCCAGCGGCTCATCGGGATCGGCGCGCTGACGCAGTACCGCGTCCAGCGCCAATTGCGGGAAGAGAATGCAGACCCAGCGCATGGCAACCTCAATGTCCCACGGGGAAGGCAATCGGCGCCGAACGCGCCAACCCACCCCGGCACTTGAGCACGCGCAATTGCGCAGGCCTGGCATCGATGGCGATGCGCAGCGCCGCTGGCGAAGGGTTGATCGCCTCATTGATCGAGCGGTAGGCAAACGCCAGGGTCGAGCCGGTTTCCGCCGCCACCTGCAAGCGCCGTAACGCCCGGTCATCGGCCTTGTGCGGCCAGCACAGCACTGCGCCGCAACTGCCCGAACGCAGGCATTGTTCCGCTGCCCACAAGGCATCGCGCTCGCTGGCCTGGATGATCGACAACTGACGCAGATCGACCCCCGCGTTCTGCCAGGCCTGGGGATATGGCACGTAAGGCGGCGCCACCAGCACGATGCGCTCGCCCGCGGCGGACAACCGCGCCAGCGCCGGCCACACCAGTTGCAGCTCACCGACGCCCTGCCCGGCCAAAAGGATTTCGGTCAGCGCCGCTTCCGGCCAACCGCCCGTAGGCAACGCCGCATCCAGCGCGGCATGCCCGGTGGGTTGCGGGCTGACGGCCGGGGGCGCAGGCCGACCCTTCCAGACCTGGCCGCCATTGAACAGCGTATCCAGCGCAACGACGGCGCCCATCACCCTTGCCTCACCAGACCGCAGAACACCCCTTCGATGGCCAGGTCCTGACTGGCTTCGACGATGATCGGCTTATAGGCCGGATTGCGTGGCAGCAATCGGACAACCTCACCGACCCGTTCGAAACGTTTGATGGTGACTTCGCCGTCGAGTCGCGCGACGACGATCTGGCCGTTGACCGCCTCGGGATTGCGGTGCACGCCGACCAGATCGCCGTCGAGAATGCCGTCTTCGATCATCGAGTCACCCTGGACCCGCAGCATGTAATCCGGCACCCGCGAGAAGATCGACGGGTCGAGCAGCAAGCGGCTGTGAACCTCGGCATCGGCACCGATCGGCGCACCCGCCGCCACCCGGCCGAGTACCGGAATGTCCAGCAACTCGGGCCGCGCCGGTTGCCCGAGCAAACGAATACCCCGGGCCTGATGCGCATTGACCTCGATGAAACCGGCCTCGGTCAGCGCCAGCACATGCTTGCGCGCGACGCTACGGGAGGCGAAACCGAACGCCTCGCTGATTTCAGCGAGGCTCGGGGACTGACCGTGCTCGGCGATTCGATCGCGGATAAAGGTCAGGATGGCGGTACGGCGGGGAGTTAAAGTCGTCATGGAGTACATTTGTACTCTTTTGGCTTTTTTCTGGCAAGGACCGCCAGTCAGCTCACTTCCCAGACCTTGTGGTTTCCCCTGTGGGAGCGAGCTTGCTCGCGATAGCGGACTGACATTCAACATTGATGTTGACTGTTATGACGCCATCGCGAGCAAGCTCGCTCCCACATTAGATTTCAGTAGGTTCGGGGGCGAGTTGTGCCAGGTAGGGCCATGGGTAGATCCCGCGCTCATGGCCGTCGCTGAAGATAAGTTGAAGGCCGTAGCCTTGGGCGTTCAGTTCGGTCACTCGAATGCGAGGATCGACTTTCACCGTCAGCCCTTGCAGGCGAAACGCCCGGCACTGCGAGCACGGGCATTGGCGGCGCAACTCAGCGTGGTCCAGCAACTGTTCGCGACCATCCGGCCAGTTCAGCCGCAGCTGCTGTTTGCCTTGGGAATTGCCAATCGCCACCGGGTTCATTGCAGCTGACTCAAGGCAATGCGTACAGCTTTGCGCACTTCCGGATCACCGTCGTCCTGCGCGGCTTGCAAGGGCGCGATGGCGCCTCGGTCGTTCAACTCTCCGAGCGCCAGGGCGGCTTCCTTGCGCAGGTTGCTGATGCGGTGGCCGAGGGTTTCGATCAACGCTTCAAGGGCCGGGACGTAACGTAAACGGCCGAGGCTGCGGGTGGCGCGCAGACGGACTTGCCAGTAATCGTCACTCAAGGCTTCAACCAAGGCCGGGCCGGCGTCGACGTGACCGACCTTGCCCAGCGTGGTGGCGGCTTCTTCGCGGACTTGCCAGGCTGCGTCCTGCAAGGCATGGCGCAGCGCCGGCAGCACGTCGGCGTCGGAGGCCAGGCCAAGGGCGCCGGTGGCGGCGCGGCGGACTTCGGTGTCCGGGTCGTCACTGACCAATCGAGCAAGCGCCGGCAACGCATCGAGCTGCTTGAGCCAGCCGAGTACGCCGACGGCTTCGCGGCGAACACTGGCGTCTTCATCGGTCAATGCCCCTAAAGCCGCAGCGGCGGCATCGGGAAAGCGCAACTCACGCAAGGCCCGGAAAGCGGCGATGCGCACACTGATGTCGGCATGCCCGGTCCACGGCAGAATCACCCTGCCCGCCGCCTCGGTCTTGAGCAGACTAAGGCTTTGCGCGGCGGCCGCTTGCACGGCTTGGGAAGGATCGGTCAGCGCCTGGCACAGCGCTTCGACCACAGGCTCGTCCTCCCAGGCTTCGAGCAAGCGTGCGGCTTCGGCGCGGACTTCTTCGGTCGGGTCTTCAGCCAGTCGATTGACCAGCCACAGCAAACCGTCCGGCTCTTCAAGATCGGCCAGTTCGATCAGCGCGATCCGGCGCACGACGGGGTCGTCATCAGTCAGGCGCGGTTGCAGGGCGAGAATGTCGTCGTTATCGGTTACATCGAATAGAGAGGTCATAGGGCAAATCGCGGCAGTTTGTTTTCAAGGGGAAGTCCGAGAGGGTTCAGGCGCGGTAACTGCCGACCGTCTTCGTGACGCAGCAACTCGAGGCAATGACGCTTCAAGCGGGAGAACTCGTGGCTGGTGACCAGTTCGGTGGTGCGTGGCCGTGGGAAATCGAGGCGCAGGTCTTCGATGATCCGGCCCGGGCGCGAACTCATGACCAGCAGCCGATCGGCGAGGAACAGCGCTTCATCGATGTCATGGGTGACGAACACCACGGTGGTGCGAATTCGCGTCCAGATGTCCAGCAGCAGCTCCTGCATGTTCAGCCGGGTCAGCGCATCGAGGGCGCCGAAGGGTTCGTCCATCAGCAACAGGCGCGGGCGGTTGATCAGCACCCGGGCGATTTCTACCCGCTGCTGCATGCCACCCGAGAGCTGGTCAGGCCAGCGATCGGCAAACCCTTCGAGGCCCACCAGGGCAAGGATTTCGTCGGCGGCTTTGTGGCGCTCGGCTTTGCCGATGCCGCGCATTTTCAGGCCGAAAGCAACGTTGTCGCGCACGGTGCGCCAAGGGAACAGCGTGTGGTGCTGGAACACCATGCCGCGCTGCGGGGACGGGCCCGAGACCGGCGCACCGTCGACTTTCAGGGTGCCGGTTCGCGGTTGCAAGTGACCGGCCAGCGCGCCGAGCAAGGTCGATTTTCCGCAACCGGACGGCCCGAGAATGCACACGAATTGCCCCGGCTCGATCTGGCAATCCAGGCCTTGCACGGCTTCGAAGGCTTGCTTGTCTTCGCCGAGGACAATGGACAATTGTCGGATGTCGATCCGCCCTTCAGGGGTTTGCATCACGCTCATCAGGCTTTTCCTCGTGGTCGGTGCCAGGGTGTGAACAGCCCGCCCAGACGTTTGATCAGCAGGCTGCTGCCCATTCCGAGTACGCCAATCAGCAACATGCCGACCACGATGTCGGCGTAGTTCTGGATGGTGTAGGACTCCCAGGTGTAATAGCCGATGCCGTACTGGCCGGAGATCATTTCGGCGGTCACCAGGCAGAACCATGAGGTGCCCATGCCGATCGCCAGGCCGGTGATGATGCTTGGCGCAGCGCCTGGCAGGATCACCTCCAGCAGAATCGCCCGGCGCCCTGCCCCGAGGCTTTTCGCCGAGGCGATCAGCCGTGGGTCGACGCCTTCGACGCCATGCACGGTGTTGAGCAAAATCGGGAACAGCGCGCCGGTAAAGGTGATGAAGACCATCGACAGCTCTGACGAGGGGAACATCAGGATCGCCAGCGGAATCCAGGCCACGGCGGGGATCGGGCGCAGGACTTCCAGCGGTGGTAGCAGCAGATCTTCAGCCCATTTCGAACGACCGATGGCCAGGCCCAACGCGATGCCGATGATCAGTGCCGCGAGGTAACCGGCGAAGACTCGGCTGAGGCTGCTGCTCAGGTGTTGCGCGAGCTTGCCGGAGTCGCCAAGGCCGAGGGCGGCTTCTATGACCGCCAGCGGCGTCGGGACGTTGGCGAAGGTGACCAGGCCGAGGTTCCAGTGGTGACTGGCGGCGAGTTGCCAGAATACAAGGCAGAGCAGCAATGAAGCGGCTCGGGGGATCCAGCGTGAAAACATATATCACCTCTGATCGTTCCCACGCTCTGCGTGGGAATGCATCCCGTGACGCTCTGCGTCACATTGAAGAGCGGAACGCGGAGCGTCCCTGGCGGCATTCCCACGCAGAGCGTGGGAACGATCTGACTTCAGCGGGTGGCGACTGCTTGGGTGGTGGCGTCGGTGAAGTCGAAGACTTTTCCGCCCTGGGTCGTGGCGAACTGTTGGGCCTGGCCTTTGAGCAGGAACGCGCTGAGGCGCCCTTTCGCATCACTGGCAAACCACGCCTGATCCGCCAGCAACTTGATCCCGCTGTCACTCGCCTGGGCATACACCGCGCGGATGTTTTTGCCTTCCTGCTTCAGGCTGGCCAACGCAGTGAACGCCGACTCTGCCGAGGCGTACTGCCGAACCTTCGGTTCACCTCGTACCCAAATTTCCGCCACATGGCTGAAATCGGTGATGGCTTTGCCACTCGACGCATCCACCGCCTTGAGCGGCGTCTGCCCGTAGTTGGCCAGTTGAGCGGTGTAATCCAGGTTCGAGGCCTTGAACGCGGCGCGGATGTATTGGTCGTCAATGAAGGTATTGAGGTCCAACCCGCGATCAGCCTTCTTCAACAGCTTGAGGGTGTCGATGGCAGTCCCGACGGCCTGACGGTATTCCGGCTTCCAGCTCAGGTCGCGGGTTTGCACACCCAGCGGACCGTGGAACAGGTAATTGACCTCGGCATCGACGCCGGTGACCTTGGCGATCAACTCGCTGTACTTCTCCGGCTCAGCCGCGAGCAACTGATTGGCTTCAATGCTCGCCCGCAGGTAAGCCACAACGATTTCCGGGTACTTCTTCGCATAGGCCTGATCCACCAGCGCACCGTGGAAGGTCGGCGCATTGGCCTGGGCGCCGTCATAAATCTTGCGAGCGAAACCACGGCTGGGGAACAGTTCGGCGAACGGCACGAAGTCGGCGTGGGCGTCGATCTTCCCGGCCTGCAAGGCCGAGCCGGCAACTTCCGGCGGCTGGGCGATGATGTTCACGTCTTTCAGCGGGTCCCAGCCTTGGGCAGCCACGGCCCGCAGCAACATGCCATGGGCCGTCGAGGCGAACGGCACAGAAATGGTCTTGCCCTTGAGTTCGGCCAGCGACTGCACGCTCGATGCGCTAGGCACCACGATCCCGTTGCCACTGCCCTTGATGCTGCCCGACAGCACGCTGATAAACAGGCTGTGTTTGCCCGCGGTTTCGAACGCCACACCATTGAACGAACCGGGGAAATCGGCCATGGCGCCGAAGTCGAGTTTGCCGGCGACCATCTCGTTGGTCAGAGGCGCGCCGCTGGTGAAGTTTTTCCACTCCACCTCGTACTTGGCGTCTTTGTAGGGGCCGTCGTGGGGCAGGTATTTGCCCAGCAGGCCCAGCTCGCGAATCAACAGACCGCCGGCGGCACAGTTGATCGTGGTGTCCTGGGTGCCGATGGCAATGCGGATGGTTTCGGCCGACGCCGACAAGGTGAATGAAGCCAGTACCAGACCGGCAAACGCTGCACGCAATAACATAGGTGTTTCCCCTCGAATCATTTTTAGGATATTCGTCTCCGCCACGATCAGGGCGTGGTGGGAAACGAGGGGTGTTTTGAAGCAAGCGTCCGGTGTTGCCGGGTAGCTATTCTGTTTTCTGTGGCGGCCTCATCGCGGGCAAGCCCGCTCCCACAGTGGATCGAGGCCAGCCGCAAATCTTGTGTACACCAGGCAACCTGTGGGAGCGGGCTTGCCCGCGATGGCGTCCGGTCATTCAGCGCAATAAGTAAGGTATTTCGACCTTCACCGCCCCGGTCGGACAGTCCTTTTCACACGGCATGCAGTACCAGCATTCGTCGAACGCCATGTAGGCCTTTTGCGTGGCCGGGTTGATCGCCAACAGGTCCATCGGGCACACATCGACACACACGGTGCAGCCTTTATGGGCAATGCAAAGGTCCTCATCGACCGTGACGGGCGCGTTGGAGCGGAAGAAGATTTCCTGGGGTTGATAGGCCATTTTTGCGGTCTCTCTTTTTGTGAGGCTCAGGCAGCACAGGCACCGACTCGCAGCCGGTCGTAGGCCTGCATTTCATCGGCGTCCAGCGGGATGATGTAAGGCTCGACGGCTTTCTTGAAACTGGTCATCTGGCCGTTTTCATCCTTCTTCAGGTGGCAATGGCAGAACCAGTCGCTGTCGTTGCGTTGCGGGTGATCGACCCGATAGTGGTAAAGCCCCCAGCGACTTTCGGCGCGGAACAGCGAAGCGCGGGCGGCCATTTCGGCGCAGTCGCGGATCATGCTGACTTCCATCGCGCGCATCAGTTCGTGGGCGTTGTGGGCCTTGATCTGATCGAGATCGCGCTGGATATCGCTGAAGCGTTGCAAGCCGATTTGCATCTTCTTGGTTACTTTCGGCGGTTGCAGGTAGTCGTTCACAAAACGTCGCAGCTTGTATTCCACTTGCGCTGGCGGCAAACCGTGTTCGCGATCCAGCGGTGCGTAGACCCGGGCTTTTTCTGTTTCGATTTGCTGGGCATCGACCGCTGAAAACCCGCGACCGACGACAAAATCCGCCGCGTTGGTGCCGGCAAACCAGCCGTAGGTGAACGCGCCGAGCATGTAGTTGTGCGGCACCGCGGCCATGTCACCCGCCGAGTACAAACCCTTGACCGAGGTTTCGGCCTTCTCGTTGACCCACACGCCGGAGGCCGAGTGACCGCTGCAAAAACCGATCTCGGAGATGTGCATCTCGACCATTTGCGTGCGGTAGTCGGTGCCGCGATTGGCGTGGAACTGGCCGCGACTCGGGCGTTCGTTGCTGTGCAGGATTTCTTCGATGTTCTGGATGGTTTCCTCGGCCAGGTGATCGAGTTTGAGGAACACCGGACCATTGCCGCTTTCGAGTTCCTGGTGAAACTCCCACATCATCTGGCCGCTCCAGTAATCGCACTCGATGAAACGTTCGCCCTTGTTGTTCGCGGTGTAACCGCCCAACGGACCGGTGACGTAGGCGCAGGCCGGGCCGTTGTAATCCTTGATCAGCGGGTTGATCTGGAAGCATTCGAGGTTCGCCAGTTCTGCCCCGGCGTGATAAGCCATGGCGTAACCGTCGCCGGCGTTGGTCGGGTTTTCGTAGGTGCCCATCAGGTAACCCGAGGACGGCAAACCGAGACGCCCGGCGGCGCCGCAGCAGAGGATCACGGCTTTGGCCTTGATCACATGGAAGTCGGCGGTGCGGCAGTCGAACCCCATCACGCCGTTGACCGCGCCCTCTTCGTCCGTCAGCAATCGCGTGCAGACCAGCCGATTGGTGATGCTCACCCGCGCCCGCTTCAACTGGCGGTACAGGACTTTTTTGATGTCATGCCCTTCCGGCATTGGCAGCACGTAGGCGCCCATGTGGTGGACCTTTTTCACCGCGTAGTCGCCGGTTTCATCCTTCTCGAACTTCACGCCCCAGCGGTCCAGTTGCTCGATGGTTTCGAAGCTGTGGGTCGCGTAGGCATAGACCGCCGCCTGATTGACGATGCCGTCATTGGCGATGGTGATTTCCTTGGTGTATTGCTCCGGCGTCGAGTGACCGGGAATGATCGCGTTGTTCAGGCCATCCATGCCCATGCTGATCGCGCCACTGCGTTTGACGTTGGCCTTGTCGATCAGCAACACGCGTAAATCGCGGTTGCGTTCCTTGGCCTTGATCGCCGCCATCGGTCCTGCGGTGCCGCCGCCGATCACGACGATGTCGTATTCCTGTTCGAGGGTACTTCTAGTCATTGAGCCGTGAGTCATGCCTGCGCCCCTTTTTGCCGGTCGATCCGCAGGCGGTACTGGAAGGCATCGCCGCGGTAGTAAAGGTGTTCGAAGTCCACGGGTTGGCCGCTGGCATCGTGGGTCAGGCGCTCGATGCGCATGATCGGCGAGCCGGGTTCGACGTTCAGCGCCTGGGTCAGGTCGCTGTCGGCCAGCACCGCGTCGATGGCCAGATCCGCGTGACCGAGGGCCAGGCCGCAGTCGTTTTCCAGGATCAGGAAAATGTCGCGGGTGACCAGATCGGCCTTCTCCAGACGCTCGCCGATGGCCTTGGGCAGGTAGGTGATCTCGAGGGAAATCGGCTCGCGGTTGATCAGCCGCACCCGTTTGATCTGCGCCACAATCTCGCCTTCGGCGACTTGCAAGCGCTCGGCAACGAGTTTGTCGGCGGGAATGAATTTGAAACTGCGCAGGCGGTTGATCACCTCATAGCCGCGACCGGTCATGGACTCGGCGAGCCCTTGCAGGGTGCTGACGTTCTGGAAGGTTTTCGGCTTGGCGACGAAGGTGCCCTTGCCGTGGATCTTGAAGATCAGCCCTTCTTTCTGCAGATCCCCCAAGGCCTGGCGCACGGTGATGCGGCTGACTTTGAACAGCGCGCCGAGTTCGCTTTCGGAAGGCATCTGGCTGTCTTGCGGGTATTCGCCGTCGAGGATGCGGGCGCGAAGCACATCCCGCAGTTGGGTGTGCAGCGGAACGCTACTGAGGGAGAGAACGTTATCGGTCATGGAAGATCACTTGTTATAACGAGTTATGACGTGATCTTAAAGTTCTAATGACGGGCTTGAGAAATACTGTTTGAGCATAAGGTTAGATTCGCCGAACGACCGCGGACTTGTAGCAGCTGCCGAGCAGCGCGAGGCTGCGTTCGGCTGCGAAGCAGTCGTGAAATCAGATAGCGCGGTGTGTCAGGGTAATCTTGCATGCAGGGTTTACGACTGCTTCGCAGTCGAACGCAGCCTCGCGCTGCTCGGCAGCTGCTACATCGGCGGGGCATTCAGTGAGCGTTAGCGGCGCTTGAGGATCTGGTCCATCACCCAATCGGTTTTCAATGCCTGTTCGGCCACGGCCGGATGCTGCGCCTCTCCCCGAATGTGCGCGTTCATGCCCAGCACGTGATGCCACTGGATGTGCTCGTGATTCTCGATGTGCAGGCTGAGGCTTTCATCGGCTTCAAGCTGAACCGGATGCTCATCGAATACGGAAAAGGTAATCCGGCCTTTGCTGCCGATCAGCTCGACCCGATCTTCGCGGCGGTCCGCAACGAAATTCCAGCAGCCCATGCCCAGGGCGCCCGACGCAAACCGCCAACTGGCGCTGACGGCATCCTCGGCGGCATACAAACCGGCCTGGTGCGCGGTAAACCCGGCGACTTCGACGATGTCGCCAAGCAGGTACTGGAACAGGTCGAAGCCATGGCTGGCCAGGTCGGCGAAATAACCACCACCGGCAATGGCCGGGTCGGTGCGCCAGTTATTCGTACCGCCAAGATCGGTCGGAGATGGCGCTTTGGTCAGGGTCCAAGTCAGGTGCCGGACCTCGCCGATCCGCCCTTCCTCCAGCCATTGCCGTACTTGCTGGAAGCGCGGCAATGAGCGTCGATAGTAGGAAACAAACAGGTGCAGCCCGGCATCGGCAAAGACCTTTTGCATCTCACGGCTTTGCCCGGCATTCAACGACATCGGTTTTTCGACGCAGCAATGTTTGCCGGCGGCGGCCACCCTCAAGGCGTAAGCGTGATGACTGTCAGGTGGCGTGGCGATGTACACCGCGTCGACCTCGGGATCATTGATCAGCGCGTCGACATCGGTATAGACCCGAGCGATGCCGTGGCGCGCGGCGTAATCCGTCACCGCCTCCAGACGCCGGCCCATCACCGCCACCAGCGCCGAGCCGGGCGCCTTGTAGAAGGCCGGCCCGCTCTTGCGTTCAGCGACGCTGCCACACCCGATCATGCCCCAGCGCACCACGTTCATACTCACTCCCTGATATTTAGCCGATGCGCAGAGCGCGCAGGTCCAGATGACCGTCCTTGAGCGGCGGGCACCAGTAGTAGCCGCCAGTGATTGGCCGGCTGATGCGGTACAAACCGTCGGTGATGCCGTCTTCCAGACCGCTCATGCGGCGCAGTTGGGCTTCGAAGGCATCGAGGGAGAAACCAAAGGCCAGGAACATCAGGCCGGCGCGATCGCCTTCGATCCAGGGCATGGAACGGCGCACCACGAACGCCTCGGGGGCGAAGCTTTCCTGGGCGGTGCGTTTGACGTGAGCGGAGATCGGCGCGTCGTCGATCTCTTCGTTGTCGCTCAAACGACGGCCCATGATGTTGTCCTTCTCATGGGACGGCATCGCGTGGAAACCTTTCAGATCATGCTGCCACTGTTGGATCGCGGCGAAGCTGCCGCCGACCATTCCGTCAGCGCCGTCACTCACCAGCGCTGCGGCGACGGCGGCTTCGTCGTGAGGGTTTTCGGTGCCGTCTTCATAACCGGTCAGGTCGTGGCCGGTGAGGTGGCGGAAGGTTTCGTTCATCTGCACCAGGCGCAGGGCCGGGGCCAGCGCGGCTTCGATGGCGTTGCTGCGATTGAGCAATTCGCCACGGTCGACACCGTGCAACCAGCACCAGAGCGCGTGCTGAGTCGACGGGTTGTCGACGCCGACACCGGTCAACGCTGGAAAGGTGCGCAGGCCTTCGATTTGCCCCTTGAGGGCCTTGACCAGGGACTCACCGAAACCGACCACTGCCGACTTCCCGTCCACCAGCCCCTTCAGATTCTCCAGCGCGGCCGGCAAGGCAGCGGCGGATTCGAGTGCGAAGAACATATGACGGGCTTGAGGCGGAACTGGGGTGGCGAGAATGCCCGGCTGGTAGTAACTCATATGAACTCCTTTAGAAAGAGCGCGAAGTTTAACCGTAGCATTGGCCGTTGTGTGTTTTCAGGTCAAAAACCACCACTTTCATCCCTCGTTCAACCAATCAAGACAGCGAGTGCTGTAGGTCATGACAATCCGTGTTGCCATCTGGTAAAACGATTCAGCTATGCTGATCGAGCGCGCCGCCTGTAATAGGCAGCCTCTCGCCACCACTTTCGACAGCCGCGTTGTCATCAGGCCTTGACCTGACAGCAGTGCGTAGCGATAACAGACCTTATCCGCATCACCCAAATCCATACGGGGTAGCGACATGACCACAGCACACATTCTTGGCAACCTGTTTCCCGACGCCACCGACATCCCGGAAAAATACCGACTCGACGGCCAGACCGAGCAGCGTGAATACCTGGTCGACGGCGAGCTGAAAACCTGGTCCGGGCCCCTCGCCCAAGTCCGCAGCCCGGTGTACCTGACGGGTGAAAATGGCGACGAACAAGTGATCCTTGGTAGCACGCCGCTGCTCGATGCCGACACCGCATTGACCGCCCTCGATGCCGCCGTCCGCGCCTATGACCGGGGCCAGGGTCTGTGGCCGACAATGCGCGTGGCCGAGCGCATCCAGCACGTCGAAGCCTTCCTCGGACGCATGCGCGAACAGCGCGAAGCCGTGGTCAAGTTGCTGATGTGGGAAATCGGCAAAAACCTCAAGGACTCGGAGAAAGAGTTCGACCGCACCTGCGATTACATCGTCGACACCATCAACGCGCTCAAGGAGCTCGACCGCCGCTCCAGCCGCTTCGAACTGGAACAGGACACCCTCGGCCAGATCCGTCGCGTCCCGCTGGGTGTGGCGTTGTGCATGGGACCTTACAACTACCCGTTGAACGAAACCTTCACCACGCTGATTCCGGCGCTGATCATGGGCAACACCGTGGTGTTCAAACCGGCCAAGCTGGGTGTGCTGCTGATTCGTCCGTTGCTGGAAGCGTTCCGCGACAGCTTCCCGGCCGGGGTGATCAACGTGATCTACGGCAGCGGCCGCGAGACCGTCAGCGCGCTGATGGCCAGCGGCAAGATCGACATCTTCGCGTTTATCGGCACCAACAAAGCCGCGAGCGACCTGAAAAAACTCCATCCAAAACCGCACCGCTTGCGCGCAGCGTTGGGCCTGGATGCGAAAAACCCCGGCATCGTGCTGCCCGAGGTGGATCTGGACAACGCGGTCAGCGAAGCGCTCACCGGCTCGCTGTCGTTCAACGGTCAGCGTTGCACCGCGTTGAAAATCCTCTTCGTCCATGAAGACGTGGTCGACGCTTTCATCGAGAAATTCAACGCCAAACTCGCCAGCCTCAAACCCGGCATGCCGTGGGACAGCGGCGTGGCGCTGACGCCGTTGCCGGAAGCGAGCAAGGTCGATTACCTGCACTCGCTGGTGGCGGATGCCGCCGGCAAAGGCGCCACCGTGGTCAACCCCAATGGCGGTGAAGCCCGCGCATCATTCTTCTACCCCGCCGTGCTGTACCCGGTGACGCCGCAGATGCGTGTCTATCAGGAAGAACAGTTCGGCCCGGTCGTGCCGATCGTGCCTTACCGGCATCTGGACACGGTGATCGATTACGTCCTGGAATCGGACTTCGGCCAGCAGTTGAGTATCTTCGGCACCAACCCGGTAGCCGTCGGCCGGCTGGTGGACACCTTCGCCAACCAGGTCGGCCGGATCAACCTCAACGCCCAGTGCCAGCGCGGCCCGGACACCTTCCCGTTCAACGGCCGCAAGAACTCCGCCGAAGGCACGCTGTCGGTGCATGATGCGCTGCGGGTGTTTTCGATTCGCACGCTTGTGGCGACCAAGTTCCAGGAAACCAACAAAGAACTCATCAGCGAAATCATCAGCGGACGCAGTTCGAGTTTCCTGACCACCGATTACATCTTCTGAGGAGACCGAGACTGAGTACATTCAGAGACAGCCGACTGCCACCGCTAATGCGCCGACTACTGCGTCCGTTGCTGGACCCGTACCGGCGCTATCGCCACGCCAGAGTGATCCACGCGGTACGTGTGTCGTTGGGGTTGCTGGCAACGATCCTGCTGACCACCGGCATCAATCTGCCCCACGGTGAGTGGGCGTCGGTGACGATGCTGGTGGTGATCGGCGGTTTGCAGCACCACGGCAACATCGGCAAAAAAGCTGCCGAACGCGCCATCGGCACCTTGATCGGAGCCGGCGTTGGCTTGCTGCTGGTGGCGCAACAGGCCTGGCTCGGGTTGCCGTGGCTGACCTATTTCGCGATGGCCGTGGTTTGCGGGTTCTTCTCGTACCACGCCATCGGCAAGGGCGGTTACACCGCGTTGCTCTCGGCGATTACCGTGTTTATCGTCGCGGGACATGGCGATAATCCGATCACCGACGGGTTGTGGCGTGGGGTGGACATCCTGATCGGCATCGCCCTGGCCCTGGCATTTTCTTTCGCCCTGCCGCTCTACGCGGTTTATTCCTGGCGCTACAATCTGGCCGATGCCTTGCGCGACTGCGCAACGATCTACGGGCGCATCATCAATGGCCAATCGGTCACCGATGACGAACACCATAAACTCGTGGGTCGCTTGAACACGGTGATGGTGCAACTGCGCTCGTTGATGCCGTCGGTGTCCAAGGAAGTGCGGATCTCCATGACCGAACTCGATGCCATTCAGCGCCACTTGCGGATGTGCGTCAGCACCCTGGAAATCCTCGGCAACACCCGACCTGACGTCAGTGACCCCGATGCCATGGCCCATCTGCAATCGGCCTTGAAAGCCGAGCATCGACTGATTCGGGTGCAACTGATCGGTATGGCCCGAGCACTGAAATCCGGTGCGTCCCAGCGGCTCAGCCGGCCCGTCGAACTGCCGCCGGATTCAAGCCTGACCGCGCCGGTTTACAATCCGCTGGACGGCTACCGGTTATTGGTCCGGCAATTAGCCGCCAACATCGGCGAGATGCGCCAGCGCTTGGCCAAGACAGCACCGCGCTGGAACATCTGACATTTCTTTACGGCTTACTGCGTCGTCACCGTCCGACGAAACTTGAGACTCCAACCCTGTTGCATGCCGGCAGCGGCCAACAGAATCGCGGCAACGCCAATCCATTGCAGCGGTTCCAGGCGATGGCCGAAGGCAAACCAGTCGACGAAAATCGCTGCAATCGGATAGATGAAGGACAGCGCACCGGTCAATGCCGTCGGCAGTTTTTGAATCGCGCCGTAAAGCAGCACGTACATCACGCCGGTGTGGACAATGCCCAGGGTGACCAGGCTGGCCCACGCGCTCGGCGCTTGCGGCAGTGCCGAAAAGTGCGCGAATGGCGCGAGTAACAGCACGCCGGTGGTGACCTGGATTAATGCAATCAGATGCGGCGGTGTACCGGTCAGGCGTTTGATGATCAACGCGGCAATCGCATAAAGAAATGCCGCCCCCAGCGCCAGCGCGATGCCCATCAGGTAATCGTTGCCGCTCTCGCCCTGCCCGCCATGTGCGCTGACAATCGCCAGCATCCCGAGAAACGAAATGCCCAGCCAGAACAGTTTCTGCAGGGTGATTTTCTCATTGAGGAACAACGCGGCCAACCCCACCAGCATAAACGGCTGAACGTTGTATACCGCAGTTCCGATGGCAATCGAGGCGCGGGAGTAAGAAGCAAACAACAGCACCCAGTTGCCGACAATCGCCACGCCGCTGAGCACGGCCAGCAAGAACGTGGTGCGGGTCAGAATGCCGGGGCGCAGGAAGCCGAATGCCGCGCAGATCAGCAACAACGTGCCGGCGCCGAACACGCAACGCCAGAACACTACGTCCAGCACCGGTTGCCCGGACACCAGCACAAACCAGCCGATAGTCCCGGAAATCAGCATGGCGGCGGTCATTTCGAATGACCCGTGACGTATTGTTTTGTCCATCATCAGACTCCTGTGTTTGAGCCCAAAGTATGCCAATCCGCCGAGGGGCTTCTCCAGAGCAAAAAGCAGGCTAAACTCGATTTCTGCCTTTTTTATCAAGGCAGTTTGAATTTATTGCCTAATAGGGGTTTCGCCATGACCGACGATATCGACCAAGTGCTGATTACGGCATTGATGGAAGACTCACGGCGCTCGCTCAAGGCTCTGGCGCAAATCAGCGGCCTGTCTTCGCCCAGCGTCGCCGAGCGTTTACGCCGCCTCGAAGAGCGTGGCGTGCTCAAAGGCTATACCGTCGAGATCGACCCAAAATGCTTCGGCTATCAACTACAAGCCATCGTCCGCATTCGCCCGCTGCCGGGCCAATTGCAGGAAGTGGAGCGGCAGATTCAGGCCATTCCCGAATTTACCGAGTGCGACAAGGTCACCGGCGACGACTGTTTCATCGCCCGCCTGCACGTGCGTTCGATGGAGCAACTGGACACCCTGCTCGACCGCCTCAACACCCACGCCGAAACCAACACGGCGATCGTCAAGAAAACCCCGGTCAAGCGCCGCTTGCCACCGATGGCGTGACCCTTTACTCAAATCGCAGGCAAGAAAAAACCCGCCGAAGCGGGTTTTTTCCTCAAGGCTGACGATTAGTCATCGCGGCTCATGATGCCAAACAGCTGCAACAAGCTGATGAACAGGTTGTAGATCGATACATACAGGCTAATGGTCGCCATGATGTAGTTGCGCTCGCCGCCGTGAATGATGGCGCTGGTCTGGAACAGAATGCAGACCGAGGAGAACAGAACGAAACCTGCACTGATCGCCAGTTGCAGACCGCTGATCTGGAAGAACAGGCTCGCCAGCGTCGCACCCAGCAGCACGAAGAAGCCTGCGGTGATGAAACCACCCAGGAAGCTCATGTCCTTGCGGGTAATCAGCACGTAAGCCGACAGACCGCCGAACACCAGCGCAGTCATCGCGAAGGCCGAACTGACCACCTCGGCACCGCCCTGCATACCCAGGTAACGGTTCAGGATCGGGCCGAGCAGGAAACCCATGAAACCGGTCAGGGCAAATGCCGACACCAGGCCCCAGGCCGAATCACGGAGTTTGTTGGTGAGGAAGAAAAGGCCGTAGAAACCGATCAGCACCACGAAAATGTTCGGGTAGCCGACACGCATCTGCTGAGCGACAAACGCCATCACGCCGCTGAATGCGAGGGTGAGAGCGAGTAAGCCGTAAGTGTTGCGCAGGACGCGGCTAACCTCTAGCTGCTCAGCCTGCACGCTGTTATTAACTGCGTAATCCTGTTCGCGCATGGCGACACTCCTGTTGGTTTGAAACGTTCAGTCGCAAAGATCATAACAGACGCTCTGTAACAAGCTATGCAGAGAGTTTGACAGTGTGTTTCATTCAGGTATTATGGCGCCCGCAACGCAAACGGAGGTGTGGCCGAGTGGTTTAAGGCAACGGTCTTGAAAACCGTCGACTGTAACAGGTCCATGAGTTCGAATCCCATCGCCTCCGCCATATTTGTACCGATAGAGCCCTGATTATTCAGGGCTTTGTCGTTTCTGGGGTGTGGTGAAAATCCTGCCGCTCTGCATGCGTAACAAAACTATTTAGTAACCGTTACAAAACCTTCCTGATTTACCCCTTCCTTCCGGCGTCCTGCCCACAAAAAACTCCACCTCTTGCCACGCTGGTTTCGTCCACCGAGGAAACCGAAATGCCGGACGCGGAACGTGATCCTGAAGAGGTTCGATCTCGTGGCGCTCGACGATTCTAATGGCGGGTTCGAGCGCCAACTGACCCACGAACTACGAGTTCCCAGGCGACTCTGGATGCGAAGGCCTCTCATGACGAAAAAGAATGACTTTCTTCCTTTCGCCGCAAGCAAATTCAGGGCATCGAACCCTTAATCGTTTTTAGGCCGAAATCATGCAACCCTGGAACAGTATGGGCCCACGCGAAACGTCTGCCTCAACGGCAATTCTGGTAACGTCGCACCCGATGCGAATGCTAACGGAGTGACTTCGATGCCACGTATGTGGTTTTGATCTGACCAACACGTCAATTTCGATGTCTGTAAGATTTTCGTCATTGATCTTCAATGTCAATTTGCCATCTTCGTTGGGCGCGTTGAAGATCAAGGTAACGTCCTGAACATAGGCTGTAGGCATCTCGCACTGCCATGTAGCACGCCCCCGCGCGAGTATGACGGCGGGCAGATGCCAGAACGATGGCGGGTCGTCAAACAATGCCCATTTGGGCCAAAACGGGGAGAAGTATTTGCAGCGCTTCTGAGGTGCGCTTTTCCGCGAAATGACGAAGTCCAGCCACGAGCGAGAAAATGCGGCTGCATTGATTTCCGCTGCGTTGGCAGATAGATAGCCATAAAGGGAAAAATCTTGATTAGTGAACGGTTCCATATTCATCAGTTCCGCATCAAAGCCATCGACGTCGAATGAATAGCTGTCGAGCGGAAATCGCAGGTTAAGCACGAAATCGTGATAGCTAACGCCGCGCCCTGCACGTGCGAGCATAGTCTGCGCAGCAGGGTCATCCCAAGGCCTCAGCATCGATCTGACTTCCGTATTTGCCGCACCCGTTTTTGCCAGGTTATTGGCTATCTCATCGGGCAGCCAGTTGTAAAACTGAATACCAGTAGTATGTGAGTCATACGGAATGAGCCTGTTTGGTGTTTCCATCACCAGCACGGAGCCGCCCCCATCCATGACTTCGTCTGCCAGCCCGATGACTGTTCGCCTCTCGTCGTTCGTCAGATGCTCAAGGACTGCATATAGAACGAGTACGTCGATACGGTCTGGAATCTCATATTTCTTCTTGTCACGAAGAACGTCCGCGGCATTTCCTGCAATGAATCGCGTGTCGGGCGTTCCATACAACCGGTTTCGCTCCTCTGCCTGCTTGACCTGGTCATGATTGATCTCAATGCCTATATAAGTGCCGAAAAGACCGCAAAGAGAAAGCGATTTAGCCCCAGCACCACATCCGATCTCGACCGCGGTTTTGTCTTTTCCTGTTAGACCTTTACGCGTCAGCAGTGTACGCAGATAAAATATCGCAGATGCTATACGGTCCAGATCGTAATCCACGGCTCCCGCGTCCCGCATGCCAGTATAAAAGGTCATGAACCGCTCATTGATGCCTCTTGCAAGTTCCGTTTGCGAGTCCTCGTCACGGTTGTCTAGATGGAGCACCCGTGGATTGATCATTGCAAGCCTGTTGTTATCCATTGACATTATCGGCCTCCCTCCTACTGGTTTATCTGCGTATAGGTGAATCGTCCCTGATCGCCTAGATACTTCCGTACCTCGCGAAATGTTATCGCTCAGACTCTAGCGGAGACGGCTGATTGCCGCTGCGAATTTTAGAACTGACCGCAATCATCTGATCCACCCCCACTTTCTGCCGCCACGCACGGCATGGAGCATCGCTATGGCAAATGAAACTCTCTCGGACGAAGAGCTGGCGGATCTCACCGGCTACAAGGCTAGGAAATAGAACACCTCGTGACGTGTGATCAGGGTTGACGTAGCCCCGCACCTTTTTCAGCCCAATTCACTTTCCCGAATGAGCTTCTTGTTAATCTTCCCAACGCTGGTTTTAGGGATCTCGGCGACGAACTTGAACTGCTTGGGGATCGCCCATTTGTTGATGCGGCCACGCTCGACAAATCCTTGCAGGTGCGCCTCCAGGATCTTGCGGTCGAGATACTGTCCAGGCTCGCACACCACCAGCGCCATCGGCCGTTCACCCCATTGCTCATCGGCGATGCCCACGACCGCGACCGACATGACGGCCGAGTGTTCGCTGATCAGGCTCTCCAGTTCCAGGGAGCTGATCCATTCCCCGCCCGTCTTGATCACATCCTTGATGCGATCCTTGATTTCAACTCCACCCAACGCGTCGATAGAGGCCATGTCGCCGGTGTGCAGCCAGCCGTTGTGCCACAACTCGGCGCCCTTTTCGGGCTCCTTCAAATAGCCTTGGGTCAGCCAGGGCGCGCGCACCACGATCTCGCCCAGAGACTCGCCGTCGTGTGCAACGTCATTGCCACTGGCATCGATGATTTTCAGGTCGACCATAGGCACTGGCGTGCCCGTCTTGATCCGCGTGGCCAGTTGGGTTTGCGTGGATTGATCGAGGTCTTCGTCACGCAGGTAAGTCAGGCACAGCAACGGGCAAGTTTCCGACATGCCGTAACCGCTGTGCACCTGAATACCTTTGGCACTCGCTTCGCTGGCGATACCTAATGTCAGCGCGCTGCCGCCCAGGAGCACTTTCCAGCCATCGAAACGAGTTCGTTCAGCCTCCTCGCAGTTCAGGATCATTTGCAGAATGGTCGGCACACAGTGGGAGAACGTGACCTTCTCCTCTCGATACAGCCTGACCAGGCTGTTGGGCTCGTAGCGACCGGGGTACACCTGCTTGATTCCCATCAGGGTGGCGACATAGGGCACACCCCAGGCATGCACGTGAAACATCGGTGTGATCGGCATGTAGACATCATCGGAGCGCAGCAGCGGCAACCCCTGATAGACGCCCAAAGTGCCGACGGCATTCAAGGTGTGCAAGACCAATTGGCGGTGGGTGAAATACACGCCTTTAGGGGCGCCAGTGGTGCCCGTGGTGTAGAAAAGGGTCGCGACGGAGTTTTCATCGAAGTCGGGAAAGTCGTACTGGTCTGCCGACCCGGACAACAGGTTTTCATATTCCCCCAGCACCGGTAGCGACGTGTGAGTGGCTGTGTCGTCCGTAAGCTGCAGGTAACCTTTGACGGTTTTGAGCTGCCCCTGAATCTGTTCAACCAGAGGCAGAAAATCGTCATGCACCAGCACCAGGTCATCCTCGGCGTGGTTCATGGTGAAGAGCACCTGATCCGGCGAAAGACGGATGTTCACGGTGTGCAGCACCGCGCCGATCATCGGTACGGCAAAGAAACATTCCAGGTAGCGATGGCTGTCCCAGTCGAGCAGGGCCACCGTGTCCCCGGCCTTGACGCCGGCAGCGGTCAAGGCGTTGGCCAGCCGGCGAATCCGCTGGTTGAGGGTCTGGTAGCTATAGCGCAGTTTGTCGGCATACACGATTTCCCGACCCGGCTCGTAGCGCACGCCTGAGAGCAGCAATTGCTTGATCAGCAAGGGATAGGCATAAGCGCCGTCGGCGGGCGGAATTATTTTTGTCGCCATCATGGTTGTGGTTCCCCGTCCTTTTTACGTGAGCTCAGAACTGCTCTGCATCCAATTGATAGAGGCATTCACTGCCAGCCTTGGCCGACGCGCTCAACGAGTGGATACGTGGCAGCAGACGGGCGAAGTAGAAGCGCGCGGTGGCCAGTTTGCTGGCGTAGAAATCGTCTTTGGAATGCGTGCTCATGGCAGCCTTGGCCATTCGCGCCCACATGTAGGCGTACGCGGTGTAGCCAAACACGTGCAGGTACTCGACCGAAGCTGCGCCGATTTCATTCGGGTTGCTCTGGGCTCGATCCAGCAGCCATGCGGTCAGTTCGTCGAGGGTGTCGACGGCGGCGTTCAACGGTTGGGTGAACTCGCCGAGGTCAGCGCAGGCATTGGCGGTAAAGTTGCGGACTTCCGAAGCGAACACACGGTACAGCGCCCCGCCGCTGCCGACGATTTTGCGCCCGGCCAGGTCCAGTGACTGGATACCGTTGGTGCCTTCGTAGATCTGGGTGATGCGCACGTCGCGAACCAATTGCTCCTGGCCCCATTCGCGGATGTAACCGTGACCGCCGAAGATCTGCTGGCCATGCACCGTGGTTTCCAGCCCCATGTCGGTGAGGAACGCCTTGGCCACGGGGGTCAGCAGCGACACCAAATCTTCCGCGCGCTTGCGGGTGGTGGCGTCATCGCTGTACTTGGCGGTATCCAGTTGCAAGGCGACGTAGCTGGAGAACGCCCGCCCGCCTTCGTTCAAGGCCTTCATGGTCAACAGCATCCGCCGTACATCCGGGTGAACGATGATCGGATCGGCGGCTTTGTCCTTGTTCTGCGCGCCCGTCGGCGAACGGCTTTGCAGACGGTCACGGGCGTATTCGACGGCGTTCTGGTACGAACGCTCACCCAACGCCAGACCCTGGATACCCACGCCCAGACGTTCGTAGTTCATCATCGTAAACATCGCCGCCAGGCCCTTGTTCGGCGCATCGATGATCCAGCCAGTCGCCCCGTCAAAGTTCATCACGCACGTGGCAGAAGCCTTGATGCCCATCTTGTGCTCGATGGAACCGCAGGACAGCGAGTTGCGCTCACCCAGCGAGCCATCGGCATTGACCAGCACCTTGGGCACCAGAAACAGCGAAATACCTTTGGGGCCGGCGGGCGCATCCGGTAACCGGGCCAGTACCAGATGGATAATGTTTTCGGTCAGGTCGTGCTCACCGCCGGTGATGAAAATCTTGCTGCCGCTGATCTTGAAACTGCCGTCGGCCTGAGGTTCGGCTCGGGTGCGAATCAGGCCCAGGTCTGTGCCTGCATGCGCCTCGGTCAGGCACATGGAACCGGTCCAGGTGCCGGCGTACATGTTCGGCAGATAGCGTTCCTTGAGTTCCTGACTGGCATGGGCATTGATCGACAGGCACGCACCGGCGGTCAGCATCGGGTACAGGCCAAACGACAGACTGGCCGAGTTGACCATCTCCTCGACCTGAGCCGAAATGGCCTTGGGCATGCCCATGCCACCGAACTGCGGATCACCGCCAACACCCACCCAACCGCCGTCGGCGAATGCCTGGTAAGCCGCGACAAAACCGTCCGGCGCCGTGACCGCGCCATTGCTCCAGGTGCAGCCTTGTTCATCACTGCTGCGGTTCAGCGGTGCGATAACTTCGCCACTGATTTTGCCGGCCTCTTCAAGGATTGCGGCGGCCGTTTCTTCATCGATCACCTCAGCCAGGCCAGGCAATTGGGCCCATAGCCGGGACACCTGGAAGACTTCGTTGAGTACGAAGCGCATATCGCGCAAAGGAGCTTTGTAATCGGACATGGTTGGCTTACTCGGAAGTGGTCAGGGCATGCGGCACGCCCTGGCGTTGAGAGATTTCAGTGTTAGCGGTCTGCGCATCAGGACCCGGCTGAAGCGCCCGTTCGCGCAGGAGGAAATAAGACAGGGCAGGAATCAGCACCAGCGCGCCGAGCATGTTCCACAGGAACATGAAGGTCAGCAGGATGCCCATGTCGGCCTGGAACTTGATCGGCGACCAGACCCAGCACACCACGCCCGCCGCCAGGGTGATGCCCACCAGGCCCACGACCCGGCCGGTAAACGACACGGCGTTGCGGTAAGCCTGAGACAGCGGCAGGCCCTGGCGCTGGTAATGCAACTGCACGCTGAGCAGGTACAACGCGTAATCCACGCCGATCCCCACGCCCAATGCGATCACCGGCAAGGTTGCGACCTTCACGCCAATGCCCATGGCCACCATCAATGCTTCGCAGAGGATCGACGTCAGCACCAGTGGCAACAGGGCGACCAGGGTCGCGCGCCAACTGCGGAAGGTGATCAGGCAGAACAACGTCACCGCCGCATAGACATACAACAGCATCGTGCGATTGGCCTCCCGGACCACAATGTTGGTCGCCGCTTCAATCCCGGCCGACCCAGCCGCCAGCAGAAACTGTCGATCTTCGCTGTTGTTCTCGCGGGCAAATTTTTCGGCGATGTCCACCACGGCATCCAGGGTCTCGGCCTTGTGGTCCTTGAGGAAGGTGATCACCGGCATCAGCGAACAATCGGTGTTGAACAACTCCGGGGAGTTGACCGAGGCTTGCTGCGCGGCGTAGTTCAGCACGTCCTGATTGCGCTGGATGCTGTTGAGCTTGGGGTTGCCTTCGTAGGTGCCGGCGGTGATTTGGCGCACCGCGTTGACCAGCGAAGCCGTCGCCTGTACGCCCGGATACTGCTGCAGCTCCCAGGCCAGTCGGTCGGCGAGAATCAACGTCTTGTAGTTCAAGCAACCTTCCGGCGCAGTCTTGATCATCACCGCGAACAGGTCGCTGGACAGCGCGTAGTGGCTGGTGATGTAGGCGTTGTCACGGTTATAGCGAGAGTCGGCACGCAACTCCGGTGCGCCACTTTCCAGGTCGCCGATCTTCAGTTGCAGGCTGACCATGAAGCCGCCGATGCCCATCAGCACCGCGACCAATACCGCGCCCGTGGCCCACTTGCGCGTGGTGAAACGGTCGAGCAAGTCCCACAGTTTTCCGAAGCCTTTGTGCCCTTCTGCACGCGTGTCGATTTTCAGCGCACGCTCGGCAGCCCTGGCGCCGACACCGACATAAGACAGCGCCACCGGCATCAGCAATAGCGAGGTGAAAATCAGCACCGCCACACCGATACTGGCGGTGATCGCCAAGTCGCGGATCACCGGAATATCGATCAGCATCAGCACCGCGAATCCGACGGCGTCGGCCAGCAGCGCCGTGACGCCGGCAATGAACAGACGACGGAAGGTGTAGCGTGCGGCGATGAGTTTGTGGGTGCCACGGGCGATGTCTTGCATGATGCCGTTCATTTTCTGCGCCGCGTGAGACACACCGATGGCGAAAATCAGAAAAGGCACCAGCACCGAGTACGGATCGATGGCATAGCCGAGCCAGGCGACGATACCGAGTTGCCAAACCACCGCGATCAGCGAGCAGCCGACCACCAGCAAGGTGCTGCGCACACAACGGGTGTAGAGGTAGATGATGACCAGCGAAGTGACCACGGCCAGGCCGAAGAACATCATCACCTGAATCAGCCCATCGATCAGGTCGCCCATCAGTTTGGCGAAACCGATCACCCGCACTTTGTACTGACCCTTGCCCTCCTCCCCGGCCTTGCGTGCAGCGCTGTCGCCGGCGAATTCGATCTTGTCGCGCAACTGCTCTTCGAGCATCTGCGAAAAGGCGTGGTAGTCGATGCGTTGACCACTGGCCGTGGCCTTGTCCAGCAGCGGCACGATCAGCATGCTCGACTTGTAGTCGCTGGCCACCAGACTGCCGACGATACCGGCGCGGGAAATGTTCTGGCGCAGCTGTTCGATTTGCGCAGGCTTGCCCTCATAGGTATCGGGCATCACCGGACCACCCTGAAAACCTTCCTCGGTGACTTCTGTCCAGCGCACCGCCGGGCTCCACAGCGACTTCATCCAGGCGCGGTCGACGCCTTCGGTGAGGAACAATTTGTCATTGACCTGCTTGAGCACGTCCAGGTAACCGGGGTCGAAAATATCGCCCTGAGTGTTCTCCACCACCACCCGCACCGAGTTGCCCAAACCGCGCAACGACTGGCGGTTTTCCAGGAAGTTCTGGATATACGGCTGGCTCTGCGGAATCATTTTCTCGAAGCTAGGCCGCAGCTCCAGGCGAGTCGCGGCCATGTAGCCCAACACCACGGTGGCCAGCGCCATCAGCAGCATGAACAGCGGACGGTAGTTGAACACCAGCCGCTCCAGCCGATTGCCGGACTGGCGGTCGAAGTCTCGCAGATCGCGGATCACCGGCATGGTTTCTTGTTTGATATTGCCCATGTCTGGGTTCTCGCTCTAAGGGTTCGAGGGCTTATTCAACGGACAGCGTCCGTGCACCACGGCTGCCACCCACCACCAGCGCACCGTCGGCGGCGCGTATGACGCCAGTCACCGGGACCGGCTCGGCTTGCCGCACCCAGTGCATTTGCGCACCGGTGCCCTGGCTCACCAGCATCTGCCCGCCCTGGGTGAACAAGCGGTAATCACCCTGCGCATCGACGATGCCGGCGGTGATGCTGACGTGCAGGCCACTGTCCTGCGGGATCCAGCTGAGACCGCCATCGGTGCTGCGCAGCACATTGCCGCGCAAGCCATAGACGAGCGCTTCCCCGGGTTTGCCGAGCACACCGAAAAAACTGCCCTGATAACGTGTCTGCACGGCGGCGAACCGCTGTTGGGCGTCATCCCATTTCAGCAACAAGCCCTGCTCGCCGGCGATGTACAGCGCATCGCCGGTGGAAGCGATGGCGTTGAGGTGAAAGCCCTGCGGGTTGTCGGTGCGGTCCTGGAACGGGGTCCAGCTCTGGCCGCCATCCTCGGTGCGCAGGATCAGGTTAAACACCCCGACCACATAGCCGAGGCGGTCGTTGGCGAACCAGACATCGAGCAAGGGTTTGTCGGCGCCCTGCGCCACCAGGCGCTCACCTTCGGCGACCAGCAGTGGCCATTGTTCGTTGCCAGGTTCTGCACGGGCCAACGCCTGGTAATGCTTGACCAGCAAGGCACCGATTTCGCGGCCGTCCAGTTGCTTGCGCCAAGTCGCACCCGCGTCGTTGCTGTGCAACACCACGCCGTCGCCGCCCACCGCCCAGCCTTGGGTAGCGGAAGGAAAACTCACGGCATTGAGGTCGGCACTGACCGGCACGGATGCCTGTTGCCAGTGCTTGCCGGAATCATCGGAAAACAGAATATGGCCACGCTGGCCGACGGCGATCACGCGCTCACCGGCGCGGGCCATGCCGGACAACGGACTGTTGATGGCCAACGCACTGACCCTGGCGGGCAGGTCCAGCACATCGACGTAATCGGCCGCGTGGGTGACGCCCTGCAACAGGCCGAGCACAACGCCAAACGCCACCTGCAAATAATTCTTATACGAACACATACCGCGTCCTCTTCGGAAAACCGCGCCGGGACACACATCCGTGTGTCTGACGTTCACACCTGGCGCCCGCGACGATCGGCGTGCACCGACCACCGCACGGTCCACGCCTTGTGAGCAGTGGACCCTGTGGGCGCTTTTTTGCGGGGGCTTAGCGAATGCCGCTGCCGGCCAGGGATTCCGACGACCATTGCGCCTTGGAAAGCGGATCGATGTACTTGATGCCGCCGTAAGGCCCGACCACGCCGTTGATGTTGTAGGAGCCACCCACCAGGTCGTAGATCATGAAGGGCGTGGAATCCGGGATCTGCTTGTCGTAGCTCTGGCTGAGGAACGCGAAGGAGCCACGGTACAGCTGACCACGGGCGTCGTATTGGTCAGAGGCCAGAGCGGTCCAGCTGTCTTCATCGAGGTAGAAGCGGCGCTTCTGATAGATGTGTCGGGCGCCGGCCTTGAGGTTGCCCTCCACCACCCAGACGCGGTGTTTTTCCCAACGCACGTAATCGGGAGCCAGGTGATTGGCGGTGGTCAGCGACTTGGGGTCCTGGGCGTAAGTCAGCTTGTAGGTGTTGTAGGGCACGATCATTTCCTGCTTGCCCACCAGCTTCCAGTCGTAGCGGTCCAGTGCACCGTTGAACACGAAAACATCGTCGTAGGTGCCCGCGCCGGCGGTGCCGGGGTTAGGCGTGTCGTAGGCCAGGTTCGGTGCCAGTTTGACCCGACGCTGGCCCGGCAAGTACTGCCAGGCACGGCGCGGTTGCTGCAACGGGTTGGCGGCGTCCTTGAGCATCACCGCTTCACCGGCCCGGCGTGCGGGGCCGGTGTAGGACAGCTTCATCTGGTAGTACACGTCGGCGCTGCTGATCGGCTGCGCGAGGTTTTCGTAGATCGGATAGGAGATGAACGCCTGCCCGGTGGTCGCCAGGCTCGGCACGCCAGCGGAGTCGACGTTCCAGGAGTCGTACTTGGAATTGATGCTCACGCCTTGATAGCGCAGCAGGAAGTTCCACATCGCTTCGTTGCCCGACTGCGGGATCGGGAACGGCACGCCCGGCAGCACGTTATCGATGGCCAAACCGCCTTCGAGGGACTTGGCGCCGCTGGCATTCTTCACGCCGTTATCGAGGATGGCTTTGGGCAGCGAAACGGTGCGGTGGGTCGGGTAGACATTGACGTGGAAACTCGGGAAACGTTTGGCCAGTTCCGCCGTGGTTGCGCTGAGCAAGCCCTTGTACTGATCGACGTTTTTACCGTCGATTACCAGCAACGGTTTTTCGTTGACGAAGGGATCCGGACGCATGCTGTCACCGGATTTGAAACTGGCCGGCGGCGTGGTCAGGCCACCGTCATAAGCGGGGATGGAACCATCAGCGTTCCCGGCCTTTTCGGCGCCCACCAGGGTCAGGCTACTGCCCAATTTGGCAGCGTCCTGGGTTGAAACAGCGGCCTGTGCCTGGGCGGCAAGGACCATGGCCAGCGAAGCGGCCAACACGGTTTTTGCGAATTTCATCTTGTTATTCTCCTGCTTGCATTGAGCAAATCAGTGGTGAATCAAAAAGTGGTTTTCATCGTCAGGTAAACGGCGCCACGGTCCTCAGTCGTTGCACCACCACCGGAGAAGGCCGAGTAGCCACCGGCGTAACAGGCGTAGTTTTCATTGCCGCTAAAGGCATTGGGTGTGGAGCCGTCGCCGCTGCCGGCATTGGCCGCGCCGGTGCTCAGACCGCTGGCGTCGCACTTGTCGGTCTTGCCGAAGGAGTCCACGTACTTCAGATCAACGAAGTATTTGTTGTACACAACGGCCCCGAGGCCGATGGCGTAGTTGCCGGTGTCTTTGGCACCGCCACCGGACACCGGTGCGACGCCGTCGAGACCGACGTTGATGGACATCGGCGCGTTGAGGTCGACGCCGGGAAACACCTGGTACCAGGTCGGTGTGAAGTTGACCGCGATGCCCCAGTTGTCCCCGGTCGGCTGGTCGATGCCGCGATAGGTGTCCTTGCCCTTGTAGAGCGCTTCGTTCTTGCTATCGAGCTTGAGCAGGTTGCTGTAATACAGCTCGCCAAGCAGGGTTGCCGAATCGAACACCGGCGTTTTGGCAATGGTCATCAGACCGTTGAGCGTCCAGTGCAAGGTGTCGCCGGTGGCGGCCATACTGTCGCCCTTTTGCGGGGTGTCGTAGACCACACCGGTGGCGGCCGTACGCGCCGGCAACAGACCGAGGCCCGCGCCCAAACCCAGCGGACTGTTGGTGCTGACAACAGCCGGAATGCTGGCCAGTGGCATGTTGTGACGAATGTTCAGGTCCGAACCGACGCTCACCCCGCCCACATCCTTGGACAGGCTCAGGCCAACGATCTTGATGTTGTCGGCATAGGCCATTTGATAGGTGGCTGTGCTCAGCGAGTTGAGCGTATTGACCACCGCAGGCACTTGCCCTGCCGGCCGGGTGCCGTTGGGGTTGGCCGAACTCAGACCTCTGGCATCCAGCCAGGCTTGCGGCAGGATTTCCGAGGTTTCGCGGTAGTAAACGCCGAGGGTGCCATCCAGCCAGGCCGGCGACCACTTGGCCATAACGCCCCAGTCACCGCGCTTGTCCGGCGTCAGGTCATGCCCGCGACGCACGTTGGTCAAGCCGTTGCACGGCGCGAGGCCACACCCCAGCGGACTGCCCGGCACCACGCCATTGGTGTTGCCCAGCAGGAAAGATTGCGCACCGAAACCGACCAGATCGGAACCACCGTAATAAGTGCCTGCTTCCGGCAGGCGCGCGGCGTCCCAATCGAGGAAATACTGGGCACCCACGGTCAGCTCGGGATTGACGGTGAACGACATCGACAACTGGTTACGCGGAACGAACAGCTCCTTCGCTTCAGTGCCCGGCGAGGCGGCCAGTTTGGCCAGGTCCAGGCCGGATTGGCCGTAACTGATCGAGTGCACCGGGTTGAGAATGGTCTCGCCCCAGAACACGTTGTGCTGACCGGCCTTGACGCTCAGCAGCGACTCCTCGCCCACTTCGGTGCTGTAGAACACGAAGGCATCGAGGATTTCGCCGGACGGACCGGTGTAGTAACGCTGGGCATAGTTGCTCAGGTGCGGGCTGCCGTTGCCGACGTTGTCGCCGGTGACCGCGGCCAGACGCGGGTCGTTGGCGACCAGCCCCGACCTTGCGTCGTTGCCGTTGACGAACGGGTTGGAATTGGAACCGGTGTTCTCGTAGGCCTTGTCGTACCAACTGGCGGCGCTGACGCGAAAACCCATGTGGTTCTGGTAGACCACATCCATCTCGGTCAACAGGTCAACACGGTTGGTGATGTTGGTCCCGGCCTTGCGGAAGTTGTAGTCGCCGTCGTTGTTGTTCGGCGTTGCCAGCATGCGTTTGTCAGCGCTTTCGGTGCGCACGCCGTAGTTGTATTTCACGGTGTTATCAAGACGCACGGTCCAGTTCGGGTTACCGGTGTCGAGCTCGACCGCCTGCGCGACCGGCATGGCTGCGGCCAGAATGGCCGAGGCCAACAAGGTGTAACGCGAGGGTGCGAACCCGTGACTCTTATTGTTGTGCATTGCGTTGTCTCCGCCTTTTTGTATTTGTTTTAAGCGCAGCCGCCCTCGCGCAACCCCTTGTTCCAGGGGTTTACGTTTTCAGGAGTGAGGGCAATTACCGGATGGCGCGGGCCAACCGGCGCCTGAACTAGCGATCCAGCTCGAGGATGAGTGCTTCGGCGCGTGGCCAGCGCCCATACCCGGCAGCAGGATTGAGATGACCGACTTCGCCGAGGTTGAGCAGTTCGCTGCCCCAGCCTTCGGCCATGCGCGTGGCGGCGTCCAGGCTGGCGAGGTGGTCGTTGGTACTGGCGGCCACCAGACTGCGGAACGGCAGTAGCTCTTTTGGTAGAGGATTCCAACCCTGGGTACGCAGGGTTTCAGCGGAGGGGTAGCCTTGCGGCCAATGAGCATCGAGATCCGGAGGAGTGGCCAGCAGCGCGCCCTTGATCGGCCCACTGTGCTGCGCAGCCCAGTGCGCGACCATCAGCACTCCGGCGCTATGAGCAACCAGAATCACCGGCCCGTCGATCTGCTCCAATTCATGCTGAATCGCTTCGACCCGCTTGCTGCAATCGAGCTTGTCGGTGTCCAGCGGCGGCACACTGCGTACCTTGCACAGCCTGGCTTCAAGCAGCGTTTGCCAATGCTCGGCAACGTGCTCGCGCAGACCCGGTACGATCAGAACGGTTGCGGCAGTTTGCAGTTTGTCCACGTCAACACCTTCGCTTTCTCGATGACTCGACTGGCTCTATTCGCCAGGGGCTTTTTGTAGGACTGACATTAAAGAGCGCCCGCCCGAGGCGCTTTTCATTGGACGTCAGGCACTTTTCTTTTCATGACAAATTTCCAGGTGTTGGCGCACAGCGACCATTGGTCGAATATCCCCGCAGGTTCTCTACAGCTCACTGTAATCAATGGGTGAGCGTCGATCGCGCCACAACGACGGTGTGATTTTGGACAGCATTGGGCGAGCGCCCTCGACAACGTCACAACTGTTCAATTGTTGATGTGCTGGATATAGTCGCCACGCAAATTTGAATCGCAACCGGCCCAGGAAAGACCTTCGCATGCCCAAGCTTGTTCGCGCCGCCGTCTTGACCAACTACCTGGAGGTCACTCAGTACCTGGGGTTCAACCCGCGCGATGTACTGGCCGGCGTCGGCTTGAGCAAAGCCAAGCTGCAAGCCCCTGAACATCGCATTCCCATCGACGCCGCCGTGCGTCTGCTGGAGGATTCGGCTGCCGCCAGCGGCTGCCAGAGCTTCGGCCTGAGCATGGCCGAGTCGCGCCAGCTCTCGGACTTCGGCGTGGTCAGTCTGCTGCTCAGCCACCAGCGTACGCTGCGTGATACGTTGCAAGTGTTGGTGCACTACCGTCATCTGATGAACGATTCGCTGGCCCTCTTCATCGAGGAGGCTGGCAAGATGGTGATCATTCGCGAAGAGGTGGTCACCGAATCGCCGATGCCTTGCCGACAAGCCAATGAACTGGCCATCGGGGTGATGTTCCGACTGTGCGCCGCCCTGCTCGGCGCACACTGGCATCCCTACAGTGTCAACTTCACCCACCAGCCCCCCGACAACCTGCAACTGCATCGCCGTCTGTTCGGTTGCAAGCTGGAGTTCGGCAGCGAGTTCAATGGCATTGTCTGTCCCAATGCCAGCCTCGACATGACCAACCCTCATGCCGACCCGGCCATGGCGCGTTACGCCCAGAGTTACCTCGACTCGCTGCTGAACCACGAAGGCCCTTCGATGCTGTTCGAGGTGCGCAAAGCCATCTACCTGTTGTTGCCGATGGGACGCGCCACCATCGAGCAAATCGCCCAGACCCAGGGCATGAACGTTCGGACCCTGCAGCGCCGCCTCAAAGACGACGGCTGCGCCTTCAACGACCTGATCAACGACGTGCGCCGTGACCTAGTGTTGCGCTACCTGGAAAACCCGAATTACTCGTTGGGCCGGATCGCCGACATGCTCGGCTACTCCATGGCGAGTTCCTTCACACGCTGGTTCATCACCCAGTTCGGCATGCCGCCGGCGGCTTGGCGCAGCGCGCAAAAACAACCCAAGGCACACAGCGAGCCGAATACCCTGCCCGGCTCCTCGGCCCCCTGAATCGACTGAAAGGGACGCAAAAAAAACGGCGACTGCTGGTACAGTCGCCGCAAAAAACCAGTGTTTGTGACACCGGTCGGGAGCGACACTGCGACTAGGAGTCGACCGCAGTGCAGCCCTCTGTAGCAGCTGGCGAAGCCTGCGTTCGGCTGCGTAGCAGTCGTAAAAACTAACTACGCGGTTTTCCTGAAGCACCCTATCGTTTGAATTCACGACCGCTGCGCGGCCGAACGCAGGCTCCGCCAGCTGCTACAAAAAGGTGCGCCGCAGCCAGTATTTTTTAACCGGCTTAGAGACCCCAGCGCAGCAACAACAGCACCAGTACGACGAGGAACACCGTCTCCCCCACCATCAACAGGATCGGCTTGATGCCTACCGCCGCCAACTCCTTGAGCTGGGTCTTCATACCCAGGGCGCTGATGGAAACCACCAGGCACCAGCGCGACAATTCATTGACCGAACCCTGCACCACCGGGGCCACCCATCCGGTGCTGTTGATACAGGCCAGAATCAGAAAACCAACGGCGAACCATGGCAGCAGCGGCGGTCGTTTACCGGTCGGGTCGGCGCCCTGCATGCGCGTAATCATGGCGGCGCAGACGATCACCGGCAGCAGCATGGCAACCCGCATCAACTTGACCACCGTGGCCGTATCGCCGGTCTCGGTCGACATGCTGTAACCGGCACCGACGACCTGGGCGACATCGTGGATGGTGGCGCCGAGGAACACGCCGGCCACTTGTGGCGACAACGACAGCCAGTTGGCAATCATCGGGTACACGATCATCGCCAGGGTCGACAGCGCCGACACCCCGATCACCGTGAATAACGTCGCGCGTTCTTTCTGCGGATGGTTCGGCAATGCCGCCGCTAGCGCCAACGCGGCCGATGCACCACAAATCGCGGTGGCGCCACCGGTGAGCATGCCGAACAAACGCTGGAATCCCAGCGCCTTGGCCGCGATCACCGAAACGCCGATGGTCACCACCACCAGAATCACCACCAGCGCCACAGGCTTCCAGCCCAGCGCCACCATCTGTTCGAGGGTAATGCGCATGCCCAGCAAGGCCACGCCAATGCGCAACACCGTGCGTGCGGTGAACTCGATGCCGGCCTTGCAGGCACTGTCACCGGCCAGGAAGTTCAGCGCCATGCCCAGCAACAAAGCGAACAGCATCACCGGCGCGCCGTAGTGCTCGGACAAAAAGGACGCTGCGGCAGCAACGATCAGACTGACGACAAAACCCGGCGCCAGTTCGCGCGTTCGGCTGTGGATACGGGTGAGAGCGATGGCGCTCATGGCGCGGCCTCCTCGGGAACGATAACGATGAATGCCTGGCCGTCGATGATCTCGACCGGGTAGTTGGCGACTTTGACAGCAGTGGAATTGAGCAAGTAACCGCTGCGCAGATCGAAGCGCAGGCCATGGGCGCAGCACTGAATCACCCGCCCCTCAAGACGCCCGCTACACAGCGAGGCGCCCTGGTGCGGGCAACTGTCGTCGATGGCGAACACGTCACCTTCGACGTTGAATAACGCCAGGCTTTTGTCATCGAATTCGAACAGTGCACGACCGCCCGCCTGCGGGAGTTTTCCGGCAGGTACGGGGATACGCCACGTCATGCCGGATGCCGCTCGCGCTCACTTTCCTTGAGTGCTTCGTTCATGGCCCCGAGCAGCGCCTGAGCAGGTTGTGCACCGATCACCGTCATGCGGCGGTCGAACTGAAAGCTCGGCACGCCACTGGCCGCGCCGGGGAAGCCTTCAAATGGCGTGGCGTCGCCCTTCAGGCAATCGAGCACCACGTCCGTATCGACGCCGCAGGAGCGGGCAATGGCGAGCAAGGTCTCGCGGCACCCCAGGTTTTCGCGTTTGCGGAAATAAGCGGCGAACAGCCGTTCGAGCAACATTTCACGCTGAGTAGCATTGCCCAGTACGCTGACTCGTTCGAACAAACGATGGGCGTCTGCGGTGTTGGGCATCGTCTCGATGTGGCTGAGGTCGATGGTCAGTCCAACCGCCGCGGCAGCCTGCTGTACCTGGGCCTGGCGCATGGTCATAGCATCGGCATTGCCCAGACGCTTGCGATAGAAGTCGGCGAAGGGCTCACCTTGTACCGGCAACTGAGGCAGCAACTGCACGCCATGCCACACCGTGGTGATCTGCACATCCGGGTGGCGACTGCGAAACTGGACCTGCGCATGCTCCAGTTGACGCTTGCCGATCAGGCACCAGGGGCAGATGAAATCGAAGATCACATCAATACGTAAACGACCACTCACAACTTCACCTCTAACACCGCTTTGCTAATCGAATCGTGGACTTGCTCGCCCTTAAGCCGGGCAATGTCCTTGTGGTAATGACACTTGGCATAAAAGAACACGGCCGCAGCCGCGATGCTGACCAATGGCACAAACTGAAAGGCGGCCTGCAAGCCGATCACATCGGACAGCTTGCCGGTGATGAACGGCCCCGGCGCCAGCCCCAGCATGTTGTTGGCCAGGGTCAGCGTGGCGAAAGCTGTGCCGTGAACCGAGTAATGGGTCAGGTTGGCAACCATCGCTCCGCAAGGGCCGGTCGTGCCGGCGGCAATCAACATGCCCAGGCAGATCAGCACCAATTGCACAGGCCCTGCCGGCAGGGCGAACGCCGCCGACAACAGCAGGCAACTGCCCAGGCAATAGGTGATGGCCAAGGTGACTTTGCGCTCCGGCGAATGGCGCGACAGTCGATCGCTGAGCATGCCGCACAGGATCATCCCCGCACCGCTGCACAGCACGATGATCGCCGCGACACCGCCCGCCTTGTCCGTGGCCATGTCGTAATAACGATTGAGGTAGCTGGGCATCCACACAATCACGGTGCCGCCGACGAACAGTTGCAAGCCACTGCCGACGTAGGCAGCGATTACCGAGCGGCTGGAAAACAGCGTACGCAACGGACGCTTGACCGCTGCCGCCGCCTTGTTCGCCGCCAGGGAGGCACGTTGCGGCGCAATGCGCGCTTCCTTGACGATGACCGGGTAAAGCACTGCCAACAGCAGGCCGAACAGCGCCATGCCGGCAAACGACCAGCGCCAGCCCAGCTTGGCGGCGATTGCACCGCCCAGCGCCATCCCTAATACCGAACCGAACATGCCGCCCGCCATGAAGGCACTGGCCAGCGTTGCACGCAGGTGTTTGGGAAACACCGAAATCACCACCGCGATGCCGACGCTGCCGTACGCCGCTTCGCCGACGCCGACCATGAACCGTGCAATGAACATCTGCTGATAGTCCTGCGCCACTGCGCAGCCCAGTGTCGCCAGACTCCACAGCAAAGCCATCAGCGCCAGGCTCTTGACCCGGCCGAAGCGATCCGCCAGCAATGAAAGGGGAAACGTCAGCAGCCCCACCATCAGCGCGACAATGCCACTGAGCAGGCCGAGCTGGCCGTCGCTCAGGGCCCATTCGCCCTTGAGCATCGGGAACACCGCGTTCAGCACCTGGCGCGACATGTAATCGGAAATCAACAGCCCGAACGTCAGTGCGAAAACGATCCAGGCATACGGTCGCGCAACACCGACAGCACAGTCGTCATCGTCTGCGGCGATTGGGTGAAAGGCCATGCAGCCTCCTCAAAGCTTTGTTTTATTGTTGTTATCAAGCGTGTTGCAGTGCAGCGAGCGGGAGGCCATTGACCTCCCGCCTCGTCTGCCGATCAGCCGCGTTGCGGCACACCTTTCTGCCCAGCCTTGCGGTTGGGGGCCATACCGTTGGCCAGCAGCGTTTCTTCGATGCTCTGGTACTGCACGCCGATGCGGTAGATCTCACGGGCTTCTTTGCCGGTGGCGATTTCGCGACCCAGTTCATGAGCGATGCGCACGGTCTGCTTGATCTGCGCAACTGAGCCGAAACGATCGCCCTTGTGATCAATGATAGTGTCTTCATTGCCCACACGCGGGTGCATACCCATGGCCATCGACATGGTGTTGAACGGCATGACGTTCTTGAGCAGCGACTCGGAGGTCAGGGTGCAACCGTCTGGCGCGCGGTGGATGAAGTTGAAGAAATTGAACGGATTGGGGCCATCGAAACCGCCACCGATGCCGATCCAGGTCAGGTTCAACGGGCCCTTGTAGACGCCCTTGCGCACCAGACGCTCGAGGGTTTCCATGGCGTGCATGCCGGTCAGCTGGAAGTGCGGCTGGATACCGTTGTCCATCAGACGCTTGAGGTGCTCGGCGACCCAGGCCGGGCCTGCCGGTACGGTCATTTCGCTGTAGGCGGCCTGAAACAGAGGATTGGCCAGGGACGTGCCTTCCAGGTATTCCGGATACAGCAGTTCCATGATGTTCATCTGGGTGGTGTTGATCGCTACCGTGACCTGATCCGGTTTTGGCGTCAGCTCGGCCAGCATGTGTCGCGTATCGTCAGACAGCCACTTGGCGGCTTCGCCATCGCTTTCCGGCGCGAAGGAAATCGAACCACCGACCTGGATAATCATGTCCGGCACGGCTTCACGCACGCCGGCGATCAACTCGTTGAACTTGGACAGTCGCTTGGAACCCTTGCCGTCCAGTTCGCGTACATGCAGGTGCAGAACCGTGGCACCAGCCTCATAACATTCGACCGCTTTTTGCACCTGTTCGTCCATGGTCAGCGGGATGTCTTCGGGGAAGTCTTCCGGCATCCATTCCGGGCCGTACGGGGCCACGGTGATGACCACCTTTTCCATGTTTTCCGGGTGCAGGGAATCGTCGAAGAATTGCATGAGTTACTCCTGTTCTTATGATTGTCGCGCCCACCCGGGATCGTGCCGGGCAGACGTGTTTACGAGTGCGAATGCAGAAGGGGTCGATCAGTAGGTCTTGTCGCCGATGATTCCGGCACGCTCCATCTTGCGATGGCACGGCGGGTAATCCATGACGGCGTAGTGCTGGGTGCTGCGGTTGTCCCAGATGGCGATGCTGTTGGGCTTCCAGCGCCAGCGCACCTGATACTCGGGGATGTAGGCCTGGCTGATCAGGTAGCGCAGCAACTCGCTCGCGCCAGGGTTGGCGTCCTGGCCGAAGCGCACCCGCTCGGGGGTGTGGTAGTTGCTCAAGTGCGTCGTGAAGGCGTTGACGAACAGCACCTTTTCCCCGGTTTCCGGGTGGGTACGCACCACCGGGTGCTCGGCATCCGGGTACATCGCCTTGAGCGCCAGACGCTTTTCGATTGGCATGGCGGCGCCAAAGCTTGCTTCGATGCTGTGGCGGGCGCGCAGGTCGGCAATCTTCACCTTCACGTCCTCCGGCAAACGCGCATAAGCCTCGACCATGTTGGCCCACATGGTGTCGCCGCCCACCGGTGGGCACTCTACGCAGCGCAGTACGCAGCCCATCGGCGGCGCCTCGCGCCAGGTCGCGTCGGTGTGCCAGGCGTTTTCGTAGCGGTCCATCGGCTGGTCCGGGTTCTTGTAGATGCGCACCAGCCCTGGGTGATCCGGATCGCTGCCGGCCACCGGATGATCCTCCAGTTCGCCGAAGCGACGGGCGAAGGCCACGTGCTCGGCGCGAGTGATGTCCTGATCGCGCAGGAACACCACCCGATGCTTGAGCAACTGAGCACGAATCTCGGCAAAAAGACCGTCGTCATGCACCGCGTCGGCAAGGTTGACGCCCACCAACTCCGCGCCAATGCTGCAGGTCAATTGTTCGACTTTCATGGCAGACGACTCCCTTAAATGACGAAAATCGACGAGCCCGTGGTCTTGCGTGATTCCAGATCGCGATGGGCCTGGACGGCATCCTGCAAGGCGTAGTGCTGGTTGATCTCGATCTTGATCCGACCGCTGCCGACATGGTCGAACAATTCGCCGGCCAGGGCGGCTTTTTCCGCCGGGTCGGCGATGTAGTCGGCCAGGGCTGGACGGGTCATGAACAACGAGCCTTTCATCGCCAGCAGTACCGGATCCAGGGCCGGGATCGGACCGGATGCCGTGCCGACGCACACCATCAGGCCACGACGCTTTAGTGAATCCAGCGAACCCATGAAGGTGTTCTTGCCGACGCTGTCGAACACCACGTTGACACCGACGCCGTCAGTCAGCTCGCGCACGCGCTGGGCGACGTCTTCATGGCTGTAATTGATGACATGGTCGCAGCCATGGGCCCGGGCAATTTCACCCTTGACCTCGGTGGACACGGTGCCGATGACGGTCAGGCCGAGCAGCTTGGCCCACTGCGAAACGATCAGGCCCACGCCACCGGCAGCGGCGTGCAGCAGAATGCTGTCGCCGGCCTTGAAATCGTAAATGCGCCGCATCAGGTACGACGACGTCAGGCCGCGCATGGTCATGGCCGCGGCGGTCTCGAAACTGATGGTTTCCGGTAGCTTGATCAACGGCGCGGCCGGGATCAGGCGCTCGGTGCTGTAGGCCCCCAATGTATTGAGAAAACCGGTGTAGGTGACGCGATCACCCACGCGGACATTGGTAACCCCCTCGCCGATGGCCTGGACCACACCGGAAGCTTCAACCCCCATGCCATTGGGCATCGGGATCGGGTAAGTGCCATTGCGAAAGTAAGTGTCGGCATAGTTCAGGCCGACCGCCACATGACGAAGACGGACCTGGCCTGGACCGGGGTCGCCAACTTCGACCTCCTCATAACGGAGGACTTCGGGACCACCGGTTTCGTAGAAGCGTACGGCTTTGGCCATTTTTTCTTATTCTCCAGTCTGCAAGATGGGCGTGCTGCGTCGAATTGCGCTGATTGGACTGTAGGACGCCGTCTGGCGAGTCGCTTCTCATCAGACGACAATGGCTTTTCATTTCATGACAACTACCTGGCTGTACGAATCCCGGAAACGAAAAAGCCCGGCAAGTGGGGCCTGATGCTGTTCACTTAAGGTTGGGGGGGACATATCCGTTTCTGCGGTCACGGCTGCTGGCGGTTTCGCTTTTACAGCGAGTCACTTTGGAAAAGCCCCAAAGTAACCAAAGGGCTCTTGCCCCTTTCGTTCGGTGCCTCGCCTAGGCTCGCCATGCCCTCGCTCCGGTCCTGCTCCGTGGGCCCGCCGCCATCGGCCATCCATGGCCGGGGGCGGCTAACCCGGCATCCATGCCGGGTTGCCCACTGCGCAGAACCTCCACTCGGCCTCTCGAGGCGGCGGTGCATCAAGATCAAAAGCTGCAGGCGAGCTAACGCTCGGCCTGTTGAGTGGTGAGAAGCGTGCGTACACCGCCTCCCCCCGGTAGGAGCTGTCGAGTGAAACGAGGCTGCGATCTTTTGATCTTGCTGTGGCTGTGGCTGTGGTTTTTGATTTTGATCTGCCGCCCCTTTCCCAGAGGCCGAACGCAGGCATTGCGCAGGGGGCACCGCGGCAAGGATGCCGCGGTAGCCGCCCCCGGCCATGGATGGCCGATGGCGGCGGGCCCCCGGAGCAATGCCGGAGTGAGGGCATGCCGAGCCTAGGCGAGGCACCGAATGGAGGGGCAGAAGCGCTTTGGTTACTTTCGCGCTTTTCGAAAGTGACCCGCCGTAAGGGCGGAACCGTAATCAGCCATCACCGCAGAGCCGGATATGTACCCCAACCTTAAACAAACAGCATTACGGCAAACGGGCCGAGCTTTCTCGTTTCGGGGGGTAGCCTCAATGGAGCTGGCGTTGTCTCTGCAGCTCTGTCTTCAGCCAGGTGCTCGTCGGCTGGACGCCTGCTGAGCAACGCACTTCATAGGCTTTGCCACTCATGCTGCTTTTAGTAGCAGCAAGATCGATGAAGTCTTCTGCGCTACTCACCATGTTCTTGCCTTCGAGATATTCCAGCTTCTTTTCGAGATGTACCCGAGCCTGGGGCCCCGGGTATTCACTGCCGTTGCGCACGAACTTGCACTCACTGCGCTCCACAAAATCCAGCAAGCCCTTTATCTCCTGGTTCGCCTGTGGCGAGGTTTGAGCCTGCGCACCGCCCGCCACTGCAAAAAGGCCGATAGAAGCCGTGATCAACCATTGGCGAAAAATGGGTCGAGTCACCGCTACTTTCAAAATCCACATGATACTTCCCTGTCCTAAAAGGCGTGACTGTAGCGCGGCATCGCCCGAGCAGCCAGCAGAACGCTGAGCGATGTTGTTCGTTCGAAAGGATCAACCTGTGGAAGAAAAAGGGGATCAATGAGCCCAATGCCTCTGTGCGCGAGCAGTTGGCCAAAGTCGCAGTTACTTATCCCTGTATCGGCATCAGACTCATTGATCGTTGCCCAGCTCAATGTTGGGCGATTTCCATCTAACCGAATGGAGATGCATTGGCGCGTCATTAGCGGCCATGCACTATTTTTTTAACAAAACAACTTCGGCACGTCTAATCACCTTTTTCCCCGGCCTTATAGGCTCAGGAAATATCGGCACCACCATTCGTCGCATCAGAAACGCTGCGCGATTTTTTTGACTATTCCTGGCTTAAGGTTTGCACAAGACGCTCGTAGCAGCCCCAGAACGACGTAATTCTGACACGGCAGCACTTTAATTAACGCTTAGGACGCCAGCGATGCGCTTGGTCAGTCACCGGGAGATGTAACGTGTCAACTCTCAACGAAATCGCAGCGAACCACGCGAGAATGGCCAAGGCTCTTGTCGAAGCATCGACCGGGCTGAGTGAGCGCCCCACCCAGATTGTGGAAAGTTTCGAAGTTCCATCCATGGATGCGCAACGCATGCCCCTGCACCTTATCGCCGGCGTGCAGGACAACCATTTCGGGCAAGCGACGGCCTACTCGCTCTGACGATGCTTGATCCGGGCAGGCGGTAAAGGACTGCCTCCCGGCGCGCTACCGGTCGAGTACCACTTTCTGGCCTAAACTCAACTGACTAGCCCGTTGGGGAGCTGCCGGAGTGGCATTCCCATGCTCGAAACTGTAGAGATGTCGCGCGTGAAGCACTTCGCCGCAAATGTTGCCGGCCGGGATTTCGCGGTCGGTGATATTCATGGCCATTTCACTGGGGTGCAGGCCGCTCTGGATGCAGCCGGGTTCAACCGTTTGGTAGATCGGCTGTTCAGTGTTGGCGATCTGATTGACCGCGGGCCCGAGTGCCGTGACGCGCTCGATTGGCTGGACAAACCATGGTTCCACCCGGTGCGAGGCAACCATGACGACTACGTGGTGTATTTCGATACCTGCGACATCGACAGCTGGCTACTCAACGGGGGGTCATGGTTCACGGGCCTGTCGTTGATCGAGAAGCAAGCATTCGCGGCGCAGTTCGCCAAGCTCCCTATCGCGATCGAAGTCGAAACGGCACACGGCCTGATCGGCATCGTGCACGCCGATTGTCCATTTCCATCATGGCAGCAACTGCGAAAGGAACTGGAGTCGCCGGAAAGCAATAGGCGTCTGCAGGAGCTGCAGCATTACTGCATGTGGTCACGAAGGCGCATCGATCAGCAGGAAACGCATGGCGTTGAAGGCCTGCGCGCACTGGTCGTAGGGCATACGCCGCTTTATATGCCCGTCAGCCTGGGCAATGTGATTCACATCGATACGGGTGGCTGGCGGCCGGACCGTGGTTATTTCACCCTGCTGGATCTCGAAACGCTCCAAACCATCCCAGCAAGCTGACTCAATACAGATCGGCCAACACCATTCACTCAAAAAAAACCCGGCCTCATCAGCCGGGTTTTTTATTAGCTACTCAGGTGGCATCACTGCCACCGACCATCAACAGCACTTCGGCCCAGCCTTGCTTCCGTAACGAGCTTCCTGGCGTTCCCGAAAGAACACCTCATAACTCATCACCGGCTTGTCCGGGTGTTTGGTTTGCATGTGCTCGACGTAGGTGTCGTAGTCGGGCATGCCGACCATCAGGCGCGCGGCCTGACCGAGGTATTTACCGAGGCGACTCAGGTCATTGAACATGCTGCAATCCTCGATCAAGCGTCCGGCAGTGCCTGGAATGGCGCTTCTTTATCCGTACGTTCTTTGGTGCCCCAGGCGGCGATACCGACCTTGAGTGCAAAGAACAGGATGCTGAAGACCACCAGCAAGAACAGCGCGGTCAGCGTTGCGTTGGTGTAGGCGTTGTAGATCACGTGCTGCATCTGGTCGATGCTCTTCGCCGGGGCGAGGATCTGACCGTTGGCCAGCGCATCGCTGTACTTCTTGGCCAAGGCCAGGAAACCGATCGCCGGGTTGGCATCGAACAGCTTGATGAAACCGGCGGTGGTGGTGCAGATCAGCAGCCATACGGCGGGCAGCATGGTGACCCAGACGTAGCGCTGGCGTTTCATTTTGATCAGCACAACGGTCGCCAACATCAGCGCGATACCGGCCAGCATCTGGTTGGAGATACCGAACAACGGCCACAAGGTGTTGATGCCACCCAGCGGATCGATCACGCCCTGGTACAACAGATACCCCCACATCGCCACACAACCGGCGGTTGCGATCAGGTTGGCGGTCCAGGATTCGGTGCGTTTCAGCGCCGGCACGAAGGAACCCAGCAGGTCCTGCAGCATGAAGCGTCCGGCACGGGTACCGGCATCGACCGCGGTCAGGATGAACAGCGCTTCGAACAGGATCGCGAAGTGGTACCAGAACGCCATGGTGTTTTCACCCGGCAGAAGGTGGTGCAAGATCTGCGCGATACCAACCGCGAGGGTCGGCGCACCGCCGGCACGGGCCAGGATCGTGGTTTCACCGATGTCCTTGGCCACCGCTTGCAGGGCTTCCGGGGTAATTGCAAAACCCCAGCTGCTGACGGTCTGAGCCACCGAAACAGCGTCAGAGCCGACAAGCGCCGCCGGGCTGTTCATGGCGAAGTACACGCCCGGCTCGATCACCGACGCAGCAACCATGGCCATGATGGCGACGAAGGATTCCATCAGCATGCCGCCGTAACCGATGTAACGGGCATGGCCTTCGCTGGCCAACAACTTCGGTGTGGTACCGGAAGCAATCAGCGCGTGGAAACCGGAGACTGCGCCACAGGCAATGGTGATGAACAGGAACGGGAACAGACCGCCCTTCCACACCGGCCCGGTGCCGTCGACAAACTGGGTCAGCGCCGGCATTTTCAAGTCGGGCATGGTGATCAGGATGCCGATCGCCAGGGCCACGATGGTGCCGATTTTCAGGAAGGTCGACAGATAATCCCGCGGCGCCAGAATCAGCCACACCGGCAGGACCGCTGCGACAAAACCGTAGCCGATCAGCATCCAGGTGATCTGGATCCCGGTGAAGGTAAAGGCCTTGGCCCAGACCGGATCAGCGGCAATCTGCCCGCCCAGCCAAATCGAACCGAGCAGCAACAGCACGCCGACCACGGAGATTTCACCGATGCGGCCCGGGCGGATGTAGCGCATGTAGATGCCCATGAACATCGCGATCGGGATGGTCGCCATCACCGTGAAAATGCCCCACGGGCTCTCGGCCAGGGCCTTGACCACGATCAGCGCCAGCACCGCGAGGATGATGATCATGATCAGGAAGCAGCCAAACAGCGCGATGGTCCCGGGGATGCGGCCCATTTCCTCACGAACCATGTCGCCGAGGGAACGACCGTTGCGGCGGGTGGACATGAACAGGACCATGAAGTCCTGAACGGCACCGGCCAGCACCACGCCGGCAATCAGCCATAGCGTACCGGGCAAATAGCCCATCTGCGCCGCCAGGACCGGACCGACCAGCGGCCCCGCGCCAGCAATGGCGGCGAAGTGGTGACCGAAGAGAACGTGTTTGTTGGTCGGCACGTAGTCCAGACCGTCATTGTTAACGACAGCGGGCGTGGCACGATTAGGGTCGAGTTGCATCACTTTGGTAGCGATGAACAGGCTGTAGTAGCGGTATGCGACGAGATAGATAGCGACTGCTGCGACTACGATCCAGAGGGCATTGATCGCTTCGCCGCGGCGCAGGGCCACGACACTTAGCGCAAACGCTCCCAGGACAGCCACGGCAAACCAGGCGAGGTGTTTAGCCAGACGGGGCATAGCGTGTCTCCTGCCGACAGCCAGTGGACTGCGGCGGTAATTTTTATAATTGTGTCCGCTGTGCGGAGCTGGCCCAATATCCCCGCATGCCGTCTACAAATAAATCCGCGTTACTACGTACGTGACGCCTACGTAGTTCTACGTAGATGACGATGAAGTTCTTGTAGGAGCGAGCCTGCTCGCGAATGCAATCTGTCATTCAACATTGATGTCGCCTGATATACCGCCTTCGCGAGCAAGCTCGCTCCCACAGGGGATTGGTGTCATCTGCCAGAGATTGGTCGGCTGTCAGGCCGCCAAGGTCAAGATCAAAAGATCGCAGCCTCGTTGCACTCGACAACTCCTACAGGGGGATCGGCGTACACGTTTTGCTTCTCACCACTCATCAGGCCGAGCGTTAGCTCGCCTGCAAGCTTTTGATCTTGATCCACCCGCCCCTTCGGGAGGCTGAGTGGAGGTGTGCATCCGGGAGTGGCGCGCAGGCGCCGTTCGACGTAGTCGAACACGCTGCATGTAGGTCGTCGCGAAGCAGACCGGAGGGCAGTGTCCCCGGATGGATACCGGAGCGAAGGAACGCCGAGCCTAGGCGAGGGGCCGGACGCTCGGGGCGAGACCTTTGCTTCCTTTGGGGCGTTTGCCAAAGGGAGTCGCCGTAAGGGCCATCCCTTTCAAGGTCTTTTAATTTTGGCGGCCTTGAGCACCCGATCCGTCGACACATGGGCATGCACTGCTTTGCCTTCAAGCCACTCTTTGGATTTGGGTACCTTCGGGCCACGTTTACTTTTGGCGATCTGTTTGGGTGGGATGTTTCTAGCCAGCGCCAACAAACGCTGAGCCAGTCCTTCTGAGGGGGGAGTGATGGGCAAATGCTCTGGCGGCAAGGCAATCTGCATGCCCTCATAACCGCTACGAACCTGTATCACCAAATGGTAAATCGACGCTTCCCAGTCCTCGGGTTGGGTCTGGCGATGGGCCTGTTCAACGCTGCGCTTAAGCACTGATAAAACGTTGTAAGCCAGCACAGCCGAAGCAAACCCCAGCAGGGCTGCCTTGGGGCTGCCCAAGGTTTCGATCTCACTTTCCAGCACCGATTCCAAGCGCTGGAACATGCCTTCGATACTCCAGCGACGACGGTACAAATCGTTGATTTGTACGGCGCTGATGGTCTCGGGCAGGTTGCTCCAGAACAACAGCATGGTGTCGCCTGATTCGGTGGGGGTTTGTAGGTTCAGTTCGACGCGTCGCCACTGACGCCCACCTTTCACGCCAATGGTTTGCTCGCGCACGCTTCCTGTCGAGACTTTGACAGACTCCTGCCATTGGCCTTCCTGAAGCAGGCGCGGATGCTTACTCGGCTCACGAATAATGAACGAAGCCCCGGCATCTTCGCAGGCCTCCATGACCGGGAGGGTGCAGTAGAGTCGATCAGCCATCCACAACTGGCCCGCACTGGCGTTTTCCAGCAACGGCAGCACACCGACGCGCTCACTGGCATAAGCATCTTCACAGGGCTGAAGGTCGACGACCTGGTCAAGATCCGGGTCGTACACTACGACCGAAAAACCAGGCCGGGCGGCGCCCCGTTCACGGCGCAAAGCGCCCAGACGCTTTTCGCTGGAAGGCAGATGGTTACCGTCAACGATCCGCAGTTGCCAGCCAGGTAAAATGGCTGAGCAGCCCAACTCTTCAATCGTCGGAGCCAGGCGTTGCGCACTGCCAGTTACCAGGGCGCGCAGCAGCGCAGGTTCCGTGCGACTGACCTTGTCATACAACGCCGCCAAGCTGACGGGAAGATCATCCATCTGCCGTGCGGCAGCATGTAGCGAAGGTCGCAAGCCCAATGAAACAAGGGACATCAGCTCAACGATGGTCGAGAATAAAAGCTCACGCGGGTACTGTCGTTGACGATGTTCTTCGAACACCTGATCGACCCACTCGGCTGCAACAGCCTGTTCCAACACCAATTTGGCCATGACACTGGCCGGTGCCTTTTTCTCGAACCGCGCTAAAACCTCTACCCACATCGTCTCGTCGTCCTGACCGGATTTTTAGTGGGTTCTAAACGAAGACCTTGAAAGGGATGGCCGTAAGGGCGAAACCATTAGCGGCCGTTACCGCAGAAATGGATATGTACTCAGCCAACAACAGCATGGTCGGCCCTAAGGCCGCCACAGGTCATTCCGTCCAGCACCGCTACTGGACCCGCGTATCTTTGGCATATGATGCCGGGCCTTCGCCTTCCCTCGGTCCGGACAGGAGCAGAGATGCAGCTCAAACACAAAATCGTCGCGCTCGGGATTCTGCCGCTGGTGTTGGCCATCGCCGTCATCTGCGCGCTGGTGATTTCCATGAACCGGCAACTGGGTGAACAACAGGCGCAACTGATCGAAGACAGCATTCTGGCGAGCAAGCGCGCAGAACTTAAAAACTACGTCGAAATGGCGCAAAGCCTGATCGAACCGCTATACGACGACGGCCACGGTGACGAACACGCACAGCAACAAGTGCTGGAAGAACTGCGCAAGCTCAGCTTTGGCATCAATGGCTACTTCTTCGTCTACGACCACGAAGGCCGCAGCCTGATGCACGCGCGCCAGTCCGAGCTGGTGGGCAAATACCTTTGGGACATGAAAGACCCTCACGGTTTGCCAGTGATCCAGGCGTTGCTCAAAAGTGCGCAATCGGGCGAAGGCTTTCAACGCTATGCCTGGAACAAACCCTCTTCCGGCCAGGTGACCGACAAGCTCGCCTATGTGGTGATGCTGGATCGTTGGGGCTGGATGCTCGGCACCGGCATCTACCTTGAAGACGTTGAGCGCGCGACCCAGCAGGCGCGTGACGAAGTGGCCCAGGGCATTCGTAAAACCATGCTGGCGATTGCCGCGGTGGCCCTCGTGGCGGTGCTGTTTGTCTTCGCCAGCGGCATGACACTGAACGTCAGCGAGCATCGTCTGGCCGACAAAAAACTGCAGCGCCTGACTCAGCGTATCGTCAGCTTGCAAGAGGAAGAGCGCTCACGGGTTTCCCGTGAACTGCACGACGGCATCAGCCAGCTACTGGTCTCCATCAAGTTCCAGTTCGAGCTGGCCAGCCATCTGCTCGAGAATGGGCAAGCACACGACAAGGGTTTAAGCACGCTGAGAGACGCCACGGAACGCCTGGGGGAAGCAATTGGCGAGGTTCGCAGCCTCTCCCACGACCTGCGTTCCTCGCTGCTCGACACCCTGGGCCTGCCGGCGGCGATCGGTCAACTCGCCGCAGAATTCGAGCAACGCAGCGGCCTGGTGGTGACCTACAACGACAACGAATTCGACTGTCATTTGGTCGATGGGGCAGCGGTCTCGCTGTTCCGCATCGTGCAAGAAGGCCTGACTAATATTGAACGACACGCCCAGGCTAAAAACGTCTCCATTACCCTGCACGGGTCCGAAGATTCCATACGATTGACAGTGGTCGATGACGGTATCGGTTTCAACGTCGCCCAGGTCGAACGTCGTCACGCGGGCATTGGCCTGCGTAATATCCGTGAGCGTGTCGAGCATTTTGGTGGACGATTCGACCTGATCTCGATGCCGGGACGAAGTGAGCTGGACGTTTGGCTACCAATGAAAATGCCCGGTACAACACGCTGACTCGCCCCCTGACAACAAGAGTGAATACCCGCGATGAACCTGCCCTACCCGATCCGCGTCGCCCTGGTCGACGATCACGCCCTGGTCCGCGACGGGATCAAAGCACTGCTGGCGGTCATGGCCCCCCTGGAAGTGGTGGGCGAAGCCGAGAGTGGCGCGGATGCCATTGAAATGGTCGGACGCTGCCAGCCGGACCTGTTGCTGGTCGACATCAGCCTGCGGGACATGAACGGGCTCGAGCTGACCCGGGTGTTACGCAGCCAGTACCCGTCGCTCAAGGTGCTGGTGCTCAGCATGTACGACAATAATGAATACGTGAGTGAGTCCGTTCGCGCGGGGGCCAGCGGCTATGTACTGAAGAACTCACCGTCGCGGGAAATCATCGCGGCGATCGAAGCCATCGCCAGTGGCGGGACGTTCTACAGTGCCGAGATCGCCCAACGGCTCATCGCCGATAAAAATACCGACAACGAGCTGACACCGCGCGAAAGCCAGGTGTTGTACAAGATGGCTCAAGGGCTGAACAACAAAGAAATGGCCCGCGAACTGGACATCAGCGTTCGCACGGTAGAAACCCATCGCCTGAGCATCCGTCGCAAACTCAACATCGACAAACCGGCGGCCCTGGTCAAATACGCGATCGATCACGGGATCATCTCGCGGTAGCGGATATGCATCATTTGCCGCTGTGATTGTGGTCTTGTGCACACCGGTCCGAATTTCAGGCAAAAAAAATCCCAGGCAGCTGATGGACGCCTGGGACTCAAAATGCATAAACCGTGGTGGTGAACGCGGGGCGAATATTACTTAATATTTCCGCCTGTAACAAGATATTTTGATTCACTATCCAGTTACTAAAACGTCTAACTCATTAAATATCCACACATTTTTTATGGTCGAGCGCCGACAAGGACTGATTTAGAGGTACCAGCGATACTCCCGCGCACTGATGTCCTGCAGGAATGCCAAATGGTCCTGGCGCTTGTTTTCGCAGTAGACATCCACAAACTCTGCCCCCAAACCCTCGCGCAGCTGCACGTTGTTTTGCATCGAACGCACGGCCTCCAGCATCTCCAATGGGAAATCGATTCCGCTGCCACGATCTTCGTTGAGGGGTGCAATCGGCTCACGACCCGCTTCCAGCCCTTGTTCCAGCCCGACCAGAATCGCCGCCAACACAAGATATGGATTGGCATCCGCGCCCGCCAGGCGATGTTCGATGCGCAGATTCTTAGCGTCCGACTCAGGCACCCGCAGGCAGGCGTCACGATCTTCAAAGCCCCAACTGGCACGCGTCGCGACATTCACCGTGCCGCTCAAGCGACGCATTGCGTTGTGATTCGGTGCAAAGATCGGCATGCAATGCGGCAACACTTCAAGGCAACCGGCCACCGCATGGCGCAGCGCCTGCTGATCGTTAGCCGCCAACAGGTTGGTTCCCGCCTCGTCGTAAAGGCTCACATGCACATGCATGCCGCTACCGGGGTGCTGCAAGTAGGGTTTGGCCATGAAGCTGGCGCGGTGGTTGTGCTTGAGGGCCACCCCCCGTGTGCTGCGGCAGAACAGGGCCGCCCAATCGGCCGCACGCAGGCCGTCGTCAAGGTGACCGAAATTGATCTCGAACTGGCCCGGGCCCAGCTCCGCAGTGATCACTGTGGCATCGATGCCTTGCGCCCGCGCCGTCTCGACCATGTCATCGAGTACCGGTGAAAATCTCGACAGCCGTTCGATGTGCATATTCGGCTGATCATCGGCATCGTCGGTCAACTGATCGCGAGGGAACTGTGGCAAGCCGTCACGTAGCTGGCGATCGAACAGATAGAACTCCAGTTCGAACGCGACCACAGGAAAAATCCCTTTTCGGCCAAGGCGCTCGAGCACCTGCGCCAACACTTCGCGCGGCTCGAAGACGATGGGCTTTTCAGTACCGCTTGAGGTAATCAGCATTTGCCCCAGCAGTTGTTTTTCCCAGCTCACTGGCTTGAGCGTACCGGGCACCAGGCGGCGCGGAGCATCCGGGTCGCCGTCGTTGAAACAGTAGTCGCCGATTTTGAACAGACCGCCCTGCGTGCCCAGCAGCACACAGTTTTGCGGCAGCTTGAGCGCGCTGCCTGCGGCGACCTTCTCGAGCATTTCTATCGGATAGCGTTTACCGTAAAAATGACCGGGGATATCCAGGGAAATCAGGTCAACGTAACGCACCTGCGGGAAGCGCTGACGAAACGCGCGAACCTCAGCAACCAGATCAGAGCAGACAGCATCCATCGTTAGTATTCCTTGTTGTTTTTATCAGGTGTAAACCCAAAGCACCCGGGCGAGCTGATCCGAGAGGTTGCCGTAGCGACAATGCGTGTGGCTGGCCAGCTGAAAACTGTCGCCGGTGCGCAATGTCACCGGTTTATCGTCGTCCAGCCACAGCGTCAGCTCACCCTCGAGGACATAGCCACCTTGCTCCGAGCTGTCGTTCATGTGCCGATCACCACTGCTGGCGCCGGGCTCCAGCTGGCTTTCAAGCATTGAAAAGGACGCCCTCATCTTCGGAGAGACGAGGATGTCGGTAATCCCGTCGGCGTAATACAGCGTGCGTCGCTCATCCGGACGGGTCACCCAAGGCAATGCCATGGGCTTGGGCAAGCTGTAGAAATAGGTAGTCGGCACGCCGAGTGTTTCGCTGATGGCGGTCAAGTCCGCCACCGTGGGACGTGACAACCCCCGCTCAACTTGCGAGAGAAAGCCGACCGAACGACCGATTTTGTCCGCCAGGTCTTTCAGCGTGTATTTTTTGTGTTTGCGCAGGTCCTGGATCAGGATCGCCAGCGCCGAGATTTCTTCTTGCATGTCCATCTGAAGGCTTCCCGAAATTAATGCTTCAAATACTGTCGCGCAGCCGATACCAGGCCTTGCCGATGGCTTCCAGCGGTGCTGCCAGATACTTTCCACCGGGAAAACTGCAGTTGGTCAAACCTTGATACAACGCCAGCTCATCCGGCTGGCCAAGTATCGCGTCGGACACGGCACGCGCCCCGGCCAAAGTCGGCAGCACGCCGTGTCCGGAGTAGCCCTGTAGCCAGTAGAGATCGCCACGTCGACCGATATCAGGCGTGCGCTTGAGGGTCAGATCGATGTGTCCTCCCCAGGCAAAGTCCAGTTCTACGCCCTTGAGCTGGGGAAACACGCGCTCCAGATAAGGCCGTGTCGCGGCGGCGATGTCCTTCGGCATGCCGCCCAAATAGGTGCAACCACCACCAAACAGCAGGCGGTTGTCCGGCGTACGGCGGAAATAATCGAGAACAAACTGGTTGTCGGTGACGCACACATTGCCGGGCAGCAACGCGGTCGCCTGTTGCTCTGAAAGTGGCGCGGTGGCCACCTGATAAGTGCCAACCGGCAACACGCAACTCGACAGCTTCGGATCAAGCCGATCAAGGTAGGCGTTGCACGCCAGCACCAGCACGTCAGCGCGAATGCGACCGCGCTCAGTGGTGACTACGTACTGACCACTCTCTTCGCGATAACTCAACGCCTTGCTCTGTTCATGAATGCGTCCACCGGCCCGTTCAATCGCAGCGGCCAGGCCGAGCGCCAGTTTCAGCGGATTCAAATGCCCGCCTTCAGGATCAAACAGGCCTGCCTGGTAACGCTCACTGGCGACCCAATCAGGCAACGCCTCGCGCGAAATGAACTGCAAACCATCGTGGCCCCACTTGTGGCTGGCCTCGTGTTGCCATTCTGTCAGCAGACTCACCCGACGCGGCATCACCGACGTCCAGAGGTGGCCGGGCCGATAGTCACAATCGAAACCATGGCGCGCGGGCAAGTCTCGCAACTCCCGAGCAGCCCAACGCATGCTGTCCCATAACCGGCGCGCACGCTCATAACCCAGCGCCGCCTCCAACGGCGGCATGTCACACGACCAACCGAGAATGGCCTGACCGCCATTGCGGCCCGAGGCGGCCCAGGCCACCCGACTGGCTTCCAGCAACGTCACGCGCTTACCGGCCAGGGCGAGGCGCAACGCCGTATGCAATCCACTGAAGCCCGCCCCGATGATCAACACTTCGGTGTCCTGCTCACCCTCCAACGCGGCTCGATCGAACAGGCGATCGGCGCAGGTGTGGGCGTAATAGCTGGCGACGTGCTGGGTAGATTGCTGAAACATGCAGGCCTCGTGAATTTTTATACTTATATTTTCATGAAAAAGTACACGCTAAATTTCACGACCGCAACCGTTCAAGGCGCAAAAAAAAATCCCGCCCAAGAGAACCCGGGCGGGATTTTTTCCAAGCAGGCAGCGTTATCGAAGCAACACTGCCGACGTTTCAGGCGACAGGAATCATCGGATCCGCTGAAGCCAGCGCAGTGACACGATCAGCCGCGGGCGGGTAGATCCACATCGTGTTGATCTGGGTCTTCAACGCCTTGGCTTCCTCCTTGACCAACTTCACCTGGCGGTCCCAACCCTCGGTGTAGACCGCTCCCCAGGCGCCCAGATCCAGGCAGGTCACGTATTTAGGCTGGCTGTACGGGGTCGGGTCCACGCCCAGGATCTGTGCAGCCACGTTGTTGCCGGCATGACGACCCAGCGAGATGGCGTGCTGACAGGTCATCAGTGCGAAGTTGCCGATGTCATCGCTGGCGGCGTAGGCGACGTCGCCGGTGGCGAAGATGTCTTCCTGGCCAATGACTTTCAAGTGCGCGTCGACGTGCAGACGGCCCAGGTGATCGCGTTCGGCCGGGATCTGCTCGGTCAACGAGCTGGCGCACACACCGGTGGTCCAGACCACGGTTTTGGCATCGATGCGCTGACCATCGTCCAGGGTCACGCCATTTTCATCGACGGCGACCACCGACGATTTCAAGCGCCATTTCACCCCCGTTTCAATACTGGCTTCAGCGATCGACTTGGCGATCTCGGTGCCCATGGACCCGCCAACCTTCTCGCCACGATCAACGATGATCACTTCGATGTCGGCACGATCACCCAGGATGGCACGCAAACGCGCAGGCATTTCAGTCGCGGTTTCAATCCCGGTGAAGCCACCGCCGGCCACCACTACGGTGTTGCGAGCTTTGCTTTCTGGCAGGTTGACCAGGGACTTGAGGTGATTTTCCAGGCGTACAGCCTGTTCGATCTGATCCACGTCGAAGGCGTGTTCCGCCACACCTGGCGTGTTCGGCAGTGCCAGGCGGCTGCCGGTCGCCAGAACGAGTTTGTCGTAGCTGCACACTTGCTGGTTGCCCGACGCATCGAGGTAGCCGACACGTTTTTGCTCAACGTCGATGGTCTCGGCAGAGCCCTTGATGAAGTTGACGCCGACCGCATCGAACAGCTCGCCGATCGGTGCGGCCAGTTGGTGAGCATTCGGCTCGTAGAAGCGCGGACGGACTCGCAGCTCGGCCTGAGGGGCCAGAACGGTCACTTCAACGTCGTTGTGACCATGAATGTCGAACAGACGCGTGGCGCTCAAAGCCGTCCACATGCCACCGAAACCTGCGCCGATAACCAGGATGTGCTGTTTCATTTTTAACTCCGGGGAGAAAGACCAAGTGATGAATTCGTTAAAGGTCACGCTCTTCGGTAGCGACTGCTGACCACTGCTGACCGGACAACGGCGACTATATTGATCCTAGTTACTTGGCACAAAACGAAATTACTGATGGTTAGTATCGAAAAGTTTGATTTGTTCATAAAGGCTTATAAACAGCCAACTCCGACGCACAACGAGCAGTGAATACGCGACCGGATGCGTTGCTCGGCTCGCTTTCCGCTGTTAACATTTACGACAACTTCAGTCGGAGATTGATATGTCTCTTTACAGCGCAGGCGTTGAGTACGGCATTCATTGCCTGATTTTTTTGGTGGGCAATAGCGGCGATACCCGTGAGGCGAGCGTGCGTGACCTTGCCGAGCTGCAAGGCGTGCCTCAGGACTATCTGGCAAAAATTTTCACCAAACTGGCCAAGGCAAAACTGGTGGTCGCCACTGAAGGCGTGCGCGGCGGGTTCAAGCTGGCCCGGCCTTCTGACGAAATCAGCATTCTGGATATCGTCAATGCCATTGACGGCCAGAAGCTCATCTTCGATTGCCGGGAGATTCGGGGACGTTGCGCCTTGTTCGAAGGTTCCGCACCGGCGTGGGCGCTGGCGGGTCAGTGCTCGGTGCATGCCGCCATGATGACCGCACAGAAACGCATGGAAGACGCCCTCGCCCAGCAGACCATTCTTGATCTCGCCAGGAAGGTAGGACGAAAAGCGCCGGCGCAATTCAATGGTCAGGTGGACAACTGGATGAACGATCGTCGGGAAAAGAAAATCGGTGCGAGCACTCAGGCAAGCGACGACCCGATCATCCAGGTGACCGATATCACCGACTAAACCTTACAGACAATCACGCACTGCCTGACGCAACGCCCCGGATTTCGCCCAGGGCGGCCCCTGATAAAGCGATACGTGACTGCCATCCTTCGATTTCACGATATCCACGATCTCATCGGCCGTGATGATGCTCGGCGCCGTGACCCTGTAGCCATTGGAAATCGCCGATTGGGTCGTGTTGGGTATCTCCTTCTGCCACGCCGGCAGCACGCACGCGGCATAGTCTTTTGGCGCCTTGTTGCTGTACTTGCTGACATTGGGCTCACCTGGCACCAGGGACGTGGGCAACGAACAGCCCGCCAGCAACGCCAACCCTACTCCCCCAATCAATTTGCGCATGACGCGTCCTTATCCCGAAAAAAGGGAATGTAGCGCGTCGCTGTCCAGACATCCATCCGTTGCACAGACTCAACAAGGGGCGTTGTGATCGCCGGGATCCGGATACGACCTCTCGTTCAGATAAGTCATCCATCTTTCATACGCTTCATGCTGCCATTGAGTAACCCGCTCCCATTCCGGGCCGCTCAGCTGATGTGCAGAAATCAGTTTCATCATTTCCGTGGTGGCCGCGTCCAGATCAACCATCAGCTCATGGGCATGAAATCTAAAGTCATCAGTAGCCGTCATTTGAAGTTGCCTCGCCCTAGCAAAGATTCACTACCTCACTACGACATCAGATCTGCGGGTTCGCGTTCATTTTCCCGACAAAAGGCTGTACCTACGGTCCAGACGAACAAAACGCCCTGACCCGGGAAATGGGACTAAAATTTCGTAGCGGGGATTGGCAGGAGGTCATCATGTGGCTTAACGAATCTGAAAACGAACTTCGGCGTAACCTGCAAAGCGTTGCGTCGGATTTGAGATGGTCAGCGGTAGAGCTTTTGCGTATCGCAGAGCAGCTACGCCTGGCCGGCAATGATGTGGATGCGCAAGCAACCCTGAAACTGTGCGAGTTATTTCAGGGAGATGAAGAACGACTGAAGGGTTATGCCGAGGAAGTGAAAGCCAAGGTGATCACTCGTACGAAAGCTCATTAGCAGGAGCACTGCCATGCACAAGCCTCTATGCGCGCTGGTCGTTGTATTGGCCGCGTCGGGTGGCTGCAGCTCCGAATCGCGTGTCTATCGGGATCAGCCGCTGGTCGCAAAGGTCGAGACCGGCATGAGCAAGGATCAAGTCCAGCAGATCGGCGGCCAGCCATTATCGATAACGGGTCGCACCGTTGAGCCTGGCACTTGCTTTGACTACAAGCTGACGCAGACCGGCCACCAGCAAACGTACAACGTCAGTTTCGATGGCAGGGGCAAGGTCGACCATAAAAGCTTCATGACCTGCGCAGAATGGAGTAACACGCAGCAAAAAGCCCGAGAGCCCTCCCGCAGCACCGGCGGCGGTTATTAGCCCGGGACTTCAGCGCCCAGCAAAGAAAAGCCCCGGCGAACCGGGGCTGCAAGTGCGCTATTTATCTGATTTCTGGCTGCGTGCAGGCCGACTTGCCTTGGCCTTGTAGCCGGGAAGAGCGGCCGCAAAGGCCAATGCTTCCTCTCTACTGCCAAAGGCTCCAAGCCGGTCACCTTTGGTGCACACCCGCCACGGGCCGTTGTTCACGCTGAGCACGTCATAACCGTTCATGTGCATTTTGGTCAGCATCGGAACGCTCATAGTCACCTCCATTTCGGCAGTGATGATCCTGGATTCACTTGAATACCTTACACCCGACCTTCCATGAAGTGCCGACCAGACGTCGCGCCAGGATTCCGACATCCGGTTGCACTTTCAACTTCGTCCATCACTCCAACCAGTGAGACAGACACCTCGGCTCGAATATTGCATTTTTATGACTGATTTATGACAAACGGCAATCAGGTAACACATGAAAGTACGCGCGACCGTCATTTGCGAGCAGGACCGGCACATTCTCCTGGTGCGCAAGCCAAGGAGTCGCTGGATGCTGCCCGGCGGAAAGGTTGAGCGTGGTGAAGCCATTGCCGACGCCGCCACGCGAGAGCTTCAGGAAGAGACAGGGCTTGGAGCCGACGGGTTGCTGTATCTGATGGAGTTGCAAACGGGCAGCACCCGACACCATGTATACGAGGCCTTTGTGGCGAACACGGATGAGGCCCGCCCGCAAAACGAAATTTTCGATTGCATCTGGTATCCGCTGGACGCAGTCCAGAACCTGAACACAAGCGACGCCACGCTCAGAATCATCAAAGCGTTTCAGCGTCGCCTGTAGTTTGCTCAGCCCTGGTCGCCGCCACCGACCGGCATGATCATGCCGGTGATATAGGACGCTTCGTCGCTGGCCAGAAACAGAATAGCGCTTGCCTGTTCATCCAGCGTGCCGTAGCGCTTCATCAAACTGCTGTCGAGCGTCTGGTCGACAATCTGCTGATACCAGACCTTCTCTTGCGCGCTCTGATCGGCGCTGTTGCGCGGAATGACCCGCGGCGGTGCTTCGGTGCCACCGGGCGCGGTGGCATTGACCCGAATCCCGCGACCGGCGGTTTCGAAGGCCAGGCAAGCGGTCAACGCGTTGACCCCACCCTTCGCTGCACCGTACGGCACGCGATTGACACTGCGCGTGGCGATGGACGAAACGTTGACGATGGCGCCACTCCCCTGCTCAAGCATGAACGGCAGCGCGGCATGACAGCACCAGAGCGTCGGGAACAGCGAACGGCGCACTTCGGCCTCGATCTGCGACGCTTCGTAATGCTCAAAAGGCTTGGTCCAGATCGTCCCGCCCACATTATTGACCAGCACATCCAGACGCCCGAAACGCTCGACGGCGGTTTGCATGACGCGGCTGCATTCGCTGTATTGCTCAAGATCGGCGGTCAGCGCCAGCACCTGGCTCACAGCCCCCAATTCCTTCTGCACCTCGAATACCAGCTCGGAGCGATCGACCAGAATCAACCGCGCCCCTTCCGCCGCCATGCGCTCGGCAACGCGCCGACCGATGCCTTGGGCAGCTCCAGTGATCAGCGCGACTTTCTCTTTGAATCTGTTCATACATACCTCGATGCGAAGATCAATTTCGCAGGGAACGGCTATCTGTAGCAGCTGCCGAGCCTGCGAGGCTGCGTTCGGCTGCGAAGCAGCCGTAAGATCAGTGCATGCGGTGCATCAGGAAGACCGTGCACTCAAGTATCACGACTGCTTCGCAGCCGAACGCAGCCTCGCAGGCTCGGCAGCTGCTACACAGACGGTGTCGTTGCTGATACTTACGCCGCGCTGGCGGCAAATTTCTCGTAGTAAAAGTTTGTCGGCGCGATGCCTTTTTCACGGATGAACTGGCTGACGGCCTCGACCATCGGCGGCGGGCCGCACAGGTAGACATCGACGTCGCCTTCGTTCAAATGCTGCGGCTCGATGTGCTGGGTCACGTAGCCCTTGAGCGGGTGCTGACTGTCCGGGTTGGCGACGCAGGCACTGAAGCTGAAGTTAGGGATTCGCGCGGCAAACGCTTCGAGTCGATCCATTTCCACCAGATCGAAATCGTTGGTCACGCCGTAGATCAAATGCAACGGATGCTCACTGCCCTGTTCGGCGATTTTTTCCAGCATCGCCGTGAACGGTGCCAGCCCCGTACCACCGGCCAGCAGCAACAACGGACGGCGAATGTCGCGCAGATAGAAACTGCCCAACGGCCCAGCCAGACTCATGCTGTCGCCGGCCTTGGCCATGCCGGTGAGGAAGCTGCTCATCAAGCCGCCGGGCACGTTGCGGATCAGGAAACTGACTTCGCCGTCGCGCTGCAACGAGCTGAACGAATAGGCGCGGGTCTGCTCGCTGCCGGGAATCCCGAGGTTCACGTATTGCCCCGGCAGGAACGCCAGTTTGCTCAGGGCTTCGCCCTTGATCGACAGCGCAATGGTGCTGTCGGACAACTGGCGCACGGCACTGATGGTGGCGTCATAGCTGGCCTGAGGGGTGCGGCACACCTCGGATGAGGTCGGCACGCGCACCACGCAATCGCTCTGGGCGCGCATCTGGCAGGTCAGGACGAAACCTTGCTCGGCCTCTTCCGCGCTGAGCGCATCTTCGATGTACTCCTCGCCCAAATCATAACGGCCGGCCTCGGCGAAACATTTGCAGGTACCGCAAGCGCCGTCGCGGCAATCCAGTGGAATGTTGATGCCCTGGCGATACGCGGCGTCGGCCACGGTTTCGCCGACATTGGCGTCGATGAATCGGGTGACGCCGTCTTCAAAATTGAATGCGATGGAATGAGTCATGACCGCTGCCTCACAGGTGGTAGACATCGATGACCTGGCGAACGTAATCGTTCTTCAGGATCACTTTCTTGGCCTTGATCAGCGGGTTTTCACCGCGCACATCGAGGGTGTAGAAACTGCTGCCGAAATAGCTGTCGACGGTCTTGTAGCGAAAGCTCAGGGTGTGCCAGTTGAAGCGCACCTTGCAGAAGCCGTCGGCCTGCTCGAGCAGCTCGATGTTGCTGATGTTGTGCGAGGTGCGGGTGTCCGGCATGGTGGCGCTGGAACGCTCGGTCTTGATGCGGAAAACGCGGTCTTCCAGGCCGGTGCGGTTGCCGTACCAGATCAGTGAGATTTCCCGCTGCGGGTCTTCGGTCAACTCGTCGTTGTCGTCCCAGGACGGCATCCAGAACGTCGCGTCCGGGGCGTACAACTCCAGCCATTCGTCCCACTGCCGGTCGTCGAGGTAACGGGCTTCGCGGTAGAGAAAGTCGCGCACGGTGTCATAGGTGATGGTCATTGCACGGCCTCCACAGGAATCAGGTCGGACTGCTCGGCGGCCAGGGCTTTGAGCATGGTCTGCTGCCAATACTTGTGTTGCAGCACGAACAGGCCTTCGTCTTCGGTGCGCACACCGCTGAGCAGCGGATGCAGGTCGATTTCCTTGGCCGCCTCATCGGCGCCTTCGATCCAGTGTTCGGCGCCACGGGACATGTCGTTCCAGGCGGTCACGCTGCCCTGATAGCTGGTCTGGCAGGAACGAAATTCTTCCAGATCATCCGGAGTGGCCATGCCGCTGACGTTGAAGAAATCCTCGTACTGACGAATCCGGCTCGAACGGGCGTGGTCGCTTTCGCCTTTGGGGGCGATGCAGTAAATGGTGATTTCCGTACGGTCGACCGAGATCGGCCGGGCGATGCGGATCTGCGAACTGAACTGGTCCATCAGGTACACGTTCGGGTACAGGCACAGGTTGCGCGAGTTCTCGATCATCCAGTCGGCGCGGGCCTTGCCGAAGTCCTGGGCCAGCTCATCGCGACGCTCGTACAGCGGACGATCTTCTGGGTTGGACCAACGGGTCCAGAGCAGCATGTGGCCCTTGTCGAAGGAATAGAAACCACCGCCCTGCTTGGCCCAACTGCCGGCACTCATGGTCGGGTTGCAATCGCCGGCCTCGCGCTGCTTGCGCTGGTTCTGGGTGGCGGCGTAGTTCCAGTGCACGGAGCTGACGTGATAACCGTCGGCGCCGTTTTCGGCGGTGAGTTTCCAGTTGCCTTCGTAGATGTAGCTGGAGGAACCGCGCAGCACTTCCAGGCCATCGGCGGACTGGTCGACGATCATGTCGATGATCTTCGCCGACTCGCCCAAGTGTTCAACCAGCGGGACTACATCAGCCTTGAGACTGCCAAACAGGAAGCCGCGATAAGACTCGAAGCGCGCGACTTTGGTCAGGTCGTGGGAGCCTTCGCAGTTGAAGCTCGCCGGGTAACCCGCTTCGGCCGGGTCTTTGACTTTGAGCAACTTGCCGGAGTTGTTGAAGGTCCAGCCGTGGAATGGGCAGGTGTACGAACTCTTGTTGCCGGACTTGTGCCGGCACAGCGTCGCGCCACGATGGCTGCAGGCGTTGAGGAACGCATTGAGCTCACCGTCCTTGTTGCGCGCGATGAAGATCGACTGGCGCCCCATGGTGGTGGTGTAGAAGTCGTTTTTGTTGGGGATCTGACTTTCGTGGGCCAGGTACAGCCAGTTGCCTTCGAAGATGTGCTGCATCTCGAGATCGAACAGCCGCGGGTCGGTGAACATCTCGCGCTTGCAGCGATAGATGCCCTGTTCTTTGTCATCTTCGAGCAGGGAGTGAAGGTATTCGGGTCGCAGGGACATGGCCGCCGCCTCCATTGTTTTTATTCAGGCAGGGCCATGCTAGGACGGGGGGAAGTGGCGGACTATCCGCTGGGTGCAGACCTGTATCCGTTTTGTGCAATGGGCGGTGTGCACGTACACGTAGCAGCTGTCGAGCCTGCGAGGCTGCGTTCGAGTGCGCAGCACTCGCAAAATGGCTAGCACGGTATTTCAGGCAGACCGCATTGTTCCGGTTGGCGAGCGCTACGCACTCGAACGCAGCCTCGCAAGCTCGGCAGCTGCTACAGGTGATTTGCGGTGTTTCAGTGGCGGCGTTTGAGGGTGTCCGACGGCAGTTCGCCAAACTGTTTGCGGTAGCTGTCGGAGAACCGGCCCAGGTGCAGGAAGCCGTAATCCATCGCCACTTCCGTGACGTTGCGCACGTTGCAGGTCGGGTCGCTCAGGCAGGCGTTGATGCGTTCAAGGCGTTTTTGCCGGATGTAGTTTTTCGGCGTGGTGCCGGCGTTGCGTTCAAATAATCCGTACAACGAGCGCAGACTCATCCGCGCCTGGCGCGCCAGTTCTTCGCTGTCGATGTCCTGTTTGAGGTGGCCCGCGATATAGTCGGCAATCACCTCGAACGTGGCCGTCTGTGAGCCGAGACTGATCCGGCTGACATTGGTCTTCATCAGGCTGAGCATCTTGCTGACGATGATTTGTGCGTAGTGCTCCTGCACCTTGGGAATCTGCTCGGTGGCCTCGGCTTCCTGGCAAATCATCGCCAGCAGACCGACAAAGCCTTCCAGTTCATCGAGCTGATAACGGTTCTCCAGAAACCGCACGCCCTGCCCCGGATAGCGCCAGCGCTGCTCATCGCACACGGATTCCAGCAACGTAGTGGGGACTTTGAGGATGAATTTTTCGCAATCGTCGGAATACGTCAGGTCCACCGGATCGTCAGGATTGATCAGCAGCAATTCGCCGGGCGCGAAGTAGTGTTCCTGGCCGTGGCCGCGCCACAGGCAGTTGCCGCGCAGCAACACTTGCAGGTGATAGATGCTTTCCAGCGCGCCGGAGGTGACCCGTACGCTGCCGCCATAGCTGATGCGGCACAGGTCGAGGCTGGCAAACTTGCGGTGATTGAGGCTGGCCAGCGGTCGCCCGGCCCGGGGCATCAGAATGCAATGGTTACCGACATGCTGATTGACGTAGCCCGACACCGCGTAAGGGTCGGCGTGGTCGAATACGGTGCTGCGCTGACTCAACAGTTGCGCTTGCATCATCGGGTCACTCTCATTGTTGTTATAGGTAACGTCGGGCCATTCCAGGGTCGAAACGCCGAAGACCACGAGATAAACAGTCGGTTATCTCGTGGCCCGGTTCCGTTGTTCGAGGATATCAGTCCTCGAGTGCGCGGACCCGCTCGTGGCGTTGCTGCTCGTCGGGTTGCGCGGAGGTCTGCAAGGTGAAATCGAAGTCGATTTCGGCAAAACGACCGCTGACGCCATGGGCCGCTGCACGCTGTGGATCGTCGCTGAAGGTGATTTTGGCAATCAGCTCATCGCGAGTGGCATAGGCAAAATCGTCGTGCAGGTACTGATCGCCATCGAGGTTGATCTGGGTGGTCAGGTGACGATGATCCGGCGCCGAGATGAAGAAGTGAATGTGCGCCGGCCGTTGACCATGACGGCCCAGTTGATCGAGCAGTTGCTGGGTCGGACCGTCCGGCGGGCAGCCATAGCCCGACGGCACGATGCTGCGAAAGCGATAACGACCCTCGACATCGGTGACGATACGACGACGCAGGTTGAACTCCGATTGAGTGGTATCGAAGTAGGAGTAAGTACCGCCGGTGTTGGCGTGCCAGACATCCACCACCGCACCGGCCAACGGTTCGCCGGCGGTGTTCTTGACCTGGCCCTGCATGAACAACACCACACCCGGATCGACGCCGTCATCCAGTCGCGCTTCGCCTTCCGACAGCGGCGCACCCGCCACGTACAGCGGGCCTTCGATGGTCCGCGGTGTGCCGCCGGCCTTGCCGGCCTGCTCGTCTTCGGCGTCCATCAGCAGGTCGAGGTAATGCTCCAGACCGAGCCCGGCCACCACCAACCCAGCCTCTTGACGCGCACCCAGCACGTTGAGGTAGTTGACGGCTTTCCAGAACTCTTCCGGGGTCACGGCCAGGTCTTCGATGATGTTCACCGAATCACGCAGGATGCGGTAAACCAAGGCCTTGACCCGCGGGTCGCCGGCATCGTTGAGCAGGCCGCTGGCCTCTTCGAGAAACTTCTGGACACTGGCAGTGTGGGAAATCTTGACGTTCATTTTGGTGGGTTCCTCATCTTGTAATTATTAGCGTAGCGAACTGAACAGGCTGGGTTCAGCGGTCATCCTCGCGAATGGAAGAAGGATGCCGGCACATCGCGTCGACCTCGATCGCCATGTACGGAAACAGCGGCAATTGCATGAGCAGGTCGTGCAGTTCCTGCACGCTGTCGACGTCAAAAACGCTGTAATTGGCATAGTGACCGGCGATGCGCCACAGGTGACGCCACTTGCCCTGCTCTTGCAGGCGCTGGGCCAGGGCTTTTTCGTCAGCCTTCAATTGGGAGGCTGCTTGCGGATTCATGTCGACCGGCAGGTTCACGGTCATTTTTACGTGGAACAGCATAGTGCTCTCCTCAGGCGTGATGAATGGCAGTAGACGTTTTGTCACGACGGAAGAACGCCAGACGTTCTTCATCGAGGCTCAGGCCTAGGCCTGGTGTTTTCGGCACGTGCAACTCGAAATCGCGATAGACCAGCGGTTCGCTGAGAATGTCTTCAGTCAGCAGCAATGGACCGAACAGCTCGGTATCCCACGCCAATTTGTTCAGCGTGATAAAGGCATGGGCCGAGGCCAGGGTGCCGATGCCACCTTCGAGCATGGTGCCGCCATACAGGCCGATACCGGCCGCTTCGGCAATCGCAGCGGTTCGCAGCACGGCACGCGGGCCGCCGTTCTTGGCGATTTTCAGGGCGAACACCGAGGCCGCGCCTTCACGGGCCAGGTTGAACGCATCTTCCACGCACTCGATGGATTCGTCGGCCATGATCGGCGCCGGGCTCATGGCGTTCAGGCGCGCCATGCCGGCGCGGTTGTTGCGCGAAATCGGCTGTTCAATCAGGTCGATGCCGTTGGTTCCCAGGATCCGGCAGGCGCGCAACGCGACCGCTTCATCCCAGGCCTGATTGACATCGACCCGCACGCTGGCGCGGTCGCCCAGGGCTTTCTTGATCGCAATGACGTGGGCCAGGTCGCGGTTGACCTCACCGGCACCGATTTTCAGTTTGAAAATCCGGTGGCGGCGCAGGTCGAGCATTTTTTCCGCTTCGGCGATGTCCTTGTCGGTGTCACCACTGGCCAGGGTCCACGCCACTGGCAGAGCATCGCGAACGCGGCCGCCCAACAACTCGCTGACCGGCAGCCCAAGGCGTTTGCCCTGAGCGTCGAGCAAGGCGGTTTCGATACCTGATTTAGCGAACGTGTTGCCACGGATGCTGCGCTCCAGGCGCAACATCGCGGCATTCACGTTAGCGCTGTCCTGGCCCAGCAGCAGCGGCGCGAAGTGTCGGTCGATGTTGGTCTTGATGCTCTCAGGGCTTTCGTTGCCATAGGCCAGGCCACCGATGGTGGTGGATTCGCCAACACCTTCAATGCCGTCGGCGCAGCGCACGCGAATGATCACCAGGGTCTGGTTCTGCATGGTGTGCATCGCCAGCTTGTGCGGGCGGATGGTCGGCAGATCGACGATTATCGTCTCGATCGATTCAATGGCTGTTGCAAGCATGTCGATACCCGTCAGGTTCTTAAAGTTCTGGAACCGATTCTGGTACGGCTTTTTTCGGGAAGCCAATATAGAATTGGTCTGACTTGATACCTTTAAGGTATGCAACCGACTTGCATCTGGAGGCTCCATGGAACTGCGTCACCTGCGGTATTTTCAGGTGTTGGCTCAAACCCTCAATTTCACCCGTGCCGCCGAGCTTCTGCACATTGCCCAACCGCCCCTGAGCCGGCAGATGCAGCAATTGGAGGATGAACTCGGGGTGTTGTTGCTGGAACGCGGGCGGCCGCTGAAGCTGACCGACGCCGGCCGGTTTTTCCATGAACACTCCACCGCCCTGCTCGAGCAACTGAGCAAGGTCTGCGACAACACGCGACGGATCGGACTGGGCGAAAAGACCTGGCTGGGCATCGGTTTCGCCCCATCGACGCTCTACGGCGTGCTGCCGGAACTGATTCGCCGTTTGCGCAGCGGCGAGCCCCTGGAGCTTGAACTTGGGCTCTCGGAAATGACCACGTTGCAGCAAGTACAGGCGCTCAAGGCCGGGCGCATCGACATTGGTTTCGGCCGAATCCGCATCGACGACCCGGCGATCATCCAGACTGTTTTGACTGAAGACCGGTTGGTCGCCGCCCTGCCCGCCGGCCATCCGCTATTAGCCGGGCCGATCAGCCTTCGCGAATTGGCGAAAGAACCCTTCGTGCTGTACCCCGGCAACCCACGGCCGAGCTACGCCGACCATGTGATCGCGTTATTCGAATCCTATGGCGTGAGCATCCATGTGGCGCAATGGACCAATGAGCTGCAAACAGCCATCGGTCTGGTGGGAGCGGGAATCGGCGTCACCCTGGTGCCGGCCTCGGTGCAATTGCTGCACCGCGACGACATCGGTTTCACGCCGCTGCTGGAAGACAACGCGACCTCGCCGATTATTCTCAGCAGGCGCGTGGGCGACGTATCGCCGGGGTTGAATCATTGCTTGCAGATGATTGATGAACTGCAACCGCGGGAGTAATTGCAGATGTAACGCGATCCGTAGCAGCTGGCGAAGCCTGCGTTCGGCTGCGCAGCAGTCGTGAAATCAGGCACTGCGGTGTTTCAGGTGAACCGTGGATGTCAGTTTTACGACTGCTACGTCCGAACGCGGCCCGAACCGAACGCAGGCTACGCCAGCTGCTACATGGATCAACTTCAGCCGGCGAAAGCCCGACGACCGGCGCGCATCTCGATGCGCAACTCGCCAATCAGATTGGAGATATCGCGAACGCTGGTCAGCCGTTCGGGTGATACACCGGTAATCAACAGATCAATGCGCCCGGTGGCGGGTTCGTAGACTTTGATCCGTAACGTTTCGTCGGGATTTACCGTGCAGGCACAGGAAAGCGGTTGAAAACCGGACTCAACAATGCGGCAAAGCTCAGGAACTGAAACCATGACTGGCGCCTCCGTGGCAGGTAATCGGATCCAACTTGCTCAGCATAGATGCGCTTTTCCAATCCTGCGCCCGCCAATGGTCGAAAAAGTGTTAGCTGTTTCTCACTTTGGCGACCTTTCAGTGAGAATCCCCACCCCAGATCCAGTTCCAGAGCCCCGGTAATTTAACCGGCTGTGAACTGTCGCGAACAGTACGCGCCATGGCGGCCCGTTGCAGTGCTGCCGTGTCGTCGTAAAACGGCTTATCGGCGGTTTTCACACCGGTTGCTTGTGCGCTGTCGAGAAGGATTTGCAGGTATTCGCGAGTATGCCGGGCGGTGTAGCGATTGAGGTCGTGGAAGGTCACCACCACCGGAATCACCCCGTCCACCACCGGCAACTCGCCAAGGGCGATGCGCTCGCGCACTTCGGACATTGTGCGCAAGAAGTGGGCCCGCCGCCGGGGGCTGGCGTTGAAGCCCCAGATCTTGCCGTCATTGGCGCTCAGGTCGGTCAGCAATACGTGCATGCCGTGCTGCTGATAGGCGGCGAAGACCCGTTTGTCATAGTTCCAGAATGGCGGGCGCACCAGGGTCGGTGGCGCACCGGTGATCGCGGCGATGTCGGCGCTGCCGTTGGTGAGGGATTGTTCCAGTTCCTGTGGGTCCAGGGAGCGATGGTTGGTGTGTCCGGGCGTGGCAGTGTGGAAGCCCAGGATCTGACCGTCGGCCTGTTCGCGCTGCATGACCTGGCGACCTATTTCACTGCCGCCGGCTCGTGAGGCACGGGTCTGCACGAAGAACACCGCCTTGAGGTTCGGCTGCACCGGGTTCGTCGCCAGACTGTCGAGCACCGTCATCGTCGGATTCCAGAAACTCGAGGCGCTGGGACCGTCGTCGAAGGTCAGCAAAAAACGGATCGGTGGTTGTGCGCTCAGACGCTGTTCGGTCTGCGGCGTCATTTCGATGGGAGAAGCGATACACCCAACCAGCCCTGTGGCGATGATGAGTGCAGAGAGAACCTTGAACAGCCGTTTCATGTTTTGCCCATTTATCCTTCGTCGGCCCGCAGGTCGCTGCAGGCCGAGGTTGGATAAGGGTACACAGTGTTTGGTTCCAGTGCTGCCCGGCATCGTGGGTTACTGGGCAAACGCCTGCTGAAACGAGCTGTCGATAATCGGTGCAGTCGCCAACGCAGCCGGCAGCGCTTTTACCTTGAACAGGAAGTCCGCGGTGCTTTGCAGATCCTTGGCGGCCTGCGCATCCACCGGGCCGACGGTCATGTGGGCCTGACGCAACCAATGGCGCGAAACGTTCTGGTCAAGGTTGGCTTTCTTCGCCCAGAGATCGGCGTACTCGTCGGTGTGGTTGTCGACCCAGGCCCGGGCCTTTTTCAGGCGCACCAGAAAGTCGGCAATGGCTTCGCGTTTGCTGTCGATCGACGGTGTCGACGCGGCGATGGCGCTCAGGCCGGGCATCAGGTTCTTGGCGGTGAGGATCGGCCGGGCGCCGGAGAACAGAATCTGCTGGGAGATGTAAGGTTCCCAGACCGGGAACGCGTCGATACTGCCCTGAGGTAACGCGGCGGCGGCATCGATCGGCATCAGTTTGATGAAGTCGACATAGTCTTCCGGCAGGTCGGCTTTTTCCAGGGCGCGCAGGGTCAGTTGCTGGCTCCAGGCGCCGGGCCAGTAAGCGACTTTCTTACCCTTCAGGTCGGCGATGGTTTTGACCGGCGAATCCTTGGGCACCAGCAAGGCGATGGTGTCGGGGTTTTGCCGCGACACGCCGATCAGTTTCACCGGTGCCTGCTTGGCGGCGAGGAACAGAAAACCCGAATCGCCGAGAAAACCCAGATCCAGCGCGCCGGTATTCAGCGCTTCGGCCAGTGGCGCGGCGGTCTGGAAGTGCTTCCAGTCGACAGTATAAGGCGCGTCTTTCAGTACGCCCGACGCCTCCACCGAAGCGCGAACGTTGTAGTAGTTCTGATCACCGACGTGCAGGACGACGGGCTCGGCGGCGTAAGCCAGCGGTGCGGCGAACAGTGCGCTGGCCAGCAGACTGCGCACGAATCGGGACAGGTTCATCGGGGGCTCCTTGAGGGTTATTGAGATAGACCATAACGCTCTTACAAGAAGCTTTTAAAATTCGATTAATGCATAAGCTCATGACCAGCAGCGAACGGTGTTTGCCCAGCAACAGCGACTAAACAGACTGTTTTCCCTTGAACATTTCTCTGCCCCTGCTTCAGCGCCAAGGCCTTCAAAACACTCGTCACGTAAAACATGGCACAGAGCCTGCAATATTCCTTTTATGCAGGAAGCATTTATAAAAATTGATTTTTTGGAAATAAGAACCTCGCCGCCTTGCCTGGAGCTGTCCCATGAAAACCACCTTCCGTTTTCCCCACGTCAGGTCTCTGCTCAGCGCCTGCGCCCTGGCGCTGAGCCTGCTACCGCTTGCCCAGGCCGCTGAAGCGCCACCGGCCGAAGTGCATCTGGATTACGCCTATTACTCGCCCGTGAGCCTGGTGCTCAAACACTTCGGCTTTCTGGAAAAAGCCCTGCCACAGACCAAGGTCGGCTGGGTGCTGAGCCAGGGCAGCAACCGCTCGCTGGAATACCTCAACAGCGGCGGCGTCGACTTCGCCTCCTCCGCCAGCCTCGCCGCTGTGCTGAGCCGCGCCAATGGCAGCCCGATCAAATCGGTTTACGTCTACAGCCGCGCCGAATGGACGGCGCTAGTGGTGCGCAAGGACTCGCCCTACAAGACCGTGGCCGATCTGAAAGGCAAAAAAATCGCCGCCACCAAAGGCACCGATCCATACCTGTTTACTCTGCGCAGCCTGCAACAGGCAGGCCTGAGCAAAGACGATGTGGAACTGGTGCATTTGCAGCACCCGGACGGTCGCACCGCGCTGGAAAAAGGTGACGTCGACGCCTGGGCCGGACTCGATCCGCACATGGCCGCGAGCCAGGTTCAGGCCGGTTCCCGGTTGCTCTATCGCAACACTAATTTCAACAGCTACGGCGTGGTCAGCGTCACCGACACCTATGCGAAAGAGCATCCGCAGACCATCGAAACCGTCCTGAAAGCGTACGAAAAGGCACGCGACTGGGCGGTAAAAAATCCTGACGAACTGGCGAAACTGCTCGCCACCGAATCCGGTCTGCCGCTGGAAGTGGCCAAGCTGCAATTGTCGCGCACCGACCTGAGCAACCCGCAATTGACCGCCAAGGACGTGATCGCCTCCAAGGCTGCCGCACCGATCCTGGTTTCCGAAGAACTGGTTCGTCGTGGGGTGAATGTCGATCAAGTGATCGATCAACTGATCCACACCGGCTTCAAAGAAACCGTGGCTCGTGCAGGAGCTGTCGAGTGAAACGAGGCTGCGATCTCTTGATCTTGATTCGTCGTGACCGGAGAACCCAATGACCAGCAAAAGCAAACACCTGTCCGCCCCGCTGGCATTGCCCGCATTCCGACGCCTCAACAACGCCTGGAAACTCCGCCTCAAGGCCCTCGCCCTACCGGTGCTGATCATCCTGCTGCTGGAATTCGTCGTGCGTATCGGCTGGTTGCCGTCTTACCAAATGCCGGCCCCCAGCGAGATCGCGCTGACCTTGAGAGACCTCGCCGAAGGCGCGCTGTGGAAGCACATCAGCGCCAGCCTGTTGCGGGTGCTGCTGGGTTTCGCCATCGGTGCCGGTCTGGCCCTGGTGTTCGCCACGTGGGTCGGTTTGAGCCGCGAAGCCGAAGCCTGGCTGGAGCCGACGTTCGCCGGCCTGCGCTCGATTCCAAGCCTGGCCTGGGTGCCGCTGTTGCTGCTGTGGCTGGGCATCGACGAGACCTCGAAAATCGTCCTGATCGCCATCGGCGCCTTCTTCCCGGTGTACCTCAATGGTGTCGCGGCGATCCGCGACATCGACCGCAAACTGGTGGAAGTCGGGCAGATGTACGGTTTCAGCCGTCGCCGACTGGTGCGCCGCATTCTGCTGCCCGCCGCCCTGCCCGGCCTGTTCACCGGGTTGCGCAGCGGCATGAGCCTGGCCTGGATGTTTTTGGTCGCCGCCGAACTGATCGCCGCGACCAAAGGCTTGGGGTATCTGCTCAGCGACGGCCGCGAGACTTCACGCCCGGACATCGTGCTGGCGGCAATCATCGTGCTGGCGCTGCTGGGCAAACTCAGCGACGGCATCCTCGCCGGCCTGGAGAAACGTTTCCTCGCTTGGCGCGACACCTTCAACGGCCAAAACGCAGAGGATTGAGCCATGACCGACCACCTGCTGGACATTCGCGTCGAGCGCAAAACCTTCGCCGCCACCACCGTGCTCAAGAACATCCATTTGCAATTGCAACCCCGGGAAGCCATCAGCCTGCTGGGGCCCAGCGGCTGCGGGAAAAGCACGTTGCTGCGGATCATTGCCGGCCTGGAAAAGGACTTTGAGGGCGAAGTGCTCAGCAGCGCCGGGGAAGTCGCTTTTGTGTTCCAGGAGCCGCGACTGATGCCATGGCTGACGGTCGAACAGAACATCGGTTTCAGTGCCGACAACCAATACGACAAAGCCTGGGTCGCGCAACTGATCGACGAAGTCGGCCTCGGCGGTTTTGCTCAAGCTCTGCCCAAAGCGCTGTCCGGCGGCATGGCGCAGCGGGTGGCGATCGCTCGCGGCCTCTACTCACGACCGCAGGTGCTGTTGCTCGACGAACCCTTCAGCGCGGTGGACGCCTTCACCCGCATGAAATTGCAGGACTTGCTGCTGCAACTGGCCGAACGTCACGCCATCGCCCTGCTGCTGGTGACCCACGACGTGGATGAAGCGCTGTACCTCAGTGATCGGGTGCTGGTGATGGACAATCGTCCCAGCAGCATTCGTCAGGAGCTTGCAGTGCAACTGGCCCATCCCCGTGACCGGCGCGACCCGCTGCTCGCTCGCCTCAAGGCCTTGTCGTTGACCGAGTTGCAGCGCGCCCATGTGATCTGAGCAACTAAGCTGAAATCTGATTGATGAAATGCCATAAACATATCAATACAGACATATATGCAGGCATAAGCAACAGTTATATATACATATTCCACACTTAATCGTTACACATGTCGTTTCACCCAAGAAAAACTTGCCTTTGTTTGGCGATTTAACTATTAACCGCCTGTCTGACATTTCGATACATTTCGAATAACTATGGATAGCATGCGCGCCGCATTCCCTTCGGCACCCCGCAATTGACCAAAGAGTCAATAAACCAAGGAAATCCTTACAACAACAAGCCTTGCAGAGAATTAAATTGCGCGACGATTTCACAATTAATCAAGTCGATGGTCTGGCGTGTGTTTATGTTTCGAAGACAGAACATTACCCACTCGACTGTTTTATCGGGCAATACATACAGACCCGCAACCTGAATTCAATTGCCACTATCGGCGACCTCCTGCGTACAACCCTCGAACGCTATCCGGGTAAACCTCCGGTCATGGTCAACGAGCTGAACGCCTGGATCGACAAGACCTTGGGTTATCGGGCCTCCCACCCCGATTTTCTGGCGTTGGAAGAGGTTTGAGTTGATGGGCCGGGTTCATTCAGTCAAAGAACTGAACGAACCCGACATCGAGCCACTCTCAATAACTGAGCTTCGGTCCAAGGAGGAATACATGAGCAAACTCATCCCCTATGCCGTGCACTATATGTTCGACGGCGTTCGCCAGCACTTTTTCAAACTGGCCGAACAGTTCTCGGATGTCGAGGCAATACATTCGGCGTCCGCCCATGCTTATCCCGACTCCGGTCGTCAAATCGCCGCACACGCCGACCTCGAAACCGCGCGCATCAAAGCGCAGCAATTGGGTATTACGCACATTCGCTGGAATGAAGCGATCTGATTTAATAATCGCCCAACGAAAAGCCCCGCTTGATAGCGGGGCTTTTTTGTATGTGCTGATCGGTCAAGGCTTCAGCGGACGCTCCTGGTCGCGATCTGACAACTCTTTACCGTCGTCGGGGTGCTTCCAGTCCGGCGTCGAACGCCTCTGGCGCTCGATTTCCTCTTCCGTGGGTTCATCCAGCTCTTCATCCGGGTCCGGACGCTTTGGATCATTAGCCATGCTCACCTCTCTTCCTGTAGGGGTCCCTTTTAAGCGTAGAACAGTTTCGACGGGAACGACTTAGAGCCACCAACGCAGCAAAAAGAAAAACCCCATGCTCAACAACATGCTGAGCAAGGTATTGCGGGTGTAAAGCACCAGCCCCACCGCCACCAGCGAACTGATCAAGTACGGGTTGTCCCACTGCAGATTCAGCTGCTTGTCCGGCATGAACACGATCGGCCCACAGATCGCCGTCAGCATGCCCGGCACCGCAAAACCCAGGAACTGCCGCGCATTACTGCTCAAGCGCAAGGGCAGCCGCGGCTCCAGAAACACATAGCGGTTGAGGAACACCAATAGCCCCATGCCAAAAATAACCGCCCAGACCATCATGTGCGTCCACCGTAGAATTTGTTGCAGATAAAGCCGGCGGTCATGCCCGCCAACCCCGACAGCACCAGCGCCGAGCCCCATTGCCAGTAGCTGAATAGCACCGAGCAGAACAACGACACCGCCACGCACACCACGGTCGGCACGTTCCGCACCACCGGGGTGATCAGGGCAATAAAGGTCGCCGCGATGGAGAAATCCAGCCCCAGGTGTTCCAGGCCCGGAATGCTGCTGCCCAGCACAATGCCGGCCAGGGTGAAGAGGTTCCAGGCGATGTAAAACGTCAGGCCGACACCCAACGCGTACCAGCGGTTGAACTGTTGTTTGTCATGCGCACTGGTCAGGGCGAACAACTCATCGGTGAGCAAAAAGCCCAACCCCACACGCCAGCGGCCCGGCAACGGCGAAATCACCGAACGCATGCTCATGCCGTAGAGCAAATGCTGGGAGGTCAGCAGCAGCGTGGTCAGCAAAATCGAAAAGATCCCGGCACCGCCCTTGAGCATGCCGATCGCCACCAGTTGCGCCGCCCCGGCAAATACGATGCTCGACAACCCCAGGCCTTGCAGGGGCGTGAGATTGGCCTCGATGGCCATGGAGCCGGCCAGCAGCCCCCACGGCGCGGTGGCGAGGGACAACGGCATGATCGCCGCAGCGCCGCGAAGAAAGGCACTGCGCGGCATGAGTGAATTGGACATAACGCTCTACAACCAGGGAAAGACCTCAGACTGTGCCAGCAGTCGCTGGCCGAAGGCTTGAACAATCTTGCGCACTTGGTCCGCGGCCAGGCACAACGGCAGAATGCGTGCGGAGCTCGCTGATTTTCGCGATTGACAAACATCGCGCCGGCTTTTAAAACTGAGCGCCTCATTCAGGGTGTAAGCAAGTATGTCCGCAACCTTCAACCTCAACACTGTCGTCATTGGCTTGAATGCCAAGGCGCAAGGTTGCGTTGCGCACGCCCTCAAATCGAAGAAACAGTCGCTCATGTGACCGGGGCGCGCTGTCCCGTCAGATGAGCTGACAGGACATTGAGCGCGACGGACACCCTCCCCTTGCTTTCTGCCTTCTACGCTTCTGACGGTGACGAATTCGGTCAACCTTCAGGAGTCAGTGCATGTCATCGTTTCAAGGTATTTGGGTTCCCCTCGTTACGCCGTTTCGCAACGGTGCGATCGATTTCGTCGGCTTGCGCCGGCTGGTCAATCATCTGCTGGAAAAAGGTGTCGATGGCGTTGTGGTCTGCGGCACCACGGCGGAAGCGGCAGCACTGAGCAAACACGAGCAACTGGCGGTGCTCGATGCGGTGCTGGTGCAGGTGCCGGCTGAACGGGTGGTCATGGGCCTGGCCGGCAACAATATGACCGAGCTGCTGCAATTTCAGAGCGAAATCCTGAAACGTCCACTGGCCGGTTTGCTGGTACCGCCGCCGTATTACATCCGCCCTCCCAGGCGGGCCTCGAAGCGTTTTTCAAAACTGTCGCCGATGCCTCCAGCGTTCCGCTCATTCTTTACGACATCCCTTACCGCACCGGCGTGGCGTTCGAGCAGGCAACCCTGCTCAACATCGTCGCCCATGAGCGAATCGTCGCGATCAAGGATTGCGGCGGCAATCAGGCCAACACCCTGGCACTGCTAGGCAGCGGCAAGGTCGACGTGCTGTGCGGCGAAGATAACCAGATCTTCAGCGCTTTGTGCCTGGGCGCCAAAGGCGCGATTGCCGCTTCGGCGCATGTTCATCCGGAGCTGTTCGTGGCGTTGTATCAACAGATCCGCGACAACCGGTTAGCGGCGGGTCGAGCGACATTCTTCCAACTGCTGCCGCTGATTCACAGCCTGTTCATCGAGCCCAATCCCGCCCCGGTGAAAACCGCCCTGGCCCTTGAAGGCTTGATCGACGACGAACTGCGCGCACCGATGCAACGCAGCAGCGAAGCCATGGCGGTGCGTCTGAAGGAGGTGCTGGCGGCGTTGAACAGCAACAATCGATAGAGCGCCAGCAACCAGCCCGAGTACCATGGAGCCATTCGTATAACGCGTCAGGGAGTCGACATGCTTTACCGAATCGCCGCCGACGGGCTGGTCCTGTTTCATCTGTTGTTCATTCTGTTCGTGCTGTTCGGCGGGCTGCTGGTGCTCAAATGGCGCCCCTTGATCTGGTGGCACCTGCCTGCGGCTGCGTGGGGCGTGTCGGTGGAAGTCTTCCACCTGATCTGCCCGCTGACCGAGTGGGAAAACCTCATGCGCGACGCGGCCGGGCAAACCGGCTATGGCGGCGGATTCATCGAACATTACGTGTGGCCGGTCATTTACCCGGCGGGCCTGACACCGGCGATTCAGCTGGGACTGGGCAGCGTGGTGTTGGCGATCAACGTGCTGGTCTACCTTAGATTGTTCAGGCTGTGGAAGTTACGTCGGGCAACCTGAAGCCGATTCGAGGATTCAGACCATGTTGTCGATTGAAGATCTCACCTTGCTGGAAGCCATCCGCGAAACCGGCAGCCTGTCCCGGGCCGCGGCCCACTTGGGCAAGGCGCCCTCGACAGTGTCCTACGCGGCGCGGCAACTGGAGGAACGCTTTGACGCCTTGCTGTTCGACCGCCGTCGCTACCGCTTGCAGCTGACCCCGGCGGGTGAATTGCTGGTGAACGAGGCAGCGAGACTGATGCAAGACGTCTCGCGGCTGACCCAGCGGGTGCAACAAGTGGCCAATGGCTGGGAGAGCCGGCTATGGATCGTCACCGATGAGTTGCTCGAATTCGAAGCGTTGATCCCGGTGATTCACGAGTTCGATGCGCTGGAATCCGGCGTGCCGTTGCGCATCACTCAGGAAGTCCTCAAAGGTGTTTGGGAAGCCCTGCGTGAAGGCCGCGCAGACTTGATCATCGGCGCCACCAACGAGCCACCGGCGATCCCATCCTTGCGCTGGATGCAACTGGGGGAAATGGAATGGGTATTCGCGGTGTCGCCCAAGCACCCGCTGGCCAAGGCCCAGGAGCCGATTTCACGCGCCATGGTTGCGCAGCACCGGGCGATTGTCGTGGCAGATTCGTCCAGGGTTACCGAGGGCAGCACTTACGGCGTCTCCGGCGGCCAACCGGTGCTCGCTGTGCCGACCATGCGCGCCAAGATCCTCGCCCAGTGCGACGGGTTGGGCGTGGGTTGGTTACCGAAGCACCGGGTCGGCTCGCTACTGAAAAACGGCACACTGATTGAAAAACAGATGGCCGATCCGCGCGAGCCGAACATTTTGTATGCCGGTTGGCGTGGCGATCATGACGGCCGCGCCCTGGGCTGGTGGCTGGAAAAACTCAAGCAATCGTACCTGTCCACCAAACTGGTTCAGGGCAGTGACCGGTTTGTTTGAACTCAGTTGGCAATGACGCTCATGTTCCGGCCGCTGGCCTTGGCCACATAAAGCGCCTTGTCGGCGGCCCCTACCAAATCATCGGGCTGGACCTGGGACGCCGGATCATAAGCGGCGACGCCCAGGCTGACCGTCACCGTGCCTTCAGCCCCTTCACTGTGCTCGATGCCGGCCTGTTGAACCGCGCGACGGATCTTTTCCGCCACCAGAAACGCCCCCACATAGTCGGTCCCGGGCAGGACCACCGCAAACTCTTCGCCGCCATAGCGCGCAGCCAGATCGCCGGGGCGCTTGATGTTGTCCCTGATGATCGTGCTGATGTTGCGCAAACACTCATCGCCGGCCACATGGCCGTAAAGATCGTTGAAGCTCTTGAAGTGATCGACATCGATCATCAGCAGCGCGAGGTGGGTCTGGTTGCGCCTGGCGCGGCCCATTTCGGCGAGGATGAACAGGTCGAACTGACGCCGGTTGGACAACCCGGTCAGGGCATCCTCCAAGGCCAGCAACTCAAGACTGCGGTTGACCTCGATGAGTTTTTCCTGTGCATCCAGCAATACGCTCTGCATGTGATTCTGCTGCGTCATGAGGCGAATGAGGCGATAACCGAGGACGCCCAGAAACCCCAGGAATAACGAGAAGATCCCGGCACTGAGCAATGCCTCATCCCGCCAACCTTTCAGAACTTCATCTTTATTCAGCGCAGCGAAGATGATCAGCGGATAACCGTCGACCCTGCGAAATCCGACCACGCGCTCGACCCCATCCACATAGGACTTGACCGTTGCCGTGCCGGAATTGCCCTTGGGCAACAGTTGCGTAAACAGCGGTCCCTTGGCAACGCTGAGGCCGATTTCTGTTTCTTTGAACGGTCGGCGAACGACGATTGTGGCGTCGGCGGCAATCAGGTTGATCACACCGTTGCCGCCCATGTCGATGCTGTTGTAGAGCTCAAGGAAATGGCTGAGATAGATGGTTGCCAGCGCCACGCCGGCAAAGCTGCCATCCGGATGATTGATACGGCGGGAAACCGTCATGATCCATTCACCGCTCGAACGGCTCTTGATCGGCGGGCCAATGTGAGGCCCACGATCAGGATGATCACGGTGGAAGATGAAGTACTCACGGTCGGCATTGTTCGCATTGGGCACGACGGCGCCATTGGAATTGGCGATCCACCGACCTTTTTCGTCATACACGAACAAGCCATGGAGTTGGCCCAACTCACTGCGCAGGACCCTGAGCAATCGCTCCAGTTCGGGCAGCCGGGCCTGCTCCACACCGTCGTTTTCGAGGCGATCCACCACAGTAAACAGCAGCGTATCGGCCTGCTTGATCGACGCCTGCGCCTGCGAGGCCAGGGTCTGGGCAAGGTTGGACATCGCCACTTCTTTGTCGTGCAGATGGTACTGGCGCGAGTTCCAGGACTCCCAAATCACGATAGCCGTCATGGACAGGCACACCGCGACCAGCAGAATCACCACAGAGCGGACCTTGATCGTTGCCCCGACCTGCTCGGCGACCCGAGGCACGCCATGGCGGGATTGTTCAATTTGATTGTTAACGGACGGATGACCCATGACGCTCCCTGAATCCTGATCACAGGGCGAATCTTCCCGTTCGCCCTTTTTATGCCCCCTGACGGGTATGAGCCGCCTGATGCCAGGCGACTATGCCTCATCAAACACCCGAAAGGTTGATCTACGCGAGAAGATTCGCATGGTTGTCTCGACCAACGGCGTAATGCTGCTGACTTACGGTTGGGGACATATCCGTTTCTGCGGTCACGGCTGCTGGCGGTTTCGCTTTTACAGCGAGTCACTTTCGAAAAGCCTGCGCGGCCCGGCGGAAAGTAACCAAAGCGCTTTTGCCACTTTCGTTCGGTGCCTCGCCTAGGCTCGGCATGCCCTCGCTCCGGTCCTGCTCCGTGGGCCCGCCGCCATCGGCCATCCATGGCCGGGGGCGGCTAACCCGGCATCCATGCCGGGTTGCCCACTGCGCAGAACCTCCACTCGGCCTCTCGAGGCGGCGGTGCATCAAGATCAAAAGCTGCAGGCGAGCTAACGCTCGGCCTGTTGAGTGGTGAGAAGCGTGCGTACACCCACTCCCGCCTGTAGGAGCTGTCGAGCGAAGCGAGGCTGCGATCTTTTGATCTTGCCGTTGCTGTTGCTTTGCTTTGGCTTCAGATCTGCCGCCCCTTTCCCAGAGGCCGAACGCAGGCATTGCGCAGGGGGCACCGCGGCAAGGATGCCGCGGTAGCCGCCCCCGGCCATGGATGGCCGATGGCGGCGGGCCCCCGGAGCAATGCCGGAGTGAGGGCATGCCGATCCTGGGCGAGGCACCGAATGGCGGGGCAAGAGCCCTTGGTTACGTGGGGCTTTTCCAAGTGACCCGCCGTAAGGGCGGAACCCTAAGCAGCCGTAATCGCAGAAACGGATATGTACACGATCAACAAAAGACAGATCGGCCGCCTCGACAACCGGGCAAGGGTTTTACGCTACTTGAGACTTCCCGCCAAAAACTGCTGCAACCGTTCACTCCGAGGCTGCTCCAGCACGGTATTCGGTGCGCCCTGTTCTTCCACCCGGCCCTGATGCAAAAACATGACGTGGTTCGATACCTGCCGGGCAAACGCCATCTCATGGGTGACCACCACCATTGTCCGGCCCTCTTCGGCCAGCTGCTGCATGACCTTGAGCACCTCGCCCACCAGCTCGGGGTCCAGGGCGGAAGTCGGTTCGTCGAACAGCATCACTTGCGGTTCCATGGCCAGCGCACGAGCGATGGCAACGCGTTGTTGCTGGCCACCGGACAGCTGAACCGGATACTGAGTCTCGACCTTAGCCGGCAAGCCCACCTTGGCGAGGTAATGCCGCGCCCGGTCCAGAGCCTCCGCCCGATCGACACCCAGCACGCTCATCGGGCACTCGATGATGTTTTCCAGCACCGTCATGTGGCTCCACAGATTGAAGTGCTGGAACACCATCGACAACTTGCTGCGCATGACCTGCAACTGCGCGGGATCGACCGCACACAAATCGCCCAGTGAATTCTTGCGGGTCAGCAGCTCTTCGGCATTGACGATGATGCGCCCGGCGGACGGTTGTTCGAGATGGTTGATACAGCGCAAGAAGGTACTTTTCCCCGACCCCGAAGAGCCAATGATGCTGATCACATCACCCGCCCTGGCCTTGAGTGAGACACCCTTCAATACTTCATGGCTGCCGTAGTTCTTATGCACATCTTCAACGATCAATTTATACATTCGAGCATGTCCAGTGAGGGGTCAGTGCGTCCGCGGTTTGAGGTAGCCGAGCCAATGCAGTTCGCCGCGACGAAACAGCCAGATCAGGAAAAACGCGCTGCTGGCATACAGCACCCCGGCGATTCCGAATGCGGCAAAGGATGCATAGGTCGCCGAGTTGACGTCCCGGGCAATCTTCAGCAAATCAGGGACTGTGGCGGTAAACGCCACCGAGGTGGAATGCAGCATCAGAATCACTTCATTGCTGAAAAACGGCAGGGCCCGACGCAACGCCGACGGCAGAATGATCCGACGATAGAGGGTGAACCGGCTCATCCCGTAGGCGCTGGCGGCTTCGATTTCGCCATGGGCGGTCGCCCGGATGGAACCGGCGAAAATTTCGGTCATGTAGGCACAGGTATTGAGCGCGAACGCCAGCACCGTGCAGTTGAACCCGTCACGGAAAAACGCGTTGAGAAAGTCCTGGGAACGAACCACGTGCAAGCTGTACACCCCGGTGTAGAAAAACAGCAGCTGGATGTACAACGGAGTGCCGCGAAACACGTAGGTGTAGCACCAGACCGGTAGACGGATCAGCGGGTTGCGGCTGACGCGGGCAATCGACAACGGCACCGCGAGCAGGAAGCCCGTCACCACCGAAAGAATGAGCAGCCACAAGGTCACTGCCAACCCGGAAAAGTGTGGCCCGTCACTCCACAGATACGCCTGCCAGTAATTTTCGAGAATGCCGGTCATAGCGCCGCCTTCCTGACACCCACCGAATAGCGGTGTTCAAGCCACATCAAGACAACGTTGGACACCGTGGTGATGGCGAGGTAGATCAGGCCGCCGACCAGCGTGAAATAGAAGAACTGCATCGAGCCCTTGCCCGCATCCTGCGTGGCTTTGATGACATCGGTCAGGCCGATGATCGATACCAGCGCGGTCGACTTGATCAACACCTGCCAGTTATTGCCAATGCCCGGCAGTGCGTGACGGAGCATTTGCGGGAACAGGATTTTGCGAAAGGTTTTGCCACGGGTCATGCCGTAGGCCCTTGCCGCTTCGAGCTGGCCAGCCGGGACGGCCTGGAAGGCGCCGCGAAAGGTTTCGGTAAAGTAAGCCCCGTAAATGAAAGCCAAGGTGATGACACCGGCCAGAAACGGGTCGATGTCGATCTGAGCGATGCCCAGCCAATCGGTCATCCGGTTGAGCAGCATTTGCAGGCTGAAGAACAGCAACAGCATGATCACCAGGTCCGGCATGCTGCGAATCACCGTCGTATAACCGGTGGCCAGCGCTCGCAACAAACGGTTGGAGGACAACTTGGAACTGGCGCCGAGCAGCCCGGCCAGGACCGCGATCAACAATGACCATAACGCCAGTTTGATAGTGGCCAGGGTGCCCAGCAGGATCTGCGGGCCAAAGCCTTCCAGAAGCATTTCACTCTCCTTGTTCTTATTAGGTCGAGGTGAAGGGGGATGCTGCGATGGAGCAGCCAGGCGACCGCTCTGTTTCAAAGGTCGAAGGGGCGTTACTTCGCGCCGTAGACGTCGAAATCGAAGTACTTTTTATTGATCCGCGCGTAAGTGCCATTGGCGAGAATCGTCGCCAGGGCTTTGTTCAAGTCTTCGCGTAACTCGACATCGCTCTTGCGCAAACCGATGCCGTCACCGACGCCGAAAAAGGTCGGGTCATCCAGGGTGGCGCCGGCAAATTCATAGTCCTTGCCCTGCGCGGTGTTGAGGAACCCGTAGCTGGCTTGAATGGCCCCTTGCAACGAGGCATCGAGTCGGCCCACCACCAGGTCCGCGTACACCTGATCCTGATTTTGATAGGAGAGCACGTCGATGCCCTTCGAACCCCAGACGGCTTTGGCATACGCCTCCTGAGTCGAACCCTGCTCCACGCCAATGCGTTTGCCCTTGAGCGACTCGAGGGTGGGCAGCAGGCCCGATCCACGCTTGACGACCAACCGGGCCGGCGCATTGGAGACCTTGTCGGTGAACGCAATCTGCTCCAGGCGCTTGGGCGTCACGGTCATCGACGACGCCACCGCATCGAACTTGCGCGCCAGCAGCGCCGGGATCATGCCGTCCCAGCTGCTTTCAACCCAAATGCAGCGGGCCTTCAACTCGGCACACAGCGCCTCGGCGATGTCGACCCCGAAGCCGGTCAGCGTGCCATCCTGGTTCTTGTATTCCAACGGTGGATACGTGGGGTCTACCCCCAGCTTCAGGACTTTGCCAGACCAGTCGGCCGCGCCAGCCAGCCCCGTGGCCGTCAACAACACCAGTGAAACAGCCGCAATCATCTTGTTCATTATTTTTGTTCCTCTCAGGCCCAACGAAAATACGGCGACTCAACCCAGAAAGCGCTCGACCAACTTGACCCAGTAACTCGCACCGATCGGCAGGCAGGCATCATTGAAGTCGTAGCCGGGGTTGTGCAGCAGACACCCGCTATCGCCCTCGCCGTTGCCGATCACCAGGTAACTGCCGGGGCATTTTTCCAGGACAAAGGCAAAGTCCTCACTCGCGGTGAAAGGCCGCAGGTCGTCGATCAGTTGCCCTTCTCCCAGCCAGTCGCGAGCGACTTCACGGGCAAACGCGGTTTGCTCCGGATGGTTAATCAACACCGGATGACAATGCTGATAATCGATGTGGGCCCGGGCGCCGAAACTGGCCGCCTGACCGTTGACCAATTCGGTAATCCTGACTTCGAGCAAGTGGCGAATCTCGGGAGTCAGGGCACGTACACTCAGGCTCATCTCGGCGCTGGACGGAATGACGTTCGAAGCGCTGCCGGCATGAAGGGAGCCCACCGTGATGATCGCCATTTCCTGCGGATTGACGTTGCGCGAGACGATGCTTTGCAGGGCGATCACGATCGAGGAGCAGACCAGCACTGGGTCGACCGCCTTGTGCGGCACTGCACCATGGCCGCCGTTGCCGATGATTTTGATGTTCACCGTATCGGCAGACGCCATGAACGGGCCGCTGTAGAACCCCAGATGCCCGACGGGATAACCCGGCACGTTGTGCATGGCGAAGATCGCATCACACGGAAACCGTTCGAGCAGGCCCTCCTCGAGCATTTTCCGGGCACCGCCCAGGCCTTCTTCGGCCGGCTGAAAAATCAGGTTCACAGTGCCGTTGAACGACCGGGTCTGCGCCAGGTGTTTAGCCGCCGCCAGCAGTGTTGCCGTATGGCCGTCGTGGCCGCAGGCATGCATGACGCCGTCGATCCGGCTGGCATAGGGCAAACCGGTGGTTTCCTGAATCGGCAGTGCATCCATGTCGGCGCGCAGACCAATGGACCGCCCCTCGCCATTTTTCAGGGTGGCGACGACGCCGGTCTTGCCTACACCCGTGCTGACCTCAAACCCCCACTGCGTCAAACATTCTGCAACCCGCTCGCTGGTGGCGAATTCTTCGAAGCCCAACTCGGGGTGCGCGTGAATGCTGTGACGCAACGCGATCATTTCCTCTTGGATGGCTGCAATACCCGGCAAGACTGGGTCGGCGATCATTGTTGTATTCCTTCGATAAGACCTGAGCGGTTGTTGAGTCGGATCTTAGGGAACGGGCTCTGGGCTGGGGAGGCCCAGTTTGGTTATGATGACAACCCTAGGTTGTCACCAGGGTGAGCAGATGAAACTCCATCAATTACAAGCACTGATTGCCAGCGCCGAAACCGGCAGCATCCGCGCAGCGGCGCGTTCGCTGGACATCTCCCAGGCCGCCGTGACCAAAGCATTGCGCGAACTGGAAACCAGCCAGCAGTTACCGCTGTTCACCCGAACCCCCAGCGGCCTGAACTTCACGGAATACGGAAAAGTATTGCTGACCCACGCCCGGCTCGTGATCAAGCAACTGGAGCATGCGCAGACCGAGCTCGATCACATGCGTGGCAAGGCCCAGGGGCGGCTCTGTGTCGGGGTTACGCCCTGGATCGCCCTGACCTTCTTGCCCGAGGTGGTCCTGGCGTTTCGCGAGCGAATGCCGGAAATCCGCCTGGAGCTGTACGAAAGCCTGATGGCCGTGGCCCAGCCGCTACTGCGCGATGGCAGCATGGATTTTGCGATTGGCCAGTTGCACCCGGCGCAATCGACCCAGGAGTTTGCCTGCGAAACCTTGCTCGATTACCAGACGTCGGTGCTGGTCCGTCAGGGCCATGCCCGCCAGGACGCTCGGTCAATCCATGAGTTGCTGGAGCAGAACTGGACACTGAACTACGCGCCGGACGGACACGACGGGCTGATGCAGGCGTTGTTCTGGAAACACGGTGCGCAAATCGATGAGAACCGAATCGTTCGGGCCCATTCACTGGCTATCTTGCAGATGATGGTCGAGCGGGCCGACATGTGTACCTGGGGACCGTCCATCGTGAGCGTTGCCCCGCCCTTCCTCGGCCGAGTGGTTGCCCTGGATCTGGCCGAGCAGTTCGAACCCCGGCAGTTGAGCATCGTGACCCGCCGCAATGGCTCGCTGAGCAATGCAGCGCTGTGCTTTACCGATTGCCTGTTGCAGGTCATTCGGCGCCATGCGCGCTCGGCCAAAAAGGAAGACAGGGAACTGTTTGAAACCCTGCGTCTGCGGGTTTAGGAAGGGCGACGCGGCGTAAGCCAAGCCGCGATCCGTAGCAGCTGGCGAAGCCTGCGTTCGGCTGCGCAGCAGTCGTAAACCCTGAGTGTCCGGTGGGACTGACACACAGCATTGACTGACTTTACGACGGCTTCGCCGCCGAACGCAGGCTTCGCCAGCTGCTACAAGGATTGCGTTGCGGCTGAAACGGCCTGCCCACAGGTCTTACCGAGGCGTCTGCTTCACGGCCTCGATCCAGGCGGGATTCAATTGCGTCTGATCAGTCTCGATGCCCAGCGCTTCCATCCGCGCCTTGTGCTGATCCATCTCGCGGGTCAATTGGCTGTGATCACTGGAGTTGCCGTCCAGTTCGTGCATCTGGCTCAACCCCAGATGGTAGAAACGCAGCAGCTTCATGGCCGTCGGATCCTCCTTCTCCACCGCCGCCGTCACCTGATGCATGACGTTGGTGATGCTCATCAGGCTGCGCTTGAGCTGCCAGCCGTAAACCGCCGGGGCCATCCATGGCTGGGTCCAGAACATGCCACGCATCAGCGCTACCATCAGCAGCACCGACACAAACACGCCGCCGACGTTAAATCGCAGATTGTCGCCACCGGGCTCACCGAACAGCGCCACCGCCGTGGTGGACAACACCATCGCCAGGGCCAGGAAAATCAAGGCTATGATTATCGTGCTGCGTCGCGTCTGGCTTCGATAGCGTTCGGGGTTCTGCGGCTGGATTTCGAACATCGCGACGGGGTTCCTTGAGGGCATGGGTAAAAAGGCTGCGGGGCATTATCGCCTCTGCAGGGGATTTAGCTATGCTGAGGCTCCTTTTCATCTTTTCATCGTCAAACGGGGAAATGGCGATACAGCGCAGTTCGTGCCATCTTCTTTCATGGATACATACTATTCGGATGCCATTTGCCTGTATGAATGGCATCGTTTTAAGGATCATTGAATGACCCAACGACAAGTAATCAACGCCTCGGTCAGCCCAAAAGGCAGCCTGGAAACCCTTTCTCAACGTGAAGTACAGCAACTGAGCGAAGCCGGATCCGGCAGCACCTACACCTTATTCCGCCAGTGCGCCCTGGCCATTCTCAATACCGGCGCCCATGTCGATAACGCAAAAACCATCCTCGAAGCCTACAAAGACTTCGAAATCCGCATTCACCAGCAAGACCGCGGCGTACGCCTCGAACTGCTGAACGCCCCGGCCGACGCCTTCGTTGATGGCGAAATGATCGCCAGCACCCGGGAAATGCTCTTCAGCGCCCTGCGCGACATCGTCTACACCGAAAACGAACTCGACGCCCAACGCATCGACCTGAGCACCTCCCAGGGCATCAGCGACTACGTGTTCCACCTGCTGCGCAACGCCCGCACCCTGCGTCCCGGCGTCGAGCCGAAGATCGTGGTGTGCTGGGGTGGCCACTCGATCAACACCGAAGAATACAAATACACCAAGAAAGTCGGCCACGAACTGGGCCTGCGCAGCCTCGACATCTGCACCGGTTGCGGTCCTGGCGTGATGAAAGGCCCGATGAAAGGCGCGACCATCGCCCACGCCAAACAGCGTATCCACGGCGGCCGCTACCTCGGCCTGACCGAGCCGGGCATCATCGCCGCCGAAGCGCCGAACCCGATCGTCAACGAACTGGTGATCCTGCCGGACATCGAAAAACGTCTGGAAGCCTTCGTCCGCGTCGGCCACGGCATCATCATTTTCCCGGGCGGCGCCGGTACGGCCGAAGAGTTCCTGTACCTGCTCGGCATCCTGATGCACCCGGACAACGCCGGCCTGCCCTTCCCCGTGGTCCTCACCGGACCGAAACATGCCGCGCCGTATCTGGAGCAACTGGATGCGTTTGTCGGCGCCACGCTGGGTGAAGCCGCGAAGCAGCACTACGAGATCATCATCGACGACCCGGCTGAAGTCGCGCGTCAAATGACTCAAGGCTTCAAGGCGGTCAAACAGTTCCGTCGCGAGCGCAATGACGCGTTCCATTTCAACTGGTTACTGAAGATCGACGAAAGCTTCCAGCGCCCGTTCGATCCCACCCACGAAAACATGGCCAACCTGAAACTGAGCCGCAACCTGCCGGCCCACGAACTGGCCGCCAACTTGCGCCGTGCGTTCTCCGGCATCGTCGCCGGCAACGTCAAGGACAAGGGCATCCGCCTGATCGAAGAACACGGGCCGTACCAGATCCGTGGCGACGCGGCGGTGATGCAACCGCTGGATCAACTGCTCAAGGCCTTCGTCGCCCAGCACCGGATGAAACTGCCAGGTGGCGCGGCGTATGTGCCGTGTTATCAAGTGGTTGCGTAACAAAGCTAATAAAGATCGTTCCCACGCTCCCGCGTGGGAATGCCTCAACGGACGCTCCGCGTTCGGCTGTTAAGGGACGCGGAGCGTCCCGGGCTGCATTCCCACGCAGAGCGTGGGAACGATCTCGCACCGCCATTCGCGAGCAGGCTCGCTCCCACAGTGGTCTATAGGTGATCCGCATCAATGATTGCCTTGGCAAAAGCCTGCGGATCTTCCTGCGGCAAGTTGTGGCCGATGCCGCCGTTGATGAGTCGGAACTCATATTTGCCGGTGAAGCGCTTGGCATAATCCTCGGGAGCCGGATGCGGCGCCCCGTTGGCGTCACCTTCCATCGTGATGGTCGGCACCGTAATGACCGGGGCCTTGGCCAGCCGCTGCTCCAGCGCTTCATATTGAGGTTCGCCCTGAATCATGCCCAACCGCCAGCGATAGTTGAAGATGGTGATAGCGACGTGGTCTGGGTTTTCCAGGGCAGCAGCACTGCGGTCGAAGGTCGCGTCGTCGAATTTCCATTTCGGCGATGCCAGCTCCCAGATCAACTTGGCGAAGTCGTGGCGATTTTTTTCGTAACCGGCCTGGCCACGTTCGGTAGCGAAGTAGAACTGGTACCACCATTGCAGCTCGGCCTTGGGCGGCAACGGATTTTTGCCGGCGGCCTGATTGCCGATGAGGTAGCCGCTCACCGAGACCAGCGCCTCCACCCGCTCCGGCCAGAGCGCCGAAACGATGCCCGCCGAGCGCGCGCCCCAGTCGTAGCCACCGAGCACCGCCTTCTTGATCTTGAGCGCATCCATAAAGTCGATGACATCACTGGCCAGCGCGGCAGGCTGACCGTTGCGAACAGTCTTGTCGGACAGGAAATGCGTGTCGCCGTAGCCCCGAGCATACGGGATCAGCACCCGGTAACCCTTGGCCGCCAACAAGGGCGCCACTTCGCTATAGCTGTGAATGTCGTAGGGCCAACCGTGCAGAAGAATCACCACCGGACCATCGGCGGGGCCGACTTCGGCGTAAGCCACATTCAGCAACCCGGCGTTGACATGCTTCAGCGGGCCGAACGAGTCAGCCTTGAGGGTGGCGGCGCTGGCCACCACGGGCTCTGGCGTCGCGGTTTGCGCATTGGCAGCACCAAGGGCACCTAACTGCATCAGCGCGAAAGCGAGGACCGATGGGCCAAAGAAACGACGACGTGAGTCGTTTTTTTTGCTCAACACATTGATCTTCATGGTGATTTCCCTGGAAGTGATTGACCGGGTGTTTTGGACGACAGCGATAAGCGTAGTGGAACGATCAGCCGCGCTGATTGCCGCACTCGGCGAATTTGCTGTAATCGAGGACTTTCTGCGCGCCGCTGGAATCGAGGTAGGTCAGGCGGGCATCGACAATGCCGCAATTGGCGCCGCCGTTGTCGACGATGGAAACCACTTTCTTGATATCCAGGTGGGTGCCGTGAGAAGTTGTCTGCGATGGAGTTTGAACATCGGCATGGGCCGAAAAGGCTGCAACGTTCAGGACCGCGAAGAAGCTGGCGGCAATCAGTTTGTTCCAGTTCATGGTGATTTCCTCAGGGTTGCAATGGGCAGTGGTTGTGAGGCAAGTCGTCTTGCCTCGATGGAACCCATTTAATCGGCCCGAGGTATCTGCCATGTGTCGTAAAACCGGGCGTATTGAGGCGTAAGGTGTCACACAGGGCGCCAGATACAGTGCGATACAAAGCGAATAACAAGAGGCTTGTGCGATGGAACATGTGAACCACATCCTGATCGTCGACGACGACCGGGAGATTCGCGAACTGGTCGGCAATTACCTGAAAAAGAACGGGCTGCGCACCACCGTGGTCGCCGATGGCCGGCAGATGCGCAGCTTTCTGGAAACCAATCAGGTGGACCTGATCGTGCTGGACATCATGATGCCCGGCGATGACGGCCTGCTGCTGTGCCGCGAATTGCGTTCGGGCAAACACAAAGCCACGCCGATCCTGATGCTCACCGCACGCAACGACGAAACCGATCGCATCCTCGGCCTGGAAATGGGCGCCGACGATTACCTGACCAAGCCCTTCGCCGCCCGCGAACTGCTGGCGCGGATCAACGCCGTGTTACGCCGCACCCGGATGCTGCCGCCCAACCTGCTGATCACCGAAACTGGCCGACTGCTGGGTTTCGGCCGCTGGCGCCTGGACACCACCGCCCGGCACTTGCTCGACGAAGACGGCACGATGGTGGCCCTCAGTGGCGCCGAATACCGTCTGCTGCGGGTGTTCCTCGATCATCCGCAACGGGTGCTCAGCCGTGACCAGTTGCTCAACCTGACCCAGGGCCGCGACGCCGACCTGTTTGACCGCTCGATTGATTTGCTGGTGAGCCGTCTGCGCCAGCGATTGATGGATGACTCACGGGACTCGACCTACATCAAAACCGTGCGCAGCGAAGGCTACGTGTTCTCCTACCCGGTGGAATTGCTTGGCGCAGAATCATGAAGCTCTCCCCCCGCAGAACCTGAGGAGCGTTTTTCATAGGGTTTTGTATCCGTCTGTATAAGAACCCGCGACAGATACGCAGACACCGATTTCGGCTTGTTCGAGCACACATCACCGATACACCCGAGCGTTTAACTGTGATCACCGGATAGCAGCAGCTACCGACCCACTCAAACTAAACGCACGGAGAATCACCCATGTTCAACTTCTCGAAAGTCTCGTCCCTGGCACTCGGTCTGGCACTGGTTAGTGGTCTCGGCCTGTCGAGCCTGGCGTCGGCCCACACCGGCAATGCTGCGTCCCCTGGCCAGGTTCAACAACTGCTGGTGGAAGGCGGCTCCGATCGTCTGATCGAGAATCGCGTGGCCGAAGGCGGTGCCGACCGTCTGCAAGAACTGCGCGAACGTGTGGCGTCGGTCAGTCCGAGCAACGCCCTGCGCGGTGGTGTGGTTGTAGCGGAAAACCGCGCCGAGTTCGGCTCGAAATATCAGCGGTACTGATCGAGATCTACACAGCGGCAGAGATTGATCGTTCCCACGCTCTGCGTGGGAATGCAGCCCGGGACGCTCCGCGTCCCTTCAAAGCCGAACGCGGAGCGTCCGTTGAGGCATTCCCACGCAGAGCGTGGGAACGATCAGTCCTGAAATCTGACGCAATAGTCCGACAATTCCTCGGGACAGTTGTACCTCGCCCGTCTAAGATTTGCGTTTCACTTCATCAAGGACGATTCATGAAGCGCATTGCCGGTTGCCTGTTGGCTTTCCTGACCTTTACGGCGGTCGCGGCGGATCTGAACCTGCTCACCGACAACCATCCGCCCCTGCATTTTCAGCAAGGTAATCAACTGGTGGGGTTTGGCGTGGACGTGGTGCAGGCACTGGCCGAACGCACCGGCGACCAGGTGCACTTGCAACAAGTCCCTTTGCTGCGCGCCCTGCACGTCGCCACGACCGAGCCTGCCACCGGGGTGTTTACGGTGTTGCGCACCGCCGAGCGCGATGGTCTGTATCAGTGGGTCGGTCCGCTGATGGACGTGGAAACGGCGCTGTATTCCGCAAACACCCAGCAACCGGTGCGCAGTTTGCAGGATGCCGCCAGCCTGGGTCGTATCGCCGTCCCGCGAACATGGCTGGCTTACGACTACTTGCGCAAGCAGGGTCTGAACAATCTGTACGGTGTGGAAACGCCCGAACAAATGATGCGTCTGGCACGTCTGGGGCGCATCGAATTTGTGGTGGCCGACACCCTCTCCATCGCCACCCTCGCCCGGGAAGAAGGCTTGGCGCCCAGCCAGTTGCACTATCAGATGCCGCTGATGAAGCAAGGCACCTACATCGCGTTTTCCCCGCAAACCGATGCGCGCCAGGTCGCGCGCTGGCAACAGGCGCTGGACGAGATGAACCGCGATGGGCGTCTGGAACAACTCAAGCAGCGCTGGCTCAGCGACAACCCACCCCGCTGACGATGGATCAACGCTCTCGATAACAACTATGCGTCAGGGTGTTTTTTCATCGCGATGCTCCAGCACTACAGTGGCGACATCTTCTCCCCACTCTCTGGAGCATCATCATGAAAAGCATCATCGGTCTGGGTTTCGCCCTTTCGGTTCTTGGCGCTACCTCCGCCATTGCCGCCCCTCACGCCACCTCGCAAGTCGTTGCAGTGGCCAAAGTCAGCCAACCGGCCACTCTGAACGTGAACACCGTCAGTGTTGATCACAAAGACAGCCAGGCGAGCAAACTCTACGTCGCTGAAAACCGCCCTGAGTTCGGCTCGAAGTATCAGCGTTATTGATCAACGGCGTTGCGCCGCTTGAAACAAGAAACCCCGGGGAGATCCGATCTACCCGGTTTTTTTTGTCTTTAAAGTTGAAATACAGGCTCGAGATATCTGTAGCAGCTGCCGAGCTTGCGAGGCTGCGTTCGAGCGCGTAGCGGTCGTAAAACCTGAGTGCACGGTCTGGCTGAAAAAACGCATCACCTGATTCTGCGACCGCTACGCGCTCGAACGCAGCCTCGCAGGCTCGGCAGCTGCTACAGGGGCGGCGTTGTTGTCAGGCGTGCGGCGAGTGCCTTGGCCTGGCTCGCCACGTCAGTCACCGCCGTACTTTCCCACCACATGCCGCGCAACGGTGGCCCCATGGCAAACAGACGGCTGGCGACGTGCTCATCGGCGCCCAACACCGCGCCATCGACTGCCGCTGCAATCCCCAGCGCCAACGGCCCCGGCCGGACAAGTCCGCGCGCCAGCAGTTGCTGTGGCAGAGGTCGGGCGACCCGCCGCCAGTCGTATTCGATGCCGCTGGAATTGATCAACGCAGCGCCGCTGACAACGGTAGTTTCTGCTTCACCCCGGGGCCGAATGCGGATACTCACTGCTCCGTCCACTGAAGGCTCCAGCCCTTTGAACGACGCCGCCTGAATCCGCAATCGGCCTTCCTTGTGCAACCGTTCCACCAGTTCGGCACTCAACGGCGGCGAGCGGTGGTGATGGCTTTCCCACCACGGCCGCACATGCCGCACAAACTGTCGACGCTGCACGTCCGTCGCCTGATTCCACAAGCGGCCGATATGCGCCCGTACGGTGTCGAGCGGCGCCTGCCAGTCGATGCCTTGAGCTATGGCGTCCCGGCAATGCCGACGCAGTTCGCGCACCAGCTGTCGCGGCGTACGAATGCTCTGATCCTCGGCGAGAAAATCTGCCCAGGCCGGTGGCTGACGACGCACATGAGGCAGCAAGCCATGCCGGGAAAACACTTCGATCGGCCCGCGATGCCCGGCCTGTTCCAGCGACACCACGGCATCGACCATGGTCAGGCCCGAACCGATGATAAGCACGGTCGACTGCGGATCGAGTTGTTGCATGGCGGCGACATCCCACGGATCAAGCGCGGCGGCGTTCAAGCCACTGGACTCGGTCTGTGGGGTACGCGCAGCGGGGAACATCCCGGTCGCCAGTACGGCATAGGCGCCCTGCAAGCGTTGCCCGTCGCTCAAGGTCAACCGCACCGAATCGTCCGTCGTTTGCAGGTCAACCACCTCAGCCCGCACATGCTCGACCGTAGACCCGTTCAACGCCCCCACCGCTTGCGCTTCCGCCAGGCGCTGCTGCACGTACAGGCCGAAAATCCCCCGCGGCGGGAACAATTCGCTGACCGGCACATGTTGCTCGTCAGACTCCGGCCAGCCACCGGCCGCGATGTACTCGGTCAGCCATTGGGTCAGGTCATCGGCGTTGTCCGGGTCGACGCTCATCCGCGCCGCATTGCCGTTGAGCGTATGGCCCAATTCGACCGCGCTGTACGCCTCGCCCCGTCCCAGTTCGGCGCGGGGTTCGATCACCAGCACTTGGCGTTTGCCGGGCAGGCGCAACAACTGCGCCGCCAGCATTGCACCGCTGAGGCCGCCGCCGACGATCAGGATGTCCGCGTGGCGAATGGCGTCGGTGGCCTGTCCGCTTTGGGTTTCAGTCATGGCGTTCTCACTGATCAATGTTTCATCTCGAAAATCTCCTGGACGATAATAGGCGCCAAACCCATGAAAGGCTCATCAAGCAGTACCAAAGTAGGACAGAGAAATACCGCTGACTTGCTGGATGGAATCGGTCGAGCTCATGCGATGTCCCGTTTGAATTCGGATAGCCAGGCAGGCGCAGGTTGCGCGTCGGGGGCGCGCGTGGCTTGCCAGATGAAATGCAGGTTTTGAAAGCCCAGCAGTCGGCGAACGCGGTTTTTGATCAGCCGTTGCAGGCCTTTTTCCGGGTGGGCGATGGCCCAATCGCAGAGGCGTCGCCGCCAGGTGCCTTGGGGGGCGAGACGGCTGTCGATTTCGGCGGCCAGCAATTGCAGGCGCTCGGCCGATAACAGCAATCCCGAGGGTGCCACTTCACGACGGTCACGACTGGCACTGCCGGGGCTTTCCGGGAAGGCCAGTGATTGGCCGCTGGTCAGCCAATGCTCCAGCAAAACGCTGAGGCCGGCCTGCCATTGGGTGCCCTCTTCGCTCCACAATGGCTTGCCTTGTGCCCAGCGACTCAGGCGTTGCGGGGGTTCGACCGGGCCGAGCAGATCATCGAAGTTCAGCAGCGACTGGCCTTCGTTGAGCCAGAGTTGTCGGGTCTGTCGGTCCTGGACGAACGCGTGAGTGGGACGGCTGCGCCATAGATTTTTGTGCAGTGATTCGGGGTCGAGGTTATCCGGCAAGGTCAGCAGTTCACCGCCGATGTGTAGCGCCGCCAGGGCCAGCAGCAATAGATTCGGCTCGAAGGCGCCGCTCAACGCCAGACGCGATTCTTTTGCAAATCCTTGCTGACTCAAGCCGTCGGCCAAACGCTCGACATCGCGCAAGGCATCGATCCAGCGCCAGACGAACCACTGACCATGGCGCTTGTGCCGCAAGGCCGGTTGCAAGGGGCTGACCTGAGCCCAGTGGCGCAATTGCTCCAAAGCCTGGGGCGCCTTGACCCGCCACTCGGTGGTGTCCGTGATTGGCGGACGTTTGAGTTCGTGCACGCTCATGGGATTGACCTCCTGTTCCTGGGCAAAAGCGCGCGGTGGTCCGCCGGCCTGTATGGTCTTGAAGCACCCTGTAGCAGCTGGCGAAGCCTGCGTTCGGTTCGGGCCGCGTTCGGACGAAGCAGTCGCAAATCCTGCCAGCGCGGATTACCTGACACACCGCAGTGCCTGATTTCACGACTGCTGCGCAGCCGAACGCAGGCTTCGCCAGCTGCTACAGAGTGTGTTTGTCTGAGATCTGATCAGGAAGACACTAACTTCTTTTCCTGCTGCCGCAACGCCGCCAGGTCTCGATAACCCGCGCCCGGATGAATCTCCGGCAAGCGCGGCCCTTCCCCAAACAACTTCTCGCGCAAGGTCCCCGGCGCGTATTCGGTTTTGTAGACCCCGCGTTTCTGCAGCTCCGGAACCAGCAGTTCCACCGCGTCGATGAAGGTTTCGTGAGTCAATGCATAGGCCAGGTTAAAGCCGTCCACATCGGTCTCCTCGACCCACTCCTGAAGCAAATCGGCGACGGTCTCGGGGCTGCCGACAAACAACGGACCAAAACCGCCAATGCCCACCCAGTCAGCCAGTTCGTTGGGGGTCCAGACCTTGTTCGGGTCCGCCGTGGAAAACGCTTCCACCGCCGATTGAATCGCGTTGGTGTGCACGTGCTTGAGCGGTTCATCGGGTTTGAACTGACTGAAATCGATCCCGGTCCAGCCAGAGATCAACGCCATCGCGCCTTCATAACTGACCCAGGTTTTGTATTCCTCGAACTTGGCTTTGGCCTTGGCGTCGGTCTCGCCGAGGATCACGGTTTGCAGGTTGAAGATCAGAATCTTCGACGGATCGCGTCCGGCCTCGGCAGCACGACGACGGATGTCGGCAACGGTTTTCTTCAGCAGCACTTTCGACGGTGCAGCAACGAACACACACTCGGCATGCTCGGCGGCAAACTGCTTGCCGCGACTCGATGCGCCAGCCTGATAGAGAACCGGCGTGCGTTGCGACGAAGGTTCGCAGAGGTGAATGCCCGGTACCTGGAAGTGCTTACCGACGTGCTGGATTTCGTGGATTTTGCTCGGGTCGCTGAAGACCCGCCGCTCGCGATCGCGCAGAATCGCGCCCTCTTCCCAACTGCCTTCCCAAAGTTTGTAGCAAACCTCCAAATATTCTTCGGCGAAGTCGTAACGGGCGTCGTGTTCGGTCTGGTTTTTCTGGCCGAGGTTCTTCGCACCACTTTCCAGATAAGAGGTGACGATGTTCCAGCCGGCACGGCCCTTGGTCAGATGGTCGAGCGTCGACAGGCGTCGGGCGAACGGATACGGGTGTTCGAACGACAGTGACGCGGTCAGACCGAAACCCAGATTCTCAGTGACCAGCGCCATCGGCGGAATCAATTGCAGCGGATCGTTGACCGGCACTTGCGCCGCCTGACGGATCGCCGCGTCACCATTGCCGTTGTAGACGTCGTAGATGCCCAGCACATCGGCAATGAACAAACCGTCAAACTTGCCGCGCTCGAGGATTTTCGCCAGATCGGTCCAGTACTCCAGATCCTTGTATTGCCAGGAGCGATCCCGCGGATGCGCCCACAGACCCGGCGACTGGTGGCCGACGCAGTTCATGTCAAACGCGTTGAGACGAATTTCACGGCCCATCAAACAGCACTCCTAAAACTTGGGGGATGGATGCCGTTGAGGCGGAAATTACCGATGAGGTGGAGTTTCCGGTGCAATGGGTCATGCAGCGATCCGGGTAACACGGTGCGTTGGCCGGTGAGTTCGAATTCAGCGTTGCTGACGGCGTTTAAAGCATCCGCGCTGGCGAGGTGTGATTCGGCGATGGCGACGCTGATTTCCGTGTCGTCATCAACGCTGTTCAGATAGTCTTCGGCGCGTTCGAGCAGCGCGGCGGCGACTTCAATGCGGATGTGCAAATCGCCGAAGCGGCTGATGACGTAAGGATCATCCGTGGCTTGGGCCTGCTGCCGGACGAAACGCAACGTCGCATCAAGCAAGCTGCGAGCGTTGTGCAAATCATGCTGACTTTTGGCCAGGGACTGCCCGGCAACAATCGGTTGAGTCAAAGCGTTCATGGTGGGCTCCTCAGTTCCAGGCGTGGCGCGCAGGCTTCACGCCGTTGAGCAGGTAGTTGCCGATCAGGTGGTATTTCCAGCGTGCCGGATCGTGCAGGGTGTGCGTCCGGGCGTTGCGCCAGTGGCGGTCGAGGTTGTATTTGCCGAGCACCGAGCGAGTACCGGCCAGCTCGAAGAGTTTGCTGCTGGCAAGCAAGGCGATCTCGGCGGACAGCACTTTCGCCTGGGCAACCACCACCGAAGCACGGGCCACCGTTTCTTCGTTGGGGTTGAGCAAGGCATGGTCAATGGCGCGGCCGGCCTTTTTGAGGATCGCTTCGGTGCCGTGGACTCGCCATTCCAGATCGCCGATCGCAGCGATGCTGAACGGGTCCTGCCAGCCGTGATCCTGCCCGCTGTCGATCCATGGCCGGGCTTCGCGGGCGTAGCGCTTGGTTTCTTCCAGGGCGCCGACGGCAATGCCGGTGTCCACGGCTGCCTGAATGATTTGTGAAATCGGGCCATCGGCGGTGGGCTCGTCGAAGGCCTTGTGGGCCGGGATCACCGCGCTGAGCGGGACTTTCACCGCGTTCAGGGTGACACCGCCGCTGGCCGTGGTGCGCTGGCCGAAACCGTCCCAGCTGTCGATGACGGTCAAGCCGGGAGTGTCACGCTCGATGAAGGCGATGAAGGCCTTGTTCTCTTCATTGACCGCCACTGCTGGCACGATGTGCGCGAACAGAGCGCCGGTGCAGTAGAACTTTTCGCCGTCGATCTGCGCGGTGTCTTTATCGAAACGGATACGGGTTTCAAAGGCACCGGCATTTTTGCTTTTGGATTCGGAGAAGGCGTTGCCGAAACGGTAGCCCTGCAAGACTTTGTCGAAGTAGTAGCGCTTCTGCTCCTCGGTGGCGGTTTGCAGCAGGATGTCGAGCACGCCGAGGTGGTTTTGCGGGATCTGGCCCAGGGACGAATCGGCGGCGGAAATGATCTTGATCACTTCGGCGACGGTCACGTAGGACACGCCAGCGCCGCCGAACTCCTTGGGAATGGTGATGCCCCAGAGGCCGCTGGCGGAGAACTCGTCGAGCTCGGCGACCGGCAAGCGTCGCTCGCGATCCCGCACGCTGGCCTCGATGGCAAAGCGTGCGGCGAGTTTGTGCGCGACGGCAATCGCCTCGGCGTCCGAGCGGATCACATGGGCGGTGCGAAGGGGTTGGGCAGAGACTGTCATGGGCCGACTCCGGGATCTGGTGAATGCACCAGAGCTTTTGCAGGAGTCGTGCCTGAAACTAAATCAGTTTATTTTCAATAGGTTAAAGAAATATCCGAGAAAGGATCGCAGCTTTAAAACAGCAAAGTGTCTATCCAGTGTTGGTCCACAAACAGTTAGATCACTACATTTCGCACAAACCGCGCCGCCACCGGCCCATCGTTGCGATAGGCGTGGGGCTGGTTGCTGGCGAACATGTAGAACTCACCGGCAGCGATCTCATGTGGTGTATCGCCCAGCATCAGTGTCAGGCAGCCTTCGAACACATAGATCTGCTCACTCCAACCCTCGGCGTCCGGTTGCGACGGGTAAATTTCCCCTGGTTGCAGGCACCATTCCCATTGTTCCACTTCACGGGTGGCGGTGGCTTTGGAGAGTAAAACGGCTTTGCTGCCAGGAATCGTCCCGGCCCAGGCCACTTCATTGATGCGACTCGGGTCGCGTGCATCCGGGGCCTGGATCAGGTCGCTGAACGCCACGTCCAGCGCTTCGGCCACGCGGTCGAGGGTGGTCAGGCTGACGTTCTTCTCGCCGGCCTCGATGGCCACCAGCATCCGGCGGCTGACCCCGGACTTTTCCGCCAGCGTCGCCTGGCTCATGTCGGCGGCGTGGCGCAAGCGTCGAACGTTTAGGCTGACGTGCTGGAGGACCGAAGCCCGCTGGATAGAATCTTTGTGCACTATATTGCTCACTTGGTGGGGTTGGGCAGTATACTGCGCAACATTCGGCGCATTGTGCGTCCCCCTCAGGTAGCGCGCAAGGTCATGACGTCGGTGAATACCCCTCACACTTCCCCCCGTTTCTCGCGGTTCAGCAAGGCCGAGTGCGTGCTGGTGCTGATCACCATGGTCTGGGGCGGCACCTTCTTGCTGGTGCAACATGCGATGACCGTCAGCGGGCCGATGTTTTTCGTCGGTCTGCGTTTTGCCGCGGCGGCGATCATTGTTGCGCTGTTTTCCTGGCGTCATCTGCGGGAGCTGACGCTGTTCGAATTGAAAGCCGGGACCTTTATCGGTGTGGCGATCATGCTCGGTTATGGTTTGCAGACCGTCGGGTTGCAGAGCATTCCCAGCAGTCAGTCGGCGTTTATTACCGCGTTGTACGTGCCCTTCGTGCCGTTGCTGCAATGGCTGGTGCTGGGGCGGCGTCCGGGGTTGATGCCGAGCATCGGGATCATGTTGGCGTTTACCGGGTTGATGTTGCTGTCGGGACCGGCCGGCGCTTCGTTCAATTTCAGCCCGGGTGAAATCGCCACGCTGATCAGCGCCGTGGCGATTGCAGCGGAGATCATTCTGATCAGCACGTATGCCGGCCAGGTCGATGTGCGGCGGGTGACGGTGGTGCAATTGGCGGTCACCTCGGCGCTGGCGTTTTTGATGGTGGTGCCGACTCAGGAAAGGATTCCGGACTTCTCCTGGCTGCTGTTATGCAGCGCGCTGGGGTTGGGCGCGGCCAGTGCGGCGATTCAAGTGGCGATGAACTGGGCGCAGAAGAGTGTTTCGCCGACCCGGGCGACATTGATCTATGCCGGTGAGCCGGTGTGGGCCGGGATTGTCGGAAGGATTGCCGGGGAGCGGTTGCCAGCGATTGCGCTGGTGGGTGCGGGGTTGATTGTGGCGGCGGTGATTGTCAGTGAGTTGAAGACCAAGCGTAAGACAGTGCCCGAAGTTGGAGAAGATTCGGTAGGGGAAACCGAACACTGATCGTTCCCACGCTCTGCGTGGGAATGCAGCCCGGGACGCTCCGCGTCCCTTCAAAGCCGAACGCGGAGCGTCCGTTGAGGCATTCCCACGCGGGAGCGTGGGAACGATCGAATCGGTCCTTTGAAACAATGTGAATCAGGAATTTTCCGTCTACCTTGTAGGATTCTGCGACAGCTTGGCGTTTGGTGATCCGGGAGCTGGCACGTATGATGCTTCACAAACTTCCGCAGATTAGAAGCCTATGTCCCTGATAGTTCTACTGCTTCTGCCTTTTATCGGCAGCTGTCTGGCAGCCTTGCTGCCGCACAACGCGCGTAACACCGAATCTTTGTTGGCTGGTCTGGTTGCCTTGATAGGCACCGTTCAGGTCGCCCTGCTGTACCCGCAAATCGCCGATGGCGGCGTGATCCGCGAAGAGTTTTTCTGGTTGCCCAGCCTTGGCCTGAACTTCGTCCTGCGCATGGACGGTTTCGCCTGGCTGTTCTCGATGCTGGTGCTGGGCATCGGCACGCTGGTTTCGTTGTACGCCCGCTACTACATGTCGCCGGACGATCCGGTGCCGCGGTTCTTCGCATTTTTCCTGGCGTTCATGGGCGCCATGCTCGGGCTGGTGATCTCCGGCAACCTGATCCAGATCGTGTTTTTCTGGGAGCTGACCAGCCTCTTTTCATTCCTGTTGATCGGCTACTGGCACCACCGCGCCGATGCGCGACGCGGTGCTTATATGGCGCTGATGGTCACCGGCGCAGGCGGTTTGTGCTTGCTGGCGGGGGTCATGCTGCTCGGCCATGTGGTCGGCAGCTATGACCTGGACAAGGTCCTGGCCGCCGGCGACCTGATTCGCGCACACGCCCTCTACCCTATTCTGCTCCCCCTGATCCTGATCGGCGCCCTGAGCAAAAGCGCGCAATTCCCCTTCCACTTCTGGCTGCCCCACGCCATGGCGGCGCCGACACCGGTCTCGGCCTATCTGCACTCGGCGACCATGGTCAAGGCCGGGGTGTTTCTCCTCGCACGGCTGTGGCCGTCGCTGTCCGGCAGTGAAGAATGGTTCTACATCGTCAGCGGCGCCGGTGCCTGCACCCTGTTGCTCGGCGCGTACTGCGCGATGTTCCAGAACGACCTCAAGGGGTTGCTGGCCTACTCGACCATCAGTCACCTGGGCCTGATCACCCTGCTGCTGGGCTTGAACAGTCCGCTGGCCGCTGTGGCCGCGGTGTTTCACATTCTCAACCACGCCACGTTCAAGGCCTCGCTGTTCATGGCCGCCGGGATCATCGACCACGAAAGCGGTACCCGGGACATTCGCAAGCTCAGCGGCCTGATCAAGCTGATTCCGTTCACCGCCACCCTGGCCATGGTCGCCAGCGCTTCCATGGCCGGCGTGCCGCTGCTCAACGGTTTCCTGTCGAAAGAGATGTTCTTCGCCGAAACCGTGTTCATCAATGCCACGGCCTGGATCGAGATGACGCTGCCCATCGTCGCGACCATCGCAGGTACCTTCAGCGTCGCCTACTCGCTGCGCTTCACGGTCGACGTGTTCTTCGGCCCGACCGCCACCGACTTGCCGCACACCCCGCACGAGCCGCCCCGCTGGATGCGCGCACCGGTGGAATTGCTGGTATTCGCCTGCCTGGTCGTGGGGATTTTCCCGGCGCAGGTGGTCGGCCCGCTGCTGGCCGCTGCTGCCCTGCCGGTGGTGGGCGGCACCTTGCCTGAATACAGCCTGGCGATCTGGCACGGCTGGAACGCGCCGATGATCATGAGCCTGATCGCCATGTCCTGCGGCATCGTGCTTTATCTGCTGTTGCGCAATCAGCTCAAACACGGGCGTTTCAAGTACCCGCCGATCATTGACCGGTTCAACGGCAAGCGCCTGTTCGAACGCTGCCTGGTGATCATGATGCGCCTGGCCCGTCGTCTCGAGCGGCGGATCAGCACCAAGCGCCTGCAAACCCAATTGTTCCTGGTGGTGCTCGCGGCCGTGTTGGCCGGGTTGATCCCGATGCTCCACAGCAGCCTGAGCTGGGGCGACCGGCCGAAGATTCCGGGTTCGATTGTGTTCGTGACCCTCTGGCTGCTGGCGATTGCCTGCGCCCTCGGCGCGGCGTGGCAGGCCAAGTATCACCGGCTCGCGGCCCTGACCATGGTCAGCGTCTGCGGCCTGATGACCTGCATCACCTTCGTCTGGTTCTCGGCGCCGGACCTGGCGCTGACGCAATTGGCGGTGGAAGTGGTGACCACGGTGTTGATCCTCCTCGGTCTGCGCTGGCTACCTCGACGGATCGAAGAGGTGTCGCCGCTGCCAAGCACCCTGCGCAAGGCACGCATCCGCCGTATCCGCGACTTGCTGCTGTCGACCGTGGTCGGTGGCGGCATGGCGCTGCTGGCCTACGCGATGCTGACGCGCCAGACCCCGAACGACATTTCTTCGTTCTACCTCAGCCGTGCCCTGCCCGAGGGCGGCGGCAGCAATGTGGTCAACGTGATGCTGGTGGACTTCCGCGGCTTCGACACCCTCGGTGAAATCACCGTGCTGGTGGCTGTGGCCCTGACTGTATTTGCCCTGCTGCGACGCTTCCGTCCGCCAAAAGAAAGCCTGCAGTTACCAGCCCAGCAGCGTTTGCTGGCACCGGACGTGGTCACCGACCTGGTCAACCCGCGTCACGCCAGCGATACCGCGCTCGGTTTCATGATGGTGCCGGCGGTGCTGGTTCGCCTGCTGCTGCCGATCGCCTTTGTCGTGTCGGTCTACCTGTTCATGCGCGGCCACAATCAACCGGGCGGCGGTTTTGTCGCGGGTCTGGTGATGTCCGTAGCGTTCATCCTGCAATACATGGTCGCCGGCACCCAGTGGGTCGAGGCACAAATGAGCCTGCGACCGCTGCGCTGGATGGGCACCGGTCTGCTGTTTGCCACCGTCACCGGGCTTGGGGCGATGGCGGTCGGGTATCCGTTCCTGACCACCCACACCTGGCATTTCGAACTGCCGGTGCTGGGTGACATTCACATCGCCAGTGCGCTGTTCTTCGACATCGGCGTGTACGCCGTGGTGGTCGGTTCGACCCTGTTGATTCTCACCGCACTCGCTCACCAATCGGTACGGGGTCACAAGACCGCTGCCCTGCCCAGATCCGTCGCCACGCAAGGAGCCGTCTGATGGAAGAAGTCATCGCAATCGCCATCGGCGTGCTGGCCGCGTCCGGGGTCTGGCTGATCCTGCGGCCACGGACGTTTCAGGTGGTGATGGGCCTTTGCCTGCTGTCCTATGGCGTCAATCTGTTCATCTTCAGCATGGGCAGCCTGTTTATCGGCAAGGAGCCGATCATCAAGGACGGCGTGCCGCAGGATCTGTTGCACTACACCGACCCGCTGCCGCAAGCGCTGGTGTTGACCGCGATCGTGATCAGCTTCGCCATGACCGCGTTGTTTCTGGTGGTGCTGCTGGCCTCCCGGGGCCTGACCGGTACCGACCATGTGGATGGCCGGGAGCCTAAAGAATGAATCTGATGCCGCACCTGATCGCTGCACCGATTCTGCTGCCGCTGCTGACCGCCGCCGTGATGCTGATGCTGGGGGAGAAACACCGTCCGCTGAAGGCCAAGATCAACCTGTTTTCCAGCCTGGTGGGGTTGGGCATTGCCGTGCTATTGCTGCAATGGACTCAGGAGACGGGCGTCCCCGGCTCCATCGGCGTGTACCTGCCAGGCAACTGGCAGGTGCCGTTCGGTATCGTGCTGGTGGTCGATCGCCTGTCGGCGCTGATGCTGGTGCTGACCGGGATCATCGGCGTCAGCGCCCTGCTGTTCGCCATGGCCCGTTGGGACGGCGCCGGCTCGAGTTTTCACGCGCTGTTCCAGATTCAGATGATGGGCCTGTATGGCGCGTTCCTGACGGCGGACCTGTTCAACCTGTTTGTGTTTTTTGAAGTGTTACTGGCGGCCTCTTATGGCCTGATGCTCCACGGTTCGGGTCGGTCGCGGGTGTCGTCGGGGCTGCATTACATCTCGATCAACCTGCTGGCCTCGTCGCTGTTTTTGATCGGCGCGGCGCTGATCTACGGCGTCACCGGCACCCTGAACATGGCCGACCTGGCGCTGAAAATTCCGCTGGTGCCGGAAGCCGATCGCGGCCTGCTGCATGCCGGCGCGGGGATTCTGGCCGTGGCGTTCCTGGCCAAGGCCGGGATGTGGCCGCTGAACTTCTGGCTGGTGCCGGCCTATTCCGCGGCGAGCGCGCCGGTGGCGGCGATGTTCGCGATCATGACCAAGGTCGGCGTCTACACCTTGCTGCGCTTGTGGACCTTGCTCTTCTCGGGTCAGGCCGGCGCCTCGGCGTACTTTGGCGGCGACTGGCTGATCTACGGCGGCATGGCGACCATCGTCTGCGCGGCGGTGGCGATCCTCGCCGCACAACGTCTGGAGCGCCTGGCCAGCCTGAGCATTCTGGTGTCGGCCGGGATTCTGCTGTCGGCCATCGGTTTCGCCCAGCCCAACCTGATCGGCGCGGCACTGTTCTATCTGGTCAGCTCGACCCTGGCGTTGAGCGCGTTGTTCCTGTTGGCCGAGTTGATCGAGCGTTCGCGTTCGGCCAATGAAATGCCGTTGTTCGATGACGGCGATCTGCCGCGACCGATGGAATCCTTGCAGCCGCCCAAAGGCATCAACCTCGATGACGAGCAGAAAGCCGTGGTCGGCCAGGTGATTCCCTGGACCATGGCGTTCCTCGGGTTGAGCTTCATTGCCTGCTCGCTGCTGATCATCGGCATGCCGCCGCTCTCGGGATTCATTGGCAAACTCGGCTTGCTCAGCGCCCTGCTCAATCCGTTGGGCCTGGGCAATGGCAGCGACGAGCCGATTTCCAATGCCGCGTGGGGCTTGCTGGCGTTGCTGATCCTGTCCGGGCTGGCGTCGTTGATCGCGTTCTCGCGCTTGGGCATCCAGCGGTTCTGGACACCCGAGGAGCGGCCGTCGCCGTTGCTGCGACGTTTCGAATGCGTGCCGATCATCGCGCTGCTGGGCCTGAGCATTGCGCTGACCTTCAAGGCTGAACCGCTGCTGCGCTATACCCAGGCGGCCGCCCAAGCCTTGAACAACCCGCAGCAATATGTGATGGCGGTGCTCGGTACCCGTGCGATTCCAAGCCCCGAAGCCAAAGCCGCGATCGCGGAGGTCAAACCATGAAGCGTCTGTTTCCCGCTCCCTGGTTGTCGCTGGCCCTGTGGTTGCTGTGGTTGGTGCTGAACCTGTCGATGAGCCCCGGCAATCTGCTGCTGGGCGCGGTGCTGGGGTTCTGCGCGCCGTTGATGATGCGCAAGCTGCGGCCACTGCCGATCCGCATTCGTCGGCCGGGCGTGATTGTGCGTTTGTTCTTTCTTGTCGGTCGCGATGTGGTGGTGTCCAACCTCGTCGTGGCCTGGGGCGTGCTCAACGCCGGTCGCCGTCCACCGCGTTCGCGCTTCATCAAGGTGCCGATGGACTTGCGTGACGCCAATGGCCTGGCCGCGTTGTCGATGATCTGCACGGTGATTCCCGGCACCGTGTGGTCGGAACTGGCGCTGGACCGCAGCATTCTGTTGCTGCACGTCTTCGATCTGGACGACGAAGCGCTGTTCATCCAGCACTTCAAGGCGACCTACGAGCGCCCCTTGATGGAGATCTTCGAATGAGCGCCTTGCTGTCGAACGCGATCCTGCTGAGCCTGTTCATCTTTTCGCTGGCGATGATTCTGACCCTGATCCGGTTGTTCAAAGGGCCATCGGCGCAGGACCGGGTTTTGGCGCTGGATTACCTGTACATCATCGCGATGCTGATGATGCTGGCGCTGGGCATCCGTTATGCCAGTGACACTTACTTCGAGGCGGCGCTGCTGATTGCGCTGTTCGGTTTCGTCGGCTCGTTTGCCCTGGCGAAATTCCTGCTGCGTGGCGAGGTGATCGAATGAGCGCTGAACTGTCTCTGTGGGTTGAAATTCCGGTGGCGATCCTGCTGGTGCTCAGCAGTCTGTTTGCGCTGATCGGCGCCATTGGCCTGGTGCGGATGAAGGACTACTTCCAGCGCATGCACCCGCCGGCGCTGGCGTCGACCTTGGGCGCGTGGTGCGTGGCGTTGGCCTCGATCATTTACTTTTCGGCACTCAAGTCCGGGCCGGTGTTGCATGCCTGGCTGATTCCGATTCTGTTGTCGATTACGGTGCCGGTGACCACGCTGCTGCTGGCGCGGGCTGCGCTGTTTCGCAAGCGCATGGCGGGGGATGATGTGCCGGCTGAGGTGAGTAGTCGGCGCACGGAAAGCGGGAGTTAAGGTTAAGGCTTTGTGTTGATTGGTAGGGCCTCATCGCGAGCAAGCTCGCTCCCACATTGGATCTTCAGTGAACACAGATTTTGTGTGCAACAACGATCAAGTGTGGGAGCGAGCTTGCTCTCGATAGCGGTGTTCCGGTCGACTCAGATCCAGGCGACTGCCAACAACCCCGCCCCCAACACCACACACAACGGCGAATAAGCCCAGGTGTCGAGCCGGGCAAACTTCGAATCCTTCACCTGCTTGAAGAACCCAATCAAATTCGAATCGCCGATCGCCCTGGCGAACATCACCATCGCAATGGCGCTGATCACCCATTGCAGCGCCGAGTGATGCACCGTCGGCAAATACAGGCCGACCCGCATGCACACCAGCATCGCAATCAGCAACAACCCGACCGCCACCAGCAACGTGGCAAAGCCTGAAGGCTTGAAGGCCGGCCTGGGTTCTCCGCCGTCCTCCGTGGATATTCGCGGGACCGCCGCCTCGCTACCCAACTTGCCACCTGCCGCCCAGTACAGGTGGATCAGGCTGATCAACAGGAAGATGGCAGCCATCCATTGCGCGATCAATAGGCTCATGTTCGGACTTCCAGCGTGAAATGTCGCAGCAGAATGAACTTCCTTGAACGATTTTGTAAGGGTATTCGTCATCGGCGATGATAAAGTGCCGCTCCATGAAACTCGCCCGAACTGATCGCACATTGATGGCCTGGATGCTTTATTGCTGCGTCCTGTTCAACGTGTTCGCCTGCAGTATCGGTCACGGGCAAATGGTCGGGATGCAGCTCAACGGCATCGGCGGCCAGTTCTGTACCGTCGACCCGGCCAGCCAGCTGCCGGCCTCGTCGAACACCTCCGAAGACAAACTGCCGACCCTGTCCAAGGCCTTCGGCTGCCCGCTGTGCTCCACCGGCGGCATGGGCCCGGCGCTCAACTCCAGCCTGACCCTGGCAATCCTCCCGCAGCAACACAGTCCGCCCTTGGCCATCGTCGCCAATGCTGACCTCCCTGCCCGCTTCACTTGGCCCTCGGCCAATCCTCGCGCTCCGCCTGTCGCCTGAATTTCTTCGCCTTTTCCGATCAGCCCACCTCGCCAACGCGTAGCGTTCGCCTGTGCGCTGTTTCCTAGTCAAGCATTCAGGATTCATCGATGAAACGCATTCCTTTACTGGCAAGCCTGTTCGGCTGCCTGTCTGTAAACGCTTGGGCGCAATCCACTATCGACCTCGCGCCCACCACCATTGATGGCGAAGCGGCGGCTGAGCTGGGGTTGAGTCTGGATCAGTCCAGCGGCATGGCGTCGCGGCTTGGCCTGAGCGTGCGCGAAACCCCGGCCTCGGTGGCCGTGGCCAACCGCAACGACATCGAGCGCCACGGCGCGCAGAACTTCCAGGACGCCGCCAACACCTTGCCGGGCGTCAACGCCAGCGCACCGCCGGGATTCGGTGGGTTCGTCTCCTATCGCGGTTTCACCAGCAGCCAGATCACCCAGATGTTCAACGGCATCAATGTCTCCGGCGGCCTCGCCCGGCCGGTAGACGCCTGGATCTATGATCGCGTGGAGCTGGTGGGCGGCCCGTCATCGCTGATCAATGGCGCCGGTTCCGTGGGCGGTTCGCTGAACTACGTGACCAAACTGGCGACGCGTGAAGAGCAAGCCATCGAAGGCCGGGTCAGCTACGGCAGTTACGACACCACCGAGACCGCATTCGGCCTCAACCACGCCCTGAGCGATGCCAGCGCGGACGTGCAGCACTACGCGCGGCTCGACGTCAGCCATAACACCGGCAACGGCTACATCGACCGTCAGGAGCGTGATGCGTGGAGCGTGGCGTTCTCGCTGCTCAGCGACCTGACGCCCAACCTGTCCCACACCCTGGCCCTGGAATATCAGGATGAACACGAAGACAGCCCTTACTGGGGCACCCCGGTGCTCAACCCCAAGGCCGGCGAATTGAAGATCGACAAGCACAACCGATTCAACAACTACAACGTCGAGGACGGCCGCTACGAGCAGCGCACAATTTGGGTGCGCTCGATCATCGACTACCGGATCAACGACAGCACCACCCTGCGCAATACCCTTTACCACCTCGACAGCCAGCGCGATTACCGCAACCTGGAAACCTACCAGTACAACGCCGACAACAGTGCGGTGAATCGCTCCACGGCGTATCAGGTCCGGCATCAGGGCGAGCAGAACGGCAACCAGTTCGAACTGCGTCACGACAACACGCTGTTCGGGCTGGACACGACCTGGTCCGGCGGCTTCGAGTACAAGGTCAACCAGACCACCAACTCGCCGCTGAACGTCAAAGGTGCCAGCACCGTCGACCCGAACAACTTTCAGCCGGGTCACTTCTACGACATCCCGGGCACCCGACCGGGTTTTGTCAGCGACAAGACCAACGAAGTCACCACCAAAGCCCTGTTCGCCGAGAACCGTTTGGCCCTCACCGACAAACTCGCGCTGCTGACCGGCCTGCGTTACGACGACATTGACCTGGACGTGACCAACCACCGAGTCGTGACCGCCAGCAATCCCCGGTACCTCAAGCGCAGCTGGGAGCCAGTGACCGGCCGGGTCGGCCTGACTTACCAGTTCATTCCCGAAGCAAACGTCTATGTGCAATACAGCACCGCCGCCGAACAACCCAACGGCACACAAGACTTCGACGTATCCACCGGCAAGCAATGGGAAGTCGGCAGTAAATTCGATTATCTGGACGGTCGCGGCTCGGCGACAGTGGCGGCTTACACGATCGAGCGAAAGGACTTCGCAGTCACCGACCCGCTGGATCCGACCAGCAGCATTCCCGTAGGTCAACAGACCTCCAAAGGGATCGAACTGGCCAGCTCGTTGCGGATCACCGACAAGCTGTTGGCCGAAGGCAACTTCGCCTGGGTCGATGCGCAGTACGACGAATTCAACGAGAAGAATGCGGCGGGTGTGGTGGTTTCACGCAAAGGCAACACACCGACCAACGTGCCGGACCGGGTCGGCAATCTATGGCTGACCTATGACTTTGCGCCGCAATGGCAGGGCGGTGTCGATGCGCGGTATGTGGCCTCGGTGTTTGCCGACAGCGCAAACACCCTGACCGTGCCGTCGTACACGCTCTACGGAACGTTCCTCAGCTACAAGGTCGATCAACACACCACCGTCACCGGCCGGGTGCGCAACCTGACCAATGAGGTGTATGCCGAGTTTGCCCATGTGTCACCGGCGTATTACCTCGGCACACCGCGCACCTTCGAGTTGGCGGTACAGACCCGGTTTTAAGCGCGCTATTTCAACCCGGCGGAGACTTTATCCGCCACATCCTTGGGCACCCAGGCCTGCCACACGTCCGGGTGCGCCTTCATGAACGCCTGCGCCGCCTGCCGTGGCGGAGTGTGTTTTTCGCTCATCTCGGCCAGCGCCTTGTTCAATGGATCGATCGGCAAGTCGACCTTACTGAAGAACTCTGCAATCTGCGGATACTGTTTCCGGAACGGCGTGGACACGCCAATGGACAACTTCGAGGGCAGTGAGCGAGTCGGTTTCGGATTCGGGTTGTCGGCGTCGGTCAGGGTTTTCCAGGCATCGGCATCGAACGGCGGCTCTTCGAGTTGAATCAGTTTGAAGCGGCCGAGCAACGGCGTAGGCGACCAGTAATAGAACAGCACCGGTTTGCCGCGACGAATCGAAGAGCTGATCTCCGCATCCAGCGCTGCGCCGGAGCCGCTGCGGAAATTCACATAGCTGTCGTCCAGCCCATACGCCTTGAGTTTCTGTTTGTTGACCACTTCCGACGTCCAGCCAATCGGGCTGTTGAGGAAGCGCCCCTTGCCCGGGGTTTCCGGATCTCTGAACACGTCCTTGTATTTCGGCAGGTCGCTGACACTGCGCAGGCCCGGCGCCAGCGGCTTGATGCCTTTCGCCGGGTCGCCCTTGATCACATACTCGGGCACCCACCAACCTTCGGTGGCGCCCTTGACCGTATCGCCGAGACTCGCGACTTTGCCTTCGGCCTCAGCCTTGACCCAGACCGGACTGCGACCGGCCCACTCTTCGCCAATGACCTGAATGTCATTGTTGGCCAGTGCGGTCTCCAGGGTGATGGTCGTCCCCGGCAATGTATCGGTCGGCAGCCCGTAGCCCTTCTCGACGATGATCCGCAGGATATCGGTAATCAGGCTGCCGCTTTCCCAGTTCAGGTCGGCGAAGTGGATCGGCGCCTGGGCAGCGAACACTGGAACGGGTGAAGCCAACAATCCGAAAGTGGCCAGGGTAGCGGCCAGCAACCGTCGAAATCCGTTCATGCTTTTGCACCTCGTGCTGTTCACAGCAATAGCAGGATGGCCTGGCAGAAGACCGCAAAGCCTCTGAATACTCAGTCCACTGACTGTAGTAGAGGTTCCTGCTTTCGAGGGAGGTGAATCAGTTTTCGGAAGGTTCCTGCAAGCGCGCCAACGCTCTTCGTACCATGCTGGCGTACTCCGCCGGACGCAACGTATAGATCTGTGACGCCACCCAACCCAGCCATGCACCTTGCAAAACGGCCTTCTGATCGAACATCCGCTGGGCTTCGGCTTGCGCACTGGCCTGGTTCTGTTCGTGGAAGTCGGCGCGGGTCAGGGGCATTATTCGCTGGCCTTGAAGGTGACCAGTTCACCCTTGCGCCACTTGGCAGCCTTGGCGGTCACGGCTTTCAGGGTTTTGGTCAGACCTTCCTGCAACTGTTGGTGAGCGGCGAACACCATCACCACGCTATGACCTTCCTTGAACACGATCCCGTGACCATCAGCGGTGGTGACGAAGGCGTAATCACCCAGGCCGTAAACCGTCAGTTTGATTTCGCGGAACTTGATGTCCAGTTTGCCGCCTTCGCGACTGGGCAATACAGAGGCGCTGAAATGATCGCCGACCTTGAGTTTAAGCCCTGGTTTGTCATCAACCACCAGCGCCTCTTCGGTGTCGATCTCGGCAATATAAATGCCTTCAGCGTTCTGTTCGGTGATGTAAACAAAACGTGACTGGAACTGTTTAACCAGCTTTGCGCGCAAATCACCCAGCACGAACAAAGCATGCATATCGAGATTACTTACTGCCAAGGAAACATCCCCACATCTGAAAATGATGCTGCACGCAGGAAAACAGCGCACAGCAGAAAAAAGCGGCAATGCCGAAGGTGTCGCAAAAAGACCCGGGTTGAAATCCTGAAACGAGCAGAGCGCTCATCCATCGCGAGGTTTGAGAAGACTACTGGAACAACACTCACGTCGTCTTGCCTGGCGTTCGTCAGAGGTTGAAGGAAAAAGCCCTTCCGACGGCCAGAAAAACGGGACTACCAACTTTAGGGAAAAAACTCTTTAAAAAAAGCACTTTTCCGACATATCGCCAGCAAAAAATTGCTTTAGATGAACATCGATCGCCAAACACTGACGGTGATTCTAGAGCAGCGATGCTCATCGAGACTACCCAAAACCACGTACACACGTCGGTAAAACAACGAAAAGGACTTCATATGTGCACGCTGACACATTTTGCTCACCCCCAGGCACCCAACACGAACAGCTCGACGACACTGCCCCCTGGGATGTTTCAATCGCATGAATACTACCCTGAAGAGCTCGCCCGGCCACGCTTTCAGGTCATTCTGGCCGGCAATGCCTTTTTTCATATCAAGGAAATTTCCACCGGCCGCGTCAGAGGTTTCCGCGGTAATCATAACGAAGCCTGCGCCCTTGCCCGCTCGCTCGAGTTACGCGGTTGACGGTCCCGCCACATTCATTTCCATAGACGCTTCGTCATGCCGGCGACTTAACTCAGCCGCCGGCATGCAACTACTGCCATACTGCCCGACCAATGAAACCCGTCCCCAGGGTGGGCGGCGTTCAAAACAACAGAATATTTCAAGGGAAGGCTGCTACGTGACGGAATTTGATATCGGTGAATTTTTTATCCGGGGCGAAGCCAGAGAAGTCGAAGGCGAATTCCAGGCAGTCATTATCATGCGCGCCAAACCACCGCTGACCACCGTGACGTATCACCAGGTCGAGAAGGATCGCTGGTTCAAGACCTCGGACGTCGCCGCCATCGCTGCGCAGGAAGCCGCCAAGGCGCTGAAGCTTGCAGTCGATGAAGGCGCATTGAAAGCCTGATAGTCGGTTTGCAGTCTATGCTCTCTTCTGCTTTCGAACATCGCCATCGAACCCCTGAAGCGCGGCGATCTCAGATGTATTGAAGCCGCCCCTCAGATCTCGCACTCGACGCGACCCGCAAGGAGATGAACATGGATTCACCGACACATGACTTGAAAGGTTTGTTCGACCAACTCGGTCTGGACTCCAGCGAGAAGGCCATCGACGATTTCATTGCCAGCCATTCGCCCCTGGCCGACGACAAGAAACTCATCGATGCCGAGTTCTGGACCCCGCAGCAAGCAGGCTTCCTGAAAGAACAATTGCGTGAAGACGCGGATTGGGCGCGGGTGGTCGACGACCTGAACCTGCGCATGCATCAGATCCACTAGCCTCTGATTCCATGCAGGCTGTCGGGTGTTTCGGCGTTCAGTTGCGCCAACCAGGCAGCCCTGCACTCCTGCGCCTCTTCGCGACTTGAGAATGCCGTTCCCCGGCGTTCGCCATTGAGCAGCACCACCCAACACACGCTCTTCCCCATCGAACGCAAACTGGCAGGCACACCGCTGCCTATCATGACTGCGACATCGACTTTGCTTTGCATGCTGACCTCTCGAATTTCATTAGCAACCTAACTATGTAGGCATGGTAATGAGTTCATCGGCGAGGAAACAGCAACGGCGCTGCACAGATTAATTGCCAGAATCGCAACAATGCCGTGACGTTGTTCACTTACGTGTGTATGTGGTTTTGCCGTGATAGTTTCGGCGGCTGGGTGCATATCCGTTTCTGCGGTTACGGCGGCTATCGGTTTCGCTTTTACAGCGAGTCACTTTGGAAAAGCCCCAAAGTAACCAAAGGGCTCTTGCCCCTTTCGTTCGGTGCCTCGCCTAGGCTCGCCATGCCCTCGCTCCGGTCCTGCTCCGTGGGCCCGCCGCCATCGGCCATCCATGGCCGGGGGCGGCTAACCCGGCATCCATGCCGGGTTGCCCACTGCGCAGAACCTCCACTCGGCCTCTCGAGGCGGCGGTGCATCAAGATCAAAAGCTGCAGGCGAGCTAACGCTCGGCCTGTTGAGTGGTGAGGAGCAAAAGCTGTACGCCGATCAGCTTTATGTGGGAGCGGGCTTGCTCGCGAAGCTGTTGATCTTGCCGTTGCCGTTGCTTTGGCTTTTGATTTTGATTTTGATCTGTTGCCCCTTTCCCAGAGGCCGAACGCAGGCGTTGCGTAGGGGGCACCGCGGCAAGGATGCCGCGGTAGCCGCCCCCGGCCATGGATGGCCGATGGCGGCGGGCCCCCGGAGCAATGCCGGAGTGATGGCATGCCGAGCCTGGGCGAGGCACCGAATGGCGGGGCAAGAGCCCTTGGTTACTTGGGGCTTTTCCAAGTGACTCGCTGTAAAAGCGAAACCGCCAGTCGCCGTGACCGCAGAAACGGATATGTCCCCAATCCAGGCCCACCCCCAACCCCCGTTAACAACAACGCCAAACAACTCAACGAGGGTTTTCCGGCTTGTAACCCAACCGCAAACCACCCCAATGCCGGCCCTTGAGCATGATGGGCACCGAAAGGTCATGCATCAGCTCACCGGTGTCGCGGGTGTAGGTTTGCAGCAGTACGGCCTGCTGGTGACTGCCGCAGCGGATCCCGGTGCGGTCGGCGAATTTGCGTTTGGTGCGGTTCTGCAAGGTATCGACCTGCGCATCACCGGTCAGTGGTTGGCTGAAGACCTTGTTGTGGGTCGGCACATAGCCCTGCTGCGTACAGGCGATGGCGAACACCAGGCCTTCATGACGCGGCAACAAGGGTTCCTGGATCGCCGGCAAGACCTGATCGGCGTAGCGATCGAAGCGAGTCTGGAACTTGGCCGGACTGGTATTGGGAATGGTTTGGTAACTGCGGTCAAACAAGTCATCGAGGCTGACGCGGCCCTCATCGATATCCGCTTCAAAGCGCGCTGCGATCTGACTCGCGCCTTCGCGGGCCAGGTCATAAATCCGTTGGTGGTAGTCATCCAGCCCGACTTCGGCGAGGCGTTCGCTGATGGTTTCGGCCTGACCTTCCATTTGCACGGCGGCCTGGGCCAGGCGCTGGGTCTGTTGGTCGCTGATCGCCAGGTCGCTGCGCATCTGTTCGATGGCGTGAAACAGGCTATCGAGTTGTTCGCGGTTGGTGTCGGCGCCCCTGGCGATTTCCCCGACCTGGCTTTCGACGCCGGCAGCCAGACGCGCAATGTTCTCCAGGTGCTGACCAGTGTGCTCGACCTGCTCGACACCGGTGTCGAGGTCGCTGGACAGTTGACGGATCTGCTCCACCACTTGCGCGGTGCGTTGCTGAATATCAGCGACCATATCCCCGACTTCGCCAGTGGCCGTCGCCGTGCGCGCGGCCAGACCACGAACCTCATCGGCCACCACCGCAAATCCACGACCATGCTCCCCGGCCCGCGCCGCCTCGATAGCCGCGTTCAAGGCCAGCAGATTGGTCTGGCTGGCGATGGACTGGATCACCAGGGTGACCCGTTGGATATCATCACTGCGCAGGCTCAGGGCTTCGATCAGTTCACGGCTGTTACTGGCGCGCTGACTGAGTTGATGCATACGGGCGATGGACTCGATCAGCTCTGTACGTCCTGCCGCGCTGCTCCGATGAGCCTCGCTGGCCGCACTGAGGGCTTCCCGGCTGAGTGTCGAGGTGGCTTGTTCGGTCGCGATCATCACTTCGGCGTTGCTGACAATCTGCGCCGCGGCACCGAGCTGCGATTGCAGTTTGTCGGCCAGTTGCTTGACCGAAAAGGCCACACCGGCGGCAGACAACGCGTTATGACTGGTGGTGTAGGAAAGATCGCGAGTCAACTCGGCAATCGCGCTGGCGCTGTCGACGGGGGTTGCCTCAGGGATGGCGCGCGAGCGCAAGCGAGGTAGCCAGATCACCAGCACGGCCAATGGCAGGCCAAGGTAAAGCGACCAGCCGCCCAGCGTCATGCCGCACAACAAGAGCATCAGGGCGATGCTTTGGAGAGTCGGCGCCAGCCAAAGGTTTTTCGGCAAAAGCACGGGTGCAGACGCTGCTGCAACCAGAGATCCGTCACGCGTCATCTTCGTCACCCCACCCATAATTCTAATTGTTGTATCGGCATTAAACGCCACTACAAGGCCATTATCTATGGTCCATTAGTAGTGGGTCTTGCAGCAGATCAATAGAAGTGCGCGGGTTTTTCGCAGACGAAAAAAAGCATCGCGGGCAAGCCTTGCTCCTACAGGAGTGAGGCTTGCCCGCGATGCGGGGCGTTACGAAATCAGGCCTGACGCTGGTGCTTGTCGATCTGTTCGTGACGCTCTTGAGCTTCGATGCAGTACTTGGTGGTCGGGCTGATCAGCAGGCGCTTCAGGCCAATGGCCTCGCCGCTGTCGTCGCACCAGCCAAAGCTGTCTTCCTTGATGCGTTCCAGAGCCTGTTCCAACTGAGGCAGCATGCGTTGGTCGCGATCGATCGCGTTCACCAGCCAGGTGCGCTCTTCTTCAACAGAAGCAGCGTCGGCCGGATCGGCCGGGGTGTCCAGGCTTTCGATGGCGATGCGGTTCTGCTCGATGCGCTCATGGGTTTCGACTTTCATGTTCTGCAACAGCTCAGAGAAAAAAGCATGTTGCTCGGCATTCATGTAGTCATCCGCCGGCATGGCCAGCAACTTGTCCTTTGTCATTGATATCTCTATAAAAAAACGTGCATTAAGGCGAATTAGGGAGCGTTCCGGCAGACCTGGGTCGGCCATCGGAACGGCGCCGTTTAATTCCAAGCGCCACCCGGCACTCAATTTACGAGGGGCGGCAGTCTAAGGCCGACTTGAGGCCTCAGCAACTGAAAAGACAGCGGATTTGTCCGACAAAGCCCTGAAAGTGCTCTACGGCAGCCTTTGCGATGGTTATCGGAGTGCGTTTATAGCAAGAAATTCAATCGAGCGGCTGTATATAGAAGACAAACGGCTGCGCCACGCGGGTCAGGCGTGGCGCATTGGCTGCTTTATCTGAGGCTCAGCGCTTGAGTTTGCGCTTGTTGCGGTACTGATCGATGACCACTGCCACCACGATGATCAGGCCTTTAATGATGTCCTGAATGTAAGCATCGACGCCGACGAAGGTGAAACCGCTGGCCATGACCCCGAGGATCAGTGCGCCGATGACCGTGCCGGTGATGCGCCCTACTCCGCCGGCCAGGCTGGTGCCGCCGATCACTGCTGCGGCAATCGCGTCCAGCTCATAAGACATGCCCATCCCGGCTTGCCCGGTCGCGGCCCGTGCCGACGCCACCACACCCGCCAGGCCTGCCAGCAATCCGGCGATGCTGTAGACGATCACCAGATGCCGCTTGACGTTGATCCCCGAAGTACGCGCCGCCTGCATGTTGCCGCCGATGGCGTAGGTGTACTTGCCGTACTTGGTGTAACGCAGTGCGATGTGAAAGATCACCGCGACCACCAGGAAAATGATCACCGGCATCGCGCCGTGTCCGATAGCCGTGTAGGAATCCGAGAGCATGCTCACCGGTTGGCCTTCGGTGTAGTAACGCGCAAGGCCACGGGCCGAGACCATCATGCCGAGGGTGGCAATGAACGGCGGGATACCGGTGATGGCAATGATGCTGCCGTTGATTGCCCCCGCCAGCAGTCCCACCCCGAGCCCGGCAATCACCGGGATCCACACCGGCAAGTCAGTCAGCGACGGGAACACCGCCCGGGCGAAGTCCGACGTCTGGGCCAGACTGGCAGCGATCATCGCCGACAGCGCCAGCACCGAGCCGGAAGACAGGTCGATACCCGTGGTGATGATGACCTGGGTCACGCCGATCGCCAGCAGACCGATGATCGACACCTGCAGAATCATCAGCACCAGACGCTGGGAGTTCATCAGGAAGCTCTGGTCGCGCACGATCCAGCCAAACACTTCAAAGACCAGGCCGATGCCAATCAGCACCAGGAAAATACTCAATTCGGTCGGAAAGCGCCGGCGACTCTTGACCGGTGCCGTTGCTGGCTTGTTTTCCAGTATCGCGTTCATAAACACTCACCCTTCTATCGCGTCGCCGACGCTGGCCAAAACCAACGCCGGCATCCATTAGTGAACCGCGGACATGCCCGAGGCCAATTGCATCACTCGTTCCTGGGTCGCTTCGCTGCGGTCGAGGGTGCCCATCAGGTCGCCCTCGTGCATGACCATCACCCGGTCGCTCATGCCGAGTACTTCCGGCAGCTCCGAGGAAATCATGATCACCGCCATGCCTTCGCTGGCGAGGTAGGAAATGAGCCGGTAGATCTCGGCCTTGGCGCCGACGTCGATACCGCGGGTCGGCTCGTCGAGAATCAGGATCCGTGGATTGGTCATCAGCCAGCGAGCCAACAATGCCTTCTGCTGATTACCGCCGGACAAGGTGTCGATGCACTGCTCCAGCGACGGGGTTTTGACCCGCAGCTTCTTGCACATGTCTTCGCACAAGGCGCGCAGGGCTTTTTGCTGGATGAAACCGTGGCCGGCGTAATGCGGCAATACTGCCATTTCCATGTTCTCCAGCACCGACAGGCACGGGAACAGGCCGCTGAGCTTGCGATCTTCGGTCAGTAATGCGAAGCCCTTCTCGATCGCCATGTGCGGATCGCTGATGCGCACCACTTCGCCGTCGAGACGAATCTCGCCACCGTCGCTCGGGGTGATGCCGAAAATCGCTTCGGCAACGTTGGTACGTCCCGAGCCCATCAACCCGGCAATGCCGAGGATCTCGCCGGCGTGCAGGTCGAAGGAAACATCCTTGAAAATGCCGTCCAGTTTAAGGTCGCGCACCGACAGCAGCAGATCGCCGATCGGCTTTTCACGCACCGGGAACAACTGGCTCAGTTCGCGGCCTACCATCATCGAAATCAGGCTGTCGCCGTCCATGCTGTCGGCCCGCTGCAGGCCGATGTAGGCGCCGTCACGGAACACCGCCACCTCATCGGCGATGCTGAACACTTCGTTCATCTTGTGGGTGATGTAGATGATGCCTTTGCCCTGACTCTTGAGGTCGGCAATGATCGAGAACAGATGCGCAACTTCCTTGTCGGTGATGGCCGAAGTCGGTTCATCCATGATCAGGATGTCGGAATCGTAGGACACGGCTTTGGCGATCTCGACCATCTGCCGTTCGGCGATGCTCAGGTTGCCGACCTGCTCTTCCGGATCGAGGTTGATCCGCAGGCGTTCCAGCAGTTTCGCCGTGCAGCGATGCATTTCACGGTGGTCGATCATGTGGAAACCGTTGAGCTGCTCACGGCCGATCCAGATGTTCTCGGCGATGCTCATGTGCGGCATCAGGTTGAGTTCCTGGTGAATCATCGCGATCCCGGCCTGGAGCGCTGCCAGTGGCGTTTCGAAAACCACCGGTTTGCCTCTCAGGCGCAGTTCACCGGCGTCCGGCTGATAGATGCCGGCAATGATTTTCATCAGGGTGGATTTGCCCGCGCCGTTTTCGCCCATCAGGGCCAGCACGGAACCGGGGCGTACCCGAAGCTGCACATCGGACAAGGCCACCACACCGGGAAATCCCTTGCTGACGTTGATGATCTCCAGCAGGTACGGCTCATCGACAGGTGTTGCAGCTGGCTGGATACCCACCAACGGGGTGCTCGAAGCAGTCGCTGAAGCGAACATGATCAGGTACTCCATCAGCAAGGTCGCGGTCGCAACCTTGCGTATTTATTGTTGTTATTGAACGGACGGGCTATTTGAACGTGTCGACGTTTTGCGGGGTGATCAAGCGGTATGGCACCCACACGGCCTGTTCAACTGGCTCGTTCCTGGCCATTTTCACGGCGGTGTCGATCGAACCGTCGGCCTGACCTTTGGCGTCCTGAAATACTGAGACCGCCATGTTGCCTTTCTTAATCGCGTTCAACCCGTCGGGCGTGCCGTCGACACCGGCGATCAAAACGCTGCCTTTGTCGACACCGGCCTGACTCAGGGCCATGGCGGCACCGATGGCCATTTCGTCGTTGTTGGCCACGACTGCATCGAACTTGCGGCCTTGGGTCAGCCAGTCGTTGACCAGGGTCATACCCTTGTCCCGCGACCAGATGCCCGTCTGCTCTTGCTCGATCTTGATGTTCGGGTATTTGGCCAGAACGTCTTTGACGCCCTTGGTGCGGTTGGTGGTGGAGTTGTTCGCGAGGTCGCCCAGCAGAATCACGATGTCGCCCTTGCCGCCCATTTTGTCGGCCAGGTACTGCATCTGCATTTCACCGGCCTCCAGATCGTTGGAGGCGACAGTCACTACGCCTTTGGGCAGTTTCAGGTCATCGGGGCGGCGGTTGACGTAGACCAGCGGGATGCCGGCCTTGACGGCGGCTTCAGTGATTTTCTTGGTGGCGGCGGTATCCACCGGGTTGACCACGATGGCATCGACCTTCTGGCTGATGAAGCTTTCGACCTGGCTCAACTGCTTGACCACGTCGCTGCGGGCGTCTTCGAATTGCAGCTGCACGCCCTCGGGATAGGACTTGGCTTTCTTGTCCATGGACTCGCGCAGGTAGGTCAGCCAGGTGTCATCGAATTGGGACATGCTGACGCCGATCTTCATATCGGCGAGCGCCGCGCCACTGGCAAACATCAGGGACAAGGCAAGTGAGGCGAAGCGGATCTTGGTCTTCATGAAAAGTCTTTCTCCACATTCTTGTTGGTTTTATGGATGAGGCGTGACGATTTCAGTAAGCAGGCAAGCAAGCAGGAAAATGGTTGAAACAGGTTACGAGGCAGGTCGCTGAAAATGACTTTATTAGAAAATAATTTCTATATCAACTCATTTTAGAATTTTATTCTGATTTTATTCCATGGCTCTTGAACGGGCTCAATTCCACCACTTGATGCCGCTCGGCGCTCAGTCGCGCAGCGTCTAGCACGCGGGTGGTCGCCAGTGCATCACGGGCATCCACCGGCAGTGGGCCACCGCTCTGTAACGCGGCTTGTAGCTGTAAATAGAACTGATTCCAGCAACCGCGTTCGGAAGGAACCCGCTCGCGCACCTCACCCTGTTCGAACCAGCCCCAGCTGCGATGTTCTTCAACGCCCCAGCGCTCACCTTCGGATTTCGGCGAGAGCCCGGCGAGTGCCGATGCTTCTTGCCCGTCCAGGCCATCGACGCTGTAACAGCCTTGGGTGCCGGTCACCCGAAAGCGCGGGCCGGGGGTGTTTTGCAGGCAACTGCCGCCCAGGTGTGAGGTCACGCCACTGGCATGGGTCAGGGACATAAAGAAGCCGTTATCGAAGACCTGGCCTTTTTCCAGGTAATCCAGTTCGGCGTAGACCCGTGTCACCGGGCCGAACAACAGCAACGCCTGATCCACCAGATGACTGCCCAAGTCGCGAAGGAAGCCACCGCCACTGCCGTTGTTCACCGCCTGCGGTGAGTAACGCTCGATCCGCGATTCGAAACGGGTGACCTGACCCAACGCACCGGATTCGATGAGTTTGCGCACGGTCAGGAAGTCCGAATCCCAGCGACGGTTCTGGTAGACGCTGAGCTGCACACCCTGGCGCTCGGCCATGGTGATCAGGGTTTGGGCTTGCTGCGCATCAGCGGCGAACGGTTTGTCGCTGACCACCGCCACACCGTGTTCGATGCCATCGAGCACCAGCGCCGGACGGCCCTTGAGCGGTGTGGACACCACCAGCACATCAATCCCGGCCTCCACCAGTTGGCCAATGCTGTCGAACGCTGGCACCCCGGGGTGCTCGGCCGCCAACAATTGTCGGCGTTCCGGTGAACGGGTGACCACACCGACGAACTTCGCCGCCGGCAAGCTGCTGATCAGCGGAGCATGGAAAAACCGGCCGCCATGGCCATAACCGACAAGTCCGATACGCATGATTCAACTCCTTCTTGATCGTTCCCACGCTCTGCGTGGGAACGCATCAATGGACGCTCTGCGTCCGCTTTTGGGACGCGGAGCGTCCCGGGCTGCATTCCCACGCAGAGCGTGGGAACGATCGGTGTACACAAGTCAGCGGCACAGTTCGCGGGTCACTCGTTCAAGCATCATCCGGTTGGATTCATCCGGCCGGTCTTCCCAGGCAAACACCGAGACCGTGGCGATGCCGTCGAACTGGATCTCGCGCAGGGTACCGAAAAACGCGTCCCAATCGACTTCACCCTGACCGATGTCCAGATGCTGGTGCACGGTGGCAACGACACCTGGCGGGTTGACGATGTAGCGCAACCCGGAAGAAGCCTTGTGGTTGTATGTGTCGGCGATGATCAGGTGGCTCAGCTTCGACCCGGCATACTTGAGCATCGAGGCGATATCGCCTTTGCCATCGTCATAGAAGAAGGTGTGCGGCGCCGCGTAAAGGTAGTTGATCCACTCGCGATCCAGACCGCGAATGATGTCCACCGACTCGTTGTTGCGCTCGCAAAAGTCGTAAGGGTGCGCCTGGATATCCAGCTTGATGCCTTCGCGCTCGAACTCCGGGATCAACTCGTCCATGGAGCGCATGAACTGGTTCTCACAGACCAGCGGGTTGTCTGACTGGCCAGTGAACTCGGTGTTGACCAGCTCGCAGTCCATCTCCACGGCAATCTGGATCGCCCGTTTCCAGTTGCGTACGGCGGCAACACGCAGGCCTTCGTCGGCAGCGGCCCAGTGGTACATCGGTAACAAGGAAGAGAGCTTGACCCCGGTATCGCTCAGGGCTTTGCGAAATTCCTTGATCCGCGCCTTGTCGACCCGCGGAGCTTTGTAGAACGGCAGGAAATCTTCCCGGGGTGAGAGTTCGATGTGTTCGTAACCGAGCTCGGCGACCTTATCGACCATCTTGCCCAAGGACAGGGTGCGGTACATGTAGGGGTCTAGTGCGATGCGCATGTTCTGGTTCTCCTGACCAAGGCCGCAGTCTTGACACTACCCCTGTGGGAGCGAGCTTGCTCGCGATGATGGCAGCACATCCAACATCTAGATGACTGTCAGACCGCAATCGTCGGAACGCCGCCCGGAGCAAGCTCGCTCCCACAGGGGATGGTGGTTAGCCGTAGAAGTGTGGGCGGTCAGGGAGAGCAACTTTAACGATCGCACCGCTGTTCTGCGCCTCGATGCAGGCATCCGCCGCCACCGCTGCCGCAAACCCGTCCCACGCCGAAGGCCCACCGACCTGCCCGGCCCGCACACCATCGATGAACGCCTGCAACTCGACGTCGTACGCCGCGATGAAACGATCCTTCCAGTCCATCAAAATCGCGTTGGACAACTTCGCCCCGCTACGCAACTGAACCTGCGACGGTTCCGGCAGTTTGGCGATGCCGGTCTCCCCCACCACTTCGCACTGGATGTCGTAGCCGTATTGGCAGTTAACGAACACTTCCACGTCGATGCGCGTGCCCTTGGCGGTTTCCAGCAGCACGATCTGCGGGTCTTTCAAATGTGCGAGCGCCTTGCTGCTCTTGCGCGGGAACACCACTTGCACCGACACGTAATCGTCATCGAGCAACCAGCGCAACACATCCAGCTCATGGATCAGCGTGTCGGTGATCGCCATGTCGGTCTTGTAGTTTTCACCCACGGTCGGGTTGCGGTGCGCACAGTGCAACATCAGTGGCTCACCAATCTGACCGCTGTCGATCACGCCTTTCAGTGCCCGATAACCTTCGTCATATGGGCGCATGAAGCCGACCTGCACCAGGCGTTTGCCGTGGGCCACTTCGGCCTCGACGATTTTGCGGCAGCCTTCAGCGGTGACGGCCAGCGGCTTCTCGCAGAACACCGGTTTACCCGCCGCAATCGCCGCCAGCACGAACTCTTCGTGGCTCGGGCCCCAGGAGGTGACGAGGATCGCTTCGACTTCTGGCGCCTTGATCAGCGCGTGGCCGTCGGGATAGACCTCGGCGGTCAGCTTCAGGTCGGAAACCACGTTCGCTGCTTGTTGCAGGTTGATGTCGGTCACTGCAACCACCTGGCTGTTGAGCAAGGTCTGGCTGCAACGACGAATGTGATCCTGGCCGATGGCCCCGGTACCGATGACTCCAAGCTTCAAAGACATTTAATGACTCCTAGATTTGTTGTTGTTCGTTCAGGGCAATCAGTACTGACGGGCCTCGGCCAGTCGTTCATTCAGGGTCTTGGCCACCGCATCGGTGCGGGCGCTGGTGGAGACTTGCGCCACGCCGACCCGCCACCACGACAGGTATTTGTGAATCATGGTTTTGGGCAGGACCTTGATGTCGATCAGCGTCGACACCGTCTGCAACCGCGCATCGGCCAATGCCGCTTGCAGTTCTTCGACCGTGTTCACCTTGTAGGTCTTGCAGCCATAGGCCGCCGCGCTCATGGCGAAATCCACCGGCACAAAACCGCCGTCGAGCTTGCCGGTTTCCGGATTGCGGAAGCGGAACTCGGTGCCGAAGCTGTCCATGCCGTGTTCCATCTGCAGGTTGTTGATGCAACCGAAGGTCATGTTGTCGAGCAACACCACGTTGATCTTGCGTCGCTCCTGAATCGAGGTCGCCAGTTCGGAATGCAGCATCATGTAGGAGCCATCGCCAACCAGCGCGTAGACCTCGCGATCCGGCTCGGCGAGTTTCACGCCCAGTGCCGCGTTGACCTCGTAACCCATGCAGGAATAGCCGTACTCGACGTGATAGGTGTTCACCCCCTTACTGCGCCAGCTGCGCTGCAAGTCACCGGGAAGGCTGCCGGCAGCGGCGACGATCACCGCGTCATCGGCCAGGGTTTCATTGAGCACGCCGAGCACGCGGCTCTGGGTCAGGCAGGAACCGGTCAGCTCGATGAATTCGCGCAGCACCGCCAGGTCCATGTGGTCGTTGATTTCCGGGATGAAGTCTTTGCTCTGGTATTCGACCTGATAGATACGGTCGACTTCCTCATCCAGTTGCGCCTTGGCCTGGCGCGGTTGATCGCCCCACGCAGAACGGTAATCGCCCAAGGCTTCAGCCAAGGCTTGCAAGCCGACTTTGGCGTCCGCCAGCAGTTGCACGCCGTCGAGCTTCAGGGCATCGCAGGGACTGATGTTGAGGTTGAGAAATTGCACGTCCGGATGCTGGAACAGGGATTTCGACGCGGTGGTGAAATCGCTGTAGCGGGTGCCGACACCGATGATCAGATCCGCGTCCTTGGCCAACAGATTCGCCGCCAGACAACCGGTTTCGCCAATGCCGCCAACGTTCAGCGGATGAATGGACACCACCGCGCTCTTGCCGGCCTGGGTTTCGGCGAAGGGAATTTCGAAGCGCTCGGCAAACGCCTGCAAGGCGGCATTGGCGCCGGAGTATCTGACCCCGCCACCGCAAATGATCAGCGGCTTGCGCTTGCCTTTGAACAGCGCCAGCGCATCGCCGAGCATCGCTTCAGTCGCCGGACGACGCTCGATGCGGTGCACGCGTTTTTGCAGGAAATAATCGGGGTAGTCGTAGGCTTCGGCTTGCACATCTTGTGGCAAGGCCAGGGTCACCGCGCCGGTTTCGGCGGGGTCGGTGAGCACACGCATGGCGTGGATCGCCGCCGTCATGAGTTGCTCGGGACGGTTGATGCGATCCCAGTATTTGCTCACGGCCTTGAACGCATCGTTGGTGCTGATGCTCAGGTCGTGGAACTGCTCGATCTGTTGCAGCACCGGGTCCGGCTGGCGGCAGGCATAGACATCGCCGGGCAACAGCAGCAAGGGAATGCGGTTGGCGGTTGCTGTCGCGGCGGCGGTCAGCATGTTCGCCGCGCCCGGCCCTACCGATGAAGAGCAGGCGTAGATCTTGCGCCGCAGGTGTTGCTTGGCGAAACCGATGGCCGCGTGGGCCATGCCCTGCTCGTTGCGGCCCTGATGGACGATCAGGTCGCCGCTGTCCTGCTCCAGGGCTTGGCCCAGGCCCAGCACATTACCGTGGCCGAAAATGGTAAAGATCCCGGCGACGAATTTGCTTTGAACCCCATCGACCTCGATGTACTGGTTATCGAGGAATTTCACCAGGGCCTGGGCCATGGTCAGTCTTGTTGTGGTCATAACCGATCCTTCAATAAACGAAGAAACCCTGTGGGAGCGAGCTTGCTCGCGATGGCGGCAGCACATTCAACACTGATGTCGCCTGACACTCCGCTATCGCGAGCAAGCTCGCTCCCACATTGGATCTCCATCAACCTGATAACAGTGTCAGGTCAGGGATTTTTGCAGGTGATCCATGCTCGCGCCGATCGCCTGCTGGATATCCGCCAGGCCATGGACGCTGTCGGCAAACGGCTCGAACGACAGGTAGCCGCTGTAACCGCTGCTGAGCAAGGTGTCGATTTGCGCCGCGTTGCCGAGGATGTCGCCCTCGCCCACCAGCACCCGGTGGCCATCGCGAATGGTCGCCAGCGGTGCCTCGGCATCCTCGACACCGGAGATGTGCACCAGCCCGGTCAGCTCGGGGAAGAACTCATGTTCGCTGGCCAGGTGATGGTGGAAGGTGTCATGCACCAGACGGAACACATCCAGCCCGCCGATGGCCTTGATCGCGTCCACTGCCGTGCGCTTGCGGCGTAGCGAGCACTCTTCGAAACCCAGCGGTTCGATGAAGCCGAGGATGCCGTGTTCGCGCAGGATCGGCGCCAGTTCTGTCAACGCCGTGCGCAGACCTGAAGCACGTGCGGCCTCGTTACGCGGATCGGCACGGTCGTTGAGCGGACACATGACCAACCCTTGCGCGCCGCAATCACGGGCGTAAGCGGCCAGCTTCAAGGCGTGTGCACGGCGCTCGTCATTCCACACATCAAACGGATACAGCGCGTTGATCGACAGCACGGTAATGCCTTTGGCGGCACACAACTCACGGACGCGCTCGGGGGCGGTGCCGTCTTCGATCTCGACACCTTTAAGGTCGTTGCGAATTTCGATGGCGTCGGCCTTGAGGGTCACCGCCAACTCGATGAACGCCGGCAGGGACAAACGTGGGGCGACCATACGGTTCAGGGCGAAACGCAGGGGTTTGCTCATTATTGTTGTTCTCCGCACAGGTGAATTAGTTGGCCGTTGGCATGCTGAATTCAGGGCCCTTGGCGATGCTGTCAGGCCAGCGCTGCATCACGCTTTTGTAGCGGCTGTAGAAGCGGATGCCTTCTTCGCCGTAAGCATGGTGATCGCCGAACAGCGAGCGCTTCCAGCCACCGAAGGAATGCCAGGCCATTGGCACCGGAATCGGTACGTTGATGCCAACCATTCCGACCTTGATCGTGCGGGCGAAAGCTCGGGCGATGCCGCCGTCGCGAGTGAAACAGGACACGCCGTTGCCGAACTCGTGGGCGTTGATCAACGCGACGGCGCTGGCGAAGTCCGGCACCCGCAGGATACCCAGTACCGGACCGAAAATTTCCTGTTGGTAGATGCTCATCTCGGTCGTGACGTTGTCGAACAGCGTGGCGCCGACGAAGAAGCCGTTCTCGGCGCCCGGCACCTTGAAGTTGCGACCATCGACAATCAGCTGCGCGCCCTGGGCCACACCTTCGTCGATGAAACCTTCGACTTTGGCCTTGTGCTCGGCGGTCACCAGCGGCCCCATGTCGCTGTCAGCCTTCAGGCCGTTGCCGACTTTCAGTTGATCGATACGCGGCAGCAGTTTGGCAATCAACTGGTCGCCGACATCGCCCACCGCCACGGCAATCGAAATTGCCATGCAGCGCTCGCCGGCCGAGCCGTAAGCCGCGCCGATCAAGGCGTCGGCGGCTTGATCCAGATCCGCGTCGGGCATGACGATCATGTGGTTCTTCGCCCCGCCCAGTGCCTGCACACGCTTGCCGCGGGAGGTCGCTTGCTGGTGGATGTACTCGGCAATCGGCGTCGAGCCGACAAAAGAAATCGCCTCGATGTCCGGGTGTTGCAGCAACGCGTCGACGGCGGTCTTGTCGCCCTGGACCACATTGAACACACCGTCCGGCAACCCGGCTTCGCTCAACAGTCGGGCCATCAGCAAACTGGCGGACGGATCGCGCTCGGACGGCTTGAGGATGAAGCAGTTACCGGTGATCAGCGCCAGCGGGATCATCCACAGCGGCACCATCACCGGGAAGTTGAACGGTGTCACGCCGGCACACACGCCCAGCGGCTGACGCAGGTTCCAGTTATCGATGCCGCCGCCGATGTTGTCGCTGAAATCGGTTTTCAGCAGGTTCGGCGCACCGCAGGCGTACTCGACGATTTCGATGCCCCGGGTGACTTCGCCCTTGGCGTCCGAAAACACCTTGCCGTGTTCGCGGCTGATGATTTCTGCCAGTTCATCGTGATGTTGGTCGAGCAATTCCTTGAACTTGAACATCACCCGCGAACGGCGCAGGGAAGATTGTTCGGACCAGGCCGGAAAGGCTTTCAGGGCCGAGGCGACGGCTTCGTCGACGGTCTTCTGGCTGGCCAGCCCGACGCGCGCCTGGACGCTGCCGGTGGCCGGATTAAAGACGTTGCTGAACCGTTCGCTGTTGCTGTCTTGCACTTGACCGTGGATGTAATGGCCGATTACCGGGGCGTCGCTCATTGATCGTGTTCTCCGTGCAGAGGTAGGAATTCAGAGATCCATCAGCCAGCTGTGCTGCGGATCGTTATGGAACTGCCAGACACGTTTCGGGCCGGCCATCACGTTCAGGTAGTACGACTCGTAGCCGTACGGCACGCTGACCGGGTGATAGCCTTTGGGCACAACCACGAGGTCGCTGTTTTCCACGGCCATGGCCTGATCGATGCTGCGGTCATCGGTGTAGACCCGCTGGAACACGAAGCCCTGGGGCGGGTTGATCTGGTGGTAGTAGGTTTCTTCGAGAAAACTCTGGTGCGGCAAATCGTCGGTGTCGTGCTTGTGCGGCGGGTAGCTCGACGAGTGACCCGACGGCGTGCGCACTTCCACCACCAGCAGCGAATGGGCCGGCTCGGTGTCCGGCAGAATGTCGCAGACGTAACGGGTGTTGGCGCCTTTGCCGCGCACGCTGCGCTTCATGGTGTCGGGTTTGATCAGCCGTGGGCCGAGGCCGTTGCTCGTCGAACCGGGCGCGGCGCACACGGCGATTTGCACATCGCTGAGCGCGACCACTTGCGCCTGACTGCCGGGTGGCAAGTACGCGGCGAAGGGGGATTTGTCTTCGAACACCGACTGACGATCACCGATGTTGTCCCAGTCGAACGCGCCCTGCCCCGGCGCTTCGCCCTTGATGCTGACTCGACCGCTGAGCAGCACCAGGCACAGTTCTTTATCATCGGCGGAAACCGGCAGGGTTTCGCCCAGGCTCAGGCGGTAAGCGGCGAAACCAACGTATTCCAGCTCACCTTTACCCAGTTCGACCATGGTCCGGCCACGGGCATTGCTTTTGACCAGCAGGCTCATCACTTAGTCCTCTCGTCGAGCAGCGTGCGCAAGGTGTCGTGGCCTTTTTTGGCATAGACATAACTCGGCGCCACCGCTGGATCCTGTTCCGCTTCGACCACCAGCCAGCCGTGGTAGTCGGCAGCCAGCAGCACGTCGAGCAAGGCGCCGAAGTCGATGTCGCCATCGCCGGGTACGGTGAAGGTGCCGTTAATGATGCAGTCCGGAAAGCTCCACAGATTGTTGCGGGCCAGTTGCACCACCGGTTTGCGCACGTCCTTGAAATGCACGTGGCAGATGCGTTCGATGTGTTTGCGCAACACCTGCAACGGTTCGCCACCGCCCATGTAGCAATGGCCCGAGTCGAACAGCAGGCCGACTTCGCTACCGGTCAGCGCCATCAATTTGTCGATGTCCGCCGGGGATTCGACGTAGGCGCCCATGTGGTGGTGGTACGCCAGGCGTACGCCTTGGGACAGGGTGAAGCGCGCCAGTTCGGTGAGCTTGTCGGCGTATTCCTGCCAGGCGTGTTCGGTGTGGAAACGCGGGCGTTCAACCAGCGGGATGCGCTGGCCTTGAATGGAGTCGGCGACTTCACCGTACACCAGCACCTTGGCGCCGTTCTTCGCCAACAGCTCGACATGGCTGCCGATGGCGTCGATTTCTTCGGCCACCGAGCGGCGGGCCAGACGGCTGGAATACCAACCGGACACCAGCGCCAGGTCGTAAGGCCGCAGCACGTCACCGACGCCTTTGGCATCCTTGGGGAACTTGCCGTTGAGTTCGAAACCTTCGTAGCCGATTTCCTTGCCTTCGCTCAGGGCGGTGCTCAGCGGCGTCTCGCCACCGAGGGACGGCAGGTCGTCGTTGCTCCAGGAGATCGGGTTGATGCCAATTCGAATAGCGGGCATGGCTGCACCTTTTATTGTTTTTACATAAATCAGTAAGACCGGCACGGAACCCCTGTGGGAGCGGGCTTGCTCGCGAAAGCGGTGTATCAGGCGACATCGATGTTGCATGTGCCGCCGTCTTCGCGAGCAAGCCCGCTCCCACATTGGGTTTGCGTCAACCCATCACGCGCGGGCTGTGCGCCAGGCATCGATCAGTTCAACGAACGTGCCCTGCACCTGACGGATCAGCGCTTCATCGTCGATTTCACCGGCCATCCACGCGCGGCTCGGCTCCTGGAAAATCGTCCGGCCGACTGCAAACCCGCGGCAAGTCTGGCTCTGGCGGGCCTGTTGAAACCCTTCGGCCAGTGCCGCTGCCGGTGCATTCAGCCCCAGCAACACCACGCCTCGGCAGTACGGATCACGCTCCTGAATCAGCTCGTCGAGCTGTTTCCACTCCTCGGCGCTCTGCGCTTCGATCTTCCACCACGCCGGGTAAATGCCCAGGTTGTAGAGGCGTTTCAGCGCGCGATACAACACGTCCGGATGGGTCGAGGGGTGATCCTTGGGCGGGATGATTTCCAGCAGCAGCTCATGACCGCTGACCTGGGAGGCCTGATACAAACCCTTGATCTGCGCTTCCTGTTCCAGACGCAACAACGGCTCATCATCCGGGTGGAATTGCACCAGGCACTTGATGATTTGTTCCTGCGGCCAGGCAATCAGGTTGCTGCCGATGGAGCGCCCGTGTTCGAAAGCCAATGGCCGCGAACCTTGCACTTCCACCGGTCGCGCCACCCACCAGCCGCGACCGGTGGCGGCGTTCAGCGAGTCCTGGCCGAAGCGTTGATCGGCCAACAGTCCGACATCGGCCTCGATGCCTTGCTCGCGCAAATCGGCTTCGACCCGCTCCACGGCTTTGATAAACAGTTGCTTGAGTTCGCCGATGGCGCTCAGGTCGCGACCGCCCTTGTGCGCCAGTTCCACCAGTTGCCCGCGATGGTCGAAGGCAAAGATGAACAGCTGCTTCCACTGTTTGCGCGGCACGCTGACCTGATGCAGACGCTGCAACACCGCGTCCTGATCCGGCCGGGTAATCGGCACCGGACTGTTAAACAAATAGTCGAGTTCGGCGCGGGTCGGCATGGCCGGCGCGCAGGCATGGCGTGACACCACCAGACCGCCGCAGGCATTGGCCAACTGGCAGCAGCGCTCGTCGCTCGCGTCCTCCAGCCAACCGGCGAGGAAGCCCGACATGAACGCATCGCCGGCCCCCAGCACATTCAACACTTCCACCCGAACGCCGGGATAAATCGCGCCGTCTTCGAGACGTTCCGGGATCACCCCGTGAATCACCGTGCAACCTTGCGGACCGAGCTTGACCACCAGGGTCGCAGCGCTCAGGCGCCGTACATTGCGCAGTGCGGTGAGCAAATCCTCGGAGCCGCCAGCAATCAGGAATTCTTCTTCGGTGCCGACGATCAGGTCGAAACGCGGGAGGATTTTCTGCACATGCTGGCTGACGTTCTGGTCGGCGACGAAACGGGTTTCGCCGTCGGCCTTGCCGGCCAGGCCCCAGAGTACCGGGCGATAGTCGATGTCCAGCACCCGTTTGACGTTGTGCTTCTCGGCGTAATCCAGCGCCTGGATGCTCGCCTTGTAGACGCCGTCGGCGGAGAAATGGGTACCGGTGATCAGCAAGGCTTTGCTGGAAGCAATGAAGGCTTCGCTGATGTCTTCGGCCCGCAGCGCCATGTCGGCGCAGTTTTCGCGGTAGAAGACCAAAGGAAAGGTTTCGCGATCCTTGAGGCCCAGCAGGACCATGGCGGTCAGGCGTTCCGGATCGACCTTGATGCCGCTGACGTCGCAACCTTCGCGGGTCAGGGATTCAACGAGGAAGCGGCCCATATGGTCGTCCCCTACCCGGCTCAACATCGCCGATTTCAGGCCCAGCCGAGCCGTGCCGAAAGCGATGTTGGCGGACGATCCGCCGAGGTATTTGGCGAAGCTTGAAACATCTTCCAACCGCGCTCCGACTTGCTGCGCATAGAGGTCGACGCCTAGGCGCCCCAGGCAAATCAGATCCAATTGACGCCCACTGGCAAAACGAGTCTGGCCCATGCTGGCTCCTGTTATTTTTATCAGCCTGCGTCCGGGGCGATGGCCGCGCCGAACACTCTTGGTGGATGCAGACTAAAACGTCCGGGACCGAACAATCAATAATTATTCTAAATATTTTTTATGTAGAATATTTTTTCCAATAAACGTTGGTACAGGCGTTTCAGTGGCAGTGCATCGTTTCAGCACACCTCGTACTGACCGCAAGCTCAAGATTTTATTCCGGCCTACCCTGTAGACTGCGCACAGCCAACCTATTGTCAGGGGATGACGCAATCCGTCCTCCCTATAAGAACAAGCCAGAAGGATTCCTTATGACCCGCACCGATCAGCCGGCGACGACCGAGAGCACGCCCGACAGCGATCTCGCCAGCCCCCCGATCAATGCCGAGCGTCTGCTGCAGCTGATCACCAATGAATACGAAAGCCTGCCGCGCCAGCTCAAACGCATCGCCAGTTACATGAGTCAGCAGAGCGACCGGATCATGGTCGACCGCATCAGCGACATCGCCCGCGAGTGCGAAGTGCACCCGTCGGCGATCGTGCGGTTTTCCCAGCGTTTCGGCTTCAGCGGCTTCAGCGAAATGCAGGCGCTGTTCCGCGAGGCGTATACGCACAAGACCACGCCGGTTCAGAACTACCAGCAGCGCATTCGCAGCATGATCGCCAACAAGTCGCAGAAGGCCAGCGGCGGCGACCTGGCGCGCGAGTGCATCAATGCGACCCTCTCGGGCATCGAACGGCTGGGGCTGGAACTCGATGACCAGGCCTTCGACAAGGCCGTCGACCTGGTGGTGAATGCCGACAACATCTACGTGGTCGGGGTGCGCCGTTCGTTCGCGGTAGCCGACTACCTGGTCTACAACCTGCAACACACCAACAAGCGTATCCATCTGGTTTCGGGGCTCGGCGGCAGCTACCGCGAGCAAATGCGCAGCGTGCGCGCCAATGACCTGGTGATCGCCATCAGCTTCACGCCCTACGGCAAGGAAACCCAACACTGCCTGCGCATTGCCCAGCACCATCAGGCCAAAACCCTGATCATCACCGACAGCAACCTCTCGCCTCTGGCAAAACGCGCCAACACCGTGCTGCTGGTCAACGAAGGCAGTTCGTTTGCGTTCCGTTCGTTGAGTGCGACGCTGTGCCTGTGCCAGGCGCTGTTTATCGCTGTGGCCTATAGGCTGGAATTGAAGGTCGATGAGATCCACGAACAGGTCGGCTTCGAAGATTAGCGCCCACGCCGTTTGCAACTCGCTGAAGCTAAACTAAGGTTGTCCACCCCGAAATGGACATCTGAAGGAGCGGTTCAATGAAGCTGATCGGCATGCTGGATTCACCGTACGTGCGGCGCGTCGCCATCTCTGCCAAACGCCTTGGCATCCCACTGGAACACCAGTCGGTTTCGGTGTTTCGGCATTTCGAGCAATTCCAGCAGATCAACCCGGTGGTCAAGGCGCCCACCCTGGTGCTGGACGACGGTGAAGTGTTAATCGACTCGACGCTGATCATCGACTACCTGGAAGCCTTGGCCGGTCCTGGCAACAGTCTGATGCCCGACGATCTCGATCAACGCCTGCGCTCATTGCGCCTGATCGGCCTGGGGCTGGCGGCGTGCGAAAAGTCTGTGCAGCTCTACTACGAACGCAACCTGCGGCCAGCGGAGATTCAGTTTGAACCCTGGGTGGAGCGGGTTGAAGGGCAATTGGCGGCCGCCTATTCGGCGCTGGAGCGGGAGCTGGAAATGCAGCCGCTGAAAACTGACGGGACGATTGGTCAAGACGGGATTACGTTGGCGGTGGCGTGGAGTTTCACCAATCTGGTGGTGCCGGATCAGGTGGATGTGAATCGGTTTCCACAGATCAGTGCGTTTACGGCGTATGCCGAAGGGCTTGAGGATTTTGTCAGTACACCGATTGAGTAGATGGATTTGCTGTGCCTAATCGGGCCCCATCGCGAGCAAGCTCGCTCTCACATTAGATCTGCTGTGAACACAGAAGTTGTGCACGCCGCGGTCCAACTGTGGGAGCGAGCTTGCTCGCGAAGAGGCAGTCACATTCAACATCAAGGTGGCTGCCAGTCCGCTCACACAAAAACGCCGCTTCTACCCAAGGGAGAAGCGGCAAAGGCAAGTGCCCCAGCGTAAGTCAGTGCATGAACAGGGCGATCAGGATGATGATCGGGATCGGTACGCCGAGAAAGAACAGCAGTAGTGAGCGCATGGTAGTTCTCCTGGGTTAGCGGACAGGCAGCGAAGTGGTGGTCTCGTAAGCGTCGGACTCCAGATACACCACGGCATCCCGACGACGGCCGCCAAAGGTTGCAGCGAGGCTGGCGAAAAACGCACCGATCAGCAGCGCGATGAACATCCACAGCGAAGTCCAGGCAGCGACTTTGGCGGCGGTGTCGGCGGCTTGTTGGGCGGCGAGTTTGGCGTCGGCTACGGCTTTTTGCGTGCGGGCATACACTTCATCAACGCGACGTTCCGCGTCCGCTTGAGTGAGGTTGGTCCGTTGGGCGACCAATTGCGCCAGGTAGACGCGATCTTCGGCAGCCAGTTGACCGTCGTTGCTCAGGTTACGCACGAAGATGCGCGTCACGGTGCCATGAACGGCGTCATCACTGACCGCCGCCGGACGGTCATCGCGGAACAGGCTGTCGACGAAGTAACCGTACTGGTCACTGTCAGTGTTGCCGACAGCCGTGCCGGCTGCTTGAGTCGCGGCACTCGCGGCGCCACCGACCACACTCGCCCCGGCCTGCACACCACCGCTGACAACGCTGCTGACCGAACCGACCACCAGCGTCGCCGTCACCAGCGTTGCCACGCACCAGGCCAGGAAGCCATGGGCGGTGTCACGGAAGTAAACCTCATCACCGTGCATGTAAGCCCACTTCACCCGCAGACGACCGGCGATATAACCGCCAAGCCCGGACGCCACGATTTGCGTAGCCGCCAGCCAGACAATCGTTGAAATGCCCAGGCCCTTGGCGCTCATCCCTTCATTGGCCCACGGCGACACCGCCGAAAAACCCAGGCCAAATCCGAGCAGCACGAGAATCAAAGACAACGCCGCCGCAGCAGCAGCCCCCGCGAAGATCGCCCCCCAAGACACGCCAGAGAGCGTGCTCGTTTCTTCGAAGGCAGGATAGAAACCATCAGAGGATCTATTCATTGTTATATCGCTCCAGGCAGGAAAGATGGTGTTACAACTCTTCAACGGAGGAATTGCAGTCACCGTGCCAGTCGCCGACTTTAAATAAATCTCGGGATTTCAGTGATTTAGAAAGTTTGAACTTCCAATGGCCATGCAATTTGCAAGGAAGCGGTCTGTAGCGGCGGGTTTTATGCATTGACCCAAAAGGCACCTGCATGAAGTTTTATTTAGAAAGCCTGCGGTCATTTCTTGGCAAAATGCCGCTCAACGTTGAGTACTCCTAATCAGGCCCGCCCTATGACCCGCATCTTGACCATCGAAGACGACGCCGTGACCGCCCGGGAAATCGTCGCCGAACTGAGCAGCCACGGCCTCGACGTGGATTGGGTCGACAACGGCCGCGAAGGTCTGGCGCGCGCGGTCAGCGGCAACTACGACTTGATCACCCTCGACCGCATGCTGCCCGAGCTCGATGGTCTGGCGATTGTCACCACGTTGCGGACCATGGGCGTGGCCACGCCGATTCTGATGATCAGCGCCCTCTCCGACGTCGATGAGCGTGTGCGCGGCTTGCGCGCGGGCGGTGACGATTACCTGACCAAACCGTTCGCCACCGATGAAATGGCCGCCCGGGTCGAAGTCCTGCTGCGTCGGCAGAACACCGTTACCGCCCAGGCCACCACGTTGCGGGTGGCGGATCTGGAGTTGAACCTGATCAGCCATGAAGCCAGCCGCGACGGTCAGTTGCTGACGCTGTTGCCCACCGAGTACAAGTTGCTGGAATTCCTGATGCGCAACACCGGGCAGATTCTGTCGCGGATGATGATTTTCGAAGAGGTCTGGGGTTACCACTTCGACCCCGGCACCAACCTGATCGACGTGCACATCGGCCGGCTGCGCAAGAAGATCGACCCGCCAGGCAATGTCCCACTGATTCGGACCGTGCGAGGCTCGGGTTATGTCATTGCTGAACCCCTCTAACGGCTGGCGTTCATCCAGCAGCCGTTTGCTGGCGCTCTACAGTTCGCTGTTCGTGATCTGGAGCGGGATTCTCATGGGGGTCATGTACTACGATGTTTCCTCTTATCTGGACAACCTGGCCAAACACTCTCTGATGCAACGTCAGCATTTGTTTTCGCGCTTTCAAGGCGAACAATTGATGGACGCTCTCGCCGTCAGCATGACCTTCGACATTCGCGGCATCGACGCCTATGGCCTGTTCGATGGTCAGCATCGCTACCTCAATGGCGCCCTGCGGCACATTCCCGAAGGCCTGCCGCTGGACGGCAAGATTCACATGCTCAGCGACTGCGCCGACTCCGACGACCCGACCCTGCCCGCCGACAGCTGCGACGCGGTTGCGACACAGACCAAGGACGGCCGCTGGCTGATCCTGGTGCGGGACAACGGTTCGTTGTTCGCCGTCACCCGGATCATCCTCCACGCGTTGTTCTGGGGTGTGACCCTGACGATCCTGCCGGGCATCGTCGGTTGGCATCTGTTGCGCCGCCGACCTCTGCGGCGGATTCGTGCGATCCAGGCCAGCGCCGAGGCCATCGTCGCCGGCGACCTGACCCGCCGTCTGCCATTGTCCAATCGCCGCGATGAGCTGGACATGCTCGCCGCCATCGTCAACGCCATGCTCGAACGTATCGAACGCTTGATGAACGAGGTGAAAGGCGTCTGCGACAACATCGCCCACGACCTGCGCACGCCGCTGACGCGCCTGCGGGCGCAGCTGTACCGGATTCAGCAACAGGCTGATGAGGGTTCGACGCTGGCGGTGCAACTGGACTCGGTGCTCGGTGAAGCGGACACCTTGATGGCGCGCTTTCGAGGGTTGCTGCGGATTTCCGAGCTGGAAGATCGTCAGCGCCGTTCGGGTTTTGTGCAGCTGGATCCGGTGCCGTTGCTGCAAGAGCTGCACGACTTTTATCTGCCGTTGGCGGAAGAAGGCGAACTGGTTTTCAAGCTGCAACTGCCTGACGTCTTGCCGCCACTGAATGGCGACCGCGCTTTGCTATTCGAAGCGGTGGCGAACTTGCTGAGCAACTCGATCAAGTTCACGCCGCCGGGTGGCGAGGTGATTTTGCGGGGGGTCAATGAGGGGGAATTTACGCGGATCGAAGTGCTCGATTCGGGTCCTGGCATTCCGATGGCCGAACGAGAGGCGGTGTTCCAGCGTTTCTATCGTGCCGACGGCGGTAACCAGAAAAGCGGGTTCGGGCTGGGGCTGTCGATCGTTGCGGCGATTGTGAGCTTGCATGGGTTTGCGCTTGAAGTCGGTACGAGTGAACTCGGCGGTGCGCGGTTAGTGCTGGATTGCCAGCAAAGCTTGATGCCCCCCGCTTGATCGTTCCCACGCTCTGCATCACTAGTGTCCGGTAAAACCTTTTCAAAGCTGAAGGCTGCCTTGGGCAGCCTTCAGCTTTGTTCGCTTTTGCCTTCGCTGTTCAAGGTGTTCAATGCTTAATGGGCGTTCGAACAAGCTGTGGGTTAGCCGAATGGCAAAGTCTGAAATAGATCCCGAGCAACCTGAACGGCGCTGATAAAGATGCAGCAAAAGATAGGTAATCAAGGCGCTGTAGATCTGCAAACGAACGGCATTTTCAGAGAAGCCGAAATACCGTTTGAGCTTGAGGTTTTGCTTGATCCACTTAAAAAACAGTTCGATCTGCCAACGTTGTTTGTACAGATCGGCGATCTCCTCCGCTGAGCGAGAGAAGTCGTTGGTGACCAGAATCAATGGCGTTTCGTGGTCCTCTCGGCGGATCTGAACCCGACGCACAGCCTGATTTTGGTAGAGATTCGGACGTCGAGTGTTCAGGTATTTCTTCCCGAACAATACCGATTCGTCCGCCTCAATGAATTCGGGTGCATCCTTTTCCCTCAAATTTTCTACCGGCTTTAGATTGGCGTTTTTCTTCAGTCGGGTGACGAAGAAAGAACCCATCTGATCAATCTGGTGCCACCAGTTGTAGTCGCAGTAACCCTTGTCGAAAACGTACGTCATACCTGCTTCAAGCGGCATGGTCAGGGCATCGCTCAGATCGTTGACGTTGGCGGCGGTGATGTTTACGTAAGTCGGGGCTGTTTGCTGTGGATCGATGGCCACATGTACCTTCAAGCCTTGGGTTATGCGGGTTTTCGTCGCGGTGGTCCATTCGTCAAAACCGGGTCCGCGCAGGCTGATCGAGGTCGAATCGATCAGGGTGATCATGGCTTCGAGCGACTTGCGCTGCTTGCGGCCAATGCCTTGAAGCAAGTGCTCACAGGCCAGCCGAAACGGCTCTGAGCTGCGCTTGTTCAACGCATCACAAAGGGTCGAACGCACCATGTTCTTGGCGTTGAGGTGGTGGCGATGGGGTTGCAGCGACTGCGAGGCTGTCGCCAACGTACGCAAGCTTTTGGCTTGCGTCAGCTGACCGTAAATCAGCGTGACGAGCAGATCCCAGGACGTGAATTGTTTGGCGTAACGATCAGCGCCACAGCGTTTGACGGCGGCTTTGAAGAGCTGATGAGGAAGGGCTTGAAGCATTTGCGCAAATCGAGTGCTGCTGAACATGGGCGAAAATCAAGTCTGAAAACCTGATTATTGCTTACGAAGCAGGCACAGCAAGGGGGAGCAAGCTCCCCCTTCGGTTTTTACCGGACACTAGTGACGCTCTGCATGGGAATGCAGCCCGGGACGCTCCGCGTCCCTTTCGAGAGCTGGAACGCGGAGCGTCCCTTGAGGCATTCCCACGCAGAGCGTGGGAACGATCATGCCAAGCCCACCACCCCTTCTTCATGCATCTGCCGCAACAACACCGCCCCACTTTCCATAAACTCCGGCGACCCAGCCATCCCCGCCTCCACCGCCAATCCTTGCAGCTGCTCACGCCCGTCCAGTTGAGGAAGTTCCTCAATCCGCTGCAACAACCGCCACGCCAGCGGGCTCAGTGCAGAGAACTTCACACTCCAGTCCTCAGCCCGACGCACCAGCAACAATGTCGGCTGAGCCGGCGCTGTCTCCGGTTGATAATCCGGCCCCACCAACTGCACCGGCCAGGCATACGCCAACGGCCAGGCCAGCGGCGAAACCTGTAACGGTCGGTCCAGCAGCAACCCGGCATCGCTCAGCGGCAACGGTTCGGCCTCGGACTGCTGCAACGCCATCTCGATCCATTCGTAATGCGCCAGTTCCACGATGAACGGCGGCCATGCCCCTTCGGCCAACGCTTGCGGTTCCGAGGCCAGGAACTCGACAAACTCCTTGGCGATCTCGCCGAATTTCGGCGTGTGCGCGCGGTAGTCGCGCAGGAAAATCCGTACCAGTAAACGCCAGTGTTCATCACCGAGAATCTTGATCAGCACCGGAAAAGTCCCGCTGAGCAACGACGACAGGTTCACGAAAATCAGGTCGCGGTAAACCTGCGCCCGGGTCACGTCCATCCCGGCCGGTGGCGCGCAATGATCGGGATCGCGCAGGTAAAGGCCCAGGGTGTTTTGCTGCTGCAACAGGCTCGGCTTATCCACGGATCACCCCCTCGGTTTGCAGGCGGCGAATGGTCTGCAACTCGGCCAGCAGTTCGGAAAATGCCGGAAAGTTGAAATCCCGTTCCAGCAGCGTCGGCTGCGCGCCGAATCGAGCGTAAGCCTCAGCCAGCAACGACCAGACCACCGGTTTGACCGAAGCGCCGTGGGTGTCGATTTTCAAGGTGTCGGACTCATCGAAATGCCCGGCCACGTGCATGGCAACCACCCGGCCCGAATCAATGCCGGCCAGAAAGGTCTGCGGATCGAAACCGTGATTGATCGAGTTGACGTAGACGTTGTTGACGTCCAGCAGCAGGTCGCAATCGGCTTCGCGCAGCACCGCGTTGGTGAAGGTCACCTCGTCCATATCCTGTTGTGGTGCGGCGTAGTAGGAAACGTTTTCCACCGCCAGGCGCCGACCAAGAATGTCCTGGGCCTGGCGAATTCGCGCGGCGACGTGATGCACCGCTTCTTCGGTAAAGGGCAGCGGCAGCAGGTCGTAAAGGTGACCGTCATCGCGGCAGTAGCTCAAGTGTTCGCTGTACAGCGGCACCTTGTATTGATCGAGGAAAACCCGGACTTCCTGTAGAAACCCGACGTCCAGCGGCGCCGGGCCGCCCAAAGACAGGGACAAGCCGTGACAGGACAACGGAAAACGCTCGGCCAAGGCACGCAGCGCATGACCATGAGCGCCGCCGATGCCAATCCAGTTTTCCGGCGCGACTTCCAGAAAATCGAAATCGCCCACACGGGCTGCCTGAAGGTCCTTCATTAAACCGCGACGCAAACCGAGCCCGACGGTCGCCTTCGCTGATGTGATGGGGGTCTGCATGATGTCGATCTCAATGATTGTCAGAACGGAATCACAGTTAACCGGAAGGGTGTATCGGGTCTGTGTTGCGCTCCGGCAGAAAATCGCAGTGGTTGTATCGCCAGCGGGTCTGTACACACTGTGGTACAGACCCGCCGTTGCGCGCGTTACGCCAGGTCGTACTTCTCGCGCACCAGATGGCCAATGCCGATGCGATCCAGCACGGTCATCGGGCACAGGAATGTCACGCGGACGGTGCCCGGCAAGCGGCTGATGTCGATCGAGCCGGTGATGGTCGCGCGGTTGAGCACTTCGTCGTACGGCAGACCGGTGACCGAGGCGGCGCGTTTCAAGCCGTTCTCTACCGCGACGTTGAGGTTCTCGCCGCTGCCGATAAAGGTGATCGGCCCGCTCTGCTCAATGTCGTGCTGACCCCAGCGCTCACCCAACTCGTGGACTTTCTGCCGCTGCTGGGCATTCATCGGCCGGGCCATGGGCGGCAAGTCGTCGAGGTTTTGCAGCAGGATCGGCCCTTCCAGCGTCAGGTTCTTCACCACTTCCACCACCACTTCGGTTTCCCCGGAGCAGTCGGTGGCATGCCCGGCGATCTCGCCGTTGCCCTGCTGGGCGTGCATGTCGCCCATGTACACGCCGGCGCCTGGCACCTTGACCGGGCAGATCAACACGCAGCCCTCGCGGATCGAGTTGGTGTCCATGTGACCGTCAGTCTTGGCCGCGTGCAATTCTTCGCGGGTCATGCCGAAACGGTGCGGCGCGCCGATCAGGTATTGGCCGAAATCGGCGCAGTTGTGGGAGTCGGGCAAATCACGGGACGGCGTCGTGCCGATGTTGCCGAGGAACGGCCGCATGTGCGCCGCCACACCGGGGATGTCGGCGCGCGCCAGGGACAGGATCGAATGCTGCGCGGCGAATTCCGGCAGCGCCGACATCTCGGCTGCGTTACCGGCCAGTTGATTGGCGACGTCCTGATTGACGGTCAGGCTGACCTGATTCTGCGCATCGAACACGATTACGTAGCCGTGGCTGAAGCGAAACGCGCTGACCTCAGCGCCACAGGTGTTACAGCGAATCGCGTCCTCACCGATGCCTTCGACATGGCTGGCCGGATGTTCGGTGCCGCACTTGGCGCAGAATTTGGAAACGAACGGATCGCCGTGGTAGCGACCTTCAACGAATTTCATCACCCCGGACGAAGTGGCCAGCGAAGTGACGCGCATGCTTTTGATCTTGATCGCCACCGCGTCGCCGATTTCCGCACCGGCAATGGCCACCGGTTGCGTCACTTCGTGGCCACCCTCGAAGGCCGGCGTGATCATCGGCCCCCAACAGCCCGGCGGTGTGCCGGTGATCAGGGTGCCGCCGTCGGCCAGTGGCCCGAGCATCGGCTGGCTTGGGCCGATGATGCCGCTGGTGTAGTGGTCGACGCGCAGGCGATTGACGGGTGTAGATTTGAGGTCGGTTTCAGGCAGGAGCGTGGTCATTGTTGTCCCCTTCACGGTGTATAGGGTGCCAAATGGCCTATGCAGTTCATCGCAGGTTTGTATCTCGCCTGTGTTCGGCAATGCCACGGTGTTCGGGGGAACTGTATCGAGAAGCCAGTTAGATACAGTGCAATACACGCCACAAATCCCCTGTAGGAGCGAGGCTTGCCCGCGAAGGCGGAGTGTCAGGCAACATCCTTGTCGACTGACACTCCGCCTTCGCGGGCAAGCCTCGCTCCTACGGGGGGCGGTGGCAGTCAGGGGAAATGGGGCCCACAAGGGCTTTCGTCGCTCCAGCCTGCGCTGTTCGGCCCCCGGACTAAACTTAGTGCACGCAGGGCGTGGTTATCGTCCTGTTCATCCCCACGACCACCGTCCAGAGGTGAACGCCTCGAAAAAAAAGGCCTCTGGACTGTGATCCTGCTGAAGGAGCACACGTGATGGACGAGGCCAGACTCAATGATTTCATGGGCAAACTGGTGAGCGACATGGGCGGCGCGGCGATGCTCGCCAACGTCATCCTCGGCGAAGAACTCGGACTCTACCGGGCCATGGCCGACAGCAAGCCAGTCACCCCGGAAGCCCTCGCCAACAAAACCGGCTGCAACACCCGCCTGCTGCGCGAATGGCTCAGCGCCCACGCCGCTTCAGGTTACATGGAACACCGCGACGGCCAGTTCCGCCTGCCCGAAGAGCAGGCCCTGGCGTTGGCGATCGAAGACTCACCGGTCTATATCGCGGGTGGCGTCGGGGTAGTCGCATCGTTTTTCCATGACAAGGACAAACTGGTCAACGCCATGCGCGGCGACGGTGCCCTCGCCTGGGGCGATCACCATCCGTGCATGTTCAGCGGCACGGAGCGGTTCTTCCGGCCAGGTTACAAAGCGCACTTGGTCGCCGAATGGCTGCCAGCACTCGAAGGCGTGGTCGCCAAACTGGAGACTGGCGCCAAAGTGGCGGATATCGGCTGCGGCCACGGCGCATCCACCGTGATCATGGCCCAGTCGTTTCCGGATTCGCGGTTCGTCGGTTTCGACTACCACGCGCCCTCCGTCACCGTCGCCACCCAGCGCGCTGAAGCCGGTGGCGTGTCCGGGCGTGCGCGGTTCTTCCAGGGCACGGCAAAAAGCTTCCCCGGCGACGACTATGACCTGGTCTGCTACTTCGACTGCCTGCACGACATGGGCGACCCGGTGGGCGCGGCGCGGCACGCTTATGACGCACTGAAACCGGACGGCACGGTGCTGCTGGTAGAACCGTTCGCCAACGACTCGCTCGACGACAACGTCACCCCGGTTGGCCGCTTGTTCTACGCCGCCTCGACCTTCATCTGCACCCCGAACTCGCTGTCCCAGGAAGTCGGCCTCGGGCTCGGCGCCCAGGCTGGCGAGGCGCGGCTGCGCAAGGTCTTCACCGAGGCGGGGTTCAAGACGTTCCGGCGGGCTACGGAAACGCCGTTCAACCTGATTCTGGAGGCGCGTAAATAGGGGCCGGATCATCACCCGGACAGGCAACCTGTCCGGGTGACCGGCAGATGCTACCCTGCAAACACTCATGGCCCTCCGGAGTGTTGAACATGCTCGACAGCCCCATCCGCGAACAACTCGACCACCTTCAGCAGCTAATGGCTGACCAGCCGTTTGTGGTCCTGACCGGCGCCGGCATCAGCACTCCGTCGGGCATTCCGGACTACCGCGACAACCAGGGCGTGCGGCGTGGCCGGCAGCCGATGATGTATCAGGAGTTTCTCTCGGCGCCCGAATCCCGGCGACGCTATTGGGCGCGGGCGATGCTCGGTTGGCCGCGGGTGCGCCAGGCCCAGCCGAACGTAGCCCACGAGGCCTTGGCCCGTTTGCAAAGTTCGCAGCAGATCAGCGGGCTGATCACTCAAAACGTCGACACCCTGCACGACCAGGCCGGCAGCCATGACGTCATCGAACTTCACGGCAGCCTGCACCGGGTGTTGTGCCTGGACTGCGGAAAACGCAGCGAACGGGATTCGATCCAGCAATTGATGGAAGTGCAGAATCCGTATCTGGCAGGGGTGGATGCGGTGCAAGCCCCGGACGGTGACACCCTGCTGGATGCGGCGTTTGAGGCGCGGTTTCAGGTGCCGCATTGCCCGCATTGCGCGGGGGAGCGGATGAAGCCGGACGTGGTGTTTTTTGGCGAGAATGTGGCGCAGGTGACGGCGGCCAAAGCAATGGCGGCGGTCGAAAAGGCTGCGGGGTTGCTTGTGGTGGGGTCTTCGTTGATGGCGTATTCGGCGTTTCGGTTGTGTCGGGCGGTGGCGGATCAGGGGAAACCGTTGATTGCGATTAATCTGGGGAAGACTCGGGCGGATGACCTTCTGGATTTGAAGATTGAGGGGTCTTGTGAGCGGCTTTTGCCGGAATTGGCGCAGAGGCTGGATCGATGATGTCTTGAGCTCGGGGTTCGACTTTAGATCCACCCCTCACCCCAACCCTCTCCCCAGCGGGGAGAGGGGGAAAGGGGGCAGATCTCCATGCTTTTCAAAACTTGAGTTCGACTCTCGGTCGCAGGTCGCAGGACACCTCCCTTGCAACTCGGTCAGTCCCCTCGCCCCTCTGGGGAGAGGGTTAGGGTGAGGGGTGGTTCTCTCAGAATGTCGAACAACGCCTGAGCCGCAGCCGACAGCTCAACCCCAGGCTTCGTCAACACCCCAATCGCCCGCTCCACCACCGGATCACGCAAGGTAATGCACCGCGCCCCGAGTTCCAGCATCTGCCCGACACACAACGCCGGCACCGCACTCACACCCAACCCGCTCGCCACCATCCGCCCAACCGTCGCCAACTGATGGCTTTCAAACTCCACCGGCAATTTCATCCCTCGCGCCTGCAAGTGTTCTTCCAGCATCACCCGCACCGTCGATGGTCGCTGCAAAGTGATGAACGGCTCCGTGAGCAAGGTCTGCCAATCGATGTCTTCCCGCTCGGCAAAAGGAGAGTCCTTCGGCACAACGGCCACAAACCGGTCCATGTACAACGGCGTGAATGCCAGCGATGAACTCTGAGTCGGCTCAAACGCCACCCCCAGCTCAACCTGCCGGTCACGCACCATCTCCAGCACCTGCTCGTTGATCACGTCATTCACCGTGACGTTGACCTTGGGATAGCGCGCGCGAAAGGTTTTCAGGATCGGCGGCAGCAGGTTACCGGCAAACGACGGCATCGCCGCCAGCGTCACACGACCGCGCTGGAGGGTGAAGCGTTGCCGCAGTTCATCCTCGGCGTTATCCCAGTCGGCGATCAGACGACGTGCCAGTGGCACCAGCGATTCTCCCTCCGCCGTCAGCGCGACATTGCGCGTATTGCGGGTGAACAGCCGCCCGCCCAGCCCTTCCTCCAGCGCCTTGATCGTCAGGCTCAACGCCGATTGCGACAGGTGCAACCGCTCGCAGGCCACGGCGAAACTCAAACTCTGGGCCACGGCCAAAAATGCCCTGATCTGCTTGACTGTCACGACCACTGGCTCCAACGTAGTACGGATGATTGATTGGTGAGTTTTATCTATCAATCAACCTTAAAAATCAACTTAACAAATGAATCCTTCAGCGAGACACTCCTATCCCATACGGCTAGCCAGCCGCCCACAAAGAATAAAAGAGGTGCATATGGCAGGTTTCGACAAGCGCGTGAGTTCCTACGAGGAAGCTCTGGCAGGTCTTGAAGACGGCATGACCGTGATCGCCGGCGGCTTCGGTCTGTGCGGGATCCCGGAAAACCTCATCGCCGAGATCAAGCGCAAAGGCACGCGCGACCTCACCGTGGTTTCCAACAACTGCGGCGTCGACGGTTTTGGTCTCGGTGTCCTGCTGGTAGACCGGCAGATCAGCAAAGTAGTGGCCTCCTACGTCGGTGAGAACAAACTGTTCGAAGACCAACTGCTCAAAGGCGAAATCGAAGTCGTCCTGACCCCCCAAGGCACCCTCGCCGAAAAAATGCGCGCTGGCGGCGCCGGCATCCCCGCGTTCTTCACCGCCACCGGCGTCGGCACCCCAGTGGCCGACGGCAAGGAAGTCCGCGAATTCCATGGCCGCAAGTACCTGATGGAAGAGTCCATCACCGGTGACTTCGCCATCGTCAAGGGCTGGAAAGCCGACCATTTCGGCAACGTCATCTACCGCCACACCGCCCAGAACTTCAACCCGCTGGCCGCCACTGCCGGCAAGATCACCGTGGTCGAAGTCGAAGAAATCGTCGAACCCGGCGAGCTGGACCCGGCGCAGATCCACACCCCTGGCATCTACGTCGACCGGGTCATTTGCGGCACGTTCGAGAAGCGCATCGAACAGCGCACCGTGCGTAAGTGATCCCCTGCCCCCGGACCGAATGAAGGAATAACAACAATGGCACTTTCCCGCGAACAAATGGCTCAACGCGTCGCCCGCGAAATGCAGGACGGCTTCTACGTGAACCTGGGCATCGGCATTCCGACCCTGGTCGCCAACTACATCCCGGAAGGCATGGAAGTCATGCTGCAGTCGGAAAACGGCCTGCTCGGCATGGGTCCCTTTCCTACTGAAGAAACCATCGATGCCGACATGATCAACGCCGGCAAACAAACCGTGACTGCACGTATCGGCGCGTCGATCTTTTCCTCGGCCGAGTCCTTCGCGATGATCCGCGGTGGTCATGTCGACCTGACCGTGCTGGGCGCCTTCGAAGTCGACGTCGAAGGCAACATTGCCTCGTGGATGATCCCCGGCAAACTGGTCAAGGGCATGGGCGGCGCCATGGACCTGGTGGCCGGCGCAGACAACATCATCGTCATCATGACCCACGCGTCCAAGGACGGTGAGTCCAAGCTCCTGTCCAAATGCAGCCTGCCGCTGACCGGTGCCGGTTGCATCAAGCGTGTGCTGACTGACCTCGCCTACCTGGAAATCGAAAACGGCGCGTTCATTCTCAAGGAACGTGCACCGGGCGTCAGCGTCGAGGAGATTGTCGCCAAGACCGCCGGTAAACTGATCGTGCCGGATCACGTTCCGGAAATGCAGTTCGCTGCTCAGTGAGGAATCATTCCATGCAAGAAGTCGTCATTGTCGCCGCCACCCGTACCGCCATCGGCAGTTTCCAGGGTGCCCTGGCGAATGTTTCCGCCGTTGACCTCGGCGCTGCGGTTATCCGTCAGCTGCTGGCGCAAACCGGCCTGGACATTGCTGAAGTCGATGAAGTGATCATGGGCCAGGTGCTGACCGCCGGCGCCGGACAAAACCCTGCGCGCCAGTCTGCGATCAAGGCCGGCCTGCCCTTCACCGTGCCTGCGATGACCCTGAACAAGGTCTGCGGCTCGGGCCTGAAAGCACTGCATCTGGCCACTCAGGCGATTCGCTGCGGCGATGCCGACGTGATCATTGCCGGCGGCCAGGAAAACATGAGCCTGTCCAATTACGTCATGCCCGGTGCGCGCACCGGTCTGCGCATGGGTCACGCGCAAATCGTCGACACCATGATCAGCGACGGCCTGTGGGATGCGTTCAACGATTACCACATGGGCATCACCGCGGAAAACCTGGCTGACAAGTACAACCTGACCCGCGAACAGCAAGACGCCTTCGCCGCAGCCTCGCAGCAGAAAGCCACGGCCGCCATCGAAGCCGGGCGTTTTGCCGACGAGATCACGCCGATCCTGATTCCTCAGCGCAAGGGCGATCCGGTCGCCTTCCAGGTTGACGAGCAGCCACGGGCCGGCACCACGGCTGAAGCGCTGGGCAAACTGAAACCGGCCTTCAAGAAGGACGGTTCGGTGACCGCCGGTAACGCCTCGTCCCTGAACGACGGTGCCGCCGCCGTGATCCTGATGAGCGCCGAAAAAGCCAAGGCCCTCGGCCTGCCCGTGCTGGCGAAAATCGCGGCTTACGCCAATGCGGGCGTCGACCCGGCGATCATGGGTATCGGCCCGGTCAGCGCGACTCGTCGTTGCCTGGACAAGGCCGGTTGGTCCATCGACCAGCTGGACCTTATCGAAGCCAACGAAGCCTTCGCCGCACAATCCCTGGCGGTGGCCAAGGACCTGGAATGGGACCTGAACAAGGTCAACGTCAACGGCGGCGCTATCGCCCTGGGCCACCCGATCGGTGCGTCGGGTTGCCGAGTACTGGTGACTCTGCTGCATGAAATGATCAAGCGTGACGCCAAGAAAGGCCTCGCCACCCTGTGCATCGGTGGTGGTCAGGGCGTGGCACTGGCGATCGAACGGGCGTAAAGCGTTCAACAGACGGCGCGGGGACCCACGAATATCCGTTCGCCGCCTGGCAAAACACCCGGTGCGACTCACGTCGCACCGGGTTCTACAGTCAGTCATAAATTTACGCTGCGCCGCAAACTTTGTAGCAGCTGGCGAAGCCTGCGTTCGGCTGCGAAGCAGTCGCCAAACCTGAACACGCGGTACTCCTGATGCACCGCACTGCCTGATTCCACGACTGCTGCGCAGCCGAACGCAGGCTTCGCCAGCTGCTACAGGTTGCGATGTCAGGCGAATTTCACGAGGTTCAGCACCGGCAGCGGCCCGCCCGGAAACTGCACCAGCCGCGCCCCGACGTTCAATTCCCCCAGATCAATCCCGAAGAAGCCCAGCTGTTCAATCAGCGCCGCCACTTGAGCTTTCGCATCGGCATCATCCCCCGAGAGAAACAACACCCGCCGCCCGCCCTCCGCTGCCGGATCGCTTTCCAGAAAACGCGCCTGAAGGTGATTGAACGCCTTCACCACCCGCGCACCAGGCACCCATTCGGCAAACACTTCGCTGGACATCCGCCCCTGCAAATCCACCGCCTTGAACGATGGCGCCTCGATTGAGTTGTTGGCGTCGATGACAATCCGTCCGCCAAAATCCGGCAGCCCGGCGAGCGCGGTCGGCAACTTCGACCAGTTGACCGCGACCAACACGATGGCTTGTGCGGCGGCCTCCTCGCGGGTTCCGGCACGCGCCGTTGGCCCGAGCTCTTCCACCAGCGAGGCCAGGCTTTGCGGGCCACGGCTGTTGGCGATCACCACTTCAATGCCTTGACGTGACAGTGCTCTGGCAAAGGCTGCGCCGATTGCGCCGGCGCCGATGATTCCGATGGTGCTCATGGTTGTTCACTCCGAGGGTTGTCGTTGGAGTGAATACTGCACTTGCCATTAGCGCTTGATTAGCGGGTAATGTTTTGAATGATTTTCAAGCATGACTAGCAGGTGCCTGCCATGGAAACCCTCGCCAACCTGGAATCTTTCGTCCGCAGTGCCGAAACCGGCAGTTTCTCCGCCGCCGCACGGGTGCTCGCGCTGACCCCTGCCGCTGTCAGCCGCAACGTGGCGATGCTCGAACGTAACATCGGCGTGCGGCTGTTCCAGCGCTCGACCCGCAAGCTGTCCCTGACCGAAGCCGGGGAACGCTTTCTGACGAGCATCGGCGGCAATCTGGAAGCGTTACAGACAGCAATCAGCGCAGTGAGCAGTGATCAAGGCGAGCCGGCGGGCGTGCTCAAAGTCAGTCTGGCGCCGACGTTTGGCATCGGTCATGTCTTGCCACTGCTGCCGGCGTTCCTGGCGCGCTACCCGCTGATTCGCCCGGAATGGCACTTCGAAAACCGCCCTGTGGATTTGATTGCCGAAGGGTATGACGCGGCCATTGGTGGCGGCTTCAAGTTGACGCCCGGGGTGGTGTCGCGGACGTTGGCGGCGGCGCATGTGGTGGCGGTGGCCTCTCCCGCCTACCTCGCAGGACGCAGCCTGCCCGACAGTCCGGCAGACCTGTCCGGACATACCGGCATTGTGATGCGCGGCACCCGCACCGGGCGGATTCGCCAATGGCTGATGCACGATGGCGCGGGCAACGAAGTACCGGCCAATCTGAATGAAAACATTGTGCTCAATGATCCGGCCGCCATGCGCGAAGCGGCGATACTCGGCCTGGGCGTGACACTGCTGGTGTTACCGGATGTGCTGACACATATCCAGCGTGGCGAACTGGTGCGCCTGCTGCCCGACTGGCACGCTGATGCGGGACCGATTTCGCTGTACTACCCGAGCCGGACGTTGATGCCGGCCAAGACCCGGGTGTTTATTGATTTTGTCGTTGAGGCGTTTAAGCACAATTGATCGTTCCCACGCTCCGCGTGGGAATGCAGCCCGGGACGCTCCGCGTCCCTGCCGAAGCGGACGCGGAGCGTCCATTGAGGCATTCCCACGCAGAGCGTGGGAACGATCACGGTTAAGCCAAAAACTGCAAGATCAACCAGCTATTCGCCCCGCTGATCACCACAAACAACCCCCACGCCAGCACCCGCGTCGGCCACCGATTCACCAACGGTCCCATCAATTTGTGATCGTTGGTCATGCGAATCAGCGGATATAACGCAAACGGCAATTGCAGACTCAACACCACCTGACTCAACACCAGCAGCTTACCGATCGCGTCGTCGCCCATCATCCAAACACCAATGAACGCCGGGATCAGCGCCAGCCCGCGCGTGAGCAATCGTCGTTGCCAGCAGGGAATCCGCAGGTTCAGGAAGCCCTCCATGATCACTTGCCCAGCGATGGTCCCGGTGAAGGTCGAGCTCTGACCCGAAGCCAGCAACGCGACGCCAAACAACACACTGGCCAGCGCCCCGCCCACCAACGGGTCGAGCAGATGATAAGCGTCCTGGATGTCGACCACGTCGGTATGTCCGGTCTTGTGGAACGCCGCCGCGGCGAGGATCAGGATGGCCGCGTTGACCAGCAACGCCAGGGCCAAGGAGCCGATGGTGTCGATGCGCGCCAGTTTCACCGCATCCTGCTTGCTGGCCAGGTCCTTGCCGATCCTCCGGGTCTGCACGATGGAGGTGTGCAGGTACAAGTTATGCGGCATCACCGTGGCCCCGAGAATACCGATGGCCAGGTACAGCGGCGCGGCATCGCCGATGGCGGCCAGTGACGGCGTGAACCCCCGGGCGACGTCCGGCCAGTAGGGTTTGATCAGTAGCAATTCAACGAAGAAACACACGCCGATGGTGCCCACCAGCACCAGCATGATCGCTTCGAGTCGGCGGAAGCCACGGTTTTGCAGGGCCAGCACCAGCAAGGTGTCGAACGCCGTGAGCGCGATGCCGAAAGTCAGCGAACAGCCCAGCAGCAAATGGAACGCCAGGGCGCAGCCGAGCACTTCGGCCAGGTCAGTGGCGATGATCGAGATTTCCGCCAACACCCACTGGGTCCGTGCGGTCCGCGTGCTGTAGCGCTCCCGGGACAACTGCGCCAGATCACGCCCGGTGGCAATGCCCAGGCGCGAACACAAACACTGCACCACCATCCCCGCCAGGCTCGCCAGCAGCACCACGAACAACAAGCTGTAACCAAACCGCGAGCCGGCCTCGATGGCGGTCGCCCAGTTGCCCGGGTCCATGTAGCCGATGGACACCAGCAAGCCAGGACCGGCAAAGCGCAGCATCCGGTTGAAGAACGAGGCGCGGGGATCGACGGCAACGCTGCCGGCCACTTCCGGCGGACAGAACGGCGCCGTGGCGGTTTTTGGCAAACTGAATTTCACACAAACATCCAGAAACAAGTGGGAGGGGGCAGCTTAGACGTTTCACCCTGCGCCCCCAAGGGGCAGTAGCTTTGTATACAAAATCCGGCAATCTATAGAGCAATCCACCGTCCGCAATGCTAACGTTGCTGCCTCACTCAGGTCGGAGGTGCGTGCGTGCTGCTACTCAAACTGCTGGTCATCCCAGGGTTTCTCTTGTTTATTTCCCTGGCCGGTAAACGCTGGGGACCGAGTGTCGCCGGTTGGCTGTCGGGGTTGCCGGTGGTGGTCGGGCCGATTCTGTTCTTTCTCGCCATCGAACAAGGCCCAGAGTTCGCTGCTCAATCGGCAACGGCAGCGCTATCGGCGATGTTCGCGATGATTGCCTTTTGCGTGACCTACGCTCAGGTTGCACAGCGCGCGGGTTGGCCGTGGGCGCTGGTGATTTCGCTGTTGGTCTGGGCCACGGCGGCCGTTGTGCTGTCGTTGATTCTGCCGTCCCTGGTGTTCTCGGTGATCGCCGCCGCGACCGCTCTGCTGGCGGCGCCGTATCTGTTTCCCTCGGTACAGCCGATCGTTTCAGGCCCGGCGCCGAAGTCCGACAAATTGCTGTTGCGCATGATTGCCGGCGCCCTGCTCACCCTCGCTGTCACGTTGCTAGCCAGCACCGTTGGTGAACGCTGGAGCGGTCTGCTCGCGGTGTTCCCGGTGCTGGGCAGCGTGATGGCGGTGTTCTCCCAGCAAACCCGCGGGCCGGCGTTTACCGCTGCGTTGTTGCGGGCCACCGCTACCGGGATGTATTCGTTCGCCGCGTTTTGCCTGGTGTTGGCGCTGGCCTTGCCAGGCATGGGTTTGAGCGCGTTCGCCCTGGGCGTCGCGGTGTCAGTGGGTATGCTCGGGGTGACCAAGCGTTTGTTGGCCAAGCCGGCGAGCCCGATACCGGACGCTGGACGTACGGCGATCAAACGCTAAGCTGCTTGATGTCATCGGGCCAGGATGGTCGCCCGCTCATCGCGCTGAAGGAACAGACATGACTCCGCTTCGAAACAGCCACAGCGCGACGGCCGTCGGCGTGATTGCGATAGTGCTCTGGTCCTCCCTGGCTTTGCTGACCACCCTCACCGAAGGTATTCCACCGTTTGAACTGCTGACACTGGGTTTCGGCGCGGCGTTCGCGGCGAGCCTGGTGATTCTGGGCCGACGCGGGATCGCAGGGTTCACCAGTTGGCGCCAGCCTTGGGCTGTATGGGCGACCGGGTTCGTCGGAATTTTCGTTTATCACGCGCTGTACTTTTTCGCGCTCAAAGCCGCTCCGGCGGCCGAAGCCAGCCTGATCAACTACCTTTGGCCACTGTTGCTGGTGTTGCTGTCGGCGTTCTCGGTCGGAGAAAAACTGCACAAGCGACAATTGCTCGGCGCACTGCTGGGCCTGGCCGGCACGGCCTTCATCATGCAGCAGCGTGCCCCGAATGCTGATGCCGCGATGCCCATCGCCGGGTATCTCGCGGCGTTCGGTTGTGCGCTGATCTGGTCGGTTTACTCGGTGATCAACCGCCGGTTCAGCGAAGTACCGAGCAGCATCATTGGTGGCATCTGTGGGTTGGTCGCCGTGGCCGGACTGGTCTGTCACCTGGCCTTCGAAACCACGGTACAGCCCGACGTCAGCCAATGGACCGCGATTGTCGTCCTCGGGCTTGGACCGGTAGGGCTGGCTTTTTTTGCCTGGGATCACGCCACCAAACACGGCAGTCTGGCGACGCTGGGGGCGCTGTCCTACCTGGCGCCGCTGATTTCCACGTTGTTGCTGATCACCGTGGGGCGCAGCCATGCCAACCCGATTCTGATCGTCCCCGCGCTGCTGATTATCGCCGGCGCCGTCATCGCCACGTCGCGATCAACTGCCAAAGTCCCGATAACACGTTCGATAGTTTCGAACGAGTAAAGCAAAAAGCTTGCACATCATTCGAACGGGTTTACTTCAACATCAGCCTCAGATGAACACCCATCACTGACTGAGGCCTACACCATGAAGTTCTTTTTCCACCCTTCGCCCAACCCGATGAAAGTCGCCCTGCTGCTCGAAGAACTGCAAACGCCCTACGAATTGATCGGCGTCGACACCTTCAAGGGCGAGCAACACCTGCCGGCCTTTTTGGCGATCAACCCGAACGCCAAGGTGCCGGCCCTGGTCGACGGTGACGCCACCGTCTTCGACTCCCAGGCGATCCTGCTGCATCTGGCGCAGAAACATCAGCGCTTCCTGCCGACCTCCGTGGCCGGGCAAGCCGAGTTACTGTCCTGGCTGATGTTCATCGCCACCGGGCTGTCGCCATTTTCCGGCCAGGCGGTGCATTTCCTGCACCACGCGCCGGAAGACCTGGCGTATGCGAAAAACCGCTACCTCAAGGAAGTCGAACGCCACTACCGCGTGCTCGATCAGCGTCTGGCCGACCATCAGTACCTGGCCGGCGACACCTACAGCATCGCCGACATGGCGCTCTGGGGTTGGGCCAATTACGCGCCGTACATCCTCGGCGAGAACGGCCTGGCGGCGTACCCGAACGTCAAGCGCCTGTTCGATGAAATCAGCGCCCGTCCGGCCGCCCAACGTGCCCACGGTCTTAAAGAGAAACTGGTGCTGAAGGCTGAATTCGACGAAGAAACACGTCGCAACCTGTTCCCGCAGAACCAGGCGCAGTAACCCATTCACAGCATTCGAAGGTGATGAAATGAGATCAGCTCGCAGCTGGCACTGTTGAAGGGGAACTTGAGGGTGAAGCTAATTGCGTCGGTCATCAAAGGTGCTCCAAATGGGGAGCCCTGATGATGTCGCTTGGCGTCGATGCTGGATTCTAATCGGGTTTAAGGAAGGGATTTCGTGTGCGAACTTCGCCGCTACGGGACTGATGACCTGATTGTGGTGTAGGAGCGAGGCTTGCCCGCGAAGAACGATAACGCGGTGTGTCAGACCTGACGCCTTCGCGAGCAAGCTTCGCTCCTACAGTGCCTGGCGACTACCCAGGCTTGTGGTTATCCAGTACGCGATTGACCGCTAACTCACCCAACATGATCACCCGTTGCAGTACCAGCATCGTTTGGCGTCGTGGGCCGTCCGTTAAGTCGGTGAGATCGTTGACTATGGCGCTGGCTGCTGCCAACGATTCGCAAGCCTCGACGAGCAACGTTTCGTCATCCACCGCTGCGTCGATGGTGAAAATGGTGCTGGGTTTGCGGGGCGGTATCTGCGTTTTCGACGCCCCGGGGTTGAGGTAAAAGCTGAGTGCGCGGTCGGCCGCCTCGTTCATTTTCTTGGGGTCAAGATCAAGAAAGGCGTCGTAGGGTAACGGACTGGTATTCGGGGGGTTGGGCGTAACTTTGAACATAGATGGAACTCCGATGCTACTTAATTGGAGCCATCACCATCTCGCTACCAAACGGAGGGTGGCGGCCATACGGAGGTTGGTAGACCGGGCATCGGAACCGGCGCCCCCGGAGGAGCCCTACGCATGGCCACCATGAAACCGCAACCCTGGGAAAGGACCGCCAAAGGTGACGCTATGCGTCGATGCTACGGGTCTACCAAACCCGATCACTGTTTTTCAGTGACAGGGAAACGATATAGCCCGCCCCACAGCCGCACAAGCCAGCGGATTCTGGCGTACGCGTAGGCAACGGCGCAAGGCGTTGTAGCCGTTAGGACGTAACAACGAGTGTCTTTAAACGCGTACGTTAAACGCATGAAAGCGTTCAAAAAATTGAGGAGGTGTCCGACATTTTTTAGGGGTTGGCTGTCGCAAGCGAGAGGTTTAGTGTGGTTGCTCCCATCAGGTAGAGACATGGGACCACGTGGTGCTTGGCAGGGTGCACTTCATCTTGACACCCACGACACTGAGCCACATACCGATTAGACTGCTAGCTATTGATTCCGGAGGTCACTATGAGCGCCGAACTTTCCCCCATCGTTTCAGAGTTTGAAACCGAAGAGCAGGCCGCCAGCTACGACCGTTGGTTCCGTGCCAAAGTGCAGGCGTCGCTCGATGATCCACGCCCGAATGTCCCGCACGATCAGGTAATGGCTGATATGCGATCCCTTCTCGAAGCCAAGCGCAATAAGCGCGATGCTGGTTGAGTGGCGGCCCGAAGCGCGGGCTGAACTGTGGCAAATCATTGATTATATTGGCGACCGCCACCTTGTAGCCGCGAGCGAGCTATACCAAGCCATCGAGGCTGCTACCTCAGCCCTTCCGCAACATCCCTACCTTTATCGATTTGGTCGTGTACCCGGTACGCGGGAAATTGTTGTGCACCCCAATTACTTGGTGGTCTACCGGGTGACGGATCGAATCGAGATCGTGACCGTTTTGCATGCCAGGCAGGAATACCCCTGACTCCCAATCAGGGCTGTTTGCTATGGTCTGTGCAAAAGTTTTCCAAGAATCGAGGTCGCGTCCGACATTTTTTTGGGGAGTGTTGCGGTGTGGCCGCACCGTAAGCAAACAGTGAACCCATCTTTCCATCCCCGCTAAGCTGGCCAAAGGAACGTGACCGTCCGTTAGACTGCGCTGGAATGCGCCGCAACCTCCATGGGATGATCGCCCCCCACCGCGAGACCGACCATCCCTGGAGTTTCTGAATGTCTTTGTTGAGTAAAAAAACCGTTGTCCTGTTGCTGACGGCGGTAGCCAGTCTGGGAGCGCTGAATGCGCAGGCCGCCAAGGCCACTGCCAGCGATACCGCGCCCGCACAGAAAGTCTCGATGCTCGGCGGCAAGTTCACGTTCACCCTGCCTAAAGGCTTCGTCGCCAACCCGTTGCCTGCCGGCGACGCGGCCACCGGGACCGCCGGGGCCACGGGCACCATGTACACCAATCAGGCGACTAAAACCGTAGTGATCGCCGCTGAAAACACCATCCCCGGCGGCCTCAACGTCAAAGACAACGACGGTAAGTTCCTCGACTCCGTGGCGTCTGACTTCGCCACCGAACAAGCCACGGCGCTGCCGGACTTCACCAAACTCAGCGAAAAAAGCCTGACCCAGAAAGGTACCGGCCTGGGATTGCGGCAGATCGACAGCACCGCCACCCAGGGCGGCGGCAAAACCCTCGACACCACAGTGATGGCCGCGTCCAACACGCGCATGGCGATCGTTCAGGTGATTTCCCGCCTCAGTGACAATGCTGGCCACGAGACGCTGGTCAAGCAGATCGTCACCGGCAAGTAAGCATCAGGGATTGAGGCGCTGCAACCAGGCGCTCAGGTCCTGCATTTCGGTGGCAGTGATGCTGTGACCGACGCCAGGGTAGGCATGAAATTCAGGCTTGAGTGACAGGCTTTGCAACAGGCTGTCGGCGTCCGTGCCGTCAATGTACGGAAGGCGTTTGTCCGCTGTGCCATGACCGATGAAAATCGCCAGCTTCTGGCGCTTTTCATCCGGTTTCAGTTCGGACCTGAGCACCGGCAGAATCCGCCCGCTCAACGCCGCGATCCCGCCCACCGCCTCGGGATGACGCAGGGCCACCTCGTAGGACATGATCGCGCCCTGGCTGAAACCCACCAGGAACACCTTGTTCGGTTCGGTGTGATATTTCTTCGCCGCCTGTGCGACAAAATCCTGCAGCACCTGGCCGCTGGACTTCAGATCATCGGTCTCACCGTTGTAGGCACCGTTGCCCTTCTCGCGAAACCACTTGTAACTGTCCTCCTCCATCACTATCGGTGCGCGTACCGACAGGTAGTTGTATGACGCGGGCAATTCATCCTTGATGTCGAACAGGTCCTCCTCGTTACTGCCGTAACCGTGGAGGAAAATCACCAGGGGCTGATTGCGCGATTCGGGGTTGGCCTGCTCCAGGTATTTGAGCGGCAGATCGGTTTGCAGCGGGGTTTGAGCGTGGACGGCGGCGGACGCCAGGAGTGTCAGCAGAGCGAGAAACTTCAACATAAACCTTCCTTCACAGAGCGCAGGATTCGGGGCAGAGCCTAACACTGTGAAGCTTGCCGGGGATTGATCGTTCCCACGCTCTGCGTGGGAATGCCTCAACGGACGCTCCGCGTTCGGCTTCTGGGACGCGGAGCGTCCCGGGCTGCATTCCCACGCAGAGCGTGGGAACGATCAGCGATCGGGGAAACCTCAATCGTTAATGAGTTTTCCGACCCGAATCGGCTCACGCCCCGCGACCTTCGCCTGCCAGGTGCCCGGCTGCGTATAGCGCCCGCGATCGATGGCAAACAACACGCCACTGGTCCCGGCGCAAACTGTGGTAACTCGATCATTCAACGGATCAACCACTTCAAACAGCGCATCGCCCTTCTCCACCCACTCACCCGAATCGCGCAGGAAACTGACGACCCCATGATGCGGCGCGAACAGGTATTGGGTGCCTTCGAACGGCATGCCTTCACAGCATTCGCTCGGGGCCGCAGGCCAAGTGCCTTTGATGAAACCCTGCTCGGCGAGGAACCCGAGAATCGCCTCGCAATTGGCCTGAGCCTGATCGACTCGCGTATCACCCATGCTGCCCAGCTCCAGCGTCGTCGCCAGGTTGGCCGGCGGAATCGCGGCCTCAGGGAAAGCCCTTGCCAGACGCAACCACGGCGTTGAACACGATTCATCGAATGAGCTGCCGCCGGAATCTTCACAGAGCAACGCCACCCCAGCCTTCAAACGCGCCGCCAGGGATTGCCACTGCGGCCAGTGTTGCGGCAAGGCATACAGATGAATCGCCGCGTCGAAATCACAATGCAGATCGAGGGTGAAGTCGGCCTCACAGGCGTGGCGCAGCAGCAAGCGGTGCATGGCTTCAAGCTGCGAGGCCGGTGCCGGCAGGCCGTCGAGTACCTGGCCCATGGTCTGGCGAATCAGCGCAATGTTGGCAGCCGCATCACTGCCCAAGCGATCACCGATCAACTCGGCCACCGGTGCGCTGAGTTCAACGAAGGAGCGGTTGAAGTTCTTGCCGCTACCCAGCTCGAAGCGGCCCATGTGGCTGCCTTGCAGGTGCTGATCGAGGCCGATGGGATTGGCCACCGGGACCAGTTCGATCACGCCCTGCAACTGACCCTGGGTTTCGAGTTCGGCCAGACGCTTCTTCAGCTCCCACGCCGTGCGCATGCCCGGCAGTTCATCCGCGTGCAGACTGGCCTGGATGTAGACCTTGCGAGTGCCCGCGCCAAAACGAAACACGCTGAGGGTGCGTTCGGTGCCCAGGTGGCTCCAGGGCAGTGAATGATCGATGCGTTGCATGAGAACTCCTGAATATCTGAACGGCGAAAATCACCTGTGGGAGCGGGCTTGCTCGCGAATGCGATAGGACAGTCGACATGAATGTTGAATGGTAAACCGCATTCGCGAGCAAGCCCGCTCCCACAGGTTTTTCTTCTTAGAAAGAGAGCATAAAAAAAGTGGCAACCGCGTCAACGGTTGCCACTTTTTTGAACGGCGTGATTACTGGCCGTAAACGTCAAAGTCGAAGTACTTGTCTTGCACTTGCTTGTACTTGCCATTGGCGCGGATTTCGGTGATGGCGGTGTTGAATTTGTCCGCCAGCTCTTTATCACCCTTGCGCACAGCAATACCGGCGCCGCCGCCGAAGTACTTGGCGTCTTCGTAAGTCGGGCCGACGAAAGCGAAGCCTTTACCGGCGTCGGTTTTCAGGAAACCGTCGTCCAGGTTGACCGAGTCGGCCAGCATCGCGTCGAGACGACCGGCGACCATGTCCAGGTTGGCTTCCTGCTGCGAGCCGTAACGAACCAGATTGATACCGGCCGGCACCAGCACTTCAGTGGCGAAGCGGTCGTGGGTACTGGCGCGCAGCACACCGACTTTCTTGCCTTTGAGTTCGGTCAGCGGGTCTTTGATGTCGGTACCTTCCTTCATCACGAAGCGCGCCGGGGTGTGGTAGTACTTGATGGTGAAGTCGACGTTCTTTTTGCGATCGTCGGTGATGGTCATGGACGACAGGATCGCGTCGATTTTCTTGACCTTCAGCGCCGGGATCAGGCCGTCGAACTCTTGCTCGACCCAGGTGCACTTCACTTTCATCTGCTCGCACAGCGCGTCGCCGATGTCCACGTCGAAGCCGGTGAGTTTGCCGTCAGGGGTTTTCATCGAGAATGGCGGATAACCGGCTTCGATGCCGAGGCGGATCGGCTTGGCGTCTTCGGCCACAGCCGTCAGGGACAACATCGACAGTGCCAGGGCACCGAACATCACTAGCTTCTTCATTTATAACTCCTGTATGCGGAGGCTTTTATTGGCAGCTTTCGATTGGCTTTCGGTAGCTGCTTCCGATTGGAGAGCACCGAAGTGGCCGGCAGTCTAGAGCGGCTCAAGGAGGGCAAATTGTGTTTAAGCGACAAATACTTATAGAAAAGTGGCCGACGGATTCAAGTCCCTTGAAGCGTGCGCCAAGCCGGTGCAAAGACTGTAGGACAAGCCCTTTTTTCAGACAAAACCTACAAGCAAAAACTACAAGAGAGCCCTTATGCCCACGTTGAACCTGATCCAGCACCACCCCGCCGAAGGTCCCGGCGCCATTGCCGCGTGGGCGGCTTCCCGAGGTTTGACCCTGAACGTGTTTCGCGCCGACCTCGGCCAGTTGCCGCCAGTGAGTGCAGCCCCGGTGATTCTGTTGGGCGGACCTTATGAGTCCAACGGCGGGCCGGCCTGGCTGGAAGCTGAACGCCAGTGGTTGGCGGGCAGCCTGGATCAAGGCGCGGCGGTGTTTGCGATTTGCCTGGGGGCGCAGTTGCTGGCGCTGAGTCTGGGCGGGAATGTGCGGCGGATGGATCGAACCGAAACCGGTTGGACCCGCGTGACGTTCGTCGATGGTCAGCCTCTGAACGTGCTGGAATGGCACGAAGACGCCATCGACCTGCCGCCAAACGCACAGTTGCTGGCCAGCAGTGATCAGTGTGAACAGCAGATGTATTGCGTCGGGCCGACGCGGGTGGGGTTGCAGTTTCATCCGGAGTGGACGGCTGAATCGGTGGCAACGCTCAATGAGCACTTTGCCGACGAGTCTCCGCTGCCCCGGGGTCAACAGGACAGCGCCGCCTATGCAGCCGTGTTCGAGTGGTTGCAGGCGACGCTGGATGGGTGGTGGGCATCCGTTTAGAAGCAAGATCAACAGATCGCAGCCTCGTTTCACTCGACAGCTCCTACAGGGGATCGCGTAGACCTGTAGGAGCTGTCGAGTGAAACGAGGCTGCGATCTTTTCGACTACATCAACATTCGCAACCGATCACAGTGCTGGCAGGCCGTTGCACCGCAACACTCAACTCAAACCCTTCGTCCAGCCACCCGGTCACCCCGCCGATCATTTCCTTGACCGGGTAACCCAGCGCCGCCAGTTTCACGGCAGCCTTGTTGGCACCGTTGCAGTGGGGCCCGGCGCAATACACCACGAACACGCTGGTTTTCGGGTAGGCCGCCAGACTTTCAGCGGTCAGCAGTCGCCCCGGAATATTGATCGCTCCCGGCACATGGCCACGCTCGAAGGCGAGCGGGCCGCGCACGTCCACCAGGACAAAATCCACTTCGCCGGCCTGTTGGCTGCCGTGGACGTCGGAACAGTCGGTTTCGAAGGTCAGACGGTTGCTGAAATGCATCAGGGCGATGGCCGATGGGGCGGCGGGAATCTCGCGGACCAGGCTGGTCATAGGCTGTACTCCAAAGTCTCGGTGGGTGTGGGAAGACTTTATCCGCCCGACGCTTGCGGCTACAGTGGCGCACAAGACACTCACCGGGAACTTTCCGCCAAATGCAGCCCACCCCTGGATTGGTCGCGATTCTGGCCTACGACGGCCTCTGTACATTCGAATTCGGCATCGCCGTGGAGATCTTCGGCCTGGCCCGTCCGGAGTTCGACTTCCCTTGGTACGAGCACCGGATCGCCGCCGTGGATCAAGGCCCGATGCGCGCCATGGGCGGCATTCAGGTACTGGCCGATGGCGGCATGGAACTGCTCGAAGAAGCCCGGACCATCATCATTCCCGGCTGGCGTGATCGCAGCGCCCCGGTGCCTGAGGCATTGATCGCAGCCTTGCGTCAGGCCCACGCACGGGGTGCGCGGCTGTTATCAATCTGCTCGGGGGTGTTCGTGCTGGCGGCCACCGGTTTGCTCGACGGTCGCGGCGCCACAACGCACTGGCGCTACACCGCTGAATTGGCCGAGCGTTTTCCGAACATTCTGGTGGACCCGGACGTGCTCTATGTCGATTCAGGCCAGCTGATCACCTCGGCCGGCAGCGCTGCCGGTATCGATGCCTGCCTGCATTTGGTGGCGCGGGACTTCGGTACGCAAGTAGCCAACTCAGTAGCGCGGCGGCTGGTGATGTCGCCGCAACGCACCGGCGGTCAGGCGCAGTTCATTCCGACACCGGTCAGTCCTACGCCGCGTAGCGATTTGTCCCGCGTCATGCAGTGGGCGCGCGAGCGTTTGCACGAACCGCTGGAGGTGCGCGAGCTGGCGAGCGAAGCGGCCATGAGTGAACGGACTTTCCTGCGCCGCTTCACTGAAGCCACCGGCATGCCGCCCAAGGCGTGGTTGCAGCATGAGCGACTGGGCCGGGCTCGGGAGCTGCTTGAGAGCACGAATCAGAACACCGACCAGATTGCCCAACGCTGCGGTTATCGCTCGGTGGAGAGTTTCCGGGTGGCGTTCCGCAGCGTGGTCGGGGTGCCGCCGTCGGTGTATCGGGAGCGGTTTGGGCGGGAGGTTAAAGCAATCATTTGAGGTGTGTTTGAGGGCCTCATCGCGGGCAAGCCCGCTCCCACATTTAATCCGGTTCTCCCGAAGGAATGCGGTCGAATGTGGGAGCGGGCTTGCCCGCGAAGGCGTCAGCCCCGACACCGATGCACTCAAGGCTTACGCAACAAATAGGTATCCATAATCCACCCATTCTCCAACCGGGCCGCCTTGCGCACTCGCTCGATCTCATCCGCCACATCCTTGAGCTTGCCGCTGATCAGGATTTCATCCGGCGTCCCCAGGTAGGCCCCCCAGTAAATCTCCGTCTCCTGGTCCGCCACCCGATGGTAGGAATCTTCTGCATCCAGCATCACCACCAGGCTGTCGGTATCGCTCACCTGCCCCGCCGCCAAGCGCCGGCCGGTGGTGATTTCAATCGAGCGGCCAATGCGGTTCAGCGGCACCTTATGCTGCGCCGCCAGTGCCTGGACACTGGTGATGCCGGGGATCACTTCAAATTCGAAGACGCACCGGCCCGAGGCCAGAATCGCCTGCAAGATCCGAATGGTGCTGTCGTACAACGCCGGATCGCCCCACACCAGGAAGCCGGCGCACTGGTCGTCAGTCATTTCCTCGCTGATCAACCGTTCGAAGGTCTGTTGCTTGGCCAGGTTCAGGTCTTCCACGCTGGCCTTGTAGTCCACATCACCGCGCTCGCGCTCCGGGCTGTGGGCTTCAACGAAGCGGTAGTCGCGATCGGTGATGTAGCGCTCGCAGATCTCGCGGCGCAGGTCGATCAGTTTGTCTTTGCTCTGGCCCTTGTCCATGAGGAAAAACACGTCGGCGAGGTTCAGCGCTTTCACGGCTTGCATCGTGATGTAGTCGGGGTTGCCGGCGCCGATGCCGATGACCAGAAGTTTTTTCATCAACGTGCTCCCTCAGGGTCAGTGCCCAGCAAGCGTAAGCGCCAGCGGCCGTTGAACCGCAACTCGATGGCCGACAGCGGTTCAACGTCGATCAGGTTGAACGCTGCGCCTTGCAGCACCTGCGTCAGCGCGGCGCGAATGACAAACGGATGGGTGATGGCAACAATGTGTCCCGGTGTGGCCTCCAGCGTTTTCAGCCAAGCGGCCACCCGTTCACCGAGATGCACCACCGACTCGCCGCCGTGGGGCGCCGAATTTGGGTCATCGAGCCAGATCTGCAGCGCTTGGGCTGAGGATTTTTGCAGATCGTCGATCCGCGCGCCGTTCCAGTTCCCGAAATCGCAATCCCTCAATGCCTCGACAATCTCCACGTCGCTGCCGAACAGCTCGGCGGTTTGCCGGGTTCGCAGTTCAGGTCCACACATCAGTCGCGGCGTCCCCTTGAACTGAGCACGACGCGATCCCCTTGCCGATTGCCAATCCATCTCTATGGGCTCATTCGTAGGAAAACACGCCAATTTTTGTGCGACGGTTCGAGCGTGGCACATCAGGGTCAAACGGGTCGCCTGCACGAAGGATCACTCTGTCGATGGAAATTGAAACGGCGTCACGCCGAAAATAATTGCCCAATTGTGCCGCAAGAAGCGCGATCCAGGGCGTTTCGTTTGATCCGGCCATCCAGTTTCGAAAACTTAATACACCTGAAAAAATCGGCGATATCCGACACCACTATGGGCGATGGCCTACAAACTCAGTCGACATCCATGTAGCCCAATGCTCACGGGGTTTTCGCCCTGTTTTGGGGCTTTAAAAAACCATCGAAAAATTCACTAGACATGTTGAGTCCGCTACATAAATACTGTTTTAGCAATTTATGAAATGAAACCGACATATCCATCCAGCAGGAGCCCGGATGCCTTCTCTCAGAGACCTGATCACCGATCCCGGCCTGGACCTTACGCCGTCGGAACGCAAAGTCATCCGTGCCTTGCTGGACCAGTATCCGCGTAACGGACTGGGACCGATGTCACGTTTGGCCGAACATGCCGGTGTCAGCGATCCCACCATCGTGCGACTGGTCAAAAAACTGGGTTTCAGCGGTTATGGCGATTTCCAGGATGCCCTGCTCAGCGACATGGACCACCGCCTCCGTTCCCCCAGCGCACTGTTGCAACCTCGTGCTCATCTTCAGAAAGGCGACGCCTGGAGCCAATATCTGGCGCACAGCTATCGAGCGCTGGTGGACACCCATGCGCTGACCCAACCCGAAGATGTGCGGATTCTGGTGGAATGGCTGCTCGACACCCGCCATCAGGTGCATTGCTTCGGGGGGCGCTTCAGCAGTTTCCTCGCCAGTTATTTACTCAATCACCTGCGCTTGCTGCGTCCGGGCTGTTTCGCCCTGGAAGACAACGCGCAACTGCCCGACCGATTGTTCGACGTGCAGCGTCAGGACGTGGTGCTGGTGTTCGACTATCGCCGCTATCAGTCACAAGCCCTGCGCGTGGCCAATGCGGCGAAAAGTCGATATGCACGCGTGGTGTTGTTCACCGACATCTATGCTTCACCGTTGCGGGAAATGGCCGACCTGATTATCAGTGCGCCGGTGGAGTCGGTGTCGGCCTTCGACTCCCTCGTCCCGGCGCTGGCCCAGGTTGAGGCGCTGATTGCCTGCATCTCCCTGCGCAGTCCGGGTCTGGCCGATCGCCTGGAAGGCATCGACGCCCTGCGGACCGACTTCGACACCCACCTGCTGGAGGATAAATAAGGATGTTCACGCTCCCCCACCACTCGCCTCGGGATTTGCCATTCGTCACCGATCACACCGCGCTGTTGCTGGTGGACATGCAACGCGCCTGGCTTGAGCCGCAGTTCGACCCGCACCTCAACGGACCGGACGCCGAGTACTTCCTGACCCGCACCCACATGCAGGTGGTGCCCAATCAACGCCGGCTGCTCAGCGCCTTTCGCAGCGCCCGGCAAAACGTGCTGCACACGATCATCGAAAGCCTCACCGCCGATGGCCGCGACCGCTCGCTGGACCACAAACTTTCGGACATGCACTTGCCCAAGGGCAGCCCGCAAGCGCGGATCATCGACGACCTGAGCCCGACAGAAAACGAAATCGTGCTGCCCAAGACCTCGTCCGGGGTCTTCAACTCCACCAACATCGACTACGTGCTGCGCAACCTCGGGACGCGGCACCTGATCATCGCCGGCATCGTCACCGACCAGTGCGTGGACATGGCCGTGCGTGACGCCGCGGACCGCGGTTATCTGGTGACGCTGGTGGAAGATGCCTGCGCGACTTACACGCCCGCGCGGCATCAGGCCTGCCTGAATGCAATCAAGGGTTACTGCTGGATCACCGACACCCAGACTGTGCTCGGCCGATTGCAGGAGATGCAGCCATGAGCGAGCGCCTGTTGCCACTGCCCATGACCACCCTCGTCACCACCGACCTGATCGGCGTGACACGCGGGCGCTCCTTTCCCACGGACGAACTCGAACACTATCAAAGGACCGGTTGTGGCTGGGTGCCGGCCAACAGCGCGCTGACCCCGCAAGACATCATCGCCTACGCCAACCCGTGGGGCGCTTATGGAGATTTGCGGCTGATGCCCGATCCGGCCAGCCGAGTGACGGTCAGTAACGGCCCGGACGCCAACGCTCCGGTGCTGGATTTTATGCACAGTGACATTCGCGAAACCGATGGCCGCCCGTGGGGTGCCTGCCCGCGTACGGTGTTGCGCAACGAGGTAGAGCGTTATCGCGCCGAGTTGGGCTTACAGGTCAATGCGGCGTTCGAGCATGAATTCAACTTGAACACCGGCGACGTTGAACACCTGGCGTTTTCTCTGCAAGCCCAGCGTCAGGGTGCCGAGTTTGGCGGTTGGCTGCTCAGCGCCCTGCGTGCCGGTGGCGTCGAGCCGGAAATGTTCCTGCCCGAGTACGGCAAGCATCAATACGAAATCACCTGTCGGCCGACCCTCGGTGTGGCCGCTGCCGACCGCGCGGTGAACGTTCGTGAAATCACCCGCGAAATCGCCCGGCAAATGGGCCTGGAATTGAGCTTCGCGCCCAAGACCTCGGAGCATGCGGTGTGCAACGGCGTGCACCTGCACGTCAGCCTGCTGGACCTGGCTGGCCAACCGGTGATGTACGACGCCGGCACCACCAATGGCTTGTCGCCCCTCGGCCAGCACTGGGCCGCCGGCATCTTGCATCACCTGCCCGCACTCTGTGCGTTTACCGCGCCTACGCCGGTGTCCTACGAGCGTTTGCAGCCTCATCACTGGAGCGCGTCCTACGCTTGCCTCGGACAACGCAACCGCGAAGCGGCGCTGCGAATCTGTCCGACGACAAGCCTGGGCGGCAAATCGGTGGCAGCGCAATACAACCTGGAATTTCGCGCCATGGACGCCACGTCCTCGCCGCACCTGGCCATGGCCGCGGTGCTGATTGCCGGTCGGCTGGGCATCGAGCAACGCCTGGCCTTGAACGCAATCACCGATGAAGTCCCCGACTCCCTGAACGAAGAACAACGCCAGGCGCGTGGCATCGTCGCCCTGCCCGCTTCCCTTGCCCAGGCCCTGGACTGCCTGCGCAACAGTGAGGCACTGATCGAAGCCCTGCCGAGCGCGTTGCTGGACACCTACTTCGCCCTTAAAGCCGAGGAACTGACGCTGACGGAACAGCTGTCGTGCGCCGAACGCTGTGAACACTATGCGCGCCTGTACTGAATCCGCTGAGCTCGGTCTTTACACCGGGCCCGTGTACACGCTGAGCCGGGAAGACTCCGGCCACCCGTTGATTCTGGTGTGCGAGCACGCCAGCCGTTTTATTCCGGCCGGGTTAAATGACCTGGGCCTGAGTCACGAGGCGGCCCGCGAGCACATCGCCTGGGACATCGGCGCCCTGGCGCTGGCCGAGGGTTTGTCCCGAGCATTGGGCGCAACGCTGTTGGCGGCCAATTATTCGCGACTGTTGGTCGACCTCAACCGACCGCGCCAAGCCCCGGACAGCATTCCGGCGCAGAGCGAGATTTATCAGGTGCCGGGCAACCGGGATCTGGACGAGGCCACCCGCGAGTACCGTCGGCAATCCCTGTTCGAGCCGTTTCACTCGCGTCTGACAGACTTGATCGACGAACGTGTCGCTCAAGGACGACCGGTGCGGGTGGTGGGGATTCACAGCTTCACGCCGGTCTATCACGGCCAGCCCCGCGCGCTTGAAGTTGGCGTGTTGTATAGAGATGCAAAGGAATATGCCCAGCGCTTGATCGATGGCTTGAGCCAGCATCCATTGAAGGTTGCCGGTAATGAGCCGTACAAAATCAACCCGCTGAGCGACATGACCGTGCCGGTCCACGGCGATACACGCGGCCTGGAATCGGTGTTGATCGAAGTGCGCAACGACCTGCTGCGTACGCCTGAAGACGTCCGTCGCTTTACCGAATACCTGGCACCGTTGTTGTAAAGAAATCGCGTCAAACTCGCAGCTTGCAGCTGCTTTCATCCCAAGGAGAAAGGCTTCATGGAAATAGAAGAATTCGGCTACAAGCAAGAGTTGAAACGCAGCCTGTCACTGACCGATCTGGTGGTGTACGGGATGATCTTCATGATCCCCATCGCACCGTTTGGTGTTTATGGCTACGTCAACGCCGAGGCACCGGGGCTGGTACCACTGGCCTACATCATCGGCATGGTGGCGATGCTCTTCACGGCCCTGAGTTACGGCAGCATGGCTCGGGCCTTTCCGATTGCCGGTTCGGTTTATTCCTATGCACAACGGGGCCTGAACCAGCACGTAGGGTTTATCGCCGGTTGGCTGATGCTCCTCGATTACCTGCTGATTCCGCCGCTGCTGTATGTGTACGCGGCCATGGCCCTGAATCATTTGTACCCGGACATTCCGAAGGTCGGTTTCATCCTGGCCTTCCTGGTCAGCGCGACCTTCGTCAATTTGCGGGGCATCACCTTCACCGCGCGGATGAACATCATCTTTCTGCTGGCGCAACTGGTGGTGCTGGGGATCTTCCTGTTTTATGCCTGGAACGCGCTGCACAGTGGCGGCGGCAACGGCCAGCTGACACTGGCGCCGTTGTACAACCCCGAGACGTTCAACTTCGCCCTGCTGATGCAAGCGGTGTCGATTGCGGTGCTGTCGTTCCTCGGTTTCGATGCGATTTCCACCCTCGCCGAAGAGATCAAGGGTGACCCGGGCCACAGCGTCGGCAAGGCCGCGCTGATCACGCTGGTGGTCATGGGCGTGATCTTCGTCGTGCAGACCTGGATTGCGACAGATCTGGCGGCCGGCATGGGTTTCAAATCGGCTGACACGGCTTTTTATGAAATCGCTGAACTCGCGGCCGGCAGCTGGCTGGCCACCCTGACCGCCGTGGCGACAGCGCTGGCCTGGGGTGTTGCGGTGGCAATCACCTCCCAAGCGGCAGTGTCTCGCCTGCTGTTCGGCATGGCCCGAGACGGCAAGCTGCCAAAGGTACTGGCCAAGGTTCATCCCAAACACAACACGCCGTACGTGAGCATCTACCTGGTGGCTGTGCTGTCGCTGGTGATCTGCTACCTGTTCATCAACTCGGTGGACACCCTCACCTCACTGGTGAACTTCGGCGCGCTGAGCGGTTTCATGTTGCTGCACCTGACGGTCATCAACTACTACTGGCGTCGGCAGAAATCCGGCCAGGTGATCCGTCACCTGATCTGCCCGGTGATCGGCTTCATCATCGTCGCGGCCATCATGTACAACATGGGCGTCGATGCACAGAAACTCGGCCTGATCTGGATTGCCCTGGGCCTGGTCTACCTGTTTGTACTCAACAAACTGGGCACCCGTACGGTACTGCCCGACCCAAGCAACGTCTGACAAGAAAAAGAGCGGCGTCTGACAAAAATTCAGGCGACCGCCGATTTAACGCGTGGAAACCGACAGTGATAGTCAGGTTCGGTGCCAACCGCCGAACCCTTTGATACAGGAGTGCATCCATGCTGGTCTTACGCCCAGTCGAGTTAACCGACCTGCCCCAGTTGCAGCAACTGGCGCGCGACAGTCTGGTAGGCGTCACGTCCTTGCCGGACGACACTGAATGCCTGCGGGAAAAGATTCTCGACTCCTGCGCCTCATTCGAAAAAGACGTTGAGGGTCATGGCCCGGAGAACTACTTCTTCGTGCTGGAAGATCTGACCCGAGAACGCTTGGTGGGCTGCTCGGAGATCCTTGCCACCGCCGGTTTCAGCGAGCCGTTCTACAGCTTGCGCAACCGGCATTTCACCAGCGCCTCGCGGGAGCTGAACATCGAGCACGGCGTGCCCGCGTTGTCGTTGTGTCACGACCTCAGCGGCCATACCTTGCTGCGGGGTTTTCATATTGACGCAGCGCTGGTTCGAACACGGTTCTCTGAACTGTTGTCCCGGGCGCGGCTATTGTTCATCGCCGCCCACTCGCGGCGCTTTGCCGAAGCCGTCATCACCGAGATCGTCGGCTTCAGCAGCGATGAAGGGCACTCGCCGTTCTGGGATGCGGTGGGCAAGCACTTTTTCGACCTGCCCTATGCCGAGGCCGAGCGGCTCTGCGGCCTGGAAAGCCGAACCTTCCTCGCTGAACTGATGCCGCAATACCCGATCTACGTGCCGATGCTGCCCCAGGCTGCACAGGACTGCATCGGCCGCATCCACCCCGATGGCCAGGAGGCCTTCGATATCCTCGAGCGCGAAGGCTTCGAAACCAACAGCTACATCGACCTGTTCGACGGCGGTCCGACGTTGTATGCGCGCACTCCGGGCATCCGCTCCATCGCCCAGAGCCAGACCGGCACGGCGAAACCGGGCTCGCCGATCGACGCCCGTGGCAGCTATCTGGTGAGCAACGATTCGCTGAAGGACTATCGCGCCATCGTCGCCGATCTGGATTACCAGGCCGGACAACCTGTGAAGTTGAGCGCCGAGATGTGCGCCGCCCTGAACGTGACCGAAGGCAGCCCGATCCGGCTGATCGCCCTGTGAGCATCACCCGGCCCCGCGCCCAACGACAGCGCCCGAGCGGGCGTGCAGAAGGAGTTGCATCATGATTGTCCGCCCGGTTCACGTCACCGACCTGCCCGCCTTGCTGAACCTGGTGCACCAGGCTGGCCCCGGCTTCACCACCCTGCCGGCCAACGAGGAACGCCTGAGCCACCGGGTGCGCTGGGCGCAACGAACCTTCGCCGAACAGGTCGAACGCGCCGATGCCGATTACCTCTTCGTGCTCGAAGACGACGATCAGCAACTGGTGGGCGTCAGTGCCCTGGTGGGCGCCGTGGGCCTGCGCGAGCCCTGGTACAACTACCGGGTCGGGCTCACGGTCAGTTCCTCACCGGACCTGGGTATCCGGCGACAGATTCCGACGTTGTTCCTGAACAATGAAATGACCGGCCAATCGGAGATTTGCTCGCTGTTTCTGCGACCCGATCAACGCCATGGCAGTAACGGTCGATTGCTGTCGCTGGGGCGTTTGTTGTTTGTGGCCGAGTTTCCGCACCTGTTCGGCGACAAACTCATCGCCGAACTGCGTGGCAGCGCCGACGAACAGGGCTGTTCACCGTTCTGGGACAGCCTGGGCCGGCACTTCTTCAAGATGGATTTCAGCCACGCCGATCACTTGTCGGGGCTTGGCAGCAAGTCGTTCATCGCTGAACTGATGCCACGCCAACCGCTCTACACCTGCCTGCTCACCGAACAGGCCCAGGCCGTGATCGGCAAGGCGCATCCGAACACGGAACCGGCGCTGAAAATCCTCACCGCCGAAGGGTTTGCCCATAAGGGTTACATCGACATCTTCGACGCCGGCCCGGTGATCGAAGCCCCGGTCTCGAATATCCGCACCGTGCGCGACAGCCAACCGCTGCTGCTGGCCATCGGCACACCCGACGAGCAGGCCCCGGTGTGGCTGATCCACAACCGTCGCCTGGAAAACTGCCGCATCACCGCCGCCCAGGCCAGGCAGGTGGGCAACAGCCTGATCGTCGACCGCCTCACCGCCAAACGCCTGCAACTGCAACCTGGCAACTCGGTACGCGCCGTGCCGCTGCTCAATCAACAACAGCAGTCGGTGGCGGCGTGACCGACGGTGGTCCGTCCGCCTCTGCAAAATCGTCATCATCCTTCCCCCGCTCGCGTGATAGCCTTTTGTTCCTTCGGCGTTGACACTTTTGCTCAAGCCCTTCCATTCCCATTGCAGTGGTGGAACTCATATGTCCAGGCTTTCTCATCAAGATTTGCGCCGTAACTTTCGCGAGCTGTTCGCCTCCAACACCTGCTATCACACGGCGTCGGTCTTCGACCCGATGTCGGCCCGTATTGCCGCAGACCTGGGTTTTGAAGTGGGGATACTGGGCGGTTCGGTCGCATCGTTGCAGGTACTGGGCGCCCCCGACTTTGCCTTGATCACCCTCAGCGAGTTTGCCGAGCAGGCCACTCGCATTGGCCGTGTTGCCCAATTGCCGGTCATCGCCGACGCCGACCACGGCTACGGCAACGCGCTCAACGTCATGCGCACCATCGTCGAACTCGAACGTGCCGGTGTAGCCGCCCTGACCATCGAAGACACGCTGCTGCCCGCCCAGTTCGGCCGCAAATCCACCGACCTGATCGGGGTGGCGGAGGGCGTCGGCAAGATTCGTGCGGCGCTGGAAGCACGGGTCGATTCGGAGATGGCGATCATCGCCCGCACCAACGCCGGGATTCTGCCGGTGCAGGAAGTCATCAGCCGTACCTGTCATTACCAGCAGGCCGGTGCGGACGGGATTTGCATGGTGGGCGTGCGGGACTTCGACCACCTCGAACAAATCGCCGAGCACCTGAGCGTACCGCTGATGCTGGTCACCTACGGCAACCCGCTGCTGCGCGACGATAAACGTCTGGCCGAACTGGGTGTGCGGGTCACCATCGACGGTCACGGCGCCTACTTCGCCGCGATCAAGGCCACGTATGACAGCCTGCGGGAACAGCGGCAGATCTTTACCCAGGCGTCGGACCTGAATGCGACCGAGTTGACTCACACCTATACGCAGCCTGAGGAATACATCCGTTGGGCGGAAGAGTTTATGAGCGTCAAGGAATAACGGATACCACCGAAGGCTAAGATGTTGATCGTTCCCACGCGGGAGCGTGGGAACGATCAGCGGTGAGATCAGGGTTTAGCCAACTCCATAATCATCCGCGACAACAGATAAATCCGCGGCGCCACACTCTCAACCTCCGCGTATTCCTCCGGCGTATGAATATTGCCGCCAACAATCCCGAAGCCATCCAGCGTCGGCGTACCCACACCCGCTGACAGGCTGGCATCCGCAGCCCCACCACTTCCCTCTTCCGTCAACTTGCGCCCAATCTCCCCATAAATCCCCTGAGCCATGGCCATCAACCGATCCGATTCCGGCGTTTGCGGCATCGGCGGCAATCCGCGCTGCAGTGTGGTGGTGACTTCGGTGTCAGCAATCAGCTTGTCTTTGGAAACCCGCGCCAGGTCCTTCTCGATCCGGTCAAACTCTTCCGGCACCGCCGCCCGCACGTCAGCCTTGGCGGTGGCTTGATCCGGAATCACGTTGGTGCGATCGCCAGCCTTGAGTACGGTGAAGTTGATGGTGGTTTTCTTCTCCGCGTCACCCAGTTTGCCGAGCTGCAAAATCTGGTGCGCCGCTTCCATGGCGGCGTTGCGTCCCAGCTCCGGCGCGACACCGGCATGAGCCGCTTTGCCCTTGACCTCGACCACGGCGGTGGCACTGCCTTTGCGCCACACCACCAGACCATCCGCCGGGCGGCCCGGTTCGAGGTTGAGGGTGACGTCGTGGGCCTTGGCGGTTTTCTTGATCAGGTCGGTGGCGATGTCCGAGCCGGTTTCTTCGCTGGCGTCGAGCAGGAAGGTGATTTGCGCGTAGTCCTTGAAGTCGAGATTTTTCAGGACTTTCAGCGCGTAGATCCCGGCAACGATGCCGCCCTTGTCATCCATCACGCCCGGCCCGTAGGCGCGGCCGTCCTTGATGTGGAACGGACGCTCGGCGGCCGAACCTTCCTTGAAGACGGTGTCCATGTGCGCCATCAGCAGGATTTTCGCCTTGCCGGTGCCTTTCAGGGTTGCGATCACGTGGCTGCTTTTGTCCGGGGTATTGGGCACCCGCTCGATGGTTGCGCCGAGTTTTTTCAGTTCGTCGATGGCGATGTCGCTGACTTTCGTCAGGCCCGGTTCATAGCCGGAACCGGAGTCGATGTTCACCAAACGTTCGAGTAACTTCAGGGCTTCGCCCTTGTACTGTTCGGAATCGGTGAGGACTTGTTTGTGCGGTTCGGCGAAAACGGCGGGAGCGAAAGCGCCGAGGGCGAGGGTCAGGCCAAGGCTGGTGGCCAGCAGGGAGCGAGGGAGTTTGAACGTCATGAATCGATCCTTGTTTCGTGTCGGGGGTGAAAAACACCCTACCTGACTACGGCGCAAGGCTCTAGACCGAATGCGACACTTGCAACGCGAAGAGCGGACGCGGAGCGTCCATGGCTGCATTCCCACGCAGGAGCGTGGGAACGATCAGTTTCACACCGAATCAAGTAATTCGTGATGCGTTTCACCATCGCCGCAACAGATGACGCGGTTGCGACCGGTGGCTTTGGCTTCGTAGAGCGCCTGGTCGGCGTCGTTGAGCCACCGGGTCGCGTCGGTGTGGGCCGGGTTGAAGGCGGCCAGGCCGATGCTCAGGCTGACCGTCAGCGCCGGGCTCTGCTCATAGCCCAAGCTGGCGAAGCGATCACGCAGGGCATCCATCGCGGCCGCAGCACTCGTGAGGGGAAGGTCCGGGAGGATCACGCAGAACTCGTCACCACCGTAGCGCCCGGCAACATCCGCCGCACGCAGGTTCTGCTTGAGCATTTTGCTCAACTGGCGCAGCACGATGTCCCCGGCAACGTGGCCGTAGGTGTCATTGATGGTTTTGAAATGGTCGATGTCGATCAGCGCAATCGCCCCGCCCTGCTGATGACGTTTGCAACGCTGGAGTTCGATCTCCAGTTGATCTTTCCAGGCGCCATGGTTCAGCAGGCCGGTGAGGCTGTCGGTGCGGCTCAGGGCCAACAATTCACGCTTTTGTCGGCCGAGGGTGTAGGCCTGGCGGAAGCAGATCCAGCCCAATGCCAGCGGATACAAACACATCAAGGGCAAGCAGGCATACATCTGCAGTTGGCTGGTTTGCGGGATGAAGGTGGGGGAGAAAATCAGCAGTCCGACGCCCATCCCGAGAATCTGCGCCACGGTTCCCGCCAACAGGAAACGTAAACCGCCAATTGCCACATTGTTCATCGCCATCATGGCCAGGGTCGTCGCGCCGGGCAGCGGATTAAAGTGCATGGCGGCGACCCAAAAGCCGCCGAGAAAGGCGTCCACCAGCAGGTTGCGGTGTTCGGCGTGATAAGGCACTTGCGCGCGGCGCGCCCATTGATAAGCCAGGTGCGGCCAGAGTACGGCATTGAGCAGCATCGCCACCCAGACCCACGGTGCAGGGTTGAGTGGATACATCGCCGCGCTCACGAGCAACAGCCCCAAAGCCAAACCCAGGATTCGCGATGTATAGAGCCTCCTGGCCAGTGAAAGTCCTTTTCCTCCCGTTTTTTCCATAGAGGCCTCTGCGCCACTGAACGGAACCTGAAAACACAAGGGTTTCAAGTGTGGTGAGAGTCTATCAGGGCAACGGCAAATAGCCATCACCGGCTGGCGGTCTGAATACCAAGGCATAGGCATGAGGCGAGTGCCCAATGTTTGGCTATACATGAAAGGAGGGTTCGATCAATAACGATAAAAAAGGAGGCCCATGCAGACCTTTGAAGTGTTGATCATCGGCAGCGGTTTTGGCGGCCAGTGCGCGGCGATCAATTTGCTCAAGGCAGGCATCAGCGATTTCCGCCTGCTGGAACGACGTGACTTTTTCGGCGGCACCTGGTGCCAAAACACCTACCCCGGTGCCGCGGTCGACGTGCCCTCGCCGCTCTATTCGCTGTCCTTCGCGCCCTACCGCTGGACGCAAATGTTCGCCGAGCAGGCCGAACTGCACCACTACACCCAGTACGTGGTGGAGCACTTCGGCCTGCGAGACAAGGTGGAACTGCAGGCCAATGTCGAGTGCATCGAATGGGACGACGACGGCAAACGCTGGACGGTGCACACCGCCAGCAAAGGCACGTTTCATGCGCAGTTCCTGATCAACGCCACCGGGCCGCTGAGCCAACCCGTCGTTCCGCACTTCGAGGGCCAGGAGCGGTTTCAGGGCAAGACTTTTCACACCAACAACTGGGATCACGCCTACGATTACCGGCAAAAACGCGTGGCCATCGTTGGCAGCGGCGCCAGCGCGGCCCAAGTGATTCCGACGATTGCCCCGGACGTCGAGCATCTGCATGTGTTCCAGCGCACGCCTCACTGGGTATTGCCTCGGGCCGACCGCGCCTTTGGGCCTTTCCAGCGTTGGTTGCTGGGGCTCAAACCGGCCTACAAACTGTTGCGCTGGATGATCTACTGGCTGTTCGAAACCCGAGTGATTGCCTTCAAGTATTCGAAACCAGCGATCCGCCTGGTCCAGCAAAACGCCCTGCGCTTCCTCAAACGGCAAGTGCCCGACCCACAATTGCGGCAGAAACTGACACCCGACTACGTCATCGGCTGCAAACGGGTGATCATCTCAAGCACCCTGTACCCGGCGCTGGGTCGCAGTAACGTGAGCCTGCACAGCCGCGAGCAAGGCATCGCCGCCATCGATGAAACCGGCATCGTCACCCAGGACGGCCAACACATCGACCTGGACCTGATCGTCTGGTCCACCGGTTACGACGCCACCGACGGGGTGATTTCCTACCCGGTCACCGGCAAAAACGGCACACAACTCAAAGACTTCTGGGCTCAGTATCCGCGGGCCTACCTCGGCACCACCCTGCCGGACTTCCCCAACCTGTTTATCGTCACCGGCCCCAACACGGGCATCGGCCACACCTCGGCGCTGTTCATCATCGAGTCTCAGATGAACTACATTCTCGATTGCATCCGTACGTTAAAAGAACACGGTTTGCGCAGCATCGAAGTACGCCCCGAAGCAGAACGTACCTACACTGAAATGATCCACCGGGAGATGGAACGCACAGTATGGAAGTCCGGGGGCTGCCACAGTTGGTATCAAAGCAAGAGCGGTCATGTGATTGCGATGTTTCCGGGGTTCAGTTTCAGCTATCACCGGTTGACCAGGGCGCTGAAACCCGCCGATCACATTCTGTCCTGATCACGTAGAAGGAAGATGCCTGATGCTTTTGTTGGTTGTCGCAATCGCAGTTTTCGTGGCCTGGAGCTGGTTGAGTTACCCGGCCATCGGTCATTGGCTCTATGACTTGAACATGTCGATAGAGGCCAAGCTGTATGGACTGCACAAAATTGTCGTGCCGATCGCCGAAATGACCGTCTCGACCTGGCAAGGCGGGCCGTACGAAGCGTCCAGCAGCGTGCTGATGCTCCACGGCTACAGCGCCGACAAAAATATCTGGCTGCGCTTTGCCCGGCACTTTGTCGGCAACTATCGGGTGATCATCCCCGACATCGCCGGCCATGGCGAAACCGGCTTCAAGGCGGGCGGCGGCTACGACATCCCGTTGCAGGCCAAGCGGATGATCCAGTTGCTCGATGTCTGCGGCGTCGAGAAAGTCCACGTGATCGGCAACTCGATGGGCGGCTACATGGCAGCGTGGCTCGCGGCCACGTACCCGGATCGTATTGTTTCGGTGGCCCTGATCGACCCCGCGGGTGTCACCGCCCCCGAAGCCAGCGACCTGGAGCGGCATTTGGCCAAGGGCCACAACCCGTTCCTGATTCATTCACGGGAAGAATTCCAGCGCTTATACGCCATGACCATGGCCGAACCGCCGTGGGTACCCAAGGTGGTGCTGGACGCCATCGCGCAACGCTATGAACAGCAATGCGAGGAGCTGGAAGAAATCTTCAGGGACTTTCGCGCCAGCCCGCCGATGGAGCCGAAACTGCCCGACATCAAGTGCCAGGCGCTATTGCTGTGGGGACACAAGGACCGCTTGATCGATGTCAGCAGCGTGGCGATCTGGAGCAAAGGCATCGCCGATCTGCGAGTGGAAGTCTGGGACCACACCGGCCATATGCCGATGGTGGAACAACCGACGAACACGGCGCGGCTGTATCGGGAATTTTTGGCATCGCTGCGCTCGGAACTTCCTGTGTAGCAGACAAACACCGCGCCCCTGTAGCAGCTGCCGAGCCTGCGAGGCTGCGTTCGGCTGCGCAGCAGTCGTGAAATCAGCCACTGCGGTGTGTCAGAACGAACGTGCATAACAGGGTTTGCGACTGCTTCGCAGCCGAACGCAGCCTCGCTGGGGCTCGACAGCTGCTACAACATGCAGTCCTTTGCAGAATGAAGTCCGTAAGATTCTTCGTTTGTCGGCGCCGCGCAAGGCTGCGATCTTTTCCTGCATCCTTTACGTCACCGCGCCAGGAATTCTTTCATGAGTCACCCGAACTTCGTCAGCCCTGACCTGATCCGCCAACGCTTTTCCAAAGCGATGTCCGACATGTACCGCGAAGAAGTGCCGCTGTACGGCGCGCTGATGGAACTGGTGGAACAGACCAACCGTCACGTACTGGACAGCGATCCACAAATCGCCCGGCAGTTGAACAGCACCGGTGAAATCCAGCGCCTGGACCTGGAGCGACATGGCGCGATCCGTGTCGGCACCGCCGATGAACTGGCCACCCTCGCCCGGCTGTTTGCGGTGATGGGCATGCAGCCGGTGGGTTATTACGACCTGACCCCGGCCGGCGTACCGGTGCACTCCACGGCTTTTCGCGCGGTGCATGAAGCGGCGTTGCAGGTCAGCCCGTTCCGGGTATTCACCTCCCTGCTGCGCCTGGAACTGATCGAAGACCTGGAACTGCGAGCGTTCGCCCAATCGGTGCTGGATAAGCGTTCGATCTTCACGCCCACTGCGCTGATGCTCATCGATCGCGCCGAAACCCAGGGCGGCCTCACCGAACAGGAGGCCCAGGACTTCGTCGAGCAAGCGCTGGAAACTTTCCGTTGGCATCACACCGCCACCGTGACCGCCGAGCAGTACCGCAAACTCAGCGCCCAGCATCGCCTGATCGCCGACGTGGTGGCGTTCACCGGCCCGCATATCAACCACCTGACGCCGCGCACCCTGGACATCGACATCGTCCAGGCGCAAATGCCCGCCCACGGCATCACCCCCAAAGCGGTGATCGAAGGCCCGCCCCGCCGTCAGTGCCCGATCCTGCTGCGCCAGACCAGTTTCAAGGCCCTGGACGAGCCTGTCGCCTTCACCGATCAAGCCCAGACTCATGGCAGCCACAGCGCCCGTTTCGGCGAAATCGAGCAACGCGGCGCGGCGCTCACCCCCAAAGGCCGGGCGCTTTACGACCGTTTGCTCAACGCTGCCCGGGATGAATTGAAAGACTTCCCCAATGAGGCCAATGCCGCACGTTACAACGCGCTGATGGCGCAGCACTTTGCAGAATTCCCTGACACCCTTGAGGGCATGCGCCGAGAGGAACTGGCGTACTTTCGCTACTTCGTCACGGAAAAAGGTTTGGGGGCCGATGAGCTGAAATCGTGGTCGCTGGAGGACCTGCTCAGCGGCGGGTATTTGCGGGTTGAACCGTTGGTGTACGAAGATTTCCTGCCAGTCAGCGCTGCGGGGATTTTTCAGTCGAACCTGGGCGATGCGGCGCAAACCCACTATGGCGTGCATTCGAACCGGCAGGTGTTCGAGAAGGCGCTGGGGCGATCGACGATTGATGAGTTGGCGTTGTATGCCGAGACGCAGCGGCGCTCGATCGAGGAATGTTTCGCGGCGTCGAGCCTCGCGATCTGAGGCGTGGCACGAACATGTAGCAGCTGGCGCAGCCTGCGTTCGGCTGCGAAGCAGTCGTTGTTTCAGCCGCCGCGGTCTTCAGACAAACCGTGTTTGCCGGTTTTACGACTGCTCCGCAGCCGAACGCAGGCTACGCCAGCTGCTACACATCAGATTTAGCGGAGCTTCGCCAACAGTTCTTGTGCCGCTGCTTCAGAGGAAGCCGGATTCTGACCGGTAATCAGCAAACCATCAGTCAGCACATAACTCGCCCAGTCAGCACCTTTGGAATAGACACCACCCTTCTCCTTAAGCATGTCCTCCACCAAAAACGGCACAACCTTCGTCAGTTGCACAGCCTCTTCCTCCGTGTTGGTAAACCCCGTCACACGCTTGCCTTTGACCAGCGGCTGGCCGTCCGCGCCCTTGACGTGACGCAACACACCCGGTGCGTGGCAGACGGCCGCGACCGGTTTGCCTGCCTTGTAAAACGCCTCGATCAGAGCGATCGAAATTTTGTCTTCGGCCAAATCCCACAGCGGGCCATGGCCGCCCGGGTAGAAAATCGCGTCGTAATCTTCAGCTCTCGCGCTGCTCAGCAGAGCGGTAGACGCCAATGCGGACTGGGCGGCGGAGTCTTTGCGAAAGCGCTCGGTGGCCGCGGTTTGCGCGTCCGGCTCGTCGCTTTTTGGGTCCAGCGGTGGTTGACCACCCTTGGGTGAGGCCAGGGTCAACTGAGCGCCGGCGTCTTTAAAGGCAAAGTACGGTGCGGCGAATTCCTCCAGCCAGAAGCCGGTTTTCTTGCCCGTGTTACCCAATTGATCGTGTGACGTTAGAACCATCAGGATTTTCATGTCGTTCTCCTTGAGTTCGCAGATGTTCATTCATCTCGGCGCTGAGTTTGACCTCCAGGCTGCAGCATTCGTTGCACCTGTCACCCTAGCGGTTCTGATACCGGTTTTCGGCAAATCAGACGATGGGTCACCGAATGATGGCTAACCGCCTTGATGCGCAAGAAGTTGCGCACTCGACACTGCGAAAGCCCTTTCCGGGGCGCTGATCGCCCGGCCCGTCAGGCGCTCCAGCCAAGTGCGCAAGAAGTTGCGCAGTACTGCGCAACTTCTTGCGCACATTCACAGGTGATCGCTGCCGAAGATTCTCCGCGAGCTCTGAAAATCCTCTCAATCACCTGATTTATATAGCCTTAACCGTTTCTGGCACGGACCTTGATAACAGTCAGCCACCCACCGGGCGATACCGCCTCCCGGGCACCCTAACTTTTAGCAAGGAGCACATCCATGGCTACACCAGCGTACATGTCCGTCACTGGCGAGAAACAAGGTCTGATCACTGCCGGCGCATTCACCGCCGACTCGGTTGGCAACACCTACCAGGAAGGTCACGAAGACCAGGTCATGGTTCAGGCTTTCAGCCACGACGTGATCATCCCGCGTGACCCGCAGTCCGGCCAACCGACCGGTCAGCGCGTCCACAAGCCAGTCGTGATCACCAAGGTGTACGACAAGGCTTCGCCACTGCTGCAGGCGGCTCTGACCTCCGGCGAGCGCATGAGCGAAATCGTTATCCAGTGGTACCGCACCTCGGCTCAAGGGACCCAAGAGCACTACTACACCACCAAACTGGAAGACGCGATCATCGTCGCCATCAACAACAAAATGCACAACTGCCAGGACCCGTCGAACTCGCACTTCACTCACCTGGAAGAAGTGCAATTCACCTACCGCAAAATCACCTGGACCCACGAAGTATCTGGTACTTCGGGTTCCGATGACTGGCGTCAGCCGGTCGCCTAACTCAGGCCGACCGTCTCAAGCATCGGCCAGCTCTGCTGGTCGATGTTGTTTTCGCCCTTCCAGAATTTTCGCGTCCGCAAGCTCCCTGCACGGGTGCCGGCGAGCGCCGCTGCACTGCACGAGGAACAAGGGATGTTCGCGCCGGCCAATCAAACTCACTTTGCCCTGACCATTGAAGGTCTTTCCAGCGACTTCCAGGTTTTCTCCCTGCAAGGTCGGGAAGCCATCAGCCAGCCTTTTGTGTTTGAGGTGGAGCTGGTCAGTGAACAGCCGTCCCTGGACCTCGAGACCCTGTTGCACAAACCGGCCTTCCTGCAGCTCTCGCCTGACGGCAGCGGCATCCATGGCCAGATCTACCGCGCCGCCCAGGGTGATTCCGGCAAACGCCTGACCCGCTACGCGGTGACCCTGCGCCCGCAACTGGCTTACCTGGCGCACCGCATCAACCAACGCATCTTCCAGAACCTCACGGTGCCGAAAATCATCGGCAGCGTCCTCGAAGAGCACGGCATCCAAAGCAATGCCTACGAATTCAAAGTCGGGGCGATTTATCCGGAGCGCATTTACTGCGTTCAGTACGATGAATCGGACCTGCAGTTCGTCCAGCGTCTGTGCGAGGAAGAAGGTATTCACTACCACTTTCAGCACAGCGCCACCGCCCACAAGCTGGTGTTCGGCGATGACCAGACGGTGTTCCCGAAACTCCCCCCCGTGGCCTATCAGCAAGACTCCGGCATGGTCGCCAACGACCCGGTGATCAAGCGCTTCGACCTGCGCCTGGAAACCCGTACCAGCCGCACCACCCGCCGCGACTACGACTTCGAAAAGCCGCGCCTGACCCTGGAAAGCGAAAACCGTGGCGACGCCCTGCCCGACCTCGAAGACTACGACTACCCCGGTCGCTTCATCGACCGCGAGCGCGGCAAGCACCTGGCCAAACGCGCCCTCGAACGTCACCGCAGTGACTTCCAGCTCGCCGAAGGCAAAAGCGATCAGCCGTTGCTGGTCAGCGGCCACTTCCTGGCCCTTACCCAACACCCGAAAGCCAAATGGAACGACCTGTGGCTGCTGACCGAAATCCTCCACGAAGGCAAACAGCCGCAAGTGCTGGAAGAGTCGGTCACCAGCGACACCACCAAGCTGAAAGACGATTTCCACCAGGGCTACCGCAACCGTTTCCAGGCCACCCCGTGGGATGTGCCGAACCGTCCACCGCTAACGCAAAAGAAACCGCGCATCCTCGGCAGCCAAAGCGCCGTGGTCACTGGCCCCAAAGGTGAAGAAATCCACTGCGACCAATACGGTCGCGTCAAAGTGCAATTCCACTGGGACCGCGAAGGCCAGGCCGACGACAAGACCAGCTGCTGGCTGCGCGTCTCCTCTGCCTGGGCCGGCGCCCACTACGGCGGCATCGCCATCCCGCGGATCGGCATGGAAGTGCTCGTCACCTTCCTCGAAGGCGACCCCGACCAACCGCTGATCAGCGGCTGCTTGTACCACAAGGAAAACGTCGTCCCGTACGCCCTGCCGGCGAACAAAACCCGCAGCACCTTCAAAACCCTGAGCTCACCGGGCGGCGGCGGTTACAACGAACTGCGCATCGAAGACAAAAAGGGCCAGGAACAAATCTTCCTGCACGCCCAGCGCGACTGGGACGAAAACGTCGAGCACGATCAGAAAATCCGCGTCGGCAACGAACGCCACGACACCGTCGAGCAAAACAGCTACAGCGAATTCAAGGCCGAAGAACACCACACCGTCTACGCCGACCGCAAAGTCGAAACCCGCGCCAACGACCACCTCACCGTGGGCGTCAACCAGCACATCAAGGTCGGCACCGGCCAATTCATCGAAGCCGGCCAGGAAATCCACCTGAGCAGCGGCATGAAAGTCGTGCTCGAAGCCGGCAGCGAACTGACCCTCAAGGGCGGTGGCAGCTTCATCAAGATCGACGGCAGCGGCGTCACCCTCAGCGGCCCGGTGATCAACATGAACTCGGGTGGCAGCCCCGGCAACGGCACCGGCGCCGCACCACTGATGCCTGGCGTGCTGAAACAGGCCGACGCCGACAAGGCCGGCGCGGTCCTGACCCCGGCGCAGATCAACACCCTCAAACGCAACGCGCCGTTCTGTGAAGAGTGCGAAAAATGCAAGGCAGGTGCTTGTGCGATCTGATCTTTTGACCCCGCAGGATTGGCTGGCGGAACGGCCGTTGCAGGCTAATGAACGTCTTTATTTGATTGTCAGTGCGGCGAGCGATGCCGAGCCACTGAAGGCCTTCTACCAGCAGGAGATGGCGCCTGAACTGATCCCGATCTGGAGCGGCACGCCGTACGCCGATTGGCAGCCAGTGATGCCCTACCTCGCCGAGCTGAAGTCCAATGCCGGTTTCCTTCAGTGGATTGCTGAAACCGACGCTCAGGATTGGGGCTGGCTGGCGGTGTCCACCAGCACTCCGGATGTGGTGTTCGAACATCTTCGCAGTTTGACCCAAGTGCGTATGCCCGATGGCACCGAGGTGTTTTTTCGGTTCTGGGATGGGCGACACATCTTCCCGATTCTTGAAGGATTGGGTGCTGGCGCGGGTGAAGTTTTGCCAGTGTTCGACCGCTACCTGATCAATGGCCAGAAACTGGAAGTGGGACCGAGGGGAGTGCCACCGGCCAAGGCCTGGCCGTGGTGGGAGGTGCCGCAGAAGTTAGTCGACACGCTGGCGGAAAAAGACCACACCACCGTTGTCGACAACCTGATGCAGTGGTTGGGAGAGGACTGCCCGGAACTGTTCTTCGCCTTCCCCGAAAGTAACTTGCGGCACAAGGTCGAGCGCTTCGTGCGCCAACAATCCAATACAGAAGATATGGCAGAGCGTCTTGCTGCTCAGCTGACAAAGGAAGTCACGTCATGATTGATCCCATCGGTAAATTGGTCCTTCAAGTCCTGGACGCCAAGACGCCTGACGTGAATGTCATCCTCAAGGATTTCAATAATTGCCTGAGCGACTACAAGACCTGGGCCGACGGCTTCTGGACTGGCTGGGCAATGGATGTAGATCAAAAGTTCAAAGTGGGCAACGAAGTCAGCGTCACTGAGCGCAAGACCAAGACAGGGCCCGTTGAAACCTACGCCACCTGTCCGTTGATGGGTGATTTCACGCTGATCCACATGTTTGAAAGCGCGCGGTACGTGCCCATTGGCAATACGCCGGTCAAGCTCGAACCCGTCAAAAAAGCTATGTTCGGCGGATACGACGTTGTCGGCCCGGTGATTCCCGCAAATATCGGTCCGAGCGGCATTGAAGTCATCAAAGGCTGCAAGCCGGGTCAGATGTACCGAATTACTTTTTTCCCGAACGTTTCTGAAAGCAACGTCAAGGCGCTGTATGCCTCGTACCAGGGTGTTATCGGCAATCTTGACGGCTGGTTGAAAAGCGAGTGGTCGAGCAAGTTCCAGCCGCAATGGGTGAGCTACACGGCAACTGACCGGTCGGGGCGCTCGGTCATTTTGGTGAAATCTGCACTTGATAGTCTTGAGAAAGCGCTTCTGGGTCTCTGGGATGACATCAAAAGCCTATTCGAATTGTTAGCCCACCCCGTCGACAATGCGAAGAAACTTCTCCAGTACCTGAATGAAGACGAGGTAAAAAAACTCTATTCAGCGTCGAAAGAGGCCATTGCTACCGGGCTGCTGATTCTCAGCGACGAGCCTCTGATGTTCATCTATCTCTCGGCCATTGTCGCGTGGGTCGGCATGTTGCCGCCGCAAGTCTGTGTGGAAGTGATTACCGCCATCAGCACTTCCTTTCTGATCAACGTGGTGCTGGGGATCTGTCTTTCCGGTGGCGTCGGGCTGGCGATTCGTGTTGGCACAAAAACCTTGGTCAAAGTCAAATCGGGTACCGCAGTACAAATGCTGCAAGAGTTTGCCGAAAAACTGTTGGCGACGAGTAAGGGACACGCCTTGAAGGCTCACGGTGAAACCGTGAAACCCCTTGTTGCTAGCGCGCAAGGCGTGCCGATGAATGCCGCCAAAAAGGCCGCACTGAAAATCGAACAAGCGACTAAGGCAACCGCCAAAGGTCCAGTGCCTATCACCAGCGACACGCCTACCCTGCTGGAGAAAAACGCCTCTGTATTTGCTCGTAAGAAAGCAGAAAAACAATTCGTTCTGGAGCCAAAGGAAAAGATCGACGACGTTTCTACTCAGTCGAAAACACCTGACGACAAAAGCGCCACATGCGCCAAGAAAACCTGCACCAATGGCTGCCCCGTATCGATGGTCACTGGCGAAGAACTGCTGACCCTGACCGACGGCGAACTCGGCGGTCTGCTGCCCTTCAGCTGGACGCGCCTTTATCGCACCAGCGCTGCGGAAATCGACTGCGGCCTCGGCTACGGTTGGAGCCACGCCCTCGCGCAACGCGTCGACATCAACGGCGACGAGGTGATCTGGACCGACCACGAAAACCGCGTCACCACCTTCCCGTTGCCAAGTGTGCAGCGCCCGGCGATCACCAACAGCCTGTCGGAAGCGGCGATTTTCCTCGGTGATGACCCCTCCGAACTAATCCTCACCCAAGCCGGTGAACGCACCCAGTTCTACCACTTCCGCTACAACACCAAAGGCGCAACGCTGATTGCCATCAGTGACGATTATGGCAATCGCCTGCACATTACTCGTGACATCCACGGTCGAATCAAACGTGTCGATAACGGTGCCGGGCGCGCGCTCCTCGTGCGTTACGATCGAAAGCACATCGTCGCCATCGACCATCAGCAGTTCAGCCCGGCTGACAATCTGGAAGATGCCTGGAGCACCATCCAGACGTTGGTCACCTATGGCTACGATGCCCAGCACCGCCTGATCGAAGCCAAAAACGCTGCCGGTGAAGCCGAGCGTTATGCCTACAACGACCAAAACGTCATTCTCGAGCGTCAACTGGCCGGGGGCGCCAGTTTCTACTGGGAATGGGAAAAAGAAGGTAAATCGGCGCGCTGCATCCATCACTGGGCAAGCTTCTCGCAGATGGACGCGCATTACGTCTGGGATGACAAGGGCAGCGTCACGGTTACCAACGCTGACGGCAGCGAAGAGGTCTACACCCACGACGATAAGGCTCGACTGGTCGCCAAAGTCGATCCGGACGGTGCGGAATACCTCAAGGCCTACGACGACAAGGGCCGCCTGATCGCGGAGAAAGATCCACTCGGCGCCGTCACCGAATACCAATACAACGAAGCAGGTCGACTGGTCGCGGTCATTCCACCGGAAGATGCACCGACTACCTACGAGTACTACCGCGGCTTCGTCCGCGTTGTGAACCGTGGTCCGGCAACCTGGAAATACTGGCGCAACGACCAAGGCGACATCACCGAACAAATCGACCCAGACGGCAATTCGACCCATTACAGCTACGACCGTCAGGGCCGCTTGCTGGAAATCCGCCACCCCGACGGCAGCCGTCATCAGCTGGGTTGGAACAGTCTCGGCCAACTGCTCGAAGAACAGCTGCCGGACGGCGGTCAGCGCAAGTACCGTTACGACGCGTTAGGGCGGCAAATCACTCGCCAGGACGAAAGCGGCGCGATCACTCAATACCAATGGGACGCGGCGAACCGCCTCGCGCAAATCACCCTGCCCGGTGGCGCAACCCGTGCATACACCTACAACGCCTACGGCAAAGTCACCGCCGAACGTGATGAACTGGGTCGCGTCACCCGCTTCGAATACGCCGATAACCTGCACCTGGTCAGCCGCCGCATCAACCCGGATGGGAGCCAGCTGCGCTATCGCTACGACAACCCGCGCCTGCTGCTCAGCGAGATCGAAAACCAACGTGGCGAGCACTACCACCTCGACTATTACCCGAACGGCCTGATCCAGCAGGAAACCGGTTTCGACGGTCGACGTACCGCTTACGAATACGACCTCAAAAGTCAGTTGCTGAAGAAAACCGAATTCGGTGACGACGGCAGCGAACTGGTTACCGAATACCAACGCGACACCGCTGGCCGCTTACTGGTGAAAACCCTGGCTGATGGTGAAGAAGTTCACTACAGCTACGACGCCCTCGGTCGCCTCGTGAGCGTCGACGACGGCCACTGGCCCCTCGCCTACGAATACGACCTGCAAGACCGTATGATCACCGAACACCAGGGCTGGGGCACCACACGTTACGAATACGACAACCTCGGCCAATTGAGCCACAGCCGTCTCCCCGACGGCAGCAAACTCGACTACCGTCACCAAGCCGGCGGACGCCTGAGCAGCATCGATCTCAACGGCTCGCGCCTGACCACCCACCAGTTCAGCGCCGGTCGCGAACAGCAGCGTCAACAAGGTCTGCTGCTCAGCCAATACCAGTACGACGAACAAGGCCGACTGCAAGCTCACAGTGTCAGTCAGCAAGACCGAAACCTGTTCCAGCGTCGATACGCCTACGACGCCAATGGCAACCTCGCCGGCATCGACGACAGTCGCAAAGGCAACCGCAGCTACCACTACGACCCGCTCGACCGCCTGATCAACGTCCGTGGCACCACCCCGGAAAGCTTTGCACACGACCCGGCGGGCAACCTCCTGGGTCAAGGCGACCAGCCAACCACGAACCTGGCCAACGTCAAAGGCAACCGCCTGCTCATGCAGGGTGATCGCCATTACGACTACGACGCCTACGGCAACCAGATCCGCGAACGCCGCGGCACCGGGCAAAAGCTTGTCACCGAATACCGTTACGACTGCCAGCACCGATTGATCGGAGTCAGCCTCCCGGGTGGCAGCATCGCGAGCTACAAGTACGACGCCTTCGGCCGTCGTATCGCCAAAACCGTCGACGGTCACACCACGGAATTCCTGTGGCAAGGCGAACGCCTCATCGCCGAAAGCGCGGACAACCGCTATCGCAGCTACATCTACGAGCCGGGCACCTTCCGCCCCTTGGCGATGCTCGATGGCGAAGGCCCGCTAAAAGCCGAGCCGTTCTACTACCAACTCGACCACCTCGGCACACCACAGGAACTCACCGATTACAGCGGCGAGATCATGTGGTCAGCGAAATACCGCGCCTACGGCAACCTCGCCACCCTCGACGTTGCCGAAATCGACAACCCGCTGCGCTTCCAGGGTCAGTACTTCGATGCGGAAACGGGCTTACATTACAACCGGCATCGCTACTACAATCCGGGCACTGGGCGGTATTTGACGCCGGATCCGATCAAGCTTGCAGGTGGGTTGAACAACTACCAGTACGTGCCTAACCCTACGGGGTGGGTGGATCCGTTGGGGTTGAGCTCGGGGTGTCCTGGCCCCGACTGCAAGTTACCTAGTAACTCCGCAAATGCTACAAAACCTGATCATTTGCCGATGTCACAGGAGAAATTCGACGAAATTATTGACATGAATAAGTCGGATCGGCCGCCAAACCCTGGGGACTATCTCCCAGACAATTACGTCAGCGCACACCGGGAACTCTTTGCAAAAGAGGGAGGATCTTTCGTGGTGATTGAAAGCTGGATCAAAGGCTCGAAATTCCCAAGCTTTCCGCAACGAAAGTTTGTGGGGCTGTCCTCCGAAATGGAAGACGTTGTCGCAAAATATCGAGCCGCGGGTAACGATTGGAGAGTGCTAAACAACGAGCTAAACCTAGGAGCGAAAAGTCTGGAAGGTGACGGCATTTATATCGTTAGAATCAAGCCTGACGACCCAAGATTCCGCTATGAGATGCCTAATGGAAAGGAAAATGGTGCGTATCCGAATGAATGGGTTCCAGGGGGCGCCACCAAAAGTGGAACAAAAGAAGCAGCGCTGATCGGATCTGAAAGCATCACCCATGATAGTGACGTGGGAACGCTGTTGAAAAACTTTGATGACTGGGAAAAACTTCAATGAAAACCACGTTCGAAACCGCCTTAGATCAGCATGAAATTTCCAATTTTTTCAAAGGCGATGGCATCTATTTCGCAAGAGGATCCGAATGGGGCGACCATCTTTACATAAGCAACTGGCAGGAGATGTGCGGTGTACTAAAAACCCAAAACGCAGCGCAGAGCCTACTGACAACTATATTTCAAGAGTACGTTCGATACTTGGATGAAAACTACGAAGATGCTGAAGGTCTACTTTCCAACATAGCAGCCTATTACATAGCAAGAGGTATGTTTAAATTTTTATCGGCCGACAACTATGACCTTATTGATAGCCTCGAGACAAAAAACAAAGAAAACATAGGTCGCCTGTTTAGACTCTTAAGAAAAGAGTACGACATAAAGAACAAAGACCTACCAAATTACTCATTCGATCAAGAAATTCAAAAATTAAAAAGCAACGGCTGCACCATCGAACTTGAGGCTCTTTAAGAAAAAAGTGAACAGATGTATTTTCCACACGACCACAAAAACAAATCTGACCTTTTAGTAAAGCTCTTTAAACAGGAGATCAATGACTGAGAGCAACTTCAATAATCAGCAATTTCGAAAAAGCGCTAGACAGAGATGAACTCCCGGAATACTTCAGAGGTAGTGGCATTTACTTTACGAGAGACCCCTACTGGGGAATCCAGCTACACGTCATTAATTGGCAAGACCTTTGCGGGTTTCTCAAAACACAAAAAAATCCAGTTGCAACCCTGAAAAATGCGTTCGAAAAATACCTAAAAACCATCACAAACAGTATAGAAGATGCAAACGATCTTCTCGAAAATATAGGCTGTTACTACTACATGCGAAAAAAGATCCCAATCTTATCTGAAAACGGGCTTGATCTAATTCGCGACCTATCAAACAACGAAAAACAAATAATTGCGAAATGCATGGAATTTCTGCATCAAGAGATTCATAAAATTAATAATGCACAGGATATTGAAACTTACAATCGACGCATAACAAAGCTTGCCGATGATGGTGGACCAAAAAATTTGAGAAACCTGCAACCATAAAAAATCGAATGCCACAATGTATTACGAGTGCGGGTTAAAGGAGATAAAGGGGGACAGATTCATTTCTACGAACTCACAAAAATAAATCCGTTCCTTTTAGTTAGTCCCATTTTAGCTACCAAAAGCGGAACAAAGAAGCAGCGCAGATCGGATCTGAAAGCATCACCCATGATAGTAACGTGGGAACGCTATTGAAAAACTTTGACGACTGGGAAAAACCCCAATGAAAACCAAATTTCAGATCGCACTAGAACACAATGAACCGTCAGAATTTTTCAAAGGTCAAGGACAATATTTTTCGCGAGACCCTGACTGGGGAAACCATCTCTATATTAACAACTGGCAAGGGGTCTGCGGATATCTAAAATCTAAAGACAACTCAAATAAAATACTACTTGAGGCATTCAGTAAATACTTAACATCGTTGCGGAGCAGTTACGAAGATGCCGATTCCTTGCTGCTAAATATAAGCTGTTACTTTTTGATTCGGAACGACACATCATTCATGTCCGAAAATCGCTTTGACTTAATAGCTAGCCTTATTGAGCGAAACAAAAAAACAATCGGCGAACTGTTCAGACTACTACGTAGAGAGTATGCCAACCAAAATGCTGGAAAGCCTGTGATTAGCCTTGACCAATTTCTGTCTCAAATAAAGGCAAATGGTTGCCGATTTGATCTAGAAAAATTTTAGCTGATATCAAGGAAATAGAAAGCAAACAAATGGGTGTCCCTTTTTAACACTGTTTTTTAAGGCAAGGGTCATGGACTGGGTGGGACAGCGGTGCCAGCTTGCAAAGCGAAAAGACCTCAGTGGTTGGCGATATTCGCGGCATTGGACGTGGAGTGGCTTCTGGACTTTATAGAAGCGGCGCGATACACATCCGAAGAGGTATTTGTCCTGACGTTGAGCGCGAAAATTGGCTCGCTTAGCGTTCGTCGATATTAAATGAGGACTGTACGTGAATAATCATTCAGTCAAAGCCTATGTCACCCAAGCAGATGGCGGTTACGTCCGATTAAAGCTACTTGATACGGAGTTGAAAAATACGTTGCTCGACCTTGGTTTTTCCCAAGAAACAAACGTTGGCGAGTACAAAATTTCAAGCTCGGATGATGCCATCAAGGCCAATATTTTTGCCAAACTGCGAACCCTGGATATTTGCTTTGCTCATGGACGTGAGTGGTGCCCTGCTGAGGTTTTTAAACACCTCAGAGATATCGGGGTGCTGAGCGGTGGATTCAGAGTGATCATCTGGACCGATCCCGGCCGTTACGTGGTGAGGGACGAAAAATAACAATTGAAGTTTCCTCAACGGCGACAAAAAAACGGGACACCCATTAGCCGGTCTCAAGTCAAGGCTAAAAGCCCACTCGCCCTGGTAGTTAACTGCCCCAGATAAACGTTGGTACCCCCTGTTGGTCCTTCAATCAGCGCTTTCACCCCGGACAGGACTCCACCACATGCCTTACCCCGATCTGCAAAACGCTGTTCAACGTGCCGGATTCACCATCACTGATTACTCGGATCAACGAGCCTACTTCGGCTGTTGGTCGCTGACCGTCGAAGGTCATGGGCACACCTACTTGATCGTCAACGAAGGTCGAGACGGTTGGCTGATGTTTTATCGCGCCGGTGCGGCGGGGACAATGACTGAGTTGGACAAGAAAGAATCGGCCTGGATGGATGACGCCGACAAAGCAACCCAATGCTTGATCTGGTTTTCTTACAGCCCCACAAAGTCCGCAGTTACTACGTGATTGCGGAAAAGGATCTTGTACCGCAGTAGCCCCATAGTTCTGATTGACCCAAGTTGATCGGCTACTGCTATGACGATGCTTTCTTCCTGTTTTTTGAAGGCAAGGGTCATTGTCTGGGTGGGACAGCAATACCCATGAATAACGACTGGAACTCTTCTTTTAAAGATGATATTCAACGACACACAAATCAATACAGGTGAGCGCTTCACGATCGGCATCGAAGAGGTATCAGGAAAACCTTACATTTCGATACCCGTGAGCAATCGCATGGTGGACTACGATGAGTACGATCAGATTGATAGAGCTACTCATGATTTGTACCTGGCCAACTCAACCGCCGCGCTGGAATTTGTTAAGCGCTGCAGGAATCGCGAGGTAGACGAGTTGCTCATTTTTAAACCAAGAATAGATCGTGGAGTGGCCACATAAAAGCCCGAAAAAATGGATGATTTACACTCTCAGCCGAAGGCTGGAATCTGGTTTTGCAAGGACCGCAAGGATGAGGATTTCCCCAAGGTCTGGGAGGAATACCTGCTGATTCGGAGACGACAACTGGATGAGCTTTATTTCAGGAACTGAACCGTCAATATTGTTGCAATACTACCGCTGCAATCTCAGCGAGCAGTTTTGACAGACCGAACACGATCAAGGCATGCAAATGCCGCTTTGCGGCTCCGTTGATTCAAGAGCGTCACCATGAAAAACTTTCCAACCGACGCCCAAAAAAAGGGCGATCTAACGATCACCCGTTTTTATGCATTTCAAGTCAGCAAACTTTCCTCAACCTCATACTTAACCACCGCCCGATTCTTATAAAGCCGCTCACTCCTCAACACCTGACTCTCCTGTCCCTTGCTCCTGACCTCCCGCCATATTTCGTTCTCCCGAAAAACCCGGCCACCGTCTCGCACAAACCGATGCCCAAGTTGATAAACGTGATACCGAAACTCTCTCACCTGATCGCACAACAACTCCCCTTCCAACTGTTGCTCGGCGACATTCAGCTTCAACTGAAAATGGCGATCGGTCGGGTTATGCAACACCAGATCAATATAGTTGTAAAAGATTGCAGCCCCGGAACCGAATGGCAGTACCCGCCCTTCGTCAGGAAAGGGATCGAAGCTGTGGTTCGACCGTTCAACCACGATCAGTGGCGAGTGAATCGCCATCCAGTGAATCAGGTTGCTCAGTTGGCAGATCCCGCCGCCGATGCCGCTGCGTGCTTCACCAAATGACAGCTCCATGCCTTCGACATAGCCGCGTTTGCAGGTGGGTCGACCCACGAGGCGGCAAAATGAAAAATACTCGCCAGGGCCGATGACGACGCCGTCGATCGAAGCGACGGCCAGTTTCAGGTTGATGACTTTGTTGTGTTGCAGGGCAAGATCGGAGTTGCCGAGTTTGCGGATCAGTTTGGAGGTGTGCTTGAGATAGCGAAATGGCAAGCGGGAGACGGTGTTCAGCGAAACAGCGTATTGCTTGCGGGAGAAGCGCCAGGCCAATTGCCGGAACAGTCTTTTTTGCCACACGCGGAGCCAGTAAAGCGCCGGGTGGTAGAGGGAGAGTGGTTTCATCCGTGTCAGAACGGCGGCAGCCGTTTTCTTCCTTGATCTGCAAAATGCCGCGCATCTTAACGTATTGCTGCAGGTGTGTATCGCACGTCGATAAGGTGTTCGCCCAGTGTAATGGCCTGGCAATCCATGCACCGGTAAAGAGCCCTGACACTGGGCGAACGGGAAGTATTCTAATAGAAAGTTTCGAATAAGTCCGCGTATATGAACATGAAATTTATCGAAACAACATTGATTAAATGTCGGCCTAAATACTATTTAAAGACCGCCAAAACTCACCAGTTAGACCATTAAAACTGATTGTTCTTATACAGAAAAGTTGTACAAGAACAATCAACATATAGAGCTAATTCTCAACTTCAGTGCTTGCTGGTCACTGTCAATATGTCGGTATAGGTCACAACGACACTCTGCCCAACTTTCAGGTCTTTCAATTTCGCTTGAACTTCGGGTCTTACGACGTCAACGGTCTTGGACTGGCCGGCGGGGTTTTCGAAGGTTACCTGGTTTTTCTTCACGTCGATTTTGGTGATTTTCAGTTGGACCTGCACCTGACGGTAGGCTTCGCCGCCCGGGTTGTCGCTGCCGGGGGCTGCGCGGACTTCGCCAGCGCGTTCGACGGTGCCAGGCAGGCCTTTGTCGACATCGGTGTCGAGATAGGCGGCGACAGCGCTAGTAACCTTGACATCGACTTGGTCGCCGACTTTCAAGTTGCCGAGGTTTTTGGCCTTGTCGGTCAATTGCACATGGACCTGACGACCTTCCGGCCCCTCCAGGACGACCTGATGTTTGGCAGCATCGACCGAGACAACTTTGGTGATGACCTGATCCGCCTCCACAACGGCAGACAGCGGGATGTCCGCAGCCATGGCGCCAAGGCTGGCGGCAGACAGCAGCGTTGCGAGGGTGATGGCTTTGCTCAGTGCGTGAAGTTTCATAAGCGGTACATTCCCTGTGAACTGGAGGCAGCAACGAGCGCTGAACCACCGTCCAGCGCCCTCTGCGCAGATGAGCATAGACGTTGATCAGGGAGTGTTCGCAGTTTCTTGTGCGGTGGATTCACCGCTGTCCGTGCCCTTGCCGCTTTCCTTGCGTCGGGTCGGATCGGTCGGGCGCAGGGCGTCGTTGTCGCGCTCGACTTCACCCGGTGGCCGCGGTTCGTCAGGGTGTTCAGTGGGGGTCGTTGGTTTCATGTGGGTTCTCCTCAGGCTTCAGGATCGTCAACTTCCTGAGCAACATTCACGGCAGGCGTGCCCTTATGGGATTGATCGGCCTTGGCCTTCAAGGCTTGCCACTGTTCCAGGTCAATGGCGCCCTGCCCCAGCAAGTCGTCGGCCACCCGCAGCAGTTCGGCGTAATGGGCGTCGGGGGATTGTTGCCAGTAGGCCTTGTCTTCGAACAGCCGCTGCCACGAATCGAGGTCGGGCGGTTTCAGGTCGTCGCTCATGTGTGGGCTCCTGCGGGGGTTCTCACGGTAGAGGGTTGGGTGTCGCGAGGAGTTCCGGTGGGATTTCGGGGAGATCAGGATCAACGTCAAAAGATCGCAGGCTTCGCCAGCTCCTACAGGGGTGCCTTAATACCCGGTCATTTCCAGATAACCCTGCCCACCATGGCTGCCGCTCAATTGCACCGGCCCTTCCCAATAGGGAATGCGCAAAGCCATCCATGCATTGGGGTTGAGCGCACTGATCGTGATGTCGAGGTGTTTGTCGGGGATTTTGATCGACCAGCGCACCGGCATCGAACGACCGGCAACTTTGGCAGTGTCTTGCGGTGTGAGACTGATATCGGCGGCGTGCAGTAGCTGCGTCTGGCCTTGAGCGTCGATCCAGGTGCCGGTGAGGTAAGGCGCATCGTCCTTCTCCCGCATGCGGTAGAGCATCACCTGCTCGCCGCTGTCCAGGTGCAGGGAAAACCAGTCCCAGCCAGTCTGGTTGGCGGTTAGGGGCTGGCTGCTCCACTCGCGGTCGAGCCAGGCCGGGCCGCTGACTTGATACGTTTTGCCGTCGATTTCCAGCGTGCCGCTGGCCTGAAAAAACGGCTGACTGTAGTAGTACGATGCCTGCCCTTGTTCGGATTTCTGGCTGAAGCCTTTGTCGCCCTGAAGCACCAAAGGACGTGTGGAGGTCAGCCGCAGTTGATAGCCAAAATCCTTGTCCCGGGCGCTGAGTTGAAGATCCGCCATAGGGTCGGAACCCTGACTGCTGAAACGCCAATCATCGATCCACGCGTTGAACGGCGTGAGGCTCACGCCAGCCTGGCCAACGCCGCCACGGGCGTAACGCTCGGCGGCGTGATGCACTGTCGCCGATGTCACGGCCGCGTGGCCAAGCCAGATAATTTGATTACCCCAGCCAGCTACTTCGGGCGTCGCTTTCAAGGCGCTGCGAAACAACGTCCACTGTGCGCCGAACTCGCGTCCCTGATCGTCCTTGAGGTTGGCGGTGACGTACCACCATTCAATGCGAAAACCGTCATGAGGACCGTGATCCGCCGGAAAGCTGAACACCCGACCAGGCACCACCGGGGTAAATGCTGCCGCTTGCTGGCCGAGACCGGAGAAGCCTTTTTCAACAGGCGCCGAGTTATCGCACCCGCCCAACAAAAACAATAACAACACGCCGACCTTAATCTTCATGAGCAAACGTCCTCAGCAGATCCGCCGGTTGCGTGCGGTACAGCGAGTACAGCGGCCACGCCGACGCCAACAAAGTCGCCAACAGCGCCAACCCCATCAACTGCAACAGTTGCAGCGGAAACACCCGCAGCGGCAAGCGCCAGCCGAAGGCCTGGACGTTGATCACCGTGTCCAGGCACCACGCCAGCGCGATCCCCAACGGCAACGCCAGCACCAGGGTCAGCACCGCCAGCAACCAGGTCTGCCCGAGATTGAGCAGCATCAGTTGCCGGCGAGTCACGCCGAGCGCCCACAGGGGGGCGAGTTGCCCGAGGCGGCTCTGGCTTTGGGTCAACAGGCTGATGAACAGCGCCACGCCCGCCACACAGAGGGTCAGGCTGTTGAGCGCGGCGGTCGCGGCAAAGGTGCGTTCGAACACTTGCGTGGACCAACCCTTGAGCCGGGCCTGGTCAACGATGCGGCTGTCCTCCAGCGTGAAGCGTGTTTGCAGCGCGGTCAGGAAAGCGGGGATCAACGTTGGGTCGATGCGCAGGTTGAAACGGCTCGGTGTCAGCTGCGGCCAGCCGCGCAGCAGATGGTTGACGTTGACCAGCATGTGGCCCTTGGGATTGCCGTAATCGGCGTAGATGCCGACGATCCGCGGCGACCAGGCGCCGTTCGGTGTGGGAATCGTCAGGTGATCGCCAAGGCGCACCTTCAGCCGACGGGCCAGTTGCTCGCTGAGCATCAGTGCGTCGTCCTTGGCCAGTCGGTCCCACGGGTTGTCGCCCAAGGCTTCCAGCAGCGGCCAATGCTGGCGATACGTCGGGTGATCGATCACGCCGAAGACGTCCACCGGCCAGCCTTGCAACTGGATCGACACCTGCCAGCTGGGCAGCACCGCCGTGAGTCCGGGTTGCTGCTTGAGCCAGGTTTGCAGTTCTCTGGCCTGGGCCGGATTTCGCGGATTGACGTACAGTTCGGCGGTCAGGCGTTGTTCGAGCCAATCGCTGAAGGTCTGACGAAAACCGGCCGTCATGCTGCCCGCTCCAATGTTCGCCGCCAGTGCCAACAACAGCGCCATCAGCGCCAGGCTCAGGGCCGGCAGTTGCTGACGGCAGTCGGCGAGAAACCATTGGCCGAGCACCGAGCGACTGCGATGCAGCACCAGGTTCAGCACCCAGTTGAGCACCACCGGCAACGCCAGCGCAGCGCCGATCAACAGTGCCGCCATCAGCACGAAGCCACTGCTCAGGCTGTCGCCAAAGCTCAACGCCAGCAGTGCGATCACCGCGGCGATCACGGCAACCCACCCCTGACGCCGCAACCAGTGCGCGTGAGCCTGATGCCAGGCTTGCGGGTCGGCCAGGGCCAGCAAAGGCAAGCGCGCGGCCCGCAACAAACTGTTGGCCCCCGCCAACAACGCGCCCAACAGACTCAGGCCGACGCCGCTGAGCCACCACCACGGACTGAGGCTCAACTGCCCCGCCACTTCGGCGCCGTACAACCCGCGCAGACTCGCGGCGACATCCGGCAACAGCACGCTGGCCAGCAGGTAGCCGCTGGCGACGCCGACCAGTCCGCCGATCAACGCCAGACCGCCCAATTCAACCGCCAGACAAGCAATCAGCATCCGTGCGCTAACACCGCAGGCGCGCAGGGTTCTGAGCAAGCCACGGCGTTGTTCCAGCGCCAGACCGATCGCGGCGTGGACGATGAACAGACCGACCACGAACGAAAGAAAACCCAGCGCATCGAGGTTCAGGTGAAAGCTTTCGGTGAGGCGCGACAAATTGTTCTCTTCGCCGCTGGTCTTGAGCTGCAGCTGCCCTTTGAATTGATCAGGCAGGGTCGCGGTGAAATCCTTCGGCAGCAGCAGGCGCGACAGCTGATCCGGCAGGCCAAGAATCTGCTGGGCGAAGCCGATGTCCACCAACAACACACCGGGCGCCATATCGGGTTGGGCATGCAGCGGCGGCAAGGCCTGACCACTCAAAGTCAGCGGGCGTTCGCCCTCGTGCAGACCCAGAGCCTGCAACGTCTGCGGCGAAATCCAGGTACTGCCTGGCGGGCTGAAAAACTCGACAACCTGCTCAATCGCCAACGCCTGCCCCGCCACGGAGGAACCGACGGGCAACGACACCGGCTCGATACCCATCAGCTGCAAGCGCTGGTCTTCATGGCCCTTGAGCGTCACCCGACCTTGCAGGACCGGCGACACCGGCCAACCCGCACGGCGCAGGTCGACAAACACGTGCTGGGAAAAGGTTGCGCCACTGGGTGAACTAAGGCTGGCCTGGGGTTCGCCGCCGATCAACTGACTGGCCCGGGCATAGCTTTCGCGCGCCTGGCTGTTCAGCGCCTGCACGCCGGTCAGCAGGCTGGTGGCGAGCCAGAGCCCGGTCAGCACACTGAAAAACTGCACCGGATGCTGCCGCCAATGACTGAGCAGCGCCCGCAGCGTCTCGCGAAAGACCCGCACCTCAGCGCTCGTCCGCGCCAGCCAGACGACCACCGTGGAGCACCACTTTTTCGGCCAGCCGCGCGGCAACCCGCGGGCTGTGGGTGACCATCAACAAGGTGGTGGGACTGTCGTCGAGCAACTCCAGCAACAACTTCAAGACCTCATCGCTGGTGGCTTCATCGAGGCTGCCGGTCGGTTCGTCGGCCAGCAGCAATTTCGGCTGCGACGCCAGGGCACGGCCCAGTGCGACCCGTTGCTGCTGGCCGCCGGACAGCTGTTCCGGATAACGGTGCAGCAAATCAGCCAAGCCCAGACGTTGCACCAGATGCGCCTGCCAGCGCGGATCATGGCGCCCCGCCAGTCGCGCCTGAAAGGCCAGATTGTCCTCCACGCGCAAACTGCCAATCAGGTTGAACTGCTGAAACACCAGGCCGATTTCGGTCCGCCGCCAGTTCGCCAGTTGCCCTTCGCTCATCTGCTCCAGCCGATGTTCGCCGCTGCGGATGCTGCCGCGATCGACCTTGTCCAGCCCGGCAATCAGGTGCAGCAAGGTGCTCTTGCCACTGCCCGACTCCCCCATCAACGCCAGGCTGCTGCCGGGTTTCAAGGTGAGGTCGACACCTTGCAGAACCGCTAATGGGCCCTGGGGAGTGGCGTAGCTTTTGAAGACGCCTTGGACCGAAAGCATGGGGGAAACCGTTCGATGTGCGTGGAGCAAGGATAGCGGACGGTAGCGGCACCGCGAATAGGTCCGCTCAGACAGCCCATAGCCCACACACTTCAGGGAAAAAACATACACAACCAAGGAATTGCCTGACTGCTCATTCGTATCCAGATGGATACATTTGCGCAATGAATTTTGGAAGGAGGTTTAAACATGAGCCAGACTTTGACTACTTTCGATATGGCGGCTCTGCTGGACAGTGACGAAGCCATCAGCGAGTACCTTTCGCAAGTGCTCGCAGACGGCGACAACGAAGAATTTCTTCGCGCTATCGGCTACGTGGTGAAAGCGCGTGGAATGACACAGATAGCCAAGGATTCGGGTATGGGCCGCGAAAGCCTTTACAAGGCCTTCGCACCAGGCGCAAAACCACGTTTCGATACGGTTTTAAAGGTCATTCACGCCCTTGGCATCGATCTCTGCGCGCAGCCGGGTCATTCAGTCAATCACTCGACGCTCTAAGAGTCTCTTCTGACTAGACTGCTCGCTTGCGCGCAACCAACGTAAAACACAACGGCAACTGCGCCGTCTGCTGCTCATACCGATCATAGAGTTCCTCGCGGTTGGAATGCGGGTACTCCTTGAAGTGGCTGATCTGCAATCCGGCGTCGATCGCGCCGGTGAAGATGGCGCCCAGGGTGTGGACGAACCAGTAGGACGGAGCCGCCTGCTGGTCGACTTTGCCTTCGTAGACGATCGGTTGGTCCTGCACGAAAGGTTCGCTGCGAAAGTACGAGCTGTCCGGCCGATACGGATCGGCGGACTCGGGGTCGAACATTTCGAGGAAGGGATGGGTTTCGTACACCACCAGGCTGCCACGGGGCTTGAGGGTTTGCGCGACGTGGCGGAAGAATTCGCCGATGTCCGGCATCCAGTTCAACACGCCGATGGTGATCAGGGCCACGTCGAAGCGGCCATGAAGTTCTGTCGGCAAGTGATGGATGTCTGCCTCGATGAACTCAGGCGCATGGGGCGAATGTGACGTCAGTTCCCGCGCCTGATCGAGAAAGGCCTCGGACTGGTCGACGCCCACGACGTGGCGGGCACCCAACGCAAACAACGACAAGCTTTCGCGTCCGTTGTTGCAGCCCAGTTGCACCACGTCCTTGCCGTCGACACCCACTTGTTCCAGCAAACCTCGGAGGGTGTCGTCCATGCAGCAAAAATCCCTGTCACCCACAGCCGTCAAACGGGCCTGCCATTCGGGGGTGTCCTTGTGGTGTCGGGCGGAGTCATTCCAGGCATCGCGGTTGCTGGCGATGGCTTTTTCTTTTGTCGGCATTTCCATTGCGCGCTCCAGACGGGGGTCTTGATTGACCGGCACGAGTATAGGGGGCGTTCTCAATTAGTTTCCACGCCGCGTTGTCGCCTTAAAGCGGGCCAGGCAAGGCGCAGGCCGCTGGGAATGGTTGTTCCCTTTCCAAGGCCTGCAACGCAGCCTGGCCCGCTTTAAGGCACAACCCGAAGGGCCGGGCCTGCTGTTGTGCAGGGCTGCGTTGCTCGAAGCTTATTTGGAATGACCAAACCACGCTTCTCGCGCCTTGCCCTGCACAACAGCAGACCCGGCGCGGTGTGGAAACTAATTGAGAACGCCCCCTAGATCAGGGTTTCGAAAATCCCCATTGAGTCTTTGTTCAAATCTTGTAATCCGGGCATCGCGAACGCGCGCTCATACGGGAGCTATAGTTAATGACCTTGGGGAATTGCGGGAAAAACCGATTTCGCAGGTGCTGCCATGAAAACCACCGATCCGAGGCTACTGCTCGCCCTCTGCCTGATCACCACCACCGGTGCTCACGCGGACGATAGCCTGACACCCACTACCGATTACAGCAGTGAGTTCAACTATTACGGGGCCGACCAACCCTTCGCCCACCCCGTGCCACCGTCACTGAGCACGGTGCCGCCCGGCTCGTACATCCCGACAGCGCCTCAGGACTTCATCCCCATTTCGAGTCAGCATGAGTTCTACGACTCAAGATTGCCGACGGTAGCGGATGCCACGGTTCGAGTGTTCATCCGCTCCTACGATCAGCAACGCGGTGTCTACGTGAACGAAGAAGTCCTCGACCCCACGTGCCTGCTCGCGTGCCTCAGCCGTCAGGGGCCATTGATGCAATAAGGCCTACCACTGGCGTTTCTCCGGGCGCGCGAGACCGAGCTTCTCGATTCGGTAGCGCAGCATGTCGCGGCTCAGGCCCAGCAGCCGTGCGGACTTGGTGACGTTCCAGTCGGTCTTGTCGAGCATCTTGCGCACCATGTCGCGCTCCACTTCCGGAAGGTTCATGGACTCGGTGCCGTTGTAGACCGGACGCGGCTCGTAGTGTTGCGGCTCTTGCTGGAACACCAGCGGCTCATCCACCAGACTCAGGCACACGTTCAATTGATGGGCGGCGATGGTGTCGCTCTGGGCCAGCAACACGGTTTGCTCAAGCATGTTGCGCAACTCGCGCACGTTGCCCGGCCAGCTGTAGCTGAGCAGCAATTCCTCGGCCTGATCGCTGAAATACAGGTTCGGTTTGCCATAGCGTTTGCCGTGGACCGCCAGGAAGTGTCGAGCCAGCAGCAGGATGTCTGCACCACGGGCATACAGGCGCGGCACCTTGATCGAGATGATCCGCAAACGGAAGAACAGATCACGGCGGAACTTGCCCTGCTGGACCATTTGTTCGAGGTTGCAGTTGGTCGCACTGATCACCCGCAAATCGACCTTGCGCTCCTTGACCGAGCCGACCCGGCGGATCGTCCGGTCCTCCAGCAGCTTCAGCAGTTTGGCTTGCAGCAACAGGTCCATCTCGCCGACTTCATCGAGAAACAGCGTCCCGCCATCGGCCGCTTCCACCAGCCCGACGCGGCGGTCCTTGGCGTCGGTGAAGGCGCCCTTCTCGTGACCGAACAGCTCTGACTCCACCAGGTTGGAAGGAATCGAGGCGCAGTTGAATTCAATGAACGGACCTTTGCTGCGCGGGCCGTCGAAGTGCAACGCACGGGCCACCAGTTCCTTGCCGGTGCCGGTCTCGCCTTCCACCAACACCGGTGGCAGATCGGTATTGGCCATGCGCCGCTCGGCGTCGAGTAACTGGCCAATGGTGCTTTTCAGGTACTGCATCGGTGCCGATTCACCGATCAATGCCTGCACCCCTGACTTCTGCGCTTCGCGCTCCTGATAGAACGACAGTGTGCGCTCCATTCGGTCGGTGGCCAGGGCCTTGTCCAGCAGCAGCTTCAGTTCCGGCAGCGCCACCGGTTTGGTGACGTAATGGAAAGCGCCCTCTTTCATCGCCACCACGGCGTCTTCGACATTACCGTAGCCGGTCATCATGATCACTTTCAGATCCGGCGCGCTGATGCGCAGCTTCTGGATCAGGTCGTGACCGCTCATGCCCGGCAGCGAGTTATCGGTCAGCACCACGTCCGGGACGAAAGTGCCCAATTGGTCCAGCGCGTCCTCAGCCGAGTGGCAGACCGTCACCTCGAAGTCCTTGCGCTCCAGGTAGGTCTGAATATTCTCGGCGAGGAGTTCATCATCCTCGACCAGCAGAATGCTGTGCTCCATATACCCCTCCCGTTGCCACTTTAAAATTGAGACAAACGCGGGTTCCTTCCTGCTCTCGGCTGGTCAGTTCGACCGAGCCTTCGAAACGCTCCATTATTCTTTTGGCCAGGGCCAGGCCCACGCCCAACCCTCCTTGTTTGGTGGTGAAAAACGGCTTGAAGGCCATTTGTTGTTGCTGTGTGGTCATGCCCTTGCCGGTATCGCTCAGGGTCATGCGCACGAGTCCGGGCTGCGGCGTTTCGATATCGATACTCAGCACGCCGCCCTTGGGCATGGCTTCCAGGGCATTGGCAAACAGGCTGTTAAGAATTTGCGTGAGCAACACCTGTTGGCTGATGACTGGCGGACAACTCTGAGGGGTGAAATGCACGTCGATGCCGGAGCGTTTAATCAGCGCGTCAAACGCACTCAACGTGTCGTCGATGACCAGCACCAGGTCTACCGTTTCGTAGTCGTCGTTCACGGGGCGCAATGACACCAGCAACTCCCGAACCCAGCGCGACATGCGGTCGACCTGACTGATGATGTCGCCGATGTTCTTCTGCGCATTCTGGCTGGCGATTTCCTGAGCCAGTTCGGCGCTGGAACGAATGTTGGCCAACGGATTGCGCAAGCTGTGGGCCACCGCCGAGGACATTTCCCCCAGCGCGACGAAGGTCTCGTTGCTGATCAGTTGTTTCTGCTGGCTCTGCAGCAGCCTGGCCGCATGCCGTACAATCCAGAACAGTCCGAGGTAGATGGCCAGGCCGCCGAGCAGGGTTGCCAGCCAGATCGACTTGAAGCCACGCTGGATGCGTTCCACCAGGTCCACGGGTTCCTTGTAGATCTCCACCATGGCGATCACTTTGCTTTTGTCGGCATTGAACATCGGGATGTAGTTCTCGATGAACAGGTATTCAGGCTCGCGCAGCAGTTGCTGCTCGGGACGTTCCTCATCGATTTCGTGGTAGCTGGTGGACACGGGTTCCTTCATTTCGAAAGACTCGTCCAGTTCCTCATCACCTTCGACGCGCATGCCAATCATTTGCGCATTGGTCGACCAGACCACGGTGCGATCCAGGGCGTACACCACCGCCAACAGCGTGTCCGGCAGGTGTTCGACATGATCGAGAAACTCTATGCGGGCAGCGGCACGGGCCGCCGGGTCTACGTCGGGATAGGCAATGTCATCGCGCGGATCGAGCATTTCACCCATGGTTCTTTGCAGGGTGATGCCGGCATGGCGAATTTCTGCATCACCAATGGCCTGAATGAACTGCGCAGTCAGCATGGAATCACGTTCGATACTCTCATCGAGGACGAAACGCGTGGACACGTAGCCCAACCCCAGCGCCACGACGGCGATGATGAAAAAGCTGCCCAGGGAAAACCAGCGCAGCAAATTGAACTGTCCTCGCCAGCCCTTGCCTTCTGCTGCCGACATAGCCGACGCAGGTATTTTTTGTTGTTCTGGTATCTGCATAGGTCCTTCCCGGATGCCTTGCATCAAGCCTTTTCAGCCGTGTTCCGGATCAGTGTAGGTGGCATTGATCGAGACTGACGGCCCCAATGTAGTATTAAGCCGCTATTGCGTTTGCGCCGCCTGCAGCGGTTGCTGACGATCGGTCTCTTCTTGCAAAAACCCCACGATGGACTGCGCAGCGTTCTCATCCAGGCGCAGGTTGGGCATGGGGATTTTGTCGAAACGTTCAAACAGCTCCAGCGCGATCGGGTCTTTTTCCGCCAGCATGCGGTCCGGCTCGCGAATCCAGCGACTCAGCCAGGCCGGATCACGCAAACGAGTGACGCCGATCAGGTCCGGGCCAATGCTGCGCATGCCAATGCCCTGCCCGTCCATCGGACCCAGGCTGTGACACGATGCGCAACGGGTGCGAAACAGTTCTTCGCCGTTGCTCGGCGGGCGAATATCGGGCGCATTCGCGTAGTTTTCTTCAATGCTGGGCTGTTTCCAGTTGTGCAGCGTGTTGGCCAACTGATCGGCCAGAATCCACGGATTTTCGAAAGGTGAAGCTTTCATCCAGCGGCCCGTGGTCTGGTTGCCGACAATCAGGCTCAGGTTGTGGTCCTTGCTGCGCCCGTTGTCGACGCCTTCGATAAACAGCCCGAGTTTTTTCCGCAGATCGGTGACGTCGGCAAACTCCCCGGTCAGAAACTTCCAGCCCGGCCCGACCTTGAAGCGTTGTGCGTAGGCCTTGAGCACTTCAGGTGTATCGCTCAAGGGATCAATGCTGATGGAGTAGAAAAAAATGTCCTGGCCGACCCGGTCCCCCAGCAAATTCTGCACCTGACGCAGGCGCGCGGTTTCCAACGGACAGGAGTCGCTGCACGTAGTGAAGATGAAATTGATCACCACCACCTTGTCCTTGATCAAATCATCGAAGAAACGCACCTGCCGACCGTCCTGATCGGTCAGCAAGGTGTTGGGGAAGTAATCACCGGCCCAAGGCGTCGCCGACTCCGTCGGTGACGCTGACACCGACGGAGCAGCGTCATGTGCCACCAGCACCCAACTGGCCAGCAGGCAGGTGATCAACATCAAAATCAGGTACATGCCCAGGGCGCGGGAGCGCGGCGTATGCATTTTCATGTCGGCTCCCTCGCGGCTCATGGTTTGGCCACCGCTTTAGGGCCATAGCCGTCGCCAATGCGGAAGGTTGGCAGCGCGGCGGAGTTCACGTAGCGCACACCATCCCAACTTGGCAGCGGTGTCGGCATCAACTGGAATTGCCCGGGTTTCTCAATGTCCCAGCGCAGCAGCATGGAGTTGTCCTCATGCTGAGTGTTGTGACAGTGCTCCATGTATGTCCCGGCGAACTCGCGGAAGTTGATCGCTATTTCGACGTTGTCCAGGCCATCCTTTTCCGGGCCGATGCGGTACACGTCCTTGCGTGCCCATTTTTCCCATTCCGGTGGCGCCTTGCCGCCGCGGGTGATGATGACCCCCTCCTCGAAGTGCACATGCACCGGATGGCTCCAGCCCTCGCCGCCGAGCTTGATGTTCCACACTTCCAGGGTGCCGAAACCGGCGACACCGGCATCGGTGGGGCCACTGGCCAGTTGGAGCGCCGCGTTCAAACGCCGTGGGTCCATGGAGAAACCGAAACCGCCATCCGTCTTGACCGTCCACGGTGCTTCATCGGTGCCGTCGGAACGGCCGAAGGTGAAGGTGCGGTGACGGGCTTTGGCCAGCAGCGCCTTGTCGGCGATGTTGTCGCGGTGAATCTTCAGCGGGATCATCACCAGGCCTTCAGCCTTGCCCGGTTTGGCTGGTTCATAAGCAGCCGGGTCCATGGCCAGGTCCTGACCGGTGTACGCCTTGACGTTGAATTGCAACACCTTGCCTACCGCAGGATCACCGTCTTCCCACTTCGGCCCCTTGCTGGTTTGCTTGATGATTGCCTTGTATTTCTCGGACAGCACGTCAGCCAGGGAGACGGGTTCTTCCGGGCCCTTGCCGTCTTCGTGCACCAGCAGGTTGACGAAGAACAGCTTGTCGCCCGCCTTGACCCCGTTTTTCGCGAAGTTGACGATGATGTCGAAACGTTCGGCGATGCCCATGGTTGGCAGGATCGCGTTGTGGTTCTGTTTATCGCCGTCGGCATCCAGGTCCATGCTGCCGTCGAACGGCACGCTGTGTTCCATGATGTTGCCGTCGTTGGCAATCATGTGGAACGGCACGCGGGCATACGACACGCCCGACCCGGCAGGCCCTTGAAACTCCCCGCCGGTGCCCTTGATCTCGCGCACCAGCGCCAGTTTGAAGTAGCGCGACACTGAGCCATTGAGCATGCGGAACCGATAGCTGCGGGCGCGCACATCCAAGGACGGTTTCCACTGCCAGTTGACCAGCACCTGATCACCGAGGAAGCCATCGGTATTGAACGGGTTGAACCACAATTGACCGTTCTTATCCCACGCCTTGTCGGCAAACAGCAGGTTGACGTCGTAGTCACGGTTACCCCAGGGCAAGGCGCTGCCACTGGGAAGACGCAGGTTGACGCCGTCATTTACCGATTCATTGCCGCGGTCCAGGGCGCTGTAGTAGTTCATCATCGCCGCGTTGCCCTTGTAGACGTTCTGCGCGGTGAAATCGAGCATGTGGTCGTGGAACCAGTGGGTGCTCATGGTTTCGCGCCAGTCGCCGCGGATCTTGATCGTGCCGTTGTCGCAGGTCTTGCGACTGGGGATGAGGTCGTTGGTCCACAGGGTTTCGCCAGGCGCGCACGGAAACGCTGCACGCGGGTCTTCAGCCTTGGTGTTGATGCTGTCGTAGCCGGCCAACTGGATCGGCCAGCGATAGTCGTAAAACTGCCCGGGGAAGAAAAACGCGTTGGCATAACCGTCGCTTTCCGCCGGTGCGTGGCCGTTGTGTTCGTGGGTGGTGATGGTGTGCAGACCAAAACCCATGTTCGCCGACGGGTCGATCGGCAAGCCGTTGTAATGGCGCATCAACACGGGTTGCCCGTAACGCACCATGAGCAATTTGGGCGGCAAGGTGCCGTCGAACGTCCAGACCGAGTTGTGTTTCTGCACCGGCATTTTCGGGTGAAAACGAGCATCGACACCTTTGGCGGTGCCTGCGGTCGCCGGCACGCCTGCCACATTGTAATAAAGGCCACCGGGGCCAAACTCTCCCATGGCATAGCGGTGCATCTGACGACTGTCACGCAAACCGGTATTCAACCGTGCGCCGACTTGCACGGTCTTGTAGGCCATCTGCGGGTAAAACTCGTTCCAACGCTGGTGCGACCAGCCTTTTCCTGGCGGACGGCCTTCAGCCGAGGAGCCGATACGGCGGTTGAGGAAAAATTCAATCTGCTTCTGCCAAGGGTTGCGGTCGACCACGTTGGAATACAGGCTGGGGAACGGAGTCAAGCCCGGTTGACGCAAGAACGCGTCGAGAGCCGCACTCGGCGGAGCGCTGCGTGCGACGCTGGTGGGGTCTTGTTGCGGCAGCGGGCCGATGGTGGCGGGTGGAAAGGGCAACGGCGCCGCCGGGGTAGTGGGGTCGAGTTTTTCCGGGCCGAACTCTTCGAACAGCACCAACTGCTGAGTGAACGGCAGCGCACCGTACAGTGGGCTGGGCTTTCCGTTAGTTGGGTAATTGAAACTGGTCTGCAGCACCGGCGGCAGGATATTTTCTACCCGCGTGGTGTTTTTGCTGCCTTTGACGCCAGCCGGCAAATCGAAGGAATCCAGGTTAGCCGGGGGCATGGTCAAAATGGCGTTCAACGCCGCGGCTTTGTCAGCCGGTTCATCGTAGTAAGCCGAGGGGTCGGAAGGTTCTGGCTGTCGCTCGTCGTCGATGGGGCTGGCGCGCAGAGTCGCTGTGCCCAGCGTCATTGTCAGAAGAACGCTCAGAGGCGTCAGGAGGCCGAGCAATTTGAAGGGGTACCGCGTTTTTCTGTCCATCACCAGCCGCCTCGTAGTCATGCGTCATGAAGGGGGTAATGGGGGTGGTGCAAGGAACTCGCCAGATGCAACCGCTTTTTACGAAAGTATTAATACTCATCAAAACAATGGCTTATAAACATCAATGTGCCATTACTGGGGAACGACTGGGGGATGACACCCGCTAACGGGGAAAGTTCACACCCGTTTTCAGGGGACCAATTTGAACGACAGACGGACACTCGTGCCCTCGCCTTCACGGCTTTCCAGGGTCACCGCACCGCCAAACCGCTCCATGATCCGCTTGACCAGCACCAGCCCGACACCCAGCCCGCCTTGTTTGGTGGTGAAAAACGGGCGGAAGGCCATGCTGCGCTGTTCTTCGCTCATGCCTTTGCCGGTGTCGCTCACCACCACGCTGAGGCCACGGGAATCGGTCGGCTCCAATGTGATGGTTAACGTGCCGCTCTTGTCCATGGCTTCCAGTGCGTTGGCCAGCAAACTGTTGAGGATCTGCGTCAACTGCACCTGCTGGCTCAGGACCATGGGCGTCAGCTTCGGATCGAACACCACGTGGACCGAGGCTTTGGCAATTTGATGCTCGAAGGCCATCAGGCTGTCATGCAGCGCCGCCACCAGATTGACAGGCTCGGCTTCATCGTTGAGCGGCCGCAAGGATTGCAGCAGCTCCCTCACCCACTTCGACATGCGATCCACTTGGCCGATGATGTCATTGATGTTCTTGTGGGCCGGGCCGCTGTCGAACTCCAGCGCCAGTTCGGCGCTTGAACGGATGGTCGCCAGCGGATTACGCAAACTGTGGGCGACCGCCGACGACATCTCGCCCAGGACGACAAAGGTTTCGTTGGTGATCAGTTGCTTTTGCTGCGTCGCCAGCAAAATGGCCGCCCGGCGCACGATCCAGTACAGCCCCAGGTAAATCAGCCCGCCACCCAGTGCAGTGGCCAGCCAGATCAACACCAGGCCGCGCTCCATGCGGCTGATCAGGTCCTTGGGTTCCTTGTAGATCTCAACCATCGCCGTGACTTTGTCGCCGTCGGCATCGAACAACGGAATGTAGTTCTCGATGAAGATGTATTCCGGAGGCGTCACAAACTTCTGTTCCAAGCGGCTCTTGTCCACATCGTGATAACTGGCCGACACAGGAATTCTGGAAGCAAAGGCTTTCTCCAGGTCTTCGTCGGCGTGGATCGTGGTGCCCATTAACGCCGGATTGGTCGACCAAATCACCATGCGGTCGGGGGCATAGATGTTGGCCAGAATCACGTCCGGCAAGTGCGCGATATGGTCGAGGAATTCGCCCCGGGCAATGGCGCGGGCCAGCGGGTCGACGCCGGAAAAGTTTTTGTCGTTACGCGGATCGAGCAGTTCGCCCATGGTCCGCACGTTGGGAATCGATACGTGGCGCACCTCGACCAAGGCAATCGCCTGAATGAACTGGGACGTCAACAACGCATCACGCTGCACGCTTTCGGTAATCACGAACCGGGTAGACACCGCCCCCAACGCCACCGCCACCGTGCCAATCACCGCCATGCTGATGAGCGAAAACCAGCGCAGTAAATTGAACGGCTGCTTGCGCGAGCTCAGGCGAATATCACCCTCCTCGGCCTGGAGTGTTTGAGTAGGCATGTCCATGGACGTGTTCCCGACGATTCCCCCTATAGGGTTATAGCCCACTCAGGGTCGTTTGCCCGACGTTGGGTCTCGTCCCCCCCACTTTGTCCTTATCCCCATCTACCCCCAATCCTGGGGACAGTGGCCCGCGCCCAAAAACCGCGCGCCGATGCCGTTTGTGAGTGACACGCCCGCGCCTCGGGCCTCTGCCGACCGTTTTCGCCGGTTGGTATGGAAGTTGCCGACCCCCTCCCAACTGACCCGTCTCCATGGGGCAGGCATTCCGATATAGAGGGCTTAACTCATGCACCCTTTACTGTCCAAAACCGCGGCCGCGCTGGTCGTTAGCGCACTGGCCCAAGGCGTCGCCCAGGCGGCGCTGTTTGCCGTCGACCCCGGCCCCTACGTGCCAGCCAACGGCGCGTTCGCCGCCTGGTATCAGGACACTCATGGTCGAACCCTCGAGCTTTGCCTGTCCAAGGCCGTCAGCTCGCGAGTGCCCAGCGCACCGGGCGCACCGACGTACATGTGCAACTTGCTGCCGGCACCCGGGATCTTCGACGACACGCAACCGCTCGTCTTCCCGACCAACTTCCCCGATGAGGCGTTCTGGTTCACCGGCGACGGCACCATCGTCGACGCAGCCCGAGGTATCGACCTGACCTATGTCAGCGCCGTTGAAGCCGCCTTCAGCGGTGGCGACCCAGTCGAAGGTGACCAGATCAGCTTCGCCCGCATCCGCCTGCGTGTCGATGTACCGAGCGCGGGCACCTACGTCATTACCCACCCCTACGGCGTCGATGTCTTCAACGTCGACACCCCCGGGCGTCGGGCGATCAACATGACCCGGGACATCGGTATCGGCGTGCCGAAAACCTACGACGGTGCCCTTAAGGGCGATGTCGGGCCGTTCCTGCGCAGCGTCAATGGCCCCTACACCGAGACCAATCCGGTCACCGGTTCAGCCGAGCAATTCGTCGGCGACCCGAACCTGGTGGAAGCCTTCACCGGCAGCCCTTTCAATACCAACTACATCCGCATTGAAGGACCCAACGGGCTGGATTTGCGCACTACGGTGATGGCCATCTCCGGCAAGTTGGCGACAATGGCACGGCCGACGCCAATGATCACCCAGCGCAGCACCTACTCGCGTAAACCCGGCGCCAGCGCTCCGGTGGCCCAGCAAGACGTGTTCGTCCTGGCCCCGCCGCCACCGGCCAAAGTGACTCTGGACAGCAACAACCCGGTATTGAACCTTACCGAGGCCAACACCACCGGCAACTGGTATGCGCAGTCTTCGACCAACCCGAGCTTGCCGAGCACTTTGCAAGTAACCGCCGACAACCACCTGGCCATCGCTAGCAGCACACCGACCACCTTACCCATGCCCCTGACGGACCTGGTGGTGATTTCACGTGCCGAATACAGCCTCAGCACCGGGCAAATAACGGTCGTGGCCTCGACCAGCGACGAAACTTCGCCTCCGGTGCTCACTGCCACCTCTGGCACAGGTGTCGCCATTGGCGCCCTCAGTGGCGATGGCGCAGTGAAATCCCTGGCCACCGGCATCTCGCCGATACCACCAGCCAAGGTTCGGGTGATGTCATCCAATGGCGGCAGCGACACCGAAGAAGTGGTCATCGTGCAATGAACGCTCACATGCCCAGATCCTCATCAGGAGGCATCATGAATAATTGGCCACGCCTGGCGCTCAACGCACTGGGACTGACTCTATCGCTGTCCGGCAGTGCATTCGCGCAACTCGCTGCCGTCGACCCCGGTCCTTACACCTTCGCTACCGGGAAATTCCCGATGTGGTATCAGGACAACAATATGCTGTCGATGGAACTGTGCCAGTCCCGGGCCGCGAGCTCGCGAGTGCCGGCTGCCACGCCACCGGCCTACATGTGTACCCTGCTGCCGGCACCGGGCATTTTCGACGACACCCTGCCGATGGTATTCCCGGATAACTGGCCAGACGAAGCCTTCTGGTTCCTCGCCGAGACCAACATTCCCAACAACGCCGCTGGCTATGGAATGGACGCCTACGTGGCCGGGATAGAAGCCGCTTTTGCCGGCGGAAATCCGCTCGATGGCGATCAAATCAGCTTTGCGCGGATTCGTATGCGGATCAACGTGCCCGTCGCCGGTACCTACACCATTACTCACCCTTATGGCGTGGAAACGGTCAATGTCACCACACCCGGTCGTCGCGCAATCAACATCACCAGAGACATCGGCGTCGGTGTGCCGGGAGTTTTCAACGGGGCATTGAACGGTGCTATCGGACCCTTCCTGCGCAGCGTCAACGGCCCCTACACCGAAGTGAACCCGGACACCGGCGCGATCGAAACCTTCGTCGGCGACCCGAACCTCACCGAACAAGTCACCGGCAGCCCCAACAACACCAACTTTGTACGCATCCAGGGCCCGGCCGGGACGATCCAAAGCAACCTGTTCACGCTGTCCGGCAAAGTCCTCGACAATCGTGCGCAAACCCATGTCGACCTTAGCCGTGCAACCTACCGTCGCATCACCTCGGGCACCGGTACCAGCACCCGGGTCGAAGTCTTTGGCAAAGCGGACAACAGCTCTACCTTGTGCTTCCGCGAAACCCTCGCCCTTGTGCCAGGCCCACCGCCTTCACCCTGCCTGACCAATATGGTGGGTGACGGCACCGGGTTGTACTTCGGTCAACGCCTGCTCAGCGGCCCCGTGCCTCCGGTCGTGGTGCTCACCGCCACCAACCCGGCCGGCACCACCCGCCCTACGGCGGTCTCGAGCAAGCTCACCGACCTGGTGAAAATCCAGACTGCTCGCTACAACTGGAGCAATCACAGCCTGCTGATCGAGGCCACGTCCACTGACGAAGTGGCGGTGCCAGACATGGTCGCGCAGGGTTACGGACGCCTGTCGAAAACCGGCACCCTGCAAAAAATCACCGTCGCTGATCTGTCCCAGCCACCCGCCACTGTGACGGTCAAATCCGCCGCGGGCGGCAGTGACACCGAGCCTGTCGTCGTGGTTGGTTCTGCACCGAATACCGGTGAGAACCAGGCGCCACTGTCCGTGGCCGACACCGGCAGCACCAGCTTCGGCGTGCCGATCACCCTTAACCTGCTGGCCAACGACAGCGATCCGGACGGCAACACGCCGCTGAGCATCACCGCGCTGACCCCACCGGCCGCAGGCCAAGGCACCGTGGCGTTGAGCGGCACGACTGCGGTGATCTACACCCCGCCCGCCGTGGTCACTGTGCCGTTAACCACGACCTTCACCTACAAGGCTCAAGACATCAAAGGCCTGGCTTCGGCTACCCCAGCGACCGTGACCATCACCGTGGCGCCTAACCGGCCACCGGTGGCGGTTGCCGACAGCATCGCAACCCTGGGCGTGGCGGTTCCGATCAACGTGTTGGCCAACGACACCGATCCGGAAGGCAACGTGCCTTTGGCGGTCGCCAGCCTGACCCAACCTGCGGCCGGCCGTGGCACGGTCAGCAGCAACGGCACGGTGATCACTTACACCCCACCGGCCACGGTCACGACGGCCTTCACCACGACCTTCACCTACATCGCCCGGGACAGCTTCGGCGCCCTATCGACACCGGCCACGGTCACCGTGCAAGTCTCGCCAAGGCCTGCTGCGGAAACCTTCACGGTGACCACGGCGACGGTGTCGGCTCGCTCCAACAACCGCTTCACCTGGGACTTTGCAGGGACCTCATCGGTGACCACCGGCAACACCATCACCATCAAGGTTTCCACCCCGACCGGGCTGGCAACCCTGGGCACCACCACGGTACCGGCGAACGGTCGCTGGAAGCTGACGGTGAACAACACCACCACGGTGATTCCGTCGGCGAACCCGACAGCCACCATCACCTCGTCCCAAGGCACCGTGCGCACGGTCTCGGTGATCTCGAACTGAGCCCTCGCCCCACCCGCCGATTCGGTGGGTGGGGCCGGCGTCTTCCCAAAGGACGTAGCCATGAAAACCTCGAAGCGCCACCCTGCTCTGCCTGCTTGTGCTTTGCAGCAGTGCGGGTGTGCGCGCCGATGACTTGATGGAAAACGATGACCTGGGCCCCGGTGGCGATCTGGGAGAGTTACCACCACCGGTTGGCCAGCACGCGCTGATCGACCAGAACGGCAACAACACCAAATTCGACCAGTTCGGCACCGGCAATCAGGCGTTCACCACGCATCTGTATGGCAGCGACAACCTGATCACGGTCAAACAGACTGACACCATGAACGTGGCCTATATCACTCAGGGCGGCACCGGCAACATTGCCACCGTCACTCAGAGTGGCATGACCCAGACGGCGACCGTGCAGCAGCTGGGTACTGACAACAAGGCGACTGTGCTGCAGCAATAATCGCAAGGCGTAAAAAAACCGCGACCCTGGGTGGGGGGCGCGGTTTTTTTTGGCTTGTGAACACGATCCCTGTAGGAGCATGGCTTGCCCGCGAAGAACGATGACACGGTCAAACTGCCGAATGCCTAACTGTGGCGAGGGAGCTTGCTCCCGCTCGGCGGCGAAGCCGTCGTAACACCAGCGAATGCGGTGTGTCAGTAGAAATGTGTTTGCCGGGTTTGGGGCCGCTTCGCAGCCCAGCGGGAGCAAGCTCCCTCGCCACAATGGTTCAGCGGTTAGTCCTGCTGATCGATGTTATCCAACGCCCGATTTACCGCCAGGTCGGCCAGCATGATGACCTGCTGGATGCCCAATAACATGCTGCGCTGTGGCCCCTCCACAAACACCGCGAAATCACTGGCCATGACACTCGCCGAAGCCAGCGATTCACAGGCGTGAGCCAACAGGCTTTCAGTGTCCATGTCCGCGACGATAGCGAACATTCTGCTGGGGTTGTGGGAGGCGGAGTTTTTGAGAAAGGCGGGGTTGAGGTGGAGGTCAGCGGTAGTGCTTTCGGTTTCTGATTCGGGGGGATTGGGTGTGGGTTTGAACATGGTGAAGCTCCTTTGGAAAATAGCGCCACCAGAACCTGTCGCTAAACAAGTAAGGGTGGCGACTGTATGCAGGTTAGCGAACCGGTCAAAGGCACCCGGTAGATCCGAAGATCTCCCGCATACAGCCACCATAACGTAATTGCAGACGTCAAAAGTCTGCAAGAAAGTCTGGAGCACTGATGCACTTTGAATAGTCCGGGTCGCTAAACCCGGCCGCTGAATTCAGCGGCCCGGAAACGATAAAGACCCGGTACAAAGCGCACAAGCCGGCGGATTCTGGCGCAGTCGTAGGCAACGGCGCAAGGATCTGTAGCTTTCAGGAAGTAACTCTAAACACCATTAAACACGCCCCTCGAATCAGTACACATTCCCTGTGGGAGCGAGCCTGCTCGCGATTGCGGTGTGTCATTCAACATTGATGTCAGCTGACCCATGTCATCGTCGGAACGCCGCCCGGAGCAAGCTCGCTCCCACAGGGGATTGAGTACGGCCGGGAACAACTGCTCGGCTGTCAGGCCGTCTCGCGTGTTTTGTGCACGACGCGGATCAACTGTGGGAGCGTGGCTTGCCCGCGATTGGCCCTGTCATTCAGCCAGTAACCCGCTGACAAACCACCCTCCCCCTAACACCGCAAAAAATTCGGACTTCCCCTACAAGCCAAACAGAATCCCCCGGCATCCACCCCAGAGCCCGATCGCCAAAGTGCCCCGTTTCCAAGGACCGGGCGACAAGCGTGACCAAACTCATCCCCCAACACCAACTCGCTGGCCAGCGCGGCCAGGTACTCGACAGCCATCAAGCTGCCGATGCGCTTCGTCAGGCCCTGAACTACCCGTATGACTTGCAAGGCTTCGACGACCTGCTGAATGCCGTGGGCGCCAACCACTCCAACTACATGCAGACCGCCCACCAGCAAAAACTGATCAACGCCGTGAGCAACGGTGATTGGGTGATGGTCACGCCTCGCGCCAAACTAGATAACGGTGGCGCTTCATGGAACGGTTTCAAGACCAAGCCCGAACCATCACCGGCGCAACATCTGGTCGAAGATCACGACTTCACGCAGCCCAAACCGGCGGAGTCGGGATTTTATATTGTTGAAAAGCCCATGAGTCTTGAGTCGCTGGAACGCTCGCTGTACGAGAGCTCGCCAAGCGATGCGTTACGTCGCGAATTTCGTTCGCTCAATCGCCATCTGGGTGAGCACATGAAGCCGGGGCAAATGGTGATTTTCAGCGATTCACGGCACTACATGTGCCGGCGTGAAGAGGCGCAGATGATGATTGCTGCGCAGAAGGTCAACGACGCGCTCAAGGATCTGAGTGATGAAGAAGCTTCGTTCATGGTTGAGCACCATGAGGTGATTGAGCCGTTTCTGGAGGTGTCGGCGGGGTCGTTGGGTGTGGCGTCGTTCATGATCGGGCAGCATCTGGAAAGCCTGAAATCTACGCTTACCGAGCTCGAGAAATTGCATCAGCAACAGTACCGCCAGCACGGGCATTTGCGTTCAAGGGATTTCTTTACTCAGCGTAAACGGATGCTTGCGAAGGTAAATGCGAGCCTTGGTCCTATGGTTCGCAAAGGAGCTGGTATTCCGGATCACCCCAAGCTCAAGCGGGCATTGGGACTTTCCAGTCGCCGTACGCTCCACCATTGGGGTAAGGCGGGCTCTCCGACGCAGTTGCCAGGTTATGCAACAAACATTGAGGGCGTTGCTCGTGCAGCAAAGTACATGAAGGCTGGTGGATACGTCGGGATCGGGCTGGCAATAGGTGCGGCGGGAATGAGAGTTGAGGAAGTATGTCGCGCCGGAAATGCGGAAAAATGCACGCAGTCCAAATATGTCGAGGGAGGTAAGCTGACCGGTAGCATCAGTGGCGGCGTTGCTGCAGGCTATGCCGCAAAAAAACTAATGAATTACGGGGTTTGCGCAGCGATTGGTTTGGAAACAGCCGGGGTGGGCGGCATTGTCTGTGCGTTGATTGTGTCCGGCGCTGTCGCAAGCGTTACAGGAACAGCTGGCTCTGAAATAGGCGGTGAGGTGGGTGAAAAATTGTTTGAGATTTCACGACCATGAAAGACATCGAAAACCTCAGACTTCTGGCATGGACGAGCATATTTTTTCTGATTTTTCTTAGCCAGGCCATCCTGTTCTACGTTGCCTACTTCAAGCTCGACGAGTTGGAAAAACAGTTCAGCATCTCCGATGGTGTCGAAGTCAATCTCAGAATTATGGGCAGCGGACCGGCAGGTCGTTTTCACCGATTGCGTCATATAAGCGCCTTGTTGGGGTGCACCAACCATCTGCACTTGAATGACCCCGGCGCGTTCATCGCCGCTGAACTTGTGCCAGATAATCTAAAAAAATGGATCACCTTCCCGGACGGCCTGTTGTTCATAGGTGTCTCGGGTGGCGCATTTCTTTGGACCCTTGATAAGTTCCGGAACCTACAAATAAACATCGAAAGCCCTATGAGCGAACTTCAACTTATCTACGCGGCGACATGGATAGCACTGCTGGTTCTGACGTTCATGAGTCTGGCGGTGATGGTGTTCGTGGGATGTTTCAAACTCGAAAAAATCGAGATGCATCTTGAGAACTCCCGGTTTGTGGAGTACTACCGCAAGGTAAAGGGCAATGGCTTTTTCGGTCGCAAGTATCGTCTGGGCCACATCAGGACCCTACTACAGGCTCCCGATTCTTTTCTGCTGGAGATAGACCCAGACTCTATCGATGACCTGAACTACTTTCCCCAACAACTGGAACGCTGGGTCATCATTCCTCATCGAATGGCTGCCTTCTCTATTCTCGGACTTCTGGTTACATGGGGATGGGGCACACATTTTGGATTATGAAGAAACACGCGCCCCCACAAACATGGTCGGCTGTCAGGCCGCCATCGCAGCGATGCGGCGACCCGACAAGCCAGTTCCCACATTTGATCTTCAGAGGACACGAATTTTGTTAACGACGAAAATCCACTGTGGGAGCGTGTACACCCGACGCTTCTCACCACTCAATAGGTCGAGCGTTAGCTCGCCTGCAGCTTTTGATCTTGACCCACCCGCCCCTTCGGGAGGCTGAGTGGAGGTGTGCATCTGGGGGGAAGGCGCGAAGCGCCGTGCGGCGAAGCCGCACACATCGAGAGGAGGTTGAAGCGAAGCCAACCGGAGGCGATGCCCCCAGATGAATGCCGGAACGAAGGAACGCCGAGCCTAAGCGAGGGGCCGGACGCTTGGGGCGAGACTTTTTGGTTACTTTTGAGGCGTTCGGTACGTGTCAAGGTACCTGTCGCCTTGGTATTCCTACGGCTAACCCATTGCGGCCTTAACGTCAGGGCGTTCGGGGTTCAAATACACCGTATCTGCCAACTTCCAGTTGCGTGTGCTGGTACTCCAGCGGCTCGGATTAGCTTCCCTGGCATCTTCATACAGCGCTGCTCTGGCCTGTAATAGAGCTGTTGCTTTGCCTTCATGGCGCTCGTTCGGCGTCACGTATTTCAAGGCACTATGACGATGGTCTTCGTTGTACCACTCAATAAATTTTTGCACCCAAAGCCTTGCTTGCGTGACCGTATCAAACGGTTGATCCGGCCAGAGCGGGCAGTACTTTGCCGTGCGAAAAAGTGCTTCGGCGTAGGCATTGTCGTTGCTCACACGAGGTCTGCTAAATGACGGCTCGACGCCCAGAGCAACCATGCTTTCACGCAGCAAAGAACCTCTCATGACGTGGCCATTGTCTGAGTGCAGCACCAAGGGACGACCGGCTGTGTGCTCGCGTAAGCAGCCTTTTTCAAGCAGCTCACACGCATGCTCGCTGCACTCCGATTCATACACTTCATTGGCGACCAATTTACGGCTGTAGATGTCCTTGACCATGTACCAGTAGAAAAAACGGCCCTTAACTGTGCTCGGCAACCAGGTGATATCCCAGCACCACACCTGATTGGGGCCGTCAGCACGATGCGTCGTCAGCACCTTGCGTTTCGGGGCTTTGGCACGACCACGGCGCACGTTTTGATTAGCCGCTTTTAACACACGGTAAAAAGTCGATTCCGAAGCCAGATAGATACCTTCATCTGCCAGCTTGGGAACGATTTGGTGCGGTGTGAGGCTGGCATAGCCAGCCTGATTGGCCGCGCCAAGCACCGCTTGGCGCTCTGCCTCGCTGAGCTTGTTTGATGGCGCTACCCGCTGAGCCACCAGGCGCTTGTCGCAGTCAGTGTGTCGCCAACGTTGAACCGTGCGCAGGCTCAGTCCCAGCTCGTTGCACGCCCGATATCGACGAGCTCCACCCAGTACTGCCTCGGCAATCAACTTCATGGCTTGCGTACGATCAGAGGCACTGATCAGTCTTCCTTGTCCTTGCCCCAGATCGCATTGGCTTTTTTTCTGAGTTCCAGCAAAGCCTCCGCCTCAGCACGTCCAGCATCTGATCGAATCAACTGACGTTCCAGCTCTTTGATCCGTAGTTGCTCGGCAGTTTTCTCTGCGCTGGGTTTCAGGTCAGCAAGGGTATTGGCGTTTTGGCAGGCTTCGCGCCACTGCTGGATTTGCTCAGGATAAATACCTTTGATTCGGCAATATTGAGAGATTTCCACCTCGCTCAACGGCGCGGTTTCCATGACGGCATTGAATTTATCGGCGCTGGACCATTGATCACTGGTCTTCCCGTTTCCGGGCACGATCAAACCTTTATCTCTAGCCATTTGCCTCCAATTACGCAGTGCCTGTGGCGTGACATTGAGTGCAACAGCGAGGTCCGCCACTGAACGATTGAGGGGCGGCATCATTTGCTGTACGGCCCAGTCTTTGAAGTCGTCGGTATAACGCATAGGCATTGTCGTGCACCTTCGCCCTCTTGAGTGAATGAGTCAATCAACAAGGGCGACAAGTAGCCTGACACGGAGGGCGTTTGCCAAAAGTGCCTCGCCGTAAGGGCGAAACCATTAGTGGCCGTTACCGCAGGAATGGATATGTACACCTGAAAGAAATAGGTCGGCTATCAGGCCGCCTTCGCAGTCAAGCCAGCTCCCACAAGGGTTTCGAGTACATATGATGAAGCCATCAGCACCAGCATCTGGGCCGGTAGCCAGTGCCTGTTCATGGCGTCACCGCCCCAACGCCTGAGGCGTTTTTGGATTGGCCTTTGGGCGCGGACGCGCCATCGAGGAAGGCCTTCTCGGCGACGAACTGCCAATCCTTGTAGCTCGCCATGCCGGTGAAGTCCGACCATTGACTGGGGAAATCCGCCTGCTTGAGCGGCGTGTCCGTGGAGGGGCTGCTGAGGCCGGTGATGCGCCCGTCAAAACCGCGCATCAACGTCCATTCGCCACCCCCAATCGGGTCCGGGTAGAGGTTGCGCAAGTGGTGTTTGGGCGACGGAAAACGCTCGTCCTGCAGCAGGTCCGCCAGCGCTTGAGGGTACTGGGCCAAGCCAGGTGAACTGCGGTAATAACTGCGCAATGCCTGAGCGTATTGAGTACCGACCCAGAGCAACTGGCGTTCACGATCACGGCGCGACGCGGTGGACCACAACTCGCCGGCGCTGGCCAGGCCCAGGCCCATCAACATGATCAGAAACAGCACGCCCAGGTAAGTGAACCCGGCCTCATTCGAGGGCTTACCACTCGGAATAAAGGCTGCCATCACGCGCCCTCCCTGTGGCCCCACTTTTGATATCGGCGACTCCGCCCGGGACGCCATCAGGCGGCGCGACCAGCACCCAGAGGTCTTTGCGTTCGGCAATCGGGTCCATCGGCGGGTTGCGCAGGTAACGCTGCTCAACCAACTGTTCGATGGAGTCGGGATAACGCCCGGTGTCGCCGTAGTAGTGATCCAGTGCTTCGCGCATGGCCGACAGGCTCTGGCGCAGCGTGGTCTCTTTCGAGACCTCGAGGCTGTTGAAATAGCGTGGCAAGGCGATGGTCATCAGGGTGGCGATGATTGCCATGACCACCATCAGTTCGAGCAGGGTAAAACCCTTTTCCCGACGCATAATCTCACCACTCCCGGTAGGCGATGCCGTTGAGACCCTTGCCGCGCGCCTTGGAGTAGACGTCAAAGACGTCTTCGCCTTCGCGCGGGTTCTGAGCCGTACTGTCGTAGGAGCGCACGCCCCAGCCGCCTTCGTCGTTACGCTTGACCGGCGCTAGCGGGTCATGGGGCACGCGCCGCAAAAAGAAGAACTTGGCACCCTTGGCGCTGCGCACATCGCGCACACCGTCCACCAGCACTTGCAGGTTCGGCGGGTAGCCGCTGCTGTCCAGGGATTTCTCGATGTAGCCGGCGTCGAACGCACGTTTGTAGGCGTCGATGGCATCGCGAATCTGATACAGCGCCGTGCGCAGTTCCTGCTCCTTGCCCCGGCGCACCACGGTCTCGGTCAGCGGCGCGGCCATGCCGGCCAGCAGGCCGATCAGGGCCAGCGTCACCACGACTTCGATCAGGGTAAAACCGCGTTGCGAGGCCTTCATGATCAAGGCTTCTCGACGACAACGCGGGTGGATGCAACCGGGGCACCGAGGGTTTCTGTGGGGCTCGTCGAGTCCATCCCACGTTCCGGTGCCTGAATGTGCATGCTGGTTTCAGTGCCGGTGGTGAACTCCATGTCCGACGGGCTCTGGTACGGCAGGTTGCGCACGATCCGCGGCGTGATCGACAGCACCAGCTCCGACTTGCCGACGGTGTCCTTGTTGCTGCCGAACAAACGGCCAAGACCTGGAATGTCGCCAAGGCCGGGGATTTTGTTGCCGGTGGCACCATGGTCGTTGCGCATCAGGCCGGCGAGGATCTGGGTTTCGCCGTCATGCAGACGCAGGGTGGTCTGGGCGTTGCGGGTGTCGACCTGAACCGGAATCGTGCCCTGGCGGGTCGGTTCCAGCGGCGTGGCGTTACTCACTTCCAGGGCGATTTTGATCGCCACTTCGTTGTTCAGGTGCACGGTCGGCTGTACTTCAAGTTTAAGACCGACATCGAGGTAGGTGACGCTTTCGGTGATCACCGGCCCTTGAGTCGAAGGCACCGAGGTGGCGCTGATGATCGGCACGCGCTGACCAATGTGGATGCGCGCCTGTTCGCGGTTGCTGACGCGAATCACCGGGCTGGCCAAGGTGTTGATGTCGTTGTCCTGGGCGTTGATCTTGGCCTGCGGCGACGGCGAGATCGAGATTCGGCTGGAGTTGATGCCTTTGAGTTGATCGAGCAGGGTCACGGCCGAGCCGTCGCTGTTGACCACGCCGAAGGTGTTCGGCCATTGCAGGCCAAGGTCGAGAATCCGCTGGGTGGCGACTTCCATCACCTCCACTTCCAGCACCACTTCAGGGTTGGACTGGTCCTGCGATTGCAGGAGTTTTTCGGCCATGCGGACAGCGTCTTCAGAGTCGCGCATGGTCAGGGTATTGAGGCGCTCGTCGACGAACACATCGCGGGTCTTGAGCATGGTTTTGATCATGTTCAGCGCGGTGTTGGCATCGATGCTGGTCAGGTAGAAGGTGCGCATCACCAGCTCTTGGTAATCCTTGAGCTTCTGTGGTGAGTCCGGGTAGATCAGCAAAGTGTTTTCGTTCACCACTTTCTGGTGCAGCTGGTTCTGTTGCAGCAGCAGTTCCACGGCGTCTTCGATGCGCACGTCACGCACGAAAATAGTGGCTTTCATGTCCGGGCGCAGGTCCTTGTCGAAGATGAAATTCAAACCGGCGACCTGCGACAGCACTTCGAAGATGGTTTTCAGGTTGGCTTCGCGAAATTCCAGGGTCACCGGCCGATCGAGACGGGTCCGCAGTTGTGGATACGGAATCACGTTGCGGCTTTGCACCAGGCGGACGTCGCTTTGCAGCTCCAGCGCCCCTTCATTTTTCGGGTCCAGTTCGAGGATCTGTTTGACCTGGCGGTCGGCGCCGTAGATGTCACCGCGACGCAGGTCACCACGGGCCAGTTCGAGTTTTTCATCCAGGCTGCGCATGTGATCGAGCTGGCGCAGCGAGTCCTGGGCACGGCGGTTGTTCGGTTCGATGGTCAACACCCGGCTGTAAGCCTGGCGGGCTGACGCGAAATCACGCTGGGCGCGATCCATGTCGCCCTGGGTCAACAGCGCCGTCACTGCACGAGCACGGCTGCTGTTCAGGGCCAGGTGCAGCTCGGTGTCGCGAGGGTTTTCCTTCAGCCCTTCCTCGATGCGGGCCAGGCCGGCTTCGTATTGTCCCGACTCCATCAGGTCGGTCGCCTCTTGCTTGGCGACCTGCGCCGAACTGCACGCGGCCAGTCCTGCACAAAGGCAAAGGTTCATCAGCAAACGGGATCTGTTCATTGCGTGCTCCCCACAGACAAAGTCTGAGACAAATGCAGAGGCAGATAGACAAAGCTGAGTTCCACGTCGGAAATCCCCTCGATCCGCCAGGTGTCGTCGATCACATCCCCCTTGCGCACGACGTATATTTTTTCGCCGTTCTGCAAAAACACTTGCAGGTCGGAACGGTCATTCAGCTTGCCAATGAACTGGAAAGGCATCGGTGGTGCCGTGGGGACTTGCACCTCCGGGGTCAGGTTGACGGGTTGTTCGGTGACGGTGGCGAGCTGCGGCGCAGCCTTCCAGCTGCGGGCGGCGAACAAGTCACCAACCGGGCTCAGGTCCTTGACCGCTGTCGATGTTTTGCCGGCGGATGTTGCGGGCAGCACACCACGGGTTTTGCTGTTGGTCGGGGTGGCCGCGGCGGCAACCAACGCATCGCCCTCCTCGGACGACGTGAAGTATTCAGGCAACCATGTCAGCGCCGCCGCCACGCCGAAGAACGCCACCCAACCCACTGCGCGTTTGGTATTCATCATGACCTCGACAGGTAAAGGGTCATGCGGATCCGCCCGGTCAGATCGGTGTCGGCGATTTTTTTACGCTGGAACTCCACGTCCTCCACCACCACTGCCGGTAACTGGCCGAGCAAGGCATGCAGGAAGCGCCGCAGTTGCGGGTAGCTGCCGCGCACCGGCAGCAGAATCTGATAACGGGCCAGGTGCGTCTTGGGGTCGATGCCCAGGGAATATTCGCCACGGGCCAGGGTGATGTGCTCCTGAGCGGCCAGTGCGTAAATCTTGTCGATGGCCACGGTGGCCTGCGGCTGGGACGGCAACTTGCTGCGGAAGTCGTCGAGCTGACGTTGCGGCACCACCGGCGCGGCGATACTGCCGTCTTCGACTTTGGCCAGGTACTCGCCGGCTTCGCGCGTCTGCTGGCTGAGCGTTTGCAGCGACTGCCAGTCCGGCATCAGGCCCACCAGGCCATACACCAGCGCCAGCAGCAACATCGCCAGCCCTGCCAGACCGGGAATGCCCAAGCCTTGCAGGTATTCGTGGACGATCAATCTAGGGATTTGCATCGCCAATCTCCCAGCTAGCCGACAGGTTGAATTGCACCGGGTGTTCCGGCACGTTCGCGACGATTTCGTGGCTGAGCAGCGACACATCGGACAGCTCGTCGCTGGCTTCGAGGCTGCGGTGGAAGTCGAGCATGGCTTCCAGATCCCGCGCTTCGGCGCTGATTCGCACCTGGCCTTTGCGGGCATCCGGGGTCAGGGTCAATAACGCAATATCGTCCCGTGGCATGGCTTCGAGCATGGCGAACAGACGCTCCCAAGGCCGGCGCAATTGCTGGGACACCTTGCGCATCTCGGCCAGGTTGTGCGCCTGTTCGCGGGTTTCGGCCGGGGTCAGGCTGACCTTGCCGCCCGTGTCACCGGTGAGTACGCGCTGAGTGGTTTGCAAATGGCCTTGCTGTTGCGCGGCCTGTTCGCTGAGGTGCTGCTGAACCAGCACGCAGGCCAGCGTCAGCACCACGCCACCGACCAGCAGGCTCCAGCCCAAAGGGCCCGAGCGACGGCGCGGCTGGAAGTCGAGCATCAGGGCGCGCATGTCAGGCCACCGCCCGGGACATGACGTACAAGCCATCGCGTACGGATGCCCGGTTGTCGTCGAGGGTGCGCAGGTGCACACCGGGTACGTCAGGGTGCGAGTCAATGCGTGCCGGCGCGTGCAGGTAAACGTTCAGCGGCCGCTCGCTGGTGGACGCCTGCAATTGGCTTTCACGACCGATCAACGCGGTCAGCGCGGCGTCGCTGTCGCTGCTGCCCACCGAACGCACCGATGCCCAGCACCCTTCCCGCGCCAGCAACAACACACTGCGCACCGGTTCGGCGACGACGAACAGGAAGTCGCCGGCGTCGAAGCTTTTATCGAAGTGATTGAACGCCGCCATCAGGTACGGCTGCACCGAACGCAGGCGCAGACCACGCCCCGTGGCCAGCGTACGCAGATGCGTCAGCAGGTCTTGCGGCAGTGCGGTGGCGACCCGGTCGTAACCCGCCGGCTCAGCCGACAGCACCATGCTCCAGGGTTGCGTCGGTACGCCGTAAAGGTCTTCGAAACACAGTTGGGCAAACCCGAGCAATTCGGCAGGGCTGCTGATCTGTTCGCTCCAGGGCACCAGACAGAAGCGGCTGAAGTGTCCGGAGATCACCACACTCAATTCGGCACCGGGACGGGTGTATTCGCCTAGCAGACGGTCGAGGGTTTCCAGCGCCACGGCCCAGGCATGGAAGCCTTCGTCGATAAAACCGACGCTGCCCAGCCACTGGGTTTCACTGCCAAGGCGCTGGCCCAGACCGACACCACTGGCGCCGAGCACGGCGACAAAACGATCACGAGATAAAAGTGACACGATTGATCTCCTCGAGCGTGGTCCGCCCCTCTGCAACCAGCTCCAGTGCCGACTCGCGTAACAGGCGCAAGCCACGGCTGCACGCCAGGGCCTTGATTTTCGAAATGGGTTGGCGCTCGACGATCATTTGCCGCAGCTCGTCGTCGAGGTGCAGCAGTTCGGCAATCGCCGTACGCCCGCGGTAACCGGTGCCGCGGCAATGACCGCAGCCCTTGCCGTGGACAAAGTGGTAGTGATCGACCTGTTGCGGATCGAGACCGGAGAGGCGCAACTCTTCATCAGTCGGGTATGCCGGCGCGCTGCAACTGGAGCAGACCAGTCGGATCAAACGTTGGGCCAGCACCGCATTGAGTGCGGACACGAGGCTGTAAGGGTCGATTTCCATCTGGGTGAACCGGCCGATCACGTCGAACACGTTGTTGGCGTGAATGGTGGTGAACACCAGGTGCCCGGTGAGCGCCGATTGCACGGCGATCTGCGCGGTGTCGGGGTCGCGGATCTCACCGACCATGATCTTGTCCGGGTCATGGCGCAGGATCGAGCGCAAACCACGGGCGAAGGTCAGGCCTTTCTTTTCGTTGACCGGGATTTGCAGCACGCCCGGCAGTTGGTATTCCACCGGGTCTTCAATGGTGATGATCTTTTCCACGCCGTGGTTGATCTCGGTGATCATCGCGTACAGCGTGGTGGTTTTGCCGCTACCGGTGGGGCCGGTCACCAGCACCATGCCGTAAGGTTCGGCCGCCAGCCGACGCAGATGACGCAGGGTTTCTTCTTCGAAGCCCAGGGCTTGCAACTGCACGCCACAGACCTTGTCCGCCAGGTCCTGTTTGTCGAGGACCCGCAGCACCGCGTCTTCCCCGAAAATACTCGGCATGATCGACACCCGAAAGTCGATCTGCCGGCCGCTGATGCCGATCTTGAAGCGACCGTCCTGGGGCACGCGCTTTTCGCCGATGTCCAGTTCGGCCATGACCTTGACCCGGGAAATCACTTGCTCGGCGAATTCGCTGCCCTGGATTTTGCTGATGTTGTTCAGCACGCCATCGATCCGGTACTTGATCACCAGGCCGCTGCCGGTGGTGCCCAGATGGATATCGCTGGCGTGCATTTTCAATGCGTCGTAAAGGGTCGAGTTGACCAGTTTGACGACGACGCTGGCGTCCTCGCTGATGCTGGTCAGGGACAGGCTTTGCAGGGTATCGATTTCGACATTGGCGTCGGCCTGGGCGTTGAGTGATTCCACGGCGTGGAAGCTCTCTTCGTGGCGTGCCAGGTAGGCTTTCAGGTCGTCGGCATGCACCAGGTACAGCGGCGCGCCGTGCAGGCAGTCGTCGATCCAGGCCAGGCGTGAGGTATCGAAGGGGTCGGCAAACACACCGATGACCGCATCGTCGTGACGCAGCAGGATGAATTCGCGCTTGATGCATTGGGCCAGGGTGACCCGGTCGAACACCGGGGTGGCTTTGAACAGGCTGTCGGTGTCGAGCACCGGATAATGCAGGGTCGCGCCGAGGCACTGGATGAAGGGCATGGGGGCCAGTTCGCACAACCCCCCGAGGGCTTCCAGTACCCGTTCGCCGGAACTGGCGGCCAGGGAACGTGCCTGGGCCAGTTGTTCACTGGAAAAGCGAGACGGTACACAGTCCAACAGCGCCGGTTCGACGGCAAGGAATAGACGGTCCATGGCATGCTCTCCAACGCCGGGGGCTTTGAGCCCTGTCGACGCGGCAGGCCATTGCGGCGGATGCCGGAACGTCTTGTCGCGCCACTACTCCCCGGTGAGCAATTGTTCGTCGTCTGGTGCCATGGAGGTCGATAGACTTCGTCGACGATCTGCCAGCACCCAACTGCCGTCGTACAACTGCAGCGGGAAACTCTCGGTCCTGCTCTGGCGTCGTTCGACAAAACCTTGCGAATTGCTCATGCCTGCTTTGGGTTCGCGCTCCATCCCCAGAAGGTCGCAGACTGCTCGGGCCAATTCCGCCAATGGAAACGGTTTGAACAGGATATGGCTGACTCCCAGTTGCCGGGCCCGCTCACAGACTTCAGCGGTTGGGTGCCCGGTAATCAGCACAAAATGACACTTCCTGTTCAGGCGGACAGCATCGAGCACCTCAAAGCCTTCCATGTCGGGCAAGCGGTAATCGAACACCATCACATCGGGTGCAAAACGCTCGGCCTCGCCGATTGCCATCGCACCATCGTGAGCTATCCGGACGTCCAGCGCTTGCGCCTGAAGGTAATCCTTGAGGTTTTCGGCAAGCAGCTGTTCGTCTTCGACAACCAGTATTTTGTTTAACAAGGTCGACTCCTTGAAGCCGCAGGTCCGATGTTCCAGCCCTGGGAGTACGCGCCTTCACTGAGGCTAACGCACACTTCATGCCAGGCTGAGCGCCGGTTTTTTACCGTTGCACGTCTTTGATTTTCATGAAAAAACCATTTCGTCCAGAAACTCCATCCCCCAAAGGCGGGGAAGCACTCGGATACGCCTTGAAGCTTTTCCCCACTATTGGGGGGGGAACCTTCAATCATCGTCAATCCGTTCGATTCGATTGCTTGATCGCAACTGTGCGAGAACCTGAAGACGAGCTTGAGCCTGTTGCTGTCGGGCAAGGTAAGCCCGGACCATTTCAAGCCCTTGCACCTCTGAGACATCGGTCGCCTCCAAGTGGTTCTGCAGGTAGATTAAATGCCAGCCCAACGGCGTACGCACCGGTGCACTGACCGCCTCCGGTGCCAGGGCAAAGGCAGCGGCTTCGAATTCAGGCATCATCCGCCCACGAGGAAAATAGCCTAGATCTCCGCCCTCGCTAGCGGAAGCGTCTTCGGAACCGGTCCGGGCCACGCTGGCAAAATCCTCACCCGCACTGATTTTCACACGCATCTCCTCTAAGCGTAGCCGGGCTGTTTCAACTGTGGCGGCATCAGCGCCTTGAGGCACTTTGATCAGGATGTGCCGTGCCTGGATTTGTTCCGGCCGGCTCATCTCGGCGCGATGCTCTTCATAGAACGCACGGACCTGTTTTTCGTCAGGCCCGGCGACCTGGGTGAGGTCGGCAAACACTTGCTGGGCCGCGAGTTCACGGCGGGTGTACTCGGTGTAACCGACTTCGTCGAAACCGGCCTCTTCCAGGCGCTGGGCGAACACGTCGCCACCGCCCATGGCCTGCCGGGTCTGATCGACCTGGCGTTGCACCACCGCGTCACTGACCACCACCCCGCGCTTGACGGCTTCTTGCCAGAGCAATTCTTTGTCAATCAAGGCTGTCAGTGCTGCCTGACGTAATTTCTTGTAGGCCTTGGGGTTGCGGAGGCTGCCCACCGCCCGGCCCTGATCCTCCAGGTATTCGGCGAAATAGCGCTCCAGGCGAAACTCGGAAATTTCCTCGCCATTGACCCGCGCGGCGGCCGGGCCATTGCTGCAGAACGCCACGGGAACCCACAGCGTGAGCAGGAGCAACAGAGTCTTGAGCGCCATGATCGAGACCTCCAGTCAGGGTGTAGCGGCAATGGGTTTATAAGGCGCGACCAGATAAAAGCGCTGGTCGGGCAAGTCCACGGTGACGATATGCGCGCCGCGCAAGCCGAGGCGGCGGCCCGGACCGAAGCTGATCAGCGGGGTCAGCCCGGTATCGAAGTCATGTAGGCCTTCCAGCGCACTGATGAGTTTCTCCCGGCTGGCGTTGCGCCCGGCCTGCTTCATACCTTCGCTGAGCAGCAACATCGAACTGAACGCGCCGACTTGCAGCATCGCATGCTGACCGCCGAGCCCCTGGCGTTGGCGCAGTTGGGTCAGGGCCAGGCGTCCGGCCAGCGTCCAGTCACTGGGCACGAACGGATAAGCCAGAAACACCCGCCGGGAAAAATCACTGGGCACCTGCAACAGATCACCCGCCACCTGGTTCGACGCAGCGAACAGATAAGGCACCTGCCCCGCCGCCTGCAAGCGCTCGGCGAGGCGACTGAAACCGCCGCCGCCGCCCAGGTAAAACACCGACCGCGAGCCCAGTGGCAGTTCGTCTTGCGCCGAGTCGTAGACTTTCAGACTGACCTTTTGCCAGGCGTGATCCTGCAAGTACTGGCCGAGGCTCTGCGCCGCCAACCGTTGACTGGGCTCGTCCGGGTAAGTGATCAGCGTCGGTCCCTGGATCACCCGTAAATTAACGGTGGCGTACTCGGCCAGGGCGATCAGTTGCTCGCGCAACCCCGGCAGCGGTTCGAAAATCTGCCGACTGGCCTGCGCCGTGCCCAGCAATGACAGCGGTCCGATCAGCGGAATGCCGGCCCGTTCCAGGCGCGCGGCCAGGTCCGAGTCCAGTGCCGGCGCCAGCGGCGCGATCAGGGCGAACACCTGTTCCTGCTCGATCAATTGATCCAGTGCCTGCTCGGCACTGGCTCGGTCCGGGCCCGGATCGACGATGGTCAGGCGCAACTGTCGGCCATGAATCCCACCCGCTTCGTTGATTCGCGCCACGCTGCCCCGGAGCACCGCCGCCACCGTGGCGCCCTCCTCGCTCAACAGCCCCTGACGTGGCAACAACGTGCCCAGGTGCAGACTGTCGGCGGTCAGGCCGGGGTCGCGGTCCTCGGTCACGCGCTTGAGGTAGGCCGTGAGGTTGCGCTGATCATTCATCGACAGGACGAAGCGCGGCATCGCCGGGTCGAGCCGATTGTTGCCCGGATCACGCCCTTCCTGAATGGCACGCACCAACGTGCCTTCGGTATACGCCGGGTAATTACGGCCATTGATTTGCTGCTGGCCGTAAGTGCTGGTGAGCCGCGACCAGCTGAGATCCGGCGGTCGCACCCCGCCTTCGGGCCGCCCGAGGCCATCGGCGCCGTGGCAGTTGGCGCACGGCAGGCTGGTGGCGGGCAACAGTATGCCCGCCGCCCCGACCCGCGCCATGATCGGCTCGCCACTCGCGGACACACCCTCGCGATACAGCCGTTTGCCGGCGCTTTCGTCAGGGCTCAGCGGCAACGCATCAGCGGCGAAATGCAGGCCGCCAAGCAGTAGCAGGCCGAGAGCGAGTGAAGTTCTCATGGCGCGGGCTCAACGACCGGCCACGGGCATTGTCAGCAACTGCAAGCGCTGGGCAATGGCGGCGGCCGGGGCATCGGGACGGATTTTGCTCCAGCGTTTGTTGGCCACGTCACCCACGATCAATTGTGTTGAATGCTGCTCGGGGGTCGGCACGATCTGACCGATGCGCCCCAATACAAGGTCCATCTGTGCCTTGTCGCCGGTAAGAAAAAGCCAGTGAGGGCCATCGACGCCCTGCTTCAAGGTGTAAGCCTTGAGTACCGCCGGGGTGTCCCGCAGCGGATCACTGGTAAGGGAGATAAAAGTGATGCCGTCCGCCTTGTCGCCCAGCAACTCACGCACTTCCTTGAGCTTGCGGGTGATCAGCGGGCAGGCATCGTTGCAACGGGTGAAAATCACATTGAGCAGCACCACGCGGTTCTGCAGCGCGTCGCTGTAGAAACGCAGGGTCTCGCCGTTCTGGTCCTGCAACGGCGTGTCGGTGAACCAGGTTTTCGCATCGCGGGTGCCAGTGCCCGTAACCAAGCCGGGCGGTACGGCAACGGCGGACACCGCCGGTGCCGGCTCTTCGTGCCCTTCGTGGGCGGACGCCAGTGAACTGAACAGGCAAAAGCAAACCGTCAGAGTGATCCAGTCGAGGGCTCTCATGGCTGCTGCTCCATCGCGATGGCCGTGTGCTTGGCGTGGATGTTGCGCTGACCGCTGAGTTTCTCCACTTCACGGGCCAGCACCTTCGGGTCAGTGAAGCCGTAGTAGCGGGTCCAGTGACGGCTGTTGCCGTCACCCACCAGAATCAGTGGCTGATGGTTTTTGAAGTCCCCGCTGAAGGTGCCCAGTCCCTTGAGGGTTTCGTTGATCGATTGCGAGCTGCCGGTCAGCCAGCTCCAGCCCGGGCCTTTCTGGAAATTGCGGGCGTAGTCGTTCAGGCGTTTGGCGTCATCGCGCTGCGGGTCGATGCTGATCGACACCAGTTGCACTTCGCCGCCGACCCGGGCACCCAGCTGTTTTTGCACCTTGCCCATGATCGACGACACCACCGGGCAAACAGTGGTGCAGCTGGTGTAGATGAAGCTCATGACCACAATCTTGTTGGTCACCAGGTCTTTTTCCAGGCGCACCGCTTTGCCGTTCTGGTCCACCAGCATCACGTCGGCGAACTTGACTTGGGCGCTTTCCGAACGGGCGCTTTTGGCCGGCATTTCGTGACTGGCGTGTTCATCCGCCGAGTGGGCCAGCGCCTGGCCGATACCGGCGGCCAGCAGGCAGAACGTCAGCAGTCCACGGTGTGCGAATCGGTTCATGTCGAAACTCCTTTTTAGTGGGCATCGCCGGGCAGGACCCGAACGCTGGCAAAAGTCTTGTCGTCGAAACTCGCGCCCAGCGACGCCGCGCGTACGTGCAGGTACCAGGCGCCGTTCTGGTCGAGGGTCACCGGGGCTTCATAAACGCCGTCGCCCACTTCCAGCGCGGCGACTTGCTGGACCCGGGACGTCGGGGCCCGGAAGTAGCGCACCTGAACGTCCTTGACCCCGCTGCGCTGTGCCTTCTGCTTGCCCTGAACGATGCGAAAACGCACCACGTAAGGACTGCCGAGGGCGGCCGTGGACGTGTCGAGCATGAATTCCACCTTCGGCACATCCGGGTGCCGGGTGAGGGTTTTATCCGGCTCAACCAAAGCCGTGAAGCAATGGATGATGTTCGGCTGGTTCAGCAGGAAGGCCACGTCGAAACGTCCGGCGGCGGGCAGTTTGATCCGGGCGCTGTACAGCCCCGGCTCGACTTCGCGCAGGCTGCGGTCGATGACCATCGCCGCCCGCGCCACCTGCCCGCGATTGGGGTAGCCGGACATCGGCGCATTCATGCCTTCGGCGTAGAAGTAGGTGGTGTTGTCCACCGGGTTGACCACAAACACCGCGTTGTCGTCCCGCGACACCGCCAGGCTCGATGCCAGCGGCAGGTCACCGGCCAGCCGTGGCGCCTGAGGTCCGGCTTCGAAGCCCTGGCTGATCGGCGTGCGGCCATCACCCAAGGACGACAGGTTGATCATCGTGACCTTGGCCGACGCCAGTCCGCGAATGTAGGCGTAGGCCTTGGTGAACACCACTTGATAAGGTTCGGCGGACACGTCCGATTCATGGATCAACGAGTCGGTAGCCGCGTCGATCACCGAGGCCTGGTTCTCCAGGGTGTTGAGCGCGATGCCGAAACGACCGTCAGCGCTGAAACCCATCGGGCCCAGGCCCTGTTTCATCTTGATCACCCGCCGTACCGCGAGGCTGGTGGTGTCAACCACGGTCACCGTGCCGTCCTTGCCATCGGCGACATACACCGCCTGGGACAGCGGCGAGTACGCCACGGACAACGGGTGCGAGCCGGTCTTGAGTTGCTTGCTGATGGTCAGGCTGGCGATGTCGATAATGCTCAGCGTCCCGTCATCGCGGTTGGTGACGAAGGCAAAACGACTGTCCTTGCTGAAAGCGATTTCGTGATGCCCGGCACCGGTGGCCAGGTGTTTGAGAGTTTTGAGGCTGTGCGTGTCGATCACCGTCACCCCGGACGCCTCGGGCGATTTCGCGTTGTTGCCGACCCACAGCAGACGCTCATCCGGTTGTAATGCCAGCCGTACCGGGTTGCTGCCAGCCGCGACCGAGTCGATCAACTTGAATTGCTCGCTGTCGATCACCGCAATTTCATCGGCGGTCGGCATTGAGACGAACGCCCGCTTGTTGTCTCTGGGCGTGACCCAATCCATCGGCGGTTGCTTGATGTCGATCCGCGCCATCGTGCTGGTGATCCCGCCCACCGACACCGACGGGTCGACCACCGAGACGCTGGCATCGCGGTTCATCACCAGCAGGAAGTAGCTGTTCAGATCGAGCAACGGCCGCGCGCCAATGCTCGATTTCAGAAACACCCCGACCCGGGATTTGCAGCTGTGTTCGCGGCCCTGGGCCTGGTCGGCGGCGACGGTTTCCGGATCGAGCCAGGCACCGGGGGCGACACCCGACAGTGGCTGGCCCGAAGCGCTGTCAGTGACCCGAAAGCGCACGTCAGCGAATCCACCCTCGCGCAGCACGCCGTCCTGCGCCAACGGCCGCACCTCGAGCGCCACCGACACCCCGTCACGCTCAAGCGTCTGGCCGCTCCAGGTGTCCGGCAGTGCGACCTCGCTCAGCATGGTCGGGGCCGTCGTGCGCCACACTCCCAGCCAGATCAGCGCCAACCCCACAACCAGTGCACATCCGGCGATTTTGATGGTCCTGTTCATAACACTTCTCCCCTTCAGATCTGTGTCTGCTATGGCTCAAGGTGCCGGAGCCGGTTCAGGTTCGTTGGTCACCCGCAGCAATCCCCAAAGCCCGGCGGTGTTGCCGTAGGCCCCGTAATCACGGAACAGGTAGTCGCCCGGTATCGCGTTGCTGCCCCCGGCGCTCGGGTGCATGAAGCTGAAGTGCGCCGCCGGCAAGATGCTTTCGTGGGCGCCGATGTACATCGACATCGGGTTGTAGCCGAACCGCACCGAGCCCACCCCTGGTGTACTCATCGGATAGCCACCGGTATCGCTCTTCTCCGACTGGAACGGGTTGACCGACCAGACGTGACCATCCAGTTGGAAGGTCGTGCCACGGCTGCCACCGGTGGGCATCATGATGTGCGTGCGGAACGGTTGCCCCGGCTTGACGTACAGCACCGGCGTCTGCGGATCGCCTCCCACCAGCGCATTGCTGTACGCCATGTGCGCGTTGGGCACGTCGCCATAACCATGGCCATCGGCGTGACCGAACGGCGCATCCGGCGCCAGCCCGAAGCGGTACCACAGTGGCTCGGCCCTGTAGTTGATGGCCATGCTCGAGTTGTCCTGCGGATCGGTCGGTACACCGGCCTCCGAAGCAATACCTTCCACCGGACGACCATTGGCCCAGCGCATGTTCAACGCCTTCTGCCAGACCATCGCAAAATCGCGGTAGGTGGTCTGCCCCGGTGCGGTGACCGTCGCAGAGACTTTGCGTGCATCGTCAACCCAGGTGGCGCCGACCGGCAGGATGCTCATCGCACCGCCAAGGCCTTTCTGCGGTTGCTTGATGACGTCCGCCGGGGTGAAATTCAGCCCGCCAAACTCCACCGCCGTGGCGTTGATGTTGTCGACACTGCGGCCCAGTTGCGTGACCGGTTTGCCTTCACGCTCCAGGTGCCCGGCGTAGTACTGATAGGTACGCGTCGGGTACGCGCCGACATTGCCGACACGCGGCGGCACGGTCTGGATCGGGTTGGTGCCGACGTTAGTCCCGTCGGATTTGGTGATGTCGTACGCCAGCAGTTGTGCGTGCAGGCCCACTGTGCTGGACGGCCGCATCAGGTTATTGCTGAAGGTGGTCGAGCCCTCGCCATCGTGGCGGTCACGCTTGACCATGCCCATCACCGTAGCCGTCTGAGTCAGGTCCGGCATCACCATGGGCAGACGATTTTCCAGGGTGATGTTGATGCAATCGCCGGCCGCCGCGCGCAGCACCAGCGGTTCGACCGGCACACCAGGTTTGAGCTTGCCGGTGATCGGATCGAGGTCGCCCTTGCGTACATAAAGGATCGCCGTCGGGTCATGTAACGGGCCACTTTGCCCGCCGATGGTGAAGGTCGTCCCGTCCTCGGGGTCGTTCACCGTAACCTGAGGAATGTTCATGGGCCGCGAGTTGAACACCAGGGTACCGCCCGCCGGATTCAATGGCCCGCCGACATGCTGCCCCACCCCCGCCGGATCACCGATGGCCAGGTTCAACGGATTACGAAGGATGTCGTTGGCCAGCGCCGCGACCACTTCATAGTTGCGTTGTGGTGTCGGCCGGGTGCCGATGCCATTGGGGTTGGCGCCGATCCGTGGGCAGATGCCATCGAATGCCACGGTGTTGCGCATACCGGCCGGTTTCGCGTTGTTCGGCAGCGCGAACAGGTCGCTGCGTTGGGCCGTGTAGTTGCGCATCACGCCCCAGATCCCGCTCCAGTAACCTTCCAGGGAGGCGTCCATCGAGTACAGGTAATCCCCGGTGGTCGCGGTTGCGCTGGAGATCATCGACACCGGCGCATTGAAGCCCATCTGCTCGGAGATCCCGATCATTTGCGACGAGCGCCAGCCGGAGTTGGAGCTGTTGCCAAAACCGGAACCGCTTTGCAGCCACTTCACACCGTGCAGGGTTACGTTGTGCTCTTCTTCGTGACCACCGGCATGCACCCGCAGCCGCACGTTGTCCCCGGTGTAGGTGCGCAGCATCGGGGTGAACGGATCACCCGGTTCGGCGCCGCCACGGTTGATGTGTGGCGGAAACAGCGTGGTGCCGCCGGTTGGACCGGTGGCCGCAGTCACCAGGTTGGGCGCCAGGTTCATCGCCGGGATGGCCCGGTCGGTACGGCTTTGCATGGCGTACGCGAGGTCGCCGCCGAGGCCGTCGGCCTGCATGCCGCGCTTGCCGTCCGGCCCGACCTTGTTCGGGTCGTACACCCGCAGGGCCAGCGGTTCGTTGCGGTAATTGACCACGAACATGCCGGGGTCATCGACCGAGATTGCTTGTGGGCATGGCCGGCTTGGGCAACCGGGCATCAGTCCACCGCGGGCTTCGACCACCTGTTCAAGCAAGGTCTCGGCTTCTTTGCGCACCGGTGGGTTGATCGCGTAGCGGAAGCTGTCAGCCGTGGCCGGGAAAGCTTGCGGATTAGGCACGCCATTCGGACCAGCGCCCACGTACACACCCGCTTCATAGGCGTGCTGGAAGTCGCTGTATTCGAGGAAGAACTCACGGAAGCTGTCGTTCTTGCCGTCGCCGTCCAGGTCACCGGTGGACACCACCGCTTGCCACGAAGTGGGTCCGCCGTCCTGCCGCGCGCCGCTGTACAACGGCTCGCCGGTTTCGGCGTGGAACCAGGTCGAACCGGCCGGTTCTGCCAACACGGTGGCGTACAGACCGATCTGTTGGTGAGTCGATGGGCCGAGGTGGTCGTGGGTGAAAATGGTCCCCAGGCCACGGTCGACGCCTTTGGCGTTCACCACCGGATCGACAAACCAGCGCTGCATCGCTGTCCGCGCGCCAACCCAGTCGGCCCGGCCATATTGGCCGAAGAACGGGTGAGCCTTGGCTTTCGGGCAGGCCGGCGTGCCATCACGCGGATCGGTGCCTTGGCACTGGTTGAACTCGCGAATGGCGTGGATGCGTTCTTGCACTGCACCGGGGGAAAGCACGCCGTCTTCGTAGTTCCAGCCGTTGGCCGAACCGTCGGCGGCCGTCAGGTCCCATTTCGGCAGGTGAATGTGCTGGCCGATCACGTCGGTCGGCGTGCGCACCTGATAGTCGTCCATTTCATAGGTGGCCGGCACCAGGTTGGTTTGCTGGTACTGCACGCAGTCGAAGGTGTTCATGCGCATCACCAAAGGCTCTGGCGGACGCTGCTTGTTGATCACCGGCCAGGCGTCTTCCCACAGCGCGAGAATGCGCGCTTGCGGGAAGTGGTAACCGACCTTGTTGTAGACCGCGTCGAACTGAATGTTCGCGGCTTTATAGACCCGTGGACGGTCGGCGGTGAATGTCGAAGAACCGCTGAAGGACATGCCGTCGACCCGCTCACCGCTGTTGAACTCGCCGGTGCCGGCGCTGCTGGTCAGACGTTTTTGCCGGTCATCCATGCACGGTTCGTAATACGGTGCGCCCGCGATCGGCAAGGCGCCGTTGGTGCGGAAGTTGCGCGCCACGATTTGATTACCGGGCAGCACGGCGAAGCTTGGGTGGTCTTTTTTGGCGTGGAACGCCATGGCCGCCTGTTCGACTTCGGTGCCCTCTTCCGGCATGTAAATCGGCTTGGCGCGCGTCACTTCCTTGGAGAAATCCAGGGACGTGGTAATGGTGCGCGCCTGGCCACCGGAGGAGAAGCCGTCCAGAGAATGGCGCCCCAGGCCACCGTCCCAGCCACCGGACTGAGCCGGGTCGAGGTTGGCCCACAAGGCGTTGCCGCTGGTTTTCAAGGCCTGCGCCTTGGCAGCGTCGAGCATGTCCAGCGGTGGGGTCGGTGGGCGTTGGCCGACCGAGCTTTCCATGCCGCCGATCCAGAACGGATAGCCAGGGTTTTTCAGGCTGCCGTCGGCATTGCGGTTGGCTGCACTGCGATCCACCAGGGCCAGGGAACCGATGGCCTGAACGCCGCCGTTACCGCTGAGTTGTTCGTCGTCGTCATCGTCATCCTCCTCGTCATCGTCGTCATCACCACCGGCCACCAGGGTTGCACCGATTTTCGGCACGACCGCGACTTTGCCCGGCATCGGCGCCATGGCTTTGCCTGGCAACGGCACGACGGCTGGAATCGGTGTACCGGCAACGATCTCGCCATCGGGCAAGGCCCGGGCGCCTGCCGCCGGTTTACCGCTGCGCAGTGCATAAGGTTCGCTGTGATAACCGTCGGCGCCCTGTTGGGAAACCTCGAGTTTGGTGCCTTCTTCGAACACATCATGCACCCGCCACATGCTCCACATGCCTTGGGCAAAGTGCGGATAGAAGTGGCAGTGATAGATCGCATCGCCCGCGACCCGGTTGCGGTTGCCCGAACCACCGTTGGCGATTTCGTAGGTGTAACCGGCGCCCGGACCGATGCCTTGGGCGTCCACATAGTCGGAGTTGTCGTCGTTGGGGTTGAACAACCACTGGTGCCCGTGCAGGTGGAAAATGTGCTGCTCGTGACCGTTGTGGGTGTTGCGGAATTTGATGAAGTCGCCGATGTAGCTGTGGTTGACGTTGGACGGCTCGGACGGGTACAGCGCCATGGTCGCCTTGACCCCGATCTGATCGGCGCTTGGCGTTTCACCGGGACGAATATTTTCCAGGCCGGCGTTGGCCGGCACGTCCACCAGCATCGCCACGTCGCCGACGGTGTGCGAGCTGAGGAAGAATTCTTCATAGGCGCAGGACAGGCAATCGTGCATCGGCCCGACACCCAAACGGTTGGCGACCACTTCGGCGCCCATGCCTCCGGAGCCATAGTTGATCATGAACGAGTCGCGGGTCGGCTCCAGCACGTGGGCCATCACCGGGTCCGCCCAGTAAGCAGGGAACGCCTGGGTCGCGGCGGTTTCATCCTGGAACTGCGAGGCGAAATCGCGGAACGGTTCCAGACGATTCGGGATCGCCGGGTTGCGTTTGCCGATGGCTTCCAGCGGATAAGTCGACGGCGGGAAGCTGCCGTCGGCGTTGCTGCCCATCACGATCGCGTCGCTCTCACTGGAAATGATTTCATTGCCGTCGACCATGTTGATGATCGGCGTGCCTGCCTTGCCCTCACGGATCCACGGTTCACGCTGCGGGTAGCGCGCCTGGTAATCGACAATCGGTTGACCGGCCGGGGTGCGGCCGACGCTGGCCAGGCGCATCTCTTCTTCGGTCACGGTGTTGCGATAGGTGCGGCCGCCCTTGGGCACCACCACCACTTGGCCGAATAGCCCGTTGGCCACGTTGCCTGCATCCCCTTCTCCGCCGAAGGTCGCGCCGCGGCTGCTGGCGGCAAACGCCCCTTCGCGCTCGGCGTACAAGGTGTAGGAACGGGTCGCGCCGGGGGCAATCAAGGTATTGGCGTTGCGCCCGGTATAGGACGCAATGTCGTCGATGCTGTTGACCGCTTGCATGCCGTTGACCTGGAAGCCGACGTGGCGGTCGGCGACCTGCTCATCGACCTTGAATTGGTCTACGTTGCCGATGGCGACTTCGCCCTCAATCTCACCCTCCTCCCCGTTTTCGTGACTGCCGGGGTTGGCCTGGTAAGCGAGCAGGTTCTGCAGGTTGATGGTCAGGCAGTCACCGGCAGCGACGCGCAGTACCAGTGGACGAGGACGCTTGTCGGGCCGCAGCGAGACTTTGCCCGGCACCGCCGCCCCGCCCTGGGCCAGGGATATCTTATGGTCATCGACCACATCGCGGCGCAGGGCGAACATCATGCCGTTGACGTTTTGCGCGCCGAGGCGGTTGAACATCAGCGGCTGATCCAGCGCCACGACGTTGGCCACCAGATTGCGCTCGCAACGCACGGCCGCTTCGGCCAGCCCAATGCCCAGCATCGACGCCACCAACAGCAGCAGATTTAACAAGGACGGAGCGTAGGGTATGCCGGTCATGATCACGGGCCTCGCTATGGTACTCATTAGGAATAAGTCTCGACAAACCCCTTGAGCAATCCGCATGCCACAAATAATTTAGTTATTTTTCAATTGGTTATACGAACGACTTAACAACTCGGGGGATATTCCCCACCCATTCCCCCCACCATTCGGGGCTGAAGATAACTTCCCCAAAACGCACATCCCGTAGCAGCTGCCGAGCCTGCGAGGCTGCGTTCGGCTGCGCAGCAGTCGTAAAACCTGAGCAGGAAGTTTTCCTGAAACACTGCGTTGTCGGATCTCACGACTGCTTCGCAGCCGAACGCAGCCTCGCAGGCTCGGCAGCTGCTACCGGTTGTGTTGCCCCACTATTGGGGGAACGTGCCCCACGGTCCCCAATCACAGCGGCGCATCCGCGGCCAGACCCTGCAAGCGTCGGTATTGGCGCAAGACACTGGGCACGTAACGCTGGGTTTCGGCGAACGGCGGGATCACCCCGCCACGGCTGAGCACCGCTTGCGGCCCGGCGTTGTAGGCCGCCACGGCGAGGCTGATGTCGTTATCGAACAGGGTCATCAGGCGCTTGAGATATTTGGCGCCACCCTGAATGTTGGCTTTCGGGTCGTAGACATTCTTCACCCCCAACTCCCGGGCGGTGCCAGGCATCAATTGCATCAACCCTCCAGCCCCTTTGGGTGACCGCGCACGGGAGTCATACGCGGACTCGGCCTGGATCACCGCATGCAACAGCGCTGCCGGTAATTCATTGGCCGTGGCAGCCGCCGAAACCAGCTCGGCATAGGGCTGCCGGGCAATCATCTGCGGTTGCTGATCCATGCTGACCCGGGTGGGTTCTGGCTCGTGAATCACCCGTTCATAGGTGCGGCCGGGACGGTGGACATTGGACAGAACGTAGCTGCCCTTGGCGTCCACGGAAACGAACACATCGGCCTGTACGACGCCGGTCAGCACCAGCAGACCGAGCAGTCCTGTGGTGAGTGTTTTCATTTTTTCGCCTCCCCTGCCCGGCCCCGAAAAATGGGGCTAATGCCCCAATGGCCGGTAGTAAACCAGCCGTATGCAAGCACTGCGCCGGATGCGCAAAGGCCCGTAATGCAGGGGTTGCAGAAGAATCTCCGGGCATGTGCATGGCAATTGCATAAGCCTTCACGGCGACCCTTCTGCCGACTGTGTGAGGTCATCATGAATCAGCGTTTGCGTTCCGCCCCGCGTACTCAACGCGGGTTCACCCTGCTCGAACTGTTGGTGGTGTTGGTGGTGCTGGGGCTGTTGGCTGGCATCGTCGCGCCGAAGTATTTCGCCCAACTGGGCCGCTCCGAAGTGAAGGTGGCCAAGGCGCAAATAGAAGGCCTGGGCAAAGCACTGGACCTGTACCGTCTGGAGGTCGGTCATTACCCATCGACCGAACAGGGTTTGCAGGCGCTGGTCACCGCGCCCAGCGATGAAACCAAATGGACCGGGCCTTACCTTCAGAAAAAACTGCCGCAGGATCCATGGGGCCGTAACTACACCTATCGCTACCCCGGCGAAAACGGCGAATACGACTTGTTGTCCATGGGCAAGGACGGACAACCCGGCGGCGAAGGCGAAAACGCCGAAGTCACCAGCTGGCAATGACGGGAGGCGATCATGCGTTTTCATCTCAAAGCCGTTGGCAAGGCCGGCGTCGTCTCGATGACCGTCGAGGCGCTCGGCCACAGCGAAGCCCGGCGCATCGTCGAAGACCAGGGCTATCGGGTGATCAGCCTGTACGCCGAGCGTCACTGGCGTGCGCTGCGCGTCAGGCAGCGCGAGACCTTCAACCTGGTGCTGTTCAGCCAGGAACTGACCACGTTGCTCAATGCGGGCCTGCCGTTGATCGATGCGCTGGAAAGCCTCGCGGAAAAAGAGAACGCGCCCCAGGCCCGCAAGACCTTGAGCGAACTGGTGCGCCTGCTTTATGAAGGCAAATCGTTCTCCCAGGCACTGGCCCAGTTGTCGGCGGTATTCCCTCCTCTTTACGTTGCGTTGGTACAGTCCAGCGAGAAGACCGGCGCCGTGGGCGATGCCCTGGGCCGCTATGTCAGCTATCGCCAGCGCATGGACGAGGTTCGGCAAAAAATCGTCAGCGCTTCGATCTACCCCCTGCTATTGCTGGTGGTGGGCGGTGGCGTGGTGTTGTTTCTGATGGGCTACGTGGTGCCGCGCTTCAGCCTGGTGTTCGAAGGGCTGGGCTCGAACCTGCCGTGGCTGTCGCAGATCCTGATGAGCAGCGGGATGTTCCTGCACGCCCATCAGGGCGAATTCTTCGGCGCATTGCTGGCGATCATCGTCGCCCTCACCTTGCTCCAGCGCCAACCGGCCTTTCGTCGGGGCCTGGACCGTGTGATTGAAAAACTTCCGGCGGTCCATCAACGCATTTTCATGTACGAACTGGCGCGCTTCTACCGCTCGCTGGGGATTCTGCTGCAAGGCGGCATTCCCCTCGTCACCGCCATGGGCATGGTGCGCGGCCTGCTCACCGTCGCCTCCCGCGCGCGCCTGGACCAGGCCTGCGAACGGGTGCGCGAGGGCCAGTCGCTGTCGACCGCCCTGGAACTCAATCATCTGGTGACACCGGTGTCCCTGCGCTTGCTGCGCGCTGGCGAGCAGTCCGGCAACCTGGGGCAAATGATGGAGCGCAGCGCCGACTTCTACGACGAAGAAATCAGCCGCTGGATCGAATGGTTCGTACGGCTGTTCGAACCCTTGCTGATGACCTTCATCGGCCTGCTGATCGGGGTGATTGTGATCCTGATGTACATCCCGATTTTCGAGCTGGCCTCGAGTATTCACTGACCCGCTGGAACAGGGTCGAGTTGTACCGTTCATCGTTCATCCACGTTGCAACTGAATTAATCAGCGCGCTGCGGTGTTCACCCATTGAATCGAGCAGCAAGTTGCATTGTTCATCAACGTTCCAACCTGAATAAGAAGACGGAGAACGACATGCACATCAACAAGCTTTTACTGGCAGTAGCGATTGGCGCAGTTCTGTCGGCGTCTACCGTATTGATTCCAGACAGCCTGTCCGGTGTATCGAGCGCACAGGCCAAGGATGGCGGGAGTGGCGGAGGGGGCGGCTCTGGTGGCGGGGGCGGTGGTGGCTCTGGCGGTGGAGGTGGCGGGGGCTCTGGCGGCGGTGGTGGAAGCGGTGGCGGCGGCAATGGCGGCGGTCACGGCGGAAGCGGCAGTGGCGGCAGTCACGGTGGAAGCGGCAGTGGCGGCAATAGCGGCAGCGGTCACAGTGGCAGCGACCATGGCTCGGGCCATTCGGGCAACTCGGCCTCATCCTCTTCCGGGCGCAGTGGCACCCACGCCGAACCGGGGGATGATCACGGCGTTCACCACGCGGGCGAAGTCGGCCACAATCGCGGGGTTCATCACGCCGGTGAAATCGGCGACGATCACGGTGTGCATCGCGCCGGTGAAGTAGGCGACGATCACGGTGTGCATCGCGCCGGTGAAGTCGGCGACGATCACGGCGTGCATCGCGCGGGTGAAGTCGGCGATGACCACGGCGTGCATCGCTCCGGTGAAGTCGGCGACGATCACGGCGTGCATGTCGGCGGTGAACCGGGCGACGACAAAAAGAGCTGACAAACACTGATCACAAGAACCCCACAAACCCTTTGTAGGAGCGAGGCTTGCCCGCGAAGGCGTCGTGACATTCAACACAAGCGTTGACTGATACGACGCCTTCGCGGGCAAGCCTCGCTCCTACAAGGAATTCTGTGATCCGGCGCGCTACAACCCACCCTGAGTCTGATCCAGCCGCTCCCGCAAAAACTCGATCAGCGCCTGCACTGGTCGCGAACTCTGGCGATGCTGCGGATAGACCGCCGACAACGTCAACGGCTCGGAACCAAACGCGTCCAACACCGGCAACAGCCTGCCGTCCTTCAGCGCCGAACCCACTATGAAGGTCGGCAAGTAAGTAATCCCCATACCGGCAATCGCCGCATCCCTGAGCAGTTCACCATTGTTGACCCGCATCCGCCCGGTGACATTGACCACCATCGGCTTGCCCTGCCCTTCGAAACGCCATTGCACCTGACGCCCGTGGCCGTAAGGCAGGCAGTCATGATTGTGCAAATCTTCGGGTTTGAGCGGCGTACCGCGTTCAGCCAGGTAAGCCGGGCTGGCGCAGTACACCCGCTGGATGGAAGCGATGCGTCGGGCGATCAGCGTCGAGTCCTCCAGAATGCCGATGCGCAGCGCCAGGTCATAACCCTCACTGAGCAAATCCACCGGCCGATCACTGAGGTCGACCTCCACCGTGACATCGCGATAACGCTGCAAAAACACCGGCAGCAAACAGCCCAGATGCGCCACCGCAAACGACAACGGCGCGCTCATACGAATTGTGCCGCGAGGCTCGGTGGTCTGGCCGGCGATGCCCTGCTCCACTTGCTCGACTTCGCCCAGCAGGCGCAAGGCTGACTCGTAATAACTCTGCCCCAGTGGCGTCACGTCCAGTCGCCGCGTGGAGCGATTGAGCAGCCGCACCCCCAGACGCTCTTCGAGTTGCATCAACCGCCGGCTGACGAACTGCTTGGACAGGCCCAATTGATCGGCCGCCGCGGTGAAGCTGCCAGAGTCCATGACCTGGCAAAAAATACGCATATCTTCGAACGGGTTCATTGTCACGCCTTGGTTGACAGTCAAACACTTTATAGCCGCTTTTTCCTTTTTAGACACCTTATTAATCTGTGTCCACGGTGCAGCGACAGCCGCTGCTTCTACACCAAAACCCGAACGCACAATTAAAAAGGAATTAACCATGAACATCGTGAAAAAAACCCTGACCGCTTCCCTCCTCGCCTTGGCCGTAGGCAACGCCTTTGCCGCTGGCAGCCCGGGTGTCGAACACAACACGCAAGCCTTCCTCGAAGCCCTCGCTGCCGGCGGTGGCAAGCCGCTTGAGCAACTGAGCCCTGCAGATGCCCGTGCAGTACTGACCGGCGCGCAAAACTCGGTGAAGGTTGATCTGGCGGGTGTGGACGTCAGCGACCGTGCGATCAAGGTCGATGGGCAAACCATCAACCTGAAAATCGTGCGGCCGGCCAAGGTCAAAGGTGAATTGCCGGTGTTCATGTTCTTCCACGGTGGCGGCTGGGTGTTGGGCGATTACCCGACTCACCAGCGTCTGATCCACGACCTGGTGGTCGGCTCCGGTGCTGTCGCGGTGTATGTCGATTACACGCCGTCGCCGGAAGCGCACTACCCGACCGCAATCAACCAGGCTTACGCCGCGACCCGTTGGGTGGCCGAGCATGGCAAGGAAATCGGCGTCGATGGCAAACGCCTGGCCGTGGCCGGCAACAGCGTCGGCGGCAATATGGCGGCGGTCGTGGCCTTGATGGCCAAGGAACAGAAAACTCCGGCGCTGCGCTTCCAGCTCTTGATGTGGCCAGTGACCAACGCACAGTTCGACACCGGATCGTACCGGCAATTTGCTGAAGGCCACTTCCTGACCAAGGGCATGATGAACTGGTTCTGGGACAGCTACACCACCGACACAGCCGAGCGTGCGCAGATCCATGCCTCGCCGTTGCAAGCCAGCGCCGAACAGCTCAAAGGTTTGCCAGCGGCCCTGGTGCAAACCGCCGAGTTCGACGTGTTGCGTGACGAAGGCGAAGCCTATGCGCGCCACCTCGACGCGGCCGGGGTGCCGGTCACGGCCGTGCGCTACAACGGCATGATTCACGACTTCGGCCTGCTCAACCCGCTGAGCCAGATTCCGCAAGCGAAAGCGGCGGTTCGTCAGGCGGCATTGGAACTCAAGACTCACTTGAACTGAGTCCACCTCGCCACACAGCAATGTGTGGCGAAGCTGCTTGCCCTTGTAGTAGCTATGTGGCGAGGGGATTTATCCCCTCGCCACAGTTCGACAGCTGCTACATGAATCGAAAGCGTTATTTTAGCCGGAGTTTCCCCATGTCCTTTTTCCTCGCCCATCTGCTGTCCTGGAGTGCCTTGCTGCTGGTGATCGACGCCGTGCTCTGGCACCTCGCGCCTTTCCGGCATCGCGTCACGCGGGTTGGCGTGCGGCTTGCGCTGTTCGCGATGTTCAGCACCCTGGTGATCAATGCCGGCGTGAGCCCGTTGCAGGCGCCGCTGTTGGCTGAGGACCCTGTCGCGCAACTGAGCGCCACGGCGCTGGGGATTCTCTGGTGGCTGTACGCCGCACGGGTGCTCACCGAGGTCATCGGTCTGGTACTGATGCGCCGCATCGGTCACAGCGGTCGGTTGCTGCAGGATGTCATCGGCGCGCTGGTGTTTCTGATCGCCATCGTCGCGGCGGCTGGTTATGTGCTGGAGCTGCCGGTGAAAGGTTTGCTGGCGACTTCCGGCGTCGTGGCCATCGTCGTGGGCCTGGCATTGCAAAGTACCTTGAGCGACGTGTTTTCCGGGATCGTGCTCAACACCACCAAGCCGTATCAGGTGGATGACTGGATCATGATTGACGGCGTCGAGGGCAAAGTGCTCGACATCGACTGGCGCGCCACCCACCTGCTGACCAGTGCCGGCAGTACGGCAGTGGTGCCGAACTCGGTGGCGGCCAAGGCAAAAATCGTCAACCTCAGTCGGCCGAACAACATGCACGGCGTGTCGATCAGCATTAAGGTGCCTAACCACATTCGCCCGCGTCGGGTGCTGGATGCACTGGACCGCACGCTTCAGGGCAGCAGCAGTTTGCTGCTCAACCCGGCACCGAAAGCAGTGCTGAAAGAGTCTGGCGAAACCATGTCCGAATACGTAGCCAGCGGGTTTATCGCCGAGTTGGGTAAAAAAAGCGAAGTGCGCAATCAACTGTTCGACCTGGTGCATCGGCACCTTGAAGCGGCGGGGATTTCCCGGCAGCTCGATGGCGTGATTGAACCGACGACCCGCGCACGGGCGTTGCTCGATGAAGTGAAAATCTTCCGTTCCTTGAGCGAGGATGAGCGTGATCAGATCGCCCAGTCGATGGTCCCGCAGCAGTACGCGGCAGGTCAGGTGGTATTGGAATTGGGCGAAGTGCCAGACAGCTTGATGGTGATCGCCACCGGCGTGGTCAGCGCCACCGTGCCCAATGGCACTGGGCAAACCGAAGCCGGGCGTATGGGGCCGAGCGAAGTCATGGGCGAGCAAAGCATTCTCGCCGATACGCCCTCGCAGGCGACCTTCACCACATTGACCTCGTGCATCATTTACCGGATCGACAAATCCCTGACCCGTAACTGCATGGAACAACGTGTCGAAGTGGGTCGGGCGTTGAACAAGCTGCAGGCGGTCAGACAGCAGAGCAGTCGGTTGGCGTTGATGACCACACCGGTACCGATCAGGAAAAGCGGATTCCTGAGTTGGCTGCAGAAACGTCAACACGATTAGTTTTTGTGTTGAGGAGCTTTTGTGGCGAGGGAGCTTGCTCCCGCTGGGCTGCGAAGCAGGCCCATTTTCTTGTGAGCGCTGCGCACTCAAGCGGGAGCAAGCTCCCTCGCCACAAAAAAATCATCACAGAAAGGTGTTGTGTCAGACACAAAAATGCCCGCGCATTCGCGGGCATTTTTCTGTGCGATCGCAAACTTATTTCGACGTCAGCACCGAGTAGCTGTTCATCAAATTGCGGTAGTTCGGAATGCGCGGTGACAGCAGGTTCGCCAGGCCTTCCATGTCGTTGCGCCAGTCGCCCTGCAGCTCGCAGGCCACCGAGAACCAGTTCACCAGTTGAGCACCGGCCGCCGCCATGCGCGCCCAGGCTGCTTGTTGCACGGTTTCGTTGAAAGTACCCGAGGCATCGGTCACCACGAACACTTCAAACCCTTCAGCCAGCGCCGACAGCGTCGGGAACGTCACGCAAACGTCGGTGACTACACCGGCGATGATCAGTTGCTTACGGCCAGTGGCTTTAACGGCTTTGACGAAATCTTCGTTATCCCAGGCGTTGATCTGGCCTGGACGCGGGATATACGGCGCGTCTGGGAATTGCTCTTTCAACTCGGGAACCATCGGGCCGTTCGGGCCGTTTTCGAAGCTGGTGGTCAGGATGGTCGGCAGCTTGAAGAACTTGGCCACATCGCCCAGGGCCAGTACGTTGTTCTTGAATTCGTTCGGCGAGAAATCCTGAACCAGCGAGATCAGGCCCGTCTGGTGGTCGACCAACAGGACAACGGCGTCATCTTTGTTCAGGCGTTTGTACGGAACGTTGCTCATGTGAAACTCCTCGGTGGATGGGTATTACATACGGCGCCGACGTGAAGGGTCGGCGCTTTTTTTGATCGTCAGAACGCGAAGCACGAGCAGCCAAACGCGCCCCAGAAACCCGCAAAATCGCTGACCGGCGCATTCGACAACCGCGCCTTTTCATGGCTATGGGAATGCACGCCGCACGGCCCGCTGCAATGGTGAACCTGCGCCTGCATCGGTGAGGTCGGACGCCAGTGCCCCGGCACTTTCACCACCGGTGACCAGTCCGGCAGCACCGGTACGCTGGCCGGCCCGAGTTTTTCGAAGTCACCGGCGGCGTACACCACCTTGCCACCGACCACGGTCAACACCGACTCGATCCACTTGATCGCTTCTTCGTCGACGCTGAAAAAATCCGCGTTCAAGGCTGCGACGTCAGCCAGTTGGCCGACCTTGATCATGCCTTTCTTGCCCTGCTCGGAAGAGAACCAGGCGCTACCGTGGGTGAACAGCTCCAGTGCGGTTTGACGAGACAAGCCCTCGGCATGCAGTTCCAGGCCCCCGACCGTGCGACCGCTGACCATCCAGTACAGCGAAGTCCAGGGGTTGTAGCTGGACACGCGCGTGGCATCGGTGCCGGCGCCGACCGGTACACCTTCGGCCAGCATGCGTTTGATCGGCGGGGTCGCTTCGGCGGCTTTGGCGCCGTAACGCTCAACGAAATATTCGCCCTGGAATGCCATGCGATCCTGAATCGCGATACCGCCACCCAGCGTCCTCACCCGCTCAATGTTCTGCGGTGTAATGGTTTCGGCGTGGTCGAAAAACCACGGCAAACCGTTGAACGGAATGTCGCGATTGACCTTCTCGAACACGTCGAGCATGCGGCTGATGGATTCGTTGTACGTGGCGTGCAAACGGAACGGCCAGCGCTGCTCGACCAAGTGACGCACCACCGGCTCCAGCTCGTCTTCCATGGTTTGCGGCAAGTCCGGACGCGGCTCAAGGAAATCCTCGAAATCCGCCGCTGAGAACACCAGCATTTCCCCGGCGCCGTTGTGCCGCAGGTAATCGTCGCCCTGATGCAGGGTCACGCTGCTGGTCCAGTTTTTGAAATCGGTCAGCTCTTCCTTGGGCTTCTGGGTAAACAGGTTGTAGGCGATGCGAATGGTCAGCTGCTGGTCCTTGGCCAACTGCTCGATCACCTGATAATCGTCCGGATAATTCTGGAAACCGCCGCCAGCATCGATGGCGCTGGTCAGGCCGAGACGATTGAGCTCGCGCATGAATTGGCGGGTGGAGTTGACCTGATACTCCAGCGGCAACTTCGGCCCCTTCGCCAGCGTCGAGTACAGAATCATCGCGTTGGGCCGGGCGACCAGCATGCCGGTCGGCTCACCGTTGGCATCGCGCACAATCTCGCCACCCGGCGGGTTCGGCGTGCTGCGGGTGTAACCGGCCACGCGCAACGCGGCACGGTTGAGCAAGGCGCGGTCGTACAAATGCAGGACAAATACCGGGGTATCCGGCGCGGCCTGATTGAGTTCTTCGAGGGTCGGCATGCGCTTTTCAGCGAACTGGAATTCGTTCCAGCCACCGACCACACGCACCCATTGCGGCGTCGGCGTGCGGTCGGCCTGATCCTTGAGCATGCGCAGTGCGTCGACCAGTGAGGGGACGCCTTCCCAGCGCAATTCGAGGTTGTAGTTGAGGCCACCACGGATCAGGTGCAAGTGCGAGTCGTTGAGGCCGGGAATGACGCAGCGACCCTTGAGATCGATGACCTGTGTGCCCGAACCGCGCAGGGCCATGGCGTCGGCGTCGGTGCCAACCGCGACGAAGCGACCATCGCTGATCGCTACAGCGCTGGCGCGTGGGTTTTCACGGTCAACGGTATGAAATTGGCCATTGAATAAAATCAGATCGGCGTTCATCGCGTTTCCTTGGGCTGAGTGGAAGAGGACAGCCAAGGCGCGAACAAACGCGTCGCCATCGGCATGAACAGGTACACCACCGAAACGACGATGGTCAGCGTGATCAGGAACGTCGCGACCACGTAATTGGACAGGAAGGCGCTGAGCTGCAGCAGCGGCCCCCAGATCAGCGGCACCAGCAAGGTATGCGGCAAAATCACCAACAACGTCACCACGGCCTGCTTCCAGCGCGGCGGTGGCGGAGAAGCGGCGTCGGCTTGCGGCGCGAACCAGAATTCGTTGACCGGATTGACCTCGGTCTGGTCGCCGTCAGCGAGCATCGGCGTGGCTTCGTTGACCAGTTCCAGCCGTTGCGGCGAATCGAGCCAGCGCTGCATCGATTCGGTCGAGCAGAAGCGCAGCACGCAGGTGTACAGATCAAGACCGGCACTCTTGCCGCGAATCACATCGACGCCCAAGTGCCCTTCCTGCTGCCCGGCAATGCTGACAATGTTGCGCAACCAGGCTTCGTAGGGCATTTCAAACCCCGCCTTGATCCTGTGCTTGATGACCAGGGTCACGACTTCCTCGAAACGATTGGATTCAGGCATAACGCAAAGCTCCAGGGAAACGGACATTGAGCGCCAGCCGTCCCGGCCCGGCGATAAGAAGGCTGGTGAACAGAATCAACAGCAGCCAACCGAACTGCCCTTCATCAAGACTCCATTGCGCATGCACCACCAGCAGCGCGATCAGCAACACCGCCAAAATCGGCAGACACGCCAGACGCACCAGCACCCCGGCGATGATCAGCAGCGGGCACAGCACCTCGGCAAAAATCGCCAGCATCAGCGTGGCGTTCGCGCCCAGGTGGAAAGGGTCTTCGATGACTTGCAGTTGAGCGTTGTAGTTAAGCAGTTTCGGCAAACCATGCACCCACAGCAGAAACAAACCGCCGCTGACCCGCAAAAAAAACAACCCGAGATCCTGGGCTCGTTCATCCCATCGCGAAGCGTTCATGGGCCACCTGCTCTAATGAAAAACCACCGGCAGCGATGTGCCGGAACGTCATTCGATAGTGCCGGTGTGGGGGCGGGAAAAATTGGATGTGTGTGCTCTTTTTGTGTATGAGCCTGGATCTGAAAACTGACGAAGATCCCCCGAGGGCGCGGGCTTGAACTGGCCTACGATGGCGGAGGGTCAGCCAACATCACTGTCGACTGGAAAGACCGCCTTCGCGGGCAAGCCGGATCGCCGCACCGCTGCTCCCACAGGGGATTGGTGTACATCTGCACGAGATTGGTCGGCTGGCAGGCCGATCGCAGCCTCGTTGCACTCGACAGCTCCTACAGGGGGATCGGCGTACACGTTTTGCTTCTCACCACTCAACAGGCCGAGCGTTAGCTCGCCTGCTTTTGATCTTGATCCACCCGCCCCATCGGGAGGCTGAGTGGAGGTGTTCATCTGGGGGGGCAGGCGCGAAGCGCCGTGGGGGAATGTGATCGGCCCGAAGGCCGCCACGTTCAAGCCGAAATCGGCAAAGGCTTCGACATGAACTCACTGATCCGCAACCGCAACCATCGCTCCGCCGGATCGTTGTCATGCACCCCGCTCCAGGCCATCGAAAGCTGCGCCGCTTCAATCGGAAACGGCGGGGCTTCGGCCCGCAACGCACAACCCTCGACCAACGCGCACGCTGCGTAATCCGGCACGGTAGCGATCATCTCGGTCCCGGCCAGCAACGCCCGCAACCCACTGAACTGCGGAACGCCCAACACCACGCGGCGGCTGCGGCCGACCTTGGCCAGATCCAGATCGATGTTGCCGCTCAGGTCGCCGGAGAACGACACCATGGCATGCGGTCGTTCGCAGTATTCGTCGAGTGTCAGCACCCCCGGGCGTTTGTCCCCGCGCAGCACTTTGCAGGGGATGTCCCGCAACTTCTTGCACTTGGCATTCGCCGGCAAATCCGTGGTGTAGCTCACCCCCACGGAGATTTCTCCCGAGGCCAGCAATGCCGGCATCAGCAGGTAGTTGGCACGGCGCACCACAACCACGATCCCCGGAGCCTCTTCTTGCAGTTGCCGCAGCAACGGCGGAAACAAGCCAAACTCGGCGTCGTCCGAAAGGCCAATGCGAAACACATCGCAGCTTGTCGTCGGGTCGAATTCCTTGGCCCGGCTCACCGCCCCGGAAATCACATCCATCGCCGGTTGCAGCTCCTTGAGGATCGCCAGTGCCCGCCCCGTCGGCTCCATCCCGCGGCCATTGCGCAACAGCAGCGGATCGTCGAACAGATCCCGCAACCGCCCCAGCGCCGCACTCACCGCCGGCTGCCCCATGAACAGTTTTTCAGCAACACGGGTGAGGTTCTTTTCGAACATCAACGCTTCGAAAATCACTAACAGATTCATGTCGACGCGGCGCAAATCGTTACGGTTCACAGGCAGATTCCCTCGTGTGTTCAGCCAGGCACCCGGCGGTGGACTTTATTCGATCAGCGGTACGTTGGCCGCACGTTTGTAAGGACCGTACTCCACTGGTACCCATTGGAAATGCTTGCCCTGCGCCGCGATATGGCCGATGCCCGGAAACGGCAAATGCGCCGCCGTTACCCAGACTTTGCTCGCCGCTGCATCGCTGAAAACCTTGGCGCGACTCTTGATCGCTTGCTGACTGTTGACGTCAAAGCCAATCGACACTTCCGGATGCTCGAACTGCACCGCGAGGTTATGCACCAGGTCGCCCATGAACAAAATGCTCTGCCCCTGCGAGGTGAAGCGGTACGTGGTGCTGCCCGGCGTGTGACCGGCCTCCAGTTCCGCATTGACCACACCCGGCACGGGCGACTGACCGGCATCGAACGTCTTGAAGCGACCCGCGGCGACGTAGGCCGCGGTCGAGTCCTGGGCGATTTTGAAGTACGGCTTGGCACCCTCGGGCGCCTTGGCGAGGGCCTGCGGATCAAGCCAGTAGTCGGCTTCTGCCTTCGCAGCAAAGACCGTGGCGTTGGCGAAAATCGGCTTCTGTTGGCCATCAACCAGTCCGCAGACATGATCCAGATGCAGGTGGGTCAACAAAATCGTATCGACCTGCGCAGGCTCATAACCGGCGGCTTTCATATTGTCTGACAGCATCCCGGCTGTAGCACCAATGCACTGGCCGGCGCCGGTATCGACGAGGATCAACTGCTTGCCAGTGTTGATCAGAAAGGCGTTGAACGCGGTTTGTACGCCCGGCGTTTCAATCGAACGGCGAGCCAGAAGCGCGCGGATCTGACTTTGGGTCAGGCCCTTGAGCAGTTTCGGCGACAGATCGTTGTAGCCGTCGAACAACGCCGTCACCTCGTAATCGCCCACCGCCAACCGGTAGTAACCCGGCACTTGTGTGCCGACTTGCGCCGGTGCCTGAGCCGAGGAAATACCGGACGCCAGCGCTACCGCGAGCCCCAGCGCGCAAACCAGAGAATGTTTCATGCCACCACCTTGCTCGAGTCAGAAGAGCGGCCACGCACAACACCGCCAGATGACGTCGATTTTGCACGGATCGCCCCCGTAGAAATTGCAGCAATGTGCTGAGTTAGCGCCGTTGGTTGCCACCTGCACGGACGGAATTAACAACGTTTAACTCGCCTGCCAGAGCCCTGCGGCCAAAGATGAAGCTCACCGACACGGACATTTGTCATGGCCCATTCTCAGCAAAACGTTGCCCGCGCGACGGCCACTGAAACGCGAAAGAAAAACACCGGCGGCCTGACCCCGTGGCGCGAAAGCCTGGCCAAGCAACTGATCCTCGAGCGCCTCGGTGAAACCGTTGAAGTCACCGAATTGGCCCGCGCTTGTGCCCTTTCGCGCAGTCATTTCTCCCGCGCGTTCAAGTGCAGCACCGGGCTCTCGCCTCAGGACTGGATTCGCAACCAGCGCATCGCCCGCGCCAAGCAATTGATCCAGAGCACCGACCTGACGCTGACGCAAATCAGTCTCGAATGCGGCTTCTGCGATCAGGCACATTTCTGCCACATCTTCACTCGCAATGAAGGCATCACTCCGTTTGCGTGGCGTTGTCAGGTAATGCGCTCCCTGCTCCAACGCCCCGCCTACACCGCTCAAATTCACGCGCAATAAAGCTCGACACCGTACGCTTCGTAGCAGCTGTCGAGCCCCGGCGAGGCTGCGTCCGGCTGCGCAGCAGTCGTAAAATCAGCCAACGCAGTGTTTCAGGTAAACCGCGTCATCAGGTTTCACGACTGCTTCGCAGCCGAACGCAGCCTCGCCGGGGCTCGACAGCTGCTACAGAGCTTCCATGGCATAGGATCGGAGGGCCAGGGATTAACGCTTAGTCCTTCAAGAACGCCAACAGATCAGCGTTGAGCTGATCCTTATGGGTATCCGTCAAGCCATGGGGAGCGCCGGGGTAGATCTTCAACGTAGATCCTTTCACCAGTTTTGCAGACGCAATGCCCGCCGCTTCGATCGGAACCACCTGGTCCGCGTCGCCATGCACGACTAGCGTCGGTATGTCGAACTTCTTCAGGTCTTCGGTGAAGTCGGTTTCGGAGAACGCCTTGATACAGTCATAAGCGTTCTTGTGGCCGGAGGTCATGCCTTGCATCCAGAACCAGTCGATCATGCCCTGAGATGACTTGGCGTCCGGTTTGTTGAAGCCAAAGAACGGACCGCTGGCGAGGTCGATGTAAAGCTGAGAACGGTCGGCCAGGGATGCCTCGCGAATGCCGTCGAACACTTCGATTGGCAGGCCGCCAGGGTTGGCTTCGGTCTTGAGCATCAGCGGCGGCACCGAGGAAATCAGCCCGGCCTTGGCCACACGACCAGTACCATGGCGACCGATGTAGCGCGCCACCTCGCCGCCGCCGGTGGAGAAGCCGAACAGCACGGCGTTTTTGAGGTCCAGCAACTCGATCAACTGCGCCAGGTCATCGGCGTAGGTGTCCATGTCGTTGCCCGCCCATGGCTGGCTGGAGCGACCATGGCCACGGCGGTCGTGGGCGATGACCCGATAACCTTTGGAGGCCAGGAAGATCATCTGCGATTCCCAGCTGTCGGCGTTCAATGGCCAGCCGTGACTGAAGAGGATGGGCTGACCGGTGCCCCAGTCCTTGTAGTAAATCTCGGTGCCGTCGCGGGTCGTGAATGTACTCATGCAATTTCTCCTTAGCGAGTGTTGGGGTGTTTCAAACCGGTGAGTGGCCCATGCGTTCGGCGAGTCGCGCCACCCGCTCGCCGAGATGGGCGGCGGTGCAGCGGTCTTCGGGCGGTGGGGCAAAGTCCGGGGACTGTTCGACATTCGACTGGGCCATGGCGCCGAGCGAGCTGCCCAGGCGATTCAATTGCCCATCGAACATGCCCGTGCCCGAACGCGCCGGCAGCAAGTCGAGGCCGACCCAGATCATTGAATGCTGCGCGGCGAACACCGCCATCTGCAGCAATGTGTTGAGTTTGTCGCCGCACGGGCAGCCGGAGTTGGTGAACCCGGCCGCGAGCTTGTCGCGCCACGGCTGGGCGAGGTAGAACGCCGCCGTGGCTTCCATGAATCCCTTGAAGGACGCCGACGCGCTGCCCATGTAAGTCGGGGCACCGAAGATGATGGCGTCAGCGTTGTGTAAACGGTCCCAGTGCTGGTCCACGTCCTCGACCGGAATCAGCAGGCAGGTGCTGCCCAGGTGCCGTTCCACACCCTGGGCCACGGCCTCGGCCATGACCCGGGTGTGCCCGTAGCCGCTGTGATAGACCACCACCACGTTGCTCATTCCAGCGTCCTATTGAGGTGTTAATCCCTTTGCAACACCACCGTTCCCACAGACCGGCGGAAGTTGAAGCAGCAGAGTTTTGGGCGTAGACCAGATGCAGCACGAGTTAAACGTTGTTAATTTTCATTGGCGCGCCAAAAGCCGCAACACGAGCTTTGCTACGGTGGCGCCCAATAAACGCGGCACCTGCCATTGGCGCCGGGCACAGGCAGTCGCAGCGAACACCCGACAGTCAGGCGAACCCTCGTTGCGTTGAAGGAAAAACCTGAGGAATATGCTCGAAAACCGCTTACCAGACGGCTGCAAGCAGGAGTGACCCGTTGACCCTTTCCCCCGTAAAGGCCATCCATTTCGGCCCCTACCGCATCTATCCCGGACGACGTCTGGTGATGGAGGCCGACCAGCCTTTGCGCTTGGGTCGACGGGCGATGGACATCCTGTTGATCCTGCTGGAACACGCGGGGAACGTGGTCAGCAAGCAAGAACTAATGGCCAGGGTCTGGCCCAGAAGCGTGGTGGAAGACATCAACTTGCGCGTGCACATGGCGGCCCTGCGCAAAGCCCTCGGCGACGGTCAGGCCGGTCAGCGCTACATCATCACCGTGGCTCAGCGTGGCTACAGCTTTGTGGCACCGTACTCGCTGGAACAGATCGAACAACCGCCCGAGGGCGAACGGCCCATGCCAAGCGGCCACAACCTGCCGATCCGCCACACGCGCATGATCGGACGCCAGGCCTTGGTCGACAGCCTGATGACGCAGCTGCCACGCCAGCGCTTCATCACCCTCGTCGGCCCGGGCGGGATCGGCAAGACCACCGTGGCCCTGCGCGTCGCTGAACAACTGATCGGTCGCTACCAGGACGGCATTCGCCTGCTGGACCTGGCGCCGATCACTGACCCGATGATGATCACCGCGCATCTGGCCACGCTGCTGGATTTGTCCTTGCACGACACCGAACCGATGAGCGGTCTGGCGGCGTTTCTGCGCGAGCGCCAGATGTTGCTGGTGATCGACAACTGCGAACACTTGCTCGACGCGATTGCCTTGCTTTGCGAAAGCCTTCTTCGCGCAGCGCCGCAGGTGCACATTCTGGCCACCAGCCGTGAGAGCCTGCGCGCCGAAGGCGAATTCGTTCAGCGTCTGGAGTCACTGGATTTTCCGCCGCCCATCGCCGTGCTCGATCGCGCCCAGGCATTGACGTTTTCGGCGCTGCATTTGTTCGTCGAACGGGCCATGGCCAGCCATGACAGCTTTGAATTGACTGACGATGAACTGCCGCTGGCGATTGAAATCTGCCGGCGCCTGGACGGCATTCCATTGGCGATCGAACTGGCCGCTGCACAAGTCGGCAGCTTGGGTGTGAGCGGTTTGCTCGCGCAACTGCAAGGCAGTTTTCGCCTGCTCACCCAGGGCTGTCAGTCGGCGCTGGGTCGCCACCAAACGCTGCGCGCGACCCTCGACTGGAGTTTCGAACTGCTGAACGCCTGCGAGCAAACCTGCCTGCGTCGACTGGGCGTGTTCCGCGGCGGGTTCACGCTGGAGTCAGCAGCAGCGGTGATCGTCGGCGAACACATCGAGCCCGACGTGGTGCTCGGTTCGATCACGCAACTGGTGGCCAAGTCGCTGCTGAACGTCGAGGTGGGCGACGAAGAGGTGTTCTATCGATTGCTCGACACGACCCGCAGCTACGCCTTGGAAAAACTCGACCAGGCCGCTGAAATTGCAGACACCCGAGGACGCCACGCGGAACTCTGCCTGGCCTTGATGCATCAAGCGCAGACTGACTGGGAGCTGATCTCCACGGGCCTGTGGATCGAGCGTTACGCGCGCAGCCTGGAAGACATTCGTTCGGCCCTCGACTGGGGCTTGAATGGACAAGGGCCGCAGACGCTGGCGATACGCTTGGCCGCGACGTCGACGCCACTCTGGCAGGAGTTTTCGCTGCTCAAGGAACATGGCGTTTACGTACGCAAAGCGCTGGCGTTGCTTGAGGCGGCGCCCGAGCCCTGCCCTCGTCTGCACATGACGCTCAAGCTCGCCCTCGGTAGCTCCTGCTATCACACTCAGGTCGGCACGACGGAAACCGTCGAGGCGTTCGTCAGCGCCAGAATCCTGGCCAGACATTGCAACGATTTAGCCGGTCAGTTGCGGGCGGTGTCCGGGCACATGGCGGTCAACCTCTGTTGCGCCAATTATCAAATGGCCCTGGAACAGAGCCGGCAATTCGATCGGTTGGGGCTGCACGGCGATGCGGTGTTGTCCCTCAGCACGCATCGCTTGCGGGTGCTGGCGTTGCACTTTGCCGGGGACCAGCAGCAGGCGCGGATGAATGCCGAACAGGTCCTCCAGCGCATGGCCCAGAGCGGCCACCTCAACCGTTTCACCTACGGTTTTGGCGTGCACTACGATCAGAGCGTCGCCGCCCTGACGATTCTGGCGCGCATCCTCTGGCTGCAGGGACAACCGGAACAAGCCTGGCGCACCGCCCGGCAAGCGCTGGACATCGCGATCCAGATCAACCATGGCACCTCCATTTGCTACACCCTGGCGCTGGCCGGTTGCCTGATCGCCCACTACAACGGGGACAGCAAAACCGCCCGCAAACTTTTGCGTCTGCTACTGGAGCAAGCGCAGAAACATTCGGTGCTGCTGTTCTACACCTGGGCCCGGCACTATGCGCAGGTGATCGACCGCGCCGAGGCGCACTTGCCTCTTCAGCCAGGTGTGGGGCTGATCAAGGACATCATGGTCACACTGGATAGCGGTTTCGTCGATGACGCCCTGTTGCAACGGGCCGACTCCGGTACGGCAGGCTGGAGCACGGCAGAAATTCTGCGGGCCCGGGCTGATGCGCTGCTGGCCGAAAATTGCCCACTGAAAACCGAAGCGGCCGAGGCCGTGCTGATCAGGGCATTGAACGTGGCGAAACATCAGGGCGCCCTGGCTTGGGAACTGCGCAGCGCCACCTCGCTGGCTCAACTTTGGCAGCGTCAGGGCCGCTATCAGCACGCCCATGATTTGCTGGCGCCGATCTACAACCGGTTCACCGAAGGTTTTGCCACGCCGGACCTGCATAAAGTCCGGCGGTTACTCGACGAGCTCCATGGGCAATTGCATGCCTGAAACCCATTGCCCCCGGCTGATGTACTGCGAGTAACGCCGCTCGAACACACGCAGGTGACCGCTGTGTTCGAGCTTCTCCTGTGCATACGCGCGCGTCGTGTTGAGAAAGCGATAACGGGTGGTGCCGTTGACCTGATCCATCGAGAGCAACGATTTGGCCACCAGCCGCTCCACCAGCGACGCCAGTTGATCCGGTTTGAGCATCGCGCAACTGCTCACGCCCATCGCGGCCTCGAGGGTGAAGGACATCTTGAACACCGACAGGCGCTGCAACACGGTCTGTTCCAGCAGGTTCAGTCGCTCATAGCTCCAGTCCAGCGCCGCCTTGAGGGTTTGATGCCGGGGCACGGCGGTGCGCCGGCCCAGGGTCAGCAATTGAAAGCAGTTGTCCAGTTGCGCTTGCAAGCCCACCAACGCCAAGGCATCGATCTGCGCCGCCGCCAGTTCAATCGCCAGTGGCAAGCCGTCGAGCCGCCGGCAGATTTTGCGGACCGCCTTGAGGTCTTGTTCGCGCAGGGCAAACCCTTGCTGGCGGGCCCGGGCACGGCTGACGAACAACTGCACCGCCGAGTACCCCATGGCTTCGGCGACACTGCGCAACGCCGATGCAGGCGGCACCGCCAGTGACGGCAGACGCAGGACCGTTTCCCCCACCGCCTGCAACGGTTCGCGGCTGGTCACCAGAATGGACAGCCGAGGCGCCGACATCCGCACATCCTCGACCAGGGTTCGGCAGCGTTCGCGCAGGTGTTCACAGTTGTCGAGCACCAACAACGCGTGCCGATTTGCCAGCACGTCCAGCGTGGTGCCGGTCTCCAGTTCCAGGCTCTGGATCAGATGATCGACCACTCGCGCGGGATCATCGATCGCCGCGAAATCAACCAGCCACACGCCATCTTCATAATGCTGCAACAGCAGTTCGGCGACACGCAACGCCACCGTGGTCTTGCCAATGCCGCCGGGGCCGGTCAGGGTCATGAGACGCCGTACCGGCAACTGCCGCACCAGACTGCCGACTATCGAATCCCGACCAGTCACCGGCGTCAGCCGTGCAGGCAAATTGTGCTGATGTTTTTGCACGGTCTGGATCAAGGCCAGCGTGCTCGCGGGCACCTGTTCCACCGGGGCGATAAAGCTGTAGCCGCGCTGGGGAATATTGACGATGTAACGCTGGCCATCCTGCCCGTCGCCAAGCGCCCGACGCAGGGCTGCAATGTGCACACGCAGGTTGATTTCCTCGACCACGGACGTCGGCCAGACGTGGGCAATCAATTCGTCCTTGCTGACCACGTCGCCGGCGCGCTCGACCAGCACCTGGAGGATATCCAGTGCCCGACCGCCCATGCGCAACGGCCGGTCACCTTCCAGGATCAGCCGTTGCCGCTGGTGGAATGCGTAGGGGCCGAATCGCAACACCGCATCGCTGTTTAAATCTCTGAGGCTGTTCATGCACATTCTCGTGCTGAAACCTGGCCCGGCTCACCGTGCAGCACATCCATCGCACGCGCCCTCCAGACTCCCGCATCTCCATTGCAAAGCGTTCACCCGTATCTTGGCAGGCCTCAGTGACGGTACAACTGCCACGGTGGGAGTGTCACCGCCATCTGGGTGCGCAGAACGGACAAGAACGCTCTAACTGAACTGTTCACGGTATTGGGACGGGGTCAGACCGAGCTTTTCACTGAACAGAAAACGCATGTGCCGCACGCTGCCGAAGCCACTTTTGAAGGCCACGGTCTTGAGGGGCAAGTCGCTGGTTTCCAGCAGGCTCCTGGCGCAGTCGATACGCGCACTTTGCAGAAATTCCATGGGCGTCATGTTCACTTCCCGAGCAAACATCCGGGCGAAGTGCCGCGCACTCATGTTCGCGAGGCTGGCCATGCGCTCGATGCTGAATGCTTCATCGAGGTGTTCCAGTACATAGTTCTGCACGCGAGTGATCGGCGTTTCCTGCGGTGCGACAGCGGCCATCAACGGGCTGAACTGCGCCTGCCCACCCTGCCGCTTCATGACCACCAGCAATACCTTGGCCACGTCCTGGGCGACTTTCTTGCCGTGGTCTTCGGCAACCACCGCCAGCGCCAGGTCAATACCGGCGGTGACACCGCCGGAGGTGATGAGGTTGCGGTCCTGCACGTAAATCTGATCGGTTTCGACGGTGGCCTTTGGGAAGCCTTTGATCAGTCGTTCGGTGTAATGCCAGTGGGTGGTCACGCGATAACCGTCCAGCAAACCGGCATGCCCCAGCACAAACGCGCCAGTGCAGATCGAGCCGTATCGCTCGGCGCGACCGACTGCGGCTTTGAGCCAACACAACAACGGTGGATGTTTTTCGTTGTAGGCACCCGGACCGCCCGGCACCAGCAACAGGTCAAACGCCCGATCCGCCTGATCGATGTGCATATCGGCCTGGACGCTGACGCCGTTGGAGGCACGCAGTGCACCATGTTCGGTGCCGACGGTCGACAGTTCGTAACGATCATCCGCTGCCAGGTATCGATTGGCGATGGAAAACACTTCCATGGGGCCGGCCATGTCCAGCAGGAGGAAGTCGGGAAACAACACCATAGCCACGGTTTTCATGGGTTCAAATCACTGAAGTCATAAGAAGGTCAGTCTGCGGGACACTCAACTTTTGATGGGAGTGCCCGGTATCCGAAGAATGCTGTGCATTATGGCCAAATGTGGCATCAGCGTCGGAGAAGAATACGTGATCGCTTGCCGATTACTGTCAACCTCAACGGGACAGTATTTCAATTTTCATCTACTTATTGCACCAGCCAGTAACCATTAACCTTCTCCTCACTCGGACGAATCAACGTCCCCACAGGAGATTTCATCATGCTGACCCTTCGCAAAGCTTCCGATCGCGGCGCGGCCAATCACGGTTGGTTGAAGTCGTTCCATACCTTTTCCTTCGCCAACTATCGCAACCCGAAAGAGCAGGGTTTTTCCGACCTGCTGGTGATCAACAATGACCGGGTTGCCGCAGGCAAAGGCTTCGGCCAGCACCCACACCGCGACATGGAGATTTTCTCTTATGTGCTCGAAGGTGCTTTGGAACACAAAGACACCCTGGGCACCGGCTCGGTGATCCGCCCAGGCGACGTGCAGTTGATGAGCGCCGGCAGCGGCGTGGCGCATAGCGAATTCAACCACTCGACCACCCGGCCGGTGCACTTCCTGCAAATCTGGATCGTGCCCGAAGTCAGCGGCGCCAAACCGCGTTATCAGCAAGAGCACTTCAGTACGCAGAAGAAACGCGGCCGTCTGCAACTGATCATCTCCCCCGACGGGGCGAAGGGTTCGCTGAAGGTGCGTCAGGATGCACGGGTGTATGCCGCGCTCATCGACGGTAAGGAAAGCGCCACTCTGGAGTTGGCCGCAAACCGCTATGCCTATGTGCATGTGGCCCGTGGCAGCGTCGAGCTCAACGGCGTGCCGTTGCAGGAAGGCGATGGCGTGCGGGTTCGCGATGAACAGGTGCTGACGTTGAGCAACGGCGTGGATGCTGAAGTGCTGGTGTTTGACCTGCGCCCTCAAGAACTGCCGGAAATGCCATAAAGGTCACCGCGATCCCTGTAGCAGCTGGCGAAGCCTGCGTTCGGCTGCGAAGCAGTCGTGAAATCAGACGCTGCGGTCTTTATGACACACCGCGTGCGCTGGGTTTACGACTGCTTCGCAGCCGAACGCAGGCTTCGCCAGCTGCTACAGGTTCTGCGTTTCACTCGCCAGTACCAGAAAACACCGCGACAATTTCATCAATCACTACACGGATTCTGGCGGTATGCCGCAGGTCTGCGTGGGTCACCAGCCACACGTCATACGGAACCGGTCGTGTGCGCTCCGGCCACAACCTGATCAGCCCGTCCCTCTCCCCCATGTACACCGGAATTTCCCCGAGCCCGAGCCCTGCAGCAATGGATCGGCGCACCAGCAGGCTGGAACTCAGGCTCGAGACGATGCGCCCTCGACCCAACGGTTCCGAGACCAGCGTCATGTCTTTGTTGCCTTGCAGATACGGCTGATACACCACCAGGTCATGCCCCTCAAACGCCGAGCCCGGCTCCGGCGCACCATGGGCATCGACATACGCTTGAGACGCGAAAAGACCCACCGGCCAGCGGGCGATGCGCCGGGCGATCAGGTCCGGGTTGTCCGGCCGGGTATTGCGCACGGCGATATCGGCTTCGCGTTTGGACAGGCTGAGAATCTGCGTCGAGGCGTCCAGTTGCACGCGCACGTCGGGGTGCCGTTGATGCAGGCAAGCAATCGCCGGGATCAGGAAGTCGATGGCCAGGGAGTCCGTGGTGCTGACCCTTACCAGCCCGGTCAGTCGATCGTCGAGGCCTTGAATCCGGCGCTCCAGTTCGAGTGCCGAATGCTCCATTTTTTCCACTGCCCGCAACGCGGCTTCGCCGACAGCCGTCAACGCATAACCCTCGGAGGTGCGCAGGAATAACGTGGCACTCAAGGACTTTTCCAGCGCCGTGATCCGCCGTCCGACCGTGGCCTGATCGACACCCAACACTCGCGCCGCGCCCCTTAGCGTCGACTCTCGGCACACCGCCAGAAACACCCGCGCGTCATCCCAGTTCATACGGCTCTCCAACTGATGCATAGATGCATCACTCTAGCGCGAAATCGCTGCATTATTGCATTCGTAAACCACGATAGGCTGGAGGCCAGCAAAACTTACAGGATCGTTATCATGCACAGCACCTCGCCCACCCCGCGCAACGCGATCTGGCTGCCGATCTTTGCCGGCCTCTGCGCCAGCCTGGTCAGCATTGGCCTGGCGCGGTTTGCCTATACACCGTTGATTCCCTCATTGATCCAGGCGCACTGGTTTTCGGCGAGCGACGTGGTCTACCTCGGTGCCGCCAACCTGGTCGGCTATTTGATCGGCGCACTGATCGGCCGCCCCGTGGCCCAGCGCACGTCCAATACAACGGCCCTGCGTCTGATGATGTTTGCTGTGACCTTGTCGTTTTTTGCCTGTGGTTTTCCGTTGTCGGTGAGTTGGTTCTTTGGCTGGCGTCTGCTGTCGGGCATTGCCGGTGGCGCAATCATGGTGCTGGTGGCTGCAACGGTGCTGCCCCATGTGCCGGCATCCCGCAGAGGCCTGGCCAGCGGTGCGATTTTTCTGGGCATCGGCCTGGGCATTGCCGGGTCGGGAACGATTGTTCCGCCGTTGCTGAGCCTTGGCTTGCAGCAAACCTGGTTTGGCCTCGGTCTTCTTTCGCTGCTGCTGACCGCTGCAAGCTGGTTCGGCTGGCCATCAGACTCGCACCACGCGACCGCCACGGCGCCGGACAACACTTCGTCGACAACGACTGACTCGCGCGTGTACCTGTTGTTCGCCCAATACGCGTTCATGGCCGCCGGACTCGTGCCAGCGATGGTGTTCCTGGTGGATTACGTGGCCCGCGGGCTCGGTGCCGGCTCGCACATCGGTGCACTGATCTGGGTGATGTATGGCGTTGGCGCGATTATCGGGCCGGTGAGTTATGGCTTTCTGGCCGATCAACTGGGCGCGAAACAGAGCATTCGACTGGTGCTGGTGGTGCAGGCGATTGCCGTCGGCCTGCTTTCGATATCGAGTTCTTTCGCAGCGCTGGCCTTGCTGGCGGTGATCCTCGGCTCATTCCCGCCGGGCATCGTCCCACTGGCACTCGCACGGGTTCACGAACTGATCCCACAGCATCATCAGCAGCAAATTGCCTGGAGCCGCGCGACGGTTTCCTTCGCCACGTTTCAGGCCATCGCCGGGTTTGCGTATTCGGCGTTGTTCAACACCAGCGGCGGCGATCACGCGTTGTTGTTTGTCATTGCGGCCGGCGCCCTTGTGGTCGCACTGTTACTGGAACTGGGGATGGGTTTGTTGAATCGTCGCGATCAGCCGATTCCGTTGAGTTGCCCATGAAGCCTGCGATCTTTTGATTTTCCCCGCCAAGACGCGGTCCCACTTTCTGAACACCTTCACAACAGGACGCCGACATGACTCTGCCCCAAACCATGACCCTGATTGAAATCACCGAACCCGGTGGCCCGGAGGTTTTAAAGCCACGCCAGGAACCGGTCCCGACCGCTGGCGCAGGCGAAGTGCTGATTCGCGTGCACGCTGCCGGGGTCAACCGCCCCGATGTGATTCAACGCGCCGGTAAGTATCCGATGAAACCCGGCATGAGTCCGATTCCCGGCCTGGAAGTGGCCGGTGAAGTGGTAGCCATCGGCGCAGGCGTCAACGAATTCATTGTCGGCGATAACGTCTGCGCACTGACCAATGGCGGCGGTTACGCACAGTATTGCGTCGCACCGGCCAGCCAGACGTTGCCGATTCCTGAAGGGATGGATTGGGTGCACGCCGCGGCGGTGCCAGAAACTTTCTTCACGGTGTGGGCCAATCTGTTCGACATGGGCGGCGCCAGTAAAGGTCAGCGCGCGTTGATTCACGGCGGCACCAGCGGCATCGGTACGACCGCACTGATGTTGTGTCGCGAGTTTGGCATCAAGGCATTCGCCACGGCGGGCAGTGAGGACAAGTGTGCGGCGATCCGCACGTTGGGGGCCGAGGCGATCAACTATCGCGATCAGGACTTCGTCCAGGTCATCCAGGAAAAAACGGCCGGCAAGGGCGTCAACGTGATCCTCGACATTATGGGCGGTTCGTACCTGAATCCGAATATCGCGGCGTTGGGCATGGACGGTCGGCTGGTGATGCTGGGCTTTCTCGGTGGCGCTCATGCCAAAGATGTCGATCTGCTGGCGATCCTGGGCAAACGCGCGACGGTCACTGGCTCACTGATGCGCGCGCGCACCCGCGAAGAAAAAGCCTCGATCGCCGAACAGTTGCGCGAGTACGTCTGGCCCGTACTCGCCGCCGGGCGTTGCCTGCCGATGATCGACAAGGTCTATCCCTATACCGACGCGGCACAGGCTCATGCCCGGATGGAAGCGGGTGATCACATCGGCAAGATCGTCTTGCGTGTGGACTGATCAGTAGCCCTCACCCGCCGCCTGGGCCCCGCTGATGATCGCGATGCCCGAGCTGGTGCCCAGTCGGGTGGCGCCGGCCTCGATCATCGCAATTGCGGTCGGGTAATCGCGTACGCCACCGGAAGCCTTGACCCCGATGACCGCGCCGACGGTGCGGCGCATCAGGGCGACATCTTCCACGGTGGCGCCGCTGCGGCTGAAGCCGGTCGATGTTTTGACGAAAGCGACATTCAGATCACGGCAAATCTCGCAGGCCTTCACTTTTTCGGCGTCGGTGAGCAGGCAGTTTTCCAGGATGACTTTCAGCGGCACACTGCCGCAGGCCTGTTTGACCTGGGCGATGTCGTCCCGCACCTGATCGAACAAACCATCTTTCAACCCGCCGATGTTCAACACCATGTCGACCTCCCCGGCACCGGCGGCAATCGCCCGCTCGGCTTCGAAGGCTTTGGTCTCGCTCAAACCGGCGCCCAGCGGGAAGCCGACCACCGCGCAGATGTTGACGCGTTGCCCGGCAAGGCACTGAGCCGCATGAGGGACTTGCCCCGAGTTCACGCACACCGAATAGAAGCCGTGTTCTACGGCTTCGCGGCACAGCGTTGCGATTTGCTCGCGGGAAGCATCGGGCGCCAGCAAGGTATGATCGATGTACTGCGCCAACGCTTGGGGTTCTAGGTGTGCCATCGCGAAAACTCCTGTTTGTATATTCAAATGCCCCTGCGCCACAATCGAGGGTGATTCGCGCAAAAACGTTACAAATCTCACAAATAATGCTACTTAAATAACACCAACAATCAACCCCGGAATGCCTGTGGACAGTAAAAAAGCCGAGCGTCTCAAGCTTATTCAACAAGCCCTGCAAGACCAGAGCGCCATTCATCTGCGCGAGATGGCGGCGTTGCTGGACGTGTCCGAGATGACCCTGCGCCGCGACCTGAGCAAGTACACCGACCACCTGCGGCTGCTTGGTGGCTACATCACGAAAATTCACGACGGCAGCGAGCCCGGCGATTACCGCGTGGCCGAACAGGACACCCGGCACGTTGAAGAAAAGCGTCGCATCGGCAAACTCGCCGCCGGGTTTATTCAACCGGGCGACACGGTGTTCTTCGACTGCGGCACCACCACGCCTTTCGTGGTCGATTTCATACCCGACGAACTCGAGTTCACCGCGGTGTGCAACTCCCTGAACGTGCTGCTCAAACTCTCGCAAAAGCCCAACTGCCACATCGTGGTGTGCGGCGGCACGTTCCACCGCAAGAACCAGGTGTTCGAGAACCAAAGCGAAACCGGCATCCTCGACAGCGTGCGCCTGACCTGGGCCTTCGTTTCCGCTGCCGGCATCAGTCAGGACTTCGGCGTGACTTGCTTCAACTTCAATGAAGTGGAGGTCAAGCAGAAGGTCCTGCGTCAGGCGCAACAGCGGTTGCTGCTGGCCGACCACAGCAAGTTCGACACGGTGCGCACTGCGCACTTCGCCAACCTTGAAGACTTTCAGTTCGTGGTCAGCGACAAGAAAATCCCCAAGGCCTACCGCGACGCCATTACCGCCAGCGGCGCGCAGTTGATCATCTGATCAGGGCCTGTCGTTCCGCTGCACTGAGGTAACCGGTGGTGACGCTGAAATCAGCCGTCGCCCCCGCTGCCAGTGAACGCACGTGGCCCTTGGCGGACTCGGCGCGATAGCCTTCCGGTTCGCAGGTGGACGGCAGCACGAACGCAGCCACGTGTTGATCGGCGTTGTGCAGAATCCAGCGTGCTGCATGCTCGAATTGGTCGGGACGATAGCGGGTGTAGAACGCCGCACCGTCCGGATGGCTCAGCAGAAAATGCGCATGACCGCTGTCATCCGCTCGCACGCCGTCGAAGAAAAACACGATCTCGGGATCGTAGAGCTGCGGCTGATCCAGGCATGTGAGCTGCTCCGGGTCTTTCGCCAGCACCTGCATGTACTCAGTCCAGGCCGGCGTCGGTTTCACGTGCGCCGGTATACTGCTGCGCAGGCGCACACGTTCAAAACCCAAGGGCTCGATGAAACGAGCGCCTTCGACATAGGCGTAATTCATGTGCGCCATGTACATCAGGTCCATCGGTTTGCCCGCGAGATTGGTCACCTGCATGGCGATTTCGAACAGCCCCGAATCGGCACGTAAAGTCACGCTCGGGCTGGCCCGATATCGGTCACCAAAACCCTGCACGTATTCGTACTCGCCACCCAATCGCAGGTAGTGACCGACGCTGTCCTCACCGACCTCCAGCCAGGCGCGATCCATGGCCGCGCAGGGCATCTCGCCGTGTAACGGATGATCGTCCTCGGGGCTCGGGCAACCGTTGCGCAGCAGGCCGCTGTGAAACATGAAGCAGCCGTAGGTGCCGATCACCGTCGGGCTGGGTTTGGGCTGGCTAAACAGGTTGCGCATGGTCAGGTCGCAACCGTCGAACACCGCGGACCAGATCATCTGCCCTTGATACGGCAGCACCACGAGACTGCCGCGATGGTTGGCCAATTCCACGGCCAGCACACCACTGGGATAGACCCAGGCGCTGACCGTGAACGCCTCAGATTCCAGCAAGGTTTTGCGCGTCTCGCCAAACTGCGACAGATGAAGATTGATCCGCGTATTCATGACGCGACCACCGCACCCACCGGTGCCCGTTCGCTGTCGGAATGACGCAGGCAACGCACCGCGTACATCACGATCACGATGAAGCACAGCAGCGGCACGCTATAGGCCAGTTGCATGTTGCCGCCGCTGTAGTCAGACAGCAGGCCCTGGAAGATCGGAATCACCCCGCCACCGACAATGCTCATCACCAACAGCGAACCGCCGACACCGGTGTCTTCACCCAAGCCGTCAATCGTCAGGCCGTAGATGGTCGGCCAGCATGGACCGAGGAATACGCTCACGCCAACGGCTGCGTATACCGCGGTGATGTTCGGCACCAGAATGGTGTAGGCCAGCAACGCGATGCACAGCACGCCGTACACCGCCAACACCTTGGCCGGATGCAGTTTGCGCATCAGCACGTTGGCGATCAGCTTGCCAACGAAGTACGCCGCAAACGTGGTCAGCAAAAACCACGACGCACTGCGCTCGTTCATGCCGCCCAACTGCATCGCCAAACGAATGGTGAAACTCCACACCCCGACCTGGGCCCCCACGTACAGAAACTGCGCCAACACACCAAAGGTGAAGCGTTTGTTGCGCCACAGCCGCGACAGGCTCTGGCCGAGGCTGGCGGTTTTCGTGCTGCTCGGTTGATTGCCCTTGCACTTCGGAAACCGGGTGATCGCGATCAGGATGAACATCAACACCAGCACTGCGATCATCCATTTGTACGGCAGCAACGTGGATTGGATCATTTGCAATTGCTGGATCGCCGCGTCCGAGGCGCTCATTTGCGTGAGCTGCTCGCGGGTGGCGTCGGTGTCCTTGAACATCACAAAGCTGCCGACATAGACCCCGGCCATCGCACCGAACGGGTGGAAAGTCTGGGAAATATTCAGGCGACGGGTGCCGGTTTCACGCGGGCCCATCAACGTCGAGTAGGTGTTGCAGGCGGTCTCGAGGAACGACAGCCCCGCCGCAATCACAAACAGCGCCAGCAGGAACATGCCGTACTTAGCGGTCGATGCCGCCGGGAAAAACAGCAGGCAACCGAACATGTACAGCATCAGGCCGATCAGGATGGTGGTCTTGTAACTGAAACGGCGGACCACCAGCGCGGCCGGAATCGCCACGAAGAAGTAGCCCAGGTAAAACGCCGACTGCACGAACGCAGTCTGAAAATCGCTGAGCAGAAAGGCCTTCTTGAAATGCGCGATGAGCACGTCGTTCATGCTCGCGGCCGCCGCCCACAGCGCAAAGATGCTGCACAGCAAAATGAAGGCGAACCAGGGCGTGCGGTTCAGGTAGAAACCATCGGGCGTCTGTTGGAGCGGAGGCTTTGTCATTGTTGTTCTCCGTGGTGAGCGTTAAGGGGTGAATCAGCTCGACGTCAGGCGTCGAATTGGCGCTGGAATTCAGCGAATGCAATGGCGTCCGGGTAGGAGGTTTGAGTACCCAGGCCCGTTACCGAGCAGGCGGAATACGCCACGGCCTGGGTCATGGCGGCGCGGATATCGCGGTCACGACTCCAGTGATGGATGAAGCAACCGATGAAAGCGTCTCCTGCCCCGGTGGTGTCGCGTGCGGCGACAGACAGGCCGGGAATCTGAAACTCGCCCTCCTCGCCGACGTACAGCGCGCCTTGCTGGCCGAGGGTCACAATCACGTGGCGGATGCCGCTGGCAACCAATGTCTGGGCGGCTTTGTGGGCCGACGCCGGCGAGTCCACGGTTTGGCCCGTAATCAACGCCAACTCGGACTCGTTGGGCACCAGGAAATCCAGTTGCGCCAGGTGTTCACGGCTCAGGCCTGACAAGGCCGGCGCCGGATTGAGCAGCACCGGAATGTTGTGCGCGTGGCCGAACTCGATGGCGTAGTAAACGGTGTCGACGTTGATTTCGAGCTGCAGAACGATCAGCGAGCACTCGTGCAATGCCTGCGCGGCCGCGTCGATATCTGCCGGGAGGAGATGTGCGTTGGCGCCTTTGACGATGAGGATGCTGTTGTGCGAGTCAGCCTGAACGAAGATCGGCGCCACACCGCTGGACACGCCGGGGACACGCTGCACGTAACGGGTGTCGATGCCAAAGTGCTGGAAGTTGGCCAGGGTGTTGTCGGCAAACAGGTCATCGCCGACCTTGGTCAGCATCAACACATCCGCCCCAAGCTTGGCGGCGGCAACCGCCTGATTGGCGCCCTTGCCGCCACACCCGAGGGCAAACCCCGGCGCTTCGAGCGTCTCACCCTGGGCCGGCATGCGATCGATGTAGGTAATCAAATCCACCATGTTGCTGCCGATGACTGCGATCTTGCTCATTGCTATCCCACCTTGATCCGGCTTGCCAGGCTGACGCTGGCGCTGTTGTTTTGTTATTTAAATAACATTTAATGTGATTATTCAATCTTTTTGTTGGGTGGGGGGCTTAGGCAAAGACAAACGGCTTTGCGCACGGCTTCGACGATGAGGCCCTGAGCATCACCGACTGATCTGGACCATTCATACGACTGTCGAATTTATCCCCACCTTTCCCCACGCTTCTGTTAAAACCCGAGCTTTCCTTTTCATCCTCCGGACCCTGCATGTTTTCGAATTTGATGAGCCGCTTGGGCCGACGCTGGCTGCCGCTGCTGTGCATGGCCGTGCTAATCGTCGGCTTGCCGGTGAGCTGCGGCGTACTCAAGTACACAGAGCGCGAGCTGCTGTTTCGTATCGAGCCGGGCAACGCTGGTTGGTATCGCGGCCTGCCGCAGGACGTTCAGGAATTCGACATCAAACCCGCCAGCTTCAAGGCCGGGCAAAGCCTGCATGCCTGGTGGTGGCCGGCCGCGCGTCGCGATGCGCCGTCGATCCTCTACCTGCATGGCGTGCGCTGGAACTTGACGGGCCAGGCGTTCCGCATCGAGCAATTGCGCGCCATGGGCTACTCGGTGCTGGCAATCGACTACCGCGGGTTTGGCCAGAGCAAGGGTGATCTGCCGTCGGAAGCCAGTGTTTATGAAGACGCTCGAGCCGCTTGGGAGCGCTTCACCAAGATGCAACCGGACGCCAGCAAGCGCCTGATCTACGGTCACTCACTCGGTGGCGCGGTGGCTATCGACCTGGCGGCAGACCTGGCCGCACAGGCGAAAAAGGACCATGGCGTGGTGCAGGTGCGCGGTCTGGTGATCGAATCCACTTTCACCTCGCTGGGCGATGCAGTGGCACAAGTGGCCGACAGCAACCTGCCAGTGAAATGGTTGCCGGTGCGCTGGCTGCTGTCGCAGAAATTCGATTCCATCGACAAGATCGTCGACATCAACATGCCGTTGCTGGTGGTCCATGGCCTGGCCGACCCGTTCATGCCATCGCGATTCAGCCAGCAGTTGTTCAATGCCGCCAACGAACCCAAGCACCTGTTATTGGTGCCCGGTGGTACGCACAACAACAGCATGAGCCGGGGCGGTACCCAGTATCGCCAGGCACTCGACGGCTTGATGAAACCAAAACCAACACAAATGGCCGGGCCGGCGGTGACGCGGGTTTCTCGGGAGTCTTGAGATCTATCGGTAACCGCGGGCCTGCAAATCAAACAACTGCGCATAGCGCCCGCCCGCGGCCACCAGACTGTCGTGATCGCCCCGCTCAAGGATCGCTCCCTGATCCAGCACGATGATGTGGTCCGCATTGCGCACGCTGGAAAACCGGTGAGAGATCAGCAACGTCATGCGGCCTTCGGTGTGCTCACTGAAATGCTCGAACACCGCCGCTTCCGCCGCCGGGTCGAGTGCCGAGGTCGGCTCATCCAGAATCAGGATATCGGCATTGCGCCGCATGTAGGCGCGCGACAACGCGATCTTCTGCCATTGCCCACCGGACAGTTCCTGGCCGCCGGCAAACCACCGTCCCAATTGCGTGGCATACCCTCGATCCAGCCCCTCGATAAAGGGTGCGGCCATGCCCTCGGCGGCGGCCTCCTGCCAACGCTGTTCATCGTTGAACGCCAGGGTGTCACCCACACCGATGTTCTCGCCGACGGAGAATTGGTAGCGAATGTAGTCCTGAAAAATCACCCCGATGCGCCGCCGCAGCGCATCTTCTTCCCACGCTTGAAGATCGCTGCCGTCCAGCAGGATACGGCCCTGATCAGGACGGTACAGCCGAGTCAGTAACTTGATCAGCGTGGTCTTGCCCGAACCGTTCTCCCCCACCAGGGCCACACTGTGGCCAGGCACAAGGTGAAGATCGATGCTTTCCAGCGCGGCGCGACTGGCACCCGGATAACGGAAACCGACGTTCTCGAAGCGCAGGCCATCGCCGGGGACCGCGCCCACGGTGAGGTTGCCGGTATCCGCCACAACAGGCTCGGCCAGGTATTCATAAAGACTGGAGAGGTATAGGCCATCTTCGTAGAGACCGCTGATGGCACTCAGGCTGCTGCTCACCGCCGTTTGCCCCTGCTTGAACAATACCAGGTACATGGTCATCTGCCCGAGGCTGATGCTGCCATGAACGGTATCGACCACCACCCAGGCGTACGCTAGATAAAACGCGCCGGTGCCCAGTAGACCGAGAACAAAACCCCAGCTATCTCGACGTAGCGTCAGCCGCCGGTCTTCGGCATAGAGCCGGGCAAACGTCTCGCGATAACGCTTCAACAGCAGCGGCGCGAAGCCGAACAGTTTGACCTCTTTGATGTAGCCCTCGTGGGAGAGCAGCGTTTCGATGTAATTCTGTTGTCGGCTCTCCGGCGCGCGGCGAGTGAAAAGCCGAAAAGCATCACCGGAAAAATGTGCTTCGGCGAAGAACACCGGCAACGCACCGACCACCAGCAGCACCAGCGCCCAGGGCGAAAAATGCACCAGCAATACACCGAAGCTGATCAACACGATCAGGTTCTGGATCAGCCCCAACGACTTCATCACCAGCGCCAACGGCCGGGTCGAAGCCTCGCGGCGCACCCGAACCAGTTTGTCGTAGAACTCGGAATTCTCGAACTGCACCAGCGATAACGTCTGGGCCTTCTCCAGAATCATCGTATTGACCTTTTGCCCCAACTGCACCCGCAACAGCGATTGCTGGACCGACAACGCCCGCTGAGCCCCGGACAGCAACGCGAGCACGCCCGCTTCAAACAGCACATAACGCACGACCGGCCACAACGGCGCACTGCCTTGCTGCGCGTGCAACTGCATGGCGGTGACGACCGCATCGACGATACGTTGGCCCAACCAGGCCGCCAGTGCGGGGAGTACACCGGCAATCAGTGTCGCCAGCACCAGTCCCAGAAACAGTCCGCGAGACGTTGCCCAGACCAGCAGCAAGGCGCGTCTCGCCTGGTCGAGTAATGAGGTAAAACGATCAAGAACAGGGTTCACTCCGTGAGCTCCCCCTGATACCTCGCCCGATACCGGCCCGGGCTTTCTCCCGTCCACTTTTTGAACGCCCGATGGAACGCACTCGGCTCCTGAAAGCCAAGCTGCTCGGCAATGTCACTGATGCTCGCTCGGCTCTGGCGCAGCTGCTCGAAGGCAACGCCACGCCGCACCTCGTCCTTGATCTCCTGATACGAACACCCTTCCCGTTCGAGTTTACGGCGAAAGGTGCTGGGGCTCAGGTGCTGTTCCAGGGCGAAGGCCTGCAAGGTCGGCCATTGGCTGTAATGGCTGTTACGCAGGCGCTGATGGACCTGCGACGCCAGGCCGTGCTGATTACGAAAACGGATCACCAGCCATTGCGGCGCGGTGCGCAAAAACACTTTCAGTGATGCCAGATCCTGAACCACCGGCAGACGCAGGTAGTGGCTGGCGAACTCGATTTCGGTGCGCTCTGCGCCAAAGGTCAGGTTCGGTCCCCAGAGCAAACGGTCATCGCTGAGCGACACACGCTCATGGCGAAAGTCTGCGCGATCGATAGGGATGCGCCGCCCACCCAGCCAGCACAGCAAACTGATCATCAACACCAGAAACGTCTCCTCGCCCAAACGCCTGACGTCGCTGTTTGGCGAGTGGTTTTGCAAGCTGATCACCGCACGTTTGCCGCGCACCGTAAGCGTGCCGCGAAAGTCGTGGAGGAATAGCGCGAAATTGGCCAGGCACTGGCGCATGGCTTTGTGCAGGTCAGGTTCCTGAATCAAAGCCCGGCAGATCAGGGCGAAACTACCCGGCGGCATGCCATGGGAGTCGAGCCCGAAGAACTCATCGTTGAGCTCGCGGATCTGAATCAACCACAACGCGGCAAACGCACTCGCCGGCACACGCGCAGTAGGCTGCTCCATCAACGTCGGGTCGATGCCGGCCTGTTCAAGCGCAGCCCTCTGACGTTGCGGATTGTTTCCCAGCCCATGGATCATTGCCTGCACGAAGTAGGCGGAAACCGAGTCCTTTTCCCGCATGTGAACGCTTCTCTCCCCATCACCCGAATGGCAAAAAACATCAGTGCCGTTGAACAGTTTCGGCATAGGACAACCGCCCTGCCGGCTCTAGACTCGCGGCCAATAGTACGCCTTCGGCCACTACGGCGGCCAAGGTATCGCGGGATTTGATCGGAAGGACAGAACATGAATCTGCAAAACATTGGCGTGATCGGCGCGGGCACCATGGGCAATGGCATTGCGCAAGTCTGCGCCTTGGCCGGTTTTAACGTGACCTTGCTCGACATCTCCGAAAGCGCCCTGCAAAAGGCCGTCGCAACCGTCAGTAAAAACCTCGATCGACAGATCGCCAAGGAAACGCTGACGCAAGAGCAAAAGTTCGCCGCTCTCGACAAGATCCGCACCAGCACCGACTACAGCAACCTGCAGAACGTACAACTGGTGATCGAAGCTGCGACCGAAAACCTAGAGCTGAAACTGCGGGTGCTGCAACAGATCGCCGCGCAGGTCAGCGCCGACTGTGTGATCGCTTCCAACACTTCTTCGCTGTCCATTACCCAGCTCGCTGCCAGTGTCAGCCAACCTGAGCGCTTCATCGGCCTGCACTTCTTCAACCCGGTGCCGGTGATGGGCCTGATCGAGGTGATTCGCGGTTTGCAAACCAGCGACGCCACCCACGCCCTGGCGCTGGACATGGCGACCACTCTCGGCAAAACCGCGATCACCGCAGGCAACCGTCCGGGTTTCGTGGTCAACCGAATTCTGGTGCCGATGATCAACGAAGCGATCCTGGTGTTTCAGGAAGGCCTGGCCAGCGCCGAAGATATCGACGCCGGCATGCGCCTGGGCTGCAATCAGCCGATCGGACCGTTGGCGTTGGCGGACCTGATTGGCCTGGACACCGTGCTGGCGATCCTCGAAGCCTTCTACGACGGCTTCAACGACAGCAAGTACCGCCCTGCTCCACTGCTCAAGGAAATGGTCGCCGCGGGTTACCTGGGGCGCAAAACGGGGCGTGGCTTCCATGCCTATGCCTGAGCGTTGCTCGCGCTTTGCCGAGTACCGGGACAAGGTGCTGGAGCTGTTCGCCTGCAAGGGTTTCGGACAGGTCGGCATGCGTGAGCTCGCGACCTGCCTGGGGCTCGCTCCCGGCTCGTTGTATCACCATTACCCCAGCAAACAGCACTTGCTGCTCGACCTGATCGAAGAGTTCTACGAAGAGCTGTTGGCAACCTTGGGGCGGATCGAGCAAAAGGCCCCGGCAAAACGTGACAAACTCCATGCCCTTATCCGAGCGCATTTGAACCTGCATCAGGAGATGCCCTGGCATTTTCGTCTGGCAGAGCGTGACAGCGGCTGCCTGAATGAAGAGCAACAGGAACGGGTTCGGCAGCTGCGCGAGCAATACGAGCGCAAATTGTTGCTGATGCTCGGGGCCCGGTCCCACTTCAGTGAACAGGGTCTGCTGGCCGCCGGACATGCAATCGCAAACTTACTCAACAGCGCGCCCGGCTGGTTGGCGCAACATTCGCTGGATGAGCGAGAGCGCGTTGAGCTGTTGGAGAGTCTGGTGAGCGGAGCCATCGAACGTTTGCTGCGCCCCTCGGTTCCACGCGCAGCAGCTTGAGCACCCAGGACCGTGGATCGACACAGGCGTCGGAAGCCATAAGCCACGCCGCTTCAATAGAAAAAACATCTAAACGATTCCTGCCAGTCACGACATCTAACGCTTTGCTAAAGGGAGCCCAATCACTGCGGAGCCTGAGGTGAATTCGGCCTCTCTTCGCCTCTTCGTTACCGGGAGCAAAGCATGAAAATCAATCCCTACCTGATCTTCAACGGCGACTGCAAAGCCGCCTTCACCTTCTATGCCCAAAGCCTGCCAGGCCAGATCGAAGTCATGATGACCTTCGGCGAAAGCCCCGCGCGCGAGCACTTTCCGGCGGACTACCACAACCTGATCATCCACACCCGCCTGCTGGTGGGTGATCAGGCGATCATGGGCTCGGACACAACACCTGATCGCCCTACTGACGAAATGAGCGGCTGTTCGGTATCGCTGAACGTCGACAGCATTGCGGAGGCTGAACGGGTGTTTTCTGCGTTGTCGGACGGCGGCAAGGTTGAAATGCCACTGGAAACCACGTTCTGGGCGGCTCGCTTCGGCATGTTGGTTGATCGGTTTGGTGTGTCGTGGATGGTGAATTGCGAAAAGGATCAATGAAACTCAACTTTCTCAAGGCATGAAAAAGCCCAACCTGAAAAGGTTGGGCTTCTGGCAACTGCCGGACCGTCTGCTACCGTCAACACGCTACCTCGTACAGCAGCGGATTGTTCGGAGGAACCCCACTATGCCTGCCCATGACGTGCCTTGGTCCGTTCGCACTTTCCTGCGGACAAAACAAAACCCCTACCTGCATACGCAGATAGGGGTTTCGGAATTTAATCTTGACGATGACCTACTCTCACATGGGGAAACCCCACACTACCATCGGCGATGCATCGTTTCACTGCTGAGTTCGGGATGGGATCAGGTGGTTCCAATGCTCTATGGTCGTCAAGAAATTCGGTAGCCAGGTCGTGGGCCTTTTCAGGTTCACGCTCCAGCGAATGGGTAGGTGATAGATTTGTGTGTTGCCTTGCGAATTTTCGACTGCTGTCGTCTTCACACACCGCAATCTGGTGCCTCTTCAGGTCAGCAAATTGCTTGGGTGTTATATGGTCAAGCCTCACGGGCAATTAGTATTGGTTAGCTCAACGCCTCACAGCGCTTACACACCCAACCTATCAACGTCGTAGTCTTCGACGGCCCTTCAGGGGACTCAAGGTCCCAGTGAGATCTCATCTTGAGGCTAGTTTCCCGCTTAGATGCTTTCAGCGGTTATCTATTCCGAACATAGCTACCCGGCAATGCCACTGGCGTGACAACCGGAACACCAGAGGTTCGTCCACTCCGGTCCTCTCGTACTAGGAGCAGCCCCTCTCAAATCTCAAACGTCCACGGCAGATAGGGACCGAACTGTCTCACGACGTTCTAAACCCAGCTCGCGTACCACTTTAAATGGCGAACAGCCATACCCTTGGGACCGGCTTCAGCCCCAGGATGTGATGAGCCGACATCGAGGTGCCAAACACCGCCGTCGATATGAACTCTTGGGCGGTATCAGCCTGTTATCCCCGGAGTACCTTTTATCCGTTGAGCGATGGCCCTTCCATACAGAACCACCGGATCACTAAGACCTACTTTCGTACCTGCTCGACGTGTCTGTCTCGCAGTCAAGCGCGCTTTTGCCTTTATACTCTACGACCGATTTCCGACCGGTCTGAGCGCACCTTCGTACTCCTCCGTTACTCTTTAGGAGGAGACCGCCCCAGTCAAACTACCCACCATACACTGTCCTCGATCCGGATAACGGACCTGAGTTAGAACCTCAAAGTTGCCAGGGTGGTATTTCAAGGTTGGCTCCACGCGAACTGGCGTCCACGCTTCAAAGCCTCCCACCTATCCTACACAAGCAAATTCAAAGTCCAGTGCAAAGCTATAGTAAAGGTTCACGGGGTCTTTCCGTCTAGCCGCGGATACACTGCATCTTCACAGCGATTTCAATTTCACTGAGTCTCGGGTGGAGACAGCGCCGCCATCGTTACGCCATTCGTGCAGGTCGGAACTTACCCGACAAGGAATTTCGCTACCTTAGGACCGTTATAGTTACGGCCGCCGTTTACCGGGGCTTCGATCAAGAGCTTCGCGTTAGCTAACCCCATCAATTAACCTTCCGGCACCGGGCAGGCGTCACACCCTATACGTCCACTTTCGTGTTTGCAGAGTGCTGTGTTTTTAATAAACAGTCGCAGCGGCCTGGTATCTTCGACCGGCATGGGCTTACGCAGTAAATGCTTCACCCTCACCGGCGCACCTTCTCCCGAAGTTACGGTGCCATTTTGCCTAGTTCCTTCACCCGAGTTCTCTCAAGCGCCTTGGTATTCTCTACCCAACCACCTGTGTCGGTTTGGGGTACGGTTCCTGGTTACCTGAAGCTTAGAAGCTTTTCTTGGAAGCATGGCATCAACCACTTCGTCACCCAAAGGGTAACTCGTCATCAGCTCTCGGCCTTAGAATCCCGGATTTACCTAAGATTCCAGCCTACCACCTTAAACTTGGACAACCAACGCCAAGCTGGCCTAGCCTTCTCCGTCCCTCCATCGCAATAACCAGAAGTACAGGAATATTAACCTGTTTTCCATCGACTACGCTTTTCAGCCTCGCCTTAGGGACCGACTAACCCTGCGTCGATTAACGTTGCGCAGGAAACCTTGGTCTTTCGGCGTGGGTGTTTTTCACACCCATTGTCGTTACTCATGTCAGCATTCGCACTTCTGATACCTCCAGCAAGCTTCTCAACTCACCTTCACAGGCTTACAGAACGCTCCTCTACCGCATCACCTAAGTGATACCCGTAGCTTCGGTGTATGGTTTGAGCCCCGTTACATCTTCCGCGCAGGCCGACTCGACTAGTGAGCTATTACGCTTTCTTTAAAGGGTGGCTGCTTCTAAGCCAACCTCCTAGCTGTCTAAGCCTTCCCACATCGTTTCCCACTTAACCATAACTTTGGGACCTTAGCTGACGGTCTGGGTTGTTTCCCTTTTCACGACGGACGTTAGCACCCGCCGTGTGTCTCCCATGCTCGGCACTTGTAGGTATTCGGAGTTTGCATCGGTTTGGTAAGTCGGGATGACCCCCTAGCCGAAACAGTGCTCTACCCCCTACAGTGATACATGAGGCGCTACCTAAATAGCTTTCGAGGAGAACCAGCTATCTCCGAGCTTGATTAGCCTTTCACTCCGATCCACAGGTCATCCGCTAACTTTTCAACGGTAGTCGGTTCGGTCCTCCAGTTAGTGTTACCCAACCTTCAACCTGCCCATGGATAGATCGCCCGGTTTCGGGTCTATTCCCAGCGACTAGACGCCCTATTAAGACTCGCTTTCGCTACGCCTCCCCTATTCGGTTAAGCTCGCCACTGAAAATAAGTCGCTGACCCATTATACAAAAGGTACGCAGTCACCCAACAAAGTGGGCTCCCACTGCTTGTACGCATACGGTTTCAGGATCTATTTCACTCCCCTCTCCGGGGTTCTTTTCGCCTTTCCCTCACGGTACTAGTTCACTATCGGTCAGTCAGTAGTATTTAGCCTTGGAGGATGGTCCCCCCATATTCAGACAAAGTTTCTCGTGCTCCGTCCTACTCGATTTCATGACTAAGAGATTTTCGCGTACAGGGCTATCACCCACTATGGCCGTACTTTCCAGAACGTTCCGCTAATCTCAAAGCCACTTAAGGGCTAGTCCCCGTTCGCTCGCCACTACTAAGGGAATCTCGGTTGATTTCTTTTCCTCAGGGTACTTAGATGTTTCAGTTCCCCTGGTTCGCCTCTTAAGCCTATGTATTCAGCTTAAGATAACCATCTTATGATGGCTGGGTTCCCCCATTCAGACATCTCCGGATCAAAGTCTGTTTGCCGACTCCCCGAAGCTTTTCGCAGGCTACCACGTCTTTCATCGCCTCTGACTGCCAAGGCATCCACCGTATGCGCTTCTTCACTTGACCATATAACCCCAAGCAATCTGGTTATACTGTGAAGACGACATTCGCCGAAAATTCGCATGCTTGCTCAATTAAGAGCTACTCACAAATTTTACCTTAGCCTGATCCAACACCAGTGAAAGTGTTGTTCAGTCTATCTTTCTATCACATACCCAAATTTTTAAAGAACGATCTAATCCAAAGACTAGAAATCAACATTCACCATCATCACGATGGAATGCTCATTTCTAAGCTTTCAACAAACAGAAGCAGTAGTGGTGGAGCCAAACGGGATCGAACCGTTGACCTCCTGCGTGCAAGGCAGGCGCTCTCCCAGCTGAGCTATGGCCCCGTATTTCTACAGGTTCCCACACAAAATTGGTGGGTCTGGGCAGATTCGAACTGCCGACCTCACCCTTATCAGGGGTGCGCTCTAACCAACTGAGCTACAGACCCAATTTCGAGCTTTAAGGCCGACCTCACCCTGCTCTTTACCACAGAGCATGGGGTGCGCTCCAACCAACTAAGCTACAACCTGTTAGGGCTGCTTCTTATCGTCTTCTTCAATGAATCAAGCAATTCGTGTGGGAACTTATGGAGCAGCTGATGTCGTCGATTAAGGAGGTGATCCAGCCGCAGGTTCCCCTACGGCTACCTTGTTACGACTTCACCCCAGTCATGAATCACACCGTGGTAACCGTCCTCCCGAAGGTTAGACTAGCTACTTCTGGTGCAACCCACTCCCATGGTGTGACGGGCGGTGTGTACAAGGCCCGGGAACGTATTCACCGCGACATTCTGATTCGCGATTACTAGCGATTCCGACTTCACGCAGTCGAGTTGCAGACTGCGATCCGGACTACGATCGGTTTTCTGGGATTAGCTCCACCTCGCGGCTTGGCAACCCTCTGTACCGACCATTGTAGCACGTGTGTAGCCCAGGCCGTAAGGGCCATGATGACTTGACGTCATCCCCACCTTCCTCCGGTTTGTCACCGGCAGTCTCCTTAGAGTGCCCACCATGACGTGCTGGTAACTAAGGACAAGGGTTGCGCTCGTTACGGGACTTAACCCAACATCTCACGACACGAGCTGACGACAGCCATGCAGCACCTGTCTCAATGTTCCCGAAGGCACCAATCCATCTCTGGAAAGTTCATTGGATGTCAAGGCCTGGTAAGGTTCTTCGCGTTGCTTCGAATTAAACCACATGCTCCACCGCTTGTGCGGGCCCCCGTCAATTCATTTGAGTTTTAACCTTGCGGCCGTACTCCCCAGGCGGTCAACTTAATGCGTTAGCTGCGCCACTAAGAGCTCAAGGCTCCCAACGGCTAGTTGACATCGTTTACGGCGTGGACTACCAGGGTATCTAATCCTGTTTGCTCCCCACGCTTTCGCACCTCAGTGTCAGTATCAGTCCAGGTGGTCGCCTTCGCCACTGGTGTTCCTTCCTATATCTACGCATTTCACCGCTACACAGGAAATTCCACCACCCTCTACCATACTCTAGCTTGTCAGTTTTGAATGCAGTTCCCAGGTTGAGCCCGGGGATTTCACATCCAACTTAACAAACCACCTACGCGCGCTTTACGCCCAGTAATTCCGATTAACGCTTGCACCCTCTGTATTACCGCGGCTGCTGGCACAGAGTTAGCCGGTGCTTATTCTGTCGGTAACGTCAAGACACCAACGTATTAGGTTAATGCCCTTCCTCCCAACTTAAAGTGCTTTACAATCCGAAGACCTTCTTCACACACGCGGCATGGCTGGATCAGGCTTTCGCCCATTGTCCAATATTCCCCACTGCTGCCTCCCGTAGGAGTCTGGACCGTGTCTCAGTTCCAGTGTGACTGATCATCCTCTCAGACCAGTTACGGATCGTCGCCTTGGTGAGCCATTACCTCACCAACTAGCTAATCCGACCTAGGCTCATCTGATAGCGCAAGGCCCGAAGGTCCCCTGCTTTCTCCCGTAGGACGTATGCGGTATTAGCGTCCGTTTCCGAGCGTTATCCCCCACTACCAGGCAGATTCCTAGGCATTACTCACCCGTCCGCCGCTCGCCACCAGGTACAAGTACCCGTGCTGCCGCTCGACTTGCATGTGTTAGGCCTGCCGCCAGCGTTCAATCTGAGCCATGATCAAACTCTTCAGTTCAAACATCTTTGGGTTTTTAAGAAACCCTAAACTTGGCTCAGCAATCGTTGGTTACATCTTTGATTTCTCGCGGAGTAACTTGTGATGCTGATAATCTTGTTGACTATCAGTCTGACTCCACAAGCACCCACACGAATTGCTTGATTCAGTTGTTAAAGAGCGGTTGGTTAAGAGCTTTCGTCTCAACCGAGGCGCGCATTCTACAGCAGCCTCTGTTGCTGTCAAGCGGTTATTTTCCGAAGTTTTCAAAGTTTCCTTTGCAACTTCAACCACTTGCGCTTGCGATCTCTCGTCAGCGGGAGGCGAATTCTACAGCGTTACTCGCTGCTGTCAACACCTCTTTTTCAACCCCTTTCGCGCTTCGATGATCTGAAGCAACTCGCTGTCGAAAACCGTGTAACTCATTGTTTACCAAGGAGTTTTCAGTTTCGACTGCGCCGGAAGTGGGGCGAATTATAGACTTCCAGAATCTGCCGTCAACTCTTAATTATGCTTTTCTATCAATCACGTGCAGAACGCCGGAAAACAGCCCGTTTCCCCTCTATATAGAAGAGCAAAACGAATCCTTCTATATAGAGGGCGGCCCAATCAGCTGCCGTACACTTTCGCCGCGGGCACCGCCCTGGCCATCAATTGCTCTACCGCCTGCCCCACCTCTTCCACCGCCCAACGCCCTTGTCTGTCCAGTTCCGGACCTCTACGCCAGCCATCGGCAATCGACAACTTGCCGCCCTCGACTTCGAACATCTGCCCGTTGACCGCACTGGACGCTTGCGAGCCGAGCCAAACCACCAACGGCGCAACGTTCTCCGGAGCGAAGTAGTCGAAGCCCTCTTCAGGTTTTTTCATGGTATCGGCGAACACCTGCTCGGTCATTCCGGTGCGCGCGGCCGGGGCCAGGGCGTTGACGGTTATGCCATAGCGACCCAGTTCGGCCGCCTGCACCAGCGTCAACGCAGCAATACCGGCCTTGGCAGCGGCATAATTGGATTGACCGATGGAGCCCTGCAAACCGGCCCCGGAACTGGTATTGATGATCCGCGCACTCAGCTGCGCACCACCCTTGGCCTGCTCGCGCCAGTAACGCGCAGCGTGGCTGGCAATACAGAAGTGGCCTTTGAGGTGCACGGCCACCACCGCATCCCAGTCGGCTTCGGTGAGGCTGGCGAACATGCGGTCGCGGCAGATGCCGGCGTTGTTGACCACCACGTCCAGGCCGCCGAAGGTTTCGATGGCGTGGCGCACGATCAACGCCGCATCGTCGTAGCGGGTGATGTCGTTGCTGTTGGCCACGGCGCTTCCACTCTGCCCGAAAATTTCGCCGACCACGACCAGCGCCGCTTCACGATTGATATCGTTGACCACCACTTTAGCGCCCTCGGCGGCGAAGGCCAGTGCGTAGGCCCGGCCCAGACCACCGCCGGCGCCGGTGATGATCACTACGCGGTTCTCACAGATTTTCATGTTCCTGCTCCCTTCAAATACATCGCTTACAAGCGTTCGATAATCGTCACGTTGGCCTGGCCGCCGCCTTCGCACATGGTCTGCAAACCGAAGCGTCCCCCGCTGCGCTCCAGTTCATGCAACAGCGTGCACGTCAACCGGGTGCCGGTGGCGCCCAGCGGATGGCCGAGGGCAATCGCCCCGCCGTTGACGTTGGTCTGTTCATGGGGATAACCCGTCTCCTTGAGCCAGGCCATGGCCACCGAGGCGAAGGCTTCGTTGATCTCCACCCGATCAATGTCTTCCAGCTTCATCCCGGCTCGCTTGAGTGCATAAGCGGTGGCCGGGATTGGAGCGGTGAGCATCCAGATCGGGTCTGCGGCGCGCACGCTGAGGTGATGGATACGCGCGCGCGGTGTCAGCCCGTAGCGTTTGAGTGCCGCTTCAGAAACGATCAGCATCGCGCTGGCCGCGTCGCAGGTCTGGCTGGACACCGCTGCGGTCACCCGGTCGCAGCCAAACAGCACGTCCAGTTCGGCCATTTTCGCCAGGCTGGTCTGGCGCGGCGTTTCGTCGTGCAGAACTCCGGCCAGTGGCACGATTTCCCGGTTGAACCGCCCTTGCTCGATGGCCCGTAATGCCCGCTGATGGGACTCCAGTGAATAGGCTTCCAGTTGTTCGCGAGACAGCCCCCACTTCTCGGCAATCATCTGCGCCGAACGGAATTGAGTCGGCGGTTGTGCGCCATAGCGCCGGACCCAACCTTCGGAGCCGCTGAACGGATCACTGAAGCCCAGCGGTTCGGCAGCGATCATCGCCGAGGAAATCGGAATCTGGGTCATGGTTTGCACGCCGCCGGCGACGACCACATCCTGGGTGCCGCTCATCACCGCTTGGGCGGCAAAGTGCACCGCTTGCTGGGACGAACCGCACTGGCGATCGATGGTGGTGCCGGGTACCGCCTCCGACAGGCCGGCGGCCAGCCAACTGGTCCGGGCAATGTCCCCGGCCAGCGGGCCAATGGTATCGACACAACCGAAGATCACGTCGTCGTAATCGTCATCGGGGATGTCGTTGCGTTGGACCAGTGCGCGCAATACATGGGCGCCCAGATCGGCCGCGTGAATCTGGCTCAAACCACCCTTGCGCCGTCCGGTGGGCGTGCGCAGGGCGTCGACAATATAGGCTTCAGGCATGTTGTCTCTCGAAAAAAAGGTGGAACTCATCAGAAGGTCTGGCCGGCACCTAACGCCGGTTTGCCGTCGAACAAAGCCGCGCGGATCCGCCCTTTATGATGGCCGCGATCACCCCAGACCTTGTCCAACGCCCAGGCGCGTTTCATGAACAAGTGCAGGTCGACTTCCCAGGTGTAACCCATGGCGCCGTGAGCCTGAATGGTGTTTTTCGCGGCGAGCATGGTGGCTTCCGAAGTTGCCAACTTGGCATGGGACACCAGCACTTCCTGCCCCGGTTGCTGCTCTGCCAGTGCATAGGCGGCGCGATACAGCGGCCCTTTGGCGAACTCGATCTGCACCGCGACGTTGGCCATCAAATGCTTGACCGCCTGGAACGAACCCACCGGTTTGCCGAACTGTTTGCGCTCAAAGGTGTAATCCACCGCGAGGTCGACCATACGCTTGGCCAGCCCCAGCATTTGCGCCGCACAGCCCAGCGCGCCACGATTAAACGCGGCGGCCCACAAGCGTTGGCCCTATTCACCAGCGGCAACGCAAGTGGCGGGCGTTGGCGTCCAGTCGACCTGAAACAGCTGACGACTGGGATCGACCGACACATTGTGGGTCAGGCGCACCGCGCCAGGTTCGACCGCATGCACCTCATCGCCATGAGCCAGCAACAGCAAATCGGCGACATGAGCATCGCTGACCAGCGGGTTACCCGGTTCGGCAATCGCCAGTCGCGCGCGGCCTTCTGCGACCCGCCCCAGCCAATGTTGTTTGAGTGCCGCGTGGCTTTCATCAAGGGCGGCAAGCAACGGCACGCCAATCAGCATCGTGTCCACCAGCGGCTCGGGCAGACCCGCATAACCACATTCCTGAGCGAGCAGAATGAAGTCCAGCTCATTCATGCCCATCCCGTCATGCGCCTCGGGCACGGTCAGCGCGGTCAGGCCCAACTCCACCAGTTGGGCCCAGAGCTGATCGCTGCGCCCGCTGTCGCTGAGCCACAGTTCGCGAATACGCTCCGGGGTGACCTCGTTGATCAGAAAACTTCTGACGTTGTCCTGGAACAGCAATTGGTCGCGGCTGAAACTAAAGTCCATGGTCTATTCCTCAGGCACGCGGCATGCCGAGCATGCGTTCGGCAATGATGTTGCGCTGGATCTCGTTGGTGCCGGCATAGATCGGTCCGGCCTGGGCAAACAGAAAACCTTCCAGCCAATGGCCGACATCGCCCGCAGCGGGTGCTTCGGGCAGTAGCTCGCCACGCAAGCCGAGAATGCTCATGGCGGTGTCGTGCATGCGCTGATCGAGTTCCGACCAGAAGATTTTGTTGGTCGAAGACTCCGGCCCGATCTTGCCGCCCTGCACCAGTTGCGAGGCGGTCATGTAGGTGCTCAGGGTGTAAGCCTCGGCGTCCAGCCAGGCGCGCATCACCGACTCGCCAATGGCCGGGTCGCGGTCAGCCTGCTCGCGGTTGGCCTGGTACAGCTGCACCAGTCGCCGAGCGGTTTCCTGAAAACGTGCGGGTGAACGCAGCAGCAAACCGCGCTCGAACCCGGCGGTGGACATCGCCACATGCCAACCCATGCCCTCGCCGCCCAGCGCGTTTTCCACCGGAACCTTGACGTCGTCGAAGAAAATCTCGGCGAACCCCGGCAAGCCATTGAGCTGAGGAATCGGCCGTACCGTGATCCCCGGACTGTCGAGCGGCAGCAGAATAAACGTCAGGCCCTGATGGCGCTGCGAATGAGGGTCGGTGCGGAAAATGCCGAATACCCAGTCGGCCCACACGGCGCGAGTCGACCAGGTTTTCTGGCCGTTGATCACGTAATGGTCGCCCACCCGTTCGGCCTTCGAGCGGATTGCCGCCATGTCGGAACCCGCGCCCGGTTCGGACCAGGCCTGGGCCCAGATGTCTTCGCCAGTGGCCATGCGTGGCAGAAAGCGCGCCTTCTGTTCCTCGCTGCCATATTCCATCAGCGGCGGGCCGAGCAGGAAAATGCCGTTCTGGTTAACCCGTGCAGGCGCGCCAGAGCGGTAGTACTCCTCCTCGAAGATCAACCACTCGATCAAGTCGCAACCGCGCCCGCCGAGATCGATCGGCCAGGTGACCATGCCCCAGCGACCGTCGTTAAGCCGGTTTTCCCAGGCACGGTGCTCGGCAAAGCCTTGCTCGGTGTCGAACGGGCGATGTCGAGGCCGACCCCATCACTTCTGATACCAACCCTGTAGCACTCAGTAACATCCGGCGCTGTTACGGTGCGTCTTTTCACCGATTCGACGTCACGCGCCCCGCCCTGCAAGGCCAAAAACAGCCATGGCGTAAATTGTGCATCTAAACGCAATCCAATCTTGCTTGAAGCCGCCATGCGCCCCAAGGAACTGAAACTCTGGACTACCGGTGTTGCCCATTTACTGGACCTTCCTCCCGGGCATGCGCGGTTAGCAGGCTTAAGTCACTGGTTGCGGCAAGTATGCCCGGTCGATCACTTCGTTCTGTTCGTCTACGAAGGCAATCATCGGCCGTTGGCGCTTTTCGACACCTTCGCAGCCGATAAGCGTGCGGTGTATGTCGATGACTATCAGTGCGGGCCCTATTTGCTTGATCCGTTCTACCTGGCATGCACTCGCGGGCAAGCGCCTGGACTGTGGCGTTTGCGACAGTTCGCACCCGACCACTTCTACCTCGGCGAGTATTACCTGACGTATTACCAGCAAACCGGGCTGGCTGAAGAAGTGGCGTTTTTCGTCGACCTCGGTGGCGGCGCCATGGCCGTTCTGTCGTTGATGCGATCCACCGCCAGCTGTGCTTTTGGTCGTGACGAGATGCAGTTGATCGAGTGCGCGCAGGCCGTGGTCGAACAGGTCATCAATGAAGCCTGGCGTTTGCGTCAAGCCCAGCAACCACGCCCGGCGCAGGACCTGGACTTCAAGATCCGCGAAGCCTTCGATCAGTTCGGCGCGCACATCCTCACCGGCCGCGAACAAGAGATTGTGCAGTTGCTGCTACGCGGTCACTCCAGCGCCTCGGTCGCCGAACAACTGAGCATCAGTCCTGGCACAGTGAAGATTCATCGCAAGAACATCTACGCCAAGCTCGGCATCGGTAGCCAGTCCGAATTGCTCGGGCTGTTTATCCGCGACCTTACCGGCCAAGAGCTGATCGTCGAAGCCTGACACCTGAAAACGACTCTATCCCCCAAGGGATATATACAGCGCAAAACCCCGATTGCTAGTTTGGCCCCCGACGCACTGATTCATCACTGCAAGGGAGCCCGCCTCGTGAACAACAGCGTGAACGACACTTCGCCAAGCGATATCGAATTCTGCAATGTGGTCAAACGCTATGGCGAGGTGTCGGCCGTCAATGGCCTGAACTTCGCGGTGCGTCGCGGCTCGTTCCATTCCTTCCTCGGCGGTTCCGGCTGCGGCAAAACCACCACCCTGCGCATGATCGCCGGCTTCGAACAGCCCAGTAGCGGCGAAGTGCGCCTGTCGGGCAAGAACGTTGCCGGAGTGCCGGCGTTTGAGCGGCCAGTGAACATGGTGTTCCAGCATTACGCCCTCTTCCCGCACCTGACAGTGGCGCAGAACATCGCCTATGGGCTGCGTTATCGCACCCCGCGACCCGACAAAAAAACCCAACTGCGCATGGCTGATGAAGCATTGGAAATGGTGCGCCTGAGCGGCTTCGGCCAACGCAAGCCGAGTGAACTTTCCGGCGGTCAACAGCAGCGTGTGGCCCTGGCCCGGGCGCTGGTCAACAAGCCGACCGTGTTGCTGCTGGACGAGCCGCTGGCGGCGCTGGACCGCAAGCTGCGCAAGGAAATGCAATCCGAACTGCTGCGCCTGCAACGCGAAGTCGGCATCACCTTTGTGCTGGTCACCCACGATCAGGAAGAAGCCTTGTCGATGAGTGACAGCATCAGCGTGATGCACAACGGTTCGATCATCCAGACCGCCACCCCGGAACAACTGTATGAAGCGCCGGCCAGCCGTTACGTGGCCGATTTTATCGGCGAATCCAATCTGTTCAACGGCACGGTTCGTCAAATGCAGGGCGATTCAGTTGTGCTGCGCACCGAGCAAGGACTGGAACTGACCAGCCCACTGACGCCCACCGGCAAAGCCTTAAGCGCAGACGCCGCCGGTTGCATCGCGGTGCGCCCGGAGCTGATCAGCATCGCCAGCGCCAACGCCGACATGACCCGCGAAGTGAAGCTGCAAGGCCACGTGGAAGACCGCATCTACCTCGGCAACTCCACCGAATATCGCGTGCGCACCCAAGCCTTTGGCGTGGTTTGCGTGCGTGTGCCGCGCCAGCAGGATCACGGCGCCAATGCATTCGAACACGGCGCGGCAGTGAGCGTCGGCTGGGATCACGCCAATGGCCTGGCCATGGCGTTGTAAATCATCGATTCGTTTCATCAACCGAATGTGGAGCGTGCTATGGACCGGAAGACGTTTATCAAAACCCTGCGTAGCTGGCAGAACGGCTCGATCAGCCGCCGCGAGTTCCTTGGCCGCACAGGCCTGGGAATTGCCGCAGCGGTGGTCGCAACCAACATGCCCGGCCTGCTGACCTCCACCGCCGAGGCTGCCGAGCAGGCCAAACTGGGCGATCGCTTGTCGCTGGCGACTTGGCCGAATTACCACAGCCAGGAAAACCTCGACACCTTCGCCAAAACCACCGGTGCGCGCGTTTCGATGAGCGTGTTCGGTTCCAACGAAGAGATGCTTGCCAAATTGCAGGCCGGTGGCAGTGGCTGGGACGTACTGGTGCCGACCAACTACACCATCAGCACTTACGTTGGCCTGGGCCTGATCGAACCATTGGACCTGTCGCGCATTCCCAACTTTGAGGCGTCGGCCTTCCAGCAAAAATTCATGGCCCAAGGAACGGTGGACGGCAAGGTGTATGCGGTGCCGAAAAACTGGGGCACTACCGGCATGCTCTACGACGCCGGCAAACTGAAGAACGGCCCCGCCAGCTGGAAAGAATTCTGGGCAGCAGCTCAAGGCCCCGCCAGCGGCCGGACGATGGTTCACGACTACCAACTGACCGCCATCGGCAACGCGCTGAAAAGCTTCGGCTATAGCTTCAATTCCCTGGACCCGAAAGAACTGGCCGATGCCGAAAAACTGCTGATCGAGGTCAAGCCGCACCTGTTCGCCATCAACTCCGACATCCAGCCGTCAATGCGCAGCGGCGATGCCTGGCTGGCGATGTCCTGGACTGGCGATGCCTCTCAGTTGCACCGCGACAACGCGCAGATGCAGTTCGAACTGGGCAAGGAAGGTGGCGAACTGTGGAGTGACTTCTTTGCCATTCCCAAAAGCTCGGAGCACAAGGACGCGGCCTACGCCTTCATCAACTACCTGCTCGATCCGCAGCACAACAAGCTCGAAGTGTTGAGCCACGGCTATCCGAGCGGCGACAAGCGCGTCGATGCGTTGCTGCCCACCGCCATGCTCGACGATCCGATCATGTACCCGGCCGCCGAAGCGCTCAGTCCTCTGGAGTTCGGTGCCGCGGCGACGCTCACCAGCCCGGCGCGCGCTGAACTAATGGCTCGCTTCAAGTCCGCCTGATCGCCTGGCCATGGCCAATGAGGAGTCCCCCATGAACGCCACCACCCACCCGCAAACGGTGCAGCCGGGCAATGCCCTGTCGGTCGAGGTTCGCCAACGGCGCAGCCTCGGCCGGCGGATCACCCTGCTGATGCTCTTGCCCTCGACCTTGTGGTTCCTGCTGCTGTTGTTGATGCCGCTGGTGATCATCCTGGTCTTCAGTTTCGGCGAGCGCAGTGCCGTGGGCGGTTACGCCGGTGGCTTCACGCTGGCCAACTACCTGAACCTCGGCTCCCGTGGCGCGGCGTTCAGTAACACGCTGATGCTGGCGCCGCTGGGCACGCTGGTGTGCCTGGTGGCAGCTTACCCGCTGGCGTATTTTCTGGCGGTCAAGGTCAGCAAGAACCGCTCGCTGCTGCTGACGCTGGTGATTGTGCCGTTCTGGACCAGTTTCCTGATCCGCACTTACGCCTGGATTTTCATCCTCAGCGGCAAGGGCATCCCAGCCTTGCTCGCCAGCCTCGGCCTTGAAGACGTGCGGCTGATCAATACGCCGTGGGCGGTGCTGATCGGCATCGTTTACGGCTACTTGCCGCTGATGGTGTTTCCGATTTACGTCAGCCTGGAAAAACTCGACAAGCGTCTGCTCGAAGCCTCGGCGGACCTGGGTGCCAGCGCTTTCGAAAGTTTCCGGAGGATCACCCTGCCACTCTCCGCGCCCGGGATCATCACCGGGGTGATGCTGGTGTTCATCCTGTTGATGGGCGAGTTCCTGATCCCGGCCATTCTCGGTGGCGGCAAAGTGTTCTTCGTGGGCAACGCACTGGTCGACCTGTTTCTGCAATCGCGCAACTGGCCCTTCGGCAGCGCGCTGGCGATGACCCTGGTGGCGATGATGCTGCTGATCATCGGCGTGTATTTGAAACTGGTGGCGCGCTATGGCGGCCGCCCTGCCGACGGAGGGTTGTGACATGTGGCTGCGCAGCTATTCGACTTCGCTGTACCTGTTTCTCTACGCACCGATCGCTTTGATCGTGCTGTTCAGCTTCAACGCCGGGCGCAGTGGCCTGGCGTTCGAGTGCTGCTCGGTGCAGTGGTTTGGTCGCGCGTTTGGCAACCCGTTCATCATGGAGGCGCTGGGCCATAGCGCGTTCATTGCCTTCACTTCAGCAGTGATTGCCACGCTGTTCGGCACGCTCGCGGTGTTCGGTTTGCAACGTGCCGGCGCCAAAGTGCGGTTGCTGTTCGATGCGCTGACCTATTGCGCAATCATCGTGCCCGGGATCGTCATCGGCATCTCGACGCTGATTGCGTTCATTAGCCTGTTCGACCTGATCAACCCGTTGCTGGCGAGCTGGATACCGAGCGTGCCACGGTTGAACATGGGCTTCTTTACCGTGATCGCCGCGCACTCGTTGTTCACCATGGCGTTGGTCATGGTGATCGTGCGCAGCCGCGTCGACTCGCTGGACAAGGCTTTGCTCGAAGCTTCGGCCGACCTCTATGCACCGCCGATGCAAACGTTCTGGCGGGTTACCCTGCCGCAAATCAGTCCGGCGATCATGGCCGGGTTTCTGCTGGCATTCACCTTCAGCTTCGACGATTTCATCATCGCGTTCTTCGTCGCCGGCTCCGAAACAACCTTGCCGATCTACATCTTTTCATCCATCCGCCGCGGCGTGACCCCGGAGATCAACGCGGTTTCGACCGTCATCATCTGCGTGTCGCTGGCGCTGCTGTTCACTTCCCGTCACCTGCAAAACCGCCGCACCGGCGTCCAGGAGTCTCACCATGCATGATCAGCTTTACATCAACGGCGAGTGGGTCAGCCCGGATCTGGGCGGTTACCTGGACGTCATCGACCCGGCCACCGGACAGGCTTTCCATCGGGTAGCCGCGGGCACCGAAGAAGACGTCGATCATGCGGTGCGTGCCGCCAGGCGAGCGTTCGATAACGGCTGGAGCCAAACCACTGGCGCCGAGCGCGCGCAGTGGCTGGAAGCGTTGGCCGATGAACTGGACCGTGGCCAACAGGCGTTGGCTGAACTGGAAGTGCGCGACAACGGCAAACCGTTGCCCGAAGCGCAGTGGGACGTTGGCGATGCGATCGGTTGCTTGCGTTACTACGCCGGGTTGGCCCGGGAACTGGATCAACAGCAGGACCAACCGCTGGCGTTGCCGGATGAACGCTTTCGCTGCCGCATCCGTCATGAGCCGATCGGTGTCGCCGGGCAGATCATCCCCTGGAACTACCCGCTGCTGATGGCTGCGTGGAAGGTCGCCCCCGCCTTGGCTGCCGGGGCCACGCTGGTATTGAAACCGTCCGAACTGACACCACTGACGGCGCTGGAACTGGCCGCGGCCGCCGACCGCATCGGTTTGCCGGCCGGGGTCCTTAACGTCGTGACCGGTCTTGGAGCCGACGCCGGCGGTCCGCTCACCGAACACCCTGGCGTGGACAAACTGGCCTTCACCGGCAGCGTGCCCACCGGGGCAAAAATCATGTCAGCGGCCGCTCGCGACATCAAGAACATCAGCCTGGAGCTGGGTGGAAAGTCTGCGTTCATTGTGTTCGACGACGCCGATGTCGAAGCGGCGGTGGAGTGGATTCTGTTCGGGATTTTCTGGAACCAGGGCCAGGTGTGCAGCGCCACTTCACGCTTGCTGGTGCAGGAAAACATCGCCTCGCGGTTGATCGAGCGACTGGTTGAGGAAACCCGCAAGATCACCATCGGCCGCGGGCTGGAACCCGGTGTGTTGTTGGGCCCTTTGGTTAGCCGGGGTCAACACGACAAGGTCCTCGGCTTTATCGATCAGGGACTGGCCAGCGGTGCACGCCTGCTCACCGGAGGTCGGCAACCGGCGTATCTGCCAGAGGGTTATTTCATCGAACCGGCCATCTTCGACGAGCCCGGACACAGCAGCATCCTCTGGCGCGAAGAGGTGTTCGGCCCGGTGCTGTGCATCAAGCGCTTCAAGACCGAAGAGCAAGCCTTGCAAATGGCCAACGCCAGCCGCTTCGGCCTCGCCGCCGCCGTGATGAGCGCTGACTTGCAACGTACCGCCCGCGTTGCCAACCAACTGCGCGCCGGAATTATCTGGGTCAACTGCTCGCAACCAACCTTCGTCGAGGCACCGTGGGGCGGCATGAAACACAGCGGTATTGGCCGGGAACTCGGCCAATGGGGGCTGCACAATTATCTGGAGGTGAAACAAGTGACCGAATACGTCAGCGACCAGCCATGGGGCTGGTATCTGAAATAGCGGTGCCCTATTACCAGCCAAACACGCCCCTGTAGCAGCTGGCGAAGCCTGCGTTCGGCTGCGCAGCAGTCGTGAAATCAGGTGACGCGGTGGATCAGGAAGACCGCACGCTCAGGTTTAACGACTGCTGCGCAGCCGAACGCAGGCTTCGCCAGCTGCTACAGGGGTGTGGAGTTAACGGGCGCTTCAGTTCAAATACCAGCCCCAGTCCCATGACAGCCGCTGCCAGGCCGAAGGCGATTTACCGCCCAGCTCCCAGCGGCTGCTCCAGCCGAATATTTTCCAGACGACTGAACGCGTCGACCCGCACCCCGCTGCCCACGCTCACCCCCGGTCCAAAGACCACACAAGGTTCGATGCATACGTCCCTGGCCAACTGCGTATCAGCACTGAAGAACACCGTATCCGCCGCCATCAGGCTGACGCCCGACTGCATGACGGCCTGGCGTCGACGCTGCTGGAAAAGCTGTTCGGCAGCATGCAATTGCTCGCGATCATTAACCCCGAGCACGTCGTCTTCATCGACCTCCACCGCCGTCACCTGCAGCCCGGCGCTGTTGGCCACGGCCACCGCGTCGGTGAGGTAGTACTCGCCTTGCGCGTTTTGGTTGCCGATGCGTTCCAGCAACCAGAGACAGGTGTCGGCACGCAAACCCATGACACCGCCATTGCAGAAGCCGACTTCCAATTCTTGCGGGCTGGCGTCCTTGGCTTCGCGGATCGCCAGCAAACGCCCCTCTTCCACCAGCAGTCGCCCGTAAGGCCCGGGACGTTCAGTGTGAAACCCGGCAACCGCAACCGCAGCACCGTCGATCAGCGTCTGACGTAGCTGCAACAACGTCTGCGGACTGATCAACGGTGAATCGCCAAACAGCACCAGCACGCAGCCCTGCTCATGAGTCTGTAACGCGGCGCGAGCCGAGAGCAATGCGTGCGCTGTGCCCAATTGTTCGTGCTGGGTAAACAGCTGCGCAGTGGGCGCAGCCAATTGCAAGTAGTCGGCAACCGGTCGACTGCCAGCCCCCAGCACCACCGCCACTTGCTCGATACCCGCCGCCTCGACCGCCGCCAGCACATGGCCAAGCAGCGGTCGATTACCCACCGGGTGCATGACTTTCGGCAGCTGCGAACGCATGCGAGTGCCCTGCCCGGCCGCGAGAATCACCGCCAGGGTTGACCAGGAAATGTTGTCGCTCATTGCGATCCTCCCAAGTACCGCCGCGTTAAACCTGATCGCGATAGAACACGTCGTCGGCATACGGATACCACCAGTCCTGAATCTTCGGCTGGTGATCGATGATGACCATTTTCGAGCGACGGAACGCTTCAAGGCCCTGACGCCCGAGTTCGCGTCCCAGGCCCGACATCTTCCAGCCACCAAACGGCAGCGCGTCGTTGTCGATCAGTGGGTTGTTGACCCAGACCATCCCGGCTTCGAGACGCTCGGCGGCTTCCATGGCTTCGGCAAGATCGGTTGTGAACAGCGATGCGCCGAGACCGAACGGCGAGTCATTGGCCAGACGCACCGCTTCGTCGAAATCGCTGACACGGCAAATCGCCGCGACGGGGCCGAAGCACTCTTCCTGGAGAATCGCCATGTCGCGGGTCACGCCGGTGAGAATGGTCGGTTCGAAGAACCAGCCCACCGTGTGCTGCGGCGGAATCCGCCCGCCGCAGACCAGTGTCGCGCCCTTGGCCACGGCGTCGTCGACCAGGCGCATGACCTTATTGCGTGCGGCCTCACTGACCATCGGCCCGATTTCCGTACGCTCCAGACCATGGCCAATGCGCAAGGCGCGCGTACGTTCGGCGAACTGCTCGACGAACTCATCGTGGACCTCATCGACCACGTAGAAGCGTTCTGCCGAGGTGCAAATCTGCCCGCTCAGGTGAAACGCAGCGGTCACCGCTCCCGCCGCTGCGACGTCTAGTGGCGCGTGTTTTGAGATGATCAGCGGGTCGCTGCCACCGGCCTCGATCACACACGGTTTCATCTGTTGTGCACAGGCCACCGCCACCGCTTTGCCCGCCGCGACGCTGCCGGTAAAAGCCACGGCGTGAGTCCCGGTCGACTTCACCAGCAGCTGTGCAGTCACCGCATCGCCCGGCACGCAAGACACCAGCCCCGGCAACAGCGAGGTGAAATGCTCCATGAACTTGAGCGTGCAAAGGGTTGTGGCTTCGGCCGGTTTGACGATGCAGGCGTTACCCGCCGCCAGCGATGCCGCGACCGTCCAGCACATCAACAGGATCGGAAAGTTGAACGGCATGATGTGCACGCTGACGCCGTACGGCTCATAACGCACATGCTGGAACGAGCCGATCTGCGTGGTGCCGGCGACCTTGCCCGCATCGTCCCGGGCCATTTCCGCGTAGTAACGAAAGATCGGCGCGCAGTTCGCCAATTCGCCCATGGCTTCGGGAAACGGTTTGCCCATTTCCAGGGTCATCAACCGCGCGACTTCACGATTACAGGCAACGTTCTGTTCGATGGCATTGGCCAACTGATGCAAACGCGCGGCACGGCTTTTGGCGTCGATCAACCGCCATTGTTTTTGCGCGGTGGTGGCCGCATCGACGGCAGCTTGCACGTCGGCTTCGCCGCACAGGCCGACCTGCCCGACCGGTTGCAGCGTCGCCGGGTCAAGCACTTCGCGGGCGCGGGTATTCGTCAGGGGCAGGTATTCGGCGTTGATGAAACGCAAGGCGGCGTCAGTGTTAAACGTGGTCATGGGATGATCCTTGAACCAATCGATAAGGGGTTTCTCGCAACGTCGCCAAGGTCGCGGGCGATAGATCCTCGCGCCAACCCGGTACGTGCCGGTTGAGCCAATCGCGCAGCGGAGCAAAGGCCTCAGCGTCCAGCGCTCGAACAAACAAACCCAGGGTGCGCGGCAGATGCGCCAGGTAACCGTGCTTGCCGTCGCGGCCCGCCAGGCGCACAAAAATCCCCAACACCTTGGCGTGACGCTGTGCGGCCAGCCGCCGGTAATCCTCGAGAAAACGCGGCGCATTGAGCTCCGGACGTTGCATCAGGTAGTGCGTCAGCAGCGCCACGCGTAATGCTTCGGGCACGTCGCGGCGAGCGTCTTCGAGCAACGACATCAAGTCGTACGCCGCCGCACCGATCAGGGCGTCCTGAAAATCCAGCAGCCCGCAGGCGGCGACGCCTTCGCGGCCTTCCAGCAGCATCAGGTTATCGACGTGAAAGTCGCGCAACACCAAGGCTTCGCGACGTTGCGCGACATCGCCGCAAGCGTCGGCGAACAGTTTCAGAAACGAATCACGCAGGCCCAGCGCTGCGTCCTTGCCAATCAACAGCGGGATGTACCAGTCGATCAGCAGCGCACACTCGTCACTCAGTTGTCGGGCATCGTAGGGCGCCATTTCTGCGGCCGGTGGCACGCGATGCAACGCCACCAACGCATCGACGGCCAAGCGATACAACGCCGCTTCCGGATGCCCGGCCGCGAGCAACCGGGTGTAGGTGTCGTGACCGAAATCTTCGATCAGCGCCAAACCCGCCTCTTCGTCAACCTGCACCAGGGCCGGTGCGGAAAGCCCCAGCCCGTGCAAGTGACGGGCAACCTGCACAAACGGACCGATCGGCTCGCTGTGCGGTGGCGAGTCCATCAGCAACAGACCTTCGCCGCTCAAGCGAAAATAGCGCCGGGTCGAGGCATCCGCCGGCAACGCTACCAACTGCGCCTCGGCGAAGCCGGCACGCGCCAGAAAGGCTGCGCGCTGGTCCTCACGAGTTGGCGATAACGCACGTGTTTCAGTCATGGCAATCACCGGATCATGTAGACCTTTTTCACCGTCTCATGGACGGTGCATACGCCTTTCCAGTCCTTGCGGAAAAAGGCGGCCGTGTCGGGTTTGATCTCGATCACTTCGCCGGACTCATGGACGTATGTGCAGCGGCCTTCGAGGAAATGGCAGAACTCGTCGCTGGTGACATGGCAAAACCATTTACCCGGCGTGCAGATCCACACACCGCACTCGGACTGGCCTTCGGGGCCTTTGTGCAACACCACGCCGGAGACATGGGATTGACCTTCGAGCATGGTCGGGATCACGCCCCAATCCTTGACGTCAGTGATGCTCAGCGGGTCGTACAGAAACGGGGTAGTCATTGTTGCTCTCCAAAAAAAATAAAGGTCAGGCGAAACACGCTCTGTGTAGCAGCTGGCGAAGCCTGCGTTCGGCTGCGAAGCAGTCGTAAAATCGGGCGACGCGGTGTTTCAGGAAGACCTCGCGCTCAGGTTTCACGACTGCTCCGCAGCCGAACGCAGGCTTCGCCAGCTGCTACAAGTCGCGTTACGGTTCAAGCCAGCATGTAAACGTTGCGCAGGGTTTCCCGGACGTGGCATTCGCCGGTCCAGCCAGCCGGGAACAACACCAGTGTGTCGGGACGAACTTCGATCACTTCGCCGTCGTCATTGCGGTAAGTGGCATTGCCTGCGATGAAATGGCACAGCTCGTCGCGGGGAATCGACAGCCGCCAGCGACCGGGGGTGCAGACCCAAAGCCCGGTTTCGGGGCTGTTGTTCGGGCCTTTGAATAACAGTCGCCCGCTGGAGTGCGAGACGCCTTCGACGGCATCGCTCTGCACGCCCCAGTCCACCAGGTCGGTGCGACTGCTGACGGCTTCGAGGTACGGCGTAAAACCCGCCGTGGTGTTTTGATCAGGCATTGTTAAGCACCTTGTCGAGAATGGCGGCCGCGTCCGCTGGCCCTTTGCGTGATTGCATTTGCACGCTGGTGTGCTGCAAACGTTGGCGCATCGCTTCGTCGTTGAGGCAGGCGGCGAGTTTTTCCGCCAACTGCGCTTCGCTCCAGTCGTAGCGATCGAGCTTGAAACCGTGACCGCTTTCTTCGGCGCGCATGGCGTTGTCGTGACCGTCCCAGACGTACGACATGACAATCGCCGGTTTGCCGAAGAACAGGCACTCGGTAAAGCTGTTGTTGCCGCCGTGGTGGATCACCGCATCGACCTGGGCAATCACCGACGGCTGTGGGAACCAGTTGGAGATCAGCACGTTGTCCGGCAGGTCCGGGTATTCATCGAGGTGCTCACCAACATTGAACAGCGCGCGGTAAGGCAACTTGCCCACCGTCGCAATCAGGCGCTTGAGCAAATCGACATCGCCGGAACCGAGGCTGCCAAAACTGACGTAGAGCAATGGCTTGTCGTTGTTGGCGCGGAACTCGGGAATCTCGTACGTCGTATCGTGACGCACGCACCCTTGCAGGTAGTGGAAGCGCTCGGCCGGCAACGGATGACGGCGCTCGAACTTGACCGCGTCCGGGTACAGCAACAGGTTCATGTAAGGCGAGGCTTCGAAGAACGTGCCGAGTGGATACGGCTGCTCGCCATGGGCTTGCAGGAACTGGTTGAAGTCTTCGTGAATCGGCCCGATCACTTCGTCAAAACGCTGCCGAAACTGGGCGTGACCGGCCTTGTCGTCGATGCTCATGCCTGACAGGTGCGGTGGGATATCCGGGTCTTCGATTTCGTTTTCCGAGCAGGAAATAATCCGCACCCAGGGCTTGCCGTATTGCTTGATCGCTGGAAACAGGATCACGTTGTCGACGCAGATCAGGTCGGGTTTGACCTTGTCCAGCACCGCCGGCAGATCCTTTTGCGCCCACTTCGCGGTGTCGACGATGGCGGCCCAGCATTCCTTTACGTAGTTGTCGATTTGATCCAGCGGGGATTTGCGGAAGTTGGGAATGTGGCTGTTGATGAAATCGACCCAGTAACGGGCCATTTCTTCGGTGGGCATTGGCGCCGACATGTTGACCATGTGTTCTTCAAAACCATACCCGGCATACACGCCGCTCATGCCGGGGTCGGTGAGGAATACAGCTTTGTGGCCGAGGGCCTCGCACGCCTGGGCGATACCGACTGAGTTCAGCGCCGGGCCATAAGCGGCTTCCGGAAAGAAGGCGATCACTTTCTGTTTCATCGAGCGGTACTCCTGCCTGGTCTTTTTTTATTGTTCAGCGCGTCAGAACACGGGCATGGCGAGCCTGCCAGCCGAGCCGGACGCTCATACCGATAGCAAAATGAGCAAATTCGAATTGCGAGGACGGCACCCGGACGATCAAGGCCTTGTCGCTGAGCGCCGTTTGCACATGCACGTTGGTATCGAGGCCGTGATAGGCGATTTCGACGATATTGCCGGTCACCCGATTGGCACAGTCGTCGCCCTCCTCCGCCAGCACCTGTAAACGTTCCGGGCGAACGACGACGGCAACTTTTTGGCCCGGAATCAACGGTGCGTCGGTCTCGACTACTAGCTCATGACCGTTGACGCGCACCGTGCGCTCACCCGAACGCTCGCCTTCAAACAGGTTGCTGACGCCGATAAAGTTGGCAACAAATCGGCTGTTGGGGTTTTCGTAAAGTTCGGTCGGGCTGCCGCACTGGCAGACCTTGCCGCCATCGAGCACGGCCATGCGATCCGACATCACCAACGCTTCCTCCTGATCGTGGGTGACGATGATGAAAGTGATACCGCTCTCGAGTTGCAGGCGTTTGAGTTCGAGCTGCATTTTTTCCCGCAGCTTTTTGTCGAGTGCACCCAACGGTTCATCGAGCAGCAACACCCGCGGTCGTTTAACCAGCGCCCGCGCCAGTGCGACACGCTGACGTTGACCACCGGAGAGCTGATCCGGTTTGCGGTCCGCCAGCTCACCGAGCTGCGCGGTGCTCAGCACTTCATCGACCCGGCGACGGATCTCCGACTCAGGCAGACGCTCCATCTCCAGCCCGTAGGCGATGTTCTTGCGCACGGTCATGTTGGGAAACAGCGCGTAAGACTGGAACATCAGGTTCAGTGGGCGCTTGTTGGCCGGCAGCGGCGAGATGTCTTTGCCATCCAGATAAATGCAACCGGCGCTGGGTGTTTCGAAACCGGCGAGCATGCGCAATAGCGTGGTCTTGCCGCAGCCGGACGGACCCAGCAGCGCAAAGAACTCGTTCTCGCGGATGTTCAGCGACACCTCGTCGACCGCCAGACCGTTGCCATAAGACTTGCTGACCTTGTCCAGGATCAGTACCGCAGATGAATTATTCATGGGTGCGAGGAGCCTTGTTGAGACGCTGCGAAGCCAGCAGCGCGGTGATGCTGACCAGCATCACCAGCGTCGCCAGAGCGTTGATTTCCGGGGTGACGCCAAATCGGATCATGGCGTAGATCTGCATCGGCAACGTGGTGGAAGCCTGGCCGGAACCGGAGTTGAAAAAGGCGATGATGAATTCGTCCACCGACAGCGTGAACGAGAGCAATCCACCCGCCAGCACGCCGGGGAAAATGGCTGGCAGGAGCACCCGGCGAAAGGTGGTGAACCAGCTCGCGCCCAGATCGATCGAGGCTTCAAGAATCGAATAGTCGAAGTGTTTGAGCCGCGTGCGCACCACCGCGCAGACGAACGCGATGTTGAACACGGCGTGGCTGATGATGATCGAGTGCAAGCCCAGCCCAACCTTGAGCAGGTTGAAAAAGCTCAGCAGCGCAATCGCCAGCACGATGTCGGGAATGATCATCGGCGCCATCAACAAGGTGTCGACGACTTGTCCCTTGTCGTTGCCCTTGCGGCGCAACTCGATGCCCAGCGCCAGGAACGTCCCGAGTACGCAGGCAATGAATGTCGCCGACAGCGCGACGATCAAGGTGTTGAGAGCCGCCGACAAAATGGCCGAGTTATGCGCCAGCGCCACGTACCACTTCAGCGATACGCCGCCCCAGGCCGTGGGCAAACCGGACTTGTTGAACGAGAGCAGGATCAACACCAGGATCGGCACATAAAGGAAGGCGTAAACCAACCCCAGGTGCGTGCCGAGCACCGTGCCGCCAACCGAACGAGGCTGACTCATGCGCGGCCCCCTTCTGCACGACGGGCAACCAATGCCTGAACGAACAACAGAATCAGCATGATCGCGATCAGGAAGAAGCTCAGCGCTGCACCGAACGGCCAGTCCCGCGCCGTGAGGAATTGCGAATAGATCAGGTTGCCGACCATCTGCACCTGCTTGCCGCCCAACAGGTCGGCAGTAATGAAGTTGCCGATGCTCAGGACGAAGACAAACACGGCACCGGCCGCAACTCCGGGAACGCTCAGCGGCAGGATGATCCGCCGAAAAGTCATCCAGCCCGAGGCACCAAGGTCTTTCGACGCATCCCAGAGTTCGTTGTTGATCCGTGACAGCGACGAGAAAATCGCCAGGATCACAAAGGGGATGTAGTTGTAGACCAGGCCCAGCACCACCGACGCTTCGGTGTACAGCAGGCTGATCGGTTCGCCGCTGTAGCCGAACATCTGCAGCATCCGGTTGATCAAGCCTTCGCGATTAAGCAGGACGATCCAGGCGTAGGTGCGGATCAGGTAGTTGCTCCAGAACGGCAGCATCACCAGAAACAGGAACACCGCTTGCCGGCGCCGCGGAGCACGAGCAATGGCGTAGGCGGCCGGGTAGCCGATCAGCACCGCAAACACCGTCGCCAGACCGGCGATCTTTGCCGATTTGAGCAAGATGCCCAGGTACAGCGGATCGAACGCGCGCTGGTAGTTTTCCCAGGTAAACAGCCAGTCGATACCGCCATAAGCACCGCGTTCGACGAAGCTGTAGACCAGCACCAGCAGGCACGGAATCACCAAAAAGGTCAGCAGCCAGCCAAAGCCGGGCGCAAGAAGCCAGGCCGACAGACGCCTGTCAGCATGCAAAGCACTCATTACCCATATCCTCCCGCCCCGGAACGGAGGCGGCTTGCGAGCGTGGCGAGGCATGCCGGGCATGCCTCGGATCGGTGCGGCTTACGGCTTTGTGAGGCTTAGTTCTGTGCCGCCATGATTTCGGTGACGGCCCGGGTGTAGGCCTTTTGCGTAGTGCCACCCAGATCGCGCAACTGTTCCATCTTCAACAGCTCGCTCGGGGCGATCGTCAAGTTGGGGTATTGCTTGAGCAGGTCAGCGGACAACCCAGCCATTGCGGCCTGGTTGGGGACTTTGTAGAGGATGTTTTCAGCCACCCAGACGTGGTTTTCCCTGGCGAGCATGAAGTTGACGAACTTGAACGCCTCCTCCTGATGCTTCGAGCTTTTCAGCACGACCATGGTGTCCACCCAAAGATCGGAACCTTCCTTGGGCACAACAAACTTGATGGCCGCATTGGCTTGAGTGCCGTAGTTGCACCAGCCATCCCAGGCGTGCGCCATCAACGATTCGCCGGAAGCGAGCTTGGAGTAGAAGGTGGTGTCGTCGAACGCGAGGATGCGCTGCTTGGTAGCGATCAACTGATCGCGAACGGCGGCGATCTGTTTGGGATCGTTGTCATTGACCGACCAGCCCTTGGCCAGGAACCCGGCGCCGAGCATCCAGCGGTCGGTGGCGAGCATCGTCACTTTGCCTTTGAGCGCATCGCTTGGATTGAGCAGTTCGTTCCAGCTCACCGGCGCCGGCGTGACCTTGTCGGAGCGGTAGCAAATCCCGGTCGTGCCCCAGGTGTACGGCACCGAGAAATGGTTTCCCGGGTCATATTCCAGCTGGGTCGCTTCGGGATAGAGGTTTTTAAGATTGGGGACTTTGACCGGATCAATGTCTGCCAGCAGACCTTGTTTGTGCAGGACTTCGGCGAAGGGAGAGGAGACAAACACAACGTCATAGCCTTCACCGCCAGACGCCATCAGCTTACCCATGATTTCTTCGTTGGTCGCGTGCAACGCCTTGTCGACGTCAACGCCGCTGGCCGCTTTGAACGTGTCCAGCGCATCCGGGGCCATGTAGCCGTCCCAGATCGAAATAACCATGTCTTTTGCACTTGCAGCCTGTGAAGCGATCGCCAGGGAGACGCTCAATCCCAGACACATAAGGCCTTTCAGCTTTCTCATAATACTCACCCGACGATTGATTATTTTTGTGTTCGAAGGCAGTACGGCGTAAAGAGAAACGATTGCATGTGTTTTTTTTTAGAAATTAGGACCAGCATGATTGGATGTCAACGGTTTTTTTTGCGCCTGACGGTTTTGCGATGCATGGCATAAGATGAGCACCGGAGTCGATGCGACTAAAAGAGATCAGACGCTTGAGCACAACACCCGAGAAGAAACCCCGCACCAACCACCTGGAACTCGCCCGCCGGATTCTGGAGCACACCCAGGAAACCGGGCTGGTGGCCGGAGATCCGGTCGCCGAACAAGCGCTGGCGCGGACATTCCAGGTGTCACGCACACTGATTCGTGGCGCACTTAAAGTGCTGCTGGAAGAGAACCTGCTGAGTCATGAGGCCGGCAAAGGCTATCGACTGATCGCTCCGCCGACCGGTCAGGCGTTCAATGCCGCATTGCCACAAGCCGAGGAAGAAGAACTGGCGACCTCGGTGCTGCGCGACCGCATGGCCGGACGCCTCGGGGACAGCATCAGCATCAGCGAACTGATGCGTCGTTACGACATCGGCCGGCCGGCCGCGCAAAAAGCCCTGCAACAATTGAGTGAAAACCAGGCCATCGAGCGCGGCCCCGGCCAGTCCTGGCTGTTTCGCCCTTCGCTGAACAGCCTTGCCGCCCTCGAAGAAAGCCTCAAATTCCGGCTGATTCTGGAGCCGGAAGCCCTGCTCAGTCCCAACTTCAACGCCGACCCTCAACGCTTGGCGTTACTGCGAAGCGCTATGCAAACCTTGCTCTCGAGCCCCGTAGAGCATTTCGATATCCAGCAATTTCGCGAACTGGACATCAGCTTCCATGAACTGATTGGCCAGAGCTGCGGCAACCGTTTTATCGGTGACGCCCTGCTCCAGCATCAGAGCCTTCGGCGCCTGCCGAACCTGCTTCCGACGGTCAGCGTGCACCGCCTCCAGGAAGCCCTGCGCGAACATCTGCAAATCATTGCGCACATCGAGCGCGGACAGCTGGAGATCGCCGCCGACCTGTTGCGACTGCACCTGCGCCTGAGCGCCGCCCAGCGCCCGCAAACCGCAAACCGCGGCATCCCGCAAGGCCAGTTGTTCGGGCGTCGCTGAACAGCCCAAAAAACATGATGATTTTTTTTATAAAATAAGACAGCATCCAGTCATCTTCAGGCACGGCGGGCTGTACCCGCCTCGGACGTCCTCGCCATGCACACACAAAAACTTATCGCCTTGTTTCCGGAAGCCAGTTTCGGCGCGGCCTTGAACTGCATTGGTATCGCCCAATCGCTGCGTGAGCTGGGAGCAAAACCGGTCTTCATCTGCCACGAACATTTTCAGGGACTCTTCGCCGAATACGGCTTCGACGAGTACCCGATTCCACAAGCCAGTCCATTGTCGGCCGCAGAACACCAGCATTACTGGGAACGTTTTATCGAGCGCAACATTCCCTACTTCGACCAGACTCCGCTGGCACAGATCGACAGTTATATAGCGCCGGCCTGGGAAGCCATTATCGACACCGCGATTGAAGCGGAAAAACCGCTGCAACAGTTGCTCGTGCGCCTTAAACCGGACGTCATCGTCCTCGACAACGTGGTCATGTTCCCCGCCATCGCCAACGCGGGATGCCCGTGGGTGCGGATGGTTTCCTGCGCTGAAACCGAACTGCCGGATGCCGCCGTGCCACCGTATTTGTCAGGCTGCCTGGCCAGCGACGCGGATGCCCGCGAACGTTTTGCCGAGCATTACCGCAAAGCCGTCGCGCCGGCCCATGAACGCTTTTCGCAGTTTCTCGCGAGCAACGGCACGGCGCCCTGCCCGCCCGGCCAGTTCCTCAACGATTCACCGTGGCTCAACCTGTTGCTGTCGCCGACGCCAGTGCGTTATGAACGCCAGTTGCCGCTGGACCCGCAGCACTATGTGTACCTCGACGGTTGCGTACGCCGCGAGGCGCCTTACATCGTTCCCGACTTCCCACGGCACAACGACGCGCCGCTGATCTACATCAGCTTCGGCAGCCTCGGTGCCGCCGACACCGACATGATGAAGCGCCTGATCGGGACCATCGAAACCCTGCCCTATCGCTTTCTCATCAACGTTGGCGCTTATCGGGAGATGTACACCACCGTCCCGGACAACGTGTATCTGGACAGCTGGTTTCCACAGCCAGCCGTGCTCAAGGAGTGCCAGCTGTTCGTCCACCACGGTGGCAACAACAGTTTCTGCGAAGCGCTGTACTTCGGCTTGCCGTCACTGATCATTCCTTACTGCTGGGACGGTCACGACAACGCCGCACGCGCCGAGGAAGTCGGCGTCGGCCGCTACTTGCCGCGTTTTGCCGATCCACTGTCCGCGCTGCCCGCCGCCCTCGAACAACTGCTGGCCGATCAGTCGATGAGACAGCGCCTCAAAACGTTCAGCGAAAGTATGCAGGCGACTCGCGGCACTGACATTGCGGCGCGAGCGATCATGGCGTTGCCTGACGCCTAGCGGTTCCGACGCCACCCCTGAGGATCATGAACACCTTGCGCACCGGCGTCAGGTTTTCCCAGGTGCCTTTGAAGCCGGCGGCGACCACAAACGTGGCGCCGGCCTTGAACTCCTGGCTGACGCCATTGCTGTCGGTCAGACGAACGTGTCCTTCGAGCAAATGACAGAGTTCGTCGTAGTCGCATTCACATCGCTCAAGGTGCTCCGGCGCTTCCCAGATGCCGCCGACCGCTTTTTTCTCCGGCGCCACAAAGTGCCGCCAGCTACGACTTCGATACGGGGTGTCGACCGCTTCGGGATCGCTGGTTTCCAACTCGACGATGGGCAAATCGGGGTTGGCAAAATCGATGATGTGATCAGGTTTACTCATGGTCATTCTCACTCCAGTTCAAGAATCAAAACCGATACCCAGCACATCAAACCCTTTGAGCAGCCAGTCGCGGTGTCCGGTAAGGTCTTCGCGGGCCAGTGAGCGTTGCGCCAGCGAAACACCCACATAACGCAGGGGCTCGGGTGGAAACGGAAAAGGGGCTGTCGAGGTCATTGCCAGTTTCGTGCGCTCGGTAGATTTTCCCTCGAGCAAATCGAGCATGGTCAACGCCGCGAAACGACTGGCAGACACGCCCTGCCCCGTGAACCCTTGGGCGTAGGCAATGCAGCCGTTGGACGATGTTCCGCAGAACATGGTGGTGCGCGCGGAGGTATCGATGATGCCACCCCAGGCATGGCTGAACGTGACGTCCGCCAACGCCGGGAAAGCCGATTGAAATTGCCGAGCCAATGTCGCGAAGCTGTCGGGGCGTTGCGTCAACGCCTCATCACGCCGGCTCCCGAAGTGATAGATGGCGTCGTAACCGCCCCAGAGGATGCGGTTGTCTTCGGTTTTGCGCAGGTAATGAAACTGGTTGCCACTGTCGGCAATGCCATAGCGGCCGACCCAACCGATGGCGCGCAGTTGAGCATCGTCGAGCGGCTGAGTCGCTAATGCGTAGTCATAAATGGGAATGACCTTGGACTTCAGCTCCCCCAGCAACGGCGGCGCGATGTTGGTGCCGAGTGCGACTTTGACCGCTTTGACAGAGCCCAGTCCGGTTTCCAGTACCTGATGATTGCCGTCTTGATGCAGTGCGGTCACCGGCGAATGCTCGAACAGCTGCACACCTTGCGCAAGACACACGCGCCGCAGTTCCTCGACCATCTTGACCGGGTTCAGCAGCGCGTAATTGGGCTCGAAAACGGCCGCAACATAGGCCGGTGAGTCGAGGTGCGACTTGAGCCTCTCGCCATCCAGAAATTCACAGGCGATGCCAAAACGCTCGTAGTTACGCTGCATCAACCTTAGCCCTTCAACCTGCCAGGGCTGACTCGCGGCATTCAATTTCCCGGAGCGCTCAAACGCTACGTCCATGCCATAGCGCTGCAGATCCTCCTCAAATGCCACCAGGTTTTCCCTGCCCAGTCGCACCAGTTGCTCTGCTTCCTTGGGCCAACGTTTCAGCGCATTGGAAACACCGTGGGAAATACTCGGCGCACAGAACCCGCCATTACGCCCACTCGCCTCGCCCCCGCACTGCCCGGCTTCAAGCACAACGATGGTTGCTTCAGGCCAGCGCTGACGCGCCATCAGCGCAGTCCATAGCCCGACAAATCCGCCGCCCACAATCGCAATATCACACGTCACTTCACCTGTGAGCCTCGGCGCGGCGATCGCTGGCGTTCCTGTTTCCTGCCAGACAGGATAAGGCCGAGCGTCTGCCAGGGACTGGTTCGCGATGTGAAGTGTCATGCGCTCATGCTCCGTAAAATTCCTGGGCTGACGCTAAAGCAATAACCGACGTTTTCACAGGCACAACGGGCAGGCAAACATCGCAGCGGACACGGGCGGAAAAGTACGGCTTCTGGAATACTCTGGGCTTTGCCCTGATCTGCACCCTGGAGTTCGTCGTGGAAGTACCTGATTTACCCACCACCCCAACCTTCCTGGCGGATCCTTCGAGCACACAGACTCATGAAGTTGTGGTGCGTTATCACGAGGCATGGAAGCGGCGCGACTTGGACGCGGTGATGTTGCTCTATCACCCGGCCATCGAGTACAACGATTTTTTCCAGAACCGGACCATCGACTACTCGCAATTGCGCGACTATCTCGCGGCAAGCATGCCGGTGGGATCAGAAGAGTTTCAGATTTATACCGATCGCTTGCGCATCGATGGCGACACCGCGTTCTTGCAGTACCGGGTGACGCTCAATGGCAGCGAGGGTCTTGTTTCATTCCGCACTGTTGAAGCGCTGTCGGTACGGGACGGGCTGATCATTAAAGTCAACGAACACGCGATGCTGGTCAGCCATGCCCCAACGTTAACCCGCCCGGCCTATAGCGCTGAGGCGGTCAGTCGTTTGGGATTATCAGCCCGTCAGGTCGGGGCGCTTGCCAATGATTTGCAGCAGTACTTCGAGCAAACCAAGCCCTACCTCGATCCACGGCTGGACCTGTCGCATGTCGCGGCATCAACTGGCTACACACGCAACCAGATCTCGTTCTTTCTCAATCAGGTTCGGGGGCAAACGTTTTATACGCTGCTCAACCAGCTGCGCCTGGATGAAGCCCTTTCACGCTTGAATGCGCAACGCCACGCCTCGCGCATTGACGAGATTGCCAGCGCCTCAGGCTTTAACTCGCTGTCCACGTTCTACCGTTGCTTCAAGCAAAAAACAGGGTGTTCGCCGAAGGCCTATCTGCAGCAACTGTCTCGTCCTGAATAAGGCTTACACCCATCCATAAGCCTTTAACTAGCCCTCCAAAACCTGCACAATCGCCGGCTTTTTTCGCGACAGGAAGTCCTCATGCAACGGATTGTAATTCTGGGAAATGCCGGTAGCGGCAAATCTACATTCGCCCGTGCCCTCGGCAAGCTTCTGAGCCTGCCCGTGGTTCACCTGGACACGCTGTTCTGGGAGCCTGGCTGGGTCGAACCCGACGCTGAGCAGTTCCGCGCACGGGTCCGCGAAGCGATCGCACCGGATGCCTGGATTTGTGAAGGCAACTATGCGCGGCGAACCTTCGACCTTCGCCTACCCCGTACCGACCTGATCATCTGGCTCGATACGTCCCGGCTCACCTGTTTCACCCGGGTGATCATGCGCAGCGTAATGAACCGCCCTCGCCCTGACCTTGCAGCAGGCTGCACAGAGAAACTCGACCGGGCGTTCCTGACCTTTCTGAACTTCGTGTGGACTTTCGATCGTGGCTATCGCCCTGGTATCGAGGCGGTGCGCCTGGCCATAGGCCCGCAAATTCCTACGGTGCACTTGCGCGGTAGACAGCAGATTGCCGCATTTCTCGATAGCTTGCCCCAGGCCCAACGAGGGTTCTGAGAGAAACCCCTCGGGTTCGCGAAGAAGGCCGTATGTCGCACAAAGGAGAGTCAGGTTTCGATGTGGCTTTTTTACGACTACCGTTATCCGTCAGAACTACCACTGCCCCCATAGGCGAGCAATAAGCGGCACGGATGCTTATGAATACACGCCCCCACTTCGAGGATCAGACATGCATCCATCCTTTCTGCAGCGCATCGATGAGCTCGGCGCTCTGCTCGTCCACTCCAACGCAGCACGCATCGATTTCTTCCGGCGCACTAATCGACAGAAGTCGCGCCGCGGTGTTCGCTTTCAGGTGGTGACCCTGCAGCTCGGCATCTTCCAGGTCATCGAGCGATACACTGGCAAGACCTGGGCCTACCGTTTCAACTACCGAGAGGCCATGGATTTCGCCATCCAACTCGAGGAAAAGTCCAACCGTCGAAAGGGAGTTGCGCGGTCTTCGGCGAGCTGATGCCGCATCCGCGAGACGCGGTCGACGCATTGCGGATTGACCGCCACCGCAGTCGATAGCTAACACAAGTTAGATCCGAGCGATGGATGATGCTGGATGGCATAATCGCGAACGGTTCATAACAGGGGCGGATCAATGACCGCTGATAGCTACGACCAACTTGCGATCTTTTCGGCCGTGGCACAGGAGCGCAGTTTCACCCGCGCCGCTGCCAAACTGGGCATGTCACAGCCGGCCTTGAGCCGGACCATGCGTCAGTTGGAGGAACGACTGGGCGTCAGGTTACTTGCTCGCACCACTCGCAGCGTATCCCCCACGGAAGCGGGGGAACATCTGCTGCGAGTGATCGCCCCCAGATTCGAAGAGATCGACAACGAGCTGGCATTGCTCAGCGAATTCCGTGACAAGCCTTCAGGCAAACTGCGTATCACGGCCGGCGAGCATTCAGCGATCACGATCCTGCATCCCGTGCTCGCAAAGCTGCTGCCCGACAATCCCGATCTCAAGATCGAGATCATCGTCGACTACGGCCTGACCGACATCGTGGCTGAAGGCTTCGACGCCGGCGTCCGGTTGGGTGAGCAGGTCGCCAAGGACATGATCGCGATGCGTATCGGCCCCGACATGCGCATGGCAGTGGTCAGCTCCCCAGCGTATTTCGCTCGGTATCCGAAACCAAAAATCCCGAGCGATCTCATGCAGCACAACTGCATCACACTGCGCATGCCGACTTATGGTGGCCTCTTCCTCTGGGAGTTCGAGAAGAACGGGCAAGAATTGAAAGTACGTGTGGAAGGCCAATTGGTGTTCAACAACATTGCCATGCGCCTGGAGGCCGCCCTCCAGGGGTTGGGGCTGGCTTATATGCCAGAAGACCTGGTGCAGGAGCATGTCGCACAGGGTCGGTTGATTCGCGTACTCGCGGATTGGTGCGAGCCTTTCTCGGGATACCACCTCTACTATCCAAGCCGACGCCAGAGTTCACCCGCCTTTACGTTGCTGCGTGAAGCCCTGCGCTATTCCAGCTGACAGGCCTGCGCGCTTGACGGGTGGCCGATCCCTGACTCACGGCCGCCCGGCCATTTCAGCCAGAAGCTTGTCCAGCGCTTCGCCGGCACGCTTGGCCGCATCAGCGTCACCTTGGTCGGCCAGTACCTGAACGAGTTGACGCAATTGTGCAGCGCTCAGACCTACTCTCATGCTGGCAGCCATGTGCGATCGCAGTTGCGGCTCCACGCCGGGCGTGGCGGCCAGCGCTGCGACCGTAGCCAGTTCACGACTTTGCCAATCCAGGTTGTCTCGCTCGAAAATGTCGCCGAACAAATGCGCCTGCAAATATTGATTGATGACAGGTGCAAAGTCGAACAGCGGGCCCTGGACGGGTGCACCGGAAAGGCGGGTCTGATTGGCCTTGCCCACCACCAGCAATTCAGCGCCGGTTGGAATCACACGACCGGGCTCGCGTCCCGGATCATCCTGAATGCCGCGTTGTTTGCGCGCGTCCACCACTTTCATCAGCTCGCCGAGTGCGTTGAGACTGCGAGGAAAACCGGTGTAAGCGTAGAGCTGCACCAGGATTTCTTTCGCCTCGCTGACGGTCAGTCCCGCATCCAGTCCCTTGTTCAAGGCAGCATTGAGCATGGGCATGTTGCTTGTGGCCATGGAGGCTGCAATCAACGGGATAGCCTGCTGCTTGGCTGACAGCACCTCGGAAACGGCATGTTCGGCAGACGTTGCTTGCGGCGTCGCCGGACTTTGCGCGTTGTTTGGGTAATCGGTGACTTTTTCCAGCCATTGCACGCTCTTGCCATCCACCACGCCGGTCACAGCCAAGTGAGTCATGGCGCTTGTCGGAGCTGCACCGTGCCAGTGCTTGACGCCCGGTGGGCAGACGATCACGTCTCCCGGACGGATTTCCTGCACGGGCTTGCCCCATTCCTGAGTCAGGCCCACACCGGCGATCACCACCAATCGCTGGCCTGCTGGATGGGTATGCCAAGCCGAACGCGCGCCCGGCTCGAAGGTAACGTAGGCGCCGGACGCATTGATTTCGCCAGTGGCGGCAAACAAAGGATCGACGCGCACCCGCCCGGAGAAATAATCCGCCGGCCCCGCTGCCGAAGCCTGTGTACCTGCACGGCGAATCTGCTGGGCAGTCAGGGATTCACTGGCATTGTCTGGTCCGGCGGCGCTGGCGAAGGGCGTCGCTGCGCACATCGCGATCCCCAATAGGGTCTTGTTCATGATGACGGCTCCTTGAATTTAGAGCGTTCTGGCGTAAAACGCGGTCAGTTGGTCCATTGCGACGTCCACATAGGCAGGCACCCAGTAGGTTTCGATATGGGTCGCGCCATCGATCAAGAACAGTTTTTTATCCTTCGTACCTGTGGCCTTGGCAAACGCCTGCTCCGACATGTACAGGCTGTCGGCCTTGCTGCCCGCGATCATCAGCAATGGCTTGTCGATCAGTTCGATCTGGTCCGTTGCATCGAAGCTCATCAAGTCCAGCAAACTGCTCAAGGTGTATCTGAAGGTCGAGTTAGGATGGACATGGGTTTTGCCGTAATACTCAAAACCCTGCCGATACAGATCAAACGGCAATTTGGCAATCTGCTCGTCCGTCAACTTGGCATCCCCGGTGTAGAGAATTTCCCCGCCGGCCGCTTCTTGGGCGCGGGCAGCGGAAGCTTGCTGCAAGCGCTCCTGGACCGTGGACAGTTGCGAATCCCGGTAGCCATTACGGCGAACCAGCCCTGAGTTGAACATGCTCAAGGTTGCGGTCGACTGGAATCGCTTGTCGGTTTGCGCCGCCTTCAATGAATAGCCGCCACCACCACAGATGCCGAGCAAGCCCAAACGCGTACTGTCGACGCCGGGGTAGCGGGCGATAAAGTCCGCCATGCCGTGGATGTCCTCGATGCGATACGCGGGTTTATCGACGTTACGCGGCTGACCGCCGCTGGCGCCCTGATACGCCGCATCCGCAGTGATCGTAATGTAGCCCTGATCTGCCAGGCGTTGGGCATACAGACCTGCAACCTGCTCCTTCACCCCGCCATTGGGATGCGCCACCACGACAACCGGATATTTCTTCGCCGAGTCATAGTTCGCGGGGGTGTAAACGTTGGCGGAAATGTCCAGACCATTGAGCTTGTAGGTGACCGGATGGAGGTTGACCTTGCCCGGCTCGTTCTTCGTCAGCGCGCCACCGTAGGTCAATGTGAAGGGGTTCTGCTTGTAGTCCGCGGCCTCAACTTCGGCTGCCGATATACCGATCATGGCGGCCAGAACGGTGGCCTTTATCGTGGTTCGCGTCATATGAATAATCCTGCCTATTGCGACTTCTGAGGGGCTCGGCGGCCATCGCCGGGCTCGTTTTCAATCCAGGTCTTTCTCTGCGAGAAACTTCGAAACCAGATCCGCAATCTCGACGTTGTTGAGGTCCGAGAAGGGAAAGTGGGAATTGCCCTTGATCCCGATCTCAGGCAAATGGATCAGCCTTACATCGCCGCCATGCCGGTTCACGGTATCTCGCCAAAGGCGCGCCATCTCAAGCCGGGCGCGCCAGCTGTCTTGCGCAGGCAGACGCACCGGTTTTTCGGGGATGTTGTCGCCATAGAAGATGACGATGGGGATGCGGGTCAGCGCTTCGAACTGCGCCTTGGAGACGACCTGCGCCGAGAGTGTGTCGAACGCACTAGGGATCGGCGCGGGAATCTCACCTTCTGGAAACACGAAGCTGCTACCCGGCTCGAACGCCACGATGGCTCGCACATTGTGGTTCTTGATCGACGTCAGCCAACCGGGACCGCCACCCTGCGAATGGGTAAACAAGATGGCCGGCCCTGTCTTTTCCAGCAGCGCGGACACGCCATCGGAAACCACATCAATGTCGTAAGGACCGGTGTTGGGCGTCATCGAGCGGAAGAATTGCTCCAGCGCCTCCTGCCCACGTGGAAACTGACTGCCCTCGAAGGAGTTTGGCCACACACCAATGCGGAACTGGTTAAACCACAGCTGCTCGTCCGCCACCGGTTTAATTGTGGTTTCAACCAGACTGCGTCCCGCATCGCCACGGCGCGGCTGGTCGATCAGGTAGGTGGAAAAGCCGCGACGCAGAAAAATGTTCTGGAACCCTTCTCGACCGTCGGCCGTCGTTTCCCAGGACTTCGCGGACTGCCCTGCACCATGCAACATGACAATCGGGAGCGGGCGAGCGTCGACCGGAACCTGGTAGAACGCATACACGTGATCGCCATGATAGGTCTGGCCATCAGGCTTCATCGGTGCGTACGGATCAAAGACACCCAGTTGGGTCATCAGCCCGCCGCCGGCCATCAGACTTCCCTGTTTCTCGATGATCAGCGGACTGCGATCGCCCGCCTCTACGACCGCAGCGGTGCACAGAGCGAAACAAAGGGTGCCCGCCTTCGCTACGGCGGGCATGCACTTGCGGATGATGTGCTGGGTCATGGATTGCTCTCGGCTTGAATTCGCAGAGAAGCAACTTACCCTTCGACTATTGATTGATAAACAGCACTAATCGGATAGCACTAATATCAGAATCACATAAATGTGATTTATGAGCCGAGGATGGGCACTGGCAGGCCGTGGTGCTAGGCCACGCATATCAACTGTTTTTTTTCGGCAGCCATGCGGCTCCTGAACCCCCAATAGTGATGGCTTTGCACAACTTCATTATTTTTATCTCTAAGTTCTCGCACGATGCAGTAATCGTATTCTTCGTCATCAGCGGTTACCTGGTGGGCGGCAATGCGCTAGCCTCGATCAGAAGCCGAACCTTCCAATGGCAGGACTTCCTCATTAGCAGACTGACGCGACTTTGGGTTGTCCTGTTGCCCTGTCGTCATCACCTTGTTACTTGACACTGCGTCCTTGCGGCTAGGCAACGGCGAGTATTTCATCTCGCATTGGGCCTCAATGTTCCCAGAGGGATGGATGGCAGCAGATCCGTGGAGCTTCTCAAGGTTCGTTGCCAACGCCCTATTTCTTGCGCGTATCGTTGAGCCAATGTTCGGAACCAACATGTCCCTGTGGAGCCTGACTAATGAGTTCTGGTATTACCTGCTGCTACCGGCGCTCGCAACCATCCACATTTTTAATGGGAAGCGCTTAGTGTTCTCGATCAGCGTCCTCGCAGTGTTAGGGACAGTGATTTATATGCTGTCAAATCCGATAGATTTTCTCATCTACTTCGCGATTTGGTTCCTTGGCGCGGCGGTTTATTATGCGCAGAACCTCTTACGATAGTGCCCCAGCCGGCCAGCAGTCTAATCATTGGTTCATCCAGCGACGGAAGATAATGGTTGCCGCTGGCGGGTGGATTGTTATGCGAGGCAAGTCATGCTGGAGCTGTGAACTTCCCGCCAGAATATGTCCACTTCTGCTCTGGCTGCGGGGTTGTGGCAGTCACATCCACCAGCGTTGCGACAAAGGCAGGATGGGATGGCGGGGCTCTTTGTTCGTTTTAAATCAGGCAGGAATAACAGGCCAGTCGATGGTGGCTGGGTAGCCGGGCTGATTGGGCAATCGGTTCAATGCAACGCGATACTACTTCCACGCTTTGAGCATAAAGGCTGGGTGGCAACATCAGCGATAAGACAAGCGCGCCAAGGAGAAAGCTTTGCTGGAGAGGATCGGCACCGAGAAACGGTCGCTGCCGTTTCGTGAGCATGTCGCGACACGAAATCACGATAAGCGAAAACGTGTCGCGAAAATTGGAGCGGGCTTACAGGCACGAAGAGTTACGCGGCTGCGGCGATGAAAGCTGAAGCTTATTCGGCATCCTCTGGAGTGGGTGCCTCAATCACAGCCTGCAAGATTGTTGCGAATATTTGGTAGCTGTAGCGATCATCTTGAGGATTTACGAGAACCGATCCGTCGCTGCTTACAATCGCTCCGTCACGACGAATGCTAAATCGACCAATCTGTGATTTTGAACCTCCAACTTGGCACAAGAACAATACAGCTTCTACCAGTCCAGCTTTATCCAAGGAAATTGGGTTGAGCTCGATGGAAAATTGTTTGCCCAATACCTCTCCCTCGATGCTGCGCTCCTTTGCAGCTACAGAGGTCATACCTATGAAATGATTTATCGACAACTTTTGCCAATGCTCAACTAGGCCGAGGAACTCCGCGGAAGCGTGAGTCCAGTCCCTTTTGACTGTGGCGATGTAACGGAGAAAATTGTTTGGGTCTCGCGTGAAGTCCATTGCACTTGCTCTGATTGAGTCCATTGTCGGACGAATTAAAACTTTGTCTTAGTAACTGATGCACGGCATCAACAATCAGCAGGACATTCACCAGCGGCTGCTGATCAACCTGATCAATGCCGACTTCGATACCGCCGCTCTGATGCTTCGCTGTGCCGCGACAACTTACGAGATGAGCGAAAAGGTGTCGCCGACCTTTCGGGATCAGAGTTTGATAGAGCTGAAGCGTGATCCCGGAGATGAAATAGTTACTCCGCCGCAGGTTCCGGCTTAGTAGGTTGCGCCGGTGACGTAGTAAATTCAGCAATGTTATCTATTTGATGAGCCCCTAGGACGCTACCGCACGCGTCATAAACGACATATTTCCCGCCTTCTTCCTTCACTTCCTTAGCCGAATCGTAGGTGAAATATTCGTCGTCATAGTTTTTGAAAATTGCTGCCATTTGAATCTCCTTGAACCGGCTCCATGCCGGGATAAGACAAATACCTCATCCCAAATCAAATTGCCACTACTCCACTGTCGCATCCGGTCACGGAGGGCCGCTGTGTGAAAGTCATAAGCCGAAATACCGTGTCAAACCTGCTCAGGTAAAACCCTTGCTGGGAATGCTTCCACTTTTAGCTTCTCCATCACCAGTCCTATAAAAGCTGATACCGCCAACGGCAAATGTTGCCGACTGGGATAAAGCACATGCAGGCCGTATCCAGTGCGATGGTAATGCGGTAGCACAGGCACAAGGCGACCAGCCTGAAGATCGAAATTAACTATTGTGGGCGGCAGCAACGCAATGCCCAAGCCAGCCACCGTGGCCTTACGCAATGCCTGAGCCGTGTTTCCATTGAAACGGCTGGTAATCTGCACGTCTTCCTCAACACCGTTTGGCCCATTAAGACGCCACGTGGTGACGCCGCTAGGATGACCGAAACTCACACAGTCGTGATTGACCAGATCCTCTAGCGTAGCGGGCACACCTCGGTTATTGAGGTATTTGGGGCTGGCGACCAGACCTTCATTGCCTGCGCCAATGAGTTGGCGACCGACGTATCCCGAATCCTGCAAAGTGCCCCCTCGAAACGCGATGTCGATCCGATCAGCGATCAAATCGGCGCGTGCATCACTTAGCACGAAGTCAAGCTGAACCCGTGGATGCAAGGCTAGAAAATCGGCCACCCATTCCATAGGGAAGAAGTCGAAGAAATCAGCCATCGCCGCAATGCGCACGATGCCACTCGGCTCCTGGTTTCCCGTCATTAATTGCTGTCCGGCATCGATCAGGCCTTCTACCGCGCCAGAGCACCGGTCATGAAAAGCCTGCCCTGAATGGGTAAGTGTGAGCTTGCGCGTGGAGCGCTGCAGCAGCCGCGTGCCGAGCTGCGCCTCGAGTTGTTGAACGCGTCTGCTTAAGGTGTTGGGCGGCATTCCAAGCTGCCGCGCCGCTTCGGCAAAGCTGCCGTTGCGTACCACTTGTACAAACAAGGCGATGTCATTCAGGTCAATCATCTTACCGCCACCACTTCGTTAAATGGATTAGTTCAATCCAATTATGCCATCTAATAAAGCAATCCGAAGACGCATATCCTTCAGGCATTGCTGCATTTGACCTTCAGTCTGCCGGAACAACCTATGACCTCAGCTCTCCCTCTCATCGGCATCGTCGTCGGTTCGGCCCGTGAAGCTCGCTTCGTTGGTTATGGCGGTACTGGTCGCGCCATCGAACAACTGCAGCTGGTGGCCATTGAGTTGCAGATGGCCCCGGTACGCAATGCCGTGCACATCGGCATCGCTGAATTCATCGGCATCTGGCAACAGGGAAAGAACTTCAACGATTACCCGCATCTGGCCCAGGCAGCCAAAGCGCTGCTCGATGACATTGTCTGGTGGGCCCAGGCGCTCAAAACCCCGAGAGAAAACTTATGACCGCCACCGTCGCTGTTCTGCAACGCGCCATTGTCCATCGCACCAAGGGCAGTAGCCATGGCCCGATAACGCGGCTTATGAGCCCGGGCGATCTGGGCGAGCTTTTGAAGCCTTTCATTTTCCTTGATATTTTCAGTTTGAACGCCAGTCGCGGTAAGTCCAATTTCGGCATGCACCCGCACTCAGGGATCGCGACGGTTACCTTCATGATCAAAGGCGACGTCGCCTATGAAGACACCACTGGCGCGGCAGGTGTATTGCTTGCCGGTGGTGTTGAGTGGATGCGCGCCGGCAACGGGGTGTGGCACGACGCTACGCTAGCCAATGAGTCCTCAATGCAGGGATTCCAGCTCTGGGTGGCACTACCGCCATCGTTGGAAAACGCCCCCGCGCTGAGTGTCTATCTTGCGCCCTCCCAAGTTCCGCAATCAGGCCCGGCGCGCGTGCTCCTGGGCCGCTACGGTAATGCGCAGAGCCTGATTGAAGCGCCGAGTGACATGAACTATCTCGCCGTAAATTTGAAAGACGGCGAGCGCTGGCGGTATACCCCGCCGTCCGGACACACCGTGGCCTGGCTCGCGGTTGATGCAGGACGGCTGGACACAGGGGGCCTGATTAATGCCGGCGAACTCGCCGTATTCGAGGAGTCCGAGCAATACATCGATTTCGTGGCTCAAGGCGAATGCTCATTCGTACTGGGCTCAGCAGTGAAGCATCCGCACGAACTGGTGACGGGCTACTACTCGGTACACACGAGCAGGGCAGCTCTGGCACAAGGCGAAACTGAGATACAGCGCATCGGCGAACGCCTGCGGCAGGAGGGACGACTGAGCTAGCCCTTGAGGCGCGCCTTCAGTTGATACGACTCCCCGCTAAACATCCCGCCAATCCCGAATTATTAATCCTCAACCTACTGAGATACATCATGACCACGAGCAATCTCGACCTGCTTTTGTCCCCTGCACAAATCGGCTCCCTCCCTCTGAAAAACCACATGGTCATGGCGCCTTTGACGCGAAGCCGCGCCGGTGAAGGTGATGCTCCGACGCCCACCGTGGTTGAGTATTACCGGCAACGTGCCGGTGCCGGCCTCATCATCACCGAGGGTTCTCAGGTCTCGGCACAAGGCAAAGGCTATATGAGAACGCCGGGCATCTTCACCTCCGAACAAATCGCCGGCTGGAGACAAGTAACCGACGCTGTTCATGCAGAAGGTGGACGGATATTCCTGCAACTCTGGCATGTCGGACGGCTCTCACATCCATTGGTGCAGATCAACAGCGCCCTGCCAGTAGCACCTTCAGCGATCAAGGCTGATGGCGAGATTTATACGCCTGAGGGACTGAAGTCTTACGAATTGCCACGGGCTCTGGAGCTCGATGAGATTCCCGGCGTGATCGCTGATTTTCGCCAAGGTGCTGAAAACGCAAAACGCGCTGGATTCGACGGCGTTGAAATCCATGGTGCGAACGGTTATTTGATCGACCAGTTCCTGCGCGATGGCACCAATACCCGAACCGATACCTACGGCGGACCTGTAGAGAATCGCGCTCGATTTCTCAAGGAGGTAGTCGAGTCCGTCATTGAGGTCTTCGGGGCCAGCCGCGTAGGCGTTCGCCTGTCGCCAATCTTCAATTATTTCTCCATGAGCGACAGCGATCCCCAAGCGACTTTCAACTTCGCGGCGAAGATGCTCAGTCGCTATGGGTTGGCCTACCTTCACGTGGTTGAACTTGGTGCAGGGCCATTCGATTTCGGAGAACTAAAGCGTCGTTTCGGTGGCACCTACATCGCCAATGGTGGCTATGACGCAGAGCGAGCCGGAACGGCGCTGAGCTTAGGTGCTGCTGATCTGGTGTCGTTTGGCACCGGGTTCCTGGCCAACCCGGATTTGGTAGAGCGATTCAAACACAATAGCGCCCTGAACGAAGCCGACCCGACGACGTTCTACCAAGGTGAGGATCGCGGTTACACGGACTATCCGACCATGGCGCAATCCCGATAGGCACTATGAGCAAAATACTGGATTAGACGTCAGTCAGCGTAATGTCTCACGGCGATCGCGAGCCATTCGCTGGCGCTTACTGGGCTGCTTAGTAAAAGCTCCAACTAATCAGCCTTGGACTCGCCGTCCGCTATCCCAGCGCCTCCAACTCGGCCAGCATGTCAGGCGCGATGACCAATTCACTCGCGGTGAGATTCTCTCGAAGGTGTGCCACCGAGGAAGTACCAGGAATCAACAAGATATTAGGAGCACGTTGCAGCAGCCACGCCAGCGCCACGCACAGAGGTGAAGCTCCCATGCGCGTCGCTACGTTCGAGAGTACTTGCGACTGCAACGGCGTGAAACCACCTAGAGGAAAGAACGGCACATAAGCAATGCCCTGCTGACCCAACTCAGAAATAAGTGTCTCGTCTTCACGATGAGACAGATTGTAGTGATTCTGCACGCAGACGATGTCAGCGATCCCCTGCGCTTGCTTGACCTGCGATGGCGTGACATTGCTTACGCCCAAGTGGCGAATGAGCCCCTGGCGTTGTAATTCTACAAGTGTGGTAAATGATTCCTCGATGGACCCCTCGGCGGGCGATTGCTGGTTGCCCATTGCCCTAAGGTTCACCACATCCAGTACGTCCACACCAAGATTGCGCAGGTTGTCATGCACGGCCTGGGTCAATTCAGCGGGGCTCTGCGCTGGATTCCAAGAGCCATCAGAACCGCGGAGTGCGCCGACCTTTGTCACGATCACCAGGTTTTCAGCGTAAGGGTGTAAAGCTTCGCGGATCAGTTGGTTGGTCACGTGAGGGCCGTAAAAATCTGCGGTATCAATGTGGTTTACACCCGACGCCAGCGCTTCACGCAGCACGGCAATGGCCGCTTTCGGATCCTTGGGAGGGCCAAAAACGTTAGGTCCCGCCAATTGCATCGCACCGTAGCCCATACGATTTACCGCCCGATCGCCCAATAAGAACGAACCTGCTTTGGCCACTTTGCTCATTTTGTCTACCTCAATCAGAGTATGTGTGGCGAACTATAGGCATTGACCACTTCATTGGTAATAGGGTGCAATCGGCACAGGTTGTACGGCTGAGAGAACAATGCAAACCAACATTCAAGACTTGCTGGCCTTTGTAGCAGTGGTCAACGCAGGAGGCTTCCGCGAAGGAGCCAAGTCCTGCGGTAAATCCGCTTCAAGCCTCAGTGACGCCGTGCGACGCCTGGAAGCCAGGCTAGGTGTGAGGCTGCTCAATCGCACCACCCGGAGCGTGGCTCCGACTGAAGCTGGCGCAAGGCTGATGGAACGCATCGTGCCCGCATTGGGCGAAGTCGAGTCCGCTCTTGATGTGGTGAACGACTTCCGCGACCGCCCCTCAGGCACCCTCAAGCTGAATGTTCCTGCCAGCGCCGCAAGACTTGTGCTGCCGTCGATCATTACCCCCTTCCTGCAAACCTATCCCGACATCAGCCTGGAAGTGATGATCGAAGAGAGCTTCGTCGACATGCTTGCGGCAGGTTGTGACGCAGGTATTCGTTACGATGAACGTCTTGAGCAGGATATGATTGCGGTCCCCATCGGCCCACGATTTCAACGCTTCGCGACGGCCGCATCACCGGCTTATCTTGATGCCAGAGGTCGACCAGAGCACCCACGAGATCTGTTGAAACACGCATGCCTGCGGGGCAGATTTCCCAGTGGCGCGATGCCGCTCTGGGAGTACGAACGTCATGGCGAAACCGTTAGCGTGGACCCGACCGGGCCGTTGATTGTCAGGGTGGGAGGCGCCGTGGACCTGACTGTTCAGGCTGCGATTGATGGACTGGGTATCGTCTACCTGTTTGAGGACTGGCTTCAGCCCCATCTGGACAGTGGGGCACTTGAACCGGTGCTGGAACCATGGTGGCAGAGCTTTACCGGGCCGTTTCTCTATTACCCTGGTAGACGCTATCTGCCCTCGCCTCTGAGGGCATTTATAGACTTTATCAATGCCCAGCGAACGTAGTTCATCAATAACCATTCGACGAATGTTAAACGCGGAAATGGAGGTTATTCATCACCGGTTCAATGAACGCCTAAACCGCTATAGGCAATATCGCCGACTCAAATAAAGCAGGTACAGGCCTCTATTGGTGCGCTGATAGTGCGACAGAACACCAACCAGCTCCTTGATATCCACTGAGATTCCAGCCAGAGCCAGTGGTTTTGTAGGGGTAAAAACGATTCAAAATAAAAAAGGGTCGCGAGATAAAATCTCGCAACCCCTTGAATTATATGGTCGGGACGGAGTGATTCGAACACTCGACCCCTAGCACCCCATCTCCTTTTTCATACTTCTTGAAAGCTTCCAAAATTTTACTCTGGATTTTTCCAAGCTAGTATTTACTTGAGCTCCAGCGGTGCTCTGCTCTACGAGAGTCCAGTAACGTCCATCAAGAGCCGACGTTTTTGTGGGGGGAAAAGTAGGGGGAGTCCATTTTATGGCCAAAATCACCATCAATGAACTCGAGTCGCTGACCGCCAATGATGCCGGCCGAATCCTCAGGGAGGATGGCAATCTCGCCGGTCGAATCTCAGTCCGTAAGAACGGTGTGTCGGTCAGTTTTTTCTATCGGTATCAGTGGGGAGACCAGAACAGAGAGTACTCCTGCGGAGTCCTGGCCGCGCAAATCCCTGACGGACATCCGCAAGGCACGCAACCAGGCCCGGGCGCTCATTGATGAGCAAATCAATCCCAACAAACACAAGAAAACCGCCAAGGCACAGGCGCATGCCGCAACGAACGCAGAGGCCGAACAGGAAAAGATCAGGAAGGTGCAAACACTGACCGTCCAGGATCTGGCCAAGGCCTGGCTGTTGGATGGTGTGGCGCGTAAAGACGGCAATGCCGAGCTGCAGCGCCGTTTTAACAAGGACCTTTATCCGGCACTCGGCAAGACGTCAGTCAGTAGTGTGTCCGAGCACGATATTCGGGCGCTGATCCGAGCGGTCCTCAGCCGCGGCGCTCACCGGCAAGCCATCAGTTTCTTCGCCGACCTCACTCAGATGTTCGGCTGGGCCAGAAAATGCCAGCCCTGGCGTGCCCTATTAGTCGAGGGCGATCCAACGGAACTGGTCGACATCACCCCACTGATCCCTGCGACTACGAGGCAGAAAGAAGCCGCATCCTTTCGCCGGCGGAGCTGTTGGAACTGCACAACCGCTTCCAGCGAATGACCGCCGATTACAACGCCCTCCCCGCCGGTCAAAAGTACGAGGGCATTCGACCGTTAAAGAAAGAAACCCAACTCGCGCTCTGGATCAGCCTGGGTACGCTGTGCCGGATTGGCGAGTTACTGCAGGCCGAATGGAAAAATGTCGATCTGGACCTGCAGACGTGGTTCCTCCCCAGTGAAAACGTCAAAGGCACACGCGGCAAGAAACAGGACCACCATGTCTTCCTCTTGCCCTTCGCCCTGCATTTCTTTCAGGAACTCAAGACCCTGACGGGAGATTCCCAGTGGTGCTTTCCGAACAAGCAGGATGATGGGCATGTGGACGTGAAAGTGGTGAGTAAACAGGTCGGCGATCGCCAGGCCCGGTTCAAAAACCGCAAGGCCCTCTCAAGACGGCGTCACGACGATACGCTGGTCCTTGCCGACGGCCAAAATGGCGACTGGACACCGCATGATCTACGTCGTACCGGCGCGACCATGATGCAGGCTTTGGGTGTCAGCCTGGATGTTATCGATCGCTGCCAAAACCATGTGCTGGCCGGCTCCCGAGTGAGGCGCCACTACCTGCATCACGATTATGCCGAAGAGAAGAAACGCGCCTGGAATCTGTTGGGTGATCGACTCGATGCCGTGTTGTCCTCAACCTACGAACACCCACCGACCGAGTCAATGATGTCTTTTCCAGCGTATACCGCGACTGGATCACTGCCGACTCCATAGGTCAGATTCATAGTTTTGTAGACATCGCTGAGCGCTTGTTTCCGGTCATTCGGGCGCTATCCGGAATAACTTTAGGCCTCGACGTTAAACCTGCTCAATAACGCGGCACCATCCGTGACACCAAGAACCTGATCGATCGCAGCGATTTTCTGAGTTGCGTGGCCGAACTGAGAGTCAGCGTTGTGTACGCAACCTCTGCATCATTGTGGAGCGCATAGGTCATGTAGGCCGCGATGCGGACGCTCATTGGCAGCCGGGATAGGTCGATGCCGAACGGGTCGCCACTGTCGTACTGCGCCTGGTTGTCGAAAACAATAGCAAGTTCTTGCGCGGCAGAAAGCGAGCCCGGGAAACGTCGAGCATGCCTGGAACCCTACGGGATGAAACAGATGGAGTCGGACAATTACGAGCTGGCCACACCTATCGGAGCGATGAAGAGCTGGATAAGGCTGTTCACTATCGGCGGGCCAAAATCAGCCAGGAAGCCGATATGCGCAATATTGCTTCATCGAGGCTGACGCTTAGGAAGTCAGCGCTTTACTAAGCTCGTGTCAGATAGCTACTTTGTCGGAAAGCTGAATTGAAAACTGTCTGGACGCTTTCAATCAACTGTTCCTCTAACAGCGTTGTGGCTGATGGTAGCTTGCTCGGTGCTCGATGCAAAACGATCTCGATCTCGGGCAATTGAGGAAAATCATCCTCGACCCCGAGGATCCGCCACTCAACCGGCACCATGCTCTGAGCCATTACAGTCACTGCTAAACCTCCGTTTACAGCGATTGTTCCTCCAGCAAAGCTCCGACTGGAATAGGCAATTCGCCAAGGCCGTCCCTGGGCATTAAGAGCAGCTATGGCATGCTCACGGAACACACACCCTTCGGGGAAAAACGCCAGCGGAACTGGCTCCATGCTCTGTGCCATATGTTGGCGCGAGCCTACCCAGACTAACTGTTCTTTGCGCAAAATCTTTCCGCAGCTTCTATTTGGCTGTCGCGTGATCAGAGCCACGTCAAGATCTCCTGCCTCAAGTAGGTCAAGTAGCTCCCCACTCAAAGCCCCGGTTACTTCAAGCTGCACTCGTGGGTAAGCATGTGCAAAACGCGTCAATACAGAAGGTAAAAAAAACTGAGCGTAATCATCAGGTATGCCTAGTCTGAGGTGCCCCTCGGTGAATGGCTTTCCAACGGCCGCAAAGGCACTTTCATTTAGATGGATCATACGACGCGCATAACCGAGAAGTATCTCGCCGTCTTCCGTCAATCTTATTTGACGGTTATCCCGTTGAATCAACGGTTTACCCATCTGTTCTTCAAGCTTTCGCAGCTGCATGCTTACTGCCGACTGAGTACGGCATAGGACATGAGCGGCACGCGTGAAGCCTCCACTGTCAACAATGGCTAAAAAAGCCTGGAGCAGGTTCAAATCAAGGTTTTTCAATTGCTTACCTCGCATCATCACGTTTCATGATTGACGCCATAATAATATTTCATTTGTTTATAGCCAACAAGCATTTTATGTTACTCGCAGGTACAAATCGCCCCATCAATAAAAACGAGAAATATTATGAAAATTGGATTTGTTGGTTTAGGAACAATGGGACTTCCCGCGGCTCGGAACATTCAGGCTCTAGGTTTTGACTTGGTTGTATATGACCTGCGCAGGGAAGTAGCAGAGTCTTTGTTAGCCAATGGTGCTGTTTTGGCTGATAGCCCTCGAGAAGTGATTGAGAATGTAGATATCGTAGTTAGCATGGTCTTCGGACCCGTGCAAATTGATCAAGTTGTACGTGGTACCGGCGGTTTTTTTGAAGCCGATATTACTGGTAAATACTGGATCGACCTGACAACCAGCAGTCCGTTTATGATGCGCAAGCTTGCCGACGAGTTCGTCGCGCGGGGTGGATTTCCTATTGATGCACCCGTTACTGGGTCAGTTGATTCTTCCATACGTGGTGACATGATTTTGTTTGTAGGTGGGCAGGATGCTCATATCGAAAAAACGCGCCCTGTTCTTGAAGCCATGGGTGTAATTCGAAAAGTTGGCCGCTACGGCAACGGTTACGTCGCTAAGCTGGTTAACAATCAGCTTTGGAAAATCCATGCTGCCGCTATAGGCGAAGCTATGGTGGCCGCAAAGGTTGCAGGTTTGGAGCCAGATGTATGGTGGGAAGCAATGAAGGGCGGGGCCGCCGATAGTTTCGTAATGCAACACGATGTACCGTCGATATTTGCCGGCCACTACGACCCATCCTTCCCGCTTGCGCTGTGTCTGAAAGATCTTGGTCTCATAGAAGAATTGTTAAATGAAACCGGAACACGCTGCGAACTTACCCGCGCAACTCATGCGCGCTTCGAAGAAGCGAAGCAGCGTTACGGTGAGCGTTCCGGTGAAATGAGTGTCTGCCGGCTCATTGAAGATGATGCAAAGATAGCGTTGCGAGTTGCAGGTGACTGGATAGCACCGTGGGAAGTCCTCCCCGTGCACGCATAGGTAGCCGCTTAATTAAGATCTTCTCTGAACTCAGGAACTCCAAGAGTTTGCGCTGGCGTAAATTGATCTTCCATACACCACCAAAAATCTAAAAATAATAGGATGATTAAAATGAAGCTTGATTTTATGTATGTATTCAGGTGTGCGACGTTGGCGGTTGTACCCTTAATGTCATTAGGCGTTCAAGCGACGGAGTCTGAATCCAGGGAAGATCAAACCTTGCGATTGAGTTTTATTTCAGAGCCAGACTCTGAAATCGTTACGAATATGGCCAAGAAAATTCTAGAACAACAACTCGATTATAAAGTAAAACTCTCACTGCTAGCACTCGGCGTGCAATATCAAAGCATCTCAACTAAAAAGCTCGATGCCATGCTCATGGCGTGGCTCCCTAATACCCAAGCTGCTTATTGGGACAAGTACAAAAACAGTGTTGATGATCTAGGTATAATCTATGGAGGGAAGCTTGGATGGGTGGTGCCAGACTATGTGCCGATTAACGAGGTAAGAACAATCGCCGATTTGGAAAGCCCCGAAGTCGCAAAGAAATTTAAAGGAACAATACAAGGCATTGACCCTGGCGCAGGCCTAATGCGGAAGTCCGAAGAAACGATAAAAAATTACAACCTGGTCGATTACAAACTCTCCGCTAGCAGTGCAACTGCAATGACTATCGCGATGGATCGAGCTATTCTTAAAAAAGACTGGATCGTTGCAACAGCCTGGACCCCTCATTGGATGTTCGGAAAATGGAATCTACGCTATTTGGAAGATCCAAAGGGCTCTTTAGGTGGTGCTGAAGGCGTACATGCCCTTTCTCGCAAAGGGTTCGGTGACGATTTCCCTCGAGCAGCGAATTTCCTTCAAAACTACAAAATCCCCCTTGCCGACTTGCAGGGAATTATGGCCGAGTCTCACGAAACTTCAAACACCGATGGGGCTATCACTCATTATCTTGACTCACACCCAGAGAAAATCACTGAGTGGACAGAAAGTGCCAAAAAACTTCCACTCTACAAAAATTAACGTAACCCTTGCTATGTCAAGCAACCAAAGTGCACTTCCTTTAGAGGTCGAATGAAACCGGACACCATTTAGGTGAGAGTCTTTTTTCGCTGAATTCAAACGCGAGGCCACAGGCCTCGTGCTTGATCAAGGCAACAACCTTATCGAAACCTGCCGCTCGCTGGAGTTGTTGAGTCCGCTTGACCTCGCTGGGTTAATCAGCTTCAGCAGGAGCGTAAGGGTGTTACTCCGCAGAGCAAGGCGCTGACGCCAGAGCAGCAGAAAATCCAGGAACTGGAAGCTCGAATCGCTCGCCTTGAGCGGGAGAAATCCATTTTAAAAGCTAACGCGCTCTTGATGTCGGAAGAGCTCAAACGCACACGCTGATTGATCTATTGAGCGCCCAAGAGCCAGTTGTGCCTTGACCAAGACCTCACCAATACAAGTCACTGATAGATAAACAGCGTAGTTGCTGTCTGCTCATCCACCGAGCGCGATGATCGCGGTGATGAGAACAGCGCCGGTGACTGCCAACGCAATTGCGCCTTCCCACGGTTTTGCACCTGCGTATCGCGCAAGCACCCAACCGGCGAGGAACAACACGCCGAGCCCGACCAAGTTAGAAACGCGTACGGCAAGCGCCGTCTGCTCGAGCAACAGAAACGGCACTACAAGCGGGAATGTCGATAACACCACCAACAGGAAAACGCCGATTGCCCCCTTGAAATCATCCCAGCCGAGGCGCGGCTGTGCCGGCATCGCTGAATAATCGACCAGGCGGCGACGCAACGATTCCAGCTCTTCAGGGCCGGCCGCTGCTGCGATTCGCGGTGGTAACGCATCAGCAATGAGCGCTTGCCCAGTGGCCGCGTCGGTCGCACCGCACAGGTTTGTGCGTAGTGTGCGGTTGCGCGTGCGCTCGATCAGGGTTCGCAGTAAATACATCACCGCGTCCGCGAGTCCCCAGGCGAGGTTGCAACCCAGCGCGGCGATCATCATCGTACGTTCCGCCTCCTGGCCAGCCGTCGCCACACTGATCGTTCCAGTGAAGGTCATTGCCATGAGCAAGCCGAAGATGACCTCCGTGACACGCTCGACCGGATCAAGCACACGTGCCCGCTTTGGTTCTCCAGTGCTTTGCATGCGGTCATCCTCGCCACGGCTACGTCAGCGTGATCCCCTTCACATAAGGGTTCACAGGCTAGCGCACCGGTCTTTTTCCAGAGGGCGGTTTCAACCCCCTTCAGTGTAGTTTGGAAAGACCTTTTCGCTCCTATGAGTCGAATTTCCACCAATGGAATTCAATGCCAGCGCGCGCCCGAGCAGCAACCCTAACCACGCATGGCCAGCAAACTAGGATGGCCAGCAGATGATAGTGACGAGCTAATCAATTGCCCAACCCGCGACATGACAGGCTTCGGTTCGAGCGCGGCGACGCTTTGGGTGTTCTAAAAGTCATAGCAACGCAAGCGTATAGGTAATGTACAACCGGTTCTCATCCAAGTCGCGCTGTGCGGCATAGGTGCTGCGTAGCGAGGCATTGCGCCAGGACACGCCGAGCCCCTTGAGCACTTCGCCCTGGAAGGCGTAGCTGACCCAGAAGTTGCGCTCCCACTCGTGGGCATCGCCAATCGCCGACTTGATGTGGTCGCCGCGCTGGTAGGCCAGCAGGGTGGTCAGGCCGGGAATGCCGACCTGAGCGAAATCATAAGTGTGTTGGGCCACCCATGTGCGCTCGCCGGCCTTCTGGAAGCGCGCCCCGGTCTGGCGGTCGGTGATCAGGTAGGTGGCCGAACCATCACCCTGGTTGACGAAGGGGAAGTCGCTGCTGCCGCTCATGTGCTGGTAGCCAAGGCCGAAGGCATGGCCGGCCAGGCCGTAGGTGAACAGGCCCGACAGCACGCGGTTGTCGACTTTACCGTCATTGCCGAAACCGGCGCTGCGATAGCCATCCTGACGCCCGGCTGCGCTTGCGCTGCGCCCCGAGTTACCGCTGTCGAAGACACGCAGGTCGCTTTTCAGGCTGCCCACCGACAGTTGGTACTGGTGCACCAGGCCAATGAAATGCTGGCGGTAGAAGTCTTTCAGTTCGCCGTAGTAGTACTGTAGGGTCAACTCGCGGCTCAATCTGTAATCGACACCTGCGAAGTTGAACTCGTTGCTGCGCTTGCCGACAGGGCCGCCAGCACCGGCAATGGCCATGCCTTCGTTGTTCGAGGAGTTGCGGCTCTTGACCCGCTGGATCTGCCCGCCGGTGAGTGTCAGTTTATCGAGATCGCGCGAGGTCACCTGCAGACCCTCGAAAGTTTCCGGCAGCAGACGGCCATCGTTGAATACCAGCACCGGCATTTTCGGCCGCAGGGCACCCAGGCGCGCCTCGGTCTTGGCGAAGCGCAGCTTGGCGGTCACGCCCAGGGTGCTGAACTCGTCCACCGCGCGGCCATCACTGTCCGTGGGGAAGACCATGCCGGAACGGTTGGTACTCTGCGGGTTATAGTGCGTGCCTTTACCCGAGTCCAGACGCAGGCCGAGCATGCCCAGGGCATCGACGCCAATACCGACGGTGCCTTCGGAGTAGCCGGAGGTGAAGTCTAACAAGAAGCCCTGGCCCCATTCCTCCTGCCTGGACGGATTGGCGCTGCCGCTGCGGTTGTCCTGATTGAAGTAGATATTGCGCGCCTCCAGACGCGCATGGGCATCCTCGATCAGGCCGGCGGCCTGGGTAGCGAAGGGCAGCACGACAAGGGCGAAGGAGCCAAGGATGAGAGACAGACGGTTGTGGGACATGGTGTTCTCCGTTGTTTTTGTAGTTATTGCGGAAAAATGCCGGGCGCGGGCAAGCCGCTCCCGACACCGCTCTCGGTGAAGAGCGGCGGAGTTGGCACAGCGGAATCAGGCGCTGGTGACGGGCGCCCTGATAACACTCAACATTCTTGGGGGATGACGTGGGGGACGGTTTCAGCGGTGTGGCTTTCGAGAGAAATTGCGACACCTCAGACCATTAATCCGGCCGTTATGGATTTCCTGTGCAGGATGGCTTGTACGGGGCGACTATCTACAACTGAGTTGCCTCAATCTTCGCTTCCCTGACGCTACTCATGGCGAACAGGGCGAAGCTGGCGACCAGCATTGGCAGCGCGATCCAGATGAAGAATTTCTCCAGATCGCCCGCAGTGGTAAATATCCAGCCACCCAGCATGGAGCCAAGGATAGCGCCGGCCCGTCCAGCGCCCAGCGCCCAACTGACACCGGTCGCACGGCAGTGGGTTGAATAAAGTGTTGCGGCAAGAATGCTCAGGTTGTTCAGCGTTCCGGTCAGGCTGAATCCGGCGAGAAAGACGATGGTCAACAAGCGAGGCCCGCTTTCCAGTTGAGTTCCGGTCACAGCCAGGGTCAGAGCTCCACATAAGCACAACATCGGCAGTACGCGCCACGGCCCGATACGATCCATCAGAAGCGCCATGACAATACCGCCTACGACTCCGCCGAATGGAATCATTGCGCTGATTTGCGCGGCATTACTGGTGTTGTAGCCACTACCACGCAGAACTGTAGGCAGCCAGTTGGTCAGCAGGTAGAACACAAAGAGGCTGCAAAAGAATGTCAGCCAGAGCATCAGGGTGCGCAAAATTTGATCTTTGGCGAAAAGCGCCGAGACCCGCGAGGGACTTGAACTGTGTACTGCATCGCCAATGAAACGAACATTCTCCCAGTCTGACCGTCCACTGATCTGCTCCACCGTACAACGTAATGCTGTGCTGTGGCGTGGGCTGTTAGCCATGAAACAGACCGATTCCGGTAGGGCGAAAAACAGCACCGGCAATAGCAACAACGGCATTAAACCACCCATCAACAACAGACCTTGCCATCCAACTACCGGTAGTAACAGGCCGGCGATGCCTCCACCCAATGCCATCCCCAAGGTGAAGCCAGAATAACTGAGAGTGACCAACAACATCCGTCGCCGGGCGGGCGAGTACTCAGAACTGAGGGTGATGCAGTTCGGCAGCACGCCCCCCAAGCCGATACCGGTCAGGAAGCGTAACCCGGCCAGCACTGCGATTGATGGCGAAAGTGCCGAGGCCAGCGTCCCCAGAGCGAAGATCAATACGCAGATAAGCAACACTGTCTTGCGTCCATACTTATCGGCCAAGGGGCCAAAGCAAAAGCTGCCAATCAGCATGCCGACAAGTCCCGCACCGAAGGCAGGCGCCAGTTGAGCACGGTCGATCTGCCAATTCTGGATCAATTCCGGAGCGATATAGCCGATGGCAGCGGTATCGAATCCATCCAGCAGCACGACCAAAAAGCACAGAAGCGGAACCCTAATCTGCAGGCGCGAGAGGGGGTTGTCATTGATGATATCAGCGAGTTTTTGCGTTCTGTCGTACATGAGCTGCTCCTTGTTGGTTTTATTGGAGTTGACCGGAACGAATCTGTCGAAAGCGGTAGGTGAGAGTCGAGTAAATCCCGAAGGCGCGCCGTAGTCAGTCTGCTACAGCGCTTCCAGGCCTCGGTTAACTCAGACCAAAAAAGACCTGGGCGTTACCCCCGAGGATGCGGGTCTTGTCGGCTTGTGCCAGGTCGGGATGCTCGATAACGCCGGAACCGATGTGTTGCTCGCCGAGGGGAAAGGGGGAGTCGGAGCCGAGCATTACCCGGTCGTTCCCCATGACATCCACGAGTAGCTTCAGTGAGCGCGGGTCGAACACTGCCGAGTCGACAAAGAAGCGTTTGACGTAGCTCGACGGCAGGTTCGGGCAATCTTCGCGGACGATGTCACGGTGCCGCCAGGCGTTATCGACGCGCCCCAGCAGGAACGCGAAACCGCCTCCGCCGTGGGCGAAGCACAGCCGCAAGGATGTCGGAATGCGCTCGAAGGCACCCGATAGAATCAGCGACAGAATGCCCAGCTGAGTTTCCGCCGGCATCGCCACCAGCCATGGCAGCATCCACTTACGCATGCGTTCACCGCCCATCATGTCCCAGGGATGAACCAACACCGGGATATCGTTTTCAGCACAGTGGATGAAGAAGGTCACCAAACCTTCGTTATCCAGATCCTGATTGCCAACGTGGTTACCAATCTGCACGCCGACGTGCCCGGAAGCCTTGGCTCGGCTGGCTTCACGGCAGGCGGCGTCGATGTTTTGCAGCGGCACCTGGGCCAACACCTTGAGACGTTTGGAGGTATCGGCGGTCATTTCCAGTGCGCGGTCGTTCATCAATTGCGCCCAGGGCAGAGCGCGTTCGATGGGCGCATCGTAGGCGAACATCACCGGTGTGGCACACATGATCTGTACGTCCAGTTGCTGCTCGTCGAGGTGCTCAATGCGCCGCTGCATGTCCCATAGCACGTCGTGCACCGGGCGAAACGGTTTGTCGCCAACCATGATCTGCCCACTGCGGCCGTTGGTTTGCAACCACGGTCCACGCGCCGGATCGAGCCGGGCCGCTTCGCCCTGGCTGATGGTCGGAAAAAAGTGCGAATGCATGTCGATTTTCATGGACGCGTTACTGCTTCGAGGGTTCGGTGCCAAGTCTGGTAATTGCATCCAGGGTGTATTTCACCGCATCCCGTGCAACGGCGCTCTTCGTCGCTGCTGGCGTAAAACTGTTCATAAACGGGTGGCAGGTCGTTAACAATGCTTTGTAGTTGCAACTCGTAGCGTTTGACCACCGTCCCGCAACGCGCGCAGGACCACTGCAATGCATCGAACAAGCCCGCCGGCCGCGCCCGTTCGATCACCAGACACAGACTGCCGGGTTCAGGCCGTTGCGGCGAATGGATGACGTGCGGAGCCATCAAGTACAGATCGCCTTCGCGCAAATCAATGCGCTCGTAGCGGCCGCGATCCCAGATGTTCAGGTAGGCGTTGCCCTTGAACTGGTAAAAAAACTCTTCCACCGGATCGTCATGAAAATCGGTGCGCTGGTTCGGGCCACCGACGATGGTGACTATGGTGTCGGCGTCCTTCCAGATCTGCTGGTTGCCCACAGGTGGTTTGAGCAGATGAGCGTGTTCTTCAATCCAGCGATTGAAGTTCAGGGGTGGACTGAAGTGATGCTTGTCCATCTTGTTTGTCCTTAGCGGTTGAGGGGCGAATAGGCCACAGCTTTGATTTCAATACGCAGGTGCGGGTGCGGCAATTGATGCACGGCAACGGTGGTACGGGTCGGGCCGGTTTCGTCGAAATACTCTGCATAAACCTGGTTGTAGCTGCCGAAGTCGTTCATATCGACGAGGTAGCTGCTGATTTCTACCAAGTCGCTGAGAGTTGCCCCTTCGCTGCTCAGTATGTCGCGAATGTTTTCGATCACCGCACGGGTCTGCGCTTGGATGTCGAGGCAGGTGGTGCCGAGACCGTCCACTTCGACGCCGACAAAAGTGTTGTCCGGGCGCCGCGAACTGGTACCCGACACATAGAGAAAATCACCGGCACGCTTGATGTGCGGGAAACGTCCGCGAGGCGTCGCCTTCCCAGCGACGACAGTCGATCGGTTGGTGCTCATGCGCAAGTTCCCTGGGTGCCTGGAACGCTGAAACTGCATTCACCAAAACCAGCAATCTCGACGCTGACGTGGGCGCCAGGGCTCAAGGTCTCGGCGGCGGTAGCGGCACCGGCCATTATCAAGCTGCCGGCCGGCAAAGCGATTTCAGCCTTGGCCAGCAGTTGCGAAGCCTGCACCAGGCTGCGCAACGGATGACCGAGAATCGCCGCTGTCGAACCGGCCTGAACCACTCGACCATTGATTCGCATCAGCACCCCGGCGTTGGCCAGGCTTGCGAAGTCCCGGGACCACGCACCGACCACCAGACCGGACGATGAGCAGTTGTCGGCAACCACGTCTTCAAGGGTGAATTTGAAAGCCTGATACCGCGAGTCGATGATCTCGATGGCCGGCGCTACGGCTTCCAGATAGTCAATGGCTTCGAGTTGAGTCAGCGGCCGGTCGATGGTCCGTCGCGTGAGAAAACACACTTCCGGCTCGACGCGCGGATGGATGAAACGACCCAGATCCACCAAGCCTCCGTCTTCTTCGAGCATGGCGTCGGTGAGCCATCCCCAGATCAAACTGTCAACGCCCATTTGAATCATCTTGGCGCGACTGGTGAAGCCCAGTTTCAAGCCGATCATGCGTTCGCCAGCGTCATAGCGATGCTGCATCGAAGCGCGCTGAATCAGGTAGGCCTCGTCGAGGGAAAACGGGGTGTGCGTACTGAACTGAGCCAGTGCTTCAGCTTTTTGCGCGGCCTGATCAAGGGCCTTGGCGATGTGCGCGATATTGGTGTTCATGGGCGGTGCTCCTTACGGGTGGACAGCAAGTCGAGGGCGACGTCGACGATCATGTCTTCCTGGCCGCCGACCATCCGGCGCTTGCCCAACTCGACCAGAATGTCCACGGCTTTGAGGCCGTACTTATTGGCAGCCACTTCGGCGTGGCGCAGGAAACTTGAGTAGACGCCGGCATAACCGAGGGCGAGGGTTTCGCGGTCGACCCGCACCGGGCGATCCTGCAGTGGACGGACGATATCGTCAGCGGCGTCCATCAGCGTGTACAGGTCGGTGCCGTGGTTCCAGCCCAAGCGTTCGGCGGCGGCGATGAACACTTCCAGCGGTGCGTTGCCCGCCCCCGCCCCCATCCCGGCGAGGCTGGCATCGATGCGGTCGCAGCCCTCCTCGACCGCCGTGATCGAGTTGGCCACGCCGAGCGACAGGTTGTGGTGTGCGTGCATGCCGGTTTCGGTTTCTGGTTTGAGCACCGCTTTGAAGGCGCGAAATCGATCCCGCACATCCTGCATGTTCATCGCGCCGCCGGAGTCGGCCATGTACACGCACGTCGCGCCGTAGCTCTCCATCTGCTTTGCTTGGGCCGCCAACTGCTCGGCCGGGATCATGTGGCTCATCATCAGGAAACCGACGGTGTCCATGCCCAGTTCTCGGGCGTACTCGATGTGCTGTTTCGAGACGTCGGCCTCGGTGCAATGGGTGGCGATGCGCACCACCCGCGCCCCGGCGTTGTAGGCCGCTTTAAGGTCATGCACCGTGCCGATGCCAGGCAGCAACAGCGTCGTGATTTTCGCGTGGCTGATCACGTCAGCCGCCGCTTCGATCCACTCCAGATCGGTGTGCGCGGCGAAGCCGTAGTTGAAGCTCGACCCTTGCAGGCCGTCGCCGTGGGCGACTTCGATCGAGTCGACCTTGGCCTTGTCCAGGGCGCGGGCGATGTCCTGCACGTTCTGCAGCGAGTACTGGTGACGAATCGCGTGGCTACCGTCGCGCAGGGTCACGTCGGAGATGTAGAGTTTTTTACCGTTCATGAAATTCTCCTCAGGCCTGTTGCATCGACTGCGCCATGCGCTCGGCAGTGGCCAAGGCAGCGGAGGTCATGATGTCGAGGTTGCCGGCGTAGGCTGGCAGGTAATGGGCGGCGCCTTCGACTTCGAGGAATACCGAAGTCTTGAGACCGGAGAATTTTCCGAGGCCGGGGATGTTCAGTGGTGCGTCTTCAGGGATGACGTCGAACTGCACTTTCTGCTTCAAACGATAGCCCGGCACATAGGCCTGCACGGCCGCCGCCATCTCGACAATCGAGGCCTCGACCAGTGCCTGGTCCGCCGCTTCGGACAGCACGAAAACCGTGTCGCGCATCATCAGCGGTGGCTCGGCCGGGTTCATCACGATGATCGCCTTACCCTTGGTCGCACCACCGATCACTTCAATTGCCTTGGAGGTGGTTTCGGTGAATTCATCGATGTTGGCGCGGGTGCCGGGGCCGGCGGATTTGCTCGCAATCGAGGCAACGATTTCGGCGTAGTGCACCTTGGCCACGCGCGATACCGCCGCCACCATCGGGATGGTTGCCTGGCCACCGCAAGTGACCATGTTGACGTTGAGCTGAGCAAGGTTCTGCTCCAGGTTGACCACCGGCACGCAGTAAGGGCCGATCGCTGCGGGCGTCAGGTCGATCAGGCGAATGCCGGGTTTGATCGAACGCAGGAAGGCGTCGTTCTTCACGTGGGCACCAGCCGAGGTGGCGTCGAAGACAAAGTCGATGTCCTTGAACACGTCCATGCGGGTCAGGCCCTCGACCCCTTCATGGGTGGTGGCCACGCCCATGCGTTGGGCACGCGCCAGACCATCGGAGTTCGGGTCGATGCCGACCATCGCCGCCATTTCCAAGTATTTGGCGTTGCGCAGAATCTTGATCATCAGATCAGTGCCGATGTTGCCGGAGCCGATGATCGCTACTTTAAGTTTTTTGTTCACTGTACGGTCCTCGCTCACTGTTGATGGTCGAAGGCAGCGGTAACACTGCCCAAGCCCTGGATATGCGCGGTGAACACGTTCCCCGGCCGTGCGGCAACCATCGGCCCGAGTGCGCCAGTCAGCAAAATGTCGCCGGCCCGTAGCGGTGCACCGAAACGCACCATGGTGTCGGCCAGCCATAGTGCCGCGTTGAGCGGATTGCCGAGGCACGCCGCACCGGCGCCGACTGACACGGGTTCGCCGCACAGGGTCATGCTCATGCCGCAGCGCACCAGGTCGAGTTTTTGCAGTTGGACCGGACGGCTGCCGAGTACGAACAGCCCCGAGGAGGCGTTGTCGGCGATGGTGTCGACCAAGCGGATGTCCCAATTGGCGATGCGGCTACCAACGATCTCGATGGCCGGTATCGCGAACGCGGTGGCGCGGATCAGGTCAGCCATGGTGTGGCGTTCGTGGCACAGGTCGTGTTCCAGCACTAACGCGATTTCCGCTTCGACTTTCGGCTGCTCGGTGTCAGCCCAGACGATGGGTTTGTCGTCGCCACGGGACATGCTGGCGAACAGCAAACCGAAGTCCGGTTGATTGACCCCGAGTTGTTGCTGCACGGCGCATGAAGTCAGACCGATTTTACGACCCACCGGGCGCTGCCCCGCGTCGATCGAGGCCTGGGTGTTGTACTGCTGCACGGCATAAGCGAGGGCGACCGGATCGGCCGTCGGGTCGGCGGCGAGTGCGCTGGCGATCAAGTCGCGCACCGGCGCGCAAGGCTGACCACTGAGTTCGGCCTGGCGCAGCCGACTGGCCGCTTCGATGAGAGCTGCATGCATGGTCGATGACTCCAGGGGGTTCAAGGATTGACGCAAATGGTGGTGATTTCGGAGTAGAAATCCAGAGAGTGGCGCCCGCCTTCACGACCAATGCCAGACAGTCGCGTGCCGCCAAACGGTGTGCGCAAATCGCGCAAGAACCAGGTGTTGACCCAGACCATGCCCACACGGAATCGCCGCGTAACGGTATGTGCGCGTTTCAAATCGCGGGTCCAGACTGCGGTGGCCAAACCATAGGCACAGTCGTTGACGCGCCGCACCACTTCGTCGTCGCTGTCGAATGGGGCGATGTGGCACACCGGGCCGAATACTTCCTCGCGCAGGCAACGGGCATCGTCGCTGAGGTCGGCCCAGATCGTCGGCTGCACATAGGCCCCGTTGTCGCGTTCATCGCCAAAAGCCGGCACACCGCCGCCACTGACCACAGTGGCACCCTCGGCGCGGGCGAGGTCGAAGTAACCAAGCACTTTGTCCCGATGTTTATGCGAGATCAGCGAGCCCATATTGACCCCGTCTTCGTCCGGGTAACCAATTTTGAGCGCCTCAGCGCCGACCTTCATGGCCGCGACAAACCGCTCATAGATTGGCCGCTCGACGTACACCCGTTCCGAACACAGGCATACCTGCCCGGAGTTGGTGAAACTGGAGCGCAGCACGCCGGCTACTGCCGCGTCGAAATCGCAATCGGCAAATACCACGGCGGCGTTCTTGCCGCCGAGCTCGAAGGAAACATCGCGCACACCTTCAGCGGCAACTTTCATGATGGTCGCGCCGGTACGTGATTCGCCGGTGAAGGTGATCGCATCGACGTCCGGGTTGCGGGTGAGAAACTCCCCCGCCGAGTTCGGGCCGAAACCATGGACCAGATTGAACACACCCACCGGCAGCCCAACTTCGTGCATGACTTCGGCAAGCAGGGTGGCGGTGGACGGCGAATCTTCCGATGGTTTGACCACTACCGAATTACCGCAGGCCAGCGCTGGCGCAACTTTCCAGGTCATCAACAGCATCGGCAGGTTCCACGGCGAAATGATCGCCACCACACCGTGGGGCTTGCGCACCGAGAAGCTGAACACGTCCGAGCCGTCGGCCGTACGCATCTCGAAACATTCACTGCCGGCCTGATTGATCAGCTCGGCAAAGGTTCGAAAGTTATGGATACCACGGGCGATATCGAGGCTGCGTGCCTGGTGCACCGGGCGGCCAGTGTCAGCCACTTCAGCGGCGACAAAATCTTCAAAGCGGCGCTCGATGCCATCGGCAATTTTGTGCAGCATCTGCGCCCGCTGGCTCGCACTGAAGTCAGCCCACGGCCCGGACTGTGCGGCTTTGGCTGCAGCCACAGCGCGCTCGACCAGAGTGCTGTCAGCCTCGCAGACCTGGCTCAGGGTCCGGCCATCGATGGGCGAAATATTGGGGAAGGTCTGCTCGCTGGCGACAAATTCGCCCGAGATGTAATTACGCAACAACTGTAAGGGTGCAGACACATCAACCTCCGAAACTGGACTATTCGGAGGAAGTTTAGGGAGAGTAGATATTAGTGAATAATCAAAATATTGAGCTCTGGTATTGTTAAATGGAATACCTGTTGCGAGCTATCAAGGAACTGTTTCGCTTTGCTTATCCGATTCTGCACGCGCCTCGTAAAGGCACTCGCGGAACAGCCGCGCAGCGGGGCCAAGAGCCCGAGTGTTGGAGAAAAAACAGCCAATATCACCAAATTGCATCGGGGCACCCAGGTCGAAGGCCTTGAGCAATCCCGCGCTGATGAATTGCTGCGAGGCTTCATAGGGCATCAGAGCTACCGTTTGCTGATCCTGCATCAGGGTAATGTTGGTCAGGATCGACAACGACTCGACGACGTTGTCTGGCGTCGGTAACGCAGCGTTGGAAAACAACTTATCGGCGGTACGGCGTAACAGCGAATCCCGGGTCGGCAGCACCCATGGGAATGCGTGTAGGTTCGCCAGGCTGACCGACGCCCCGGTATGAAGCGGATGATCGGCGCCGGCGACGATGCTCAACTCTTCAGCATAGAGCACATCCACCTCAAGCAAGGGCGACTCGTTGCGCCAGCACCAATCGTCGGGCACCCGCCCCACTACCAGATCGACCTCGCCCACGGCGAGCGCCGGAAACAGCTGATCCATCTGACCCACCCGCAGCGACACCAAAACGCCCGGAGCTTGCTGCTTGAGCAACTGCATGGCACGAGGTAGCAAGGAGGTTGATGCCGAAATAAGCGTGCCTACCATGACATGACCGGACATGCCCTCCTGAAATGCATTCACCTCGTCCGTAAGCGAACGCAATTCCGCCAGCAGTGACTTGGCCCGCCGGACCACCAATTCCCCAAGCTCCGTAGCAGTGACCCCGCGATTGCCACGGATTAGCAAAGGCGCATCAAAATACGATTCCAGCTCATGGATGATCTTGGTCACCGCCGGCTGAGTCAGGTTCAGTGTCTGAGCCGCGCGAACCAAAGAGCCGCTCTGCAGCACCTGGTCGAATACGACCAATTGATAAAACTTGAGCTTGCGTGCAACAGAGATCGTCGTGAACTTCATGCGAAGCCTCGAGTTGACGTTTGGATTCAAGTGAGAGGCCTACAGCCTTCCCCATGGCCGCGTTCCCAGACTTCAATGACTCGGAGTCAAAGGTCATTTAGTCGAAGAAGAAAGAGCATTCTTTCGATAGCGTAAGTGCGGACGGAAATCGGAGCATACGGTCGATACGACCACACTGCAACGCGCCCCATTCAACGAATTGTGAAGCCTGCCATGGAGGGGCTGCCGAGCATCTTGGCTGGGCCGCCAATCCTGATGCCCTACCCAATACCGGATTTTCAATCTCGTTAGGCATGGTATCCAGTAGAGCAAGTGCTTGTTCCGTTAGGGGAATGATGTGGGCGCGATGTTTTTTCATGTGACTGGCAGCAAACGACCCAGTCAGCCTGTTGCGCAACAATAGATCATGGTCACTAGCAAGGCTCTCAAAAGCGACTACGAAATTTATGGATGATTCACTTGGCAATGAGGATGAATGACGAGGCTCAGTTGAAGCCTCGCCTGAAACTTAGGCTGGCTTGAAACAGTATGCGGCCAGCTTGTTACCGTCGAGGTCTCGGGCGTAAGCGGCATAGGCGTTAGGGGCCCAGCCTCGTGGTCCCGGCGCACCTTCATCGGTACCGCCGCTGGCTAGAGCTGCGGCGTGGAAGGCGTCAATTGCGGCTCGATCTGGCGCTTCAAAGCTGACGGTGACACCGTTACCTATGCTGGCAGGGGCGCCGTTGGCCGGTTTCAGTACGAAGAAGGAGGGGGCGTTCTCACCCCAGATCGAACCATTGTTGTCCAGATCGGCGATGCGCTTTTGACCCAATGTGCCCAGCACATTGTCGTAAAAATCGCGGGCTTTTTGCAGATTGTTGGTACCGACGGTGACGTGAGTGAAGATGGTCATTTTTTTGTTCTCTTTGGTGGAAACGCGGTGGGTGGGTATTACAGTTTCGCCCAGGCGAAAATCGCCTGGCGGCCATCGCCAAGCCGGTTGGGTCAGCGATCGAAATGGATAACGGTGCGGATGCTTTTGCCTTCATGCATCAGGTCGAAGGCCTTGTTGATATCCTCTAGGCCCATGGTGTGAGTGATAAAAGTATCCAGCGGGATTTCACCCTTCTGAGACCTCTCGACATAGCTCGGCAGTTCACTGCGACCTTTCACCCCGCCAAAAGCCGAGCCACGCCAGACGCGTCCGGTCACCAGCTGGAACGGTCGGGTACTGATTTCCTGGCCGGCGCCGGCGACACCAATGATCACTGATTCGCCCCAGCCCTTGTGGCAGGACTCCAGGGCCGCGCGCATAAGAGTGACGTTGCCGATGCATTCGAAGGAGTAATCCACACCTCCCTCGGTCATCTCGACTATTACGTCCTGGATCGGCTTGTCGTAATCCTTCGGATTGATGAAGTCGGTGGCGCCCAATTGCCTGGCGATGTCGAACTTGGCCGGGTTGATATCGATCGCGATTATTCGACCCGCCTTGGCCATGGTGGCGCCGATAATGGCTGCCAGGCCGATGCCTCCCAGACCGAAGATGGCCACGCTGGCGCCCTCCTCCACCTTGGCCGTGTTGAGCACCGCGCCAATACCGGTCGTTACACCGCAACCGAGCAGGCAAACCTTCTCTAGCGGAGCTTCCTTCGGGATTTTGGCCAGCGAGATTTCTGGTAATACCGTGTACTCGGAGAACGTCGAAGTGCCCATGTAGTGGAATATGGGTTGGCCCTTGTAGGAGAAACGGCTGGTGCCGTCCGGCATCAAGCCTTTCCCCTGAGTGGCGCGAATTTTCTGGCAGAGGTTGGTCTTCCCGGACGTGCAGAATTTGCACTCGCCGCATTCCGGGGTGTAAAGCGGGATCACATGATCGCCCACCGCCACTGAGGTGACGTCCTCGCCAACCGCCTCGACGATACCGCCGCCTTCGTGACCAAGAATGACTGGGAAGATGCCTTCCGGATCGGCGCCGGACAGGGTAAAGGCATCGGTATGGCAGACACCTGTTGCAATGATGCGTACCAGCACCTCCCCGGCTTGTGGTGCAGCCACATCGACTTCGACAATTTGCAGGGGCTGGTTCGCCGCGAAGGCTACGGCAGCTCGTGATTTGATCATATTCATAATTCCCGGGCGCAATGAGGCGCCGCCTCTTTGTGGAAGCAAAAAATCAGTAGTGAGATTGTGTTTACGCAGATCACGCTGGGAGGGGCATTACAACGGACAGGCGTCCTTGCCCTCTTGCAGACTAGAGCGTTGCGTCGATCTTTTTCGCGACCGCTTCACTGACCCAGGCGTGCCACACTTCCGGGTGTTCCTTGAGGAACATCCGCGCCAGTTTGGGTGACTCGATACGTTCCTTGGTCATCCTCGCCAAATTCTGATTCAACAGATCGATCGGGATGTTGACCTTCTCCAGCACCGCAACCAGCTCCGGGGCCTGCTCGTGAAAAGCCTTGGAGAGACCGACTTTGGTAATGACGGCCTTGTCGACGCCCGGTTTCTCTTCCAGTCTTATTGCATCGATCTGCCCCATCAGCGGAGTCGGTGACCAGTAATAGAACAACACCGGTTCACCGCGCTTATAGCTGGACAATACGGCCGCATCCAGAGCAGCGCCGGTACCCGGGCGGAAATTGACGTATGTGTTTTCAAGACCGTATTCCTTCAACATCTCGGTATTGTCCTGTTCACAAATCCAACCCGCGGGACAGTTGTAGAAGCGCCCTTTGGCAGGCTCCTCAGAGTCTCGAAAGACTTCTGGATACTTGCTCAGGTCGGCCACCGTCTTGAGGTCTGGCGCGCGAGCGGGTTTATTACGTTTTGCATCCCCTTCAACCACGTAACGCGGCACGTACCAACCCTGAACCGCACCAATGATCGGTGAGCCAACTGCAATGACCTTCCCGGCTGCCGCGGCTTTTTTCCAGACCTCGCTACGCTCCATCCACTCTTCGCCAAATACTTGAATGTCGTTGCTGGCCAGTGCCGTCTCAAGAATGATGGTATTACCCACCAACTGGTCGGTTTCACAGCCGTAACCATCCTTGAGCACGATCATCATGATGTCGGTGAGGAGCATTCCGCTCTCCCAATTCAGACCGGCAAATTTCACCGGCTTGCCTGAGTCGCACCACCCTGCAGCCTGACTTGAAGCGCTACCAGCGAGTAAGCCAAGGGTCAGTAATGAGGCCAGCAAAGTCTTCTTGTATTTCATGATCAGACGCTCCGAAACATTATTGGGGGCAGGGAGCTCTTGCTTGCCACAAACGAGGCGAGCGAGTGCCATCAGATCTAACGTGGACAGGTGCCTGCATACACGTGAAGCGATGGAGTGAGTGAATAGCTTTATTGTTAATGGGGTAACTTAATTCAAAGGCTCTACCGTGGTACGTCCGTAAAACAATTGTCGGGCATAGGCGCTGAATTCGACGTTGGGCTGATCCACGTAAGCAAAAACAGCGTTGAGTCTTAATCTGTCACCCACCACCGGCGTTACCCGATGCAATGAATAGCGGCCGCGAAACAACGTCAGGGTGCCGGGCACTTGAGGCAGAACCTCAATCTGCTGGGTGTCGGGGTTATCCAGAAACTGCCTGACCGCGTCATAGCAATCGTCGTCCTCGTTGCGCAGCATGCGTACGTACTCGAAATCCCCACCGGCGCTGGCGGCCTGGAGTGAAAGCGTGACGCTGAAGTCGGACCGATCAAAGTGCCAACCCAATTGCTGCCCCACCGTAAAGCCCTGCAAGTTAAGCGCGGCCAGCGGATCTGCATGGCGATAGAGCGTGTCCAGACCCAACACATCTTTGATGAAAGAAAGCACTTCGTCCGATTCATAGATCCGCCTGATCAAGTTGTCGGCAGGAATATCCGCGTAGGCGACAGTATCTTTTTCGGTTTTCATCAAACGCCGCAGGGGATGCCCTGAATCAACGCTTTCCTCTTGAGGCTTGAAATAAACCGTGTGGTTTTCCCGGAAATGAAACATGCGTGGGTGCAGTGCAAGCGTTTGGTCCGCCATTGTCGCAATCGGTTCATTGCGGACAAAACCAGGGAAGATCGCGACGCCTTCTTGCCCTAGCAATGATTGACTATCAGTGACCAGCGCCCGGTAAGCGGGGCTGCTCCGATCAGTAATGGGATAACGCGCGAGATCGACGATATCGCCAAGGGTTACGGCAGGTGTGAGAGGCAGCATAGGCATGATTGTTGGTCTCCGGTGGCTCTTGCTGGAACCAGATTGCATCGGTGGCAAAAACAAGTCACGCTCATATTTTTACGTAATTTTGTGAATTATTTTCAGGTCGCGCCCTATGAGACTTACCCTGGATCACCTCGTCATGCTGCAAACCCTGTCGGAAGTCGATTCGATAACGGCGGTTGCCGAGCGTTTATGGCTGACGCCGTCGGCGGTGAGTCATCGCATGCGGGAGGCGGAGCGAAGGCTGGGTGTGCCCCTGACAGAGCGCTCGGGGGGAAAGTTGCGACTCAGCCCCGCCGGGGTGCGGCTGGAACGTGCCGCCAGGGACATCATCGTCATTCTGAATGAAGCCGAGGCTGAGGCCAGATCCATGGCCGGCGGGGTTACAGCCTTCGTTCGCATGGGCGTCACCTCATACGGTCCGTTTCGCTGGATTCCAAAATTCATCAAGCATTACTCAATGCTGCGTCCAGACATCGAGATAACACTGGTGACCGTACCTCGTAACGACGTTTATGCCAGCCTGATGCAAGGAAAGCTCGATGTGTCGATTATCGATGACGGCATGGTGCCTAGCGGCGTCGCCAAGTTGCCGCTTTTCCGGGACGACCTGATTGCGATCATGGCAACCGATCACCCACTTGCGGGGAGGAAAAACATCTATGCCGAAGACTTCAAAACCTACAACCTGGTGACGTACTCGACGGATCGTGCCAGTGGCTGGGAATATGACCGTTTCTTCGCACCCGCGAGTATTTTGCCGCGTCGAATGATCACAGTGGAGTTGATAGAAGCCATCGTCGAGTTAGTCCGTTCAGGATACGGAATCAGCATCTTGCAACGCGACCTGGTGACGCCCAGCCTTGAGCGCGGGGAGCTTGCATGGGCAGCCCTCAATGACGGCCTGGATATCGCCTGGAACGCTATTATTCGCCCCTCCGAGCCTGAAGGCAGTGAAGTCAATCAAATGGTCAATGAGCTTACTAGTTGGATTAAACAGGGAACCTCGAGCGAATGATGAATATCTTCGCGTCTAGGGATTACTTGAGGCGAAAAAACAGTGAGGTAAACCTCCTAATGGTCAGTCTGAGAGTGACCAGACTCCCGAGTCGGCTGAGCAGCCACATTCCAGTCTGAACAATCTGCGTGGACCAACATGGCGTTCTCTTGCCAATTCGTTTTCGCACAGCCTGGGTTGCATTCTGCCATTCGTGGCAGGCAGCTATCGATGTGTTCATGGCCTTCGCAGACGAGCGTGAAGCCGATGCCAGCGCCTAGCCTGAATCTGAAACGGCGTACGTCCTCCCACCGGAGTTGACTTGTTAACCAATGGGAAGACATACCTGCATGGGCTTGAGTAGCTGGGTATCACGGTATAGATCGTTGATCAGAATTGAGCGGCGTCCAGCAGATATAAGCTTTCGCTACCGGCCTTGACTGTGGCGGTTAGCGATTGGATCCGCGGCAGCAGACGCGCGAAGAAAAATCGCGCAGTGCTCAACTTGGTCTTGTAGAACGAGTCCTGTTCTTGCTTCGCCAGCGAGGTACGCGCCATCAGGGCCCACATGTAGGCATAAGCGGTATAGCCGAACACATGCAGGTATTCGACCGAGGCCGCACCGACTTCATTCGGGTTGTCCTTGGCACGCTCTAACAAATCGACCGTCATCTGCTCCAGATTGGCGATGGCGGCCTTCAGCGGCTCGACGAACTCTGCCAATGAAGCGTCGGCACTGTCAGTGAAGGCCTTGATCTCTTCAGCGAAGTGCTTGTAGAACGCACCGCCACTCCCGACCACTTTACGACCCAATAGGTCGAGTGCCTGGATGCCATTGGTGCCTTCGTAGATCTGGGTGATGCGGCAGTCACGGATCAATTGCTCCTGGCCCCACTCACGGATGAAGCCGTGACCGCCGAAGATCTGCTGTCCATGCACCGTGGTTTCCAGTGCCATGTCGGTGAGGAAGGCCTTGGCGACTGGCGTCAGCAGGTCGACCAGTTCTTGCGCGCGTTTGCGTGTGGCAGCGTCTTCACTGAATTTGGCGGTATCCAATTGCATGGCCACATAGCTGGAGAAGGCGCGACCGCCTTCGTTCAGCGCTTTCATGGTCAGCAGCATGCGGCGCACGTCCGGGTGCACGATGATCGGGTCGGCGGCTTTGTCCTGATCGGTCGGGCCGGTCGGCGCACGGCTCTGGATACGGTCGCGGGCGTATTCGACGGCGTTCTGGTAGGAGCGCTCACCCAGGGACAGGCCCTGAACACCGACACCCAGACGTTCGTAGTTCATCATCGTGAACATGGCGGCAAGGCCCTTGTTCGGCGCGTCGATGATCCAGCCGGTAGCCCCGTCAAAATTCATCACACAGGTGGCCGAGGCCTTGATACCCATCTTGTGCTCGATCGAACCGCAGGAAAGGCTGTTCTGCTCGCCCAGCGAGCCGTCGGCATTGACCATGAACTTGGGCACCAAAAACAGCGAAATGCCTTTCGGACCCGCCGGAGCATCCGGCAGTCTGGCCAGAACCAGGTGGATGATGTTTTCGGTGAGGTCTTGCTCGCCACCGGTGATGAAAATCTTGGTGCCGCTGACCTTGTAACTGCCATTGGCCTGAGGCTCGGCTTTGGTGCGGATGATACCTAGGTCGGTACCGGCATGCGGTTCGGTCAGGCACATAGAGCCGGTCCAGACGCCGGCATACAGGTTCGGCAGATACTTATCTTTCAGCTCTTCGCTAGCGTGAGCATTGATCGACAGGCAGGCGCCGGCGGTCAGCATCGGGTACAGGCTGAACGACAGATTGGCCGAGTTGACCATTTCATCAATCTGGGTGGAAATCACCTTGGGCATGCCCATGCCACCGAACTGCGGGTCACCACCGACACTGGTCCAACCGCCTTCGGCGTAGACCCGATAGGCCTCGGGGAAACCGGCCGGGGTCTTCACGGAGCCGTTGGTCCAGGTGCAGCCTTCTTCGTCGCCGCTGCGGTTCAGCGGGGCGACAGTACCCGCGATGACTTTACCGGCTTCTTCGAGGACAGCGCTGGCGGTGTCTTCGTCCACCACCTCGGCCAAGGCCGGCAGTTGGGCCCACAATTTTGAGATTTCGAATACTTCGTTGAGTACGAAGCGCATATCACGCAGGGGAGCTTTGTAGTCAGTCATGATGGATCGCTCGGATGGTGTTTGGGCATCGCCCGGAGTTTGTTATTGGCAATAGGATAGAAACGCTAGGAGACTTCGCCTTGAGCTTGCAGGACAGCGGGGCTTGCAGGCAGCGTGACGACTCCCTGCTTGCGCCGTTCACCGTTCAGAAGGAAGTACGACAGCGCCGGAATGAGGACCAACGCCCCGAGCATGTTCCACAGGAACATGAAGGTCAGCAGGATGCCCATGTCGGCCTGAAACTTGATCCGCGACCAGGCCCAGCAAATGACCCCGGCCGCCAGAGTGATACCGACCAGTCCCACTACTCGCCCGGTGAAAGCCACGGCATTGCGGTAGGCATCCGACAGCGACAGGCCCTGGCGTTGGTACTGCAGTTGGACGCTGAGCAAGTACAGCGCGTAGTCCACACCGATCCCGACACCCAGTGCGATCACCGGCAGCGTTGCCACCTTCACGCCGATGCCCATGATCACCATCAAGGCTTCGCAGAGGATCGAGGTCAGCACCAGCGGAAGCAACGCCACCAGCGTTGCCCGCCAACTGCGGAAGGTAATCAGGCAGAACAGGGTCACCGCCAGGTACACGTACAGCAACATGGTCCGGTTGGCTTCGCGCACCACAATGTTGGTCGCCGCCTCGATTCCGGCGGTGCCGGCAGCCAGCAGGAACTGGCGATCCTCGGTGCTGTTTTCCCGGGCGAACTTGTCGGCGATGGCCACCACCGCATCGAGAGTCTCGGCTTTGTGGTCCTTGAGGAAGGCGATCACGGGCATCAGCGAACAATCTGTGTTGAACAGCTCCGGGGAATTGACCGAGGCTTGTTGCGCGGCATAGTTCAGCACGTTCTGGTTGCGCTGGATGCTGTTGAGCTTGGGATTGCCCTCGTAGGATCCGGCGGTGATCTGGCGCACCGCATTGACCAGCGATGCCGTGGCCTGCACCCCGGGATACTGCTGAAGTTCCCAGGCCAGACGGTCGGCGAGGATCAGCGTCTGATAATTCAGGCAGCCTTCCGCCGGGGTCTTGATCATCACCGCGAACAGGTCGCTGGACAGCGCGTAATGCTGGGTGATGTAGGCGTTGTCGCGGTTGTAGCGCGATTCCGCACGCAACTCCGGAGCACCGCTGTCGAGGTCGCCGATCTTCAGGTGCAGGCTGACCACAAAGCCACCGATTCCCAGCAAGGCCGCCACCAGTACGGCGCCAGTGGCCCACTTCCGTGTCGTGAAGCGATCCAGTTTGTCCCACAGTCTGCCGAAACCCTTATGCGCGGCCGCCCGCGTGTCGATTTTCAATGCGCGATCGGCGGCTTTTGCACCGACGCCGACAAAGGACAGCGCCACCGGCATGAGCAGCAGCGAGGTGAAGATCAGGACGGCCACACCGATGCTGGCGGTGATAGCCAAGTCCTGGATCACGGGTATGTCGATCAGCATCAACACGGCAAAACCCACCGCATCAGCCAGCAACGCGGTGACACCGGCGATAAACAGGCGACGGAAGGTGTAGCGTGCGGCCACTTGTTTATGAGTGCCACGGGCGATGTCCTGCATGATCCCGTTCATCTTTTGCGCGGCGTGGGACACGCCGATGGCGAAGATCAGGAACGGCACCAGGACCGAGTATGGGTCGATGGCGTAACCCAGCCAGGCGACGATACCCAGCTGCCAGACCACTGCGGTCAGCGAACAGCCGACCACCAGCAGCGTGCTGCGCACACATCGGGTGTAGAGGTAGATGATAACCAGCGAGGTGACCACGGCCAGGCCGAAGAACATCATCACCTGAATCAAACCATCGATCAGGTCGCCGATCAGCTTGGCAAAACCGATCACCCGGACCTTGTAGTGACCCTTGCCCTCCTCTCCAGACTTGCGCGCCGCGCCGTCACCGGCGAACTCGATCTTGTCGCGCAACTGCTCTTCGAGCATCCGCGAAAACTGGTGATAGTTGATGCTCTGGCCAGTGGCCGAGGCTTTGTCCAGCAGCGGCACGATCAGCATGCTCGACTTGAAATCACTGGCGACCAGGCTGCCGACGATGCCGGCGCGGGTGATGTTCTGCCGCAGTTGTTCGATGTCTGATGGTGAACCCTGATAACTGTCGGGCATCACCGGGCCGCCCTGAAAGCCTTCTTCAGTGACTTCAGTCCAGCGCACGGCCGGCGTCCACAGCGACTTCATCCAGGCGCGGTCGACCCCTTCGGCGAGGAACAGTTCGTCGTTGACCTGCTTGAGCACGTTCAGGTAGTCGGGGTCGAAGATGTCGCCCTGGGTGTTTTCCACCACCACCCGCACCGAGTTGCCCAGACCGCGCAGCGACTGGCGGTTCTCCAGGAAATTCTGAATGTACGGCTGGCTTTGCGGGATCATTTTTTCGAAACTGGGGCGCAACTCGAGACGGGTTGCCGCCATGTAGCCCAGCACCAGCGTGGCCAGGGTCATGAGCACGATGAACAGCGGGCGGTAGTTGAACACCAGCCGTTCCAGCAGGTTGCCGGAGCGCCGATCAAAGTCATGCAGATCGCGGATCACCGGCATGTTGTCTTGCTTGGTAGTGGCCATGTCTGAATACTCGCTCTTATTGTTCTGGCTCTTATTCTTTGAGAAGCGCACGTGCACCACGGCTGCCGACCACGATCAGCGCACCATCGCTGGCCACGGCGGCGCCCGCCACCGGTGACGGGTTCTGTTGTGGCAACAGTTGCAATCGGGCGGTGTTGGCCTGATCGACCAGCATGTGCCCCGCCTGGGTGAACAACCGATAGTGACCCTGGGCATCAATCGCGGCGGCGGTGACACTGACTTGCAGGCCGGTATCGAACGGCATCCAGCTCAACCCGCCATCCGAGCTGCGCAGCACATTGCCGCGCAGGCCGTAGACGACGACTTCGCCAGGCTTGCCGACGACACCGAAAAAGCTGCCCTGATACGGGGTGCTCAGGGCGGAGAAACGCTGCTGCGCGTCGTCCCATTTCAGCACCAGGCCTTGTTCGCCGACGATATACAGCGCGTCGCCGGTCGACGCGATGGCGTTCAAGTGAAAGTTCTGCGGGTTGTCGGTGCGATCCTGAAAAGGTGTCCAGCTCTGACCACCGTCTTCGGTGCGCAAGATCAGGTTGAACACACCGACCGCATAACCGCGTTTGTCATCGGCGAACCAGACGTCGAGCAAGGGTTTGTCGGCGCCCTCCTCGACCAGCCGCTGGCCTTCAGCAACCAGCAGCGGCCATTGTTCGTTAGACGGCTCGGCATTCGCCAGCGCCGCGTAATGCTTGACCAACAACCCACCGATCGCTCGGCCGTCCAGTTGTTTTTTCCAGGTCGCGCCGGCGTCGTTGCTGTGCAAAATCACGCCATCGTTGCCGACTGCCCAGCCTTGTTCAGGGGTAGAAAAGTACACAGCATTCAAGTCACTGCTGATCGGCACATTGGCCTGCTGCCATTGCTGGCCGGCATCGTCGGAATAAAGAATGTGGCCCCGCTGCCCGACCGCGACCAAACGCTGCCCGGCATTCGCAACGTCAAGCAAAGGGCTGCGCACGGCCAATGCGCTGGGCTTGGCGGGTAGGTCCAGCACATCAACGTACCCGGAGGCCAGTGCAAGCGTCTGCCACAGCGCCAACAGCATCGCCAACATCAGCGGCACGCGCGTTTTGAATGAACACATAGTGCGTCCTCTTGGCCGGGCCGGAGCTTGGCAGCAACCGGCCCAGTCTCTTGTTGTGCGGTGCTTAGCGAACGCCATTACCGGCTAGCGCGTCCGGCGACCACTGCGACTTGGAGAGCGGTGCGATGTATTTGATGCCGCCGTAGGCACCCGACAAACCATTGATGTTGTAGGTCCCGCCCACCAGGTCATAGATCACGTGCGGCGTGGTGTTGGGGGTCGTCACGTCGTAGCTTTGCGAGAGGAAGCTGAAAGAGCCCCGATACAGCTGACCACGGGCATCGTATTGGTCGGATGCCAGAGCGACCCAGCTGTCCTCGTCCAGATAGAAACGACGCTTGGCGTAGACGTGACGGGCACCGGACTTGAGCGTGCCTTCCACGACCCACACACGGTGCTTCTCCCAACGCACGAATTGCGGCGCCAGGTGGTTCGGTGTGGTCAGGGCTTTCGGATCCTTGATGTAGCTCAGCGCGTAGGTGTTGTACGGCACGATCATTTCCTGCTTGCCGACCAGTTTCCAGTCATAGCGATCCAGCGCACCGTTGAAGACATAAACGTCGTCATAGGTGCCGGAACCTGCGGTGCCCGGGTTTGGCGTGTCGTAAGCCAGGGTCGGTGCCAGTTTCACGCGGCGTTGCCCCGGCAAGTATTGCCAGGCGCGGCGAGCCTGCACCAGCGGATTGGCTGCGTCCTTGAGCATGATCGCTTCGCCTGCACGGCGCGCGGGGCCGGTGTAGAACAGGCGGGTCTGGAAGTAGGTGTCTTTGCCATCGATAACCTTGTTCGGGTCTTCGAAGATCGGAAACGAGTTGATGATCTCGCCGCTGGTGGCCAGGTTCTGTGATCCGGACGAGTCGACGTTCCAGGAATCGTACTTGGTTGAATAAGCGACGCCCTGATAACGCAGCAAGTGGTTCCACATGGCCTCGGCACCCGATTGCGGGATCGGGAAAGGCACGCCCGGCAGCACGTTCTCGATAGCGTTGCCACCTTCCAGCGACTTGGCGCCGGTGGCGTTCTTCAAGGTGTTATCCAGCACACTTTGAGGCAACGCCACGCTGCGGTGGGTCGGGTAGACCTCAACGCGAAAACTCGGAAAACGCTTCGTCAATTCGACGGTGACGGCAGTTAGCTGATCCTTGTACTGGGCGACATTCTTGCCATCGATTACCAGCAGCGGCTTCTCGTTGGTGTAGGGGTCCGGGCGAAAGGTGTCACCGGCCTTGAACCCTGCCGGCAGGCTGGTCAGCCCGCCTGAATAAGCCGGAATGGAGCCATCGGCATTCCCCGCTTTTTCGGCGCCTACGGCGGTCAGGTTGCTCCCGAGTTTAGCGGCGTCTGCGGCGGGCACGGCGGCCTGCACGAGACCAGCGAAGGTCAGCGCCAGGGAGGCGGTCAACAGCGTGTACATGCATTTCATTTTTGTCGTTCTCCTGATTGTTTTTAAGCAATCGCAAATCAGAAAGTTGTCTTGAAGGTGGCCGTGACCATGCCGCGATCCTTGAGCTGGGCCGGTGTACCGCCGAACGCGGTGGTTTGACCGGGCACGCAGTTGTACTGCCCGTTGGCACCTGGTGCAGCGCCGTCTCCTGGATTGCCAGCGCTGCCTGGCGAACTGCAGGTGTCGAATGGACCGAAGTTGTCCACGTATTTCAGGTCGAAGCGGTACTGGTTGCGTACATCCATGCCGACGCCGATCGAATAGCTGCCGGAGTCCTCGTTACCGCCGAGCTGCACGGCGGAGTTGCCGTTGAGGCCGACGTTGTAGGTCATCGGCATGTACATATCGATGCCGGGGAAGACCTGATACCAGGTCGGGTTGAAGTTGACGCCGATGATGTAGTTGTCTTTGGTGACCTTGTCGATCCCGTGGTACCAGTCCTCACCCTTGAACAGTTGCTTGTTGTCGGTCACCTTCAGCCAGCGGCTGTAGCCGAGTTCGACCAGCAACGAGGAGCTGTCCCACAGCGGCGTGTCGCCAAAGGTGGTCAGGCCGTTGAGCACCGCGTGCACGGTGTTGCCGCGGGCCACGCCGTTTTCGCCGTTAAAGCTGCCGATAAAGCCTGGCAAGCCGGCGGCGGCCGCAGCTGGGCTGACAGAGCCTGCCACGCTGGCCAGTGGCATGTTTTCGCGATAGTTCAGGTCGAAACCGACGCTGACATCGCCGACGCTTTTCGACAGGCTGATGCCATAGATATCGATGTCATCGACGTAGAACTGGTTGTAGCTGCCGATGTTGCCGGAGATCAGCTGTGCAGGGCCGACGGCGGTCGGCTGCAGCACCAGGTTAGGCAGGATGTCGGAGGTTTTGCGGTAGTAGAAACCGAGGGTACCGTTCAGCCATTCCGGGCTCCACTTGGCCATCAAACCGAAGTCGCCGCGCTTGTCGGGGGTGAAGGTATGGCCATTGCTCAGGCGCAGAAACTGGTTCGCACCGAGCGGCCCTGGCGTACCAAAACGCGGATTCAAACCACCGATCAGCGACAGGTTGTGCCCGCCGTTCTGGATGCCGTCGTTGAAACCCAAATACGTGCCGGACTCCGGCAGGCGCGACGCGTCCCAATCAAGGAAGTATTGCGCGGCGAGGGTCAGTTCCGGGTTGACCGTGAAGCTCGCGGACAACTGATTACGCGGGATGAACAATTCCTTGGCTTCGGTGCCCGGCACCGCCAGTGCCTTGGAAATGTCCAGACCCGACTGGCCGTAGCTGTTGCCGTGGGCGAAGGCCAGGACACTCTCGCCCCAGTACTGGGTGTGCTTGCCGAGTTTGGCGCTGAGGATCGATTCCTCACCGACTTCGGTGCTGCCAAACACGAAGGCATCGAGGATCTCGGCCGACGGGCCGTTGTAGTAGCGATCGGCGTAGCCGCTGATATGGCGTGAGTCCGGCACCCCATGGTTAAGCTGGTTGGTCGCCGCATTGTCGCTGCCGACATTGTCATAGGCATGGTCGTACCAACTGTTGGTGCTGACGCGAAAACCCATCTTCTTTTGATAGGCCACATCCAGCTCAGAGAGCACATCAAGACGCTGGGACACCGCACTCCCCGAGGAGAAGTTGCGGTTACCGTCGTTGTTGTTCCATGAATTGGCCAACTTGCTGTTGGGACTTTCAACCCGCTGGGCGTAGTTGAACTTGAACGTGTTGTCGAAACGCACCGTCCAGTCTTCATTTCCGGTATTGAGTTCGAAGGCATGGGCCGCTGGCAACGCAGCGACGAACAGTGCCGAGGCCAGCAGCGTTGGCTCCCATACACTCACACCAGTAATTTTGTTTATTCGCATACGTTGGCTCCGATTTTTTTTGTTGTTGTTTTTGTGTTTATGAAAAAACGTCTGGCCACCCAAGACGGGCGCGACAGTGCTCACCACTCTTATCCCCATCAGGGGAGTGTTCGATTCATTCAAAGTGACCCAATCAATACCGCCGGAGTCAGCACACCCCAGGGTATTGAGCGACCAGACTCAACTACCAAGTCGTATCAACAGCAACACCAGTCCCAGCAAGAAAACGGTTTCACCGACCATCAATAGAATGGGTTTGATCCCCACCGTGGCCAGCTCCCTCAACTGGATTTTCATCCCGAGCGCACTGATGGCGACGACCAGACACCAGCTCGATAATTGGTTGCCCAGCGTCTGCACCGCTGAAGGCAGCCAACCGAAACTGGTCACTGCAGCCAAGGCGATGAACGCCACGGCAAACCAGGGCAATAACGGTGGTCTCTCACCGGTCCCCTGCCCGCCCTGAGAACGGGTGATCAACACTGCGCAAACGATGACCGGCAGGAGCATGGCGATGCGCATCAGTTTCACCACCGTGGCGGTATCGCCGATGTCATGGGACATGCTGTACCCGGCACCGACCACTTGGGCGACGTCATGGATGGTGGCGCCGAGAAACACCCCGGCTTGCAGCGGGTCCAGTCCAATCGCCCGGGCAATTGCCGGATAAAGGATCATGGCCAGCGTCGACAGGCTGGACACGCCAATGACCGTGAACAGCGTCGCGCGCTCCTTGGCATGATGGGCAGGCAGCGCCGCTGCCAATGCCAGCGCTGCGGATGCACCGCAGATCGCCGTAGCACCACCCGACAACAGACCGAACAACACATTGAAGCCCAGGGCGCGCGCCGCCAGCATGGACACCAGAATGGTGACCACCACCGACACGACAACGATCAGCACCGGATGCCAACCGAGCGCCGCAATCTGCTCCAGCGAAATGCGCATCCCGAGCAAGGCCACTCCGATACGCAGCACTTCACGAGCGGTGAAATCGATGCCCGCTTTGCTCGGCCCTGCCGCCAGAAAATTCATGGCCATGCCGAGCAAGAGTGCCAACAGCATCACCGGCGCCTGGTACTGGTCAGCCAGAAACCGCGCCGCAATAGCGACGACGATGCTGGCAAGGACGCCCGGCAGGTGCTGGCTGACGACCGACTGAAATTGAATGACGGCGGATCTGGACATAGCTAAACCTCGATCCCCATGGCCGGCAGCGAACGCGTGCTTTCACGCTTGATCCGCGCCGCCACATAAAAGAAGAATCCACCCAGCACCAGCGCGAGAATGTCGCTGACCAACAACACATGAGTCAGCGGCGAATCCACTCCGGCAGCCGTCAGCGCGTCGCTGATCCAGCCCACGACAAACGTGCCGAGTGCCACCGAGAAGAGGTTCAGCAGGAGCATCGAACAGCCCATCACCGTCGAACGCATGCGCACGGGGACTGCGCCCTGAATCGCCGTGGTTGCAGAACCGTAAAGCGACATCAGCATGAAAATGCCGACCGCCATCCCTACGAAGAACAGCGGCGAGTCGGCCGGTACGAGGCGATAAGCAATCATGAATGGCGCGCTCAGTAGCATGAGCAACACCAACACACTGGCGTGGCCGCCTTTGAAACGAGGGGCCAGACGATCACTCAAAACGCCGCCGGCCAAGGCGCCCAACGAACCGAATACGATCTGCATGACACCCATGGTCGTGGCGATCGTGGCCGGGTCCATCCCGCGCTCGCGGGCAATCCAGAGTTGCGCGAACGAAATGCCTGGATAGACCAGATGCGCCAGCACAAAACCGGCAACGGTGTAACGCACGACACGGTTGCTGCGCAGCTCACCGAACACAGCGGCCATCTGAGTCTTGAGCGGGGCTCCGCGCTCTTGCACCGTGTTGTTGCTGCGCTTGTCGCTCATCAGCATCAAAGGCAAGCCGATGACTAACCCGGCGACACCCAGGAAATAGAACGTGGTGCGCCAGCCATGGGCGGCGCCGAGAGTGCCCGCCAGCAAAAAGCTGCAGCCAATGCCCAGCGGAATACCAAGGAAGAACAGCCCCATCGCCGTGCCCCGGCGTTTCTCCGAAAACAGTTCCATCAGCAGCGCCGTGGCGGCGGGCACCAACGCCGCTTCACCGGTGGCCACCAGAAAACGCGCCGCCACCATTTGTTCGAAGTTCTGGACAAAACCGGAGGCCACCGTGCAGGCGCTCCAGACGAGCATGCCTGCACCGATTACCCGCGGCCGACTGTGACGGTCGGCCAGCGCACCGAGAAACACCGCCATCACGCCATAGCTCAGCACCCAGACCGCGCCGACGAGAAAGCCGTATTGCGCATTATTGATCGCCAGCTCGCCGGTGATTTGCGGTGCGAAGCCAAGCAGAATATTTCGATCCACTTGAGCTAACAGGTGAATCACCATCAGCGTTGCCAAAACGGCGCAAGGACTCTTTTTCCAGAACATCGTCTGTACCTTTGAGTTGTTTTTATGAAGGTAAGGCCGGATGCCGCTCGTCCTGTCAGGACTAGCGCATGGTCCGCCGCTTCGGCCCGAGGGAAAGTGCAGTGATGCGATACGCATCACCCACCCAGTTACACAGCAGCGGACGGGTACTGTCCGGCTCGATAATGTCGATCACGCCAAAGCGCTCGGCCGTGCGCAGCGGTGAAGCCAGGGCCTGGTAATGGGCCTCGAGCTCCTTGCGCCGCGCCAGCGGATCATCGGCGGCAGCGATTTCTTGCTTGTAGGCGGCGGCGACTCCACCTTCGATCGGAATCGAACCCCACTGCGCCGAAGGCCAGGCAAACCGATGCGGCAATGCGGTGCCCGTCGGACCGTGCCACGGACTGACCATGGCACCGGCGAGTCCGACACAGCGGCGCAGCACGATGGTGATGACGGGCACACTGGCCTGCTCGATCGCATGCACGGCCTGCATCGCGGCACTTAAGGTGCCCTGCATTTCTGCCTCCTGCCCGGTCATGACACCCGGCTGGTCCACGAGGTAGATGAGCGGCAAATGGAAGGTGTCGCACAGGTCGATGAATCGGGTTTGCTTGAGCGCCGCCGCACGGGTCAGCGCACCGCCGCCGACGCGCGGATTGTTGCAAATAATCCCCACCGAATAACCGTTGAGTCGGGCGAACGCGGTGATGGTCGACGCGCCGAAATCCGGGGACATCTCGAACAGACTGTCTTTATCGACCAGCGACTTGAGGATCTTGTGCGGGTTGAAGATCTTGCGCCGGTCATGGGGAATGGCATCGTTGAGCCAGGCGTCGCGCCGACCGGGAACGTCCGTCGATGTCGCCCGCGGCGGCTGCTCCCAGACATTGCCCGGCAGATAGGACAAGAAGCGCTTGGCCAGTTCCAGCGCCTCGGCGTCGGTGTTGGCGGCCAGATTGATCATGCCGCTGTGACGATGCACCTGGTCGTAACCGCCCAGATCATTCTTGTCGATATCGATGCCGAACGCCTGCTTCACAACCGGAGGGCCAGCCGCAAACACCTGGGCCTGGCCCCGCACCATGATCGCCAGGTGTGAGGCGGCAACACGCAGCGCACCAAGACCGGCGCAGGCACCGTGGGCAATGCCGACAACCGGCACAGCGCCCAATAGATTGGTGATCGGCAACAGGGCATAACCCGGAATCTTGGTATGACCGAGCTTATCGAGTAGCTTCACACTGCCGCCGGCGCTGTCGATCATACGAATGATCGGCAGCTTGTATTCCCAGGCATAGCGATCGGCATAGATCCACTTCTCAGCGACCGCTGCCTCCGACGAACCACCACGAATGGTGAAATCATCCCCCGCCACCACCGTGCGTCGCTGTTCGATCGTGCCCACGCCAACGACTGCTGTGCTTGGCGTGGCGGAGGCGATCTTGCCTTCCGGCGTGTACTTCACGGCGCCGGCCAGGATGCCGAATTCCTCAAAGCTGTCGCCGTCCAGCAGGTGACCGATGCGTTCACGTGCCGTGAGCTTGCCTTGGGCATGGTGTTTTTCCACCGCTTCCGGGCCACCCAATGCATAGGCGACTTCTCGACGCGCGCGGATGTCGGCGAGTTCCAGCGACCATTCAGGGGCGACAGGCGTGTTCATGATGATTTCCTCTCCAGGCGCGCAAGATAGTCATCGCGCAGAATGTTCTTCACTACTTTGCCGGCGTTGTTGCGCGGCAGAGCATCAACGAATTCGATGAGACGTGGCTTCTTGTAGCCAGCGATCAGTGAAACGCAATGGCTGCCAAGTGCCTCGCTGTCGACCGTTGCGCCTTCGCGTCTGACGACAAAGGCCGCGATACGCTCACCCCACTCCGAATCGGGTAAACCAAGAACCGCCACTTCGACGACCTGCGGATGGCTTTCCAGCGCATCCTCGACTTCCCGTGCGTAGACGTTGAAGCCACCGGAAATGATCATGTCCTTGTTGCGCCCGACGATATAAAGAAAGCCCTGCGCATCGAGGTAACCGAGATCGCCCGAGTAGTACCAGCCATCGCGGATGGCCTCGGCTTCCAGGTCAGGGCGACGCCAGAACGCCACTTCGCCGATACCGTCGGTGGCGATGGCGATCTCGCCGATTTCACCCGCTGCCAGCTCTTGACCGTAAACATCGCGCACGGTGATCTGCACATTCGCCGTCGGTTTGCCGCAAGAGCGCAGCACACCGTCTTCAGCGTGTTCGTGCGGATACAACACGGTCAGCGGCTGTACCGCCTCGGTCATTCCATACTGCTGGCGCATCACCGGACCGAACCGCGCAATCGCTCGGCGAATCAGGTCCACGGAGGTTGGCGCCGTTCCGTAATGGATGCACTTGAGCGACGACAGATCGGCTTCGATGCCGCTGTCGAGCGTGTCGAGCAGACGCGTAAGCATGGTCGGCACACACATCATTTGCGTGATGCGATGGCGCTCGATTTGCTGCAACGTTTCCAGCGGTTCGAATTTCTCCAGAATCACGTTGCGCGCACCTCGCAAGTAGCAGGGCAACAAGTGAACGCCGGCGGCATGGGTCAAGGGGCCGACGTGCAACATCGCATCGTTCACGCCCAGGCTGTATTCCATGGCGTAGAAGTGATTAGTCAGGCGTTCGTACCAGCGCTTGACGGTATAGGTCACGCCCTTGGGCTTGCCGGTGGTGCCCGAGGTATAGGCGATACGCAGCTGCGTATCCGCGGAGACCTGAACGCTGGGCGCATTGGTGGGCATTGAGGCGAGCACTTGCCGATAATCCAGAACCTGTGGTGCCTGCCAATCAAGCGCTATCACATGACGCAAACTGGCGATGCTATCGCGAACACCTTCGCCAATCTCACGAAACTCCGGCCCCACCACCAGCAGACACGCGTCGGCGTCGTTCAAGATGGCGATCTGTTCGGCCAGCGTATGCCGGGCATTCAGCGCGACATACACCAGGCCTGCTTTCTCGACAGCAAAAACACTCTCGATCGCCTCAGGCGAGTTGTTAAGCAAAACAGCCACACGCTCCCCGACCTGCAACCCGAGCGAGATCAAGGCGTGGGCCAGACGGTTACTACCGGCCTCAACGTCGTCATAGCTCAGACAGTCGTCCCCGAAAATCAGGGCGGTGCGGCCACGGTGCTGTCGGGCGGCCCAACTCAGCATTAATCCTGCGGTACGTTTCTTTGTCATGATCTTTTTTGTCTTATTGTCGACAATTTGACACAGCACTCGGGAGTGTTGTGCCCCCGTGTTAGTTATTCAAGCTGATTCAATGCGGCTTGATGGGAAGCACTGATCAGTTCAACCATCAGTTGCCCGGCGACCGTATTGCTGTTTTGCCTGAGTGCTTCGACCAATTCACGCCAATGAACGACGGAAATCTGCCGGCGCTCTGGCGAACGCAACCCCAACCGGGTGTAGCGTGCGGTCTGGATACCCAGCGCCCCCATCAGTTCTGCCAACTGCTTGTTGCCGCAGGACTGGAACAACAGTGTGGTCAGGCGATAACTGCCCTGCGCATATTCGTCCAGCGCATCCGATTGCGCAGCGATCAGCTCAAGCCGGGTGACGATGGCCTCCATCTGATTCACGACAGACGCATCAAGATCCACCAGGTACTTGGCCAACAGTCCGGCCAACACGGCGCGGATCTCGAACAGGTTGTCGATCTCCTGCCGGCTCAATGCAGTCACATGCGCGCCACGCTGCGGCACGATGGTCACAACGCCCACTTTCTCGAGAATGCGCAGGGCCTCGCGGATCGGACCCCGGCTAACCTGGAAGTGGTCAGCCAGTTCCTGCTCGCGCACCGAATCTCCCGGCCCGTATTCACCTCGCAGAATCGCAAGCGTAATGCTCTCGGCAATCTGCTCCGGCATCGTCAACACGCGCTGGCGACCAGCCCGCATGATGCCTATTGCACTACCGCCCTTGGCGGTCGACGCCGAACCTGCATTCATTGACATAGAATTCAATCGCACTCCATAAGCAAAACATCCTGGCCATCTTTCACGACGTCGCCCTCGGCAACGAGAACGCTCACCACTCGACCCGTTTCTACAGCCATCAAGGGGATTTCCATTTTCATGGACTCCATGATGATCAACGTCTGATCTTCTTCAACGGTATCGCCTTCGCGGACATGGATCTGCCACACCGTTCCAGCGACATCCGATTTAACCGCGATTGTACTCATTCTCGCCCCCTCCAAAACACTACTGTTTTCTGAAATCGCTGAGCCCCGGGCTGCCCGCACGCTACGCTTTTTTATCAAGACCTGCGCAAACGCCCTGGGTGATGATCAGTAAATTACATCATTGTCTGATTGTTGACAATCCTACGTTTCGATGTTTTTATTCGTCAAGGCAATTCGAACAACAAGAGGCCTGAGCCATGTCGCTCACACATAAAGAAGCACGAAGAATCCTTGAAATACTGGATCACACGACGCACCTGGACTTCCTTGAAATCCGCATCGGTGACACCACGCTGACTGCCAGCAAGTCCGGCACGATTCAACGGTCGCTGGAGCCAGTCCAAGGCGCCACGTCCGCAAAACCTGCACAACCCGTTCCTGCTGTAACGGCCGCGAGCGAACCCGAAGTCGCCGAGGGTCAAGTGGCCGTGCGAGCGACCATGATGGGCACCTTCTATCGCAAGCCCAGCCCCGACCAACCGTCCTTTGTGGTGGAGAACGACACTATCGAGGTGGGCGCTCCTCTATGCCTGGTCGAAGCCATGAAACTCTTCAACACCCTCGCCTCCCCGGTGACAGGCCGCGTCGTGCGCATCGTCGCCCAAGACCTGCAGATGGTTCAGCGGGACCAGTTATTGATGATTATCGAACCGGAGACTCGCTGATGAGCAGCATTCCCGTGGCAACCCGTGACATTCGCCGGGTATTGATCGCCAATCGTGGCGAAATCGCCGTACGCATCGTGCGCGCCTGCAAAACTTTAGGTATCGAATCGGTCGCGGCCGTCTCTGAAGCTGACCAGGATAGCCTGGCTGCACGTCTGGCCGACCAGTACGTCATCATTGGCCCACCGCCGGCTGCACAAAGTTATCTGTGCGCCGATCTGCTGGTGCGCACAGCGCTCGAACACCGCTGCGACGCCATTCACCCCGGGTATGGCTTTCTTTCCGAGCGCTCGCATTTCGCCCAAGCCTGCGAAGACGCGGGGTTGGTGTTCATCGGTCCCTCGGCCGAAATCATTGATTCGATGGGCGACAAAATCACTGCCGTCGGTCTGGCGGAAAAAGCCGAAGTGCCGCGTGTACCGGGCTCGGACGCCGTGGCCGATGCCGACACCGCACGCACCATCGCCAGCGAGATTGGCTATCCCGTGCTCTTCAAGGCAACAGCCGGAGGCGGCGGGCGTGGCATGCGGATCGTGCGCAGCGATGAAGAAGCCGAGGCGGCTTTCCGCTCGGCCTCCTCGGAAGCGCAAGCAGCCTTTGGCGATCCGACCCTTTATGTCGAGAAGTTCATCGAACTGGCGCGCCATATCGAAATCCAGATCATGGGTGATCGTCATGGCAACGTGGTGCACCTGGGCGAGCGGGAATGCTCGACCCAGCGCCGTCACCAGAAGCTGATCGAAGAAGCACCTTCCCCCAGCCTTGCCCCGCAAACTCGGGAGCAAATGGGTGAATGCGCCGTACGTCTGGCGAAAAATGTCGGCTACTTCGGCGCGGGTACGATCGAATTCGTGGTCGATGACCGCGACGGCAAATTCTATTTTCTGGAAATGAATACCCGCATCCAGGTCGAGCACCCGGTGACGGAGATGATCACCGGATTCGACCTGGTCGCCGAGCAGATTCGCATCGCCGCAGGCCTGCCACTGTCGTTCAGTCAGGACGACGTGAAACTCGTCGGCCATGCGATCGAATGCCGGATCAACGCCGAAGACCCGGACCGCAATTTCCTGCCGAGCCCGGGTCTGGTGAGCGAATGGCTGCCACCCAAAGGCAAAGGCGTCCGGGTCGATACCCACTGCTACAGCGGCGCGACTGTGCCGCCTTTTTATGACTCCCTGCTCGCGAAACTGATCGTGCATGCGCCGACGCGCAGCGAAGCCATCGTGCTGATGCGCAAGGCACTGGAGGACATGAAGGTCGTCGGACTGTCGACCACTGCCAGCTTCCATCATGCCGTGCTCGACCACCCGGACTTCGTCGCCGGCCTCGTCACCACACGTTGGGTTGAAGACGTCTTCGTACCGGCTCGCAAACAGGCGTTGAAACAAGCCAAGGAGCGCGCATGAACATGACAACATTGGTCGATGTCAGCCTGAGCGATGGTCAGACTGCCGCCTGGGGCGGTGCCGCCAGCACCGCGATGCTGTTGGGTACGATGAACTCGCTTGGGCACGCTCGGCTGGCTGCGATCGAGGTATTGAGCCCGGCCGTGATCGCGCAATGCATAAGCCGAGATGAAAACCCGCTGCAACGCGTCGCCGCGCTGCGCGAGCGCGCCAATGGCACGCCCCTGCGCGCAACGGTGAACCTGCTGCCTGCCCATGGCCATATCGATGTGCTTTCTGGCGAAGCACTGAACACTTGGCTGCGCCTGCTTGCCAGTCATGGCATTAGCGAGGTCGTATTGATCGATCCGCAGCTGGATTTCCAGCGCTTGGGTAACGCCGTGCAAATGGCATTGGCGAACCGCCTGACGGTAATCGCCGCCCTGCCCTATGTAGATGATCATGAGCATAGCGACGCCCACTATTCGGCTGTTGCTGCGCGGCTGGCCCAGACCGGTGCACAGCGCATCATGTTGCGCGACGAAGCCGGCCTGCTGCATGTCGATCGCCTGCCTGGATTGCTCTTGGCCCTGCGCAGTGGTGTTGATGGCAAACCTCTGGATCTGCACACACGCTGCCACACGGGCCTCGGCCCGCAGGTTGCGTTGGAGGCGATGCGACTCGGCATCGACCGCCTCGACGCTGCGCTGCCAGCTGTCGCCAACGGCGCATCGGCGCCTTCGCTGCCGCTGTTGGTCCGTTCTGCGGCTTTGCTTGAACTGCCTCTGCAAAACCCGAATCAGGATCGTTTAAAAGAAGCCCAGGCTCAGCTCGCTGCCGTGGCGGATCAAGAGGGTTTTGCCGAGAGCCTGCCCTGGGCCTTCGACCTGGCCCCTTACGAGCATCAGTTGCCAGGAGAAATCGCCGCCGAAGCTCTTCAAGCGTTGCGCGAGCGCGGACGTCTGGCTGATCTGTTCGAGTTTTCCCGCGAATGCACACGCATTCGCCAGGAACTGGGCAATCCGCCGATGCTGCAACCTTTCGCACAAGCCATCGCGCGACAGGCACTCGAACATCTCGATGCCGCCCCACGCTTCTCCACGTTGCAGCCCGCACTGCGCCGCTGGCTGCAAGGCTGTTACGGCCCAATCAACACGTCGCTGCTCGGCCTGCAACAACGCATCGGCGCTGTCGTGAACCCTTGCCGTCCGGTCAACTTGCCCGCCACTGAACAAGCACTGGCTGCACTGGTGTGTGGCTGCCCTGCGCTGCCACCGTTGCAGAAACTTCACTATGAAGTTCGCTCGCCTGAGCAAGCCCTGACACACGGGCTGCTGCAACGCTGGCCCGATTACACCGTATTGAGTGTCACAGGTCCCGGCCTGTCCATCCATCTCGAACACAGCAAGGGGTGACATGTGCTGAATCAACTACGCGAAAAAGTGAACGCGGAATTCGCCCGTACCGGCAAACGTCGTCGTATCCAGCTGGTCGATGCCACCCTGCGTGACGCGCACCAGTGCCTGTGGGCCACCCGCATGCGCACCGAGCACATGCTGCCGATGGCCGAGCGCCTGGATGCTTTGGGTTTCGACGTGATAGAAGCCATTGCCCTGGTGCAGTTCGACGCCAGCGTACTGTTCCTCAACCAGAATCCGTTGGAGCGGCTGCGCCTGTTGTCCGAGCGCATCCATCACACGCCGCTGCGGGGCGTCGTGCGCAGCAACATGCTGCGCAGTTTCTACCCCGAGCCGGACGACCTGAGCGAGCTGTACGTCGAACGCCTGGTCGCCAACGGTGCGCGCGACATCGCCTTTCTCGACTCCCTGCACTGCTGGGATAATCTCGTACCCGCGATCACCACGGCCAAGCGACTGGGCGCCACAACGACCCTGGCCATGATTTACAACCTGGCACCGGGCTACGACGCGCCGTTCTATGCCGCCAAGGCGCGCGAGGCCATCGAGCGCTTCGACATCGACGCCTTCGCCTTCGGCGATGCCGGCGGCAGCATGACGGTGGAACAGGTACGCAGCATTGTGCCGGCGATCAAGGCTGCGATCGGCAATCGGCCGCTCGAAGTACTCACCCATTGCCTTAACGCCACGGGTTCGCTGGTAGCGCTGGAAGCAGCAGTGCACGGAGCCGACCGTCTGCTGTGCTCGATCGATCCGCTGGCCAACGGCAATGCCGGGCCATCGGCACAGATGTTGGCGCGAAACCTGCGCGAGATCGGCTTCGAGGTTAGTTTCGACGACCGTGCGGCTGACGAAATCGGCGATTACCTCGCGGGAGTCGCCGAAGAGAACGGTTTCCCCGTGGGAGTCCCGGCGGAATACGACCCGGCTCACTTTGTCACCCAATACGCTGGCGGCGCCATGTCGAATTTGCAGTCGCAACTTCAACTGGCGGGGATCGCCGACAAGCTGCCGGTTGTGCTCGAGGAGATCGCCCGCATTCGCGTGGAGCTGGGCTCGCCGGTGATGGCTACGCCCTTCCCCGCCATGATCGCCGCACAGGCGGTGATGAATGTATTGAGCGGCGATCGTTACAAGGTGGTGCCGGACGAAGTGAAAAAGTACGTGTGCGGCTATTTCGGCGCCCTGCCGCTGCCGGTAGACCCCGACATAAAAGACCGCGTGCTCGCCAACGGCTCCCGTGAGATTGCCATCACACCGCCGGTGCTGGCGCCACGAGTTCCCGAACTGCGTCGCCGCTACCCCGGCCTGTCCGATGATGAACTGCTGCTGCGGGCCATGTACGGCGATGAAAAAATCACCGGGCTCGTGCCGACCGTGATCGACGACACCTTCAGTGTGCGCCGTCCGCTGCACGAACTGATCGCCGGCCTGGCCAGGCTCCCGGAACAACGTCATGTGCATATCGCCATGGCCGGTTTCGAATTGCGTACTCGCTGAGGCTGCCATGTCGACTCCTCTCTCTGCACGGCCACTGCCGCAACCCACCAGCGAAACGGCCGCCTATTGGGCGGCCGCGCAGGAACAGCGACTGGTGATTCAGCGTTGCGGCAGCTGCGGCCAATGCCAGTTTTATCCGCGGGCGTTCTGCATCAGCTGCCTGTCCGACAACATCGAATGGATCAATGCCAGCGGTCAGGGCCGCATCTACAGCTACACGGTCTGCCGGATCGCGCCCTCGCAGGTCTTCGAGGCTCGGCTGCCCTATGTCGTTGCGTTGATCGACCTCGATGAAGGCGTGCGCATGCTGGCCAACATCCTGGACGCCGACCTTGAGCACGTCACCATCGGCGCGCGCGTCAGCGTCTGTTTCGAGTCCGTCAGCGAATCCTGCACGCTGCCCCAGTTCACTCTTTTGGATTAGCCGTCACCATGGAAATGATTACCGACCACTTCGATGCCGGCGCCAATCGCCACCCGGATAATGTCTGCCTGCAAGGCACAGGTTTCAGCCTCACCTACGCCGAGGTGCAGGCCGACTCCCATGCCATCGGCCATGCCCTGTCGCTGCTGAACCTGAGTTCAGCCCATGTCGGCGTACTGGCGCCCAATCATCCGCTGAGCTTCGTCGCCATGCTGGGCGCCTTGCGCGCCGGCGCTACGTTCATTCCCCTGAATGCTCGTGACTCGATCGACAGCCTGATCTGGTTCATGAGTTTCACAAAGCTGTCTGTGCTGGTGCTGCACTCCCAGTACGCCGAGCATGCCGAGCGCATCCGCGCTGGTGTGCCGACGCTGACAACCCTGATTGGCCTGGATGAACCCATCGCCGGGCTGAGCATTGCCAATTGGTGCCGCGAACACACCGGCCGACGCTGCACAGTCCGCCAGTCCCTCGACGACACCGCCCTAATCAAGTCCTCGGGGGGCACGACGGGTCGGCCGAAGGCAATCATGCAAAGCCATCGCGCGCTGCTGGCCTGCTACCGCATCAGCAATCAGTTCATGCCGCCGGCGAAAAGTCCGGCGCATCTGGTCGTGGCACCGCTGACCCATGCTGCTGGTGCGACCGCCATGGCACTGTCGAGTTTCGGTACGCGCAACGTGATCGCGCCGTCCGCCGATCCGGGCGCCGTCCTCGAAACCATTGAACGGGAACGCATCACCCACCTGTTCCTGCCGCCGACCCTGATCTACCGACTGCTGTCGCATCCGGATGCCAGGACGCGCGACTGCTCGTCGCTTGAATACGTGATCTACGGCGCCGCGCCAATGTCCGTGGACAAACTCCGTGAAGGCATCGCGTTGTGGGGACCGGTGTTCGTTCAGGCCTACGGCCAATCCGAAGTGCCGGGCGTCATCACGATACTGACCCGCGAAGACCACATGTGTGACGGTAAGCATCTGGGTTCCGCCGGCCGTCCTACCGGTGCCTGCGAAGTGGTGCTGATGGATGAGGAAGGACGGATTGTCGAGTCCGGCGAGCGCGGGGAGATTGTCGTCCGCGGTGAGTTGGTCGCCCCGGGTTACTACGACAACCCGCAAGCCAACGAAGAGGCACGCCGGTTCGGCTGGCATCACACCGGTGACATCGGCGTGTTTGACGAAGGCGGTTACCTGTACATCGTCGATCGCACCAAGGACATGATCATCTCCGGCGGCTTCAACATCTATCCGAGCGAGATCGAGCAGGTGATCTGGGCACATCCGGCGGTCATGGATTGCGCCGTGGTCGGCATACCCGATCCCGACTGGGGCGAGAAAGTCATCGCCGTCATCGAACTCAAGGCTGGCGCAAGTGCCACCGCCGAAGAGTTCATCGCAATCTGCCGCGAAAAACTCGGCAGTCTGAAGACGCCCAAACACGTGTTGTTCTGGGACAGCCTGCCGCGCAGCCCGGTCGGCAAGGTGTTGAAGAAAGATGTACGTGCGCAGCTCATCGCCCAGGAGCCGCAACCATGACGCTCGACGCTTCCTGCCTCGCCGGCCGTTACGCCATCGTCGGCGTGGGCGAGGCCGGTCTTGGCAAGGCTCAGCCGGGAGACACCGCGTTATCACTGCAATGCCGATCGGCACGCGAGGCCTTGCTGGATGCCGGGCTGACGCTGGCCGACGTCGATGGGGTTTTCGCCCATTGGGACGACCGCGCCAACGCGCTGCTGGTGAGCGAGTACATGGGGATCACGCCGCGCTATGTCGACAGCACGGTGGTGGGCGGCGGTTCACCGCTCACCCACTTGATCCACGCCATGGCCGCGATCGATGCCGGCCTGTGCTCGGTGGCGCTGGTCACCTACGGCAGCACCCAGCGACTGGATCACAGCCGCAACCGTGGTGGCGCGATTACTGAGCCGCGCTCCCCGTCGGGGCAATTTGTTGCGCCTTACGGTGTACTGAGTCCGATCAGTTGGTACGCGATGCTCGCGCAGCAGTATTTGCATCGCTATCAGGCGAGCGCAGAGGACCTCGGCGAAGTAGCGATCAACGCCCGGCGCTGGGCGCAATTGAATCCCCAGGCCACGCTGCGCAAACCACTGACGATGGAGGAGTATCTGGCTTCGCCGCTGATCTCGGACCCTTTGCGCAAGGCCGATATCTGCCTGGTCAGCGACGGTGCCGGTGCGTTGATCCTCACCAAAGCCGAACACGCTCGCACGCTGGCCAAGCCCCCCGTCTTCATCCGCGGTTTCGCCGATACCTATCGGCACCACGTGACGCCGCTCAGCCCGACCGACTGGCTCGACCATGGCGTCATCGGCGGCTGCGCCGAGCGTGCGCTGCACATGTCCGGCATCGCGCGCAGCGAATTGAGCATGGTGCAGATCTATGACGCCTTCACCATCAACGTACTGGTCGCGCTTGAAGCCATGGGTTTCTGCCCGCCGGGCCAGGCGGGCTCGTTCCTGCGCAGCGGCATTGCCGCGCCCGGCGGCGCCTTACCGGTGAATACCTCCGGCGGTGGGCTGGCCTTCAATCACTCCGGTCAGTTCGGCATGCAGTTGATGATCGAATCGGTGCGCCAGCTGCGTGGCGAATGCGCTGAGCGTCAGGTCGCCAATGCCAGCAGCTGTCTGGTCCAGGCCAGCGGGCTCTTGATGTCGGCATTCATGTCCATGGTGCTGGCAAATGGACCCGGTGATTGAACATGAGTACGCCAATCCCCATACGCACCATGCAAGCCTTTCGCATGTTCGACTGGCACGACGGCGGTCGCCTGTGCGACGTGCCTGTGCCGATTCCCGGTCCCGGTGAAGTACGTCTGCGGGTCGGAGGCAATGGCCTCTGCCAGTCGGATCTGCATGCACTGGACGATCTGTGCTGCTCACCCCCGCACCTGGATGTGCAACTGCCGATGACCCTCGGCCACGAGATCGCCGGTTGGATCGACGTGCTCGGGCCGGGCGTCAGCTGTTGGGCGGTCGGTCAGGCGTGCGCCGTGAGCATTCCCGGCTGCGGTCATTGCCGTGCGTGCACTGACGGCTGGAACAACTATTGCTCCGCCTCGCGGCGCATCTACGGCGGCGGCTATGACGGCGGGCTCGCCGAATACGTCGTGGTCCACCAGGACTGCCTGGTCGATATCGGCACGCTCGAACCCTGGAAAGCCGCACCGCTGACCGATGCGGGGCTCAGTTCCTATCATGCGGTCAAGCGCGTCGCACCGCTACTGCGACCTGGCAGTAGCGTACTGGTCATTGGTGTCGGCGGCCTGGGGCATATCGCTATCGCCGCGCTGGGTGCGATCACTGCGGCCCAGGTTGTCGCCATTGATACCCGCGCCGAGGCCCTGGAGCTGGCTGTCAGCCAAGGGGGGGTTCAGGTGCTGGATGCCACCGGCCTAACACCCGAGCTATTTCTCAATCGTATCGGCCGGGTCGATGCGGTCCTGGATTTTGTCGGCAGCGGCGACACCCTCCGTCTGGCTGCCGGCGTGATTCGCCCCCTCGGGCACATCGTGGTGGTCGGGCGCGGACGTGGTGCGTTCGAGTTGCGCGATGGCTCACTGCCCTATGGCGCGATGATCAGCACCACCTTCGGTGGCAGCAAGTCCGAACTGATCGAACTCATCGCGCTGGCGTCCACCGGTCGACTACCGATCCACCTGAACCGTCATCGGCTGGATGAAGTGCCACACGTTCTACGCAAAATGCGCCGCGGCGAAATCGTCGGACGTGCCGTCATCGTTCCCAATGAGACTTACCAATGACTCGCGAACACACATCACCCGAACAAGAACTGCACTCGCGCCGCGCAAGCACCCTGAAAATGGGCGGTGAAGCCAAGCTTCAGGCACGCCGCGACGCTGGCGTGCTCAACGCACGGGAACGCCTGACGGGCCTGCTGGACGCCGAGTCGTTCAGCGAAATCGGCATGTTGGCCCACTCTTCCCGCCCCGAAGATCGGGACAGCACACCCGCCGACGGCAAGATCACCGGTTTCGGCCGCATCGACTCGCGCCGGGTAGCCGTCGTGTCCAACGACATGACGGTCAAAGGCGCGTCGTCCTCGTGGATCAATGCGCGCAAGATCGCTTACATGAAGGAATGTGCCACCCGCAACGGCATGCCGCTGATCTTCCTCGGCGAATCGTCGGGCCAGCGCATGCAAGACGCGATGGGCGCGGGCAGCATGGCCGGAGGCGGTCAGGATGCCCAGCAATACTGCCGGCGTCGCGAGACCCCGTGGGTCAGCGCGGTGCTCGGCGCCTGTTTTGGATCGGCGAGTTGGTACTCGTGCTTGTCCGACTTCACGGTGATGCGCAAAGGTGCATTGCTCGCCGTCTCCAGCCCCAAGGTCACCTCAGTGGCAATCGGTGAGTCTTCAGACACCGAAGAACTCGGCGGCTGGCGCATGCACGCCGAGATCACCGGGCTGGCCGACATGGTGGTCAACAATGACCAGGAAGCACTGACCGCTATCCGGCGTTTCCTCAGCTACCTTCCCTCCCATTCGAATGAGACGCCGGCCGTGCTGCCCTGTGGGCCCGAGGACCGCCCGGATGCCTCGGGACCTGAAAGCATCGTCCCGGTCGAGCGCACCAAGACCTACGACATGCGCAAACTGCTCGCTATGCTGGTCGATCGCGACAGTCTGTTTCCACTCAAGGACCGCTTCGGTCGCTCGGTAGTCACCGCCCTCGCCCGCCTTGAAGGCGCCAGCATTGGCATCGTCGCTTCCAACCCGCAATTCAAAGGCGGGGCGCTGGATGCCGATGCCTGCCGCAAGGCCACCGGCTTCATCGCCATGTGCGATTCATTCAACATCCCACTGGTGTTTCTTGTCGATACCCCCGGTTTCCTGGTGGGTATCGAAGGCGAGAAACGCAGCGCACCCGCACACATCATGAACATGATTCACGCCGTGCAACTCTGCTCGGTACCGAAGCTCTCGGTGATCGTGCGCAAGAGTTTCGGTCAGGCCTATCTGAATTTCGGCGGTGGCCGCAACAGCGACCAGTCGGCCGCCTGGTGCATGGCCGACGTCAGTTTCGTCGACCCCGGCGTTGCGGTCAGCGTCGTGCATGACGTGACACGCGAGTCCGACCCCGAGCGCTATGCCCAACTACACGCTGAATTCTCAAAAGACACGTCGGCCTTCGCACTGGCCGGTGCGATGGGCACGCACGAGGTGATTGCACCGGGAGAAACCCGACGCTTTCTCGTCGAGGCACTGGCGGCTCAACGGCGCGGCTTCAATAACGGCGTTGGACGCCATGAAATGCGTACGTGGCCGACGTACTTTTGATCAGCGCACACCTAGCACTGTCAGCAACTTAATGAGCACTGACATGTGGCGGGAGTTCCTCCCGCCCGAATGACATCGCCTGAATTTCAAGGAATCGCCATGAACGTTTTAATCGTGCATGCCCACCCCGAGCCAAAATCCTTTACCACTGCGCTACGCGACCGAGCGGTGGAGACCTTGCGAGCGCAAGGACATCAGGTCCAGGTCTCGGACCTGTATGCAATGAATTGGAACCCGGTGGCCAGTGCCGAGGATTTCTCCGCCAGGGAAAACCCCGAGTACCTCGTTTACGCACTTGAACAACGACGCAACAGCAAAGAACAGACACTCGCCGCCGATATACAGCAGGAGTTGGACAAGCTGTTGTGGTCGGACCTGCTGATTCTCAACTTCCCGATTTACTGGTTCTCGACGCCGGCCATCCTCAAGGGCTGGATTGATCGGGTGCTGATATCCGGCATCTGCTACGGCGGCAAACGTTTCTACGATCAAGGCGGCCTGCGCGGCAAGAAAGCACTGATGACAGTAACCCTGGGTGGGCGTGAACACATGCTCGGTGAAGGCGCCATCCACGGTCCTTTGGAGGATATGTTGCGCCCTCTCATGCGCGGGACATTGGCTTATGTCGGGTTGGAGGTGCTGCAGCCTTTCGTCGGTTGGCATGTACCATATATCAGTGCTGAAGCTCGACATGATTTCCTGGCAAGCTATCGCCAACGACTAGAAAATATTAGCGAGGATAAGCCCGTTGAGTTCCCACGTCTGAGTCAGTTCGATGATCGGTTTTATCCACTTGGACTCCCCCTGTAACACCGGACACAAACTTCCCGCGAAGAGCGATTTCAGTGCGCTGTGCGGGGGGTGGCAGAGAAGTCCAGGCCTAACACAAAACTGCAGAACCAGGCCGAACGGCATCCACTTCGCACCTCAAGGCCTGCTCGCCGAGGTCAGCTGCACAACAATCTGCTCAATTCATGACCAGAACGTTGCAAACCCTGTAATCCGCAGTCCCCGGGTCATTATCCACAGATATACCCACGCCTTTTGTGGATAGTTTTGACGTGGATACGCACACGCCTAAGAAAAGCAGAGGCACTCTGTGACTTGCGCAACTGTAATGGCCATGCGATCCCGGTATGGCCAAGCAGAACTATCGGCACACGGAAAGGCTTCGCTGGGCTTATAGAGACTACGTCGTCCTAAATACCGCTACAGAGTGCCAAAGCTGGCTTCAACCTCATATAAAAGCGATTAGGATTCCACCGAGAGCCAGTCGTTTTGTAGGGGTAAAAACGCCTAAAAATAAAAAGGGGTCGCGAGATAAAATCTCGCAACCCCTTGATTTATATGGTCGGGACGGAGTGATTCGAACACTCGACCCCTAGCACCCCATGCTAGTGCGCTACCGGACTGCGCTACGCCCCGACTAGGCGTTAAACCCGTTCCTCTTCTCGAAGAACGCTCAAGAATATATCGCAAGCTTTTGAAAACTGGAAGTATTTAAAAGCAGGAATTTATTTCTTGAGCACAACCAGTACATCTTCCAATTCAGCGATCATCTGCCGAATCATTTGCTTGTATTGAGTGGTGTCATCTTTGGCTTCATCGCCGGACAAACGCAGGCGTGCGCCGCCGATGGTGAATCCCTGATCGTAAAGAAGCGCGCGGATCTGCCGGATCATCAGCACGTCTTGTCGCTGATAATACCGGCGGTTTCCGCGGCGTTTGACGGGGTTGAGTTGAGGAAACTCCTGCTCCCAGTAACGCAGCACGTGTGGTTTTACCGCACACAGCTCGCTGACTTCACCAATGGTGAAGTAGCGTTTGCCTGGGATGACGGGTAGCTCGTCGTTATGACTTGGTTCCAGCATAAGCCTCAACTCGGGCCTTCAACTTCTGCCCTGGACGAAAGGTGACCACACGGCGAGCCGTGATCGGGATTTCTTCACCCGTTTTCGGATTGCGGCCAGGCCGCTGGCGTTTGTCCCGAAGGTCGAAATTGCCGAAACCGGACAATTTGACTTGTTCGTTGTCTTCAAGAGCGTGCCTGATTTCCTCAAAAAACAGTTCGACCAATTCCTTGGCCTCCCGTTTGTTCAGGCCCAGCTCTTCATACAGACGTTCCGCCATCTCAGCTTTCGTCAGAGCCCCCATACGTCACTTCCTTAACGTGGCGTTCAACCTTTGTTCGAGCGAGGTGAGGATGTTTTGCGTCGTGGTATTCACCTCATCGTCATTAAGAGTGCGCGATGGATGCTGCCAGGTCAAGCCAACGGCAAGGCTTTTTCTATCAGGATCAATGCCTTTACCCTGATACACGTCAAATAGCCTTAGGTCTGTCAGCCATTCGCCTGCATTTTCACGGATTACGTCCAGTACAGCACTGGCCGAGACGTCCTTGGCCGCAATCAGTGCCAGGTCACGACGCACTTCAGGAAAGCGCGATAACTCCTGGAATTTAGGCATTTTGCCCAACGCTACTTCGGCCAAAACCAGCTCGAATACGAAGACTGGACGGTCGAGACCGAGGGCTTTCGACAATTCAGGGTGAATAGCGCCGACGAAACCGACCAATCGACCTTCACGCTCGATGCGCGCGGTTTGACCCGGGTGCAGCGCTGGGTGTTTGCCCGGCACGAAAGTGAAAGAACCCAGTGCACCGGCGAAGCCCAACACAGCTTCCACGTCAGCTTTGACGTCGAAGAAGTCCACAACATCGCGACCTTGTGCCCAGCCTTCCGGCAGACGACTACCGCAAACAACACCCGCCAGCATCGGCTCTTGCTTCAGGCCTTCCAGCTGACCGACGAAACGCAGGCCGCTTTCGAACAAACGAACCCGATCCTGCTGACGGTTCAGGTTGTGCTGAAGCGCCTTGACCAGGCCTGGCCACAGGGACGAGCGCATGGCGGCCATGTCGTTCGAAATCGGGTTGGCCAACAACAGCGGTTCGACACCTGGATTAAACAGCTCAAACTGTTTCGGATCGATGAAGCTGTAGGTGATCGCTTCCTGATAGCCACGGGCTACCAGCAGACGGCGCAGCTCAGGCAGATCGCTCCGCGCCTCAGCCTTGGCCTGCGGCGCCAGACGAGCTTGCGGGTAACGAACCGGCAGACGGTTGTAACCATACAGACGAGCCAGTTCTTCGATCAGATCGACTTCCAGGCTGATGTCGAAGCGATGGCTTGGCACTTCAACGCGCCACTGCCCTGCCCCATCGGCAGAAATCTTCAGACCCAAGCCGCTGAGCAGACGCTCGACTTCGGCCGACTCCATTTCCATGCCCAGCATCTGGGTGATGCGTTGCGCACGCAGAGTAACTGGCGCAATCGACGGCAGGTGTTGTTCGCTGACGGTTTCGATGATCGGACCAGCTTCGCCGCCAGTGATTTCCAGCAGCAGGCCAGTGGCGCGCTCCATGGCTTCACGGGCCAGCTGCCAGTCCACGCCACGCTCGTAGCGGTGCGAAGCATCGGTGTGCAGGCCATAGGAACGGGCCTTGCCGGCTACAGCAATCTGGTCGAAGAACGCGCTTTCGAGGAAGACATCGCGAGTGGTCGCGGTGTTGACGCCGCTGTGCTCGCCACCCATGACGCCGGCGATTGCCAGGGCGCGGGTGTGGTCGGCAATCACCAGCGTATCGCTACGCAGGCTGACTTCCTGACCGTCAAGCAGAACCAGCTTCTCGCCTTCCTCAGCCATACGCACGCGAATGCCGCCATTGATTTCGGCGAGATCAAAAGCGTGCAGCGGTTGACCCAGCTCCAGCATCACGTAGTTGGTGATGTCGACGGCAGCATCGATGCTGCGCACATCGGCACGGCGTAGACGCTCAACCATCCACAACGGCGTAGGCTTGGACAGGTCGACGTTACGGATCACACGACCCAGGTAACGTGGGCAAGCGGCTGGTGCCAGCACTTCAACCGAACGCACTTCGTCGTGCGCGGCTGGAACGGTCGCAACGATCGGACGAGTGACTTCGGCGGCGTACAACGCGCCGACTTCACGGGCCAGACCGGCCAGGGACAGGCAGTCGCCGCGGTTCGGGGTCAGGTCGACCTCGATGCTGGCGTCGTCCAGGCTAAGGTATTCACGAATGTCCTGACCGACCGGCGCATCGGCCGGCAATTCCATCAGGCCATCGTTACCTTCACCAATTTGCAGCTCGGCTTGCGAGCACAACATGCCATTGGATTCAACGCCACGCAGCTTGGCTTTCTTGATTTTGAAGTCGCCCGGTAGTTCGGCACCGATCATGGCGAACGGGATCTTCAGGCCCGGGCGCACGTTGGGCGCACCGCAAACGACCTGGAAGGTCTCCGACCCATTGCTGACCTGGCAAACGCGCAGCTTGTCGGCATCCGGGTGCTGCTCGGTGCTCAGCACCTCGCCCACCACCACACCACTGAATTCACCGGCGGCCAGCGTAACGCTATCGACCTCAAGACCGGCCATCGACAGACGAGCAACCAGCTCGTCACGACTTACCTGCGGGCTTACCCAGCCACGCAGCCATTGTTCACTGAATTTCATCCTGCTCTCCTAAGAATTCGTTACGACTAGCGAAATTGCGCGAGGAACCGCAAGTCGTTGTCGAAGAACAGACGCAAGTCGTTCACGCCGTAACGCAGCATGGCCAAACGCTCAACACCCATGCCGAAGGCGAAGCCCGAAAACTCTTCCGGGTCGATCCCGGACATCCGCAGCACATTCGGGTGAACCATGCCGCAGCCCATGACTTCCAGCCAGCCAGTCTGTTTGCAGACACGGCAGCCTTTACCGCTGCACATCACGCATTCCATGTCGACTTCGGCGGATGGCTCGGTGAACGGGAAATACGAAGGGCGGAAACGCACGGCCAGTTCTTTTTCGAAGAACACGCGCAGGAACTCTTCGATAGTCCCTTTCAGGTCGGCGAAGTTGATATCGCGGTCGACCAGCAGGCCTTCGACCTGGTGGAACATCGGGGAGTGGGTGATATCGGAGTCGCTACGGTACACACGGCCTGGGCAGACGATGCGGATCGGCGGCTGTTTCGATTCCATGGTGCGGACCTGTACCGGCGAGGTATGGGTGCGTAGCAACATGTTGGCATTGAAATAGAAGGTGTCATGCATCGACCGGGCCGGGTGATGGCCTGGGATGTTGAGCGCTTCGAAGTTGTGGTAGTCGTCTTCGACCTCAGGGCCTTCGGCGATGCCGTAGCCAATGTGAGTGAAGAACTGTTCGATACGTTCCAGAGTGCGAGTAACCGGATGCAGACCACCCGAGGTCTGGCCACGGCCAGGCAGGGTCACGTCAATGGACTCGGCGGACAGTTTGGCGGCCAGGTCGGCCTCTTCAAACAGTGCCTTGCGCGCATTGAGAACCTCTGTGACACGCTCCTTGGCAACGTTGATCAGGGCGCCGACTTGCGGACGCTCTTCTGCCGGCAAATTCCCCAGGGTCTTCATCACCTGAGTCAATTCGCCCTTTTTGCCAAGGTAGTGAACCCGGATTTGCTCCAGGGCATTGATATCTTCAGCGCTTTGCACAGCCTCTAGTGCTTGAGAGACGAGCGCATCCAGGTTTTCCATGTACAGACTCCAGATACAAAATAGGGGAAGAGCTTGAAGGCTCTTCCCCTATTTATGACGTTTAACACCTGACCCCACAGAGGTGAGGCCGGGTGACTGTCGGGGGTACTTAAGCCAAGGTGGCTTTAGCTTTCTCGACAATCGCAGCAAACGCCGCTTTTTCGTTCACTGCCAGATCAGCCAGAACCTTACGGTCGATCTCGATGGACGCTTTTTTCAGGCCGGCGATGAAACGGCTGTAGGACAGACCGTTGATACGTGCACCAGCGTTGATACGAGCGATCCACAGAGCGCGGAACTGACGTTTTTTCTGACGACGGTCACGGTAGGCGTATTGGCCTGCCTTGATTACCGCTTGCTTGGCAACACGGAATACGCGCGAGCGAGCGCCGTAGTAGCCTTTAGCAAGTTTCAGAATTTTTTTGTGACGTTTACGGGCAATGACGCCACGCTTTACACGAGCCATGAGTTACTTCCTCTATTCTTGACTAAATTAACGAAGGCGCAGCATGCGCTCGACTTTTGCCACGTCACACGGTGCCAGCAAGCTGCTACCGCGCAGTTGACGCTTACGCTTGGTCGACATTTTAGTCAGGATGTGGCTCTTGAAAGCGTGCTTGTGCTTGATACCGTTAGCAGTTTTCAGAAACCGCTTAGCAGCACCACTTTTAGTTTTCATTTTTGGCATGTTCGGATACTCCGCATTCAGTTGATAAACATAATCAGAAGGCCTGCCGTGCCCTATTGATTACTTCTTCTTTTTCGGGGCGATGACCATGATCAGTTGGCGTCCTTCCATCTTAGGATGCTGTTCGACCGAACCGTACTCGAGCAAGTCACCTTCAACTCGCTTGAGGAGTTCCATCCCCAGCTCCTGGTGGGCCATCTCACGGCCGCGGAATCGCAAGGATACCTTGGCCCTGTCCCCATCACTCAGGAAACGTACCAGGTTGCGCAGTTTTACCTGGTAATCCCCTTCCTCCGTCCCTGGACGAAACTTGATTTCTTTAACCTGAATCTGCTTCTGGTTTTTCTTGGCCGCGGCAATCTGCTTCTTCTTTTCGAAGATCGATTTGCCGTAGTCCATCAGTTTGCAAACAGGGGGTACTGCATCGGCGGAAATCTCCACCAGATCCAGTTTGGCCTCTTCAGCCTTAAGAAGCGCGTCTTCAATTGACACAATCCCAAGCTGTTCACCTTCAGCTCCAATTAACCGAACCTCGCGTGCCGAGATATTCTCGTTGATCGGGGCCTTCGGTGCAGCTCGTTTATCTTGTCTCATTTCACGCTTAATAGTAATTACTCCGAATCTGGGCGACCACGCCGGGAAACCGCTTGAGCGAGGAACTCGGCGAACTGGGCGACGGGCATCGAGCCCAGGTCAGCACCTTCACGAGTACGCACAGCGACAGTCTGCATCTCGACTTCCCGATCTCCGATAACCAAGAGATAAGGAACCTTGAGCAAAGTATGCTCGCGGATTTTAAAGCCGATCTTTTCATTTCTCAAGTCAGACTTGGCACGAAATCCGCTTTCGTTGAGAGTTTTTTCAACCTCAGCGGCGAAATCAGCCTGTTTATCAGTGATATTCATGATCACTGCCTGGGTCGGAGCCAGCCACGCGGGGAATGCACCCTCGTAGTGCTCGATCAGGACTCCGACGAAACGTTCGAAGGAGCCAAGGATCGCCCGGTGCAACATCACCGGGTGCTTGCGACTGTTGTCTTCAGAGACGTATTCGGCTCCCAGACGGACAGGCAGGTTAAAATCGAGCTGAAGGGTACCACACTGCCAGACGCGGCCAAGGCAATCTTTCAGCGAGAACTCAATCTTCGGACCGTAGAACGCACCCTCGCCCGGCTGCAGATCGTACGGCAGGCCAGCGCTATCAAGGGCTGCAGCCAGGGCCGCTTCGGCGCGATCCCAAAGCTCGTCGGAACCGACGCGTTTTTCCGGACGAGTGGACAGCTTCATCTCGACGTCTTTAAAGCCGAAGTCGGCATAAACGTCCATGGTCAGCTTGATGAACGCAGCGGATTCAGCCTGCATCTGCTCTTCAGTGCAGAAGATGTGGGCGTCGTCCTGAGTGAACGCCCGCACACGCATGATGCCGTGCAGCGCACCCGATGGCTCGTTACGGTGGCAAGCACCGAATTCGGCCAAGCGCATTGGCAACTCACGGTAGCTTTTCAAGCCTTGGTTGAACACTTGCACGTGGCAAGGGCAGTTCATCGGCTTGATGGCGTAGTCGCGGTTTTCCGACTGCGTGGTGAACATGTTGTCGGCGTAGTTGGCCCAGTGCCCGGATTTCTCCCACAGGCTGCGGTCAACGACCTGCGGAGTTTTGATCTCCAGGTAACCGTTGTCGCGCTGAACCTTGCGCATGTATTGCTCGAGCACCTGGTACAGAGTCCAGCCGTTCGGGTGCCAGAACACCATGCCCGGCGACTCTTCCTGGGTGTGGAACAGGCCCAGACGCTTGCCGATCTTGCGGTGATCACGCTTTTCAGCTTCTTCGATGCGCTGGATGTAAGCCGCCAGCTGCTTTTTGTCTGCCCACGCCGTGCCGTAAACGCGCTGCAATTGCTCGTTCTTGGCATCGCCACGCCAGTAGGCGCCGGACAACTTGGTCAGCTTGAAGGATTTCAGGAAGCGCGTGTTCGGCACGTGCGGACCGCGGCACATGTCGACGTATTCTTCGTGATAGTACAGGCCCATGGCCTGTTCGTTCGGCATGTCTTCGACCAGGCGCAGTTTGTAGTCTTCACCGCGGGCCTTGAACACTTCGATCACTTCGGCGCGCGGAGTGACTTTCTTGATCACGTCGTAATCTTTTTCGATCAGCTGCTGCATGCGCTGTTCGATGGCGGCCAGGTCGTCCGGAGTGAAGGGACGTTCGAAGGCGATATCGTAATAGAAGCCTTCGTCGATGACCGGACCGATGACCATCTTGGCCGTCGGGTACAGTTGCTTGACCGCATGGCCAACCAGGTGGGCGCAAGAGTGGCGAATGATCTCCAGCCCCTCTTCATCCTTTGGCGTAATGATTTGCAGCGTAGCGTCGCTGCTGATGATGTCGCTGGCGTCGACCAGCTTGCCATCGACCTTGCCGGCTACGGTGGCTTTGGCCAGACCTGCACCAATGGATGCGGCGACCTCGGCTACGGATATCGGGTGATCGAATGAACGTTGACTGCCGTCGGGAAGAGTAATAGTTGGCATGGCGCCTCCTCTCCTAGTGGTGACCCCTACCAAAGGTCACGTGGGTTGGGATGAGCCAGTACAAGATCCGATCCAGGCCATTCAATGACGAACGCCTGCCTTACAGCGGCAGGAGCCTTGCGGCCAACCGGAAAACCGAACCAGAGTGACTGGGATTCAAATCAGGGTTATTCGCACATTTGCCGCCACCGGGACTGAAGGTCATCCGGAGCCTGCAAACGCCCGAGCCAGGCATGCTAGCACAGATGAACGGTCGTCGATGCACCGAGGCTTTGTCTTGGGGCAAATCGGGCAATTTTATGCCAGAGTGCTGAACTAGAACCCTGCTTTACCCCTCAGATAACAAGACATTGACCCACAAGGAGCATCCCAGCATGCATCTGAAACGTTTATTCGCAGTAGTCGCCCCCATCGTTCTGCTGCTGCCACTGGCCGCCCATGCCGATTGGCCGAAGGGCGAACGCGAAAAATACATGGCTCAGTGCACAGAAGCGGCCACTCCGCAGATCGGTGCTGCAGCAGCGAAGGCTCACTGCGCTTGCGGCGCCGATGCCATCAAATCGTACCCTGCCAAAGACATCCAGTCCCTGATGGACAACACTGCCAGTGATGCACTGAAACAAAAAGCACTGACCCAAATCTCGTCGTGCAAAGCCGATAACAAAGCGAAAAAATAAGCCCGACAGCGCGCTTTTTGCGCCTGCAACGACAGTAAAAAGCCTCTGAAAACCGCTTTTTTGTACAATTTGTGCAGGTTCTACAGGTTTTTTTATTGTCTTTACTTTTGCCTGAAAGCCTTTTAAAACGGGGCTTGCAGCCAAACAAAGCAGCAAACGGAACGCGACTGCAGGGCAAACAGCACGTCCGGGGGGCTCCCAAAGCGAACATTTCGACTATGATACCCCGGTGTGCCCAGTTGGCCTGAGCAGCACAGCACTACTGAAAATATATGTTTCTTGGAGATACACCATGTCTAATCGCCAAACCGGCACCGTTAAATGGTTCAACGATGAAAAAGGCTTCGGCTTCATCACTCCTCAAGGTGGCGGTGACGACCTGTTCGTACACTTCAAAGCTATCGAAAGCGACGGTTTCAAAAGCCTGAAAGAAGGCCAGACCGTTTCCTTCGTGGCTGAGAAAGGCCAAAAGGGTATGCAAGCTGCACAAGTCCGCGCTGAGTAATTTTCAGCCGCACTAAAAAAACCCCGTCCATGTGACGGGGTTTTTTATGGGCGAAACAAAAGCCTGAAGCGATCAGCCGCAGTTGACACGGGTGACGACCCGATTGGCATCGGTATTCAGGTTCAGGCGATCGGAGCGGTACTCCAGGGTCACCATGTCGGTGGGCAAGAGGAACCGAGCATTCTGCGCGCCTGCGCGAGTACGCGCCTGCTCCAGCAGTTCAGGCGAAGCCTTTTTGCCAATGGTGAATTCGGCAGCCTTTGCCTCACAACGGCTGTGACCCGTGTCAGTCGACGTGACAGGATCTGTTGTCGACTCGGTGGAGGTAGTGCTGCAACCGGCCAGCATGGCAACGGCCAACAAAGTACCCAATGACGCGAGCTTCCAAGGCATGAAGCCTCCTTTTTTCAATAGTTAAGCTGAGATCGTGCGACCGCCAATCTGGCGTTTGGTTTCACAGGGAGTACTAGCACCCTGCCCTCTATTCGGATATGCGGCGAGTTTGCCTGAGCATCGCCCTGCCGTTTACCACTCAATCGTGACTGAATATGAACAGCGTTCAATAGACGTCAATGTAGTCGAACGGCGGATTCGGCCAGTTCTCTTTCAGCGCATTGAAAATCTGCATGACCCAGACCTCGTCACTGGCCGCGACCAATCCGACATAACCGGAACCCTTGGCCCACGTCTCCAGACGAAACAACAGCCCGCAGATATCAGTGCCGCCCACAACGCCTGACGAAATGTAGGCGATGCCGCCCTTGGTGACTCGCAATTGAGTGTGCTCATCGTCGCTGGCAGAGGCCAGCAGCTGACGCACCGCCTCAAGGGTCAAGCCGTCAGGAGTGTTCAAATCGATCTGCACAGCACAGTCCTTGAAAATTCGTCAAAGACCAAGTGTCGCATAGCCCTCCCCTCATGCCTAAGTCGGAGTGCCAAAAGCCGCGCAAAATGGTTAACTCGACACTCAGACTTTCCCGACTTCACGAGCGCCATCATGACCACCGTAAGTATCGACGCCGACATCAAAGCCAAGTGGCCACAGGGCCACAGCTCTTACAGCCCGGGCAGCCCGGAAGAGTTGGCAATCATTGGTATCGATCTATTGGTCAAGGAGCTGGGCACTGAAGCGGCGCAATCCTTCATCGCGCAGGTATTTGAGAAATACCCGGCCGACTACAAGGGCGCTGAATATAACGAAAGGGAGTGAAACCCGCAGGCTGGCGCCTGCGGGTGTGAAGCTTACTTCAGACGAGCCAGACGCTCGGTCAGCAGGTCAAAGAAGCCCTGGGCGTCGCCGCTTTCCACCCAGAAAGCGTTCTTCGGCGCTTTCAGGCCGTCATACCAGTCGACGATGGTTTGGCCGAACGTCGGGCCTTCGCGGCTATCAACCACCACATTGACCGAACGACCGGTGAACAACTCAGGCTTGAGCAGATAGGCGATGACAGTAGCGTCATGCACCGGGCCACCCGGAATGCCGTAGTGCTCCATGTCGCCTTTGACGTATTCATTGAGAATATCGCCCACCAGCTTGCTGGCATTGTTGTTGATCGCTGCGATCTGCTTAAGACGCCCGTCACTGGTGAGGATCTTGTGGGTCACGTCCAGCGGGAGGTAGGTCAGCTTCACGCCGCTTTTCAATACCACTTCCGCAGCCTGCGGGTCGGCGAACAGGTTGAACTCGGCCACCGGGGTGATGTTGCCGCCATTGAAGTGCGCCCCGCCCATGATCACCACCTCCTTGATGCCCTGAACGATCTCAGGTTCCTGGATCAGCGCCAGGGCCAGGTTGGTCTGTGGACCGAGCATGGCGATGGTGATGCTGTGAGGCTTGGCGGCTTTCAAGGTATCGATCAGGTAGTTGACCGCATTGCCCTGGGCCAGGCCTTTCTTCGGCTCGTGTACGGTGACGCCCGACAGACCTTCCTTGCCATGGATGTTCTCGGCATAGATCGGCGTGCGCATCAGCGGCTTCGGAGCGCCCGCGTAGACCGGCACCTCCTCGCGCCCTGCCCACTCGCGGGCCAGCCGCGCATTACGCGACGTCTTGTCCAGACGCACATTGCCGGCGACGGTGGTCAGCGCACGAATGTTCAGCTCTTGCGGCGACGCCAGGGCAAACAGCAAGGCAACCACGTCGTCGGCACCCGGATCGGTGTCGATGATCAAGTCGATCTTTTCCGCCGCCTGGGCGCTTGTTGCGGTAATCAAGGACAAAAGCAGCAGACTCCGAAGCAGGTGGTGCAGTTTCTGAGCATAGCGGTGCATAGCGCACTCCTTGTGCGTGGGACAGCAGAAAGACAACAGCGAGTTAGAACGTAACCCCTGCCACCAGCACGATGTTGCAGTACGGCTGACATTCGCCTGTACGAACAATCGCCCGTGCCTGTCGGCTGAGGACTTTGAATTGGTCATGACTGAGCAGCTCACGTCGACCCAGCGCACCGTCGGCATTTAGCTCATCGAGTGTCGCCAATGCTGAAGGCTTTTTGTCCAGGATCTCCTGGGCCAATACATGGCTCTCGACCTGCATTTCGCTGAGCACAACCTTCAACGTGCTGACGAAATCCGGGATACCGTGAGTCAGGGCCAAGTCGATCAGTTCAACGCCAGGTGGCACCGGCAGACCTGCATCGCCGATCACCACGATGTCGCCATGACCCAGGGACGCGATTAGCCGCGACAGCGCGACGTTGAGCAAAGGTGTCTTTTTCATGGTGCTTTAAAGGCCTGTACGTCGGACAAAGTGGGAATCGAGGGTTGCGCGCCAGCACGGGTCACCGACAGCGCCGCGGCGACCTGGCCGAAACGGATCGCTTCGGCCTCGCTTTTGCCGGCCGCCAGTGCGGCGGCGAAACCACCGACGAAGGTGTCGCCAGCCGCCGTGGTATCGACAGCCTTCACCTTCGGCGCAGGGAAATGCTCGAAGCCTTTGCCGTTGGCAAACAGCGAACCTTGAGCACCGAGGGTGATGATGACCTTGCCGGCGCCCAAGGAGATCAACCGGGATGCAGCGGTTTCGGCAGATGCCAGAGAATCCACCGGCAAACCACTCAGCGCCGAGGCCTCGCTTTCGTTGGGTATCAGGTAATCGATGGACGCGTACCAGTCCGCCGGCAGCGGGCGGCTGGCCGGCGCTGGATTGAGGATCACGGTCTTGCCCAATTCACGGCCGCGCTTGAGCGCATGACCGACAGAGGCATCCGGCACTTCCAGCTGACAGATGATCACGCCCGCGGCCTGCAATACTGCATCGAAACGGTCGATCACCGCTGGCGTCAGCGCACCGTTGGCACCGGCAACGATCACGATGGCGTTCTGACTGTTGTCATCGACCACGATCAACGCTACGCCGCTGGAATCGTCGACGGTGCTGACGGCCTGGCAATCGATTTGTTCAGCCAGCAGCGCCCCGCGCAGCTCTTCGCCATAGGCATCGCTGCCCACGCAACCGACCATCGACACTTGCGCTCCCAGCCTCGCCGCGGCGACCGCCTGATTCGCGCCCTTGCCACCGGAAACCGTGGCAAACGACTCGCCAATCAGCGTTTCACCGCCACGGGGCAGCCGTGGCGCCCGGGTGACCAGGTCCATGTTCAGGCTGCCTATAACCACTACTTTTGCTGGCATACGTCACTACTCATCAATTCTGTTTCAGCGGTATTGAGCGAACACGCCGGCCAGCGGCGCAGTCGACTCCCGCAGGACAATACTGGGCGTCACGATCCGTTGATCGGTGGCCATATCCGGTGTGGCAATTCTTCTTAAAAGCACTTCGGCCGCCATCTCGCCGAGTTGCAGGATCGACTGCCCCACGGTGGTCAGCGCCGGGTACACATAGCGGCTCATCTGAATATCGTCGAAGCCGATCACCGACAGCTCTGTCGGTACACGAATGTTGCGCTCGGCCGCCGCTCGCAGCACACCGATGCCAATCATGTCGTTACCGGCGAAGATCGCGCTCGGCGGGTTCTTTTCCAGCAGTATCGCGGCGGCGTTGTAGCCGCCGGTGCTGGTGAAATCGCTTTCCAGCATGCGCTCGCGGGATACTTCGACACCCGCCTCTTTCAGGGCACGGCAATAACCGGCCAGACGCATCTGCGCCACGCTGGTACTCGCCGGACCGCCAATGGTGGCGATGTCCCGGTGCCCCAATTCCAGAAGGTGGCGGGTCGCCAGATGGGCGCCGTATTCGTGATCGATGCGCACCAGATCGGCATTCACACCTTCCAGTCCACGGTCGACGATCACCATCGGCGTACGCACGCCAGCCAGGCCTTCTGCCAGCCCCGCGTCACCGCCAGCCGAAGCGACGATCAGCCCGTCGATGCGCTTTTCCAGCAGTACGCGCAGGTAGCTGCGCTGCTTGTCCGGGTTGTCATCGGAGTTACAGAGAATCACGCAGTAGCCATTACGCTCGCAATAATCCTCGATGCCGCGCGCCAGTTCGGCGAAGTACGGGTTGAGACTGTTGGGCACCAGCAACCCGATGGTCGCCGTGGTTTTGGCCTTGAGGGACCGGGCCACGGCACTGGGCACATAGTCGAGGGTTTTGATCGCCGCCTCGACTTTGACTCGCACCTCTTCGCTCACCGGCCGGGTCTTGTTCACTACGTGGGAAACCGTGGTGTAGGAAATTCCCGCGAGCGCTGCCACATCCTTGATTGTTGCCATGACTCAGGTCCGCCGGCTTGCGCGCTGACTGCGATAAGTATCAAGCACCACCGCCACTACGATCACTGCGCCAGTGATGATGCGTTTGGTGGGTTCGGTCGCGCCGATCTGCGCGAGACCGGCCGCCAATACGGAAATGATCAGAACCCCGAAGAACGTACTGATGACCGAACCACGACCGCCCATCAGGCTGGTGCCGCCGATCACGACCGCGGCGATCACTTGCAACTCCAGCCCGGAGCCGGCATTCGGATCCGCCGCTTCCAGGCGAGAAATCTGAAACAGCGCTGCGATACCGGCCAGCAGTCCCATCAGACTGAATACCAGGATCTTGTAGGGCTTTGGATTGATCCCTGCCAGACGCACCGCCTCTTCGTTGGTGCCGATGCCGATCAGGTAACGACCGAACACGGTACGCGTCAGCACTGCCTGGGCAATGAAGATGATCAGCAAGGCAATGATGAACGACGGCGAGATGCCGAAGGCGATCGGGTTGGACAACCAGGCGAAGGCGTCGCCGATGTAGGCCGTGCGCGATCCGGTCATCTGATACGCCACACCGCGGGCCATTTCCAGCACGCCGAGGGACACGATGAACGACGGAATCCGCCACGCCACAGTAATCGAACCGGTGATGGTCCCGGCCAGTGCTGCCGCCGCCATTCCGAGTAGCGCCGCAGGCAACACGCTCCAGCCCCAACCGAGAATGGCCACGCTGACCGTTGACGCCGCGAGCGCGAGCACCGAGCCCACCGACAGGTCGATGCCGCCGATGATCAACACGAACGTCATGCCGACCGCCAGCACCATCAAGTCCGGAATCTGGTTGGCCAGGGTGCTGAAGGTGTCATAGGACAGGAAATGGCTGCTCAGAACCGAGAACAGCGCGACCATTGCCAGCAAGGCACCGGCCAGCCCCAGATAGGTACCGAGGCCGTAAAAGTTGCCACTACGTTTGCCGGCAGTCACTGCAGTATTCATGCGAGATCCCTAGGCGCTGCTTCATTGAGCAACGCATCACGTTTTTGGTAGCCGGCGAACGCGGCGGCAAGCAAATCATCCTGGGTCCAGCTGTCACGCTCAAAGGTGTCGATCAGACGTCCCGCCGAGAGCACGCCGATGCGGTCGCAGATCAACATCAGTTCACGCAGGTCGCTGGACACCACCACGAGCGCTTTGCCTTGACGGGTCAGCTCACCGAGCAAGGCATAAATGTCAAACTTGGCGCCGACGTCGATGCCTCGCGTTGGCTCGTCGAACAGCATCACCGAGCAATCACGCTCAAGCCACCGGCCGATCACGACTTTCTGCTGGTTGCCGCCGGACAGTTCCGACACAAGTTGCGTCGGGCTGGAGCTGCGGATGCGCATGGCGTCGATCTGACGCTGGGCCAGCGCCATCTCGTCACCATTGTTGACGAAGCCACCGCTGGAAATCACCGGCATATTGCCCAAGGCAATATTCGCGCTGATCGATTGGGTCAGCAGCAAGCCTTCGCCCTTGCGGTCTTCAGTGATCAGGGCGATGCCATGACCGACCGCGTCAGCCGGCGAGCGGATACTGACAACCTGTGCTGGCGAACCGAGCGCAACCGTGCCGCTGTCTGCTGGATCAGCACCGAAGATCAAGCGCAGCAACTCGGTGCGCCCTGCCCCTATCAATCCGGAAATCCCATAGATTTCGCCAGCACGCACTTCGAAGGACACGTCGCGAACCTTGTCGGAGCGGGTCAGCCCTTTGACCGTCAAGGCTGGAGCGCCGATCTTGCGCGGGCCCATGTCGATGTGTTCGCCGAGTTCACGACCGACCATCAGCGTCACCAGTTGCTCGCTGTTGTAATTGGCCATCGGCTCGACGCAAACCAGGTTGCCATCGCGCAGTACCGCAATACGCTGGGCGACCCGCGCCAGTTCTTCGAGACGGTGCGAGATATAGATGATCGACACGCCGCGAGCTTGCAGACGAGTGATCTGCTCGAACAGCATCTCGACTTCACGGTTCGTCAGCATTGCGGTCGGTTCGTCGAGGATCAGCACGTGGCAATCGCCGATCAGGTTGCGGGCGATCTCCACCATTTGCTGGTGACCGATGCCCAATTCGCCCACCAGTGTGTCCGGGTCAATCGCGTCGAGGCCGACCTGGGCCATGGCTTCGATCGCTGCCTTGCGCAATTGCCTGCGACTGATCCAGCCGCCCTTGCTGGGCAGGTTGTCGAGAAACAGGTTTTCCGCCACCGACAGGGTCGGCAACAGATTGAGTTCTTGCATCACCATGCGGATGCCGAGGTCTTCGGCCTGAGTGCGGCTTGCTGGGCGGTAATCCTGCCCCTGGAATTGCATGTGGCCGGTGGTCGGTGTGACCAGCCCGCCAATGATCTTCGACAGCGTGCTTTTTCCCGCGCCGTTTTCGCCGGTCAGCGCCAGCACTTCACCGCGCATCAGCGTCAGGTCGATGCCGGTCAGGACCGGTTGGGCGTAGGTCTTACCGATACCGCTGACCGAGAGGACAGCGTTCGGGGCGGAAACTGACATAAAAACTCTCCATGCGCTCGCCCCGACGGGCGAGCACCGTTGTGTCGCCAGAAGGACTACTTGGTGACCAGCTCTACCGGAGTTTCGATCACGCCATTGGTGCCGCTGTCGACTTTCTCACCTTTGATGATCTTCAGTGCTGTCTCGATGCCGAATACAGCTTGCTTGGCTGCAAACTGGTCAGCGGTGGCCAGAACACGGCCATCCTTGAGCATTGGCTTGATGGCGTTGATGTTGTCGTAACCGACCACTTGCACCTTGCCGGCCTTGCCCGCTGCACGCACGGCGGATACTGCGCCGACGGCCATGCTGTCGTTGCCGGCCAGCAGGGCTTTGACTTGCGGGTATTCGCTGAGGATCGAGGCAGCTACCTTGTTGCCTTTGTCGATTTCCCAGTCACCGGACTGCAAGGACACGACCTTGATCTGCGCCGCTTCCATTGCATCCTTGAAGCCGGCGGTTCTTTGCTGTGCGTTGGTGGTGGTTGAAACGCCTTCGATGATGCCGACTTCGTCTCCGGCCTTCAGTTGCTTGGCCAGGTACTCGCCCACCAGACGCGCGCCTTTGCGGTTATCCGGGCCTACGAACGGTACGGTGATATTTTTGCTTTTGACCACAGCCGGGTCCAGCTGGTTGTCGATGTTGATCACGGTGATACCGGAATCGATGGCTTTCTTGATCACAGGAACCATGGCCTTGGAGTCAGCCGGCGCGATGACCAGCGCATTGACCTTGGCCAGAATCATTTGCTCGACGATGCGTGTCTGGCCAGCCGTGTCGGTTTCGTCTTTGATGCCGTTGGAGATCAGCTCGAAATCGCCGGAGTGGTCTTTCTGATAGGCCTTGGCACCGTCTTCCATCGTCAGGAAGAATTCATTGGCCAGGGATTTCATGACCAGCGCGACTTTGGGTTTTTCAGTCTCGGCAAAGGCCGAAGAGACAGGTAACGCGACGGATGCGGCAGCCAGCATAGCGACAGCGAGAAGACGTCCAGCGAATGGCAGCTTCATGGGTTCACTCCGATCTTATGATTATTGTGAGCAACGCTTGCGCTGGCGTAGGCTTCATTGCGCTCACTGATGGATAACCACCGGGAGTAACGCGCAAACGTTTGCGTAGACCGAACTATGCGAACCCTGCCGACATTTGTCAACGAGCATAAACGACCATTTATTTGAACTGGCTGACAAAAGCCGGGCATTCAAGTCATGCCGTGGTGTTGACCACCGCTCCGGTGCTGGAACCCTTGGCCAGTTCCTTGACCAGGGCGGCGGACACTTCCAGCAAGGCGCTACTGGTGTCGGCGATCTGTCCTTGAACTGCCATGACCACAGTGGCCTTGGCTTCCGGTGTCGGATAAGACGCCGCCTGAGCTGCGGCTAATTGTTGCTGTTGCTCGCGCAGTTGCTGTTGTAGCTCTTGCATGCGTTTGAGCAGGACTTTCACTGCCACACTCTGGCTGCTCTCGTCTGGGGTTTCGGTCTGCGCGCCCGCGCTTTTATCCAGCCCCAAAGGGCCAGTCTTGACTTGGTTGTCGTCGCCTTCTTTCGTGCCCAGCGTCTTATCGGCAGCCTCTGCGGTGGCGTCGTTCAACGCCCGGATCGTAGCGGCGGACTTGCCACCAATGGTGACGCCTGCGGAGTTTGGGATACCAATGGATAACGACATGTGAACTCCTGAGTAGAAAGATCCTTTAAAGGAACATCGACCGAAGCACGGGTTTCTTTAGCACTGATTCGCAATCTTGCAAGGCGATTAGATCTACAGAGGTCGTAGTACTTTTCGGAGAGCCGAACACAAACGCTCAACGCGTTCGGAAACCCGGACAACAGACTGTGTAATCATTCTGGCCACTCAAATAAATACTGATACAAATCATCAGGTTAAAAGTTTTCCTCGTTCAAAGTACGACTGGTACAGATCCTGCTCTTCTTATTCACCCCAAGCGTTCAGATCCGCCTGGGGCGCATCTAGATGAACCTGCATCAGCACCGTCTCACTACTAGAGAGAAAAATAATGACATCTGCTTTCAAGACCTTCGTTCCGGGCGCTTTAGCCCTCTTGCTGCTCCTGCCTACTGCCCTTCAGGCAAAAGAAGTCGAAACCCAACAGAAACTGGCGAACGTGGTGATCCTGGCCACCGGCGGCACCATTGCCGGCGCGGGCGCCAGCGCCGCCAATAGCGCGACCTATCAAGCGGCAAAAGTCGGCATCGAACAATTGATCGCCGGGGTTCCGGAACTCAGCCAGCTGGCTAACGTTCGTGGCGAACAGGTCATGCAGATCGCGTCCGAAAGCATCACCAACGACAACCTGCTGCAACTGGGTCGTCGCGTGGCTGAACTGGCCGACAGCAAAGACGTCGACGGCATCGTTATCACCCACGGCACCGACACCCTGGAAGAAACCGCCTACTTCCTGAACCTGGTGGAAAAAACCGACAAGCCAATCATCGTTGTCGGCTCCATGCGCCCAGGCACCGCGATGTCGGCCGATGGCATGCTGAACCTGTACAACGCAGTGGCCGTGGCCAGCAGCAAAGAGGCACGCGGCAAAGGCGTACTGGTGACCATGAACGATGAAATCCAGTCGGGTCGCGATGTCAGCAAAATGATCAACATCAAGACCGAGGCGTTTAAAAGTGCCTGGGGTCCACTGGGCATGGTGGTCGAAGGTAAATCCTACTGGTTCCGTCTGCCGGCAAAGCGCCACACCATGGACTCGGAATTCGACATCAAAACCATCAAGAGCCTGCCTGACGTAGAAATCGCCTATTCCTACGGCAATGTCAGCGATACCGCCTACAAAGCGTTGGCTCAGTCTGGCGCCAAAGCCATCATTCACGCCGGTACCGGCAATGGCTCTGTCTCGTCCCGTGTAGTCCCATCGCTGCAAGCCCTGCGCAAGGACGGCGTGCAAATCATTCGTTCGTCCCACGTCAACGCCGGCGGTTTCGTACTGCGTAACGCCGAACAGCCAGACGACAAGTACGACTGGGTTGTGGCGAATGACTTGAACCCGCAAAAGGCCCGCATCCTGGCCATGGTCGCACTGACCAAGACCAACGACAGCAAAGAGCTGCAACGGATGTTCTGGGAATACTGATTCGCCCTCGCCCGACCGGTTCCGGTCGGGCACTGCTTTCACCACTCGCCAACCCAGGCGAGTGGCTCACACCCCCTTCCGATATTTCGATAAAAGTTTCCCTTCGTCCTACACCAAACGGAAAAAATTGCTGTCAGAGGATTTTCTTGAATTTTAAGCAGTTGCGAAAATGCCCACAGTTAAATACTGTATGCACGTACAGCTTAATAAGGATAATTCCGTGGCCAATACCTCTGCCTCTCCTGACTCCTATCAACGCATGGGCATGCGCGTTCAGAAAATCATCAATTCCCCCACCGCCCAAAAAGCCAAAGCCGCCTTGATCTTCCGTCTACCGGACGAGCCCGTGGATGAGTGGGAACAACTACTCGAAGAAATCGACGAGAACGACAACGTCACCCTCGCCTATCGCGACGATGGCGGTGTGCAGATTTTTTGGGTTGTGCCGAAGGAAGATTGAGTCAATGAGTGTCCGCTGGTTTGCTTTGCTGTTTTTGTTCATCACCCTCGGCGTCCAGGCTGGCGCCCCACGCACTTTCAACGAAGCCAAGAAAGTTGCCTGGAAGCTCTACGCACCGCAATCCACAGAGTTCTATTGCGGGTGCAAATACACCGGCAACAAGGTCAACCTCGCAGCCTGCGGTTATGTACCGCGTAAAAACGCCAAGCGCGCTTCCCGCATCGAGTGGGAGCACATTGTCCCGGCCTGGCAGATCGGCCATCAGCGTCAGTGCTGGCAAGAAGGTGGACGCAAGAACTGCACGCGTTACGATCCGACCTACCAGAAGGCCGAAGCCGACCTGCACAACCTGGTGCCGAGCATTGGTGAGGTGAATGGCGATCGTAGTAACTTCAGTTTTGGCTGGTTGCCGGTGCAGTCGGGCCAATATGGCTCGTGCCTGACCCAGGTCGACTTCAAGGCGAAGAAGGTCATGCCTCGCCCGTCCATACGCGGCATGATCGCTCGAACGTATTTCTACATGAGCAAGCAGTACGGTCTGCGCCTGTCGAAACAGGATCGACAACTGTACGAAGCCTGGAACAAAACCTATCCGGTAGAGGCCTGGGAACGACAGCGCAACCAAAGCGTGGCGTGCGTCATGGGACGCGGCAACGAGTTTGTCGGCCCGGTCGACATGAAAGCCTGCGGTTAAGCGCTCGCTGAAAACATAAAGGCCTCGGGTTTAACACCCGAGGCCTTTGTTCGTTTCTACCCGCCCACTTTGTTGTAGCGCCAGTAGCCCATCAGGTTGAGTGACTCCTTGGCAATGCCGCGTTCCTTGATCAAGTATTTGCGCAGACTCGTCACCGCAACCGTTTCCCCGGCGATCCAGCCGTAGAAGCCATCACGGGCAGCCTCGGATGTTTCCCAGAGCATGTCTTCGTCGACATCGACTTCCGCCAGTTCCACCGTTTCGAATGCCTTAGCAGATGATGGCAGAATTGCCCGGCGGACAGCGTCGACCATCAACGAACCCGCGCCAGTCGCGGTGGCGTGATCTCGAATCAGCCACTCCACCGAAAGTCCGGGCCAGTCAGGAACCGGCAACGCATCGTCCACGCTGTCTACTTCAAAAAACGCCTGGGTTATCGGTGGCACGGCAAGCGCTGCCAGCTCATCCAGAATGCCAAGCGCCGCGGGTAAAGCCGTGGCATCGGCGACCAACAACAGATGCTTGAGCTGTTGAGGCGGTTTCCATTCGAAACCTCCCGCGTCTTGCGCCGAAAACTGGCGATCAAGTGCGACGATCTGGATCGGCTCACCCGCTGCTGCATGGATTGCCCAACGGGATGCGGGGCCGGTTTCGCCGTGCAACACGAAGTCGATGTCCACTTCGCCCAGCTCGGCACGCAAATGTCGGATGGTGTAAGTACGCATCGCCGGGCGCTGGGCAACCGGCATCGAGCGGTAACGTGCGTACCAGCCATCGCCATGAGAGAGCCTGGCAGGCGAACCGTCCACAGCCGGAAAGAACAGCTTCACGCGCTGATCCGGTGCCCTGGTCGCCATTTCGGTAACCATCGGACCGGCCAGAGTGACGCGCATCAAATGAGGACTCAGCGCCTTTTTGCGCCGCAGGACTGCATCGAATATTTTGTAAGGGGTGGCGGAGGCCATGGGGGGAACTCCTAGTGGGAATCGACAGTGACTACGTTAGAAACGAGTCAATGTGGATCCCCTTTAAGGCGTTCCGTCGAAAGCTCCCTGGAAAAGACCGTTACTGGGTCACTGGATGTTCGACAACCAGTAACTCGATGTTCTGTTTCTTCGCCCGGGTGAGCGCCGCGCGCACTTCTGTCTGTTTGGCCTCGGCCTCGGCTTTCGAACTGAATGGCCCGAGCAGAATCCGGGTTTTTCCATTTTCCTTGACGATATTGGAAACAAAACTGTGCTCAATCAGCCAGCCGCTCAAATCGCTGACCGCCTGAGGTGTTTCGCCTCGAACTTCGAGATCCCATTGTGGTGCGGATACCACCGAAGGTGCAGCCACTGCTGCCGATTGCGGCTTTTGCGCCTCAACACTCTTGCCCTCACCGCATCCCGCCAGCGCCAGTACCGCGATTACCAAGAACATTTTGCGCACAACGCTTCCCTCAGAATGCTTAAAGCGGCGATTTTAGCATCCATGAATACTTCCCGAGTGCCGCAAAATGGGCTCAAAACAACGAGAATGATGGTTGCGGCCTCTGTATAGTTACGCCTTGGGAATTAATGCAGCATCTGCGCGTCAGAAAGAGGCACCCAAACCGTGAGACTTCGCACTAATCTATACATACCACCGACCTCTGCACTGTCCGAATCAGGTGCCCTACAAAGCAATCAAGGAGAAGACCATGCTGATACTCACCCGCAAAGTCGGTGAAAGCATAAATATTGGTGATGACATTACAATCACCATTCTGGGCGTTAGCGGCCAGCAAGTCAGAATTGGCATCAATGCCCCGAAAGACGTTGCGGTTCATCGCGAAGAAATCTATCAGCGCATTCAGGCTGGCCTCACCGCTCCAGACAAACCGCAGACCCCCTGAATCCTGCTGCAGTCAGTAGCCAGCCCGTTCGTTACAGCGCAATGGCTGGCTAAAGATTCATGCTCGGCATTTTGCTGGGCCCTCGCCTCCCCCCCACATTACGTGAAGCCGATGCTACCGGCTTCGGCCAGGCCGTGGCTGTCAGATCATTCGCTTTAACCCCGACGAATCACGCCGTTATTAGCCGAAGGTCACACCGCGCGCCATACCGGTGGCCGCAATCACCATCAACATCAACAACAGCGCTTCGATATGGCTGATGCGTGCAAACAGGCTGGCTCGGCCCTGGTCAATCGAAGCGCCCCTGCCCATGGCGATCCGCCACTTGATCAAGGTGATCATTGGTGCCACTTCAAGCAGCAGAATGATCACGAACAGCGTCATCTTCAGATGGAATAACGGCTGATGAAGGTAATAGTCGGTGCCTTTTTCGTACCCACCGAAGGCCCGCATCAAACCTGTGATCAGCAAAATACCCGCACAGATGCCCCATACGTTATCGGCAACCAGCACGCTGCGAACCTGCGCCGTTCCGGCGGCCAGGCGGCTTAACGCCGTCCCTCGGGTGAGCACCGCCCAGAGGCCCAAGGCAACAGCCAAGAGGTGGATCGCCGCAAGAAACCAGTGAAACAGCATAGGGATGCTCCTGACAGGGGTAAGGAAACGGGCTTGTCAGTAGTAGTCCAAAATCTGGAAATCTGCCTGCCAGACACCCACAGGCTGAGGGCGATTTTTCGAAGCATGCCTGCTCAGGCGGCAAGACATGACTGGCGAACAGCCAGCTATCTCCCTATCATGCCGCCCACTGGCCCTTGCGTAAGGAGCCAGAGGATAAACATTCAAAAGGGAATAGACGTGAAAGAGTTCGTAATTGGCGTAAACAACGTAGTTCTGTACGTCGCACTGGCCGTTATCTGGATCGCCGCAGTGGTCATGATCTTCGTTCAGGGCTTCTGGTCCGGAGCAGCCGTTTTCATTACCGGCACCCTGACGTGGTGCATCATCTCCGGCTTCTGGTTTGTACAGTCGGCGACTTATGAAGAACTGAAGAAGTTGAACGCCAGGTAAGATTGGTTTTAGTTGGTTGGACCTACCACGCAGGTCCGACGCTGTTGAGATGAATCACGCCAGTAGTGATTCATGCTCTTCATGCAACATTTGTAACGAGGGGGCAATCCCCTCGTTACTGTGCCTGAAGACATCCACCGCTGAATCGATGATGAAATTGGTGCGGGGGCTTTCGGGGCGGTATCGACGGCAGAATGACCGCTCCCCCAAGGACGGAACACATGAATCGATCAACTCCCACGCTGGTTCTGCTACCTGGAATGGATGGAACAGGTGAATTGTTCGCAACCTTTGCATCCATCATGGAGCGCGAATTCGATACGCTAATCATCACCTATCCCTCCAATACTCCGCTGAACTACACAGCGCTGGAGTCGCTCGTCCGAGAGTCGCTGCCAACCGACCGCCCATTCGTGCTGCTGGGTGAATCCTTCTCGGGACCGATCGCTATTTCTCTGAGCGCCAGGCAACTCCCCCAGCAGGTGGGACTCGTGCTGTGCAGCACATTCGCACGCAATCCAATCAGTCACTTGAGTTTTTTGCTAGGCGCACTGCCGTTCAGCCTTGCACCTGTCGGATGGATCAGCAAAGTATTACTCGGCCGGTTTTCCACGAGAGCCCTGCGCGCAGCTCTACGCCAGGCCATCACTCAAGTGAGCCCTTCGGTAATGCGCTCACGACTACGATCGGTTCTTACCGTAGACGTATCCGCCAAGCTCGCCCAAGTCAGCGTACCGACTATTTACCTTCGCGCTAAGCATGATTCGGTGGTTCCCGGGACAGCGTCTGCGCTTATCTCTTCAATGAACCGTGATACACGAATCATTGAAATCGAAGCACCGCACTGTCTACTTCAGGTTGCGCCTGAAGAGGCGGCCGGATACATCCGAAGTTTTTTGAAAACGCTGGAAAGTATTTGAGGTTCTCGGTGTTAAAGACGACCTAACCCATGCGTCTGCCCTGCCTGACTGCAAGCGCTGCACCGCTACCGAGCCCCAGATGTGAAGAGCCCAGCGCGATGGCTGGGCTCTGGTTATTTTCTGTTTTCCATCATCTTGTCGGCGAGAGCTTTGGCCCTTTCAATCAACAGGTTCTGCCTGTCTTCATGAGTAGCCCCTCCTACGACCGGTGCCGTCAAATTGCTTTCCGCAATCAACGCAGCGCAGAAGTATTGATCCCAAACAGCTCTGTCCACAGATACCTGCTTGTTCATTTGGTCGGCGATCATATGCGGCTCCTTTTGATGAGGTAGCACCGCTATCTTACGCCTGAATCACTGGCAATCCGTGCCGCTGAAGCTAATCGGCAAACCGGGTGATCATTGACCGGCCCGAGGAGAGCCTGTCACCGCCGTCTCTCGCTAGCCGATGGCCAGCGCATTCAGTCGTCTCTATCGTCACGATCACGATCACGATCACGATCACGACCGTAATTGCGTTCATACCCCTGATCATTGTCACGACGATCATATCTGCGGTCATACCCTCGATCATCGTCATAACCATGGTCGTATCCACGACGGTAATCATGACCTCGATCACGATCTCGACCGTACCTTTCTCCGTCGTCCCAGTGAGGCCCGCAGCCTCCCAGCAGGAGAGAGCCCGAAATGGCCATGAACATTATTACTGCACGCTTCATTTGAACGTCCTGAATGCAAAGGTCAGCAATATGACCGTGAGGCCGCTCAATGATTCACTGGTCAGATACAGCGAAGCCCAGAAGGCCGTAGCACAAAAAATGGTGGACATAGGCGAGGAGATGCCAAGCCGATGACCCCGGCTAGCACTGCCAAGCTAAGGGGGAAGTTTGATGCGGAGTGCAAGCCGTTAATGAAGGCTGCGTGGTGCGAAGTCTATGAAGATCCAACTACTTGTGAGGCGTAATGCCTTGGCGGTATCAATATAGGCATCCATTATCGAGTTCGGCCCAGAGTCGGGCTTTTCGTATCTGCCCTGTCACGCCTTCGTCACACCCACCCTGCACAATACAGCCAGCCAAAAGGATTTGGCCCCATCTACAGAGAGCCCGGCCAAGTGCCGGGTTTTTTCGTTCCTTCGACATGCTTTTCACGAAGCACTCACAGAACGCAGCGCAGATTGAGCAGACAAAAGGATTTGACCCCATACAGAGAGCCCGCCATGTGCGGGCTTTTTGTTGCCAGCCATTCCAGCTGCAAAGCTCCCCACTCCCTCGAATGGTTTACATGAAGGTGTAAACCTTATTCAGGACGGGACATTGGGTGTCAGGGTGCGCAAAGTGCAACGAAAGCGGTGAGAAATACAGCTACTCGGTTTGCGAATGCAAATACCCGCACTGCGCCACTGTCATGCACCTTGAGTCGGAGGACTACGGCGACAAGAGCATGGACTGCGATACATGCGGCGGCCAATTCGAATTGACCACCGAGTATTCCGTCACCTTCACCACCAAGGTGATCGGCGAACGCATCACCGCCTGACCCATCCTCACCTATTGCGCTGAGTACTGTTTTCAAGCCGAAAGATCAGGCCCAAGAGTCAAATCGATGTCTAGCCTCGCCAATGCTTTACCGCGGGCTAACGCCTCATTGAAGCTGTTGTACTTGGCATTTTCACGGATTGCTTCAACCTGCCTTTCTTTGATCTCAACAGCGATTCTAAGTCCTGTTGGCACAGAATCACTGTCGCTATCCCATTCGAAATCAATCTTCGCTTTAACGCCTCGATGCTCATAGACAACTGGGTACGGCCTATCCACTAACACCATTTCGATCTCCTTGATCCGGCTCCATGCCGGGCTGAACACAAATACCTCACTTCAACGAATCACGCCAGCCGGCGACAACTCAAAACCAGCCCGTACGACTGATCACGTTGATCAGGTGAATAACGGCAACTATCAGGTTTATCCACTCGGTGAGTCGTTTCATGCGATAGAGCTCCGGTCTGGTTGGTAGACCAAGGGTGTGGTTGGTTACTTCCTTGGGTTGGCCCTCACGATTCTCTGGACAATCAGTACCTGAGTAGTGGCGCCATCACCGCAGATCTTCCTACCGAAGCTTTTCTGCATCCTCTTGGGTTTTTTCCAAATCCCCCTCCACCGCCCGGGCATGACCCGGAATAAGACGCCCCATGCTCAATATCTTCTGGCGCCTGGTCGCCAAACTACTTGACCGCCCGGCCGTTGCCGCCTGGCTTATCGCCCGTGCCCAGCGCACTCCCTACCAACACATCATGCCCGCCGACGGCACCGAGATGGTTTTCTGGTCAACGGCATTAAGGTCCCTTGGCGCACCTACGCGGGAACGGACAATTGAAGAGGTATTTCAAAGTGAGCGAAGCCAAAAGTGATTTATCTCGGTCCGGCCTGCGAGGCTGATACTGGTGACGGCAGGACCTGGGCAGAGAACAACCCTTGATGGGGCATGCGGACGAGAAGATGACGAAGCACTATCAGGAGGGGCACGACGAAAAGAAGATCGAGTACTTGGAGGTGGGCGCCGAATTGGCGTTCTGAGGTGGGAGTTTTGCAAAAGTTTTGCAAATCGCAGGCAACAAAAAAGGGCCCACCTTTCGGTGAGCCCTTCTAGACCGCCCAGCAGAGCGGATTTTGTTTGGTAGGCGCGATTGGACTCGAACCAACGACCCCCACCATGTCAAGGTGGTGCTCTAACCAACTGAGCTACGTGCCTGCTGTGAGGCGGCATTCTACGGAATTCCGGAGGGGTGTCAACACCTTTTTTCGAGCTAACCCTATGAATATGCAAAATATTTAATTTTGCCGCTGCAAAGAAGATTTTGCGGTGGCTGGCGGTCGATTTTTATCTCGGGTAGGATCGATGCACTCGTAAAATATATTAAACAGAGGCTGCAGGATGGCGAACACCCCCTACCCGGAATCCTATTACGCCGCATCGGCCAATGCGGTTCCGCCGCGCCCGGCCTTGCAGGATGACGTAGAGACTGATGTCTGTGTGATCGGCGCCGGTTACACCGGTCTGTCCTCTGCCCTGTTTCTGCTGGAAAACGGTTTCCGGGTCACGGTGCTTGAAGCGGCGAAGGTAGGTTTTGGTGCGTCGGGGCGTAACGGTGGCCAGATCGTTAACAGTTATAGCCGTGACATCGATGTGATCGAGCGCAGTGTAGGTCCCAAGCAGGCTCAGTTGCTGGGGCAGATGGCGTTCGAAGGTGGGCGGATCATTCGTGAGCGGGTCGCCAAATATAATATCCAGTGCGACTTGAAGGACGGTGGTGTATTCGCCGCCATTACCGCCAAGCAGATGGGCCATCTGGAATCCCAGAAGCGTCTGTGGGAGCGCTTCGGTCACACGCAGCTCGAATTGATGGATCAGCGTCGCATCCGTGAAGTGGTCGCTTGCGATCAGTACATCGGCGGCATGCTCGACATGAGCGGCGGGCACATTCATCCGCTGAACCTGGTGTTGGGCGAAGCGGCAGCCGTCGAGTCGCTGGGCGGCACCATTTATGAGCAATCGCCGGCGGTGCGCATCGAGCGCGGCGCGAATCCGGTGGTGCATACGCCTCAGGGCAAGGTCAGGGCCAAGTTCATCATCGTGGCGGGCAACGCGTATCTCGGCAATCTGGTGCCGGAACTGGCCGCCAAATCGATGCCCTGCGGGACTCAGGTGATCACCACTGAACCCTTGGGCGACGCATTGGCCAAGAGCCTGTTGCCGCAGGATTACTGCGTCGAGGACTGTAACTACCTGCTCGACTACTACCGCTTGACCGGCGACAAGCGCCTGGTCTTCGGCGGTGGCGTGGTGTACGGCGCACGGGATCCGGCGAACATCGAGGCGATTATTCGGCCGAAAATGCTCAAGGCCTTCCCGCAGCTCAAGGACGTGAAGATCGATTACGCCTGGACCGGCAATTTCCTGCTGACCCTGTCGCGACTTCCTCAAGTCGGACGCCTGGGCGACAACATCTACTATTCCCAGGGTTGCAGCGGCCATGGCGTGACGTATACGCACCTGGCGGGCAAGGTGTTGGCCGAAGCGTTGCGTGGCCAGGCCGAGCGTTTCGACGCGTTTGCCGACCTGCCCCACTACCCGTTCCCCGGCGGACAACTGCTGCGGACACCGTTCGCTGCGTTGGGCGCCTGGTATTACGGACTGCGCGACAAACTCGGCTTCTGACGGAAAGATGCAAAAAAGGGGCAACTGCACAGCTGCCCCTTTTCATTTCAGCTCAGGAAGTCAGCTCTTTCGCTGATTGAGCCTCTGCAAGAACTCGGCCCTGCGCTGCTGGTCCATTTCCTCTTTGGCCAAGAGTTCGGGAAGCAGCTCGGCCGCACGCCGGGCATCGAGGATGAAGACACCGTTATCATCACCAATGGCCAGGTCCCCCGGCTGCACCTGAACCCCGCCCACATTGATCGACTGATTGACTTCCCCGCGGGCGCCAATGCCGCGAGTCGTGTACGCACTGACGTCTCGACAAAAGATCGGCAACCCATGGCGACGCAATGCGCTGACATCGGTGACGGCCCCCGACACCACCACCCCGGCCAATCCTTTGATCAGCCCGGCCAGGGTGCGCAGTTCACCCCAGCAGCCACACTCCTCGTCGCCCACACATTCGATCACCAACACGTCGCCCGGCTCACTCAATAGCAAGGCCTCGCGCAGAATGCTGCCATCAGGTGGGAAGACTTTGACGGTGACAACATTGCCGACCATGCGGATGTCGTTGAACAGCGGCTTGATCCCCCGCAGAAAGCCCCGATCGGAAAAATGGCCGATGGTTGACGAAGGGATCGACCGGTAGGCGTTGAGCAACTCCGGGTCGACGAGCTGCTGGCGAGGGTTGATCTGATAACTCATCGGCATTTCCCCGGACGCAGCAGTGGGCAGGTCGAACAATATTCAGCGGGCTCAGTCGCCAGGTAGTAGAAGCAGCACGTTCGCCGAAAGCGAATGCTGCGCTGCCCCTCGTCGAGCAGTGTCGGCGGTCGGCGGAAATGGCTCAGCGGGTTGTAATCGAGGCCGAACAGCGCAGGTTCTGCCTGGGTCATCAACCACCTGAAGTCCGCTTCATAGCGCTCGCGCACCGATGGCTCGTCGATTTTTGCCATGCGCTTTTCATACAACGAATACACGCGTACTGCGGAGTTTTCCCACAAGATGCGCCGTGAAACGCCACTCACACGGTTGAAGGTTTGCCACAGCGGCTTCAACAGCCCGGCAAACAGTGACTGCACCAGGGTTTCCCGCCAGGCCTCGCGCTCACCGGCCTCGTACGTCAGCGGCGGGGAATGAGCCAGCGGCATCGAAGACGTCCACAGTCCTTCATCGTGGCCGTATTCGATCACCGTGTTGTCCAGCGACAGCAGCAGTCCTTTGTCGTACACCGACATAGCGTACAAACAGGCGCCGGTGGCGAGAAACGACAGGCGCTTGCCCAGCAGCGAGGCGGTGATCGCCCGTGACGGTGAGCCAATGACCGGGCTCAATGCGTCCAGCAAACGCACACACACATCTTCCTGCAACAGGTCACGCGCCATCAGCGAGCGTAATGGGTCGCGCTCGGTGCAGTCCTTCAACCGCAACCCACCGCCCAACACGCTCCACTCTTGTGCGGTGAAGTGGTGAGCCAGACTCATTGCGGCAATTCCCGACCAAACGGGATGCACATCGGCGTACCAAAAAACGGGTCAGGAATAATCCTGCAGTTGAGGTCGAACACGGTTTTGACCAGCGCCTGAGTCAAGACGTCCTCAGGTCGGCCCTGGGCAAATGCCGTACGCTCATGCACCGCGACCATATGATCCGCATAACGACAGGCCAGGTTGAGGTCGTGAAGCACCATGATGATGGTTTTGTTTTCGAGCCGGTTGAGGTCGCGCAGCAGGTCCAGCACTTCAATCTGGTGAGCCAGGTCGAGGAAGGTCGTCGGCTCGTCCAGCAGCACAATGCCGGTGTCCTGGGCCAGGGTCATGGCGATCCACGCACGCTGGCGCTGCCCACCGGACAAGGCATCCACCGGCCGGTCCGCCAGCGCCTGCAGACTGGTCTGCGTCAGCGCGCGATTGACCATGGTTTCATCCTCGGTCGACCACTGCTGCATCCAGCTCTGATAAGGGTATCGGCCCAGTGCCACGAGCTGGCGAACGGTAATGCCCTCCGGCGCCGTCGGTGTCTGCGGCAGGATGGCCAACTCACGCGCTACCGCCGCCGTGGATTTTTGCTGGATATCCACGCCGTTGAGAATTACCGAGCCTTGCTGCGGTTTCAGCAGTCGGGCGAAGGATTTGAGCAAGGTGCTTTTGCCGCAGCCGTTACTGCCGATCAGCACCGAGATCTTGCCCTTGGGCAGTTGCATGTCCAGCGCGTCAATAATCACCTGGCGCTGATAACTCAGGGTCAGGCCGCGACTTGCAATCGACGTCATACGTTGAATTCCTTAATGACGCTGTTTAATCAATAAATAGAGAAAAAAGGGTGTGCCCAGTACCGCGACAAAGATCCCGGCCGGTAGATCAAGGGGCAAGAACAGCGTGCGCCCGACCAGGTCCGCCAGCATCACCAGATTTGCGCCAATCAGGGCCGCCATCACGGCCTGCCCAGCGAAACCGGGACCCACCAGGCGTTTGGCAATATGCGGCGCGATCAGCCCGACAAACGCGATTGCCCCACCCCAGGCAATGGCCGCACCGGCCAACGCCACACTCACCAGCAACAAGCCGGCCCGCAGCCATTGCACGCGCACGCCGATGCCCTGGGCCAGGTTGTCATCCAGCTGTTGCACCATCACCTGACGGGCCAGCAGCACCAGCAGCGGACAAATGCCCAACAACCAGCTCGCAAGTGCCAGCGGTTCGGGCCAACTGGCGCCGTATACGCTGCCGGTCAGCCAGACGTAGGCAGACAGGGTGGTGGTCAGCGGACTGAACACCAGAATGAAGGTGGTCGCGGCCGTCAACATCGCCGAAACGCCCACGCCGATCAGCACCAGCCGCAGCGGTGAGGCCCCCTGCTTCCAGGCCAGCAGATAAATGGCCAATGTTGCCAAAGCCGCACCGAGCATTGCGGCCAGGGGCAGAAACTGTTGCCCCAGCGTCGCGGACAAGAACGACAGGTAAAGCACGGCGGAGGCGCTGGCACCGCTGGTGATGCCCAGCAGGTCGGGCGAAGCCAGCGGGTTGCGGATGATGCTTTGCAGGATCAGCCCGGACACCGACAACGCAGCGCCCACCAGCGCCGCCAGCACAATGCGTGGAAAACGTAGTTGCTCGACGATCAACGTCAGGCTGGCGTCTTGGCTGGAAAACAGGATTCGCATCACTTCGAGGGGCGAGAGGTTGATTTTCCCCAGCGACAACGAGCCGAGCATCACCAGCACCGTCAGCACCAGCGCCGCCGCCAACCGCCACCACGTGGAAAGGTTGACCCGCCGGGAATACCCGCCCCGGCGCCAGGTCACCACCTTATCCATAACGACCTCCACGCCGGGCCAACATAATAAAAAACGGCGCGCCGAACAGCGCCGTCATCACCCCCACCGGTACTTCCTGCGGCAAGATCACAACCCGCGACAGCGTATCCGCCAACAGCAGGAGAATCGCACCAAGCAGCGCACAACCGGGCAGCAACCAGCGATGGTCGATGGACAACCCCTTGCGCACCATGTGTGGAACCAGAAGACCGATGAAACCAATGCTGCCGGCCAACGCCACCGCGCTGCCCGCGAGACAGATCACCAGCACGCTCATCAGCAGCCGGATCAGGCCGGTTCGCTGCCCCAGCCCCGTAGCAATCTCTTCCCCGGCGTTCAGCACGTTGACCTGTTCGGCCAACAACAGCGCCCCCGACAACCCGAGCACGCCACACAGCAACAAGGGGGCAGCGGTCGACAGGCTACGTTCGGACAACGAACCGGCCATCCAGAACAGCACCGTGTCCAGCCCATCCTGATTCACCACCAGCAGTGCCTGGCTGAAGGCGGAGAACAACGCGGCGATCGCCGCGCCCGCCAGCACGATGCGCAGCGGACTGAGACTGCCCTGCCCCATGTTGCCGATCAGCCACACCAGACAACCCGCCACGCCAGCGCCAATGAACGCCGACCATAACCAGGCATCCGGGGATGACAGCGAGAAGATCGAGGAAAACAGAATGATAAAAAAGGTCGCACCGGCATTGATCCCGAACAGTCCGGGTGACGCCAACGGATTGCGCGTCAGTGCCTGCATCAGGGCGCCCGCGACCGCCAGACTGGCGCCTACGGAAATCGCCATCAGGGTCCGTGACAGGCGCGTGGTGGTCACCAGTACATGACTGATACTCAGCGGGTCGGGATCGACAAACGCCGCGGCAATCTGTGGCAGTGGAATCCAGGTGGCACCGACCGCCAGGCTCAACACGCAGCACAGCAGCAACACAAGACCCGCGCTGCACAACTTTACTCCCGGGCTCATGAGGCCACCTGCGCGGCGGCCACGCGGGCCACGTCGTCGAGCATCAGGTTGGCCCCCAACATCCCGCCCGACAGACTCCACGCGACGCCATCGACCTGCCACACCTGTCCTTGCTGCGGGGCACGCATCTGCTTCCACAGCGGGTGTTGCACCAGGTTCTCGTAGTTGCGCTGCACCGCCGCGTTCTGCGCGCGCAGGAACACAAAAAAGATGTCGGCATTCACCACGGCAAGGCTTTCCTTGCTGGTGAGCTTGATCGATACCCCGCTCGCCTCCCGGCTGCTGTCACTCCAGTTGAATCCCAGTTCAGTGAGCACGGAGCCCGGAAAACTCGCCGGCAAGTAACTGCGGATGTGGTCTTCGCGGATGTCCAGAATCGACACCGTGGGTGGCCAGCGTCCGGCAAATGTCTGCCGCAGTTGCTGACACAGTTGTGCCACGCGTTGCTGCCATCGGTTCAGAATCTCGTCGGCCCGCTGTTGCTGGTGTAATGCAGCCCCCATCAGCGCCAGGGTCTTCTTGAATTCAAACACTTCCTCCAGCATCAGCACAGGGGCGATCTGCTTGAGTAACGGTGCAATGCGTTCATGGCGAAAGCGTGAGGCAACGATCAAGTCCGGCTTGAGCAGCGCGATGTCCTCAAGACTGGGCTGGGTCTCCAGCCCGACATGGGGCACAGCGCCGAGTGCCGTGCGCAAATACCGATAGGTCGGTTTTTCGCTCCAGGAATCGACCACACCACACGGGGTCACGCCCAACACCACGGCGCAGTCAGTGGCGCCCTGAAACAGGGTGATCACCCGCAACGGCGCGGCGCCAGCCTCGGCCCACGCCGGCGCGGAAAACCTGAGGGCGAGCGCCCCCAGGGACAGGCGCAACAGCGTACGCCTGGAGGGTTCACGTCGCGGTTCAGGCATTACGATCGAGCCTGTGGAACGGGTTGACCACCTGCCCTTTGCCAAACGGCATGCTGCCAGGGCCGCCCGCGCGTTCGATCATCGGGGTGAGCAGCAATTTCTGCGGCCAATGTGGCGCTTCGAATAACTGGTGCTTGATCATGATCCGCGCCTCGGGGTCAAACTCGATGGTATCGATCAGCTCGTTGAGCACCTCGCCCATCGCCTTCCACAACTGGGTGGCCGGCAATGCGTAGACCTCAGCCAGCGTATCGATGATGGCGCGGAGGTTGACCTGAATACCCAGGGTCTGCAACCAGAACAGCAGGTCTTCAGGGCGATCGTGGTACAGCGTGTTGGCGTGCCCCTTCTTCAGCCGGTAAGCCGGATCAGCCAGACCGTTGCGTTCCAGCCACGGCACAAAGATGCGCAACGAATCGTGATCGCGCAACAGCAAGCCCTGCGCATAACCGGCCTTCCACACCAGCACCGCGTTCTGCCCGTGAATTTCACCGAGCATGCCGATGCGGAACATCCGCAGGTTGATATCGAAGAAGCTGCGGCACAGCTCGCGGAACAGCGTCATCACTGACGCGGCATTGGCCGGCAGTTGGCGGCAGGCCATCCAGTCATCGAAGAAGTGCTGATTGCTGCCCGGCAACGGCGTGCCGAGGGCGGCCATGGGTACCAGTCGGGTGTCCGGGTCTTCGAGTAGCGCGGGTGGATAGCCGCGAACCATGGCCGACAGGTGACGCGGCGCTTCGTCGAACAGCGTGGCGTCCGGCGGCATGAACGCCCACCACTTGGTTTCATCGCACAGGTGCAGGGACTGTTGCAGGGTTTCATCCTTGCTCAGTGCCTGGTGCAGCAACGCCTCACTCAGGCCGCCATTGATCATTTTCACCGCCGGCAGATAACGCGAAGCACCCAGCGAATAGATCGCCATCGGCAACTTGAGGTAATCGGCGCTGTTGAAGCATGGGGTCATCGAACGCAACGACGAGGTGGCGAAGAAATCTCCGTCGGTGAAGTCCAGTCGATGGCAATCACCCTTGGCGAACGCGTCGCCGAGTTGCGCCTCCAGCACGTGTTCGAACTGCCACGGGTGCACCGGCAGCGCGATGTGGCTCTGGGCAATGCCCCGCTGCTGCAGCTCTTGTTGCAAGTTGGCCTGCAACAGCGGCGGCAACAGGTACTGGGCGGGATAACTCTGCGCCAGGTCCGTCACGCCGTCGCCGCACTGCAGCAACGTGCGGTCGACCGCGACCCAATTGAGCGCCACGGGACGGGCAAATTCCGCCTGATACTGCTGATATTCGGTCTCGCTCAAACCCTGCTTGGCTTTGGCCAGCGGGTGGTAAGGACGATCACGCAGCGAAGCCCACTGCTCCATGGTCAGGAAGAAGTCCGCGTTGCTCTTTTCCAGCAAGCGTTCGCTGTCAACCCGATGGGCCAGGGACAACTCGGTTTGCCGGACGCTGGTACGCAGCACATCCATAAACAGGGCGAAGCCTTTTTCATTGTCCGGGTAGCGTTCGGTCATCCCTGCCAACACCTGGGTCGTGAAGGCCTCGGGTGACAGCGCAGTCAGTTGGTCATTCTGTCGCGCCCATACCGGCGTGCCCGGTACTTTTTCCCATTGCTGGGTAATGCCGGGACGCAGGGCAATAACGATGCAACCCTGGGGATCGCTGGGCCATTCCCAGATCCGTTGTTCGGCGCTTAACCCGGTAAACGGCAGCTCGGCCGATGACGATGGCGCCACCAGATTCAGCGGCTCGGTCCCAAAAAAATGTTCGGCCAGCAAACAATCGACCAGATCCTGCATCACCTTGTCGGAGGCCATTGCGGTGAAGTTCATCCGATTATTTTCCTTCTGCTGAAGTGGCGGCCAATTTGGCCTGGAGGGCACGAAAAGCGATGCCACGCTCGTCACCCAAAACAAAACTTTTTACGCCCCGGCTCAACCACCGTTCGTGGTCGCCCGGCTGACGTGGAATCGCGCAATACGGCACGCCCGCGGCGCTGACTGCCTGCCAGCTGGAGAGCAGCGCTTGCTGCACCTCGGGCCGGTCGATCTGCCAGGGCAGGCCCATCGATTGCGACAAGTCGGCGGCCCCTTCGAGGATCATGTCCAGGCCTGGCACCGCGGCAATCTCTGCCGCGCGTCGCACACCTTCGGCACTCTCGATCATCGCCACGACCATGATTTGCTCGTTGGCCAGCGCGACGTACTCCGCCAGGCTGTGTTTGCCAAACGCACCGGGACGACCGGCATTCAGGCTGCGGGTGCCCTGCGGGTGGTATTTGCAGGCACGAATGCTTTCGGCCAAAGGCTCGGGGCCTTCGATCATCGGCAAGACAATGCCCTGGGCACCGCCATCGAGCAGGCGCAGCAGGGTTTTCGGATTGAGGTCGGCCACCCGCACCAGCGGGGTCAGCGCGTAACTCTCGGCGGTGCGGATCATGTTCTCCACAGTCTCGGGATTGATCAGCACGTGTTCCATATCGATGATCACGAAATCGAAACCGGCTTCGGCAATCAGTTCGATGGCCGCAGGTGACGGAATCGAGCTGATCAGGCCGTAGACCGGCTCACCTGTTCTGAGCTTCTGCTTGAGCAGATTGGTCCTCAGCATGATTGCGGCCGGAACGCGTGCAGCGGATTCGGCACCGATTTGAAACGACGTTCGCCGTCGCCCAGCAGGCGGCGCTTGGTCAGTTCTTCCACTTCATAGAACGGCGCGAAAACATCAAACGCTGCGTAACGCGGACGGTGTTGCGGATGTTCGACCTGGTAGGTGGTGATCACCTCGGCGGTCATTTTCCAGAACAGAGCCTCTTCGAGCTGATAGTGCTGATGCAGGAAGATCGCCATCTCGGCCAGGGCGATAAAAAAGAACGAATCACAGGAAAAATCCCGGACCGCATCCAGGTCGTCGGTGAGGATGAACGAGTTGCGGTTGAGCTTGGCGTGGCTGGCGGGCAGCGGCACCAGGGTCGGGCACAGCTCGGGGCGCCCCAGGTGCTGCGGTGAATAGCGCACGCCGTCGTGGAAGTCTTTCAGGGCAATACGTTGCGGCCAGCCCTGCTTCACGATCAGGACGATGTTCTGCCCATGGGATTCCATGCCGATGCCTTCGGCGTACAGCATGTGAATGATCGGCGACACTGCCACCTGCAACAGTTGACGGGTCCAGGCGTGCAGGCCGTACTGAGCAATCCACGCATCGATGAACGGGGTCTGTTCACCGCTGCCGTAGCGATTGTCCACGGAACTCAAACCATTGAACGGCACCGCTTGCTCGTCGTCTTGCAGGTACTGGTGAATGCTCTCGCGCCACAGCGTGCCCATCGTGCCGTAGGCCTGGGACATCCGCGTGGCGGGCAGGTGATCGTAGTCAAAGCTGACGCCGACCACTTCACCGAGAATCACAAAGCCAAGGTCACGGGCGGTGCTGTCGCTGCCGATCAACTGCTGCAACCAGTCGGTGATGATCGGGCCGTTCATCACCGTATGCCGAGCCAGAATTCGAGTGCTGGAGGTGTTGGTCATGCTCAGCGCGAGCTTGACGTAAGGCCGATTTTTCTCGGTGACATTGGCCAGGGTGCGGATCGACTGTTGCGCCTGATAACGGTCATCCGTCGTGCCCAAATAGATCACTTCACCGCTGACCAGTTCTGGGTAGAACACAGGAACGATGACGTTTTCCCACTGCCACGGGTGCACCGGCATCAGCCAGCAATCGCCCATCGACTTGCCTTGGTCGGTGAGGCTCTCAGCCAGTTGCTGCCAGCGCTGAAGCCCGAATTCCTGCTGAATAAATCCGTCGTAATCCAGGTGCTGCGAGATGTTCATCGCCCCGCAAGTTTTCGCAACCGCCAGCCAGACAATCGCGATGGGCGCGGCAAATTCAGGCCCGTAGCTGGCGTTGTCCTTGAGCGAGAAACCGATGCGCGATTTGTAGCAAGGGTGATAGCTGTGGGCGTCCATGAAGTGCTGTTCCAACGCATCCACATCCAGTTGATGGGTTGGCTTGGCCGCTTGATAACCCTGACTGCGCGATTGCAGATCCTTGAGCAGGGTCTGCTCCAGTTCATGGGTGAAGCGTGGCAGGTGCGGGCTGTCCTGAAGTTCGCTCAGCAGCTCTGCCAATGCTTGATGAAGGTGTGGCCGGCTGCGTACGCCCAACGCATTTACGCGCTCGAGACTGGCATAGTCGAGGCGGATCAGCTCGAAGCTTTCGCTGAGCAATCCGCTGCAGTGGTACTCGATTGGTTGTTGCTGCGCATCGATGCCGCGGACGACAAAACGGTACTGACCGCCATCGACGGGCGAATGGCGATACGGCAGGACGTTTTCATACAGCAGCGTTTGCAGCAGCTGGCCCACCACGCGCTGTTCCACTTGCTGATAGTGGCGCGGATCGGCCGTCGCCAGCCAGACGCCTGGCGCAGAATCCGCAGCCTGATGTGTTGCCTGTGAAGAAGTCGCCATAGTCATAACCTTGTCCGTGAAAGAATTAACGGTGTTCGAGGGCCGAGGGCAATGCCTCGGCCGGCTCGTCGGATGCGTGAACGGGAAAACGCCAGGCACAGGGCAATGCCAGCAGGATGAGGATGCCGGTGGCCAAGAAGACCTCGCTGATCGCCCCCGGGGTTGCCACCGAAACAATGCCGCCCGCCGAATCAGCGGCCAGGCGAAACTCCAGCCAGAGCGAGGCAATCACGATGGCCAGCGACGAGACGAGACGACGGGAAATGTTGTTCATCGCCGCGCCCTGAGTGACCATCGGTTCAGGCAGCGCATCAAGCCCGGCGGTGGTGATGGGGATATAGGACAGGCCCAGCCCGGCGCCGCGGACCATCATCAGGAAAAACACCACACCAATTGAAGCGCCAGCCCCCAGCACGCCCAATCCCAGCGTGGCGCCCCCGGTCAGCAGCAGCCCCCAGAGCACCACGCCACGCGGGCCGTGCCGGTCCAGCCACTTGCCGCCGAGATGCCCGAACAGGCTGGCGAACATCGCCGTGCACAGCAGCGACAGGCCGGTCCAGATAGCGCTGTAGCCCATCACCACTTGCACCAGCAGCGGCAGCAGGACCAGACATTCGAACATGCCGACCGACTGCACCACGGCGATGATCACGCTCAAGCGATAACCGCGCAGGGCAAAGATGCGCAAATTGAGCAGCGGCGAAGTCCGGTTCAGTTCCAGTCGCACGAACGCCACCAGGCACAGGATCGCCGCCAGCAGCATGCCGAGGTTGAGCGGATCAGTGAGGGCTCCGGCATGGCGCAGACGGCCAACAGCAATCATCAGCAGACCGATGCCCGTCGCGATCAACAGGTAACCCGCCAGGTCGAAAGGTTTGCGTTCCGATGCTTCAGAAGCCGGCAGCACGCCGACGCCCAGGATCAGCGCCAGCAGGCCAATCGGCACATTCATCAGGAACAGCGAGCGCCAACTGAACCACTCCAGCATCAGGCTCCCGCACAAGGGCCCCAATGCCGGCGCCAGCATGACCGCCGCGCCCCACAGGCCGGTGACCCTGCCCCGCTCGCCCTTGGCGTACACCGAAAAAATGATCGCCAGGGACAGCGGAATCATCAGCCCGCTGGCGATCCCTTGCACCACGCGCGCGGCAATCACCAGCGCGATGGAGTTGGCCAACGCCCCCAGCAGCGAACCGCAGACAAACAACGCCACGCCCCACAAGTAGAGGGATTTGCGCCCCACCCGCTGGCTGAGAAAACTGGTGAGGGGCATGGTCATGCCCATGCTCACCATGAACGCCGCCACAATCCAGGTGGCCAACAGCGGACCGATCTGAAAGGCCTCCATGAACGCGGGCAACGCCGGATTCAGCGAGCTGTTGTTCAGGCTGACCGTCAGCGTGCCCAACAACACATTGACCACCACCAACCAGCGCGGCACGGCAAACGTCAATCCCACAGTGCAACTCCGGCCTGTTGCACAAACACCTGCGGCGGTCGCGGATGACAGAGGAAATCGGCGTGGGAGATGTTGTAGCCATAGGCACCGGCCAGCGGCAGCACCAGCATGTCGCCGACTTCGACGCCAGTCAGCGGGCAATCGCGGCTCAGCACATCCTTGGGCGTGCAGAGCTGCCCCACGACGGTCCAGTACTGTTGTGTCGCCGTTGGCGTTACGCGATGCCGGGGCAGATGAATGACCGGGTGATCATGTCCCTGGGCAACCGGCAAACGGAACTGATGGGTACCGCCGCGACAGACCAGGAAGTGCTTGCCGTGACTGGTTTTCGTGTCCAGCACTTCAATGGCGTAATAGCCGCAGAAGGCGCTGATGAAACGACCGGGCTCAAAGCGCACGATGGGCGCATCGACACAGGCTGCCAGGCTCTGGCCCAAATGCGTACACAAGCGCTGCCAATCGAATTGCTGCGGCCCGAGGTAATTAACGCCGATGCCACCGCCCACATTGAGGTGGGTGATCGCCGCAGGATCGGCCGACAACGCCTTCCATTGCGGCCAGCGCTGCAGGTACAGATCGAGCAATTGCTCATGGCGCTCCACCAGCGACTGATGAGACATCGCATGCACATGGAAACCCTTGAGCCGCAGGTGGCTGGCGTTATCGACCCAACTCACCGCCTGGGCCAGTTCTGACTCATCAATCCCGAACGGTGTGGCCGTGCCGGCCATCGCCAGTTTGCTGGAGAGCGGCGACGGCAGTTCGGGGTTGATCCGCAGCAAGACGTCTTGCACGTGCCCCGCTTCCAGGGCCAGCCGTTGCAGGCGGACGATTTCATTCAGGCTTTCGATGTGAATCGCTTCGACCTGGTGGTGCAGCGCCGAACGCAAATCGGAGTCCAGTTTGCCGGGGCCGGAGAAGATGAACGGCTTGCGCGTCGGGCAGGCCTGAAGACGATCGATCTCGCCGCCAGAGGAGATCTCGAACCCGTGCACCAACGGCGCGATGGCGGCGAGGATCTGCGGTTCGCTGTTGGCCTTGATCGCGTAGTAAAGCTCTACGCCTTCGGGCAGCGCCGTCATCACCTGCGTCACGTGCTGTTTCAGCGCGTCCAGGTCATAAATGAACAGCGCCAGCGGGTCTTCGTGTTTTAGGCGGGCTTCGTCGATGGCGGCCAATACCGTTGCGGGCAGCTTATCCATGCTTGGCCTCCTTGCACCACGGCGACACCAGACTGACGTAGCTGGCCTGGCGATCGGCCTTGGCTGCCAGACGGACTTTCAGGTTGGTTTTGCAGGCAATCGGCTGACCGGCGATCAGCGCGTCCAGCTCCGGCGCAGCGCGGGTCAATTCGGCGCAGATGCTGATCAATTGCTGCTCCACCCGTTGCCACATCAGCGGCGCCAAATGCGGACGTTCCCAACTCAGGGCCAGCACAGCCTCGGACAAGTTGTTGACGAACAGGCAATAGACAATGCGGTTCCAGCCTTGCTGGCGGGAATAGAGCAGCGACTCACGCACCCGTGGATGAACGTCTGCGTCGATCCGCGAAGCTCCGAGTTCGTCGGTCAGTTTGACCCCTTCGAAATCCCGCAGCAGCAAGCGTTGTGGACGACCGTTGTCATGCACCAGCACGCTGTTCTGCAGGTGCGGTTCCATCACGATGCCGTGGTTGAAGAACAGCGCCAGCACCGGCCGTAGCAACAGCGCCTGATAGTCGTCGAACCAGCTCAACAGCTGTTGATCGTCGATGTCATTGCCGTTGAACCGGTTCAGGAACTCATGCACCAACGGCGGCAAATGCAGGCCACGAGCGAACAACGTACCGGCCATGATGCTGCAGTCGGTGCCGGTTTCGAGGCAGAAGTTCTCCCGCAGGATCGCCCCGGTCTGTTCGCGGAACCAGTGGTTATCGGCTTCGCTGGCCTGTTGCGGCGCCCAGCTCAGATTGCCCGGTTCGGCCACCACCGAGAGCCCGCCAAGGGTTTCGGGCCGGGTCAATTGGAGGTTACGAAAGACTCGGTCGATCATCAGTGCGCTTTCCAGTTCGTACCAGGCGTTTTTCCTGACGCAGTTGGTGATGCGCACGTTCAGCGAGCCCTTGATGAAGAATTCATGGCCCTCGATGTACCACGTTCGGATGGACGCAGTAGGGTTGGCCATCAGCCCTGTGGCGCCAAGATCGACGATGGCCGCGGATTTCAACAAACGCTGAACCCGACCATCCTGCATGAACAGCTGGGCCTGTACCGGATGCATGCAGATAACCGCGTGCCCCGGCCGCGCCTGCGCCTGATCGGCAAAACCGGCCAGCACTTGGGCTTTGCTCAGGCCGTTGGCTCCGACGTTCAATCCTTCCAGCGGCACCTCGAACAGATGCAACGGCGTGCGGGCCTGGAATTCCGGGGCATAGGTTTCCTGGGCCAGATGAGCTGGCCACAGGCGCGCCTTGGGTGCCGGGTGGTTCGGATGTCCGAACCACAAGCCCTGCTCACTGGCGAGATAACCGCTGAGTGGTGCCGGATGCTGGCCGTCCATGTTGTGGCCGACGATGGCCGCGGTCAGCAACTGGCTTTGCAACACCTGATCCAGCAACTCGTCGTTGCTGGCGCGGGTCATGTGTTCGCACGCCGCGAGCAACTGCTCGACGAACTCGGTAAACCTCAGGCACGACCAGTCGCCCTCGCCACGTCGGGCATAGACGTCCGACAGGTAACGGTGACTGCCAAGACCATCACGGCGGTCCACCATCACAAAGAACTGCTGCTGGTTGGGCAGGTTGATGGTCAGGGGAATTCCCTTCCATTCCAGCCCCTCGAGGTAACTGCCCGGGGCGATACCTTGCATCTGCGTCGGCCAACTGTAACTGAGGCAGTTTTCCGGCAAGGCGAACTCTTTGATCAAACAATTAAGCAACGCGCGCGTCGTCGCCAACTCACTGACCATATTCGATAAAACACTGCGATCTGGATGATTCATGGGTGCTCCACAGCAGCCCGCGAGGCCACTGGACACGTTATATGGCGAAAAAATTAGTTGCTGATCGGCCTGTTTAACGGCCGACGAAACCCCACGTAACGACATCACTTCACTGAACCTTTTTTTAAACAATCAGACAACCATCAAAGTTGCTTGCAGTAGCGTCATCAAACTGCAATTCGGTGGACTACCAACGTAACTTCGATTGATTCATTCAAGGACGCAACTGCAATAACGCTGCAGCCATCGCGTTATCAAAACGCTGGATAACTTGCTGGCATTGTTCATCGTCGATAATCAATGGCGGCAACAAGCGGATGACATTGCCCTTACGCCCGCCGCGTTCCAGCAACAGGCCTTGTTTGAAGCACTGTTGCTGGATGGCCACCGCCAGCGCCGGGTCCATCGGGAAATGCCCGTGGCGATCCGCCGGCTGGCGCTCGTCGACGATCTCGATGCCCAGCATCAGGCCGCGACCGCGCACTTGGCCGAGGGCCGGATAATGCGCCTGCAACTCGACCAGTCGGTCCTTGAGCCACTGGCCCTGGCGCTCGGCCTGGGCGGCGAGGTTTTGCAGTTGCAGCACCTGCAACGTGGCCAGCCCGGCGGCCATGGCCATCTGGTTGCCGCGGAAGGTGCCGGCGTGGTTGCCTGGCTCCCAGGCGTCGAACTCACGACGGATGCCCAGCACTGCCATGGGCAAACCGCCACCGACTGCTTTGGACATGACAATCAGGTCCGGCTCGATGTCGGCGTGTTCGAAGGCAAACATCTTGCCGGTGCGGCCGAAACCGGTCTGCACTTCGTCGAGGATCAGCAAGATGCCGTGCTTGCGCGTCACCTCGCGGATCGCCCGCAGCCAGCTCGCCGGGGCACAGTTGACCCTGCCCTCACCCTGCACTGCTTCAAGGATTACCGCCGCCGGCAGTGACACGCCGCTTTCGACGTCTTCGATGAACTGAGTGAAATAGTGGGTCAAGGCCTCGACCCCGGCCTCACCGCCAATGCCCAGCGGGCAACGGTATTCGTGGGGGTACGGCATGAACTGCACCCCGGGCATCAGGCTGGCGATGGCATTTTTCGGCGCGGTGTTGCCGGTCAGGGCCAGTGCGCCGTGGGTCATGCCATGGTAGGCCCCGGAAAAACTGATGATGTTGTTGCGCCCGGTGTAGGTCTTGGCCAGTTTCAGCGCCGCCTCCACCGCATCCGCCCCGGACGGCCCGCAAAATTGCAGGCAGTAATCACGACCCTGGTTCGGCAACAGGCTGAGCAGGGTTTCGCTGAAAGCGTCCTTGACTGCGGTCGTCAGGTCCAGGGTATGCATCGGCAGGCCTGAGGCGAGGAAGCTGTCGAGGCTGGCCATGACGGCCGGATGATTGTGCCCCAAGGCCAAAGTACCGGCGCCAGCCAGACAGTCGAGGTAAGTATTGCCCTCGACATCAGTAACCCAGAGCCCGTGCGCCTTGGCGATGGCCAGCGGCAACTTGCGTGGATAACTGCGGACATTAGATTCGAACTTGCTTTGTCGAGCCAAATAGTCGGCATTGGTTTTTTGCAAAGGATTAGAGTGCAATACGCCATCATTCAACATCGCTTCACCCTCGTTAAATTCGATATGCAACTTATTCTCATTAACAAGTTGTTGCAACTAATTCTTACAACCGATTTGGAAATTTACATATAGCGATTTGAACTACTTTAAAAACCATCAGACACGCAAAAGACCAAGTTAATAAACCTGGTATGAACTCCGGAAGTGCCATGATCTAGCCATGATCTTTTAATACAACTGACAACTTCGGTATAGGCTACCGACAGATAGCGACTTATACGCAAGTGTCTTGAATGTTAATTAACTGATGGGGTGCATATGTCCTTCCTCTATACGAATCAGGTCATGGTCCAACGAAGACGCCCCGGTCCCTGGGGCGCATGACACGGGTGAATCAGAAGTCGACGGTCGCCGAAAGGAGGTAGGTGCGCGGGGTCGACAGCGTCAAGCCAGGCTCGCTGTCATCCGAGGCACCGGCCGAACTCCAGTAGCGCTTGTCCGCCACGTTCTCGACATTGGCACGCAGGGTGATGTTCTTTTCCTCGACCTTGAACGCATAGCGTGCGCCCACGTCGAAACGTTCCCAGGAGTCGATTTCCTTGTTGTTGGACTGGTCCAGGTACTGCGAGCTGGAATAGATGCCGCGGCTGGTCAAGGTCAGGCCCTGTACGGTCGGCACATCCCACTCGGCGCCCAGGTTGACGTTGTATTTCGGCGTGGCCGGCGCCCGGTTGCCGTCGAAGGTGCCATTGGTGGTTTTGGTCAGCTCGCTGTCGATGTACATGACACCGCCAAGCAGGCGGAAACCATCGAGCGGTTCACCGAACACACTCAGTTCCACACCCGTGTTCTCACGCTTGCCGTTCGGGCCGAAGACGCGTGTCGTGGCGTTGGTCTCGTAGGCTGGCTGCTTGATCCGGAACACGGCAGCAGTGACGGCGAACGCACCGGCATCATACTTGGCACCGATCTCGACCTGGCGGCTGATGAACGGCGGGAAGATCTCGTCTTCGTTCACCGAGGTCGACGGCGCGATCTTGCCCTGGCTCAGGCCTTCCATGTAGTTGGCATACAGCGACAGCTTGTCGGTTGCCTTGAACAGGATGCCGCCTGACGGCGAAACCTTTTCCTCGTCGTAGGCAGTGTCGCCTCTGACGTTATCGGTCCAGTCGTCAACCTTCACGCGCTGCCAGCGGGCGCCGAGTGTCAACAGCAACCGGTCATCGAAGAAACCCAGGGTGTCGGACAACGCCACACCGGTGGAGCGGTTTTCGGTATAGACCTCCGAATCCTGTCGCGTGGGTCTGACAGGCGTTGGTGTTGTCACGGGGTTGTAGAGGTTGCTGTTGGCGGCAGCATAACGGGCGCCGCCATTTTCGAAGTCCATGTAGTAATAGCTGGCAGCCAGGTTGACTTCATGGCTCACCGGGCCGGTATGAAACCAGTTGCGCACCCCCGCCGTGGCCGTCCGGACATTTTCGTAGCGAGTGAAGTCACGCGGTTGAACGCTGAAATTGCCGGGGTTGTTGGTGACCGAAACCGCATGGCGGAGGAAGTCATGGTTACTTTTGCGCGCGCCCACACCGCCGTACAGCATGACGGAATCGTTGACATCGAATTCAGCGTTCACCGTGCCGAACGTGTCGTTGGTACTCGCCTTGCTCCAAGGCTGCGCATAGTTGCGGCGCACATCGCTGGCATGCGGAACCTGCGCGTTAGGGCCAACCTGTACGCGTTCCTGCGGTGCGTCGGTATCACGTTCGGTGCGCCCGATGTCCGTCGAGAGTCGCAGGCGTTCACCGCGAAAATCCAGGCCCAGCACGGCCATCTCGCGATCGACATTCTGGTGATCCCATTCGGTGTCGCCGGACTGCTTCACGCCGTTGAAACGAAGGCCAAACTTATTGTCTTCACCGAAGCGCCGGCCAACATCCACGGCACCGCCAACCTGGCTGTCGGAAGCGTAACTGCCGGTGAATGAAGTGATGGGCTTGTCGGTCGCGCGCTTGGGCACCACGTTGATCCCGCCACCCACGCTGCCACGCGGCGAGATGCCGTTGATGAGCTGGCTCGGGCCTTTGAGGACGTCGACGCGGTCGGCCATCTCCATGTCGATCGTATAGGTCGGCAAGACGCCGTAGAGACCGTTATAGGAAACATCACTGTTGAACAAGCTCAGCCCGCGAATGGTGAACTGCTCATAGCGCCCACCCGCCGGGTTGGTGGCGCGAACCGAAGGATCGTTGGCGATCAGGTCGCCCAAGGTACGCGCCTGCTGGTTTTTGACCACCTCACTGGTGTAGGTGGTCATGCTGAACGGCGTTTCCATAAAGTCTTTCGAGCCCAGCAGGCCCTGTGAACCGCGACGCGCGACCTGGCCGCCGGCATACGGATCGCCGTGCTCCGAGTCAATGGCACCGAGAATCGAGGTGGCGCCCAGTTGCAGGCTGCCGCCTTCTGGCGCCGGGGTCAGGATGTACGCCTCTTCGCCTACCGGCTGCAGTTGCAGACCGGAACCCTGCAACAGTCGGGCAAAGCCCTCCTCCACCGCGTACTCGCCGGAAAGTCCAGGGCTGGTGCGACTGCCCACCAGTGCCGGGTCCACTGACAGATTGACCCCGGCCAGCCCGGCGAAACGGGTCAGCGCTGCGCTGAGGCTTCCTGCCGGCACCTGGTAACTGCGTCGAGGCGCGTCTTCGGCCCAACCGGCAGTGATGAACAACGGACAGGCACTCAGACTCAACAACAGACTCAAGTGCAACAACGGGCGCAGCCTGGAAGAACCCAGACGCGTACTGCAGGGCATCACTACGGGCATTGAGAATCTCTCTGATTTCGTTTCGCTTGCCTTGAATGACAAGCGACGCGAAAAAAGGGGACACACCTCAAACACTATTTTTGCGCGGCAGTAACGTGACCCAGTAGCGGGTTCGCCTTTGCACCTCCAGCGGCAGGCTGGCCGCCAGTAACGTCAGGATGCGATCGGTGTCTTCCAGACGGAAACTGCCGGTGACGCGCAGGGATTCGAGCTCCGGCTCCCAGCGCAACAATCCAGGACGATAGGTGCTGAGTTCGCGCAGAAAATCGCCCAAGGGCTGGTTCTGTGCCATCAACACGCCGTCGCGCCAGCCTGGGGCAAGCACATCGAAAGGTTCGACGCGTCCGGCACCCATCGCCTGAAGGCTGACTTGCTGGCCTGCGCGCAATGAAAAGACCGGCCCGCGCAATGGCTGCAACTGCACGGCGCCTTTAAGCACTGACACCTTGCAACCCGTCTGCCCCTGACGAACGCACACTTCGCTCTGGCTAGCGACCACTTGCCCGAAGTGCGTCTGGATCGTCAGCGGCGAGGTGCCGGGCACATTCAGCGCTATTTCGCCTTCCACGAGTCTCAGCCGGCGATTCTTCAGGTCGATATCGACGGCACTTGCGGTATTCAATTGCAGCGAGCTGCCATCGGCCAACTGGACCTTTTTGCCCTCCCCGGCCGCGGTTCGCAGATCAGCGCGCCAGACATCCAGAGGTAGCTGCCGGCTGATCAGCCAGGCGGTTGGCACCAGTGCCACCACCCCGACGGCGCGCTTGAGCACCGTGCGCCGACTCGTCTGCGGCCGATCCAGGCTGGCCATGGCCAGTGCCGACGGCAGGTCGGCAAAGCGCTGGCGCAAGAGTTGGGCTTTCTGCCAGGCCTGTTCGTGACTGGGATGGCTGTCACGCCAGTGCTGCAGATTGGCACGATCGCGATCATTGGCGGCGCCTGACTCCATGAGTGCCAGCCATTGAGCGGCAGCCCGCACGACTTGCCGGGCTTCAGCTGAAGGTGTCGAACCGATCACAATTCCACCAGCAGGCAATGCTCATAGGCTTGCGCCATGTAGCGCTTGATCGTGCGCTCGGAGACTTGCAGGCGTTCGGCAATCTCGTGATAACCCAAGCCCTCCAACTGGCTCCAGAGAAACGCCCGCCGCACTGCGGTCGGCAACCCATCGAGCAATTCATCCAGGGCTTGCAGGGTTTCCAGCAGCAACCAGCGTTGCTCGGGCGACGGCACGCAGTCCTCGGGCAGCAGCGCCAAGGCGTCGAGGTAGGCCTGCTCCAGGCTGCGGCGCTTATAGAAGTTGCTCAGCAGTCGCTTGCCGACCGTCGCCAGATAGGCGCGGGGTTCTTGCAGGTCAGCCATGTGCTGGGAGCTGGCGAGTAAACGCACGAACGTATCCTGGCTCAAGTCCGCCGCATCATGGCCATTGCTCATGCGTCGCCTCAACCAGCTTTCGAGCCAGCCACGATGGTCACGGTACAGGTCGTGGAAGGTTTGCGCCGCCGGCATCGCTGCATCACTCATCTAAAGGAACCCTGCGCGAAGAAATATTTTAAATGCGACTCATTCTAATTAGTGTTGATACTTCAAACCAAGCGCTTTATGCGGTTCGCCCCCAGGAAAAACTTGAATACGCGAATGAAAGACAGGTGTTTCTGCCACGCAGCCACCGGTTAATCAGGGCTAAGCGTTATTGAGGGAAATCGTCGAGAGGAGTAACAATTCGACACACGGGCACATTTGGCCAGCAGATGCGAATACCCATGGTTGCGGGGACAAGGAGAAAAGCCAAATCGCAGACACAAAAAACCCCGGTCTTTCGACCAGGGTCTTTGCTATCGACTCGAAGTAGACACTGGCTTTTACCAGCAGCTTTCTTCGTAGCTCCAAGGCGTTCAGTGAGCCTTGAGGCAGATATGGCGCAGCGGACGGGACTCGAACCCGCGACCCCCGGCGTGACAGGCCGGTATTCTAACCGACTGAACTACCGCTGCGTATCGCTTTGGACTTGCGTCCAAGTAACTCGTCTGACTGGAAGCTTCGAGGCTTTCAATCTCGAACCAGAATAAATTCTGACTCGGAAAATATGGCGCAGCGGACGGGACTCGAACCCGCGACCCCCGGCGTGACAGGCCGGTATTCTAACCGACTGAACTACCGCTGCGCGTCGGTGGAGGCTTTTAAAAGCTTCCATCTTGCTTTCGCAAGACTCTCGGAAGTGGTGGGTGATGACGGGATCGAACCGCCGACATTCTGCTTGTAAGGCAGACGCTCTCCCAGCTGAGCTAATCACCCGTTTGCATCTCCGAGGCCGCGAAATTTACGCAGGTACCGAAGCTAAGTCAATACCCCGCTTGAAGTTTTTCTGAAAAAGACAAAATCATGTCATTTCCCGCAGCGCTGCCAACGGCTGCCTGCAACCTCAAACCGCCGCTGTCGCGGCCCCTGCTCGAATTACTCGCTGTAAATCATCTTCTTGGTCATGCCGCCATCGACCACGAACTCCTGACCCGTGACAAAACCGGCATTCTTCGATAACAGCCAGGCGACCATCGCCGCCACGTCCTCGACCGTCCCTACCCTGCCCGCCGGATGCTGGGCATGATCGGCATCGGTCAGAGGTTCGGCACGGCGCGCGGAGGGATCCCGCGCATCGATCCAGCCCGGGCTGACCGCATTGACGCGGATTTCTGGCCCGAGGCTGATCGCCAAGGCATGAGTCAGGGCCAGCAGGCCGCCCTTGCTCGCCGCATAAGCCTCGGTGTCGGGTTCCGACTGCCCGGCGCGGGTCGAGGCCAGGTTGACGATTGCGCCGCTGTGAGCGCGCAGGTACGGCGCACAGTGCTTGGCTAACAGCATTGGCCCACTGAGATTCACCGCCAGCACCCGATTCCAGTACGCCAGATCAAGGCTTTCAAGGGTGATGTTGTGCGGATCGGCAACCGCCGCGTTACACACCAGCGCATCCAGACGCCCGAACTGCCCCAGCACCTCGGCGACGCCCAACGCCACCTGCCCTTCGTTCGAGACGTCCATGGCGATGAACCAGGCGTTGTCGCCGAGCACCTTCGCCACTTTCGAACCGCGCACCCGATCTAGATCAGTCAGCACCACCTGCCAGCCTTCGCTGATCAGCCAGGCCGAGATCCCCAGACCAATGCCCCGCGCAGCACCCGTAACCAGTGCAACGCGGCCGTTGGTGCCAGTGCTTGGCGTGGACAACTCGATCACAAGGCAGCCAACCCGCGCGCCAGATCGGCTTGCAGGTCTGCCACGTCTTCCAGACCGACCGCGATGCGGATCAGGCTGTCACGAATGCCCGCTGCTTCACGCTCTTGCGGCGCCAGACGTCCGTGAGAGGTGGTGCTTGGGTGCGTAATGGTGGTTTTGCTATCACCGAGGTTGGCGGTGATGGAAATCAGACGGGTCGCATCGATAAAGCGCCAGGCGCCCTCTTTGCCACCCTTGACCTCGAAACTCACGACCGCACCAAAGCCTTTCTGCTGACGCTGGGCCAACTCGTGCTGCGGATGGCTTTTGAGGCCGGCGTAATGGACTTTCTCGATGCCGTCCTGCCGCTCCAGCCATTCGGCCAGTTGCTGGGCATTGGCACAGTGAGCCTTCATACGCAGGCTCAGCGTTTCCAGGCCCTTGAGGAAGATCCAGGCGTTGAACGGGCTCAGGGTCGGCCCGGCAGTGCGCAGGAAACCGACGACTTCTTTCATTTGTTCGCTGCGACCGGCCACAACACCGCCCATGCAACGGCCCTGGCCGTCGATGAACTTGGTCGCCGAGTGCACGACGATGTCCGCGCCCATCTTCAGCGGTTGCTGCAACGCTGGGGTGCAGAAGCAGTTGTCGACCACCAGCAACGCGCTTTTGGCGTGAGCGATTTTCGACAGCTCGGCGATGTCCACCAACTCAGCCAGTGGATTGGATGGCGATTCGACAAACAGCAATTTGGTATTGGCCTTGATCGCTGCATCCCAACCGGACAAGTCCGCCAGAGGCACGTAATCGACTTCGATGCCGAAGCGTTTGAAGTACTTCTCGAACAGACTGATGGTCGAACCGAATACGCTGCGTGACACCAGTACGTGATCGCCGGCGCTGCACAGGCTCATCACCACCGCCATGATTGCGGCCATGCCGGTCGCCGTGGCCACGGCTTGCTCGGCGCTTTCCAGGGCGGCGATGCGCTCTTCGAACGCGCGCACGGTCGGGTTGGTGTAGCGCGAGTAAACGTTGCCCGGCACTTCACCGGCAAACCGTGCGGCGGCGTCGGCGGCGGTACGGAATACGTAGCTGGAAGTGAAGAACATCGGATCACCGTGTTCGCCTTCCGGCGTGCGGTGCTGACCGGCGCGTACGGCCAGGGTATCGAACGCTACGCCATCGAGGTCGCTGTCCAGCCGACCGGCATCCCAATCCTGACTCATGCTGTCACTCCTTGCCTTGCTCTTCTAGTAGATACAAAACCGGCCCCTCAGGGCCGGTAGTTACTCAGTTGTTATACAGATCAATGATCGCGCTGACTGCCTGCGTCTTGACCTTGGAGGCATCGTTACGTGCCTGCTCGATCTTGTTCAGGTAAGCCTCGTCGACGTCGCCGGTGACGTACTGGCCGTCGAACACCGCGCAATCGAACTTCTCGATCTTGATCTTGCCGCCACCGACCGCTTCGATCAAGTCAGGCAGATCCTGATAGATCAACCAGTCAGCGCCGATCAGATCAGCCACGTCCTGGGTCGAACGGTTGTGCGCGATCAACTCGTGAGCGCTCGGCATGTCGATGCCGTAGACGTTCGGGTAGCGAACGGCCGGTGCTGCGGAGCAGAAGTAGACGTTTTTGGCGCCGGCTTCGCGGGCCATCTGGATGATCTGCTTGCAGGTAGTGCCGCGAACGATGGAGTCGTCCACCAGCATCACGTTCTTGCCGCGGAATTCCAGCTCGATGGCGTTGAGCTTCTGGCGTACGGATTTTTTCCGTGCGGCCTGGCCCGGCATGATGAAGGTCCGGCCGATGTAGCGGTTCTTCACGAAGCCTTCGCGGAACTTGACGCCCAGGTGGTTCGCCAACTCCAGGGCCGCGGTGCGGCTGGTATCCGGAATCGGGATGACCACGTCGATGTCGTGATCCGGACGCTCGCGCAGAATCTTCTCGGCGAGTTTCTCACCCATGCGCAGGCGTGCTTTATAGACCGACACGCCGTCGATGATCGAGTCCGGACGCGCCAGGTACACGTGTTCGAAGATGCACGGGGTCAGGGACGGGTTGGTCGCACACTGACGGGTGTGCAGCTTGCCGTCTTCAGTGATGTAGACCGCTTCGCCCGGTGCCAGATCGCGAATCAGGGTGAAACCGAGCACGTCCAGGGAGACGCTTTCGGAGGCGATCATGTACTCGACGCCTTCGTCGGTGTGACGCTGACCGAAGACGATCGGGCGGATGCCGTGCGGGTCACGGAAACCGACGATGCCGTAACCGGTCACCATCGCCACAACCGCGTAACCACCGACGCAACGGTTGTGCACGTCAGTGACGGCCGCGAACACGTCTTCTTCGGTTGGCTGCAACTTGCCGCGCTGGGCCAGTTCGTGTGCGAACACGTTGAGCAGCACTTCCGAATCGGAATTGGTGTTGACGTGGCGCAGGTCAGATTCGTAAATCTCCTTGGCCAGCTGTTCAACGTTGGTCAGGTTACCGTTGTGCGCCAGGGTGATGCCGTAAGGCGAGTTGACGTAAAACGGTTGGGCTTCGGCCGAAGTCGAGCTGCCCGCGGTCGGGTAACGCACATGACCAATACCCATGTGACCGACCAGGCGCTGCATGTGACGTTGATGGAACACGTCACGTACCAGGCCATTGTCCTTGCGCAGGAATAACCGGCCATCATGGCTGGTCACGATACCGGCAGCGTCCTGGCCGCGGTGCTGGAGGACGGTTAGCGCGTCATACAGCGCCTGATTGACGTTCGACTTACCGACGATACCGACGATGCCACACATGCGACGCAACCCCTACTTAATGGATCTGAACTGAACACAACTCACTGAGGCGTTTTGGCCATCGGCAAGAGGTGCTCCTTGAACGGTATCTCAGCGGGTACGCTGATACCGCTGGCAAGCCACTGACTGCTCCACCCGAGAATCAGGTTTTTAGACCAGTCTGCGACCAATAGAAATTTTGGCACGAGCTGTGACTCTTTCCACCACCCGTCCTGCTGTACCGGTCCCAGGCTCAACAGCCCGACCGCCACGACCACCAGCAACACGCCACGCGCGGCGCCGAAGGCCATGCCGAGGAATCGATCGGTCCCGGACAACCCGGTGACGCGAACCAATTCGCCGATAAGATAATTGATCATTGCGCCTACGATTAACGTGGCGACAAACATGATGGCACAGCCCGTGATCACACGGGCCGACGGCGTTTGGATGTATCCGGCGAGGTACTCGGACAATGAACCACCGAACATCCAGGCGACGACTCCTGCGATGATCCAGGTCACCAGCGATAGTGCTTCTTTGACGAAGCCGCGGCTCAGACTGATCAATGCGGAGATGGCGACGATTGCAACGATCGCCCAATCAACCCAGGTAAATGGCACAGTGCAGCCTACAGACGGATAAGGCGGCGCATTTTAGCAGAGCGCATGGCTATCGGTAAGCTGCGATTGTCAGTGCATTTCAAATCGGGGCGATAGTTTTAACCGCGCTCAGGCTGGAAACGCACCACGAAACCCTTGAGGTTCTGCTGGCGGCTCAACAAGTCACGCAGACGATCGGCTTCTGCCCGCTCGATCAGCGGTCCGACAAACACCCGATTCTTGCCGTCGGCAGTGCGGATGTAGGCGTTGTAACCCTGGCTGCGCAGGGATTTCTGCAGGCTTTCTGCACTAGCACGGCTCGACAGGCTGGCCAGTTGCACCGACCAGCTGACCGACAGGCCATTGGCATCGACGCGGCTTTGAGTCGTGTCCGGCTTGCCCGGTGCAGCCGTGATGGGCTGGCTAGGTGCAACCGTTGGCTTGTTGACTGGCGCAGGTGCCGGCGCCGGAGCTGGCGTGACCGGTTTGGCGGCAGGCGCAGGCGCCACCGGTACATTCGGGGCAATCACTGTCGACGGCGCTTCTTGCTGAGCGATTTCATCATCACTCGGCACGGGTTCCTGAGGCAGGGCTTGCGGCTCAGGCACCACCACCGGTTCGACCTGAACTTGCGGCACCGCAGGCGCTTGCGGCGCAGCCGGGGCCTCAACCGTCACTTGACGCTGCTCATCCTGACGGGAAAACAGCATCGGCAGGAAAATCACCGCCAGCGCCACCAGAACCAGGGCGCCAACCATGCGCTGTTTGTATGCCTTATCCAGCAATGCCATTTGCCGCTTCCTCCGTGGAGCGCCGGGCCAGCCATTCAAGGGCCTCGGCGACACAATAAAATGATCCGAACAACAGAATCTCGTCGTCGCCCGTCGCCAGCGCGCACTGCCCTTCCAGGGCGGCGGCTACGCTGTCATAGGACGTTACCGAGGCGCCAAGGTTCTGCAACGCCGCGTGCAAATCGGCAACGGGACGTGCTCGCGGCGAATCCAGCGGCGCGACGGCCCATTGCTGGACACTAGCATTCAATTCACCGACAACACCATCCAGATCCTTGTCCGCCAGCAATCCGAACACCGCCAGACGTTTGCCGGCCGGTGGACGGCTGGCCAAGCGGCGAGCCAGATACTCTGCCGCATGGGGGTTATGCCCCACGTCCAGCAACAGGTTCAGGCGCTTGCCCTGCCAGTCGAACTGACGGCGATCGAGGCGACCGACCACCCGAGTGGCTTTCAGCGCTTCAATAATTTGTGCATCCGCCCAAGGCAACCCGAGCAACAGGTAAGCCTGCAACGCCAGCGCGGCGTTTTCCATCGGCAAATCGAGCAACGGCAAATCGTGCAGCTCGACCGCACGCCCTTGAGCGTCAAGACCGCGCCATTGCCAGTTGTGATCGGTGATGCCGAGGTCGAAATCGCGTCCACGCAGGAAAAACGGGCAATTGAGCTCGCGCGCTTTATCCAGCAGAGGTTGTGGAGGATTCAGGTCGCCACACAGCGCAGGCGCGCCCTGGCGGAAGATGCCGGCCTTTTCGAACGCTACGGATTCACGGGTATCACCCAGATAATCCGCGTGATCGACACCGATGCTGGTGACCAGCGCCATATCGGCATCGACCACATTGACCGTGTCCAGACGCCCGCCCAGCCCGACTTCCAGCACCACTGCATCGAGACTGGCATGTTGAAACAGCCAGAACGCCGCCAGGGTGCCCATTTCGAAGTACGTCAACGAAGTGTCGCCACGGCCCGCCTCGACCGCTGCAAAGGCTTCGCACAGCTCGGTGTCAGTGGCTTCGACGCCATTGACCTGCACCCGCTCGTTGTAACGCAGCAGGTGCGGAGAATTGTAGACACCGACGCTCAGGCCCTGCGCCCGCAGCAACGAAGCCACGAATGCGCAGGTAGAACCTTTGCCGTTGGTGCCGGTGACCGTGATCACCCGAGGCGCCGGCTTGCCCAGTCCCATGCGGGACGCTACCTGTTGCGAGCGCTCCAGGCCCATGTCGATGGCCGAAGGGTGCAACTGCTCAAGGTAGGCGAGCCACTCGCCAAGGGTACGTTCGATCATATGTTGGCGGGTACCGGTGGAACCACGATTGGCTCGATTGGCGCGGCGACGAATTTCGGCGTCGGCAGGCCCATCATTTGTGCCAGCAGATTGCCCAGACGCGGGCGCAGTTCCTGACGGTGAATGATCATGTCGATCGCACCGTGTTCCAGCAGGAATTCGCTGCGCTGGAAGCCTTCCGGCAGTTTTTCACGCACGGTTTGTTCAATAACGCGCGGACCGGCGAAGCCGATCAGGGCTTTCGGCTCACCGACAATCACGTCGCCGAGCATCGCCAGACTGGCGGAAACACCGCCGTAGACCGGGTCGGTCAGTACGGAGATGAACGGAATGCCTTCTTCACGCAGACGCGCCAGCACCGCAGAGGTCTTGGCCATTTGCATCAGGGAGATCAGGGCTTCCTGCATCCGCGCACCGCCGGAAGCGGCGAAACAGATCATCGGGCAACGGTTTTCCAGCGCGTAGTTGGCGGCGCGAACAAAACGCTCACCAACGATGGCGCCCATCGAACCACCCATGAAGGAGAATTCGAAGGCCGACACCACTACCGGCATGCCCAACAGGGAGCCGCTCATGGAGATCAGTGCGTCTTTTTCGCCGGTCTGCTTCTGCGCAGCGGTCAGGCGATCCTTGTACTTCTTGCCGTCGCGGAACTTCAGACGGTCAACCGGCTCCAGGTCCGCGCCCAGTTCGGCACGACCTTCAGCGTCGAGGAAGATATCGATGCGGGCGCGGGCGCCGATACGCATGTGGTGGTTGCACTTGGGGCAAACGTCCAGGGTCTTTTCCAGCTCCGGACGATACAGCACAGCCTCGCAAGACGGGCATTTGTGCCACAGACCTTCAGGCACCGAGCTCTTCTTGACCTCGGAACGCATGATCGAAGGGATCAGTTTGTCTACTAACCAGTTGCTCATGCTTTCTTTCTCCAGTACCGGCGGCCCGAACGCTCTGGTTCGCAGCCCCGCGTATGCCCTTGAGCTAAATTCATGTGTGTGGCGATGATCGATGGGTTGCCGGATCAGCTAAACGTGACCTGCGTACACCCCAAAAACCCTCAGCCATGCCTGTGGACGGCGGCAGTGTGCCAGCCGTCACATCAGCTACTGCGTACCGCTTTAATGAATGCCTGAATCTTTGCGTGATCCTTGATGCCCTTGCTCGCCTCTACCCCACCGCTGACGTCCACGGCATAAGGCCGAACCCTTGTAATCGCCTCGGCGACGTTGTCCGGCGTCAAGCCACCCGCCAGGATGATCGGTTTGCTCAAGCCTTGCGGTATCAAAGACCAGTCAAACGCTTCACCGGTTCCGCCGGGTACGCCTTCAACGTAGGCGTCGAGCAGGATACCGCTGGCACTTGGAAACGCATCGCACGCAGCCGCGATATCGTCACCGGCCTTGACCCGCAGCGCCTTGATGTACGGACGGTGCCAGCCTTCGCAGTCGGCTGCGGTTTCGTCGCCATGGAACTGCAACAGGTCCAGCGGCACGGCGTCGAGGATTTCCCCCAACTCGCAGCGGCTGGCGTTGACAAACAACCCTACGGTGGTCACGAACGGCGGCAACGCCTCGATGATCGAGCGCGCCTGCTGAAACGTCACGGCCCGCGGGCTTTTTGCGTAGAACACAAATCCGATCGCATCAGCCCCGGCCTCGACGGCTGCCAACGCATCTTCTATGCGGGTAATCCCACAAATCTTGCTGCGAACGGCCGACATGTCGATAGAACCCCAAGGTAAATCCGAGAAAGTCCCGGATGGTAACAAAAGCGTTCGAGGGCGTCAGCCGTCAAGTTCCGAGAAGCCGGTCAGGAAGTGCGGCCCGATGTAACGCTCGGGCAATTCGAACTCGTCGCGGTACTCGACCTGCACCAGGTACAGGCCGTACGGATGCGCCGTCACCCCGCCGGACCGGCGAATGCGGCTCTCCAGCACCTCTTTCATCCACTCCACCGGACGCTCGCCGGCACCGATGGTCATCAGCACGCCCGCAATGTTGCGCACCATGTGGTGCAGGAAGGCGCTGGCGCGAATGTCCAGCACGATCATCTTGCCGTGACGCGTGACGCGCAGGTGATGCAATTCCTTGATCGGCGACTTGGCCTGACACTGGCCGGCACGGAAAGCGCTGAAGTCGTGGGTGCCGACCAGGTACTGCGCCGCCTCGGCCATGCGCTCGACGTCCAGTGGACGGTGGTTCCAGGTGATTTCTTCGTTCAGGTGCGCCGGTCGGATCTGATCGTTGTAGATCACGTAGCGATAGCGACGGGCAATGGCCTTGAACCGCGCATGAAAATGCGCCGGCATGACCTTGGCCCAGCTGACACTGACGTCGTGAGGCAAATTGATATTGGCGCCCATGACCCAGGCTTTCATCGAGCGCTCGACCTGGGTATCGAAATGCACCACCTGACCGCACGCATGCACACCTGCATCCGTACGCCCGGCGCAGAGCAGCGACACCGGTGAATCGGCGACTTTGGACAAGGCGTTTTCGAGGGTTTCCTGCACCGTGAGCACGCCAGAGGCCTGGCGCTGCCACCCGCGATAGCGCGAGCCTTTGTATTCAACGCCCAACGCGATCCGGAAAAAGCCCTCGGCCACCATTTCGGCAGCCGGATTATCTATATATGCCAAGGAGTGACAGCCTGCTGATGTACGCAAAGGCGGGCATTATAAGGCCGCCGGACCGGGACGCCAGAGGCGCGTGTGTTTTGTACCCTGCCCGGCGCCCAGGACAGAAACAAAAACGGCAGCCTCAATGGGCTGCCGTTTTGTTTACGCCTTACCGATCAATCAAGCCAGACGCGAAAGCATTTCCTTGGCTTCGCTCTTCTGACCTGCATCACCCTCGGTCACCACCTCGTTGAGGATGTCCCGGGCGCCATCGGCGTCGCCCATGTCGATGTAGGCCTGGGCCAGATCGAGTTTGGTCGCGACTTCGTCAGTGCCGGAAAGGAAATCGAATTCCGGCTCGTCAGCTGCGGAGGCCATGGCGTCTTCCGCCGTGAAGCTCGGCTCGCCAAAACTCTGGGACAGACGATCCAGCTCGGCGTTGACGTCTTCCAGTTCGGCTGCAAACGCGTCCGGAGCGTCCGGCGCGTCCATTTCGTCAGCCAGCGACAGGTCGAAATCGGCTGGCAGCTCCAGATCGTCCAGCGCAACCTCGGGAACAGCCGGCGCTTCAGCGGCAGGTAAATCCAGGTCCTTGACGCCTTCATCCAGACTCAGGAAGTCGTCTTCGGCCAGGGTCGCCGGCGAGGCATCCCCACCGAGATCCATATCCAGGTCGAAGTCCGACAGGTCATCGAGGTTTTCCTTGATGTCGGTCTGCCGCTGCAACACCGACTCGAAGCTCAGGTCGTCGTCCAGTGGGAACTCGTCCAGTTCAGCCGCAGACACTGGCTCTGCTGCTGGTACTGGTTCTGGTGCAACCACTGCCGGAGAGGCAGTTTCCAGATCATCCAGGCTCAAATCGAAAGCACTGTCGAGGTCATCGGACTCTGGTTCTGGTTCTGGTTCTGGTTCTGGTTCTGGTGCAACCACCGCCGGAGAGGCAGCTTCCAGATCATCCAGGCTCAAATCGAAGGCACTGTCGAGGTCATCGGACTCTGGTTCTGGCTCAACCACCGCCGGAGAGGCAGCTTCCAGATCATCCAGGCTCAAATCGAAGGCATTGTCGAAGTCATCGGGCACTGCCGGTGCCGGCGCTTCAGGCTCGTCCAGCAGCAGATCCTTGACGTATTGCGCGTCCAGTTCAGCGGCGATCGCAGCGGCTGCGATACCACCGGCTGCCGCAATCACCATCGCCGGGAAGCGGCTCTTGAGTTTTTCCACCTGTGCAAAGTTGTCACCGTTGGCCACCAGCTGGCGTTCCTGGGCAACGAATGCATCGCGGTCGCCTTGCTGACCGTAGACTTCCATCAGCTTGAGGCGCAGGTCACTGCGTTGCGGCTCTTGCTTGATCCCGTCTTCCAGCAAGGCAGCCGCCTGATTCAGACGACCGGCAGTGATGTGCGACTGCGCCTTGGTCAATACGTTGTCATCGCGTTCGCCAGCAGGCGATACCAGTGGCGCAGCGATCGGCGGCGTTACCACAACCGGATCAATTACCCGCGCCGGCGCGGGTGCAGGGGCTGGTGCAGGCGGTGGCGTCGGGGTTGGCGCGGTAGCGAGCTTCACGCTCGGCGGCGGCACGTCCAGGTCTTCGAAGATGCTTTTCGGCAGGTCGAGCTCAGCGGAGAACGCCTGCTCCTCGGCCAAGTCACGGGCCATGCGCAAATGCTTCTCGGCTTCTTGCTGGGCTTTGCGGCGACGCGCCAGCAATAGCAGCAGGAACAGCGCCACCACGGCACCGCCACCTGCCAGACCCAGCAGCCACGGATTGGTCAGCAGTTCTTTGAATTGCTGATCGTCGGATGCTGCCGGCGTCGGCTCAACAGGCTGCTCGACCGGAGCCGGCGTGGCCTCAGGCGCAGCAGCCTCTGGTGCAGGTGTTGCCGGAGCCGCTTCCGTAGGCGCTGCCGCAGGATTGGCCGCCAGTTCGGCTGACATTGCCGGAGCAGTCGCATCAGGTGTCGGCGCACCCGCCGCGCCTTCAGCCTGCAACTTGGCCAGTTGATTGTTCTTCAGCTCGATCAGGCGTTGCAGCTTGTCCATCTGACTTTGCAGATCGGTCATGCGGCTTTTCAGTTCAGCGTTGTCACGACGGCTCGTGTCGAGGCTTTCCTTGGTCACGGCCAGCTTGTTGCTCAAGTTCTTGGCGTCGCCCGCGGCGCCTTTGCCACCGGCCTTGCCGGACTCGGCGGAAACCAGGCTCAGCTTGTCTGTCGCCGTTTGCGACGAAGGGCCTTCGCCGCGAGCGCGTTTGGTGGCATCGAGCTGCTGCTGTCCGGTCCCAGGCTTCGCCACATAGCGACGACCCTGACGCCACGCGGTGTTCTGCGCGGAGACTTCAGCAATGGCTTTCGGTTGCGGCAGGCTGGTGCTCTGCGCCTGATCCGGCAGACGCAGCACCTGACCGGCTTTCAACCGGTTGATGTTGCCGTCGATAAAGGCATCCGGGTTCAACGCCTGGATGGCCAGCATGGTTTGCTGGACCGAGCCGCCAGTGTGCGTCTTCGCAGCGATTTCCCACAGGGTATCGCGCGGCGCGGTGGTGTATTGGGTTGGTTTGGTGCCACCGGTCACCGGTGCGGTGACGGTTTGCATCGGTGCAGGCTGCGCAGCCGCATCAGCGGTTTGCGGCGAGAATTTGGACGGATCGAGCAGCACGCTGTAATCGCGCTGCAGGCGACCGTTGGGCCACATCACCTGAACCAGGAATTTCACCATGGGTTCGGAGAGGGGTTTGCTGGATGTCACACGCAGGATGCTTTTGCCGCTGGCGTTGAGCACCGGGGTAAAGGTCAGGTCATTGAGAAACGCCTGGCGGTCGATACCGGCCTTGGCGAAATCTTCGGGCGAAGCCAGGCTCGGTACCAATTCGGCAGCGGTGAGGTCCTTGACGTCGAGCAACTCGATTTCCGCCACCAAGGGCTGGTTCAGCGTCGACTTCAGGGTCAATTCCCCAAGCCCGAGGGCATGCGCCATACCGGAGGACAGCGCCGAGGCGGCCGCTATTGCTAACACCAGTTTGCGAACTTGAACCATAGCCTCATCCTTTGTTTGAACATTCCTCGGCCAGCGAGAAGGTGTTGATAGTCGCTGCCGTAAGGCATTGCGAGCGGCGGCGAAGAGTCGTCGCGCGCGATCATTTCATTCATGCCACGCAACGCCCCGGAGGGAGCCTGCCTTCAGCAGTCCGGCCAAGCATAGCGCCCGGCTGGATTCATTCGACAAATTGTTGCCAAGTATCTTTTACAGGAGGTCTTTTATCAACAATTCAGCCACCTGCACAGCATTGAGCGCTGCGCCTTTGCGTACGTTATCTGACGTCAGCCACAAATTAAGTTCCGACAGGTCGTCGATCCCGTTGCGAACCCGACCAACGTAGACCACGTCCTGCCCTACCGCATCGCCTACCGGTGTCGGGTAATCGCCGGCTTCCACCAGCTCTATACCGGGCGCGTCTTCCAGGGCGGCGTTGACTTTTGCCAGGTCGATGTCGCTCGACGACTGCAAGGTCACGTTAAAGCTATCGCCAAAAAACACCGGGGCTTGAATGCAAGTGACGGAAATCTTTAATAAAGGTAGCGCCATGACCTGACGCAGCTCGCGTACCAGGCGCTTTTCCAGCAGCGTGTGACCCTGCTCATCAGGCTTGCCCACTTGCGCCAGTAGGTTGAAGGCCATCTGCCGATCGAAGAAGGTCGGCTCCAGCGGACGCACGTTGAGCAGCTCGGCCGTTTGCCGTGCCAGCTCGGTGACGGCTTCGCGACCCTGGGCGGAGACGGCCAGACTGGCGGTCAAATTGATGCGTTGCAGATCGAGCAAACCGAGCAACGGCGCGAGCACGACCGCCAGTGTGGTGGCCGAAGGGCTTGGACTGCTGACCAGGAACGGCTTTTTCAAACCGGCCAGCACCTGCGCGTTGGCTTCAGGCACGACGTGTGGCGCCTGATCAGCCGGCAAGGCTCCGGACAGGTCGATCAGCGAACAACCGGCGGCTGTGGCGCGCGAAGCGAAACTCAGGGTTACCGCCGGGCCGGCAGCGAAGAACACCAGCTGGACCTTGCTGAAGTCGAACTCATCGACCTCCCGCACCCGCACGTTCTTGCCGCGAAACGGCACCGAATGGCCGGCCGATTCACTGCTGGCGAGCAGGTGCAGATTGCCGACCGGGAAGTCGCGCTCTTCGAGAATCTGCACGAGCGTTTCGCCGACAGTACCGGTGGCGCCGATCACGGCAATATCAAAGGACTGGCTCATGGTTCTACCTCTGGCGAAACGGGGGGGAGCGGCACTTTACCGGGTGGTTGGGATGCAGGCAATTCGCGCCCACCCCGATCGTTCCCACGCTCTGCGTGGGAATGCCACCATGGACGCTCTGCGTCCGCCCTTGAAACTGTGACGCGGAGCGTCACGGGATGCATCCCTTTGCTGCGCGTGGGAACGATCTGTGGGCATAAAAAAACCCGCACCTCTTTCAAGGCGCGGGTTCTTTTATTACTTCAATCGATCAACGCTCAAGCAGGATCCGCAGCATGCGACGCAGCGGTTCAGCCGCGCCCCACAGCAGTTGGTCGCCGACGGTGAACGCGCCGAGGTACTGCGTGCCCATGTTCAGCTTGCGCAGACGGCCAACCGGTACGTTCAGGGTGCCGGTGACTTTCGTCGGGCTCAGTTCCTGAATGCTGGCTTCGCGGCTGTTCGGCACCAGTTTGACCCAAGGGTTGTGCTGGCTGATCAGCCCTTCGATGTCGGCGATCGGCACGTCTTTGTTCAGTTTGATGGTCAGCGCCTGGCTGTGGCAGCGCATGGCGCCGATGCGCACGCAGATGCCATCGACCGGGATCGGGCTCTTGAAGCGACCGAGAATCTTGTTGGTCTCTGCCTGGGCTTTCCACTCTTCGCGGCTCTGACCGTTCGGCAGTTCCTTGTCGATCCACGGGATCAGGCTGCCGGCCAATGGTACGCCGAAGTTTTCGGTCGGGTACGCGTCGCTGCGCATGGCCTCGGCCACACGGCGGTCGATGTCGAGGATCGCGCTGGCCGGGTCGGCCAGTTGATCGGCGACAGCGGCGTGGGTCGCGCCCATTTGCTTGATCAGTTCACGCATGTTCTGCGCGCCGGCACCGGAGGCCGCCTGATAGGTCATGGCGCTCATCCACTCGACCAGACCGGCTTCGAACAGACCGCCCAGGCCCATCAGCATCAGGCTGACGGTGCAGTTGCCGCCGATGTAGTTCTTGGTGCCCGCGTCGAGCTGCTGGTCGATGACCTTGCGGTTCACCGGGTCCAGCACGATCACTGCGTCATCCTGCATGCGCAGGCTGGAAGCGGCGTCGATCCAGTAACCCTGCCAGCCAGCTTCGCGCAGCTTCGGGAAGACTTCGCTGGTGTAGTCGCCACCCTGGCAGGTCAGAATCACGTCAAGGGTTTTCAGCTCTTCAATGCTGTAAGCGTCCTTGAGCGGAGCAATGTCCTTGCCCACGGACGGGCCTTGGCCACCGACATTGGAAGTGGTGAAAAACACCGGCTCAATAAGATCGAAATCCTGCTCTTCCAGCATCCGCTGCATGAGCACGGAACCGACCATACCGCGCCAACCGATCAGACCTACACGTTTCATCGCAACTACACCTTCTTTAAAAAGTGGGCCGCTGCTTTCAAAGTGAAAGTTGCAGCGGGCCCGAGAGATTACAGATTCCGCAGCGCGGCGACTACTGCGTCGCCCATTTCCTGCGTACCGACTTTAGTGCAACCGGCCGACCAGATGTCGCCAGTACGCAGGCCTTGGTCCAATACCAGACTGACGGCCTTCTCGATCGCATCGGCCGCATCCTGCAGATTGAAGCTGTAACGCAGCATCATCGACACCGACAAAATGGTCGCCAACGGGTTGGCAATACCTTTGCCTGCGATGTCCGGCGCCGAACCGTGGCACGGCTCGTACATGCCCTTGTTGTTGGTATCCAACGATGCCGACGGCAGCATGCCGATGGAACCGGTAAGCATCGACGCCTGGTCGGAAAGAATGTCGCCGAACAGGTTGTCAGTGACGATCACGTCGAATTGCTTTGGTGCCCGCACCAGTTGCATGGCGGCGTTGTCGACGTACATGTGGCTCAGTTCGACTTCAGGGTAATCCTCGGCCACTTGCTCGACGATTTCACGCCACAGTTGGCTGGAAGCCAGTACGTTGGCCTTGTCCACCGAGCACAGCTTCTTGCCGCGTACCATGGCCATGTCGAAACCGACGCGGGCGATGCGACGGATTTCGCTTTCGCTGTACGGCAGGGTGTCGTACGCCTGACGCTCGCCGTTTTCCAGGGTGCGGGTACCGCGTGGCGCGCCGAAGTAGATACCGCCGGTCAGTTCACGGACGATCAGGATGTCCAGGCCAGCCACGATTTCAGGCTTCAGGCTCGAAGCCTCGGCCAATTGCGGGTACAGGATCGCCGGACGCAGGTTGCCGAACAGGCCCAGTTGCGCACGAATCTTCAGCAGGCCGCGCTCAGGGCGAATGTCACGCTCGATGGTGTCCCATTTCGGGCCGCCCACGGCGCCCAGCAATACAGCGTCGGCCGCGCGAGCACGGTCCAGGGTTTCGTCAGCCAGCGGCACGCCGTGTTTGTCGATGGCAGCGCCACCGATCACGTCATGGCTCAGCTCGAAGCCCAGGCTGTACTTGTCGTTCGCCAGCTCCAGCACCTTGACCGCTTCGGCCATGATTTCCGGGCCAATACCGTCACCTGGGAGAATCAGAATCTGCTTGCTCATGCTTTCCTCATGTCATCAGTCGGTGCGCCCGTGGGCGCGCCCGGAAAAAGTCTATCGCTCTGCCCACAGCACCAGTACATCTGTACTGAACGAACCATCGGCCTCAATCTCAAAATATTCGCGTACTTCATTACCCATCGACTGCTGCAACTCGAGGATTGCCGCGCGCATCACCTCTGGTGTGCGCATGCGCTCGACCCACGAGGTGTACTCCAGTCGCAGCCGTTGACGGGTGGTGCCACGGGTATGCAACCCCGCTTCGCTGACCTGACGCAACCACTCGCCGGCGGAATAATCGCGCACATGGCTGGTATCGCGAAGCACTTCGACGCTTTGCAGGTAAGTGTCGAACAACGGACTGCCCGGTGACAATACGTCGATGAACGCCGCCACGCCGCCCGGCTTCAGCACCCGGCGAACCTCTCGCAGGGCCAGGCCGAGATCGCTCCAATGGTGCGCCGAATAACGGCTGAAGACGAAATCGAACTCACCATCGGCGAACGGCAGGCGCTCGGCGGCGCCCAGCACGGTGGAGACGTTGGTCAGACCGCGATCGACGGCGGCACCGGCCACCACGTCGAGCATCTGCTGCGACAAATCGTAGGCCACCACTTCTTTCACCAGCGAGGCCACGTGAAAACTCACGTGACCGGCGCCGCAGCCCAGGTCCAGCACACGAGCATCGCCCTGCCCTGCCAGTTCAGCCTGTAGCAACGCGAATTCGGTGCCCTGAGCGTGTACGGCGCTGCTCAGATAGGCCGAGGCCTGTTCACCGAATTGCTTTTGTACGACTTGGCTGTGCTGGGCGGTGCTGGTCATATGGACTTCCTTTTTGGGGTTTAGCCTTGTGGTGTTTGTCCGGACCTCATCGCGGGCAAGCCCGCTCCCACAGGTTTTGTGAACACTGAAAATCCCTGTGGGAGCGGGCTTGCCCGCGAAGAGGCCCACCCTGTCTACATCAATTTCGGATCAATCACGCGTCGCGAAACAACCAAGGCTGGCTCGCACGGTGCTTGGCTTCAAACGCCGCAATCGCTTCGTGGTCCTGCAAGGTCAGGCCGATGTCGTCCAGGCCGTTGACCAGGCAATGCTTGCGGAACTCGTCAAGTTCAAAGCTGTAGACCTTGCCATCAGGTCGGGTCACGGTCTGGGCTTGCAGGTCGATCTTCAACTCGTAGCCAGGATTCGCCTCGACTTGCTGGAACAGCTCATCTACTTCAGCGTCGCTCAAGATGATCGGCAGCAAGCCGTTCTTGAAGCTGTTGTTGTAGAAGATATCGGCGAAGCTCGGCGCGATGATGCTGCGAAAACCGTACTCTTCCAGCGCCCACGGCGCGTGTTCACGGCTGGAGCCGCAACCGAAGTTTTCGCGGGCCAGCAGCACGCTGGCACCTTGATAACGCTCGGCGTTGAGCACGAAATCCTTGTTCAGCGGACGTTTGGAGTTGTCCTGGTAGGCATAGCCCACGTCCAGATAACGCCATTCGTCGAACAGGTTCGGACCAAAACCGGTGCGTTTGATCGACTTCAAGAACTGCTTCGGAATGATCTGGTCGGTGTCGACGTTGGCACGGTCCAATGGCGCGACCAAACCGGTGTGTTGGGTAAAAGCTCTCATGTGCGGTTCCTCAGATCAGTTCGCGAACGTCGATGAAACGACCGTGGACGGCAGCCGCCGCGGCCATGGCCGGGCTGACCAGGTGCGTACGGCCACCGGCGCCCTGACGCCCTTCGAAGTTGCGGTTGGAGGTCGAGGCGCAATGCTCGCCCGACTCCAAACGGTCCGGGTTCATCGCCAGGCACATCGAGCAACCCGGTTCACGCCACTCGAAACCGGCTTCGAGGAAAATCTTGTCCAGGCCTTCGGCCTCGGCTTGCGCCTTCACCAGGCCCGAGCCCGGCACCACGATGGCTTGCTTGATGGTCGAAGCGACTTTACGGCCCTTGGCGATCACCGCCGCAGCGCGCAAGTCTTCGATCCGCGAGTTGGTGCAGGAACCAATGAAGACGCGGTCCAGTTGAATGTCGGTGATCGCCTGGTTGGCGCTCAAACCCATGTATTTCAAGGCGCGTTCGATGGAACCGCGTTTGACCAGGTCCATTTCCTTCGCCGGGTCCGGCACGTTCTGATCAACCGCCAGGACCATCTCGGGCGAAGTGCCCCAGCTGACTTGCGGCTTGATCTGAGTGGCGTCGAGTTCGACGACGGTGTCGAACACCGCATCGGCGTCGGACACCAGGTCTTTCCAGGCTTCGACCGCCATGTCCCATTCCGCGCCTTTCGGGGCAAATGGACGGCCCTTGACGTAAGCCACGGTTTTTTCGTCCGCAGCCACCAGACCGACACGAGCGCCGGCTTCAATGGACATGTTGCAGATGGTCATGCGGCCTTCGACGGACAAATCGCGAATGGCGCTGCCGGCGAACTCGATGGCGTGGCCGTTACCGCCGGCGGTGCCGATCTTGCCGATCACCGCGAGCACGATGTCCTTGGCGGTCACGCCGAACGGCAACTTGCCCTCGACCGACACCAGCATGTTTTTCATTTTCTTGGCGACCAGGCACTGCGTGGCGAACACGTGCTCGACCTCGGAAGTCCCGATGCCGTGGGCCAATGCACCAAACGCGCCGTGGGTCGAGGTGTGCGAGTCGCCGCAGACCACGGTCATGCCCGGCAAGGTGGCACCCTGCTCCGGACCGATCACGTGAACGATGCCCTGACGCACGTCATTCATTTTGAATTCAGTGATGCCATATTCGTCGCAGTAGTCATCGAGGGTCTGAACCTGCAAGCGCGAGACCTGATCGGTAATCGCTTCAATGCCGCCCTTGCGATCCGGAGTGGTCGGTACGTTGTGGTCCGGGGTGGCGATGATCGAGTCGACGCGCCAAGGCTTGCGCCCGGCCAGACGCAGGCCTTCGAAAGCTTGGGGCGAAGTCACTTCATGGATGATGTGGCGGTCGATATAGATCAGCGACGACCCATCGTCGCGCCGTTTCACTTCATGGGAATCCCAAAGCTTGTCGTAAAGCGTTTTGCCGGCCATCAGACGGTCCTCATCAGCTTGTTTCTATGCCGTGGATCTTGAAAAACTCAATAACCCCTTGGCTTGTGAGGTCGATCCTAGGGGGTTACATTAAATAACTCAAATTCATATTTTTTATGCTTTGGATAACCAACTGGAATACTGCAATGGACCTCGCCAACCTCAATGCATTTATCGCGATTGCCGAGACCGGTAGCTTCTCCGGCGCTGGCGAACGGTTGCACCTCACGCAACCGGCCATCAGCAAGCGTATCGCCGGGCTGGAACAGCAATTGAAGGTGCGCCTGTTCGATCGCCTGGGCCGTGAAGTCGGCCTGACGGAGGCCGGGCGCGCCTTGCTGCCGCGGGCCTATCAGATTCTGAATGTGCTGGACGACACTCGCCGCGCCTTGACCAACCTGACCGGCGAAGTGACCGGCCGCCTGACCCTGGCCACCAGTCACCACATCGGCCTGCACCGCTTGCCCCCCTTATTAAGGGAGTTCACCCGACGTTACCCGCAAGTGGCGCTGGATATTCAGTTCCTCGATTCGGAAGTGGCCTACGAAGAAATCCTCCATGGCCGCGCTGAACTGGCGGTCATTACCCTGGCGCCGGAGCCCCACGCACTGGTCAAGGCCACGCCGGTGTGGGACGACCCGCTGGACTTCGTGGTCGCCCCGGAGCACTCGCTGATCAGCCACGGCCCGGTCAGCCTGGCGGACATTGCGCTGCACCCGGCGGTTTTCCCTGGCGGCAACACCTTTACTCACCACATCGTCCGGCGCCTGTTCGAAGCTCAAGACCTGACGCCGAACATCGCCATGAGCACGAATTATCTGGAAACCATCAAGATGATGGTCTCGATCGGCCTGGCCTGGAGCGTGTTGCCGCGCACCATGCTGGATGATCAGGTTGCGCGAATACCTTTACCAGGCATACAACTCACTCGCCAGCTAGGCTATATCCTGCACACAGAAAGGACGTTGTCGAATGCGGCACGGGCCTTCATGGCCTTGCTGGATGCACAAATCGATCTGCCAGGGACTCTCGGCTAAGCTGTGCTACGTCTATAGAGCCTCGAGTCACTGAAACTGACATCCCACCAGCCAAGGCTTGCCAATGCCGAAATCTGTTGACCGTATTCCGCCAATGCCGCGTATACAGGCGCTTGACCCAAAACGGTCCGAGCAGAGCTGGGAAAGCGCCCCACAATTGCTGGCTGCCCTCAACGGCGCACATTTGGGCGCCTGGTATTGGGACATCGAACGTGGGCAGATCAGCTGGTCGCGGGGTACCCAGGCGCTGTTCGGCTTCGATCCCCGGCAACCGCTGCCGGCGGATCTGGAATACCTCGACTTGCTGCCGCCAGAGGATCGGGCGAAAACCATTCGCGCCTTCGACGCGGTGATCGCCGGCGCCCCGCTGGAACAGGCGATGCATCACCGCATCCGCTGGCCCGACGGCAGCCTGCACTGGCTGGAGATCAACGGCAGCCTGCTGCCGGACAAACACGGTCGACCACGCATGATTGGCGTCATCCGTGAAATCACCCACCAGCGCCAGCGCGAACAGGCGTTGAGCAGCTCGGAAAAACGCTTCGCCACGCTGTTCCACCTGTGTCCGAACATGGTGCTGCTGACTCGCCAGGAAGACGGCCTGATCAGCGAAGCCAACCAGTATTTCGAAAGCCTGTTTGGCTGGCCAGTACAGAACGCTATTGGTCGCACCACCCTGGAACTGGGCCTCTGGGTGCATCCGGAGCAACGGGCGCAACTCGTCGCAGCCACCAAGGCCAAGGGCGAACTGATCAACATGGAGGTGCAATTTCGTGCCAGCAACGGCCAGATCCACGACGGCATCCTCAGCGCGCAAAAGGTCGAGCTCGAAGGCCAGCCTTATCTGCTGAGTACGTTCCTTGACACTACCGAACGCAAAGCCGCCGAACATGCCCTGAAAGACAGCCAGGAGCGCCTCGACCTGGCGCTGGATTCAGCGCAACTCGGCACTTGGGACTGGCACATTCCCAGTGGCATGCTGTACGGCTCGGCACGCGCCGCCCAGCTGCACGGGCTGGACCCCATACCTTTCCATGAATCCTTCGACGATTTTTTTGAAGGCGTGCCCGGTGAAGAGCGCGACTCCATGCGCGATGCCTATCGCAGCCTGCGAGAAGGCCCTGCCGGCAATTATCAACTGACCTACCGCGTGCAACTGCCGGACGGTAGCTCGCGCTACCTGGAAAGCCGCGCCCGACTCTATCGCGATGAAAACGGTGTCCCGGTGCGCATGGCCGGTACGCTGCTCGACATCACCGACCAGGTGGAGCGGGAGCAGCTTCTGGTGGCGTCCGAAGAGAAGTTCGCCACCCTGTTCCAGGTCAGCCCGGACCCGATTTGCGTGACCCGTCAGGACACCGGCCAATTCATCGAGATCAACTCCAGCTTCACCCAGACCTTCGGCTGGAGCGCCGCCGACGTGATTGGCCGCAGCGCCGACGAAATCGGTCTATGGGACGCTTCGGCGCAAAGCCTGCGACGGATCGAGCAGGTCATCCGCGAACAGGGTCTGAACAACGTGGCGATCCTCGTTCAGCACAAAGACGGGCAAGCCCTGACCTGTGTGATTTCCAGCCGCCAGATCAGCGTCGGCGACCAGCCGTGCATCGTCACCACCCTGCGCGATATTACTCAGCAGCAACGCTCGGAAGCCGCGCTCAAGGCCAGCGAAGAGAAGTTCGCCAAGGCCTTCCACTCAAGCCCCGACGCCATCACCATCACCGAGCGCGACACCGGGCGTTATCTGGAAGTTAACGATGGCTTCTGCCGCCTGACCGGCTACCGCGCCGATGAAGTGGTCGGTCGCACGGTGTATCAGGTCGGCATCTGGGCCGAGGAAAAACAACGTTCGGCACTGCTCGCCGAACTCCAGATCAAAGGCCGGGTGCATCACCAGGAAATGCTCGGGCGCAATAAACGCGGCGAGTTGCTGACCGTCGAAGTTTCGGTAGAACCGATCACCCTCAACGAAACCGCCTGCCTGCTGCTAACCGCGCGGGACGTCAGCCTGCTGAAAAACGCTGAAGCTCAGATCCGTCACCTGGCCTACCACGACCCACTGACCAACCTGCCCAACCGCGCCCTGCTGATGGATCGCCTGAGTCAGCAGATTGCCCTGCTCAAGCGCCACAACCTGCGCGGCGCCCTGATGTTTCTCGACCTTGATCACTTCAAGCACATCAATGATTCGCTCGGTCATCCGGTGGGCGATACCGTGCTGAAAATCATCACCGCGCGCCTCGAAGCCAGCGTGCGCATGGAAGACACCGTCGCGCGTTTGGGCGGTGATGAATTTGTGGTGCTGCTCAGCGGGCTCGAAGGCTCGCGCAACGAGGTCAGCGAGCAAGTCCTGCAACTGGCGGACACCTTGCGTGAACTGCTGTCGGAGCCGATGTTCCTCGACGGACAACGCCTGCAAGTAACCCCCAGCATCGGCATCGCGCTGATTCCCGATCACGGCTCGACCCCGACCGACCTGCTCAAACGCGCCGACATCGCCCTCTACCGGGCCAAGGATTCGGGCCGCAACACCACGCAGATGTACCACAACACCATGCAGAAGGCGGCGAGCGAACGCCTGCGCATGGAAACCGACCTGCGCCTGGCCCTTTCCCGGGGCGAATTCCGCGTGCACTACCAGCCTCAGGTGGACGCCCGGAATGACCGCATCGTCGGCGCCGAGGCGCTGGTGCGCTGGAACCACCCGGACCTCGGCGCGCAATCGCCCACCGAGTTCATCAAGGTGCTGGAGGACAGCGGGCTGATTCTGGAAGTCGGCACCTGGATCGTCGACGAAGCCTGCAGTGCCTTCAAACAACTGATCGCCAAAGGCCTGGTCGATCCGCTGGACTTCAGCCTGTGCGTGAATATCAGCCCGCGGCAATTTCGCCAAAACGACTTCGTCGAACGCATTGAACACAGCCTCCTCAGCCACGGTCTGCCCTGCTCGCTGCTGAAACTGGAAATCACCGAAGGCATCGTGATTCAGAACCTGGAAGACACCATCAATAAAATGCGTAGCCTGAAAAAACTCGGTGTGAGTTTCGCCATGGACGATTTCGGCACCGGTTATTCGTCACTGACCTACCTCAAGCGTCTGCCGGTCGACACCCTGAAAATCGACCAATCGTTCATCCGCGACGCCACCACCGACCCCAACGACGCCGAGATCATCCGAGCCATCGTTGCCATGGCCCGCAGCCTGGAATTGAAAGTGATTGCCGAAGGGGTAGAGACGCCGGAGCAGCTGGAATTCTTGCAGGGGCTGGGCTGTCATTTTTATCAGGGGTATTTGCACAGCCCGCCGCTGCCAGTGGAGGATTTTCAGAAGTTGCTCAAGTGAGCGCGGCGTACACACAATTTTGTAGCAGCTGCCGAGCCCGCGAGGCTGCGTTCGGCTGCGTAGCAGTCGTAGAACCTATGCACTCGGTTCTACTGACACACCGCATCGCCTGATTTCACGACTGCTTCGCAGCCGAACGCAGCCTCGCGGGCTCGGCAGCTGCTACAGGGACGAGTGGCGCCGTGCAATTGCCAGTTTTTCTCTCAACCTGTAGGGTCGCGATTTTTTACACCGCCTCAAAGAGATCAATCATGCAGGATGCAACCCTCCCCCGCCCGGCCTTGCTGGGTATCGATCTTGGGACCACCAATAGCCTGATCGCCGTTTGGCAGGAAGGTCGGGCACAGTTGATTCCCAACGCCCTCGGCGAATTCCTCACCCCTTCCGTAGTCAGCCTCGATGAGGACGACAGCATTCTGGTTGGCAATGCGGCACGCGCCCGCCTGACGACCCATCCGGAACGCACGGTGGCGGCGTTCAAGCGTTTCATGGGCAGTGACAAGCAGTTCGAATTGGGCGGTCGGCAATTCAGTCCGGAAGAGCTGTCGGCCCTGGTGATCGGCTCGCTCAAGCAGGATGCCGAAGCCTGGCTGGGCCACCCGGTGCACGAGGCGGTGATCTCGGTGCCGGCCTACTTCAGTGACGAGCAACGCAAGCGCACGCTGTTTGCCGCTGAACTGGCGGGCCTGGCAGTGTCGCGCTTGATCAATGAACCTACCGCCGCCGCCATGGCCTATGGGCTGCACGAGCAAAAATTCGAGCGCACGCTGATTTTCGATCTGGGCGGTGGCACCTTTGATGTCACGGTACTGGAATACGCATTGCCGCTGATTGAGGTCCATGCCTCCACCGGCGACAACTTCCTCGGCGGCGAAGACTTTACCGCGGCGTTGATGCAGGCCTGCCTGAAAGACTGGCAACTCACTGCACAGATGATTGATGCCCAGGCCTTGGCCAGCCTCGGCGACGCCCTTGAGCAACTCAAATGCAAGCTCACAGAAGGCGCGCAGCAACTGAGCTGGAACGGTGCCGGCGAGTTGCGCGAATGGTCACTGGATGAAGCGGCGGCGCTGAAAATCTGGGAACCGCTGTTGGCCCGCTTGCGCGCCCCCATCGAACAGGCCCTGCGCGATGCCCGACTGAAGCCCAGGGACCTCGACAGCCTGGTGCTGGTCGGTGGCGCCACGCGGATGCCCGCGGTGCAGCAAATGGTTGCCACACTCTTCGGGCGCCTGCCTTATCGCCACCTCGACCCGGACACGATTGTCGCGCTGGGGGCGGCCACCCAAGCCGCGTGCAAGGCCCGCGATGGCGCCATCGAGGAACTGATCCTGACCGACGTCTGCCCCTACACGCTGGGCATCTCGACGAATCGCGGTGAAGACGTCAGCGGCGCTTTCTCTCCTATCATTGAGCGCAACACCGTGATCCCGACCTCCCGGGTGCAACGCTTCTACACGACGCATCCACAGCAGGCATTTATCCGCATCGCGGTCTATCAGGGTGAACGGCCGTGGGTACGGGACAATATTTTCATCGATGCCTTCGACGTACCCGTGACACCCGGCGACCAGACGCAAGCCCTGGATGTACGCTTCAGCTATGACATCAATGGCTTGCTCGAAGTCGATGTGACCTTGCTGGCCAGCGGTGAACGTCACAGCCACAGCATCGACCGCAGCCCTACCGGGCTTGATCAGCAATCACGGCAAAACAGCCATGAACGGCTCACTGCCCTGAAAATTCACCCGCGCGATGCGCTGCCCAATCGCACCCTGCTGGCGCGACTGGAGCGTGCCTGGATGCAAAGCCTGGGCGATGAGCGTGAACAAATTGCCGGCTGGCTGGATGCTTTTACCTCCGTGCTCGGTGGCCAGCAATCGGTGGAGATTGCCAGCCATCGCTCACAACTCAATAAGGCGCTGGACCAACTCCGCCTTTAACCATTGAGCCGCCGCAGGGTGGCCTGCAAACCACCGGGCAGTGTGTCCTCACCCGCGCCGTCCGGTGGTACGCCATAGCGGTTGGGCAGTTTGTCGCCGGGAAAGCCGAACAACACCAGCGGCAGAAACGGCAACACCGGCGCCAGGCAGCAGCAAATCAGCAACGTGGGAATTCCGCGACCGAGGTCATGCAGGCGCCTTAATACGGCACTGAGTAGAAACGCAACGCCCAGCAACAGCACGGCTGGGGTGCCGCTGAAAATCGCCGCCACAAGGGTGATCAGCATGCACCCCAGCACCTGTCCGATAAATGCCGTGCGCCCCAGTCGCGTGCCTAAACGCCAGAAAGCAGCGGATGACGCGGGACGGCTGTCGCTTTTGGCCAGCAGCAGGCGTTCGCTCCAGGACAGCAATGCACTGAAGGCAAACCGCAGACCCAACCCGTGAGCCGGATCATCCTTGGCTCGCTGCATGCGCTGCAAAATCTTCCCGCGCGGCACGCCGGCACTGCCATAGCGCGCCAAGCTCTTGAGCGCATCGAGCGCGAGGTAAAACGCCTCGCTGTCGATCCCTTCGCTGTCTTCCAGCGACGAGCGTGGTGGCCGCTGCGGCTCTCCTTTGATCAGACCGTCGCGAAACCCGTCGAACCAGTCCTCGGGATTGGTGACGGCGGAAATTCTGCCAAGTAAATAGCCACGCTGCTCGGCATCGAGCAGCGGGTCCTGATACAGCACGCCACACAACAACATCCGGCCCAGCAGATCGTCGTCGAACGCGCGGATGTCGCTGCGCATGCACTCGAACAAACGGTCATTGGACAGCAACTGTGTGCTGTCGAGTGCCTCCTGGACGCCAAGCAGTTGCCGGGCAAGCAAGGCATGAACCGGATCCGCCGCTTGCAGCCAGCCGAGCAAACCGTTCAGGCTACCCTGCTCGCGACTCAATCGGCGCAACAGCGGCTGTAAACGAGCCAGCGGATGATCGCGCGGAACATCCATCAAATCCACGCAGGCCGCCGATTGCGCGCCCAGCCAACGCTGTGGTTGATCGAGGGTTGCCAACAGGTACAGCGCTTGGCGATGCCATTCCCACACATCAAGCTGAGTCGCCATCGCGGGCAGCAGCAGGCCCTGCTCGGCCAATTGGGCTTGCAGGTACACGCCGCTTAATACCGGGTCTTGCTTGCCCAGCGCGAACGCCTCATCCAGCCGTGCCATTGCTCGAGCGTCGTAGGACCGCAAACGACGCAGCCACAGCAGGCTGAGCTCACGCGGCTCGCCCTTCTGCAGTTCCGATGCGAGCACCGGGTCCGCGGATTGGCTGTCGAGAAATGCGTTCAGCGCCAACGGGATCGGCGCTTGAGTCAGCCAGCAGATTTGCTGTTCGGCCTGATACTTGAACCCTTGCAATACCAACGCGTCGAGCACGTCGAGGCTTTCAGGCGCGTCCAGCACCCGTTGCAGCAAGAGCACGTCGCCACGGTGCAACGCCCACGCATGCTGGTACAGCGTCTGCAGCTGCGGGTCATCGATCTCTTCGAGCAGCCACGCCAGCAAAGGCAATTCGTCGCCACTGATGCGCCATCCGACGAAGGCCCCCGCAATGCCGGCCAGGTCAAGTTGCCGGGCGTGGAACCAGCGCGCCAGCGTCTCCGGACGTTGAGACGGGCTGCCGTATTCCTGGGTGACATCGCTGAGGTCATGGGACCAGTCGCGGAAATTTTCCAGTCGATCAAAGGCCTGTATCAGCAACGGCAAACGCAACGGCTGATGGCGAGCACAGAGCTCCAGCAACCAGGTCGCGGCTTTCGGATGCTGATGCTCGTTCCAGAGCCGCACCCAGGCTTGCAAGGCCAGCTCCTCAAGCCCTAGCACGCTGCGCTGGCGAGCCACCAAATAAAGCCAGTCGACATCCTGCGGAGCCAGACGATGCTGCTCGCTCACAATGTCGAGAAAGTCCTTGTTGGCGATTCCGGCCTGACTGAATTGCACGGCCAAACGTTGTAGCAGGCTGTCGTCAGCGGGCAGCGGTAGACAGGTGTGAAGGCTTGCGAAATGTTTGTAATCGGCCAGCGGTTCGTTGTGGTGCAGGTAGTTGAGGGTGCGCACGTACCAGAGGGTTTCCAGTTGCGCGGACGCCGACCAATGGGCCATCAGCGATGTGTCGAACGGATCCGGTGCATCGATTCGCTGGAGAAACTCATCGACCTGCTGTGCGTTCTCGAACGCCAGGTCCAACATCCGGCTTGCCCACCCCATGCGTTGCGCCAGCAAACGTGCACAGGTGTGAGAAATCGGCCCGGCGTCGATCAAATGCCTCAGCAAGGCCCAGCACACTTCGTCCAGTGTCTCCAGCGACAGCCGATCAAGGTCGAGATTGAACGCTTGCCAGGCCTGCGGATTGAAGCGTCGCGTCGAGTCGAGCAGCAACGCTTCGAAGCTTGCTAACACTTGCTCGGCAGCACTTTGTCCGGCAACGACCGGTGCTTCGGTATCGAGGTCTTCCTCGCGAGCAAAGCGCAAAGCCACTTCATAGGCCTCACGCAGGGCTTGAAAGCCTTCCGGATCGGTCTCGGGGTGATGCTGCGGCAAGCGCGCGCGATAGGCACCGCGAATGGCGTCGTTGTCTTTGGTAGGCTCAATGCCCAAGCGAATCCAGCAACTCATGACCAGTCGAACTCCCCTAAAGTATCCGGGCGTTCCGGCAGGTGCAGCGGCATGTCCCAAGGCAGTTGCGCGAAAAGCGCCCGGGCATCGCGGTCGATTTTTTCAGGGATGACTGTGTTGCCCGGGTAGTCGCCCTGGCGGTCGTATTCGTGGGCCAGTTGCTCGTCGGCATTCCCCAGGCAACTCCAGAAAGCCTTGCCGACCATAAAAGCGTTCAGGTAGGTGGTCCAGCTGTCGTAGTAATACCGTGCGCGCGCCGCCATCCGGCCATGCAGCCAAAGGCTTTCGGTCAAATCGATCCAGCCATGGAGCACCGCACTACGGAGCAGAAAGCCCATGCGTCCGATGTCCCAAGCGCGTATGCCACCCGGCCCACATTCTCCGAACGTGCGACTGGCCAGTTCATAAAAGGCCCGCTGACGGGTATCGAGTGTCTCGATCAACGCTTGCCACTCGGATGGCAGACACCGTTCCCACTGGCGATAGGCTTCGTTCAGCTGTGTGGCGTGGCCGCTATCGGCCGTGCGCAGCATTTCCAGCAGTTCTGGCCGCGTGGTAATGCCCCAACCGCCTTCGACATCAACGTGCTTGAGGTCGAAGCAATACGTGGCGGCGGTGTAATCGGCATCGGGATTAAGGGCAACCAAAGGCGCAGAAAGCGCGTACAGCCAACGCTGTTGTATCTCGTCCATGAAAAAAAGCTCCGGGCCGACCAGGCAGAATGGGAGTCGGCAAACTGGCGTGGATTGTAGAGAAACCGTTGCAAGGCGGCAAAGCTCGCATGCCTGTTTTTCGCCGTAACAAAAAGGCCCCGACGAGTCGGGGCCTTCATTCAGCGGATTACAGCCTGCTCAGACGAATGTGTGTCTTCGAATGACTCAGTGCTGCAGCGCTGGCTTTTGCGTCCCGTTGATCGGGATGCGTTTGGCTTTCGCCTCTTCCGGAATCACCCGCAACAGGTCGATGCTCAACAAACCGTTGCTCAGACCGGCGGCCTTGATTTCGATATGGTCCGCCAGACGGAAGGACAGTTTGAAGGCACGCTGTGCGATGCCTTGGTACAGATAAGTGACGTCTTCGTTCGCGTCACGCTTGCCGCCACTGATGGTCAGCACACCTTTTTCCACTTGCAACTCCAGGTCTTCTTCCTGGAAGCCGGCGGCCGCTACGACGATGCGGTATTGGTCGTCGCCGTGTTTTTCCACGTTGTAGGGTGGGTAGGTGCTGCCTGGCTCGTTGCGCAGGGCGGTTTCGAACAGGTCATTAAAACGGTCGAAACCTACCGAGGAACGGAACAGTGGTGCCATCGAAAATGCAGTACTCATGGTTCAAATCTCCTGAAAACAGATCAGCAAGTTTTTTTGTCTCCGCGACCCGAATTCGGCATCGCGTAATCCTTAAATAAGGACCGCTGATTGCTTTTCAAGAGATTATTTGCAGATTTTTTTCAGGCTGCTTCGGACACCTGAAGACCCAGTAAACGCGAGACCTGATCCAGTTCGGTCTCGCGACGCAGCACGGTGAACAGCTCGACCGCTTCAGGGTAATTGCGGGTCAGCATCGCCAGCCACTGCTTCAAGCGACCCGGCGATTGGCGTGGCGTCATTTGCGCCTTGGCTTGCAGCCAGAAGTCCTGAATCAGCGGCAACAGCTCGGCCCAGGTCATCTCGACGACGTCCTCGCCGGCCCGCGCCATTGCGATTTGCCGCGCCAGGTCCGGGCGCGACACCAGGCCGCGGCCGAGCATGATGTCCTCGACGCCGCTGATTTCGCGGCAACGACGCCAGTCTTCGACGCTCCAGATGTCGCCGTTGGCGAACACTGGAACCTTGACCACATCCTGCACCCGGGGGATCCACTCCCAATGGGCCGGCGGCTTGTAGCCGTCAGTTTTGGTCCGCGCGTGAACCACGATGTGCGCCGCGCCCCCTTCGGCCAAGGCCGTGGCGCAGACCAGAGCACCGTCCGGACTGTCGAAACCGAGGCGCATCTTGGCAGTCACCGGAATGTGCGCCGGAACGGCACGACGGACATGTTCGACGATCTGGTTCAGCAGCTCAGGTTCTTTGAGCAGCACCGCACCGCCACGGGACTTGTTCACGGTCTTGGCCGGGCAGCCGAAGTTCAGGTCGATGACCTCGGAACCCAGCTCGCAGGCCAGCGCGGCGTTTTCCGCCAGGCATACCGGATCGGAACCGAGCAGCTGCACCCGCAGCGGCACGCCGGATGCGGTGCGGGCGCCGGTCAGCAGTTCCGGGCCGAACTTGTGGTAATAGGCAGGCGTAAGCAACTGATCGTTGATCCGAATGAACTCGGTCACGCACCAATCGATACCGCCCACACGGGTCAGCACGTCCCGCAGGATGTTGTCGACCAACCCCTCCATGGGCGCCAAAGCAATTTGCATGAAAAACACACTCAACGAAAAACGTGCGGCAGTTTACTCGAAAGCGTCGATGAGATCGCGACTTGCAGCGCAGGGCCGTAACCCTCGATGAATTCCGCCGGCATACGCTTGGGTTTGCCGGTCGACAGTTCGATGCAGACGAAGGTGGTTTGGGCGCGCAGCAACGTGGTGTTGTCGCTGGGGCGCTTCAACTGGAAGTGTCGGGTCATTTTCAGGCGTTGGTCCCAATCGACGATCCACGTCGCCAATTGCAACTCATCGCCTTCATAGGCGGCCGCCAGGTAATCGATCTCGTGCCGCACCACCGCCATCGCCCGATCCAGCCGACGATACTCGACCAAGTCCAGGCCAAGGCGCTGGGAGTGGCGCCAGGCACAGCGTTCGAGCCAGGTCACGTATACCGCGTTGTTCGCGTGACCCAGCCCATCGATGTCCTCTGCGCCGACTTCCAGATCAATGATAAATGGCGTTGCCCGATCCCAGCCCATGCCCCACTCCCGGTCAGAAAATTTTCACCGGGGCAGTGTAACGGATGCTCAGGCCGATTGGCGCGATTGCAGACTGCGACCGGCCAGCAGTGACAGCACGCCATCAATCACCCGAGGATCTGCCAGCACCCGCTGATGACCACCCTCTTTCAGGCGCAGTAAACGGCTGTCGAACCAGGCTTCGTTGATCAGCTGCGATTCCTTGACCGGAACATAGCAGTCATCTTCGGCATGAACGATCAGGCCGGGCATGTCGAGTTGATAGTGCGCGACATCCAGTGCCGCAGCGCGCATGCCGACGTCTTTCTCGACCTGACGAATGAACGCCGAGCGGGCTTTCGGTGGCAGCCGTACATAGCGTGCGAAACCGCGCAACACGCCGAGAATCCGCGCCGGGGCAGCAATAGTGACCAGGGTTTCGGTACGCAAGCCCAACTGAACGGCGAGCATGGCACTGGCGCCGCCCATGGAGTGACCGATGACGGCTTGCAGCGGCGGCAACTCGGCAGCGGCTTCAAGCATGGCTCGGGCAAACAGCACGACGTTCGCTTCGTTGCCCGGAGAGCGACCGTGAGCCGGGCCGTCCAGCGCAACCACGGTGTAACCGGCATCGACCAGCGCAGTGATGAGGCTGGCAAACTGCGTCGGCCGGCCTTCCCAGCCGTGCATCAGCAACACCGCAGGGCCTTGCCCCCAACGCAGAGCCGAGAGGCCGAAGCGCAGGGTAATTCGCTCGGACTTCGCCAGCAGCGGCAATTCCCAATCACGCGGCGGCAGATCCCGCGGCGTCATGAAAGCCAGTCGCATTTTGCTCGCGACCAGTTTCGGTGCGAACCAGCCCAAGGTGCCATTAACGCCACGAACCCACTTTAACGTGCTCATCGCTCTCACTCCTCAAGCTAATGCCTTTAGGTCACAGCACCGCAGACTTGGCGGCGCGCAGCAATCGATCGGACAATTCTCCTGGCCCCAACGCGCGAGCCAAAGCCAAACCACCGACCATCAAGGCCATGTCGGCCAAGGCTTTGTCGGTGTCTTCCGGGCTGGCCGCCAACTGCGCGACCATCATTTCCACATGCTCATTCAATGCCACGCGAAACGCGTCCGGCAGGCGCCCCAGTTCACCGACAGAAGCCGGAATCGGGCAGGCTGAATCAGAGGAATCACGGTGTTTGCGTGACAGATAAAACGCAGCAACCAACGCGCGACGCTCTTCGCCGGTCAATTCGGCGTCCATGTCGGCGATCAAGCCACGGCGATGACCGAGCAGTTGCTTGAACGCTTCCAGCATCATCGCGTCCTTGCTTTCGAAGTGCGCATAGAAGCCGCCGACGGTCAGGCCGGCCGCGCCCATCACTTCGCCCACGCTCGGCTCGGCCGGGCCGCGCTGAATCAGCGCTGCGCTGGCAGCCTTGAGGATGCGTTCGCGGGTTTGAGCTTTTTTATCGTTCATCGTTGCCTCCGAATATTACGACTAGAATATTATTCTCATAATAATTTTCCGCAAGTCGTGGATGTGACCGCTGGTCTGAAGAACAGTTTGAAAGAAATAGGGGGATTTGGCCAAACGCCAGACAAACAAAAGGGCCATTCAATAATTGAATGACCCTTATAAAATCCCGCAGAGCGGGTAATCGTGGCGTCCCCTAGGGGACTCGAACCCCTGTTACCGCCGTGAAAGGGCGGTGTCCTAGGCCACTAGACGAAGGGGACGCAAAACCTTCTATACAACTGATCAGTGCTGAGAGCTGATCGATTCAAGGCCGGTGTGGCCAGACCTTGAACTGTAAAATTGGTGGAGCTAAGCGGGATCGAACCGCTGACCTCCTGCATGCCATGCAGGCGCTCTCCCAGCTGAGCTATAGCCCCGGATTTTTCGCCTCGCGGCGGAGCGACATCTTGCAACATCGCTTCTGTAAAACTGGCGTCCCCTAGGGGACTCGAACCCCTGTTACCGCCGTGAAAGGGCGGTGTCCTAGGCCACTAGACGAAGGGGACGCAAACCCTTCTATACAACAGATCAACGCTGAGTGTTGATCGCTTCAAGGCCGGTGTGGCCAGACCTTGAAGTGTAAATTGGTGGAGCTAGACGGGATCGAACCGTCGACCTCTTGCATGCCATGCAAGCGCTCTCCCAGCTGAGCTATAGCCCCTCATCGCTGAGGACGGGGCGAATCTTAATGGCGCATCGGAAGGCTGTCAAACTTATTTTTAAAATATTTCAAAGTTTTTTGCCGACATAACAATCACTTACCGCCCTCCCCCGTAAATCCGGGGGTGTATCCGCTCTTGTAGCAGCTGCCGCAGGCTGCGTTCGAGTGCGTAGCACTCGCGATTCGGCCACCCTGCCCTTTCAGACAGATTGTGTTGCTGCCATAAGGGGCTGCTGCGCAGCCCAACGCAGCCTTCGGCAGCTGCTACAGAGAACAGTGGGAATCAGGCGATGTTGCCCAAGAGTTTTTCCCACTCCTTGTTTTCCTTCTTCGACACGCCGCCCAGCAAGTCGATCGCCTGGCGCAGACGGAAACGGGTCAGGTCCGGACCAAGGATTTCCATCGCATCGAGTACCGATACCGAACTGGCCTGGCCAGTGATCGAGGCGAACATCAGCGGCATGGCGTCACGCAGCTTCAGCTCCAGGGATTCGACCACCGCTTGAATCGTTGCGGTGATGCTGTCCTTCTCCCACTGACGCAGGCTTTCCAGCTTCCACAAAATCAACTGCATCAACTGACGGACCTGATCGCCCGACAGCTTCTTGGATTCAAACAGCTTGGCGTCCGGGTTCACGCCACCGGCGAAGAAGAAACCGGCCAGCGGTGCGACCTGGCTGAAGGTTTCAACCCGACCCTGCACGTGCGGCGCGATCTTCATCATGTATTCCGGGTTCAGCGCCCACGTTTGCAGGCGCGAAGCAAACTCTTCCACCGGCAAGTCACGCAGCCATTGGCCGTTGAGCCACGACAGCTTCTCGATGTCGAAAATCGGCCCGCCGAGGGAGACGCGGCTCAGATCGAAGTTATCGACCATTTCCTGCAGCGAGAACTTCTCGCGCTCGTCCGGCATCGACCAGCCCATGCGACCGAGATAGTTGAGCATCGCTTCCGGCATGAAGCCCATGCGCTCGTAGAACGTCACCGAGGTCGGGTTCTTGCGTTTGGACAGCTTGCTCTTGTCCGGGTTACGCAGCAGCGGCATGTAGCACAGCTCTGGCTGTTCCCAGCCGAAGTACTCGTACAGCAGAATCAGTTTCGGCGCCGATGGCAGCCACTCTTCGCCGCGCAGAACGTGGGTGATGCCCATCAGGTGGTCATCGACAACGTTGGCCAGGAAGTACGTCGGCAGACCGTCGGTCTTCATCAGTACTTGCATGTCCATGCGATCCCACGGGATCTCGACGTCGCCACGCAGCATGTCCGGCACCACGCAAACGCCTTCGCTCGGCACTTTCATGCGGATCACGTGTGGCTCGCCAGCGGCCAGGCGACGCGCAACTTCTTCCTTCGAAAGCAGCAGCGCACGACCGTCGTAACGCGGGGTTTCGCCGCGGGCCATTTGCTCGGCGCGCATCTGGTCCAGCTCTTCGGCGGTGCAGAAGCACGGGAAAGCGTGGCCCATTTCGACCAACTGCTGGCAGTATTTCTGATAGATGTCGCCACGCTCGCTCTGACGGTAAGGACCGTGCGGGCCGCCAACATCCGGACCTTCGCTCCAGTCGATACCCAACCAGCGCAGGGCGTCGAAAATCTGTTGTTCGGACTCGCGGGTCGAACGCAATTGGTCAGTGTCTTCGATCCGCAGGATGAACTCACCGCCGTGCTGCTTGGCAAAGCAGTAGTTGAACAAAGCGATGTAAGCGGTACCTACGTGGGGATCCCCGGTAGGCGATGGCGCGATGCGAGTGCGGACGGTGGTCATGGCAAGTCTCGAAATGAAGATAAAACAAAGGGCGAATGGTAACAGGCGTTGCCCGCTCGGCTCCAGTGAACAGGGCATTTAAGCCAAGGTTGCGTCTACAACGCGCTCTAGCCTCGGTGAATGGCTGATTATCAGCCGATGGCATTTACCCATCATTCGCTGTATGCCAGATTTGACCGCTGATAACTTTCCTTACAGCTCTCGACTACAGTCTGCCCATGCCTGCCCAACTCAAGCGTCGCCTGTCTATTTTCCTGCTGCTCGTCCTGCTGATTGCCGGGGGCTTTTTCGCCCAGTGGTTCTTCAAGGGGCGATTCTATGAAAGCACCGACAACGCTTATGTCCAGGGCGAGATCACCCGCGTGTCGAGCCAATTGGGCGCGCGAATCGATCAGGTGTTGGTGCAGGACAACCAGCACGTCGAGAAAGGTCAGCTGCTGATCAAGCTCGAAGGCGATGACTTCCACCTCGCCGTCGACCGCGCCAATGCCGCCCTCGCCACCCGTGAAGCCGAACGCCTGCAAGCCCGAAGCAAACTGACTCAGCAAGCCAGTCTGATCGCTGCCAGCGAGGCGCAAGTCGCGTCCAGCCAGGCCAGCCTCGGTCGTTCGCAGATCGACTTGTCTCGCGCGCAAACCCTGCGCAAACCCGGCTATGTCTCGGAAGAACGGGTGACCACCCTCTCCGCCGACAACCACATCGCCCGCTCGCAAGTGACCAAGGCCCAGGCGGACGCCCAAAGTCAGCGCCAACAAATCAACTCCCTGGCCGCCGAGATCAAACGCCTCGACGCGATGATCGCCAACGCCAAAACCGATCTGGCCCAGGCCGAACTGAACCTGACCCGCAGCGAAATCCACGCCCCCATCAGCGGCCTGGTCGGCCAGCGCGCCGCCCGCGAAGGCCAGTATGTGCAGGCGGGTGCTTACCTGATGTCGATCGTCCCGGATCAGGACATCTGGATTCAGGCCAACTTCAAGGAAACCCAGATCGGCCGCATGCAGCCCGGCCAAAAAGCCGAACTGATCTTTGACGCCTACAGCGACATGCCAATCGATGCGCGAGTCGACAGCCTGTTCGCCGCCTCGGGTGCGCAGTTCAGCCTGTTGCCGCCGGACAATGCCACCGGCAACTTCACCAAAGTCGTACAACGGATTCCGGTAAAACTGACCTTCGCCGCGAACAACCCGCTGCAAGGCAAGATTCGTCCGGGCATGTCAGTCACCGCCAAAGTGAACATCAAAGACGCCCCTGACGATGGCCGGTGATCAACTGATCCGCCCGGTCGGCGAACCGACCCGGCGGGACTGGATCGCAGTAATGAGCGTGATGCTCGGCGCCTTCATGGCGGTGCTCGACATCCAGATCACCAACTCATCGCTCAAGGATATTCAGGGCGCGCTGTCGGCCACCCTGGAAGAAGGCTCGTGGATTTCCACCTCGTACCTGGTGGCGGAAATCATCATGATCCCGCTGACGGCGTGGCTGGTGCAGTTGCTCTCGGCGCGGCGGCTGGCGGTGTGGGTGTCCCTCGGGTTTCTCGCTGCTTCCCTGCTCTGCTCCATGGCCTGGAGCCTGGAGAGCATGATTGTCTTCCGTGCCTTGCAGGGCTTCACCGGCGGCGCGCTGATACCGCTGGCGTTCACCCTCACCCTGATCAAACTCCCCGAACACCACCGCGCCAAAGGCATGGCGATGTTCGCCATGACCGCGACGTTCGCGCCCTCCATCGGCCCGACCCTCGGTGGCTGGCTGACCGAGAATTGGGGCTGGGAATACATCTTCTACATCAATATTCCTCCAGGGCTGATCATGATCGCCGGCCTGATGTACGGCCTGGAGAAGAAAGAAGCTCACTGGGAACTGCTGAAAAGCACCGACTACCTGGGCATTCTCACGCTGGGCGTCGGCCTCGGTTGTTTGCAGGTGTTTCTGGAGGAAGGCCATCGCAAGGACTGGCTGGAATCGAGCCTGATCGTAACCCTGGGCAGCGTCGCGCTAGTCAGCCTGATCACCTTTGTGATCGTGCAGACGTCCAAGCCCAATCCACTGATCAACCTCGGCATCCTGCGTAATCGCAACTTCGGTTTATCGAGTATTTCCAGTGTCGGAATGGGTGTCGGACTGTATGGCTCGATCTATCTGTTGCCGCTGTACCTGGCACAGATCCAGAACTACAACGCCCTGCAAATCGGCGAAGTGATCATGTGGATGGGCGTGCCGCAGCTGTTTCTGATTCCGCTGGTGCCGAAGCTGATGAAGTACGTCTCGCCGAAATGGCTGTGCACGTTGGGTTTCGGGCTATTTGGATTGGCGAGTTTTTCATCGGGGGTGTTGAACCCGGACTTCGCCGGGCCGCAGTTCAATCAAATCCAGATCATCCGCGCGCTGGGCCAGCCGCTGATCATGGTGACCATCTCGTTGATCGCTACTGCCTACATCCTGCCGCAGGACGCGGGGTCGGCGTCGAGCCTGTTCAACATCCTGCGCAACCTCGGCGGCGCGATTGGCATCGCCCTCCTCGCCACGTTGCTGGATGCGCGAACCAAGACTTACTTTGATTATTTACGTGAAGCGATTGTGCCGACCAACCCGCAGGTAGCCGAGCGCATGACGTCGCTGACGGATCGGTTTGGCAGTGAGACGGCAGCGCTGGGTAAGCTCAGTGAAATCGCGCATCAGCAGGCATCGATCATGGCTTACAACGATGCGTTTCACTTTGTCGGGATTGCGCTGGGGATCAGCATGCTGGCGGTGTTGCTGACCAAGGCGTTGCCGGCGGGATTGAAGGCTGGGGAAGCGCATTAATTTCGAGTCATGCACGAACCTGTGGCGAGGGGGCTTGCCCCCTCGCCACAGGGACCGCGTTTCGCCATCAGACGGTGATCAACCGCTCACGCAACTTGCCAATCTCGTCGCGCATCTGCGCCGCTGCTTCGAACTCCAGGTCGCGGGCGAGTTGGTACATTTTCTCTTCCAGCGCCTTGATACGCTTGGCGATCTCGCCCGGCGAGCGCAATTCGGCTTCGTACTTGGCGCTCTCCTCGGCGGCCTTGGCCATGCCTTTGCGCTTCTTGCTGCGCGACCCCGGCACGGTGGCACCTTCCATGATGTCGGCAACGTCCTTGAACACGCCTTTGGGCGTGATGCCATTGGCCAGGTTAAAGGCGATCTGCTTGTCGCGACGACGCTCGGTTTCGCCGATCGCCCGCTCCATAGATCCAGTGATGCGATCCGCATAGAGAATCGCCCGACCATTGAGGTTGCGCGCCGCCCGGCCGATGGTCTGGATCAGCGAGCGTTCGGAACGCAGGAAGCCTTCCTTGTCCGCATCGAGGATCGCCACCAGCGAGACTTCCGGCATGTCCAGACCTTCACGCAGCAGGTTGATCCCCACCAGCACATCGAAGGTGCCCAAACGCAGATCGCGAATGATTTCGACCCGCTCAACGGTGTCGATGTCCGAGTGCAGATAACGCACCCGCACGCCGTGGTCGGCCAGGTAATCGGTCAAGTCTTCAGACATGCGCTTGGTCAGCGTGGTGACCAGCACCCGCTCTTCCAGCGCCACGCGCTTGCCGATTTCCGAGAGCAGATCGTCGACCTGAGTCAGCGCCGGGCGGATTTCGATTTGCGGGTCTACAAGGCCAGTCGGGCGGACCAGTTGCTCGACCACGCGACCGGCGTGCTCCGCCTCGTAATTGCCCGGTGTGGCCGAGACAAAGATTGTCTGCGGGCTGATGTTTTCGAACTCGTCGAAACGCATCGGCCGGTTATCCAGCGCAGACGGCAGACGGAAACCGTATTCCACCAGCGTCTCTTTACGCGAACGGTCGCCCTTATACATGGCGCCGACCTGCGGCACGCTGACGTGGGATTCGTCGATCACCAGCAAGGCGTCAGCCGGCAGGTAGTCAAACAAAGTTGGCGGCGCCTGGCCGGATTCACGGCCCGACAGGTAGCGCGAGTAGTTTTCGATGCCGTTGCAGTAACCCAGTTCGAGGATCATCTCCAGATCAAAACGGGTGCGCTGCTCCAGGCGCTGAGCCTCAACGAGCTTATTGTTGGAGCGCAGGTAGTCCAAGCGCTCCTGCAACTCGACTTTGATCCCTTCGACGGCACCCAGCAGGGTTTCTCGCGGGGTTACGTAGTGGCTTTTCGGATAGAACGTGAACCGCGGCAGCTTGCGAATCACTTCGCCGGTCAGCGGATCGAAGGCGGACAGACTTTCAACTTCGTCATCGAACAGCTCGATGCGGATCGCTTCGAAATCGGATTCCGCCGGGTGGATATCGATCACATCGCCGCGGACCCGGAAGGTTGCACGGGCAAACTCCATGTCGTTGCGGGTGTATTGCAGATCTGCCAGGCGACGCAGCAACGCACGCTGATCGAGCTTGTCGCCACGATCCACGTGCAGCACCATCTTCAAATAGGTTTCCGGACTGCCCAGACCGTAGATGCACGACACCGTGGTGACGATGATCGCGTCCTTGCGCTCCAGCAGTGCCTTGGTCGCCGACAATCGCATCTGCTCGATGTGATCGTTGATCGAGGCGTCTTTTTCGATGAACGTATCCGACGACGGCACGTAGGCTTCGGGCTGGTAATAGTCGTAGTACGAAACGAAGTATTCGACGGCGTTGTTCGGGAAGAACGCCTTGAACTCGCCATACAACTGCGCGGCCAGGGTCTTGTTCGGCGCCAGCACCAGGGTCGGACGCTGAACCTGGGCGATCACATTGGCGATGCTGAAGGTCTTGCCCGAGCCGGTCACACCGAGCAACGTCTGGTGCGCCAGCCCGGCTTCGATGCCCTCGACCATCAGGCGGATGGCTTCCGGCTGATCGCCGGCGGGCTCGAAGCGGGTGACTAGCTGGAATTCAGACATGAAAAACCTCTGGGTTCGCGCCTGTCCGGGCGAACCGGGCAGCAACGGGAAAGACCGCAAACGACCGATGTCGCCCGAGGAAAAAACTGGATTGTGCTCAATGTGGAGCCGATTGCCCGCGCTTTCAAGGCAATCGTCCTACATCGGGTAAAACCTTTGACGATGCCAATCGACTAACGGTCGAGAAATAATCGGAAAAACTTACCGTAAAAGCCGAATCGTCTGTCGCCATCAATCGCAGATGGCCTCTATACTAGCTCCCCGTTTGTGCACCGCTCTAGTGCATTCGGCTGGAGCGCGACACGTCCCTCCACTTTCCATTCAGAGCCGCCGCAAAATGAGCCTGTTCTCCGCTGTCGAAATGGCACCTCGTGATCCAATCCTGGGCCTCAACGAAGCATTCAACGCCGATACCCGTACCAACAAGGTCAACCTGGGGGTCGGTGTTTACTGCAACGAGGAGGGGCGAATTCCACTCCTGCGCGCCGTTGTCGAAGCCGAGACGATTCGCGTCGCTCAACACGCTTCCCGTGGCTACTTGCCAATCGACGGCATTGCCGCCTACGACCAGGCCGTGCAGAAATTGCTGTTTGGCAATGACTCGCCACTGATCGCCGCTGGCCGCGTCATCACCACCCAAGCCGTTGGCGGTACTGGCGCACTGAAAATCGGTGCCGACTTCCTCAAGCAACTGCTGCCGAACGCTGTCGTGGCGATCAGCGACCCGAGCTGGGAAAACCACCGCGCGCTGTTCGAAACGGCCGGTTTCCCGGTGCAGAACTATCGCTACTACGACGCCGCGACCCACGACGTGAACCGTGTTGGCTTGCTGGAAGACTTGAACGCCCTGCCATCCGGCTCCATCGTTGTCCTGCACGCTTGCTGCCATAACCCGACCGGCGTGGACCTGAGCCCGGCGGACTGGAAAAACGTTCTGGACGTGGTGAAAGCCAAAGGTCACGTACCGTTCCTCGACATGGCCTACCAAGGCTTTGGCGATGGTATCGACGAAGACGCCGCTGCCGTGCGTCTGTTCGCTGAATCGGGCCTGACCTTCTTCGTCTCCAGCTCGTTCTCCAAATCCTTCTCGTTGTACGGCGAGCGCGTTGGCGCCCTGTCGATCGTCAGCGAATCGAAAGAAGAAAGCGCGCGCGTGCTGTCGCAAGTCAAACGCGTGATCCGCACCAACTACTCCAACCCGCCGACCCACGGTGCAAGCATCGTCGCCGCTGTACTGAACAGCCCGGAACTGCGTGCTCAGTGGGAAGAAGAACTGGCTGAAATGCGCCTGCGGATTCGCGGCATGCGCATCCAGATGGTTGAGCAGCTGGCGAAGCAAGCTCCACAGCGTGATTTCAGCTTCGTCGGTCGTCAGCGCGGCATGTTCTCCTACTCCGGCCTGACGGTTGAGCAAGTGACCCGCCTGCGCAGCGAGTTCGGTATCTACGCCCTGGACACTGGCCGCATCTGCGTTGCCGCGCTGAACCAGAGCAACATCGACGTTGTGACCAAGGCCATCGTTGCGGTGATCTGAGTCGTGCGGTGATACGAAAAACGGGAAGCCAAATGGCCTCCCGTTTTTTATTTGTCTCAGATAAATCCCAGCGCAGCAAACGACCACTCTAGACTGCACACATATTAAATGTGGGAGCTGCGGTGCGGCGATCCGACTTGCCTGCGATAGCGGCCGGCCAGCCAACATCAATGTTGAATGTGATGACCTCATCGTCGGAACGCCGCCCGGACCAAGCTCGCTCCCACAGGTTTTATGTACACCCAAGAATTCTTACGAGAGCCGATATGAAAAACGATGACCTACGCGCCGACCGCGATGAGCTGGACCACTTTGTGCCCCGCACCCCGGCCAAACGCAGTAACAACCTGGTGATGCAAGTCGCTGCCGGCGTGTTTCTCGGTGGCCTGGCCTTGTGGCTGGTGCAGTTGGCCGCAACGATGCTGTACGCCAAACTGATGCTCGCCACTGTCACCTTCGGCGGTTAGGCCAGTTCGGTTGCGCGCTGGCTGGCAGCGTCGTCATAGGCGACGTAGAGCGATTCGGCGACCTGGCTTTTGATGGCCTTGGCGCTTTCCAGGCCCAATACAAAACCTTCCGCCTTGCCGCCGGCACGGTTCAATTCGTCAGCGGTGCTGGCCTGAGTGATTGCGTCGAACAGTTTTTCGGCGTGCGGGCCGACGCCTTTGGGCAGGCTGATCTGAGCGATGCTCATGCGAACACCCCGTTGTGACGAGGTGTGGTGATTGGGTGATTCATGGCGCGTACCTTTTCGGCGAATGGCCGGCAGCGCGTGTAACCACTTCCGGGCGGCCATGGTAGACCTCTGAAGCGATTCTGGTAACCGCCCACGGTCGATAAACCACCGTCCGTCCCCATGAACCTGCCAATTTGCTAACAGGTGCTTGACTTCTCTTTTTGAATCAGTAACATACACGCCATTCCGCGATAGCTCAGTTGGTAGAGCAAGTGACTGTTAATCACTGGGTCCCTGGTTCGAGTCCAGGTCGTGGAGCCAGACAAGGTTCCAGAGAAGGCTTTCAAAATCTCTGACCTCCCCGAAAAACCCGCCTTATGGCGGGTTTTTTCGTTTTGGCGTTCTGTTGGATTCCGGTAAGTACCAGCCATTTTAAGGGTAGAGTTTGGGATAAAGATCAGTTCGATAAAAGGGAGTACCCTTATGTCGCGCACCACTGCTCCACTCTCCGACGCCGCTTGCCGTTCGGCCAAGCCCACAGACCGCGCCTACAAGCTTTTCGACGGCGACGGCCTTTACCTTCTAGTCCAACCCAATGGCCGCAAAGGCTGGCGTCTCAGATACGTCAAACCTGATGGCCGGGAAGGACTGACCTCATTCGGTAACTACCCCATCGTTGGCCTCGCCGATGCGCGCCGCAAGCGCTTGGAGGTCAAGCGAATGCTGGCGGATGGCACTGACCCTATAGGAGCCAAGAACCAAGCCAAGACGGACGCTCTGATCAAAGGCCGCACCTTTGAAAGCGTTGCCCTCGGCTGGCACACGGAAATGTCAGCCAAGTGGGCACCGGACTATTCCAAGACAGTGATGAGTCGCCTCAAAACTCACCTCTTCCCGCTGATCGGCGCTCGCTCTATTGTCGATCTGGACACCCATGATCTGATGCAACCTCTGGAAGCGATCCAGAAACGCGGCACGATTGACGTCGCTTTAAGGGTACAAAACCACCTACAAAGCATCATGCGCGAGGCGAAACGTGCTCGACAGATCGCGGCAAACCCTGCCTCCGACCTTGAAGGTTTGATCAAAGCCCCGAGGGTGATTCACCGCCCTGCTTTACCCTTATCGCGTCTGCCTGAATTGCAGGAGCGTATCGACACCTACAGAGGTCGCGCACTTACCCGGCTGACGGTCTTGCTGTCGCTGCACGTGTTTGTACGCTCCAGCGAGCTGCGCTTCGCCCGCTGGAGCGAGTTCGACCTCAAACGTGGCGTCTGGGAAATACCCGACACGCGACCAGCGTTGGAAGGCGTACCCTTTTCCACAAGGGGTACGAAGATGGCAGGCGATATCCATCTTGTACCCTTATCGCCGCAAGCGATCGCCCTGCTCGAGCAGATCCACGCAATCACAGGCAAATTTGACTTGGTGTTCGCAGGCGATACCAAGTCTTGGAAACCAATGTCCGAACACACGGTGAACAGCGCGCTTCGGAAGATGGGGTACGACACCAAATCCGAGATCTGTGGGCATGGGTTTCGTTCGATGGCCTGCAGCGCACTGATCGAGTCAGGTTTGTGGACGGACACAGCCATCGAGCGGCAGATGAGCCACAAGGAACGCAACAACGTCCGCGCCGCTTACATCCACAAGGCCGAGTTCATCGAGGAGCGCAGGCTGATCATGAACTGGTGGAGTCGCTACCTTGAGACTAATCAGCAGAAGCATGTCAGCCCACGCGAATTCGCCAATCAGACGGGTGCGAATGTCACTCGCCTAAAAGCAAAACGTGGCGCAACTGAGTAAGCGCTCGGTTCTCATACCTCAGTGATCCGCTTGTCCACGCGGGCCCATCCAAACAGGGCTGCAAAGCCGCCCTGCTTGGATGGACCTCACTTGAAAAATCTAAAAATCGGCGCAACCGTCTTATGGAAACCAATGATTTCCATAGACAGCTGATGTCATTCTCAGCCGCAGAATTCTCGGAAAAACGAGCCTTGACCCTGTTTATCCGTGGGCGTAGAAAAGACCGTGCAAGCGCTGTCGTTGACAGCAACCCAGGTAGCCAGAACCTTTAAGGCTACGCCACACCGTGGTGGTTCTCCCAAAGTGCGATTAGCGTCCGGCGGCTCGCACGCTCACAGCGATGTGATGGATGCCTACTTTTACCAGTGTGCCCACTGCGGCAACTTCCCCCTTTCATAGCTGCCTTGCAGCAACCTATTCGCTTGGCCATTTTATTGCGCCAACCTGCGCCCGTCTCTTTCTCCCGGAAAGAGACGGGCGCTCCTACCACTGCTGCAGCCCACCTCGTACAAGGCTTTGCGGCATTCCCCCTCGTGACAATCGGCGTGACAAACACCGAAGTCACCAGCAACAGCGATGCAGATGATGGTGCCGCAGCCCACGGAATGGACTGCACCTGACTGACAGTCAGGCATGCCCCGGTCATTGCCTCGCTGCCTTCACCCGACTCAGGATCTCGCGGCATTGGTCTCGTCAGCCAGCGCAGCCTCCACCCGCCCACTTCTTCGGAAGTGTTCAGGAGGCCAGATCATGAGATGCCCAAGCTCCCGGTCGTAAAGAGCCGCCAGTCCCGCGTTAGTGGACACCCCTCACAGGTCGCAGGGGCCTTGATCCCTGATAACACTCAACATCCTTGGCGGGATGACGTGGGGAAAGTTTCAAAGGTTTGGCTTCGAGAGGAGTTCGATCATGGCACCAGCGGGCAGGCGAGATAGACGCAATTTTGGCTATGGCCGGCAACTGAGCTATGCCGGGCCGCAGGCATTGTGCGATCTATTTGGCGGCGGGCATTACGGCACGGTGCAGGCGCACAGTGATCGCTGGTAGGCGTTTGTTCGGTGGTGTCGCTTGGAGAATGGACCAGGGTTTAACGATGCGCGACAAATTGATCGGCAGGCCTTGCTGGACTACGCCGGACATCTGCGTCAGCAAGTTGAATAAGTGCGATATCGGCATCGCCACCGCGCAAAACCGGTTGTCCAGTGTGAATCGAACCATGACGGCGCTCCGCGGCGATCAGTATGTGAGCGTCTCGACGATGCCTGACAGCAAGCGGTGCTGACAATCAACAGTCCAGTAATTGTCATCCCTATGAAGCGATTTCCTATTGTTCGGGACCAAATTATCAATACCTTCGATTGCGTTGATAGTGAAAATCAGCACGAACACATTGTACGCCTACCAACTGGATGGTAGCTTATTAGCAAGTTTTTAGATAACTGTAATTAACACCATCCCTGTGAGAATCCCATGCAAGATTGGAAGCAAACCCGCAAAGACATCAATACTCGCTTGGTAGAACTAAACGGCCTGTCTCCGGAAACAATGAAAGGCATGGCGGCGCTCGGCGCTGCCGGCGGCAAGACCAATCACCTGGACGCGAAGACCCGCGAACTGATTTCCCTCGCCGTGGCCGTGACCACCCGCTGCGACGGTTGCATCGCCTTCCACGCCGCCGAAGCCAAGAAACTTGGCGTCACCAGTGAAGAAGTCGCCGAAGCACTGGGCGTGGCAATCAACATGAACGCCGGTGCCGCGTTGGTGTACAGCACACATGTGCTGGACGCATTCGATAAGTCGTAAATCAAACGCTAACTTTCAACCTGTTAACGACTTCGAGACTAATCATGAATAAGCTGTTCACCCCTTACGATCTGTCCGGTACTGCGCTAAAAAACCGGGTCGTTATGGCCCCCATGACCCGCACCCGGACACTAGACAACATCCCTAACGAGTTCACCGCGCTGTATTACGCACAGCGTGCTTCTGCTGGTCTGCTGATCACCGAAGGCCTGCCGATTTCCGACGAAGCCCGTGGCTACCTGTACACCCCAGGTATTTATGCCGACGAACACTTGCCAGGCTGGCGTCAGGTCACCGACGCGGTGCATGCCAAGGGCGGGAAGATCTTCGCGCAGTTATGGCACGTTGGCCGTATGTCCCATATTTCGGTGCATGGCATGGTTCCGGTTTCTTCGGGTACTCAGCCGGCGGTCGATACCACGGTGTATGCCTGGATCGAGCCTGGTGAATCCGGCGCTGTGCAACCCAGCGTGCCCCGTTCGCTGGAAACGGAAGAAGTGAAACGTGTCATCGCTGACTTTGTGAAGTCTGCGCGTATGGCGATGGAGGCCGGTTTTGACGGTATCGAAATCATGGCTGCCAACGGGTTCCTGTTCGATCAGTTCCTCAGCAGCGCTTTGAACACCCGTACCGACCAGTACGGTGGCTCGATCGCCAATCGCCAGCGCTTTCTGCTGGAAACCATTGACGCGATTTCTGCCGAAATCGGCGGCTCGAAGATTGGCGTACGGTTCTCGCCGTTTGGCCGCCTGTATGACTTTGGTGTGTACGAAGGTGAAGCAGAAACCTGGATGAGCATGGCGGCAGCGCTTAATGAACGCGAACTGGCCTACGTCCACCTGAACTACCAACCGACCATCGTCGCCGCTGAAACGCCGCCGGGGTTCGGCGCCGCGTTCCGTGAAGTCTACAAGGGTACCTTGATGGCCGCCGGTGGGTTTAACCAAGCCCTCGCTGAGTCGGAACTGGTTAAAGGTGAACTCGACTTGATCGCCTTCGGTACGGCCTACATCGCCAACCCCGATTTGGTGGAGCGCATGCGGAACGGCTGGCCACTGGCAGAGGGTGATCGCGCGACTTACTACGGTGTCAGCGATCGCATTGCCAAGGGTTACACCGACTACCCGGAATACATTGCAGCCAAAGCCTGATTATTCGCTGTTTCATCACTGTCCACTTCAGACGTTAAGGAGCACACCATGCCTCTCGTTACCATCAAAGGCATTGAAGGCGTTTTTACCGACAAGCAGAAAGCCGAAGTCATCCAGAAAGTGACGGACGCCATGGTGTCTGTAGAAGGTGAAAACATGCGCGCCCTCACCTGGATCATCTTCGAAGAGGTCAAAAGCGGAGATTGGGGAATCGCTGGCGAACCCGTGACTGCGCAGGACATATTGAAACTGCAAGTAGGTAAATAAGGGTTCCATCCCCAAGAAGCGACTCTCTGGTCGCTGGGCATCTTTATGCCCACCGACCAGAGAGTTTTTTCGTTCTGAATGAACTCGCGATTTGTCGTGGAATGCTCCCAATGATTCTGATCATTACGCTCACCTAGAACAGGCAGAGCTTCTAGCATTGGTCGCTACAAAGCCCGCGAACGAGCGGATCGATTCCGTCGCCTGAACCTGGAGATGCTGGAAGAAATGGCCGCGCAGCCGGTAGATGATACCGAGTTCAAGTATGACGCCTACAAACGGGCCAACGAGCTGTTAACGGAAATCTTCAACGAAGACCGCGCTCATCCCATCGATAACTGGTCCGGAGCAAATCCACACCCGAGGGATGAAAAAGAACGCCAGGCTGATCAGCCTGACCGCTGATGGAGGAGGTTCGGTTAAATCGCCTCTTCCAACTCCGCAAGAATGGCTTTTTTCATTGTTCCAACTGAACGGGATCCGGGTATGACCCGCAGCAGCCGCCCCTCATGGAACACTGCCAAGGATGGCACCGCCCGGATACCGTACATTTGCGCGATCGTCGGAGACACCGCCACATCAATCTTTGCAAAAGCCGCCAGGGAGTGAAGCTTTTCTTCCAAAGCATGAAAGACCGGCTTCATCTCCTGACAAGGCTTGCACCAGGACGCTGAAAACAGCACGACGCTGCTGCCTTTGGCCACAAAGCGGGCGAACTGCTGAGCACTCAACTCAACGATACGGCTCATTTGGATCTCGCTCTCAATATGGATGAAGGGCGGCACAACCCAGTGCCGCACCGCTTCTGCTGATCAAATTTTGCAGCCATCTATGCCGCAGACTTGACTGCTGAATGCGTCATCTTCGACTTTCGACTTCTCCTGCATCTTGTTCAGCGCTTCAAGAAAAGCAGCCTCAGGCTGAGCACCGGACAATGAGAAGGCATTATCAAATACAAACAAAGGCACGCCCGAACCTAGTTGCGCGGCGATATGTTCGTCTTCCTCCATCTCTACGCGCAATTCAACGGATGACCACGCCCGTTGGATTAACGCGTCCGAAACACCTACGGCCTTGGCTATGGCCTCCAGGCTGCCGCGATCAAACAGCGACTGACCATGGGAGGTGCTTTGCTCATACAGCGCCTCGACCAAGCGTTTTTTAACGACTTCGTCCGCAACCGCCTTGACCAGTACATGGGCATCTGCGGTATCGCCAAACAGCATGCTGTCAAAGCGGTAGTCAAGCCCATCGGCCCGACCATATTTACTGACGGTGTTCATCATTGCGACAGCGGAATCCGGATTGCCGAGCTTGCGTTTAAGGGCCGCGATCATAGGCTCTGGTGCGTGATTCGCCGCCAGACGATAGGCCCTGACGTTGATTTGTACATTGTCTTTTTCAGCAAATTTATCGAGCGCCTGCTCGAATCGGCGCTTGGCTACCCAGCACCAAGGGCAAACAAAATCAGACCAGATATCCACTGCATATTTTTTCGAAGAAGTTTGCATGTCTAGTCCTGTACTCAAAGAAATTAAGACCGCGTTACCAGCGTTTCAAGCAAATGATCGAAGCCTGCCAACGGGTCGGTTGATCGGCCCAATGTCCAATCGATAAGGCTCGCGCCCTCCAAGCTGCTCAGCAGCATGAACGCGTAGGTCTCAACGGGTTTGTCCAGCGACCAGTTGCGCTGCCGGCCCCCTGCATTGAGGGTGGCCTGAAGCCAATCGAGCTGGGTTTCAAAGAACGCCCGAGTGAGCCCTTGCAGCGACAGCGGCAGTGCCGCCATTTCTGCCGCCAGGGCACCACACAAGGGCAGCAGCCCCTCGTTGGCGCTGAGGATGAAAAGCCGGGCAAAACCACGAAGCCGCAGCAGCGGATCGACATGCGTTTCTTCGATCGAACTGAGGGTCGCATCGAAGCGTTTGATGTAGTCCTTGATCAACTCCGCGCCCAGGCTTTCCTTGGTCGGGAAGTGATGGTGAATACTGGCTTTTCTAATGCCGATCTGCGCCGCAAGATCGGCATAACTGAACGCGGAATAGCCCTTGGAGCGCATTTGGGTTTCCGCAGCTCTCAACAGCGCTGCTTTTGTCGTGATCGACATTGAAGACTCCTGCAGCCAGCATTCAGCCTACTTTCACTTGTACTGAGTGAAGGCGTGAAAGCTCCCGCGATGGGAGCTTTCATCAGGCCGCGCTCGCCACTGTGGTCAGGCCCGAACAGCCATAATTCCAGCATCCACGTCCCAGATTGCGCCAGTCACCCAGGACGTCTTATCCGACAGCAGGAACAGGATGGTGTTGGCGACGTCTTCGGGAACGCCGACTCGTCCCAACGGGTGGAAATCGTTCAGCGACTTCATCGCTTCCGGGATCGCCTCTTTGTCCATGAACCCTTCATAGATCGAGGTGTGAACGATCCCTGGCGAGACAGCGTTGACCCGAATACCCGAGTGAGCCAACTCAATTGCCAGGTTGCGTGTCAGCGCATGCAAACCTGCCTTTGCCATGGAGTAGGCAGAGGCCGGCGAACCTGCCAATGCGGCCTGTGCACCGATGGAGCCGACGTTGACAATTGCCCCTTCAAGCTTGGCGGCCAGCATGTTCTTGACCACGGCCTGAGTGATGAAGAAGGTCGCGCGGTTGAGCGACAGGTACATGTCGTACTCGGCCTCATCGTGCTCGGTGAACGGCTTGGGAATAAAGATCCCGGCGGAGTTCACCATCAGGCTGATATCGCGATGGTTGGCATTGATTTCCATACGAACGAAATTCATGCCCTCTTCAGTCATCAGGTTGGCGACGATCACCGACACAGGGCCCAGCGAGCTCAGCTCGTTACGCACCGCATCAGCCTTGTCTTGCTTGCTGCCGGTGAGAACTACGCTGCCGCCTGCCTTGAGCACCATGCGGGCCGTTTCCAGGCCCATGCCACTGGTGCCACCGACAACTAGCAGTTTTTTACCTTTGAAAAAATCGTTCATTGCAGACTCCGGTTATCCAGAACTAATTAGGGTCGGCACCAAGGCGGCTGGCTGCCTGCTGGTGCACGCAAGGTTTGAATCTCTTTGAAACGAGCGAATCAGCCCTCACGCACTTCGAGGGTCGGCACCATACGGATAGCTTTCGAAAAGTTGGCGTAGTTGACAGAGGTTTTGAGCACCACGTTGTGCAGCTCTTCAACACGCTCACGGGAGGCGTCGGTATGCAGGCGAATCACTACACTCACTTCGTCGTAGCCCGGGTTGACGCTTTCGTCGATGCCCAGGAAGCCACGCAGGTCGAGGGTGCCGTCAGTCTCGATTTCCAGGCTGTGAATCTTGATCCCCATCATCGCGGCATTGGCGGCATAACCGACCGACATGCAGGCGTTGAGAGCGGCCATCAGCAGCTCTTGAGGGTTAGGCGCAGTGTTTTGGCCCAGCAATTCATTAGGCTCATCGGCGACGATTTCGAAATCCCGCGAGTAGGTTTCACCGGCCAGACTGTAGCGATTGACTTTGGCCACAGAGCGAGTCTGGCCTTTCCACTGAGTCTTGACGTTGAAGCTCGCGTGGCGCTTGGTCGCATCCTCAGCAACGCCTTGGGCAAACTGCTGGAGTGCGGCGACATCGATACCATTCAGGTTGTTGCTCATGTGTTCGTTCCTCTTCGGATGGACCGGGCGTTTGGCCCGGAAGAGAAACAAGCCTACCAACTAGTAGGTTGTCGATCAATAGATTATTCTTCTTATAACCAATCGCCAAAAAAAACCAGCTTCGACAGAGTTTTCCTGAATAGGGATAACTCCGATAACAATGCAGTAATTTCTACTTAATCTTGTACTTCTGGTCACACACCGAAAGTGTAGACATGGGTAGGTATCCGCAACCCAAATGCGAGACTAGACGTACGCTCGTCAGATTGAGTGCGCGCAAAAAGAATTCAGAGAGTGCGAGCTAAGCGGCTGAAACCACTTACGAGGCGGGAAAACGGACCGAGCCAGCAGGGGCAGAATCGGTCGTTTTATGACGCAGAAAAAAGCTGATCGAACCTCAGTGATGCGTTTCGGTAACCCGAAGCCCATCTAAAATGAAATCAAATCCTGAAGACTGTTCGTAATTGTCGCTCAGCGCCCAAGATACAAAGCTGCCACCTTCCAACGTATTCAAGATGAACCTGGCAACCTTCACGCCGTCCAGCTCAGCTTTGAGTTCCCCTGCCGCCTGGCCCAGTGCGATATTGGCCTGAAGCCAATTGAGATGGATTTCGAAAAAGTCCCGCGTCAATTCCTTTAGGCTTTCAGGCAAAGCCAGCAATTCCGCTGCCAGGGCGCCGCAGAGTGGAAGCATCGCGTTTTTACTGCTTTGCGCGAACATCAGGGCGAAGGCATTGAGCCGATCGATAATGCCGGTATTTTCATCATTGATGCATTCCAGCTGATTCTTGAACCGGAACAGATAACTCTCAACGATGGCGATCGCCAGACTTTCTTTGGTGGGAAAGTGGTGGTGAATACTCGCCTTCTTGATACCGATGTCTTCCGCCAGATCGGCATAGCTGAAGGCTGCGTAGCCCTTGGTACGCAACAGAATCTCAGCGCTGGTCAGGAGGTCGGAACGTGTACTCATGATGCCGTTTCCAAATTTATCAATGCGGCATCATAAATTAGTACTTCTTCATAAGACAGCGCTCAGGTTGCGCACCTATGAACCACCCTCTGGAATCGGCCACAAGCAGTCAGCCGTTTCACAGCGCTGCATTCTCCTCAGTGAAATAGGCCCAACGTTAGATTATTAATTTTCTACTGTTGCCGCTGCCGCGCTCATGAGGTACTGAAAGAACTCGCATAAAATACTGGCTTGATTAGGATAATCGTAGGGATAAAGACTTTAGAAATCAGCATGAATTTATTGTAAAACAGGTACTTAAGTTTTCATTCGAGTCCAGGTCGGGAGCCAGACAGCAATATCGAAAAGCCCCTGAATCGAAAGGTTCAGGGGCTTTTTTGTGGCTTTTCATAAAGTCAAAAGATCGCAGCCTGCGGCAGTTCCTACATGTAGGAACTGCCGCAGGCTGCGATCTTTTCCTCCCGCTATAAACCGTCAGACATGCTCACTGCTTTTCGCATGCACCGAGCGCGGTTCCGCCGGTCCATGGTCCACCTCCACCACCGGAATCTCATTCCCGTCGCAGTCACGCAACTTGCCTTCGCTGAAATAATCCCCTTCACGCAACGCTGCCAGATCCTGATAACGCAGGACGCGCTCAGTACCGGCCGCGAACACCGACTGCTGATCGGAGTTGCCGGCAGTGAGGTGGTTGAAGGTCAGGTTCAGCACGATCGCCATGATCGCCGAGGAGCTGATGCCCGAGTGGAAGATCGTGGCGAACCAGCTTGGGAAGTGGTCGTAGAAGTTCGGCGCAGCGATGGGGATCATGCCGAAGCCGATGGAGGTGGCGACAATGATCAGGTTGACGTTGTTGCGGTAGTCGACCTTGGACAGCGTACGAATACCGCTCGCCGCCACGGTGCCGAACAGTACGATACCGGCGCCACCGAGGACAGAAGTCGGTACAGCCGCGATGACGCGGCCCATAAATGGCAGCAAACCGAGGATCACCAGAAACAAACCGCCGGTAGCCACCACGAAGCGGCTCTTGATCCCGGTCACCGCCACCAGCCCGACGTTCTGGGCGAACGCGCTTTGGGTGAAGGAGCCGAAGATCGGCGCGATCATGCTCGACAGCATGTCGGCGCGCAGGCCGTTGCCCAAGCGTTTGGAGTCGACTTTGGTGCCGATGATTTCACCCACCGCCAAGATGTCGGCCGAGGTTTCCACCAGGGTCACCATGACGACGATGCACATCGACAGGATCGCGGCGAAGTGAAAGGTCGGCATGCCGAAATGGAACGGTGTCGGGAAGCCGAACATCGGGCCTTGAGTGACGGACGAGAAATCCGCCATGCCGAGGAACACCGCGATCACCGTACCGATAACCATCGCCAACAGGATCGACAAACGGGAGATGGTCGCGCTGCCGATCTTGCTCAACAGCAGTACCAGCACCAGCGTCACCGCCGCCAGACCGATGTTCGCCATGCTGCCGAAGTCCGGGGCATGGCTGTTGCCGCCCATGGCCCAGCGTGCAGCGACTGGCATCAGCGTCAGGCCGATGGTAGTGATCACAATGCCCGTGACCAGCGGCGGGAAAAACTTGGTGATCCGAGAGAACACCGGCGTGATCAGCAGGCCGATCAACGACGCGGCAATCACCGCCCCGAGAATCGATTGAAACCCGCCCTCCCCGCCACTGCTGACAATCGCCACCATCGTCGCGACGCCAGAGAAAGACACGCCCTGTACCAGCGGCAATTGGCAGCCGAAAAACGGCAAGCCCAGGGTTTGCAGCAATGTCGCCAGCCCCCCTGCAAACAATGAAGCAGCAATCAACAAACCGATGTCCGCCGGCGAGAGCCCGGCCGCCTGGCCGATGATCAAAGGCACCGCGACGATGCCGCCGTACATGGTCAGAACGTGTTGCAGGCCGTAAGCCATATTCGCGCCGACCCCGAGATTTTCATCCTCAGGCCGTTGGTGTGAAACATGGGGCGTTTTCATGGTTTGGGGGGTTCCCTGGTTTTTGTTGTGCGCACACTGTATGCAAGACCCAGGACAAATGTCTATAGAGTTGTATACAACTAATCGGTCAGATGATGGACACATAGCCATTTCACACCAGAGACTTGCGCCGCAGCATCCCTGATATGAAGCCAACACCTCCCGGCAACATGACGCAAGGCAAGACGTGCACTACTTTGATAGAGGTACGCTCTCACTGAGACCACGATAGGAAATCGACATGAGCAAGGCTGACCAACTCGCCGCAAAACTGAAGCAAACCCAGCACTCCAGCGCCGACGAGACACTTCGTGCAGATCACCAAATAGACAGCTGGCCTGCACAGGTTTACGAGCTGTACCACCTCATCGAATCCTGGCTGGCGCCGCTCAGCGAAGCCGGGCTGAACATCCGGCGAGTGCCGACGCACGTCTTCGAGCGTCATCCCGATGGGGCGACCTACGACTACGCCATCGACCAGTTACTGATTGAAAGCAACCACCACAGCATCACCTTCGACCCCGTTGCTCGTTTCACTGAGGATGGTGCCGGGCGGGTCGAGATCCGCACCCAAGGGAAAGCACTCTCGATGCTGCGAACCGTGAGCGAACACGGCGAGACACAGTGGTGGCTGCAAGCGATCGATCAATCCGGGCAACAGCCGGATGCGATTGCCATGACCGAAGACAATCTGCTTTCGGTGGTACAGGAGGGTCTGCAGCTTTGAGGCTCAGGGCTGTTGAATCAGCCCTTCAATAACCCGGCGCAACGCCGCCTCCCGCGGCACCCGAATGTCGAATTCGCTGCGCAACAACCCCAGCAATTCATCCACATCAGTCACCTGCCGCCGTTCAGTCTCACGGCCGATCCGATGAATCGCAAAACTGCCGTTGTTCAGCGTGCGGCGCCATCCTTCGCCGGTGCGCGCCACCATCAGCTGCCTGGCAAACGACGATTCGGGATGGGTCGAGACGTACCAGTTACCGACGGCGTAATCGATGTCTTCCTGGCGCTGCAAATCGAAAATGTACATCGCCCGCCATTCGCCGCCGACGTTGGCGCGCAGGGTGTAGCCATCCTCGTGCTGCTCGATGCGATAGGGCTCGTGAGGTGTGAACTGTTCAGCCGGGGTATCGAGCATCAGCGGTGCGGTGGGCACCATGCCGCCGAAGCCGACGTCGGTGATGTAGCGCACGCCGTCCAGGGTTACCAGGCTCAAGCGGTGTGTACGGGCGGTCCATGCGCCTTCGGGTTGGCCCATGACCACTCGGCCGGAGATGCCGCGAGCGTCGAAGCCCAGCGTCTGGAGCAAGGCCAGGAACAGGTTGTTGAGTTCGTAGCAGTAACCGCCGCGTCCATCGTGCAGGACCTTTTGTTCGATAGACGGCAGGTCGATGAGCACCGGTTGGCCCGACAACGTGCTGAGGTTTTCGAACGGAAAGGCGCCGGTGTGGCGCAGTTGAAGTTGGCGCAGGGTTTCCAGGGTCGGCGCCGGAGGCGCGTCGAAGTCCAGGCGCTGCAGGTACAACGCAAGATTGCTCAGGTGTGGCTCGCTCATTGCTCAGTCCTTATGCATGGCGCCGGATTTCTCCGCCGATGGGCGCCATGTATAAGGGAAAAAGCGGTTCGACTGACAATTGATTTAGCCAATCGCCGCACACCTGAAGATCAACGCCGCTTGCGCGAACTCAAGCGAATCCACGTCGGTGCATGATCACTCGCGTGGGGCTCGTTGCGAACCCAGGCATCGACTCCGGCCTCCTGCAGATAAGGACTCAGCGCCGGGTTAAGCAACAGATGATCGATGCGCAGCCCTGAGTTTTTCTGCCAGTGCTGGCGAAAGTAATCCCAGAAGGTATAGAGCCGATCCTCTGGATACAGATGGCGCAAGGAGTCGGTCCAGCCCTGGGTCAGCAGGCGCTGATAACACTCGCGGCTTTCAGGTTGCAGCAACGCATCCTTCAACCAGGATCGCGGGTTGTAGATGTCCAGATCGGTGGGCACCACGTTGTAGTCACCGGCCAGCACCACGGGATGCTCACTGGCCTGAAGCGTCTGCGCGTAGTGGATCAGCCGTTCGAACCACGCCAGCTTGTACTCGAACTTCGGCCCCGGCTGCGGGTTGCCGTTGGGCAGGTACAGGCAGCCCACCAGAATCCCGTGCACGGCGGCCTCCAGATACCGGCTATGGGTGTCGCTGTCATCACCCGGCAGGCCTCGACGACTCTCCAGCGGCTGAGCATCCCGCGCCAGAATCGCTACGCCGTTCCACGAAGACTGACCTTGCCAGATCGCGCCGTAGCCAGCCGCCTCTAGCTCGGCAGCGGGAAATGCACTGTCAACCGACTTGAGCTCTTGTAAACACGCGATGTCTGGCTGCTCTCGCTCAAGCCAGGCCAGCAAGTTCGGCAGTCGGGCGCGCATGCCGTTGACGTTGAATGTCGCGATTTTCAGGTTCTTCATGCTCCAACGCTCGCAACGCAGGGTCGATGTCCAGTTGTGACCGGGGGTGCGTCCCGGCAGTTGCCTCTACGAGCGAGTCAGGCGACTAAAGGCACGCCCCTACACTGGAAACTCGTCATACGACGCCTTGAGCAACGGTAGCAATGCCTGCTTTTCCATGGGGCGACTCAAGTAGAAACCCTGCACTTCATTGCACTGGTCCGAGACCAGGAAGTCCAGTTGCTCCAGGGTCTCGACGCCCTCTGCCGTCACGGTCAGGCCCATGGCTTTGCCCAGGTTGATGATCGCCTGCACCACGGCGCGGTCATTGCCGCCGCCGCTCATGGACGAGATGAAACGCTTGTCGATCTTGATTCCGTCGAACGGGTACGTGCGCAAGTAACCCAGGGACGAATAGCCGGTACCGAAGTCGTCCATGTTCAACCGCACGCCCAGTTCCTTGAGCGCATTCATGGTCGCCAACGCGCCCTCCACATCGATGAGCATCACGTTTTCGGTGATTTCCAGCTCCAGACGACTGGCCGGCAAACGGGTCTGGATCAATGCCTCCCTGACGTCCTCCACCACATCGCTGCGGGCAAATTGAACAGGCGACAAATTGACCGACACCATCAATGCACCGGGCCAGGTCAGGGCCGTTTCACAGGCTTCACGCAACACCCAGCGCCCCAAAGGCACGATCAGGTCAGTCTGCTCGGCCAAAGGGATAAACTCGTCGGGGCTCAGCAGCCCCTGTTCCGGATGCTGCCAGCGCAGCAACGCTTCCACCGAGACGACCTGCTTGCCGCCCATGTTGTAGCGCGGCTGGTAATGCATCACGAACTCGTTGTTCTTGATCGCCCGGCGCAGGTCGTTTTCCAATTGTCGGCGGTGCTGGATCTGATCGTTCATGTGCGGCGCAAAGTAGCACCAGGTCTTCTTGCCGTTGGATTTAGCCTGATACAGCGCAATGTCGGCACACCGGATCAGCTCGTTGGGAATGTGACCCTGACGCCGACTCAAGGCGACACCGATGCTCGCGCCGATGTGCAGCGTGTGATGCTCGTAATGAATCGGCTGCTGCAGGTTCTCGAGCAAGCGTTCGCAGAACCGGTCGATTTCAGCGTGGCTGTCCATGCCGTTGAGCACCAGCACAAACTCATCACCACCGAGCCGGGCGACCAGATCGATGTCCCGCGTGCACTCGCGCAATCGGGTGGCCACTTCCAGCAGCACGGCGTCACCAGCCGGGTGACCAAGGGAATCGTTGATCGGCTTGAAGTTATCCAGATCGATCATCAACAGCGCCAGCGCCGCCGAATGCCCTTTCTGCGCCAGGGCCTCGTCGAGGAAACGCGCCAGTTTGTTGCGATTCGGCAGCCCCGTCAGGGCATCGTGCAACGACAGATGCTGGATCTGGGCATGGGCGGCGACTTCATCGGTGATGTCGCTGGCCGTTCCGCGATAGCCCAGCACCGCGCCCTTGCGTTGGATCGGTCGTGCCGAAACCCGGCAAATACGCTGTTGCCCCGACTGATCGCGATAGGAGCAGCGCAAATGGCTGACGGGCTGTTCTTCATTGAGCTTATGCAGCCACTGCGACAAGGACATCGTATCGCAATTGAGCAGTTGCCCGATGTCCTGCCCTATCCATTGCTGATCGGAAAAACCGGTGACGGTGGCAAAACGTCCTGACAGATAAGAGATGCAATGCTTGTCGTCGATCTCCCAGATCCAGTCGGAAGCGGCCTCAGCCACGGCGCGAAAACGTTCTTCACTGGCCTCCAGCGCCTGGTTCGATAAATCGAGGCTGGTGTAGCTGGCATCCACGTGCCCGGACGTGCGCAAGACATACCGGAAGAAATAAGTCGTTAACAACGCCAGCACCAACAGCGCGCCGCCCAATGGCGGCAGCAGCGACCAGAGTAACTGGTGACCCGGTTGCTCAAGTCGGGAAACCAGGTTGTAGCCGGTGTCCGCCAGTGCCACGGCTGGCCTGCCGGGCGAGATGGTGTTATCAGGCGCCAGGTTCAAATCATGCAAACCGTAATCGGCGCTCAAGGCACTGAGTTTGTCAGGGCTTAATTGATCGACGAACACCAGCACCGAAGTGCTTTGGGGATCGACCGCCGGCCTTTCGTCATTGGGGACGATCGCGGCAGCCGTCAACAATGCCGGTTTGCCCTCGAACAACGTGAACTGGCTGATCGGATCAATGAGGCTTTCCTGACGCTGGACTGTCTGTATCAGCGTCGCCATCGATGCCGAAAGGTAGGTGGTCGCCGCCTCCTGCACCTGAAGCCCGCGCACCATTGCGTATTTGGTTTGCTGATGATCGACCACGAAGACGCCATCGTAGTGATCGATGCTGAACAAGGTTTTGCCCATGTTCTGCTCGACGTAAGCCCACTGCACATCGACCTGGCCGTTCAAGTGGTCGTAGGCAGTCGTCCAGTTTGCATAACTGGCGATGTAGTTTTTCGAGGCGGTGATGCGGTTTTCCAGCGCACGCTGGGTGTAGAACGTGGTCTTGGCCAGGTCCTGGGCGTCCAGCCGCCCGGCAATGTTGAACAAGGCCAACAGGGCGATCAGCACACCCAGAACAAACAGCAGGCCGACGACCAACACCAGGTTACGGGTTATCGGCGTATGACGAGGAGCGGTGACGGTGGTAACGGCGGTCATATCCATGCACTTGATCCTGTCAATCGATTGCCTGATCGGGATGCGACGCTCGCAATGCTTTTTTAACAGGGCACTCGCCGAACGTTCATTGACCATAGCAGCCATGCTGGGCCCTGGCGCCTGGATAACGCAAGGCATTGCAGCAATTGAAGAACCGTTAATACAACCATTGCCAATCGACGGCCGCTGCCCTGTAATTGCACGAATCGCCCGCGTACCTTTTGATGCCGAGAATGCCTGTTGATGGACACACTGGAAGGCATCGTGCTCCACGAACGGATCATGCCGGACGAACGCAAGCGCCCTGCCCTTCACACCGACATCAGGTAACGACTCATCTTGGAGACGCACCATGATGACCATCAAAATGACTTCGCGGTTACTGGCTGGAGTGCTGTCCGCCATGTCCGTCGGCATTTTTGCAGCCTCAGGCGATGGCGCTGATGCGACCGGTGCCCGATCGGGTTCAATCGGCGGCTCGACAATGGCGCCCAACAATAACCCTGGCCACCCCTCGAGCGACCATAACGCTAACGGCGGCAACAGCGGATCGGGATCGCCGGGTGGCGGAAATGGTGGCAATGCCGGGAACAGTGGCTCTGGCGCGGGGGGTGGCACGGGCGCGGCGGGCGGTGGAACAGGCGGTGCCGGCGGCGGGACGGGCAGCTGGACGCGTAAAAGCAGCCGATGATCGACGGCTGCTTTTGGGCCTGAAACGCGGGGCTAGGCTGGCTTGACGGGTGGCGGGTTCCACTTGCCGTTCAAAACCGCGGGCTTGGGCCCATACAAACGCATGGTCAGATTGAGCCTACCCTTCGCCCGTTGACCACGCGAGTGAGCGTTGGAACCTTCCACGTCTTCAGTGCCTGCGCGTCCTCGGGCACGGTCTGCAGCGCTGCTTTGATTTCAGGGTCCAGCGTATCCATGTTGAACGATTTTCCGGGTTCGATACCGATACGCTTCATCTGCGCCAGGATCGGTTGATCACTGATGTGCGCAGGGTGCACTTTGAGCAATTCGGCGGCGTAGGCGAAGTAGTCGGCCGCCGACATTGAGTCCACCTGGATCTTGGGCGGGGTCTTCATGTCCACGACCGGGTCAATGTTCACGTTGACCGGCTCGGGGCTTTTACCCAGCCGGGACAACGGTGTCACGGTGTAGCCAGCCTGAATTTTGTGCACGGCCGCGTAGTCCGCAGCGCCGTCGGTCTTGGTGCGGCCAATGACCCAGACAAAGGGCGTAGGCGCCGGCAGATGGTTCAGTCCGGCAGGCACCGTCCCGGTCCAGCCCGGCGGTGTCACCAGAAACTGCCCCGCCTGGGTGCCCGTGGTGCGCCAGCCCGGTGAGGCGAATACATCGGTCCACATGTCGAGCATCGGCAGCAAGTAAAAACGCCCGGCCGTATCGGGTGCCGCGATCACCAGCGGTTCTTGGGTCAAATCCAGCCAGGCAATGGAATACAAGGTGTCGACGTTCGAGCGCACCACCCCTTTGAAATCTGCAGGTGGATACTGCGGAACGCTGACAAACATATTCATCGGGCCTTTACCGAATTCCTTGCCCGATTCGATGTTGGTGAATTGTTTGCGGGTGATGTCCATGGTCAACAGCGGATACAAATGAAGGTAGGCATCCACGCCGATGGCGTGTGCTTCTTCGGCTGTGACTTTCGATTGAGCATGGCTCGCGAGCGGAAAGATGACGCAGGCTGCAACGGTTAGAGCAACGGCTGTCAATGCTTGAGTAATCAACATTTTGACGATCATCCGTGCGGTGGGGAGGCCTGCCAGGATCGGCAGCGTTACCGCAACTCTAGACGATCAATTGAAGAGGATCTGACAGGCAGACAGCCGGCTGGCCGGGGTGTTGCGCGGGTGAAACAACATCGAGGGACACCTCAACGATCCGAACGCAGCAGTGCCTCGACACCGCCCTCCATCGACAGCACCGCCGAGCGGTTTCGCCCCGAATGCTTGGCTTGATACAGCGCCGCGTCCGCACGTTCGATGAACACTTCCATGCTGTCTCGACCCGTCGGCACAAACGAATAACAACCCAGACTGACCGTCACGAAGCCCGAGGGCGAACCGCTGTGGATGATGTTCTTGTCCATGACACTGCGGCGTATCTGCTCGGCAATCACCATCGCGCCGTGAATGTCGGTGTCGGGCAGCAATACCGCAAATTCCTCACCGCCGTAGCGCACTGCCAAATCGGCTTTTCGATGGCAGCAACCCTTCACCGCCCGCGCCACTTCAGCCAGGCAATGGTCCCCCGCCACATGGCCGTAAGCGTCGTTGTAGCGTTTGAAGTAATCGATATCGAGCATGATCAGGCTCAGCGAACTCGACTGCCGGGCGCCTCGGCCGAACTCGATGTCCAGCGCCCCCTCGAACAGCCGGCGATTGGCCAGGCCGGTCAGGCTGTCGTGGGTCGCGATCAGTTTCAGCGCTTCCTTTGCCTTGCGCAAATCCGCCTCGACCTGTTCACCGACACGCACCTGATAAAGGAACATCCAACCGAACAGCCCCACGCCCAGCACCACCAGGGCAACGATGACCGAGGAACGAAACGCCGTGTCGTACCAATCCTTGAGAATCGATTCCTTGGACGAGGCGGCAGACACGACCAGCGGATAAGTGTCGAGCTGACGGTAGCCATACAACCGCACAACACCATCGACCAGCGAGCTGAACATCGCGTTACCAGAGGGCGCGTTGGGCAGCAATTTCTCGAAGATCTCGCTCTTGGCCAGAGACGTGCCAATCAGAGACTCCACAAACGGCCGTCGCGCCAGCAACGTTCCGTCGGTCAAGCCCAAAAACATCGAACCGTTGTCATCAATGCTGAAGCTTTTGAAGAACTGATCGAAGTACGCCATCTTGATACCGGCCAACAAGACGCCCTGGAAATTGCCATTCTTGTCGTTCACCCGTTTGGATATCGGAATGATCCACTCGCCATTTTTTCGACTGCGAATCGCCGGCCCGATGTGCGCCAGGGATGAGGCATTCTGCTGGTGATACTTGAAGTACTCGCGATCCGCCACACCCGGGCCGCGCGGCAGATCGTCGAAAGAGGTAACGACCCACTGACCCTTTTGATCGAACAGAAATATCCCGTGCAATTGATTCAGCGCCTGCACCCGCCGGGCGAACGTTTTCTGCAAGCGTGCCTTTTGGGGCGCGCCGAAACCGTCAGCCTGAATCCAGTCGGCCAGACTGGTCAGCACCAGATCGGCTTGCATGAAGGTGTCTTCGGCTTGTTGCGCCATGGCCCGCGTCAGGTTTGTAGACGCCACTTGCGCCAATGCCAGGTCATGCCGGCGCGATTGCTCCAGTTGCAGGTACAGCAAACCGCACAGGCTCAGGCACACGACCGCGATAAACAGCACCGCTGCTTTGCGCAGAGGTAACCGTTTCAACGTGACGCCGGTGGCGTTGTGCGGATCGTGAAGAGGGATAGGCAAAAGCGCGTCCTGTAAGGGTAAGGCATGGGTAACACCCCAAAACCCTTATTTTTTGTGAGCTTAGTCTACGGGGGGGTATGGGGCAAATGTCCTTTGGCCAGTCGCCGCATCGCGCTGTGCAAATGCGCCCGAGCACTTTCTGCATCCCCCAGGCGCATTTGTTCGTATGCCCGCTGGGCAATCTCATGGGGCACCGGTTTGAGTTCGCGCTGGGTCGCCATCGCCATCAACTGCACCTGGGCGGCACGCTCCAGGTAATACAGATCGTCCCAGGCTTCGGCGATGGTTGGCCCGGCGACGATCACCCCTGGTTCTTCAGAAACAGAATGTCGGCATCGCCCATGACGCTGGCAATCCGGTCGCCTTCAGACTCGTCGAGCGCCAGACCGTTGTAGTCCTCGTCCACCGCCGTACGGCCGTAGAATTTCAAGGCCGTTTGCCCCTGCCACAACAGCGGCGGGCCTTGCAGCAGGCACAACGCCGTGGCGTGAGTGGCGCTGTCCTCTGAAGCCGTTGAAGCGTTGGCCAGCGACCTCGATCTGGAGATTTTGCGCATTGGTGAACCGGAGGATTTCGACGCTCGACGCCTGGCAGTCATTCTCGCCGGCTTCAACCGGGCCAGACCTGAAGCGCGCCTGGAAACCGTCAGCGGCATGAGCATCGATCTCAAGCAGAAACTGAGCGCGGACGCCCTCGACATTGCGCTGGTCAAGCGCGAACCGGACAGCGGGCCGTGTTGGGCAGCCTGGCCGGAAGTGTTGGTGTGGGTCAAAGGTGCAGGCGTGGATTCAGCCAACGGGGTATTGCCATTGGCGCTGTTCCCGCAGGGCTGCATTTACCGTCAACGGGCCATCCGCCTGCTGGATGTGGCCCAGCGTCCCTGGCGGGTTGCGTTCGGCAGTCATAGCCTGACAGGCATTCAGGCCGCGGTGGCTTCAGGCCTGGGCGTGTCGGTGTTGCCCGCTTCGGCGGTATTGCCTGAGCACAGTGTGTGCACCGACCTGCCCGAATTGCCGCCGACGGAGTTGGCGTTGATCAGCCGCGAGGGAACGCTGACGGGGTTGCAACGAGCGTTGGTGGAGTTTTTGCGGGATGAGCTGGGCCAAGCATAATCACCAGACAAAAAAATGGGCGCCTCGCGGGCGCCCATTTCAATAAAGCACGAACAACTTTTAGATCATCTTGTCGATCTCATCCAGCGTCACTCGGGGAATGAGCTCACCCGGAATCCTTGAGGAACTGGACAGGTTGTAGACCTGAAAATCATCATCCACAACGTACTTCGACATGATCTCGAACGACGGCAGGATTCTCGTATGAAAATGCTGATCAAGCAGGCATGGTGACGCGACCGTGTCGGTCCCTTCGTAAAAACGGCTTACAGACTGGTTCAAGTCGACGCCGACCAGAAACACCTTGGTAAACCCCACGTGATAGGCAATCTGTAACGCCAGATAGGCTACCGTACGGGCATCAAAATAACCGCGTTTAAGGTTCTTGCTGAAACCAAGGGTTCTATTACGGCCAGTTCCGAGTTTGCGACTTCTGATGAGTTCTTTATCGGCCCTGAAAACCAGGTCCGTCCAGGAGAGTTTGGGTGCCCGGCCGAGTAAATACAGTTCGCCCTCAGGCGCTACCGTCGTATGCCAGATGTGCTCTTGCCACAGTGCAACCCGCTGACTGATGCGCATGGCCTCTGAAAACAGTTCGGGTTGCTGTCGGGAAAAGCCTTGATCCGTACAGGCATAAAAGAACGGCTTGATGCCCGTCCCGGAGAACATGGAAATGGCGCCGTTCATCGTGATCATCGGAACGTCTGCAAACTTTTCCAATGGAAAATCTTTAGCGGACGCCCCCGAGGCAATGATAAACACGGCACCTTTTTGGATGTTGCGGCACTCATCGAGGTCATGCACATCAAGCATACCTGTGTTGAATGACGGTTTTTTTTGCGCAACATCCATCTTCAATTTCCTATCCTTCACATCGATGATCGGTAACGATTTTTTACATTGTGATAGTTTTCAACGGGTGAGCCAACCTTTTGGCTTCGCCAACCCCGGAATCTGCGACGGAGCGCAAAGCTTGACGCAGAGCGCTTGCATCGTTGGCGCATCGATGACCTGCCCGTTACATACGGATAGCAAGTCCCGCTTCCTTCACGGCTATTGCCGGTATTGCCCCGTCGCGACAGCGGAAGTTCCTGCTCGTCGCACATCCAGAACGGGCAGTTCCGAAGGCAGATTCAACCCCCGAAGTACTGCGGAATCGTACCCGTAAACATCGGGTTTAAACATCACTCGACCATCGTTACTCAGGTCCACGGTCCAGTAAGCCAACAGCACCGGCACCTTGACGGGCAGCCTGATATTTTCGGTCTTGCCGTTAGCCAGTTGGGCCTGTATTCCGGCGCTGTTCCAACGAACCGGGTCGTTGAACAGTAGCTCTACTAACTGCAGCGGGTTCTCCACCCGTATGCAGCCTGAACTGGTGGCACGGCGCGATTGGGCAAACAACTCGCGATGCGGCGTGTCGTGGAGGTAAATCGAATAGTCATTGGGAAAGCGAATGACCACCTGCCCCAGCGAATTATCCGGCCCGGCATCCTGTCGCAGCGTGATACCGCGCGCGTTATCCCAGTCGACGGTCGACGGATCGAGCACATTCCCCTCTCGATCAAGGGCTCTTATACGGTTGGCGGCAAGGTAGCCAGGATCTCGTTGAATCTTCGGCAGCATATCTTTGACGAGGATCGTCGGTGGCACGGTCCAGGTGGGGTTGAACGTTACATAAGTAATCTCGGATTGAAACATCGGCGTACTGCGGAACGGCTTACCGACCTGAACCCGGGAACGCCATATCGCCTTACCGTCGCGATAGAGCGCCACTTTGTAACCCGCAATATCAACGATGACAAAAGTGCCCTGAAGTTTGAACAGCAACCAACGCGCACGCTCCATGTTCACCCGAACCTGGTCTATCCGCGCCTCTACGGGCACATTCAACGCAGCCAGTGTCGCGGCCCCCGCCACGCCATCCGCCCCCAGGTATTGCTCAGTCTGATACTTCTTCACCGCCGCGGCGACGCTGTCGTCGTAATCAGTGCGTTGCTTTTTTGATGGGGCCAGATAACCACCCGCCACCAATCGTGCTCGCAACTGCGCGACAGAGGCGCCATCCATGCCTGGCTTGAGCGATTGACCTTCGGCAATCTTCGGCCAGCCACCCGCGTCCCGAACCTTGCGCAGTTGCGCCAGGCCCACGCGCAGGCTGCGGTAAACCGCCTCTTGTGGTGGCGCTTCGGCAAAAGCGCGCGCCACGTCATGAGCATCGAGCGCGGCGAACAAGTTATTCATGTCTCCACGAGGATCGGCGCCGACGGGGTCGAAGTTCCAATGGATGTCCAGACGCGAAGGGTCAACCTTGCCACGCCGCAATTGCAGCAGCGCCGTGATAAAGGTCCGGGTGGCCGCAATATCGAACGCCGCCCGTTGCGCCACTGTCGGCTCTGCTGCCTGCATCGATGCTCTGGCCTTCGCCAGCTCATCAATATGAAAGTCCGCAGGATCCAACCCGTCGGCCTGGGTCTCGCTCAGGCTTTTCAATAACTGGATGACATCGCTGTCGTTCGCCCAGGCCGAGCGATAACTCCGGTGCATGTAAAAATCCATGACCACGCGACTCGGGTCCACCCGTCGATGGCCACGGGAAGTGAGCAAGGGTGGAAACGATGAACTCAATGGCTCAAGTGCCGCCTGAATCGTTTGAGCGACGTAATCGTCAGGTGCTGCGCCAGTTCTGCTGATGACGGCAGATACCGCCTCAATCGGCGAAGTTTCTGCAATCGCTGCGCCGCTGATCAGAAAGCCCATAAAAAAGATGCGGCTTATGACGAATAACCTTGTTAACTGCCCCATGGATAATCCTTAATCGCCCCGTATTCAACGGCTAGCATCCTGCACACTGCTAGACTCGAAACATTAATGTGAGACTTACATATGGCGCTAGACCGCTTTGGTTTCCTATTCACGGCCTTGCTGCTGACGTCAGTTTCGGTACCGGCAGCCTACGCCGATTCGCTTGAAGCCGCGCTGCTCAAAGCAGCACCAGGCGCCAACGCCAAAGTCATCGGGCTGGCCGTACGTGCTACCCAATGCAGCTTGGCCCAAGGTAAAGCACCTGTCCAAAGACTTGCTGTCATCGACTACTCACTGCCTTCGACCGAACAACGGTTGTGGGTGTTCGATCTGAAGAAACGTAAATTACTGTTCCACGAACTGGTCGCCCACGGTCGCAACAGCGGCGAGAACATGGCGGTCAAGTTCTCCAACCAGAATGAAAGCTTTGCCACCAGCCTCGGTTTGTACCGCACCCAGTCAAGCTATGTCGGCCAGAACGGTTATTCCTTGCGCATGGAAGGTCTGGAGCCTGGTTTCAACGACAACGCATTTGAGCGGGCGATCGTTATTCACGGAGCGCCCTATGTCAGTCCGGTGCTTGCCCGAGCGAATGGCCGGATCGGCAGAAGCCTGGGTTGCCCGGCTGTGCGGCCGGCGATTGCGCATAAGTTGATTGATTCGATGAAAGATGGGCAGTTGCTGTTTTCTTATTATCCGGATCAACGCTGGTTGAAGTCGTCTTCGTATATCAATTGCGGTGGCGGCACTGTGGCCGCAGCGTCAACGCCCGGGACACGCCAATAAATACGGGCATGAACCTGACAAAACTGTAATCCCCGCCTCAGCCTGCTGAAAGGCACCGCCCGTTAGCCTCGTCGTCAAGCTCTCTCCACGCTGACGGACCGGGAACACGGCATGCATTCCAACACATCAAGACGCACCTTCGTGAAGGGGCTCGCCGCGGGCGGGCTCCTCGGCGGCCTCGGGTTATGGCGCACGCCTGTCTGGGCGGTCACCAGTCCTGGCGAGCCTCAGGTGCTGGCGGGCACCGATTTCGACCTGCTCATCGGCGAAACCCCGATCAACATCACCGGCACCTCGCGCACCGCGATGACCATCAACGGCGGTATTCCCGGTCCCCTGCTGCGCTGGCGAGAAGGCGACACGGTTACATTGCGGGTGAAGAACAAACTCAACGCCGACACCTCCATTCACTGGCACGGCATTTTGTTGCCGGCCAACATGGACGGCGTGCCGGGGCTGAGCTTTCACGGCATCGAGCCGGATGGCATGTACGTCTACCAGTTCAAGGTCCGGCAGAACGGCACTTACTGGTACCACAGCCATTCGGGTTTTCAGGAGCAGTCCGGCGTTTACGGGCCGTTGGTGATTGACGCCAAGGAGCCGGAGCCATTCCAGTACGACCGCGATTACGTGGTGATGCTGACCGACTGGACCGATGAAGATCCGGTCAGCCTGATGAAGACGCTGAAAAAACAGTCCGATTACTACAACTACAACAAGCCCACCGTGGGTGATTTCATCCACGACGTCAGTGAGAAAGGTTGGGGTTCCACGGTCGCCGATCGAAAGATGTGGGCCGAAATGAAGATGAACCCCACCGACCTGGCCGACGTCAGCGGCGCGACTTACACCTACTTGATGAACGGCCAGGCGCCGAACGCGAACTGGACGGGTGTGTTCCGGCCGGGCGAGAAGTTGCGCCTGCGCTTCATCAATGGCTCCGGCATGACGTACTTCGACGTGCGCATTCCCGGGCTGAAAATGACGGTGGTCGCGGCGGATGGGCTGCACGTCAAACCGGTGAACGTCGATGAGTTTCGCATTGCGGTGGCGGAGACCTACGATGTGATTGTCGAGCCGACCGAAGCGGCTTACACCTTGTTCGCCCAGTCGATGGATCGGACTGGCTTCGCATGCGGCACGCTTGCAGCGAAGGCTGGTTTATCCGCGCCAGTACCGCCGCTGGACCCTCGACCGCTGGTGACCATGGATGACATGGGCATGGGCGGAATGGATCACGGCAGCATGGCGGGCATGGATCACAGCGCCATGGCCATGCCCGGCATGCAGTCCCATCCCGAGACGGAAAAAGACAACCCGCTGGTGGACATGCAAGCCATGACCACCACCCCCAAACTCGACGATCCCGGCCTGGGCCTGCGCAACAACGGCCGCCGCGTCCTGACCTATTCCGACCTGCGCAGCACCTTTGAAGACCCGGACGGCCGCGAGCCGAGCCGCACCATTGAACTGCACCTCACTGGCCACATGGAAAAATTCGCCTGGTCATTCAACGGCGTGAAGTTCTCCGACGCCGAACCTGTGCGCCTCAAATATGGCGAGCGGGTTCGGGTGGTGCTGCTCAACGACACGATGATGACTCACCCGATCCATCTGCACGGCATGTGGAGCGACCTCGAAGACGAGAACGGCGAGTTCATGGTGCGCAAACACACCATCGACATGCCGCCCGGTTCCCGCCGCAGCTATCGGGTCACCGCCGATGCGCTCGGCCGCTGGGCCTATCACTGCCATCTCCTGTACCACATGGAAATGGGCATGTTCCGTGAAGTTCGGGTGGAAGAATGAGGCGCCAACCCATGACCAGACTCACTCCAATCTCATTGGCACTCGTGACCGCGAGCCTCACACTCTCTTCGGCGATGGCCGCCACCGACGACATGCAGAGCATGGATCACAGCCAGATGCAGGGCATGGACCCTAGCCAAATGCAAAGCATGGACCCTAGCCAAATGCAAAGCATGGACGACGGCCAGATGCAGCCCGCCGCGCCGACCGAAAGCCGCACGCCGATCCCGGCGCTGACCGATGCCGACCGTGCCGCCGTGTATGCCAGTCCGGCCGGCCACAAGGTGCATGACACCGCGCTCAACCATTACTTGCTCGTCGACAAACTCGAATGGCAGGACGCTGACGACGGCAGCACCCTGGCCTGGGATCTCTCCGGCTGGATCGGCGGCGACATCGATCGCCTGTGGCTGCGCTCCGAAGGCGAACGCACTAACGGCAAAACCGAAGACGCCGAAGTCCAGGCCCTATGGGGCCACGCTATCTCCCCGTGGTGGGACGTGGTGACCGGCATTCGCCAGGATTTCAAACCCGGCGACCCGCAAACCTGGGCCGCGTTTGGCGTGCAAGGCATGGCGCTGTACAACTTCGAAACCGAAGCCACCGCCTTCATCGGCGAAGGCGGCCAAACCGCCGCACGACTGGAAGGCGACTACGACATCCTGCTGACCAACCGACTGATTCTGCAGCCGACCGCCGAGCTCAACTTCTACGGCAAAAACGATCCGCAACGGGGTATCGGTTCCGGATTATCCAACACTGAAGCCGGCTTGCGGCTGCGCTATGAAATCCGCCGGGAAATCGCGCCCTACATCGGCGTGACCTGGAACCGGACCTACGGCAAAACCGCCGACTACGCCAACGATGAAGGTGAGGATCGCAGCGAAGCACGCCTGGTCCTCGGTGTTCGCCTGTGGTTCTAAACGCATTAACTCAACAACCCAAAAAACAACCGCTTAAAGCGGTAAGAGGCATTGCATGCGCATGATTAAAACGACCGCTGTTGCCATTGGGCTGCTCATGAGCGCGCTCGCTCAAGCCCACCCGAAACTGCTCTCCTCCACTCCGGCGGAAGGTGCGGATGGCACGGCACCCGGCAAAATCGAACTGCACTTCTCCGAAAACCTCATGACCCAGTTCTCCGGCGCAAAATTGGTCATGACGGAGATGCCCGGCATGGCGCACTCCCCCATGCCCATGAAAGCCAAAGTCTCTGGTGGTAGCGATCCGAAAACCATGGTCATCACGCCGCTCTCGCCACTGCCTGCCGGCACCTACAAAGTCGATTGGCGCGCCGTGTCTTCGGACACCCACCCGATCACCGGCAACGTCACGTTCAAAGTGAAGTGATTGATGAGCGACTCAGTCAGCATTGCACTGCGCTTTGGGTTGTATGTGGATTTGATGCTGCTGTTTGGGGTGGCGCTGTTTGGGCTTTACAGCCTTAAAGGACAGGAACGGATATCGGGCGCGGTGTTGCCGTTTCGGTCGATGTTGACGGGAACGGCGGTGCTGGGCGTGCTGCTTTCTGTCGCCAGCATGGTGGTGATGGCGAGCGCCATGAGCGGTGAGTCGGACTTTGCCGAGCTGCGTCCGCATATCGAGATGATGGTGTTTGAAACGGATGTCGGGTTGGCCTGGGTCGTGCGTATCGTCGCGCTGGTTATCGCCAGTCTGGCGGTGATGCTCAATCACCGTGCGCCCGGATTCAGCCTGCTGATCGCGTCTTTTGCCGGCGCTATCGCCTTGGCCAGCCTGGCCTGGAGCGGTCATGGGGCGATGGATGAAGGCAGCCGTCGTTATTGGCATTTCATCACTGACATCTTGCATCTGCTGGCCTCGGGGGCCTGGTTCGGTGCGCTGGTCGCGCTTGCCTTGATGGCAAAGATCAACGATCTGCAAACCGAGGAACGCATCAGATTGCTGGCTCGGGCTGTCAGCCGATTTGAATGGGTGGGCGCGGTGATCGTGGCCGTCATCACGGTCACGGGCGTCGTGAATTACCTGTTCATCGTGGGCCCAACGCTCGACGATGTATTGCTCAGTACCTACGGGATTTTGCTGTCCATCAAAATCGCGCTGTTTGCCGGAATGCTGGTGCTCGCCGCGTTGAACCGGTTTCACCTGGGGCCGTTTTTGCAGCGGTCGTTGCGTGAGGGTCAGTATCGGGTGGCAGCGAATATGTTGCGGCGCAGCGTGGTGGTTGAATTGACAGCGGCGGTGTTGATTATGGGGTTGGTGGCTTGGTTGGGGACGTTGAGTCCGGAAATGGAGATGACGGGGCAATAGCTCTCGCGAATCGAGACCGATTCGAAAACCCAGGATGATGTTGAGCGGTGCAGCAGAAAGTAAGTACTCTCAGCCCCCACTCCATCATGGAAGCCGGATAACAATGAACAACCTGAAAAGCACAATGATGCTCGGTGGCCTGCTCGCTCTATCGTTTGGCGCTCAGGCAGAGCCATCGCATCTGGACAGCGTCATCCAACAGGGCCAACTGCGCGTGTGCACAACAGGCGACTACAAACCCTATACCGTCAAAGCCGAAGACGGCGAGTACTCGGGCATCGACATCGCCATGGCCCGTTCGTTGGCCGACAGCCTGGGCGTCAAGGTCGAATGGGTGCAGACCACCTGGAAAACCCTGATGCCCGACATGCTGGCGGGCAAATGCGACATCGGCGTCGGTGGCATCTCGGTCACGCTGGAGCGCCAGAAAAAAGCCTTCTTCAGCACCACGCTGGACGTCGACGGCAAAATCCCGCTGGTGCGCTGCGAAGATCAGGCGCTGTACCAGACCGTCGAGCAAATCAACCAGCCTTCGGTTCGTTTGGTCGAACCGGCCGGCGGCACCAACGAAGCCTTTGTTCACGCCTTTCTACCCAAGGCGCAATTACGGCTTCACGACAACGTGACCATCTTCCAGGAGCTGCTGGACAAAAAGGCTGACGTGATGATCACCGATGCTTCGGAAGCGCTCTATCAGCAGAAACTCAAACCCGGTCTGTGCGCGGTGAACCCGAAGCAATTCATGCAATACGGCGAGAAAGCTTACTTGCTACCGCGTGATGACATGACCTGGAAGTTGTACGTCGATCAGTGGCTGCACCTGGCCAAAGTCACAGGCAACTACCAAAAAGTTCTGGGCCAGTGGATAGCGACACACGAGACCAAATAACCGCACGTACACAATCCCTGTAGCCGCTGGCGAAGCCTGCGTCCGACTGCGCAGCAGTCGCCAACCCAAAGCACACGGCACATCAGGCAAAACGCAAAACGGCGGAAACACTTCCGCCGTTAATCGTCGTGCAACAACCCCGAACTGTACTCGCCGAAGCTGTTGCCGAGCGCACTGCCATGGAAACTCATCTTATTGGGGTTGTTGGTAGGCCCCGGACCAAAACCGGCAGACGGCAGGGTGGCTTCCGAATATTCGCTATGGGTGCTTGCACCTGAACAGGCGCTCAATAGCAATGCGCCGGCGATCAGAGCGACTTTTAAGAGATTCGAGATCATTTTTCAGTTTCCTGTGGGTTGGAAGCGCGGTGACCTTAGGGAGTCATCCTATGCCGCGAGACTGCCGGGAATTATGAAACTTTGCTGGGCGACAGCGTTTGTTCAGGTAGTGATTGCTTGAGGCAAAAAAAAGGGAGTTCTCCAGACAAACTGTCAAAAGAGCATCGTCCTACACGACTCTGGGAATTGTCCGTACACTTGCGCATTGCTGTGCTTTTGTCACGAGGCCTATAGTCCGATCCGCGTCCATAAGACGTATCGGGTTTGGCGACTCGATGACAACGGTAAAGAAACCTCCGAGCTCTTCTCGGAGGGTTTCTGAACGCACTTGGCTACCTGTTTTTTGGTGGCTGTGCGTGGGAGACCTTCGGGTCTGCCGGTTTTACCATTGTCCGGTTCGCCAACCCGCGTACAGCTACCACCCTTTTGTTTGGCGACAATTGAGTGGTAGGTCTTCCACCTACAATTGGTAACCACTCATGAAAGAATATATGGCTTTAACCAGCAACGCAGATGACCTTCCCTCGCTGTATGTAAACACCACCCAACCGCTGCATTCGCTGCTTAGCACCGCACGCTACCGAATTGGTGCGGTAACACAGATCCTGGAAAACCTCGCAATGCGCGGCGACATCACCACGGACTCGGTGATACTCAGCGACTTCGCAATGCTTTGCTGCATACCCTTGCGCGATGGCTGTGATGTGCTGGATGTAGTTGCGCGACGTATGGATGCTGAACCGTCCTGACGTCACAACGGGGCGCCCACCCGGACGCCCCTCCGCTCTCTCAGGGGGCTGGCAGCATAAGCCTTCCTGTTTACCGCTCATGCGGTTTGCCCGAGGACTATCAGCATGAATACGCACCCTTCGGAATCTCCGATGACCACTACCAAAAAAACCGATAAACGCTACAGAAAAGTCATTCGTAAAGAATTGACGTTCCTGGATATTCGGGAAGCAGTACGTGATGGGCAGAAAGTGTTTGATACGTTTTTGATCACTGGCAAGCTTCCTAGTACAAAGCAGGCCTGAATGCCGGTTACGAAAAATAAATCCGTCCCCTTTTCTATCCACAGACTGCTGTGAAATCAAGTTAGGCTCCAGCAAACCTGATGAAGAGCAATATAAAACCTTCTGATAGGCTGCTATCGGCCAAAAGCGCTTATTTTTCAGTCAATCGTCGTGATAGAAACGTTTACCCAAAACCCGCTTCATCATGGTTTCCATCTCTTTAGCATCTTTTATAGCTTTATCAAGTTCAGCTTTGTTGTTTGGACGGCGGCCGAATTCATCCTGAAAATAGTAAGTCCCATCCTGCATTTTCACTGTCATGAAGCCGACTTGAAGCGCCGTCGCAAAGCTCCGAGGCAGGAGAAACTTACCTAGCTTGCTCCAAAGCGTTGTTCTGAGATGGCGCTCAGGAAATAGGTCTCCTTCAGTACAGCTAGCGATGTAACGCTCCGCACGCATCTTAACTATGTAATTGACCTCTCGGACCTGCTTTTCAGAAAGCTGCCTTCCTCTCTGAATCCCGTCGTAGGTAATCAGTGGATTATCAAATAGCCGAGGATTGGTACGGGACTTTCTGGCTCGAAACTCGCCTTGCTTGCGCCCCCATTCCCGATGAGTGATTACCATCAAGCGGTCACTATCAAGAGGCAAAAGAGTTTGAGTTCCTAACCAATGCTGGGGCGCGTCCAAGCCTTCAGGTATTCCTAGATCTTTTGGGAAAACGTGAGGGTTAAAAAACGTCACAGGGTGGTCTGAAAAAATAAACTTTGTAGCAGACTGGACAGCCTCAAAAATTTCAATCGCGCCCTCCATCCACATAACGCAGTGCATCCTGCGAACTTCTTGCATACGAACCATGAGTTCTTGCTGATTTCTCGCTTGAAGTGTTGCCCGAAGGAAACGGAGGCCTTTGGGTGTACGCAGCCTGAGCGCGTCGAGGAACTCAAAAACCTGGGTGTATGTAAAGTGTACTTTCTCTAAGTCACTTTCTACTAACGCCTTTATTGCTTCCTTCCCTGTTCTATCTATTTCTCCGAACAGCAATCTCTCAATATCATCGTTCGGTTCCCCCAACACTCGAGTCGTGTACAGATTTCGCTCAAAAAACCAAGCATCCGGACCTTTGGTCAGTATCTGTCTTCCTTTCCCAACAATCACACCATTGTCATCGCGGAAGACCTCCGGGTGCATATCCAATATTTTGAGTACTGTATACCCTTCTAAAAGGAATCCCCTTTGGTACCACTGCGGCACGTAGTGGTGCCGGTACGATTGTTGTTTTGGCATAAAACAGCACCTACTAAAGTATTAATTGAAATGCATGCATTCAAATTTTTGGCTAAAGTTTTATTTTTTTAACTCTTCTATAAACATTCGTGGCGACCATCCTCGAGTGAGACCTTCAAGAAAGTACTGGCCTATTAAGTCAAGGCCAAAGTCAGCAGCGGGGCTGAACAAAGGGGACGGATCTATTTTTCTCATAGAAAACAAATCCGTCTCCTTTAGCTTCTAAAAGAGGGGCACATCTAAACTGGATATAGCCCTCTTTTTTTTTACCCCCGGACGAGACTTGTTAGCCCTTCGGCAATGGCCCACACGGTTCAATGCGGCGACTGTCCGTGCGGCTATCAATCTCACCCTGTGGCCCAATGTAAATGTCAGTATTAGGCCATGTCGGTTTGACGCGGATGCAGTGCGATTTGCCTCCGTTGTTCCAGTCAAACTCCATGAAAAACTTCTTATCAGGGAAGATGTGACCGGGACCTCCGGTCACTTCGCCGGGGTAAATTTCGCCCTTGGAGATGTCGTGTTGGACATTCAAGATGTAGCCAAGCCGACCCTGGCCTTTCTCGGAAAAGTAGAAATTCACCTGAGGCGTAGCAAAATACCAAAAGATGATGGGCGCCAGGAACAGCATGATAAGCCAGCGCCAGATATGCCGCGGGCGGGATTTACTTACAGATGTGGTCACGGATGCCATCCCCCCAGCTTGAGCGCGGTAGAGCTAACATTTCGTTCATCAACATTTTCGCTGTTATCCCGCCCTTTGGATGCTGCCTGTAGAGTTTGACGCCGATGCTGATAGACACTCTGTCTCCAATATCATCCCACGCCCGCATCCCTTCGATGTCTGCCGACCGGTGCGGCCCCTGTCTTTTATCCCACTTTTGAATTTTGCGGATGGAGTCCGAGGCGATCTGCTCAACACCTGCGCCATCCAGCAGAACGCCTTCGGAAAGTCCTCCCGCCATGCCGACGTATCCGTAATGTACGTTCGACCAGATGTCATAGAAATAATCAACCTTGCCCTGTTTCTGCCAAGGCCCGCCAAACTGTTCTCCTATCGTAACTTTGTGATCCCACGGTCTGTTCTGGCCAACCCGCTCCGCCCAAAGGGCCATCGCGGCGCCCTTGTTCCCCAGTTCCATGGCTTCGAAGTTGGGCGGAGACAGGCGGACATACCAAGCCTTTTGCTGAAGCTTCTTATATTCAGTAGCAGCGTCAAAGCTGTTGAGCTTCTTCATCTTCACCACTGACGGGTGAGTAATGTTGCGGTTCATTTCACCAGCAATGTAACTCGCGACCTCTTCCATTAAGTCAGGGTCTTTGCAAACGACAGGCTCCGTTTTCTTCTCTTCTGCTTTAGGTCCGGGAGGTGGGGTTGCCTGAGCAGCAGGGTCTACCAAAGCATTCGCAGCAGAGGCCTTGTCTGTCAGCTTCGGATCAGCCAGCAGGGTTGCCATGCGTTCTTCATCCACGGAGCCATCAGGGCGGATTGCTCCCATGACGGCAAAGTTGATGATTGATGCACCAGGAGCAACCCCCATGACAAAACCACCGCCGACATCGCCTGACCCGGTGATGATGGTTCCACCATGGCTGGTAGGGCTACCCAAGTGCGCCATGGGGCGCCCATTCACTTGAATGGAAGGAAAACCTGTAGTGATAACAGCGCCACAGCCACAGGTATCACCAACACGGGCCGAGCCCATGAAGTTAATGTTCGTGTCAGCGCTGGCGGAGGCAATGGGCGTAGTGCCGTGTCCCGGCAATGGGCAGACATGCTTATCGCCCAGTCGTGCAGAAGAGATCATTCGTCGTCCTTGATACATCTTTGAATCCCGGCCTGAGGCTGGGGGGCAGCTTCACATTACTGGGAAGTCCAGGTGCTGACTGTAGGGAAACTCCTAAAAGCCACCCTCGATTCCCTGCTCCATGTCATTGATGAGGTGAATGATAACCGCTCTGGTACGGTGCGTTGAATGATGGCAGATCGCTTTCCGCGAATCGGGATCAATGTTGTCCGTTTCTGATGACCCCGGCTGGCGCCTCCACTGAAAAATGGGGATTTATTTATTCGTAGCGATCCAGTCGATTTCCTCCCATACCTTTGCTCAGATGTCCTGAACCATGGCAGCAAGACTCGCCTGAGCCCTGCAACCCCAATCCTGATAAACTCCCCACCTCCCAGCCCCACCCATCTCAGAACCGCCAATGCCCCCAATCACCGCCACACCCGCCCCGCTCTCCCGCCGCTTCTCCGTCGCGCCGATGATGGATTGGACAGACCGCCATTGCCGTTTTTTCCTGCGCCTGCTCTCCAAGCACGCGCTCCTCTACACCGAAATGGTCACCACCGGCGCGCTCCTCAACGGCGATCACGACCGCTTCTTGCGTCACAACGAAGCCGAGCACCCGCTCGCCCTGCAGCTCGGCGGCAGTGTTCCGCTGGACCTGGCGATGTGCGCGCGCATGGCGCAGGAGCACGGTTACGACGAGGTGAATCTGAATGTCGGCTGCCCGAGTGATCGGGTGCAGAACAATATGATCGGTGCGTGCCTGATGGGGCATCCGCAGTTGGTGGCGGATTGTGTGAAGGCGATGCGGGATGCGGTGTCGATTCCGGTGACGGTGAAGCACCGGATCGGGATTAATGGGCGGGACAGTTACGAGGAGTTGTGTGATTTCGTCGGCACGGTTCGGGATGCCGGGTGCACGAGTTTTACGGTGCATGCGCGGATTGCGATTCTGGAGGGGTTGTCGCCGAAGGAGAACCGCGACATTCCGCCCCTGCGTTATGACGTGGCGGCGCGGTTGAAAACGGATTTTCCGGAGTTGGAGATTATTCTCAACGGCGGGATCAAGACGCTGGAAGCCTGTCACGAGCATTTGCAGACGTTCGACGGCGTGATGTTGGGTCGCGAGGCGTATCACAATCCTTATGTGATGGCTGAGGTGGATCAGCAACTGTTCGGCAGCACAGCGCCGGTGATCAGCCGGGCCGAGGCGCTGGCGCAGTTGCGGCCTTATATAGCGGCGCATATTGATGCGGGCGGCTCGATGCACCACATCACTCGGCATGTGCTGGGGCTGGGCACCGGGTTTCCGGGGGCGCGCAAGTTTCGGCAGTTGTTGTCGGTGGATATTCACAAGGCTAAAGAGCCTTTGGTCTTGCTGGATCAGGCGGCGGAGTTGCTTGAGGGGCGTTAACGGTCGCTCGGGTTGAACCTGTGGTCTGATTTGGCATCGTATTTACCGATACCACGCCCCACCATTCAAACAGCCGTTTTCAGGTTGTTGCCTCTGGGGCCATCGATACGTACACGCACCCTTGAGTGGCTGTCAGCGCTCGGGTAATGTCATTAGACCCATAGGACAGAGCACGCCCATGACTTCCAAGCTGGAACAACTCAAACAAATGACCACCGTAGTTGCCGACACCGGCGACTTCGAAGCTATCGCTCGCGTTAAACCCGTGGACGCTACCACCAACCCTTCCCTGCTGCTCAAAGCGGCGGCCATTCCCGGTTATGCCGAGTTGCTGAACGCTTGCGTCAGCGACTGCAAGGGCGATGTCGGCCTGGCCAGCGACCGTTTTGGTGTCGCGGTAGGGCAAGAAATTCTGAAAGTGATCCCGGGCCGTATTTCCACCGAAGTGGATGCGCGCCTGTCGTTCGACACTGACGCCGTATTGAAGCGGGCGCACCGTCTGATCGACCTGTACGACAAGGCCGGCATTGGCCGTGACCGCGTGCTGATCAAGATCGCTTCCACCTGGGAAGGCATCCGCGCTGCCGAGAAGCTGGAAAAGGAAGGCATTCAGTGCAACCTGACGTTGCTGTTCTCCTTCGCTCAGGCTGCGGCGTGTGCTGATGCAGGCGTATTCCTGATTTCGCCGTTCGTGGGTCGCATCTACGACTGGTACAAGAAAGCCAACGGCAACGACTACACCGGCGCGGATGATCCGGGCGTGCAGTCGGTAACGCGCATCTACAACTACTACAAGGCCAATGACTACAAGACTGTGGTCATGGGCGCGAGCTTCCGTAACCTGAATCAGATCGAGCAGCTGGCCGGTTGCGACCGTCTGACCATCAGCCCGGATCTGATTGATAAGCTGGCGGCGGATACTGGCAAACTGGAGCGCAAATTGGCCCCGGGTCATGCCGGTGAAGCTCGTTTGATCTTGAATGAAGCGCAGTTCCGTTGGTTGTCCAACGAGGATGCGATGGCGACCGAGAAACTGGCTGAGGGTATTCGTCAGTTCGCTCGCGACCAGGAAAAGCTTGAGGCGTTGCTGCAAGCCAAGCTGTGATTTGATTTAGCTAGTTGCAAAAAGGGCGAACCTTAACGGGTTCGCCCTTTTTTATGCGTTGAATTCGAGTATTGGATGGGCTTCGCACTGAAGGATGTGGGGCTTGTTATGGCGCCATCGCGGGCAAGCCCGCTCCCACAGGGGATTTGTGATGGATCGCGATAGTGTTTACGACTGAGGTTATGTGGGAGCTGGCTTGCCTGCGATAGGGCCTGTAAGGCCCACATCACTTTCAGGTGATCAGTGACGCTCGAGGGCGTTCACCAGATCATGGAATGCTTCACGATTGGAGTCGTTCAGGCCCATGAGGATCTTGTGCGCTTCGAGCACTTTGATCCGCACCACTTCTTCGGACTGATCCTGGTCTGGCAGATCGGTCAGGCACTCAGGGCACGGGATCGGGCGGTCAACGATGTTGAACACTTGCTCGAAGCCCATGGACTGCAGCAGACGGGTGATGTCTTCGTGGGTGGTGACGACGGTCGGCAGCAAGCCGACCTTTTGCCGAGACAGGATCGACAGCTTGGCCAAAAGGCCAAGGGTGGTGCTGTCGATGCTGCGGGTTTCGGTCAGGTCGATCACGATCGCGTTGAAGTTCAACGCCGTGAAGATCCGCTCAATAGTCGCATCCAACGCCGAACACAGGGTCAGGCGAACTTCACCGACGAACTTCAGGACGAAGGTGCCATCCTGCTCGGCGAACTGGATTCTACCGGTACTCATTAAAGATTCCTGCTCAACACCAACAGGGCGATATCATCCGGCATCTCCCCTAGCGTGGCCAATCCAAAAACCTGCCGCAGACCATCCAGGCTGCCGCCCGCTGCCTTGACCCGTTGGGGCAAAGCCGCTTCTTTTTCTTTGAGTGTAGGTTCTGGCAAAAGGTCCAGAATACCGTCGGACATCAGCGTCAGGCTGAACGTCGGCGGCAGCTCCAGTACGTGGTCTTCGTAGGTGGCTTCATTGAAGAGGCCCACCGGCAGACCACGCCCTTCCAGATAACGAACACTGTCTGGCGTGTACAACACAGGCAACGGCAAATGACCGCCGATGCTATAGGTCAACAAACCTGTCTCCTCGTCGATGACTCCACCGACCATTGTGACGTGTTTACCCAGCTTACAACTGATCAGGCCTCGGTTGATATGACCAAGGACCTCTGAAGGCTTGAATTCCGGCAATGTACCGCTGCGCTTGGACTCGAACAGCAAGCGCGTGGTCATGAACTTCAGCAGCACGGTAACGAAGGCTGAAGAGGCGCCATGACCGGAAACGTCCGCCAGGTAGAAGGCTACCCGACGCTCGTCGACCCGAAAGTAGTCGACGAAATCACCCGACAGGTACAGCGACGGGATGATCTGGTGAGCAAACTGGAACTCGTCGATGGTCCAGGGGCTGACCGGCAGCATGTTCATCTGCACCTGGCGACCGGCGTTCTGGTCTTCCTGGAGCAGGTTCAGGCTGGCGGCGAGCTCGCGGTTGGCCTTTTCCAGCTTCTCGCGGTAGCGCTGGTTTTCCAGCAGCAGGCGCGCACGATCCAGGGCCCGGCGCACAGAGTGCTCGAGCACAGCCAGATCTTCGAGAGGCTTGATCAGGTAGTCCGCCGCGCCCAGGCGCAGGGCCTCGACCGCGTCGTTCATCACGCCGGCGCCCGAAACCACGATCACCGGGGTTTGTGGCGACAGCTCGGTGACCTGGCGAATGAGTTCGAGTCCGCCCATCTGTGGCATGCGCAGATCGCAGATGACCAAGTCGGGCTTGTCTTGCTCGAATACCTGAAGACCCTGCTGGCCATTGCTGGCCTGCAAGACGCTGAAACCACTGTCTTCCAAATAGGCGGCGAGGCTCGCGCGCACTACTTCGTCATCATCGATTATCAGCAGCGTGGCACTGGTTTTTGGCATGTGGGCAAACGGCGCCAGAATTAGGTTGGCGTAGCAGGCAGGGGCTTTGTCCCGGCTCACACTACTGGATTCGCTTTCTAGCCTCTCTACTGCACTGTTTTCGAGCGTTTGCCCTACACACAGGTACACCAGAGGTGCCCTTCTAAGGCGCAGACGGTACTCCCATCCGCGGGGTGTTTCAAGCTCACGCCGATGGTCGCTTGACGTCTTTCCATTTCAAATCACCGGGAGTTATAAGAACCGGCAAAACCGTAACGTAATGGAAGGTTCAAACCCATCAGTCAAACCAGCCCGGAAAGCCAAACGAAAGAAGGCGGCCCACTGGCCGCCTTCTTCGTTTTACCGGTCGAGATCAAAAATCGTCTTCGACCTGGCCGTCTTTTACTTTGAATTCGCGGTTCTGCAGGTACGCATTGCGGATGAAGGTGTACTTGTCGCCGGTGATCAGCTTTTCACTCGACAGCAGATTGGCGCGGGTGTCGATGATGTTCAGGCCGAAGATCGAGTTACGCACGGGTACGTCGTTGATGTAAGGGTACGGGCCGGTGTAGCCGTCGACATACTTGGACGGCGCGTCACGCAAGGTGCTTGGGCCCAGAAGCGGCAGCATCACGTACGGGCCGCTGCCTACGCCCCAGTAGCCGAGGGTCTGGCCGAAGTCTTCGTCATTGCGTTGCAGGCCCATTTTGGTGCCCACATCGAAGAAGCCCAGCAGGCCGAAGGTGGTGTTGAAGATCAAGCGTGCGGTGTCGACGCCAGCGGCGGCCGGTTTGGCCTGCAAGATATCGTTGGCAAGGTTGGTGACCTCACCGACGTTGCGGAACATGTTGTGGATGCCGTCTTCAAGGAACTGCGGCGTCACGAACTGATATCCCTGGGCCAAAGGCTTCAGCGCATAGGTGTCGAGCACATCGTTGAACTTGTAGATCGGGCGGTTGATGCTTTCCCAAGGGTCGTCTTCCGAGGCTGCCTGGGCAACGAACGGCACCAGCAATACGCTGGCAAACACACAAAACTGAGCTAGATGATTGCTCCAGCGCATAGAAAAACTCCTTGGATTGTACTGGCGCGGGCGCTTGGCCCAAGCGGTAAGCGGGCTAGTATAAGACGGAAAAGCCGCTTTAGGCAGCACCGTGCGAGGCAGCCTGCGGATCATTCGTGATGATTGTGAGCGATTCACATCAGTGTCACTCAACTGTCACCGTCGCCCCCTAGCCTTGAGGCTATTTCAGGGACGTTGATATGCCGCACGCCGAAACCTTGCCCCACATTGCTCCCAGCCTGACCGCCGTCCTGTTCGGCCTCAGTGGTTGCCTGGTGGATTTCGGTGCCCGCACACGCGCACACGGCGTCCCCTCTGCCATGCACGCCGAGGCCACGCCCGGCGCGCTGGATAGCCTGCGCAGCTTGCAGCATCAGCAGATTCCCTGTGCCTGGCTCGATGAACTCCCCCCTGCCCTCAGCCATTCCCTGGCCGCTGCCTTGCCTTCATGGATCAAACCCTCGCAACACCCCGAAACAAACAATCCATGGCCGGCACCGCATGCCTGCTGGCAAGCCTTGATGACGTTAAATGTTGAACGACTGGAGGGTTGCGTGCTGGTCAGCGGCGAACCGCGATTGCTGCAAGCGGGGCTCAATGCCGGATTGTGGACGATCGGGTTGGCGTCCTGCGGCTCACTCTGCGGCCTGGCGCCCAACGAATGGCAGGCGCTGACTCAGCAGGAACGGGAATTCAAACGCGGCAAGGCAACGATGCAACTGTTCGGTCTGGGTGTGCATTCGGTGATCGATCACCTCGGTGAACTCGACACCTGCCTGGCCGACATCAGCCTGCGCCGGCTCAAGGGCGAAAAGCCCTGATCGAGATCATGCAGGTTGCGCGCGAGTGGATTAATCTAAAGGTCAAGCCATAGACCTTTGGCGTGCTGCTGCGGTCTATGCCAGTGCCTATCGATAAAAGGAAGAACGCCATGCCTGCCCGCGAACTGCAACAACAGCTCAATACTCTGCGCGAGCAATTGGAACAAAATCCACCGCTGACCGAAGCCGAGCGCGAAGACCTGCACGCGCTGATGCAACAAATCGAACTGGAAATTGAGCTGGAAACCAAAACCCAGGACTCCAGCCTCTCCGACAATGTGAACCTGGCCGTTGAACGCTTCGAAATCGAACACCCGACCCTGGCCGGCACCTTGCGCAACATCGTGCAAGCCCTGGCCAACATGGGGATCTGAACCCGCCGAATACAAAAAAGCCCCGCTAGTGATAGCGGGGCTTTTTTCTTACTGACGGACCAGCCGATGGTTCGGCAACTGCACGTCTTCGGTGCTGCGATACGGGTTGATGTCCAACCCACCGCGCCGCACATACCGCGCATACACCGTCAGTTTCTCCGGTTTCAACAACCGTTGCAGGTCGAGAAAGATCCGCTCCACGCACTGCTCGTGGAAGTCGGAGTGCTGACGGAAACTCACGATGTATTCCAGCAAACTCGCGTGATCCAGCGCCGCGCCACGGTATTCCACCGCCACGCTGCCCCAGTCCGGCTGACTGGTGACCGGGCAGTTGGATTTGAGCAAATGACTGTGCACGCTCTCCTCCACGATGCGCGATTCATCGCAACGCAGCAGTTCCGGACGCGGATGCTCATAGTTGCTGACGCTGATATCCAGATCATCAATGCACACACCCGGCAACGCCACGACGCCTTCAGCCTCGACGTCCTTCAGGCTGCGAATCCGCACGCCGACCGGTTTGCCGGCAGCGGCCGACAGGTCTTTGGTCAACGTCGCTTCAAGGCTCGCGGTGTCGGCAAACGGCGTCTGGTTCAGGGAGTTGAGGTACAGCTTGAACGACTTCGATTCGATGATATTCGGCGAATCCGCCGGGATAGTGAACTCGCCAATTGCCACCACTGGCTTGCCGGACGGCAACAGCCACGACAGCTCGAAGCAGTTCCAGAAATCCACGCCCTTGTACGGCAGGGTTTCAGCCGTCAGGCCCAGCTCGGCCCATTTCGCGGTGCGCGGGATCGGGAACAGCAAGGACGGCGTGTAGGTGGCGATGTATTCGCTGGATTTGCCCAGCGGCGAGTGTTCGGCTGCGGGATGCATGGCGGAAACCTGACTGAAGAATCAGCGGATTCTACCAGCCTTTGCTCCCGCCTTTGAGTGCTTACTGACTGACAGTCAACTTGCCGACCATGCCGGCCTGGTAATGACCGGGGATGTTGCAGGCAAATTCCAGGTTGGTGGCCTTGGTGAAGGTCCAGGTCAGCTCGGCGGTTTTGCCCGGTTCGACGAGCACGCTATTGGGGTCGTCGTGTTTCATTCCATGCTCCATACCGGCCATGGCGCCGTGGTCCATTTCCTTCATGCCTGTAGGCATCAGCATGCCGTTCTGCTGCATCTTCATCATTTCCTGCTGATGCTTGGCATGCATTGCCGCGTCACCGAGGTTGAATTCGTGCAGCAACTGGCCTTTATTCACCAACACAAAACGAACCGTCTCACCGGCCTTGATATCAATCGCCTTGGGCGTGAACGACATATCGCCCATGACCACTTCAATGCTGCGAGTCGCGTTTGCCGCCGGGGCCGGTTGGCCGAAGTCGTAGGTATGCGCTGGGGCAGCCCACGCCGGCGAGCTCAGCGCCAGCAAACACGCGACGCGCACCAGTGAATTGCGCAAAAACATAGTCGTACTCCAACAAGATAAGGTTCAGCCTGTGGAAAACTCTAAACTGCTGCGACTGCCCGCAACCTGACAACCAGATTACAACTTTGTCAGGTTGACCTGTATTAACGCCGCCCACGGTATAAAGCGTTCGTTCCATTTGCCTCGAGTCGCCCATGAAACTGCTGATCGTCGAAGACCAACCGAAAACTGGCCACTACTTGCACCAAGGCCTGACCGAAGCCGGTTTCAATACTGAACTGGTGGCGGACGGCAGCACCGGCCAGCAATTGGCGCTGACCGGCGATTACGCCCTGTTGATCCTTGATGTGATGCTGCCCGGTCGCGATGGCTGGCAGATTCTGCAAGCGGTGCGCGGTGCCGGCCTCGACACGCCGGTACTGTTTCTGACAGCGCGCGACGCGGTGGAGGACAGGGTCCACGGCCTCGAACTGGGCGCCGACGATTACCTGGTCAAACCGTTCGCCTTCTCCGAACTGCTGGCCCGGGTCCGCAGCCTGTTGCGCCGTGGTAACGCCACACCTCAGGAAACCAGCCTGCAACTGGCGGACTTGCGTCTGGACCTGATCCGTCGCCGGGTCGAACGCAGCGGTCAGCGCATCGACCTGACGGCCAAGGAGTTCGCCCTGCTGGAAATGCTCCTGCGCAGGCAAGGCGAAGTCCTGCCCAAGTCGTTGATCGCTTCCCAGGTCTGGGACATGAATTTCGACAGCGACACCAATGTCATCGAAGTGGCGATCCGTCGTTTGCGCCTGAAGATCGACGATGAATTCCCCAACAAGTTGATTCACACCGTGCGCGGCATGGGTTATGTCCTTGAAGAGCGCCCCGCCTGATGCGTCGACTTTCGTTAAGCAGCCGTCTGGCGCTGCTGTTTGCGGCGTGCACCGCCGTGGTGTCGCTGTTCGCCGGGGTGTTGTTCAGCCGGGCCAGTGAAGCGCATTTCGTTGAACTCGATCAGCAGTTGCTGGACGGCAAGTTGATTGGTTTGCGCCGGGCGCTTCACGACATTCAGTCGAGTGAAAGCGAAATTAAACTGGCCGATGAATTGAGCCGACAGGCTGATCTGTCGCTACGAATCACTGGCAGCGACGGCAAGCGCTGGTATGACGGTTCAACGAACCTGCCCCAGGAATTACCTATCCAGGCGGGTTTGTCCACGGTGAGCAGCGAAGGTACTGACTACCGCGTCCTCAATGCTCCGTTGTACCTCGACAAACCTGACTCGCCGCAGTTGACCTTGCTGTTGGACATCACCCATCACCAGCACTTTCTGCAACGCATGCAGCACCTGATCTGGCTGACAGTCAGTTTGTCGGCACTGGCCACCGCCCTGCTCGGTGCCTGGGCCGCACGCAGCGGGTTGCGGCCGTTGCGGCGCATGAGTGCGGTTGCCAGCGGCGTTTCAGCGCAATCGCTCAATGCGCGCTTGCCCGAAGAAAATATGCCGCCAGAACTCGCGGAAATGGCCCACAACTTCAACGCCATGCTCGGGCGCCTCGACGACTCTTTTCAGCGGCTCTCGGCCTTCTCCGCCGACATCGCCCATGAATTGCGCACGCCGTTGTCGAACCTGCTGACCCACACCCAGGTCACCCTCACCCGCCCACGCCCCATTGAGGATTACCGCGAAGCACTGCACAGCAATCTCGAAGAACTGCAATGGATGGCGCAACTGGTCAACGACATGTTGTACCTGGCCAAGGCTGACCACGGGTTGTTGATGCCCAAGCGCGAACCGCTGGAGCTGGCGGAAGAAGCGGATCTGTTGCTGGAGTTTTTTGCGCCGTTGGCGGAAGACGCTCAGGTCAGGTTGAGTCGTGAAGGCAGTGCGCGCATGGAAGGTGATCGCAGCATGTTGCGGCGGGCGCTTTCCAATTTGCTGGACAATGCGTTGCGGTTTACACCGGTCGAAGGCGAGGTTCGGGTGCGGATTGTTGATCAGCCCAAGGGGTTGAGCTTGACGGTCGAGAACAGCGGCGACGGAATTGACGGGGCGTTGCTGCCGCGTTTATTTGATCGCTTCTACCGGGCTGATCCGGCGCGCCAGGAAGGCAGTAGTGAACATGCGGGATTGGGGTTGGCGATCACTCAGTCAATCATCCGCGCCCATGGCGGGCAGATTCGTTGCGAATCGGAGAATGGGTGGACGCGGTTTGTGATTGAGTTGCCGCGAACCTGATCGTTTGATCGTTCCCACGCTCTGCGTGGGAACGCAGCCCGTGACGCTCCGCGTCACATCAAGAGCCGAACGCAGAGCGTCCGTTGAGGCATTCCCACGCAGAGCGTGGGAACGATCAGGGTGGGGTTATCAAAGCTTACGAATACCGCAACGCGGTAGCCGGCTCGACTTTCGCCGCACGCCATGCCGGGTAAACGGTGGCGAGGAAGCTCAGAATAAACCCGGCGGAGCAGATCAATACCACATCCGCCCCCTGCAGTTCGGACGGCAGGTTACTGACGAAGTACACGTCTGAACTGAAGATGTGCTGCCCGCTGACCCGCTCCATCCAGCCCACCAGTTCGCTGACGTTCAGCGCCGCAATCACGCCGAGCACGCCACCAATCAACGTACCGACAACCCCGATCACGGTGCCCTGCACCATGAAGATCGCCATGATCTGCCGCGGCGTGGCGCCGATGGTGCGCAGGATCGCGATGTCCGCGCCCTTGTCGTTAACCACCATGATCAGGGTTGCGATGATGTTGAACGCCGCCACGGCGACGATCATCAGCAACAGCAAGCCGATCATGGTTTTTTCCATCTTCATCGCACTGAACAGACTGCCCTGTGTGTGAGTCCAGTCATCAGCCTTGTAAGCGGTGCCCAGCCCCCCAGCAATATCGCTGGAAACCTGCGGCGCAGCGTACAAATCCTTTACCGCCAGGCGCACGCTCTGGACTTGATTCGGTGCCCAGTGCTGCATCTGCGCGGCATCGGCCACGTGGATCAGCGCCATGGAACCGTCCAGCTCGGCGCCGACCTTGAACACGCCGACCACGTTCAACCGCTGCATGCGCGGGGTGATGCCGCCCGGTGCAGTACTGACTTCCGGCACGATCAGGGTGATCTTGTCGCCAACGTTCAAGCGGAAGCGGCGTGCCGTGATCTCACCGATCACCACGCCGAACTCACCCGGCTTCAAGGCATCGAGATGGCCCTGAACGATGTGCTGGGCAACGATCGACACCTTACCTTCCAGCGCCGGATCAACGCCGCTGACCTGGATCGGCTGCATCGTCCCCTTGTAGGACAGCATGCCTTCCATCTCGGTGAACGGCACGGCCGCTGTCACTTCAGGATTCTTCATGGCCGCCGCAGCGACGGGTTGCCAATCGTCGATCGGGTTGACGCCGACGATAGTCGCGTGAGGCACCATGCCGAGGATGCGCGAGCTCATTTCGCGCTGGAAGCCGTTCATCACCGACAACACCACGATCATCGCCAGCACGCCCAGGGCGAGGCCGATCATCGAGGTCATCGAGATGAAGGAAACAAAGCGATTGCGGCGCTTGGCGCGGGTATAGCGCGCGCCGATAAAGATCGATAACGGTCTGAACATTCGCTGGGGCACCGTATAAAAATAAAAGACCCGACGCACTGTTCAGTACGCCGGGTTTCGGTCAATCAGATGGGTGTCAGGTAACCTTCCTGCAAATGCAGGACGCGATCCATCTGGCGGGCCAGGTTCATATCGTGAGTCACCACCAGGAACGCCGTGCGCATCGAGGTGCTGAGCTCCAGCATCAAATCCTGAATGCCCTGGGCGGTGTGGGAATCGAGGTTGCCGGTCGGCTCGTCGAGCATCACCAGGCCTGGCTTGTTCACCAGAGCGCGGGCGATGGCCACACGCTGACGTTCACCACCGGACAATTCGGCCGGTTTGTGTTCCAGACGATGGCCCAGCCCTACCCGCTCCAGCAATGCCGTCGCACGCTGACGCGCTTCCGGGATAGCCGTCTTGCCGATCAGCAGCGGCATGCAGACGTTTTCCAGCGCGGTGAACTCAGGCAGCAAGTGGTGGAACTGGTAAACGAAACCCAGCGACCGATTGCGCAGCAGGCCACGGGCCTTTTCGTTCAATGCCGAGAGCTCTTCACCGGCCAGCCAGACGCTGCCCTTGGTTGGTGTATCGAGGCCGCCCAGCAGGTTGAGCAAGGTACTTTTGCCCGAGCCCGACGTACCGACAATCGCCACGCGCTCACCCGGATGCAGCTCCAACTGCAGACCGGCCAGAACCTCTACCGATTCCGGGCCTTCCTCGTAGGATTTGCCCAGGTCGCGGCAGCTCAAGATTGCTTTATCACTCATGCCCAACTCACTCATAACGTAGCGCCTCCGCAGGCTGGGTGCGCGCGGCACGCCAGGCTGGATACAGGGTGGCGAGGAAACTCAGGACCAACGCGGCGGCGCAGACCATCAACACATCCTGGCTCTGCACTTGCGACGGCAGGTAATCGATGAAGTACACGTCGGCGTTCAGGAATTTGTGCCCTATCAGCCCTTCGAGGGCCGAGATCGCAGCGCTGACGTTCAGCGCGGCGAAGATCCCGACCACGGCGCCGATCAGCGTCCCTACCACACCAATGACGGTGCCCTGCACCATGAAGATCGCCATGATCGAACCCGGCGTGGCGCCAAGGGTGCGCAGAATCGCGATGTCGCCCTTCTTGTCGTTCACCACCATCACCAGCGTGGAAATAATGTTGAACGCAGCAACGGCGACGATCAGCAGCAACAGCAGACCGATCATGGCTTTTTCCATGCGGATCGCCTGATACAGATTGCCGTGGGTGCGCGTCCAGTCGCGGGCATAGAAATGGTCTTCGCCGAGCTGCTGGGCGATGCTCCACGCGACGCGTGGCGCCTGGAACAGGTCGTCGAACTTCAGGCGGATGCCCTGGACCTGATCCGGTTTCCAGCGATGCAATTTGGCCAGGTCTTGCAGATTGGTGATGCCCAGGTAGCCGTCCAGCTCACCGGCGCCGACATGGAAGATGCCGACCACGGTAAAGCGTTTCATGCGCGGGAACATCCCGGCCGGGGTCACGGTGACTTCCGGCGCCACAAACGTCAGTTTGTCGCCGATCGCCGCACCCAACTTGGCCGCGGCCTTGTCACCGATGACGATGCCGAAACTGCCCGGTGCCAGGTCGTCGAGTTTGCCCTGCTGCATGAAGTTATCAATGATCGAGACCTGCCGTTCCAGCACAGGGTCGATGGCATTGAGCAAGACTTTGGAGACCTTGCCGTTGTTGGTCAGCAAACCCTGCATCTGGGTAAACGGCGCCACGGCCGTCACCTGCGGGTTCTGCTTGACCTTGGCGGCCAGGCTTTGCCAGTCGCTGATCGGTTCACCGGACTCGATGGTCGCGTGGGGCACCATGCCCAGCACGCGGGTGCGCATCTCATGGTCGAAGCCGTTCATGACCGACAGCACCACGATCATCACGACCACGCCGAGGGCGAGTCCGATCATTGAAGTCAGGGAAATGAACGACACAAAATGATTGCGACGCTTTGCACGGGTATAACGCGTGCCAATAAATACGAAGAGAGGTCTGAACATGTCGGGGCTTGTTCGGAGGGAAAAGGAACGTCCTTGTGGCGGGGGTCGATAACCAGCTTTACACTCAGACCACCGCCGCTACCATGGGTTCGCCATGTCGACATTAGATGAAGAAGATCGCCGCGAATACTACCGTATCGAGGACACGATCGCACTGGAAATTCGGCCCCTGTCCGCTCCCGAAGCCGCAGGCCAGGAAGTGTTGCAGGATGCTTCTCCACTGTTCAACTTGCTCAGCGAGCTGCACCTGAGCGAATTCGAGTCACAGCACCTGTTGCGCCAGATCAGTGAGCGCGATCGGAATCTCGCGGCGTTCCTGAAATCCCAGAATAAACGCATCGACTTACTGAGCCAGGTGATCGCAATCACCGTGCTCGGGCAGATCGGCGAGCCGCAGCCGGTGATCATTTCCGAAGGCGGGATCGAATTTCAGCATCCGACGCCCATTGCCGAGGACACGCACCTGTCGGTCAAACTGGTGCTGATGCCGCAAGCCCTCGGCCTGTTGCTGCGAGCCCGGGTCACCCATTGCGATCGCAAAGGCGACGGCTATGACGTCGGTACCGAGTTCGAGTACCCGACCGATGCCCAGCGCCAATTGCTGGCCCGCTACATTTTGCAGAAGCAGGCCCAGGAACGACGTCTGGCCCGCGAACAAAACGAATCAGGCATTTAATTTAAGGAAGAACCGTGACTCTCATCTACGGCCATCGCGGCGCCAAGGGCGAAGCACCGGAAAACACGCTGACCAGTTTTCAGCAATGCCTCAAGCACGGCGTGCACCGCTGCGAACTGGACCTGCACCTGTCCATGGACGGCGAGTTGATGGTCATCCACGACCCGACACTCAAGCGCACCACCGACCGTCGCGGCAAAGTCGTCGAGCACACGGCGGCCGAGCTGGTGACCTACGACGCGCGCACTGGCGGACCAGGCTGGATCAAACCGTGCCCGATTCCAAAACTGGAAGAACTGTTCGAGAAATGCGATTTCGAGCACTGGCAACTGGAAGTCAAAAGCGCTTCGCGCACCCGCGCCGCGACTACCGTACTGGCGATTCGCGAAATGGCTCAGCGTTTCGGCCTGCTCGACAAGGTCACGATCACCTCGAGTTCGCGGGAAGTATTGAAAGCTGCCCTGGACTTCGTGCCGGATGTTTCTCGCGGATTGGTGGCCGAGTACGCCTGGCTCGATCCGTTGAAGGTCGCGCAAAGCTATGGCTGTGAGATTCTGGCGCTGAACTGGACCCTGTGTACGCCGGAACGCCTGCAGAAGGCGCAGCGTCAGGGACTGCATGTGTCGGTATGGACAGTCAACGAGCCTGCGCTAATGCGCAGACTCGCCGACTTCGGCGTTGACAGCCTGATTACAGACTTTCCCGGTTTGGCCAGCGCCACGCTCGAGAATTGCTGAAATCGGTCTCCCCGGCCGGCTCAGGCCACCGGCCGGAGCCACTCAAAAAAGCCGGTTGAGACCATCGTACGCCGCTACCCGATAGGCTTCGGCCATGGTCGGGTAGTTGAACGTCGTGTTGACGAAGTACTTCAGCGTGTTCATTTCGCCCGGCTGATTCATGATCGCCTGACCGATGTGAACGATCTCCGACGCCTGATAACCGAAGCAGTGAACGCCCAGCACTTCCAGGGTCTCGCGGTGGAACAGAATCTTCAGCATGCCCTGAGGCTCGCCGGCGATCTGTGCACGCGCCATGCCCTTGAAGAACGCCTTGCCCACTTCGTACGGCACCTTGGCCTGAGTCAGTTCCTGCTCGTTCTTGCCGATCGAGCTGATCTCCGGAATGGTGTAGATGCCAGTCGGCACGTCGTTGACGAAACGCCAGCTATGGTTGTCAACGATGCTGCCAGCGGCCGAACGACCCTGGTCGTGAGCAGCACTGGCCAGGCTCGGCCAACCAATCACGTCACCGGCGCCGTAGATGTTCGGCTTGCAGGTACGGTAGGCCTCGTCCACTTCGATCTGGCCACGGCTGTTGACCTTCACGCCGATGTTTTCCAGACCCAACTGATCGGTGTTGCCGGTACGACCGTTGCACCAGAGCAAGGCGTCGGCCTTGATCTTCTTGCCGGACTTGAGGTGCAGGATCACGCCGTTGTCCACGCCTTCGACGCGGTCGTAGTCTTCGTTGTGGCGAACCGTGATGTTGTTGTTGCTGAAGTGATAGCTCAGGGCCTGGGAAATTTCCGAGTCGAGGAAGCTCAGTAATTGACCGCGGTTATCCACCAATTCAACCAATACACCCAGACCGCTGAAGATCGAGGCGTATTCGCAACCGATCACGCCGGCGCCGTAAACGATGAGTTTGCGTGGGGTGTGGCCGAGGCTGAGGATGGTGTCGCTATCGTAGATGCGCGGGTGGTGGAAATCGATGTCCGCCGGACGATAAGGACGCGAACCGGTGGCGATGATGATGTGCTTGGCAACAAGCTTCTCCACAACACCGTTGGCGCAGACCACTTCAATGGTTTGCTCATCAGCGAAGCTGCCGGTGCCGAAGAACACGTCGACGCGGTTACGGGCGTAGTAGCCGGTGCGCGATGCGACTTGTTTGGAGATGACTTTTTCGGCGCTTTTCAAAACGTCCGGAAACGAGAACCAGCGTGGCTCACCAATGGCCCGGAACATCGGGTTGGTGTTGAACTGCATGATCTGCCGGACCGAGTGACGCAGTGCCTTGGACGGGATGGTGCCCAGGTGGGTGCAGTTGCCGCCGACCTGGCGACGGCTATCGACCATCGCCACCTTGCGCCCTGCTTTGGCGGCGTTCATTGCCGCGCCTTCTCCCGCCGGGCCGGAACCCAGCACCACCACGTCGTAGTTGTAGACAGCCATGCATACTCCTCAGAACAGGCCGCGGCGCCCTCGGCACCTGCGGCTAAATCACGCCGATCTGCGGCGTGAAGGAACAATTTGGGGCCAGTGCAGAACCCGGACACAGTCTATATAAGCGTCAACGCCGCGCACATTAACCCTTGGTCGCGTCGTAGGCTAGTTTTGCCTGCACTACAACACCAGTCTTTGCTGCTTGAATCGCCGTGATCACTCGGTTTTTCCGCCACTCAGGCGTTCAAAAGCCTGCGTGGTTCGTGTGACGAATCCTGTATCGGCACGAATCACAAAGAATGCACCGATGTCATGCGTTTGGGCATAGTCCCAACCCCTTTCGGGACCCAGAATCAGCAACAGCGTCGATAAGCCATCGGCCATCAACGCTGAAGGATGAATCACCGTGACTGACGCCAGGGTGTGTAGGACCGGCGCCCCGGTGCGGGCATCGAAGGTGTGGGAATAACGCCGACCGTCCTGCTCGAAATAGTTGCGGTAGTCGCCGGAAGTGGAAACGCCGTAACCGTCAACGGCGATGATGCGCTCGGCCACTTGCTGGTCGTCGCGAGGTTCTTCCAGGGCGACGCGCCATGGTGATCCGTCGAGTTTTTTGCCGGCAGCCTTGAGTTCGCCGGTGGCTTCGGCGAGGTAGTTGTGGATGCCCATTGCTTCGAGTTTTGCGGCAATCGTGTCGACTGCATAACCGGCGGCGATGCTATTGAAGTCGACCTCGACCGCGGCGTCCTTGCACAGCTGATCGCCATCGATACGCAGGTGACTGTGACCGACGCGCTGCCGCACCTCGGCCAGCGCTTCGGCGCTCGGAACCTTTTCCTCACGCGCCTGCGGGCCGAATCCCCAGAGGTTGAGCAGCGGCTCCACCGTCAGGTCGTAGGAGCCTTCGCTTTGTTCCGACAGACGTTCACCGACGCGCACCAGCTTGAGGATCGGCTCGGGCATTTTCTGACAATGATTGGCGGGCAGATCGTTGAAGCGCTCGATGTCCGAGTCGCTGCGGTAGGTCGACATTTGCTGATCGACTTCGACGAGGATCTTTTCTACTTCGGCCTGCACCGCTTTCGGCCCGGGCGTGGGGGAATGTCTTACGTATTGAATGGAATAACGGCTGCCCATGGTCGGGCCGTCGAAGCGTTCCAGGCTGTCGCCGTTGCCACAACCGGACAAAACGCCGGCCAGCATCACAACCCCACTCCACCGTCCAGTTAACAAATCTTCATCTCCCCTCAAAACCGCGCCCGCCATTATGGGCTTCAGAGCGCACGGGAGCGAGGCCTGCCTCTGCTGCCTGTCAGACGCAAACCTGTGAAGCCCCCCTCGCCACACAGGCCCGCACAGGTGCAGCGCTTCCAAACAAGATTTACCAGAGTGAGTATCTACAAATGGCTTCCAATACGAGCAAAGGCAAAGCGATTTTTCGCGTTGTCAGCGGTAACTTTCTCGAAATGTTCGACTTCATGGTCTACGGCTTTTACGCCACGGCCATCGCCAAAACCTTTTTCCCTGCCGATAGCGCTTTCGCTTCCCTGATGTTGTCGCTGGCCACCTTTGGTGCCGGCTTCCTGATGCGCCCACTGGGTGCGATTTTCCTCGGGGCCTACATCGACCGTCACGGCCGGCGCAAAGGCCTGATCATCACACTGGCAATGATGGCCGCCGGCACGGTGCTGATTGCCTGCGTGCCGGGTTACGCCACGCTGGGCGTTGCGGCGCCGCTGATTGTATTGTTCGGTCGTCTGCTGCAAGGTTTCTCGGCGGGCGTGGAGCTGGGCGGTGTGTCGGTGTACCTCGCTGAAATTTCTACGCCAGGTCGCAAAGGTTTCTTCGTCAGTTGGCAGTCCGCCAGTCAGCAAGCCGCGGTGGTATTCGCCGGCCTGCTGGGCGTTGGTTTGAACCACTGGCTCAGCCCGGAACAAATGGGCGACTGGGGCTGGCGTGTGCCGTTCCTGATCGGGTGCATGATCGTGCCGGTGATTTTCGTGATTCGACGCTCGCTGGAAGAAACACCGGAATTCCAGGCGCGTAAACACCGCCCGACCCTGCGGGACGTCGTCCGCTCGATCAGTCAGAACTTTGGCATCGTCATCGCCGGCATGGCGTTGGTGGTGATGACCACGGTGTCGTTTTACCTGATCACCGCCTACACCCCGACCTTCGGTAAAGCCGAGCTGCACTTGTCGGATCTGGATGCTTTGCTGGTGACGGTGTGCATTGGCCTGTCGAACTTTTTCTGGCTGCCGGTAATGGGCGCCGTGTCTGACAGGATCGGGCGCAAACCCTTACTGCTGGCGGCGACCATACTGGCGATCCTCACCGCGTACCCTACCCTGTCATGGCTGGTGGCGAACCCGAGCTTCAGCCATTTGCTGATTGTCGAGTTGTGGCTGTCGTTCCTGTATGGCTCGTATAACGGCGCCATGGTCGTGGCACTGACCGAGATCATGCCGGTGGAAGTTCGTACGACCGGTTTCTCTTTGGCCTACAGCCTGGCGACAGCAACCTTCGGCGGGTTTACACCGGCGACCTGTACGTACCTGATTCATGTGCTGGATAACAAGGCTGCACCAGGGATCTGGCTTAGTGGTGCGGCGGTATTGGGATTGATTGCGACGCTGGTGTTATTCCGTGGCAACTGGCATGAACTGCGGACGGCGCAAGCAGCTGTGGTCGGCGGCGCCTGATAAATCGCCATCGCGGGCAAGCCCGCTCCCACAGGGTTCTGCGGCGCTCCCACCATTGCGAAACCACCACCAAAACATGTGGGAGCGGGCTTGCCCGCGATGAGGCCCGCATAAACAACACACCTACAACTGACAAACCGCACAAACAAAAACGCCCCGACCAAAGTCGGGGCGTTCTCATGTGCAGCTAATGCTTAGCGCGGGAATGCAGGCGGGTTTACACCGGCCATGTCTTCCATCACGCGAACCACCTGGCAGCTGTAACCGAATTCGTTGTCGTACCAAACGTACAGAACAACGCGGTTGTCTTGGCTGATGGTTGCTTCAGCGTCCACCACGCCTGCGTGGCGCGAGCCAACGAAGTCGGTGGAAACCACTTCCTGCGAATTGACGTAGTCGATTTGCTTATGCAGATCGGAGTGCAGCGCCATGTAGCGCAGGTACTCGTTCATCTCTTCACGGGTGGCGGCTTTCTCAAGGTTCAGATTGAGAATGGCCATCGACACGTTAGGCGTCGGAACGCGGATCGCGTTACCGGTCAGCTTGCCGGCCAGCTCAGGCAGCGCCTTGGCAGCAGCGGTGGCAGCACCGGTCTCGGTGATTACCATGTTCAACGCGGCGCTACGGCCACGGCGATCGCCTTTGTGGAAGTTGTCGATCAGGTTCTGGTCGTTGGTGTACGAGTGAACCGTTTCAACGTGACCGTTGATGATGCCGAACTTGTCGTTGACGGCTTTGAGCACCGGCACGATGGCGTTGGTGGTGCAGGAAGCCGCGGAAACGATCTTGTCATCAGCGGTGATTTCACCGTGGTTGATGCCGTGAACGATGTTCTTCAGCTTGCCTTTGCCAGGCGCGGTCAGAACAACGCGATCGATACCAGGGCAAGCCAAGTGCTGGCCCAGACCGTCGGCGTCACGCCATACACCGGTGTTGTCCACCAGCAGCGCGTCTTTGATGCCGTACTGGGTGTAGTCCACTTCAGTCGGGTTTTTCGCGTAGATAACCTGGATCAGGTTGCCGTTGGCGGTGATGGTGTTGTTGGCTTCATCAATGGTGATGGTGCCATTGAACGAACCGTGCACCGAGTCGCGACGCAGCAGGCTGGCACGCTTGACCAGATCGTTCTCGGCGCCCTTGCGGACAACGATGGCGCGCAGACGCAGGCCGTCGCCACCACCGGTTTTCTCGATCAGGATGCGCGCCAGCAGACGGCCGATACGACCGAAGCCGTACAGGACAACGTCGGTGCCTTTGCGGGCGGAAACATTTTGCTGACCAACGACGTCAGCCAGTTCTTCACGGACGAACTGCTCGGCAGTACGGCCATTGCCTTCAGCCTTGAACTTGATTGCAAGCTTGCCCAGATCTACCGAAGCAGCGCCGAGCTTGAGCTCGCTCATTGCCTTGAGCAGCGGGAATGTTTCGTGGACGGACAATTCGCTGTCATCGGACTGGCGATGGCGAGCAAAGCGGTGAGCTTTGAGAATCGCGATGACAGACTGGTTGATCAGACTGCGGCCATAGATCGAACTCACCACGTTGTTATTGCGGTAGAGCTGACCGATAAGCGGAATCATCGCTTCTGCGAGTGCTTCACGGTCGATCCATTCACCAAGACACTGGTCGGGCTTCTGAGTCACGGGAACCTTCCACATGTAGGGGCAGAAAAAAGGGGCTACATTATGCCGCCGAGTGCCTCCCGTAGCAATGCGCGCCTGTCGCGCGGTCAGTAACAAATTCCTCTTCAAAAAAATGACGTACGGCTCAAGCCCAATAAAACCGCGGCCTGCAGCGCAGTCATTTTTTGGGAGACAACGCTGTCTTGTCTGTAACCCTCCGTAACACTCGGTCGTTTTGCCACTACATATTCAGCTATTTTTACTAAAAAACGGGATGATTTTGTCTTTACCACTACATTTCGCCCAACCTGCGTAATAGACACAGTCTGCAACTGACAGGCGGCACCCGAGGCCGCTACAATTACCGACTTTGTCGCAACGCTTGGAGCTCAACCTTCCGTGCCCGTTCTGCGTCTACCGCTACTCCCTGCCGCGGCAGGTAAACAGCACTGGGGCAACCTGCCCGGTGCCGCCCTGAGCCTGGCCATTGCCGAGGCCGCCAGCGCTGCCAAGCGCTTCACCCTGCTGCTGACTGCCGACAGCCAAAGTGCCGAACGGCTGGAACAGGAGCTGAGTTTCTTCGCCCCGGATTTGCCGGTGCTGCATTTCCCGGACTGGGAAACCCTGCCCTACGATCTGTTTTCGCCGCACCAGGACATTATTTCCCAGCGAATCTCCGCGTTGTATCGATTGCCGGAGCTGAGTCATGGCGTTTTGGTCGTGCCTATCACGACGGCCCTGCATCGCCTGGCGCCGACCAAATTCCTGCTCGGCAGCAGCCTGGTGCTGGACATCGGCCAGAAGCTCGATGTCGAGCAAATGCGCACCCGGCTCGAGGCCAGCGGCTATCGCTACGTCGACACCGTCTACGAGCACGGCGAATTTACCGTCCGAGGCTCGCTGATCGATCTGTTCCCGATGGGCAGCAAACTGCCTTTCCGCATCGACCTGTTCGACGACGAAATCGAGACCCTTCGTACCTTCGATCCGGAAAACCAGCGCTCCATCGACAAGGTTGAAACGGTTCGCCTCCTGCCAGCGAGAGAGTTTCCGCTGCAAAAGGATGCGGTCACCCGCTTCAAGGCACGCTTCCGTGAGCGTTTCGATGTCGACTTCCGTCGCTGCCCGATCTTCCAGGACTTGAGCAGCGGGATTACACCAGCCGGCATCGAGTACTACCTGCCGCTGTTCTTCGACGAAACTTCCACGCTGTTCGATTACCTGCCGCAGGACACGCAAGTGTTTTCCCTGCCCGGCATCGAGCAGGCGGCGGAAAACTTCTGGAACGACGTACGCAATCGCTATGAAGAGCGTCGCGTCGATCCGGCCCGTCCTTTATTGCCGCCAGCCGAGTTGTTCCTGCCGGTGGAGGATTGCTTCGCTCGATTGAAGAACTGGCCGCGCGTGGTCGCCAGTCAACAGGACGTGGAAACCGGCGTTGGCCGCGAGCGCTTCCCCGCTCGGGAGCTGCCGAACCTGGCCATTGAAGCCAAAGCCACCCAGCCATTGGCAGCGCTGGCCGGTTTCCTCGACGAGTTTCCCGGTCGCGTGCTGTTTACCGCCGAGTCCGCGGGCCGTCGTGAAGTGTTGCTGGAATTGCTTGAACGCCTGAAGCTGCGACCGAAAACCGTCGACAGTTGGCCGGACTTTGTCGCGAGCAAGGAGCGTCTGGCGATCACTATCGCGCCGCTCGACGAAGGATTGGTACTCGACGATCCGGCCCTGGCCCTGGTCGCTGAAAGCCCGTTGTTCGGTCAGCGCGTGATGCAGCGCCGTCGCCGCGAGAAACGCGCCGACGCCAACAACGATGCCGTGATCAAAAACCTCACCGAGTTGCGCGAAGGCGCACCGGTGGTGCACATCGATCACGGTGTCGGTCGCTATCTCGGGCTGACGATTCTGGAAATCGATAGTCAGGCCGCCGAATTCCTGACCCTCGAATACGCCGAAAACGCCAAGCTTTATGTGCCGGTGGCCAACCTGCACCTGATCGCCCGATACACCGGTAGCGACGATGCCCTGGCCCCGCTGCACCGTCTCGGCTCCGAGACCTGGCAGAAAGCCAAACGCAAAGCTGCCGAACAAGTACGCGATGTGGCCGCCGAGTTGCTCGACATCTATGCCCGTCGCGCCGCTCGCGAAGGTTATGCGTTCGCCGACCCGAAAGCCGATTACGCGACCTTCAGCGCCGGCTTCCCGTTCGAAGAAACCCCGGACCAACAAACCACCATCGAAGCGGTGCGCGCCGATATGCTCGCGCCGAAACCGATGGACCGTCTGGTTTGCGGCGACGTCGGTTTCGGCAAGACCGAAGTGGCGATGCGCGCAGCGTTCATCGCGGTGCATGGCGGTCGTCAAGTGGCGATTCTGGTACCGACCACCCTGCTCGCCCAGCAGCATTACAACAGCTTCCGCGACCGCTTCGCCGACTGGCCGGTGAGCGTGGAAGTGATGAGCCGCTTCAAGTCGACCAAGGAAGTCAACGCCGCGGTCGCGGATCTGGCCGAAGGCAAGATCGACATCGTCATCGGCACGCACAAGCTGCTGCAGGACGACGTAAAAATCAAAAACCTGGGGCTGGTGATCATCGACGAAGAGCACCGTTTCGGTGTCCGTCAGAAGGAACAGCTCAAGGCCCTGCGCAGTGAAGTCGACATCCTCACCCTGACCGCCACGCCGATTCCGCGCACGCTGAACATGGCGGTGTCGGGCATGCGCGACCTGTCGATCATCGCCACGCCACCGGCGCGTCGCCTGTCGGTACGGACGTTCGTCATGGAGCAGAACAAGAGCACAGTCAAAGAGGCCTTGCTTCGTGAGCTGTTGCGTGGCGGTCAGGTCTACTACCTGCACAACGACGTGAAGACCATTGAGAAATGCGCCGCCGACCTCGCCGAACTGGTGCCGGAAGCACGGATAGGCATCGGCCACGGGCAGATGCGCGAACGCGATCTCGAACAAGTGATGAGCGACTTCTATCACAAGCGCTTCAACGTGCTGATCGCCTCGACCATCATCGAGACCGGCATTGACGTGCCGAGCGCCAACACCATCATTATCGAGCGTGCCGACAAGTTCGGCCTGGCGCAGCTGCACCAGTTGCGCGGCCGGGTCGGTCGCAGTCACCACCAGGCTTACGCTTATTTGCTGACGCCGCCGCGCCAGCAAATCACGCCTGACGCCGAAAAACGTCTGGAAGCGATTGCCAATACCCAGGACCTCGGTGCGGGCTTCGTGCTCGCCACCAACGACCTGGAAATCCGTGGCGCCGGCGAATTGCTCGGCGATGGGCAGAGCGGGCAGATCCAGGCCGTCGGTTTCACCCTGTACATGGAAATGCTCGAGCGCGCGGTGAAGTCGATCCGCAAGGGCGAACAACCGAACCTCGATCAACCGCTCGGCGGTGGTCCGGAAGTCAATCTGCGGGTACCGGCGTTGATTCCCGAGGACTATCTGCCGGACGTGCATGCCCGACTGATTCTCTACAAACGCATCGCCTCGGCCACCGACGAGGAAGGCCTCAAGGACTTGCAGGTGGAGATGATCGATCGTTTCGGTCTGCTGCCGGAACCGACCAAGAACCTGATGCGCATTACCGCGCTGAAATTGCAGGCCGAGCTACTGGGCATCAAGAAAGTCGACGGCGGCCCGCAAGGTGGCCGAATCGAGTTCGCGACGCAAACCCCGGTCGACCCGCTGACGCTGATCAAACTGATCCAGAGCCAGCCCAAACGCTACAAATTCGAAGGCGCCACGATGTTTAAATTCCAGGTGCCGATGGAGCGCCCGGAAGAGCGCTTTAATACTGTAGAGGCGCTGTTTGAGCACCTCATTCCGAAAACTGCTTGAAGGACGCCGCATGCGCCTGTTTCGCTTACTGACCTCGTTGACAATGTTAATAACAGCGCTGGTCACCCCTACGGCATTTGCCGATGACTTGTATCAGATTGAAATGATTCTGGTCCGCCAAAACGCCGTGCCCGCCATCGTCAGCCGAGCCGCACCGGAAGACTGGGCTGCAGGAGCTCAGCCCATCAGCCCCGACAGCCTGCGCACACCGAGCCTCAATGCTGAAGTGGAAAAACTCACCGCCAGCAATGAATACACGGTGTTGCTGCACAAGGCCTGGCAGCAGAACCTTGACGAAGAAGCCAGCAAAGTCGCGATCAGCGAGGGCAAAGAACAGTTCGGCCAGTTCCCGATCGAGGGCACGCTGAGCATGAAACTGGGACGATTCACCGATGTGGATGCAGACTTCTGGGTCAACCAGATCGACGCCAACGGCATGGTTACCGCCAGCGAACGCATGAAACAGGAAAGCCACACCAAGAACGGCCAACTGAACTTCCTCGACAACGGCCATCTCGGCCTGCTGATCAAGATCACCTCGCTGACTACCCCTGCGCCTCGGCCAGTCCCCGATGAAATTCCGGACTGATTGAGTCCTTATGTCAGCGACCCTGAGCAAACCCCTGGCACCTTCCTGGGTCAGCCGATTCAAGGAACAGAGCCTGGAGCGTGGCCGTCGCTACGCTTTGGAGAACCGCGTCAGGATCGTCGAGGCCGGCGACGCCACGATCATTGCCGCCTGCGAGGGCTCTGGCGGTAACGTTTACCGTCAGACCATTCGCCTGCGCGAGTCAGCCAAAGCCACGTTACTGATGATTGACGCCACCTGCACCTGCCCGGTCCACAGCAACTGCAAGCATTGCGCGGCGGTGCTGCTGAAAGTGCAGGAAACCCTGGCCTACCCCGCTGCGGCGCAAGACGCCGAGCTACTCGAGAAACTGCAAGCCGTACTGGAAAACCGTAGCCCTAAGGCGCCACCTCAAGTGCTGGTGGATAACGTGCAACCGGTGCCGCGCCTATGGCTGGCGAGCATCGAGTTCAGCGCCTTCGAACCGCGCAATGGCAAGATGCAGCGTTATATTCAGCATCGCGCGGCGTTGTCTTTCAGCTATCTGGATGAATATGTTTCCGGGCAGAAGAACGCCGACATTCTGATTCGTCAGGAGACACAAACGTTACGGATAAAACGCCACCCGGAAGTCGAACAGACCTACAGGGAGCAGCTGCGAATCCTCGGCTTCAAAATTGCCACTCGGCAAAGCAAGGCCTTGCCGGAAAGTGCCGGCGAACTTTTCGAGATGGTCAACGACAGCGCCTGGCTGACCTTCACCCTCAATGAACTGCCGAAGCTGCGTACCCAGGGTTGGGAGTTGCAGATCGACGAAGACTTCGGTTTCGACCTGACGGCCGTGGACGATTGGTACGCCACTGTCGAACAGGCACCGGAACGCGACTGGTTCGATCTGGAACTGGGGATCATCGTCAACGGTGAGCGGCTAAGCCTGTTGCCGATCCTGTTGAACCTGATGCGCTCCCACACCGAGATCCTCAACCCGGAGCGACTGGCCCGACGTCGCGACGACGAGTTGATCCTGGTGAACATTCCTAATCGCCCGAACTCCGAGTACGGCCCGTTGCAAGTCGCCCTGCCCTTCGGCCGATTGAAACCGGTACTGGCGACCCTCGGCGAGTTCTACCTGCAAGGGCCCGGCGAAACGACGCTGCGCCTGAGCAAAGCCGATGCCACGCGACTGAATCCGCTGGAAGACCTGCCGTTACTCTGGGAGGGTGGCGAGCAAATTCGCACCTTTGCCCAGCGGCTGCGGGACATCAAGGACTTCACCGCGACCGCACCGGAAGGTCTGAACGCGACCTTGCGCCCCTATCAGCTGGAAGGCTTGAGCTGGATGCAGTCGTTGCGGCAACTGGAAGTCGGAGGGATTCTCGCGGACGACATGGGTCTGGGTAAAACCCTACAAACCCTGGCGCACATTCTCAGTGAGAAGAACGCCGGACGCCTCGATCGGCCGTGCATGGTGGTGATGCCCACCAGCCTGATTCCCAACTGGCTGGATGAAGCAGCGCACTTCACACCGCAACTCAAAGTGCTGGCGCTGTACGGTGCCAGTCGCAAAAAGCATTTCGACACGCTGGCCGATTACGACCTGATCCTGACCACCTATGCGCTGCTGCCCAAGGACGTCGAACGTCTCGCCGCGCAGCCTTTGCACGTGTTGGTTCTGGACGAGGCGCAGTACATCAAGAACCCCAACAGCAAGGCCGCCCACGCCGCCCGCGAATTGAATGCCCGTCAGCGTCTGTGCCTGAGCGGTACCCCGCTGGAAAACCACCTGGGTGAACTGTGGTCGCTGTTTCACTTCCTCTTGCCTGGCTGGCTCGGTGACGTGAAAAGCTTCAACCGCGATTACCGCGTGCCGATCGAAAAGCGCGCCAGCGAAGTACGACTTCAACACCTCAATGGCCGGATAAAACCGTTCCTGCTGCGTCGAACCAAGGAACAAGTGGCGACCGAGTTGCCGCCGAAAACCGAAATAATCCATTGGGTCGAGCTCAACGAAGCCCAGCGCGACGTGTACGAAACCATGCGCCTGGCGATGGACAAGAAAGTCCGCGACGAGATCACTCGTAAGGGCGTGGCGCGCAGCCAGATCATCATTCTTGAGGCGCTGCTGAAGCTGCGTCAGGTCTGCTGCGATTTGCGCCTGGTCAACGATGCCACCCTGCCCACTCGCGGCAGCACGTCGGGCAAGCTCGACAGCCTGATGGAAATGCTTGAGGAATTGTTCGATGAAGGTCGGCGGATCCTGCTGTTCTCGCAGTTCACTTCAATGCTGTCGTTAATTGAAGATGAGCTGAAAAAACGCGGAGTCGATTATGCGCTGCTGACCGGGCAGACCCGCGACCGGCGCGCCCCGGTAAAAGACTTCCAGAGCGGCAAGCGTCAGATCTTTCTGATCAGCCTGAAGGCGGGTGGCGTCGGCCTGAACCTGACCGAAGCCGACACGGTGATTCACTACGATCCGTGGTGGAACCCGGCGACGGAAAATCAGGCGACTGACCGGGCGTATCGCATTGGTCAGGAGAAACCGGTGTTCGTCTACAAGATGATTGCCAGGGGCACGGTGGAAGAGAAGATTCAGCATCTGCAGAAGGAAAAATCCGACTTGGCGGCTGGCGTGCTGGATGGGCGCAAGACCGGGGACTGGAAGTTGCAGAGTGATGATATTGAAGCGTTGTTTGCGCCGTTGCCGGACAAACTCGAAAAATAGCGGCGATTACTGAATCATCATCGTCGGAACGCTGCCCGGAGCAAGCTCGCTCCCACAGGGTTATCGCTGTACCTGTGGGAGCGAGTTTGCTCGCCTCGGTGTGACGACTGCTCAGCCTTTAAGCACCCGAGCCAACGTCGATTTCACCTTGCCCATCCCGTCATGCAGCACTTGCTCGATCTCGGCCATGGTGATCACCGAAGTGGACTTGCCCGCTGCCGGGTTCACCACCAACGCCAGACAGGCGTAATCCAGTTCCAGCTCGCGAGCCAATGCCGCTTCAGGCATCCCGGTCATGCCGACGATGTCGCATCCGTCGCGCTCCAGTCTCGCGATTTCAGCGACGGTTTCCAGCCGTGGCCCCTGGGTGCAGGCGTACACGCCTTGACTGGCAAAACCAACGCCTTCAGCCGCCAATGCCACGATTAGCTGCTGACGCAGGGCTTCGCTGTAGGGATAGCTGAAATCGATGTGGGTAACCTGTTCGAGATTATCGGCGAAATAGGTGTGTTCGCGACCGCTGGTGTAGTCGATCAGCTGATGCGGCACGCAGAAATGTCCGGTACCCATCGCAGAATGAATCCCACCCACGGCGTTGACTGCCAGAATCGCTTCGGCGCCAGCCTGTTTCAGTGCCCACAGGTTGGCGCGGTAGTTCACCTGATGCGGCGGAAAACGGTGAGGATGACCGTGGCGCGCGAGGAACAGCACTTCCTTGCCGGCGTACTCGCCAATCTGCACTTCAGCCGAAGGCGCACCGTACGGCGTGTCCACTGCCAATGATTGACGAATACTCAGGCCTTCGAGTTGAGTCAGGCCGGTTCCACCGATAATTGCGTAAACCGTCATAACGAAAAGCCCTCAATCAATCAGTTGAGCTTCTTTGAGCGCGCCCACGGCTGTCAGCCAGCGCGGGTCTTGACGATATTCGGTATTTGCGTACGACTGGCCGCGCATCCGCGCAATGCGTTCGGATGGCTTGACCTTCAGACGCTGGGCAGCGCTCAGGGCCAATTCAGCGGCCGCGCGATCGTTGCACACCAGGCCCATGTCGCAACCGGCAGTCAGCGCCGCTTCGATACGGCTGGCAGCATCGCCGACCACGTGGGCGCCGGCCATGGACAGGTCATCGCTGAAGATCACGCCGTCAAATTGCAGCTCGCCGCGCAGAATGTCCTGCAACCAGCGGCGGGAGAAGCCGGCGGGTTGGGAATCGACTTGTGGATAGATCACGTGGGCCGGCATGACCGCAGCCAATTGCTTGCTCAGCCGGGTGAACGGCACCAGGTCGTTGGCGCGGATTTCGTCGAGACTGCGCTCATCAACAGGGATCGCAACGTGGGAATCGGCCTCGGCCCAGCCGTGACCGGGAAAGTGCTTGCCGGTGGCGGCCATGCCGGCGCTGTTCATGCCGCGAATGAAGGCTCCCGCCAGCAACGCTGCACGCTCGGGATCACCTTCAAATGAACGGGTGCCGACGACGGCGCTGCGCTGGAAGTCGAGGTCCAGCACCGGAGCGAAACTCAGATCGAGGCCGACAGCCAGCACTTCAGTCGCCATGATCCAGCCGCACTGCTCGGCGAGGTACTCGGCATTCGGGTTGTCAGCGATGGCGCGCATGGCCGGCAGTCGTACGAAGCCCTGACGCAAACGCTGAACCCGGCCGCCCTCCTGGTCGACTGCCAGCAACAGATCGGGGCGAATGGCGCGGATTGAGGCGCTCAATTCGCGCACCTGACGCGGGTGTTCGATATTGCGGGCGAAAATGATCAGGCCGCCCACTTCGGGTTGGCGCAACAGTTGGCGATCTTCAGCCGTCAGCCAGGTACCGGCGACGTCCACCATCAACGAGCCTTGCAGGCCAGCAGTCATAGAGATTCCTTGATAACGATAGACCCGGCTCGCACGAAATCGCCGCCACGGGCTGTGCCCGGCAGGTCGGCGATATAAATGGGGAGCGGGTTCAGAACGAGAGTCGGCATGGGCGGCTAGCTTAGCGGATGTCAGCTGCCGCGCCCACCCGTGCGCGGTTAAACCTTGGCGGCAACCGGGGTTGATTTGCTGCGCGGACGTAGCTGCGCGGTGGCCATGGCCGCGTCGGTCACACCGGTTTCGGCGCGCATGCCCGCTGCCAGGAACGGCACCATCAGACGCATGACTTGCTCAATGGAGGTGTTGACGCCGAAGTCGGTCTCGGCAATTGCGCGCAGGGCTTTGATACCGGACATGCTGAACGCGGCGGCGCCGAGCATGAAGTGCACGCGCCAGAACAGCTCAATCGGCGGAATACGCGGTGCCGCTTCGTTGACCAACATCATGTAGCGGCGGAACACCTTGCCGTACATGTCTTCCAGATAACGCCGCAAGTGCCCTTGGCTCTGACTGAAAGCCAGACCCAGCAAGCGCATGAAAATCGACAGATCGTTGCCGCTGCGTGGTTGCACCACCAGGGCTTGCTCGACGAGGATTTCCAGCAGTTCTTCAAGCGTCGGCTTGTTCTCCGGCTTGGCCTGACGCCGCTCCAGCTCTTTATCAAGGCTTAAGCAGAACGGCCCGAGAAAGCGCGAAAAAACTGCCTGGATCAGGGCCTTCTTTGAGCCGAAGTGATAGTTCACCGCCGCCAGATTGACTCCAGCCTTGCTGGTGATCAGACGCAATGAGGTTTCAGCGAAACCTTTTTCCGCGAACAATTGCTCGGCAGCATCAAGAATGCGTTCAACGGTTTCCGACTGGGCCATGACTACTCCGCCTGACAAACACTTGTTTGAAACATACGTTTCAGCCTGTGCCTTGTCAAGCCTGGCAGTTCGTTTTGAGAATGGCCGGTCAGCTATTTAACCATACAACTCGCAAGCGTGAGTCAGCAGGCTTATCGACCGTCTGGCGGCCGGCAAAAAAAGGGGCATTGCCAAGACCGTTTCACTGTATATAATCCCAGTCACTGTATAAAAAGACAGAGCGATCAATATGCTAAAGCTGACGCCACGCCAAGCAGAGATTCTGGCCTTCATCAAACGCTGCCTCGAAGACAACGGCTACCCGCCAACCCGTGCGGAAATCGCTCAGGAACTGGGTTTCAAGTCACCCAATGCGGCGGAAGAACACCTCAAGGCGCTGGCCCGCAAGGGTGCGATCGAGATGACGCCCGGTGCTTCCCGTGGCATTCGTATTCCCGGCTTCGAAGCCAAGGCCGACGAGTCCACCCTGCCGATCATTGGCCGAGTGGCTGCCGGTGCTCCGATCCTCGCCCAGCAGCACATCGAAGAGTCCTGCAACATCAACCCGTCGTTCTTCCATCCTCGCGCCGACTATCTACTGCGGGTTCATGGAATGAGCATGAAGGATGTGGGCATTTTCGACGGTGACCTGCTGGCAGTGCACACCACCCGCGAAGCCCGCAATGGCCAAATCGTAGTCGCGCGGATCGGCGACGAAGTGACCGTCAAGCGTTTCAAGCGCGATGGTAGCAAGGTCTGGTTGATTGCCGAAAACCCTGAATTCGCCCCTATCGAAGTGAACCTGAAAGATCAGGAACTGGTGATCGAAGGCTTGAGTGTCGGCGTCATTCGCCGCTAAAGGAGGCTTTATGCAGTTCCCACACACATCACAGCAAGCCCAACTGCCGTTGTTCGAGGCTTTCATGGTGCAGCCATTGGCACCGATCCTGAAAGACGTGGTCGAGTCACCCTGGAGCGCCGAGCCCGAAGTCTTCAGTGAGCTGTCGCTGCGTGGTGCAGCCGGGAACTGCCTGAACCTTCTTGCGCCAATTCTCAGGGAACTGAGCCAGGACCAGGACGCGCGCTGGCTGACGTTGATCGCGCCGCCCGCCAGCCTGACCCAGGCCTGGTTGCGGGACGCCGGCCTTAACCGCGAACGCATCCTGCTGCTGCAACCGCGCGGCACTCAGAGCGCTCAGCAGTTGACCTGCGAGGCCTTGCGCCTGGGCCGCAGCCACACGGTGGTCAGCTGGCTCAACCCATTGAGCACAACTTCACGGCAACAGTTGATCAGCGCCGCCCGGATCGGGGACGCACAAAGTCTGAATATTCGATTGGGTTAACTGACAAACAATGCGCGCATTGAACAGCGCGGGGCTTCTCCAAGGATAGAGAAGCCGACCTGTAGTGATATCAGCAAAAAAGCGACGGGCGGGATCAATGAAGAACCCGAGACCCCTCGTCCGTATTGAAATCGCCTTCAACCAAGCGTCCGGCCATCTGAACGCCGACGCTCAACATCGCCTTGGCGACTTCAACGTGCTGGCCTTGCAGGAACGCTTTGGCATCCTCGGAGAAATCCAAAGTAACCAGAGAACCCTCGTCCTCGGCCCTGCGCAGCTCAATACGGCCGTCTGGTAACTCGACAATTTCTAGAAAGGACGTTGGCATAAAGGTCTGTTCTCCACGAAAGGCGGGGATTATATAGGCATCGACCAGGCTTCGCTCGGTAACTTGACCGGATGTCATTGCGAAGAAATATCTGCTAGCACTCATCCCTGAGCGGACAACCCATCGGGTCATCCTTCCCTCAACACTCGTTCAAACCTTCGCGAAACCGAATCGCCAACCCTTTGAGGTTCTGACGCCAGCTCTCCAGCTCTTCCCGACTCAGCTCTTGTGGAGCCTCTTCTTCATCCAGGTTAACGGCGAGGATCAGCGGCTGCGTCACGTCACCCTTAGGCTTGTGCGGCGCCCGTGGCGGCTGAAACAGTGCAGCATGGGCTGCCAGCAGTTTGGCCAGCCAGGTTTCCGGATTATTGGCTAACTCGACCATCTCGGCCATTTCCGGAATCGCGATGGCTTCAAGCACTTCGCGCGTCAGCAATAACTCGGCCCGAGGCGCATTAGCTTGAGGCAAGCGATAGAAACCGGCGATTTCATGGCACAGTCCCAGCAACGCACCGTACAGGTGAAACAACGCCGACTCGCGTCCAGCCTGGATCAGCGCCAGGGAGTTCATCGCCCGCCCCTCTTCGGCTTTGGCGAGCGCTTCCAGCGACAGGCCGGCGAAGTAAATCTTCTGGTTGGTACGGGTATAGAGTTCGTGGGCCATGACGGCAGCCTCCACAACGAAATAATTGCTTCACGCAGGTCAGACAGTGTCGTGGATCACCCGAGTTCACCGCAAGCACAAAACAAAAAGGCCGCATGAAAACCCGAGGGTTGTCATGCGGCCTTTTCAGTACAGCACCTGTTAAGCCTTGGCGGTCTTCGCCGGGCGCTTGTCTTCAACCGTCCACTTGCCGCCGTCGTAGTACGCCTTCCAGCCAGTCGGCTTACCGTCGACTTCAGTCTGTACGTACTGCTCTTTGGTTTTACGGCTGTAACGGATCACAGCAGGCAGGCCGTCCGGATCTTTCTTCGGTGCTTCGCAGAGGAAGTGGTACTTCGGATCGATCTCATCCTTGTGCGGCACAATTTCCATGACCAGCGGAGCACGCGTCTCGCGGTTTTTCGGAAATTGGCTGGCCGCCAGGAACAGGCCGGAAGCACCGTCGCGCAGGATGTAGGTGTCATTGACCTTTTCGCATTTCAGCTCAGGCATCTTCACCGGATCCATCTTCGGCGGCGCTGCATCACCGCTTTTTAGCAGTTTGCGGGTGTTCTTGCACGTCGCATTGGTGCAACCAAAGAACTTGCCGAAACGGCCGGTCTTGAGCTGCATCTCACTGCCGCACTTGTCGCATTCCAGGCTCGGACCTTCGTAGCCTTTGATGCGATAAGTGCCCTCTTCGATTTCGTAGCCAGAGCAATCCGGGTTGTTACCGCAGATGTGCAGCTTGCGCTTCTCATCCAGCAGGTATGCGTCCATCGCCGTGCTGCAGATCGGGCAGCGATGCTTGCCACGCAGCACCAGCGATTCCGATTCACCCTCGTCGTCCGCCGCGATTTCGTCGCCCGGCACCAGGTTGACCGTGGCCTTGCAGCGCTCTTTCGGCGGCAGGCTGTAGCCTGAGCAACCGAGGAACACGCCAGTCGATGCGGTACGAATCTGCATCGGACGACTGCACAACACGCACGGAATGTCCGTCATCACCGGTTGGTTGGCGCGCATGCCGCCTTCGGCGCTTTCGGCTACTTCGAGTTTCTTCTTGAAATCGCCGTAGAACTCGTCAAGTACGTTTTTCCAGTCGCGCTCACCTTGAGCCACGTCATCGAGGTTCTCTTCCATGCCGGCGGTGAAGCCGTAGTCCATGAGATTGGAGAAGCTCTCGGCCAGACGTTCGGTAACGATGTCGCCCATTTTTTCTGAGTAGAAACGACGGTTGTGCAGCGCTACGTAGCCACGATCCTGGATGGTCGAAATGATCGCTGCGTAGGTCGAAGGACGACCGATGCCGCGTTTTTCCATTTCTTTAACCAGGCTCGCTTCCGAGTAACGCGCTGGCGGCTTGGTGAAGTGCTGGGTCGGATCAAGCTTGATCAGCTTCATCGCGTCGCCCTGGGCCATGTCCGGCAGCACATCGTCATCACCAGGCTTGGCGATTTGCGGCATGACGCGGGTGTAACCGTCGAATTTCAGGATGCGACCCTTGGCGCGCAACTCGAAGTCACCGGCACCGACGGTGACAGTGGTCGACAGGTATTGGGCCGGCAGCATCTGGCAAGCGAGGAACTGGCGCCAGATCAGCTCGTAGAGCCGCTCAGCATCGCGTTCCATGCCCGACAGCTTGCTTGGCTCGGTGTTGGCATCGGAGGGACGAATCGCTTCGTGAGCCTCTTGTGCGCCTTCCTTGCTGCTGTAAACATTCGGGTTTTCCGGCAGGTACTTCTTGCCGAACTCACCTTCAATATAAGTACGCGCCATCGTCACGGCATCGACCGAGAGATTGGTGGAGTCGGTACGCATGTAAGTGATGTAGCCGGCTTCGTACAGACGCTGGGCCATCATCATGGTTTTCTTCACGCCGAAGCCCAGGCGGTTACTTGCGGCCTGTTGTAGAGTGGACGTGATGAACGGTGCCGACGGCTTGCTGCTGGTCGGCTTGTCTTCGCGCTTGACGATGCTGTAGCTGGAAGCCTTGAGCTTCTCCAGCGCGGCCATGGCCTGGGCTTCGTTGAGCGGCTTGAAGGCTTCGCCTTTCTCGCGAGCGACGTCAAAGCGCACGGTCGCGCCCTTGGCGGTGCCGAGGTCGGCGTGAACTTCCCAGTACTCTTCCGGGTTGAACGCGCGGATTTCACGCTCACGCTCGACGACCAGCTTCACGGCAACCGATTGCACGCGACCGGCGGACAGGCCACGAGCGACCTTGGCCCACAGCAGTGGCGAAACCATGTAACCCACCACGCGGTCGAGGAAACGACGCGCCTGTTGGGCGTTGACACGATCGATGTCCAGCTCGCCCGGCTTGGAGAAGGCTTCCTGGATCGCTTTCTTGGTGATTTCGTTGAACACCACGCGCTTGTAGCGGCTGTCATCACCACCGATGGCCTCGCGCAGGTGCCAGGCAATGGCTTCCCCCTCGCGATCCAAGTCGGTTGCGAGATAGATGGTGTCAGCATCTTTGGCGAGCCGGCGCAGCTCTTCGATGACCTTTTCCTTGCCCGGGAGGATCTCGTACTTGGCTTTCCAGCCATGATCGGGATCGACACCCATGCGCGAGACCAGCTGCTTGCGCGCTTTCTCTTTCGGCGTGAGCACCGGACCTTCACCCGCGGCGGCCTTGCCGCGCTTGGCGGCTGGCTCTTTGCTGGCGCTAGCCGAACCGCTGGTGGGCAGGTCTCGGATATGGCCGATACTCGACTTCACCACGTATTGGTTACCCAGATACTTGTTGATGGTCTTGGCCTTAGCCGGGGATTCCACAATGACCAGCGATTTGCCCATGGATCAGAAAATTCCTGAATTCTAGAAGTGAAAGGCGGTTGGCGCCTGACGCGGCACCGCTATATATAGTGGCTACAAGGTGAGGTCAAGCGCAGGGTCTTGCGCGCACTCAGCTTATGGCTTGGAAAAAAGGCTCGGTTCGGCTTGCACCAAAGCAAAGCGTGGCACCTGTTCGCCGTCAACCTCGACCGACTCCAGGAACATGCTCAAGGGACGCACCCAAAAGCCGTAATCGCCATACAGGGCTTGGTAGAAGACCACTTCTTCTTCGGTTTCCGAATGCCGCGCAATACTGAATACGCGGTACTGCGGACCTTTGTAATGTTGGTAGAGCCCAGGTTGTATCGGCATGGTTTGGCCCTCGCTCAAATCTTTTCAAAATAAAAACAAAAATAAATTCAGAAAAACAAAAACCGGGGCACTTGGCCCCGGCTTCCTTCAACGAAACGCTTAAACGCGTTCGAAGACGGTGGAGATGCCTTGGCCGAGACCAATGCACATGGTGGCTACCCCGAAGGTGCCGCCATTTTGCTTCATCACGTTCAGCAGAGTGCCGGAGATACGCGCACCGGAGCAACCGAACGGGTGACCCAGGGCGATGGCGCCGCCGTGCAGGTTAACCTTCTCGTTCATCTTGTCGAGCACTTTCAAATCTTTCAGCACTGGCAGGGCCTGTGCGGCGAAAGCTTCGTTGAGCTCGAAGAAGTCGATATCGTTAATGCCAAGACCCGCGCGCTTCAGTGCTTTTTGTGTGGCCGGTACTGGACCATAGCCCATGATTGCCGGGTCCACACCTGCCACTGCCATCGAACGAATCACCGCCATAGGCTGGATGCCCAGGTCCTGTGCACGCTGCGCCGACATCACGATCATGCACGAAGCACCATCGGTGATTTGCGACGAAGTACCGGCTGTCACGGTGCCGCCCTTAGGGTTGAACGCTGGCTTCAGAGCCGCCAGGCTTTCCAGGGTAGTTTCCGGACGAATGGTTTCGTCGTAGTCGAACAGTTTCAGGAAACCGTTCTCGTCGTAGCCCTGCATCGGGATGATTTCGTCTTTGAACTTGCCTTCCAGTGTCGCCTTGTGAGCGAGCTGGTGGGAGCGCACGCCGAAAGCGTCCTGTTGTTCGCGAGTAATGCCGTGCATTTTACCCAGCATTTCAGCGGTCAAACCCATCATGCCCGAGGCTTTCGCCGCGTACAGGGACATGTGCGGGTTCGGATCGACACCGTGCATCATGCTCACGTGACCCATATGCTCGACGCCGCCAACCACGAACACGTCACCGTTGCCGGTCATGATCGCTTGCGCAGCAGTGTGCAGAGCGCTCATCGACGAACCACACAGACGGCTGACGGTCTGGCCGGCAGCAGTGTGCGGGATCTGAGTCATCAGAGACGCCATGCGGGCGATGTTCCAGCCCTGCTCCAGGGTCTGGTTCACACAGCCCCAGATCACGTCTTCGACTTCGCTCGGATCAACCTTGACGTTGCGTTCCAGCAGTTTACTGATCAAGTGCGCCGACATGTCTTCAGCGCGGGTGTTGCGGTGCATGCCGCCCTTGGAGCGGCCCATCGGAGTACGACCGAAGTCGACAATCACGACGTCTCTAGGATTCAAGCTCATATATTCACTCTCACTCTAGTTGGGGGCGCTTAACCGAAGAACCGCTGGCCGGTTTTGGCCATTTCACGCAGTTTTGCGGTCGGGTGGTACAGCGCGCCCAAATCAGCGTACTGGTCAGCCAGGGCAACGAACTCTGCAACACCGATCGAATCGATGTAGCGCAGCGCACCGCCACGGAATGGAGGGAAACCAATACCGTAGACCAGACCCATGTCGGCTTCGGCAGCGGTTTCGACAATGCCGTCTTCCAGGCAACGCACGGTTTCCAGGCACAGCGGGATCATCATCCAGTTGATGATGTCTTCGTCGGTGACTTCACGCTGTTCGAAGACGATCGGCTTGAGCACTTCCAGTACCGTCGGGTCGGCGACTTTCTTCTGCTTGCCGCGCTTGTCGGTCTCGTAGGCGTAGAAGCCCTTGCCGTTCTTCTGGCCCAGGCGTTTGGCTTCGTACAGCACGTCGATGGCCGAACGACGGTCGTCTTTCATGCGGTCCGGGAAGCCTTCAGCCATCACGTCACGACCGTGGTGACCGGTGTCGATGCCGACCACGTCCATCAGGTATGCCGGGCCCATTGGCCAGCCGAATTTTTCCATGACCTTGTCGATACGGACAAAGTCCACACCGGCGCTGACCAGTTTGGCGAAACCGCCGAAGTACGGGAACAGCACGCGGTTGACCAGGAAGCCCGGGCAGTCGTTGACGACGATCGGGTTCTTGCCCATTTTCTTGGCGTAGGCAACGGTGGTGGCAACTGCCAGCTCGCTGGACTTCTCGCCACGGATCACTTCAACCAGCGGCATCATGTGCACCGGGTTGAAGAAGTGCATGCCGACGAAGTTTTCCGGACGCTTGAGGGCTTTGGCCAGCAAGGTGATGGAAATGGTCGAGGTGTTGGACGCGAGGATGGTGTCCTCTTTGACCTTGTCTTCCACTTCAGCCAGAACGGCTTGCTTGACCTTAGGGTTCTCGACGACCGCTTCAACCACCAGGTCGACGTGACCGAAATCACCGTAGGACAGGGTCGGACGAATGCCATTGAGCACTTCGGCCATTTTCGCCGGGGTCATGCGACCTTTATCAACGCGGCCCACCAGCAATTTGGCAGCTTCGGCCAGACCCTGCTCGATGCCGTGCTCGTTGATGTCTTTCATCAGGATCGGCGTACCTTTGGAAGCCGACTGATAAGCGATACCGCCACCCATGATACCGGCGCCCAATACGGCAGCCTGCTTCACGTCCTTGGCGATTTCGTCGTAGGCCTTGGCCTTTTTCTTCAGCTCCTGATCGTTCAGGAACAGACCGATCAAGCTCTGCGCGGCAGAGGTCTTGGCCAGTTTGACGAAACCGTTGGCTTCAACTTCCAGCGCCTTGTCGCGACCGAAGTTCGCGGCTTTCTGGATAGTTTTGATCGCTTCAACCGGCGCCGGGTAGTTCGGGCCCGCTTGACCGGCCACGAAACCCTTGGCGGTTTCGAACGACATCATTTGTTCGATGGCGTTGAGCTTGAGCTTTTCGAGCTTCGGCTGACGCTTGGCCTTGTAGTCGAACTCGCCAGAGATGGCGCGCTTGATCAGCTCCAGGGCCGCTTCCTGCAATTTCTCGGGAGCAACCACTGCGTCGACTGCGCCGACTTTCAGCGCGTCGTCAGGACGGTTTTCCTTACCGGCGGCAATCCATTCGATGGCGTTGTCGGCACCGATGATGCGCGGCAGGCGCACGGTACCGCCGAAGCCCGGGTAGATGCCCAGTTTGACTTCCGGCAGACCGATCTTGGCCTTGGTGGACATGACGCGGTAGTCCGCCGCCAGGCACATTTCCAGACCGCCACCCAGGGCGATGCCGTTGATCGCGGCGACAGTCGGGACGTTGAGGTCTTCGAAATCGCTGAAAATCTTGTTGGCTTCCAGGTTGCCAGCAACAAGCTCTGCATCAGGCAGCTTGAAGTTCTCGACAAATTCGGTGATGTCGGCGCCGACGATGAACACGTCCTTGCCACTGCTGACGATCACACCCTTGATCGAAGCATCTGCCTTGATGGTGTCTACGGCCTGACGCAGTTCGTTCAGGGTTAGACGGTTGAACTTGTTGACGGACTCACCCTTGAGGTCGAATTTCAATTCGACAATGCCACTTTCAAGAGCCTTAACCGTGATGGCTTTACCTTCGTAAATCATCAACTGATCTCCACGATATGGAAGCTGAACAGTACACGTCGGACGCAGGCGAATGGCTCGGCAGGGACGTTTAACGTCAATGCTACGCCCATCCACCCGGCACACCCGCCAACGCGATAGTCGGGATTCTGTAGGAGCGGTCTGTAATACAAACGCTCAATTCATACGCCCGTTTGATTTGGGTACGTCACCTTCACGGAATTTCCGACAATTGTCAATCGCCCAAAATACGGGTTGAAACGCGACTTTCCGGTCATTTCCGTAACACGAAGACCTGCAACACGCGGCTGCATGTGAGGCCATTCATAGAATCAATAGTTAGAAAAGTCGCCCTAATTCGCTGCAGCCTTTGTTTAACAAGCTACGCTGGCGGGACCTTGAGGAAAAAACATGAACGCTTTTGGCGAATGCCCAGCGTAATATCAGCGCCACACAGAATTACCGGCCTGCCTGGCCAACTCCAGCCCGATGATGATGTCGGGCTTTTTATTGCCTGTCTGCCGGACGTTTCGCGCCATTGCGGCGCGAAATTTCCGCGTTTTATGCCAGCGCCTTCAGCACCGCATCAATATCCTGCAAAACCGTCGCCTCGCCCTTCTCGCCCCAATACAACGTGATCATCTGCTTGTCTGCTTCGACCTTGTAAACGTTGTCTGGCAACTTTTCGAAATGAATCAGCAACGCCGGTTCCTCACAGACCTCCTGCCACTGATTGACCCACACACCCGGCGCTTTTTGCCAGTAACACCAGCACGCCGGCCGATTGCCACGCCGCGGTCGATGGTACTGGGCGCAAGGGCTCGGCGGCTCCTTGCTCAGCCAGTGCGGCCAGTCCTGAGGCGCCAGCTGCATCGCCAATCCGATGCGTCGCGCCTCCATGCGCAGGGCCATGCGGCCGCTCTGGTGGCGCGACGGCCGCAACCATGCCAGCGGACTCAGTACCACCAACAGGATTGACACCACTATCCAGACCGTCATATCTGTACTCCCGATTCTTGATGAGCGCATTGAGTCACTTTGAAAACAATGCGCTTGAAACCAGCCATACTTACCAATATTGCAACCCTCAGGAGGAGCACCTCATGCCCTACAACCACATTCTGGTCGCTGTAGATCTAACCGAAGAGTGCGATCCTGTAATCCACCGCGCTCGCGAACTGTCGGTGAGCAACGGGGCGAAGCTGTCCCTGGTGCATATTGTCGAGCCAATGGCCATGGCCTTTGGTGGCGACGTCCCCATGGACCTGTCACAACTGCAACAACAGCAGTTCGATCAGGCCAAGGAACGCCTGGACCGGCTGATCGTGAAGTATCCGGAACTCTCCAAGGAATACAGCCACCTGACCTACGGCCAGCCACGCCAGGAGATCCACCACCTGGCCAAGGAACAAACCTGCGACCTGATCGTGGTGGGCAGCCATGGCCGACACGGCCTGGCATTGCTGCTGGGCTCAACTGCCAATGACGTGCTGCATGGTGCGCCCTGTGATGTGCTCGCGGTGCGCCTGATCAAAAGCTAAACCACAGTGCCTACGAAAAGCCCGGCGTTCATCACTGAACGCCGGGCTTTTTTATAGCAGGATCAATCAGGCATCCAGCTCGGCCCAGCGCTCGACCATTACTTCGAGCTCAGCCTGCAACTGCTCCAACTGAGCAATCACTGCAGCGGTCTCGGCAGCAGGACGCTGATAGAAACCGGCATCAGCCATTTGCGCCTCAACGGTAGCGATCTGCTGTTCCATGGCTTCGATCTGACCCGGCAACATTTCCAGCTCACGCTGCAACTTGTAGCTGAGCTTCTTCTTCGCCACCGGCGCTTCGACTACCGCAGCAACTGGCGCAGCTTCGGCCGTCACGACCGCGGAGGTCAGGTCGGCTTTGCCGGACTTGCTCTCAGTCACGCCCAGCAGGCGCGGCGAGCCGCCCTGACGCAGCCAGTCCTGATAACCACCGACGTATTCGCGAACCTTGCCTTCACCTTCGAAGACCAGGGTGCTGGTGACCACGTTGTCGAGGAATGCCCGGTCGTGGCTGACCATCAGCACGGTGCCGTTGAAGGTCAGCAAGACCTCTTCCAGCAACTCGAGGGTTTCGACGTCGAGGTCGTTGGTCGGTTCGTCGAGGACCAGCAGGTTCGCTGGTTTGCTGAACAGTTTCGCCAGCAACAGACGCGCACGTTCACCACCTGACAGCGCCTTCACCGGCGTGCGGGCACGCTGCGGGCTGAACAGGAAGTCGCCGAGGTAGCTCAGCACGTGACGGCTCTGACCATCGATATCGATGAAGTCGCGACCTTCTGCAACGTTGTCAATTACAGTCTTTTCCAGGTCCAGCTGATGGCGCAACTGGTCGAAGTAGGCCACGTCGATGCGAGTCCCCTCTTCCACTGTGCCGCTGGTTGGCTGCAGACCGCTGAGCATCAGCTTCAGCAGCGTGGTCTTGCCGGTACCGTTGGCGCCCAGCAGACCGATACGGTCGCCGCGCGTCAGGACCATCGAGAAATCCTTGATCAGGAACGGGCCACCCGGGTGAGCGAAACTTACGTTCTCGAGGACCATCACCTGCTTGCCGGATTTATCAGCGGTGTCCAGCTGAATATTAGCCTTGCCGGTGCGTTCACGACGCTCGCTACGCTCGACGCGCAGGGCTTTCAGTGCGCGTACGCGGCCTTCGTTACGGGTGCGACGCGCCTTGATGCCCTGGCGGATCCAGACTTCTTCCTGGGCCAGTTTTTTGTCGAACAGCGCGTTGGCGGTTTCTTCGGCAGCCAGACTCGCTTCCTTGTGCACGAGGAAACTGGCGTAGTCGCCGTTCCAGTCGATCAGGCCACCGCGATCCAGTTCGAGAATGCGGGTCGCGAGGTTCTGCAGGAATGAACGGTCGTGCGTGATGAACAGCACGGCGCCCTGGAAATCCTTCAGCGCTTCTTCGAGCCAGGCAATTGCACCGATGTCCAGGTGGTTGGTCGGTTCGTCGAGCAGCAGCAGATCGGGTTCGGAAACCAGAGCCTGAGCCAGCAGGACGCGACGACGCCAGCCGCCGGACAATTCGGCGAGGGTCTTGTCGGCCGGCAACTGCAGACGGCTCAACGTGCTGTCGACCAATTGCTGCAAACGCCAGCCATCACGGGCTTCGAGGTCGTGCTGGACGTGCATCAGTTTATCCAGGTCGGCGTCGGTGACGATGTTCTGGCTGAGGTGGTGATACTGCGCGAGCAGCTCGCCGACACCGTCCAGGCCTTCGGCCACCACGTCGAACACGGTCCGCTCGTCGGCTACCGGCAATTCTTGCGGCAATTCGCCAATCTTGAGGCCAGGTGCGCGCCAAACGGAGCCTTCATCAGGCTTCTGGTCGCCCTTGACGAGCTTCATCATGCTGGACTTGCCAGTGCCATTGCGGCCAATGATGCACACCCGCTCACCACGGGCGATCTGCCAGGACACCTTGTCCAACAACGGCATAGCGCCGAAAGCAAGGGACACATCGCTGAATTTGAGCAGGGTCATGAGCTTCTCCAAAAACCGGGCGCGCATTCTACCTGACTTGAGGCTTCAGAAGGCCGGCAATTTCACCTTCGCGACACTCTGCATGACAAATGTTGCGAACTGATGCTGACAGGCCGGCAAAGCTTTCGCCCGCTGCTGGCAAAAGGCTAAGCTACAGACAATTCAGTGCAGGCCATGCCCGCACTTGTCATGATTTCTCTGCCCGGACGTCTCATGCGCAGTCGCCTTTTCAGTCTTTTATCCTGTTTTCTTCTTTCTGCCACTGCCGTTCAAACCGCCCAGGCGGTGGACCTGTCCACCCAGCGCCAGTATTACGATGAAGCCAAGCGTGCCCTCGCCAAAGGGGATACCGGTCCTTATTTCCGTTACAGCCAGGCCCTCAGCGATTACCCGCTGGAGCCGTACCTGGCGTATGACGAACTGACCGCCCGCCTTAAAACCGCGAGCAATGCCGAAATCGAGAAATTCCTCGCCGAGCACGGTGACCTGCCCCAGGCCAACTGGATGAAGTTGCGCTGGTTGCGTTGGCTGACCGAACGCGGCGACTGGGCGACTTTCGTCAAGTACTACGACCCCAAGCTCAATTTCACCGAACTGGATTGCCTGAACGCGCAGTATCAGATCGGGCATAACCAGAAAGCCGAAGGTTACGCCAACGCCAATAAACTCTGGCTGACCGGCAAATCCCAACCCGCCGCGTGCGATGCGCTGTTTGGGCAATGGGCTGCCGAAGGCCAGTTGACCGAGCAGAAACGCTGGGAGCGCACCAAGTTAGCCGCCCAGGCGCGCAACTATCCGCTGGCCAACAGCCTGGTCAACGGCCTGACCACCCTCGCCCCTCGCGGCCGCTTGCTGGTGGATGTGGCGCAGAAACCCGAGCTGCTCAACCAGCCGTCGCGCTTCACCCCGGCCGATGAACCGATGTCTGACATCGTCAGCCTCGGCCTGCGCCGCTTGGCCAAGCAAGACCCGGACAAGGCCATGGAGCTGCTCGACGGTTACGCCAGCAGCATGCACTTCTCCCGTGATGAGAAAGTGGCCATCGCCCGTGAAATCGGCTTGACCCTCGCCCGCCGCTTCGACCCTCGTGCGCTGGACGTGATGACCAAGTACGACCCGGAACTGCGTGACAACACGGTTTCCGAATGGCGTTTGCGCCTGCTGCTGCGCCTGGCCCGCTGGGACGATGCCTATCAATTGACCCGCCGTTTGCCGCAGGATCTGGCGACCACCAACCGCTGGCGCTATTGGCAGGCCCGCAGCCTGGAACTGGCGCAGCCGCAGAACCCGGAAGCGCAGACGCTGTATAAAGGCCTCGCCCGCGAGCGTGATTTTTACGGCTTCCTCGCGGCGGATCGCTCGCAGTTGCCCTACTCGCTGAACAACAAACCGTTGGTGCTCAGCCAGGCGCTGATCAACAAGGTCCGCAATACACCGGGCGTGCGTCGGGCGCTTGAGTTTCACGCTCGCGGGCAGATCGTCGATGGTCGCCGCGAGTGGTACCACGTCAGCCGCCACTTCAGCCGCGACGAAATGGTCGCCCAGGCGAAACTGGCCTATGACCTGAAATGGTATTTCCCGGCGATCCGCACCATCAGTCAGGCGCAGTACTGGGACGACCTGGACATCCGTTTCCCGATGGCCCACCGCGAAACCCTGGTGCGCGAAGCCAAGGTTCGCGGCCTGCATTCGAGCTGGGTGTTCGCTATCACCCGTCAGGAAAGTGCCTTCATGGCCGACGCCCGTTCCGGCGTCGGCGCCAGCGGCCTGATGCAACTGATGCCCGGCACCGCCAAGGAAACTGCGCGCAAGTTCAGCATTCCCCTGGCCTCCCCGCAGCAAGTGTTCGATCCGGACAAGAACATCCAACTCGGCGCCGCTTACCTGAGCCAGGTCCACAGCCAGTTCAACGGCAACCGCGTCCTCGCCTCCGCCGCCTACAACGCCGGCCCCGGCCGCGTGCGCCAGTGGCTGCGTGGTGCGGACCACCTGAGCTTCGACGTATGGGTGGAAAGCATTCCGTTCGACGAAACCCGCCAGTACGTGCAAAACGTGCTGTCGTACTCAGTGATCTACGGCCAGAAGCTCAACTCACCGCAGCCGCTGGTGGATTGGCATGAGCGCTACTTTGACGATCAATGAACCTGCTTTGAAGCACTGACAAAAATGCCCACATCGATTGATGCGGGCATTTTTTTGGGCTCTACCGGGTCGGTTACTTAGTCGGTTACCGGGTCGGTGAGAGCGCTGTGCCCATCACTGAACTGCAACGCCGCCAACCGCGCATACAACGCATTACTCGCAATCAATTCCTGATGCGTCCCCACCGCCACCAGTTTCCCTTGGTCCATCACCGCGATCCGGTCAGCGTTTTTCACCGTGGCCAGCCGGTGGGCGATGACCAGCGTGGTGCGGTTTTTCATCAGGCTTGGCAGGGCTTGCTGGATCAGGTATTCGCTCTGGGCGTCGAGGGCGCTGGTGGCTTCGTCCAGCAGCAGGATCGGCGCGTCCACCAGCAGCGCCCGGGCGATGGCCAGGCGTTGGCGTTGACCGCCGGACAAACCGAGGCCACCGTCGCCAAGGTGGGTCTGGTAGCCGTTGGGCATTTGTTCGATGAAGTCGTGGGCGTAAGCGATTTTCGCCGCTTCCTGAACCTGAGCCAGGGTTGCCGTCGGGTTGCCGTAGCGGATGTTCTCTTCGATGCTGCCAAAGAACAGCGCCGGGGATTGCGAGACCAGGGCAAAGCAGCGGCGCAGGTCCAGCGGATCGAGTTGAGTCAGCGGCACGCCATCAAGCAGGATGCGTCCTTCGGCCGGGTCGTAAAAGCGCAGCAGCAAGTCATACACCGTTGACTTGCCGGCACCGGACGGCCCGACCAACGCGAGGGTTTCACCGGCATTGATCGTCAGATTCAAACCATCGACCGCGAAGCTTTCGGGACGCGACGGGTAGGAAAAGCGCACGTCTTGCAGCACCAGGTCACCCTTCACCCGTTCAGGCAAGGTCACCAGGCCAGTAGTTGGTGACTGGATAATGTTTTCTGAGCGCAGCAACTCGGCAATCCGCTCGGCGGCGCCGGCCGCACGCTGCAGTTCGCCGATTACTTCGCTCAACGTGCCGAATGCGCTGCCGACAATCAGGCTGTAAAACACAAACGCCGCCAGCTCGCCCGCGGAAATCCGCCCGGCGATGACATCCATTCCGCCGACCCAGAGCATCACTCCGACCGCGCCAAGCACCAGTACGATCACCAGGGTAATCAGCCAGGCCCGCTGGAAGATCCGCTTGCGAGCGGTGTTGAAGGCCTCCTCCACCGTTGCGGCAAAGCGCTGCTCATCCTGGACCTGATGGTTGTAGGCCTGCACGGTTTTGATCTGGCCCAGGGTTTCGGAAACATAGCTGCCGATATCGGCAATCCGGTCCTGGCTCAGGCGTGACAGGCTACGCACCCGACGGCCGAAGATCAGGATCGGCGCGATCACCAACGGCAACGCGACCACCACGATGCTGGTGAGCTTGGGGTTGGTGATGAACAGCAGGACGATCCCGCCGATCACCATCAACAGATTGCGCAAAAACAGCGACAGCGAAGAGCCAATCACCGATTGCAGCAGCGTGGTGTCAGCGGTCAATCGCGACTGGATCTCGGAGCTGCGGTTGTCTTCGTAGAACCCGGGATGCAGGTAGATCAAATGGTTGAACACCTGACGGCGGATGTCCGCGACAACGCGTTCGCCGATCCATGAGACCAGGTAAAAACGCGCGAAGGTGCCAATCGCCAACCCGACCACCAGCAACATAAACAGACCGATGGACTGGTTGAGCAAATGCGGCGATTGGGTCATGAAACCCTGATCCACCAGCAGGCGAATCCCCTGCCCCATAGACAAGGTGATGCCCGCCGTGACGATCAATGCGAGCAAGGCACCGACGGCCGGCCAGCGATAAGGCGCGATGAAACGCAGGGCCAGGCGCATGGCGCGCCGATGACGGGAAGAGAGGATGGAGATCATTCGATGGCGCAACCAGTAGGGTTTGACGCGATCAAGCCTACACCGGTCGATGGGCTTGAACGCTGTAAATCATAATGAGTCAGGTTAAATATGACCACAAAGCCTAGGTCCTAGACGGTATTGGTCTAAAGTCCGGGTGGCAACACCGTGTTATTTCTGGTGGACTGATGTTGCCGCTCTGGAAAGATCGCAGGGAGTTGTCACAGCCCGGTCACCTGGCGGTTCTATAGTAAGCACACAACCTGATGAGGAGACAGGCCATGTCCTTGCAAAACAGCAGCGAAGACAAAATTGAAGTGATCCGCACACAGCCAGACCAGTCTCTGGGTTGCTCAATTATCGATAAGGACGGGCGCGAAGTACCGATCACTGAAGGCATGATCCAGGACGCTTGCCGCGAACTGGAAAAGCGATTGGTCAAGCCTGCCGAACAAAAGTGATATAGCCACCGTCTTCTTGACCCGGCCTCTGATGGCCGGGTTTTTTATGCCTGTTTTTCGAGGGTGCAGTTATCGGATCGCCTGCGCACCGAGTGCCGCCACTATCTTCAGCAACGCAGGCGAATCGCCATCAATGCGCACCTGCAACCCATCGATCTCACGCCGCAGCGGATAATGCTTGCGCAGTGAATCAAACGCCGCACGCTGCTCGTTCACATTGCCGACAAGGCTGCGACGGAAATCCGCATCATCACGGCGCGGGTCGTACACGCCACGGCACAACATGGCCAGCGACCAGGCCGGATCGCTGTTAGCGTTCAAGGTCACTTGCGACAACCAGGGTGCGGGCAGCAAATCGCTCAAGCTGATCTGGGCCGCTTGCCCGAGAAAATCGCAATAGGCTTGATAGATCTGCGCGGTCCCACGCTGTCTGCCGTCGAGGCTGTAACCGGCAATGTGCGGCGTCGCCAGCACGCAGAGTTCGGCCAGTGCCACATCGACCTCAGGCTCACCTTCCCAGACATCCAGCACTGCTTGCAGGTCTTCGCGTTGCAGCAGCACCTGGCGCAGCGCGGCATTGTCCACCACCGGGCCACGACTGGCGTTGATCAGCCAGGTGCCGGGTTTGAGCTGGTTCAAACGATTTTTATCGAACAGATGCCAGGTCGACTGGGCGCCGTGTTTCTTCAACGGCGTGTGCAGGCTGATGACATCGCACTGCTCGATGATCTGTTCGAGGCTGACGTAATAGCCACCTTCTGCGGCTTGCCTTGGCGGATCGCAGACCAGCACGTTCCAGCCCAGACCTTGCAGAACCTTGACCAAGCGGCCGCCCACTTCACCGGCACCGACGACGCCGTAGGTGCGTTGAGTCAGGTCGGCGCCTTCGATTTCGGCCAGGGTCAGCAGACTGCCGAGCACGTAGTCGACCACGCCCCGGGCGTTGCAGCCGGGCGCACTGGACCAGGTGATGCCAGCCCGCTGAAAGTAATCCAGATCCAGGTGATCCGTGCCGATGGTGCAGGTGCCGACAAAGCGTACCTTGCTGCCTTCGAGCAGCGCGCGGTTAACGTTGGTCACCGAGCGCACCAGCAGCACATCAGCCTGTTCGACAGTGGCGCGGTCAATGGAACGTCCCGGCACCCGGCGGATTTCACCGAAACCTTCGAAGAAGGCATCGAGCAGCGGGATATTTTCGTCGGCAACAATCAGCATGGCAGGCTCCTTTGGCGGATCGGCAGTGTAGGCGGAGATGGAGGTGATGAGCCACCGGGGATGCAGAAACATTCAAAATCCGATTACAAATCCGCAACACAGGACTTTTCCTGACCACTGCGTCAGGGCGTAGAATGCGCCGCCTTGCGCATCAACATCTTTGGACGTTTCGCCCTTGAATTCCGTGACTGACCGCCCCGCCGCCATTTCCCTCACCCGCCCGGCCCGGGTTCGCCTGGAGCTGAAAAACCTGCTCGGCCTGGCCTTGCCGATCATGATCGCGCAACTGGCGACCACCGCCATGGGCTTCGTCGATGCGGTGATGGCGGGCCGGGTCGGGCCACGGGATCTGGCGGCCGTGGCGCTGGGCAACTCGATTTGGGTGCCGGTGTTTCTGTTGATGACCGGCACGCTGTTGGCCACGACCCCGAAAGTCGCGCAACGTTTCGGCGCCGGCACCCACAGCGAGATCGGCCCGATCGTGCGCCAGGCACTATGGCTGGCGCTGGTGGTGGGGTTGATGGCGACTGGCATGTTGTTCAGCGCCGAACCGATTTTGCACATCATGAAGGTCGACCCTGAATTGATCGGCCCGTGCATGCAATACCTGCATGGCATCGCCAGCGGTTTGCCCGCCGTCGCGTTCTACCATGTGCTGCGCTGCTTCAGCGACGGCCTGGGGCGTACACGTCCGGCCATGGTGCTGGGTCTGTGCGGGCTGGCGCTGAACATTCCGCTGAACTACGTCTTCATCTATGGCCACTTCGGTGTGCCGGCCATGGGCGGTGTCGGTTGCGGCTGGGCCACGGCGATCGTGATGTGGGTGATGGCGCTGGGCATGGCCGGCTGGGAGCGCTGGGCGCCGGCGTATCGGTCGAGTGAGTTGTTCAGCCGTTTCGACTGGCCGCAGTGGTCGGTGATCAAACGCCTGCTGGGCATCGGCCTGCCGATCGGCATCGCGGTGTTCGCCGAGTCGAGCATCTTCGCTGTGATTGCGCTGCTGATCGGCAGCCTCGGTGCGACGGTGGTGGCCGGGCATCAGATCGCGCTGAACTTCAGCTCGCTGGTGTTCATGATCCCCTACTCCCTCGGCATGGCCGTGACCGTGCGGGTCGGCCAGGCGCTCGGCCGTCAGGAGCCGCGTGAAGCACGCTTCGCCGCCGGTGTCGGCATGGGCACGGCGCTGGCCTATGCGTGCATTTCCGCGAGCATGATGCTGTTGCTGCGTGAACACATCGCAACGATCTACACGGCTGATCCGACGGTGATTCAGGTCGCGGCGATGCTGATTGTGTATTCGGCGCTGTTCCAGTTTTCCGATGCGATCCAGGTGACGGCTGCTGGCGCGTTGCGCGGCTATCAGGACACGCGGGTGACGATGATCCTGACACTGTTCGCTTACTGGGGGATTGGTTTGCCGGTGGGTTACGCGCTGGGCCTGACCGATTGGCTCGGCGCGCCGAGCGGCCCGAGCGGCCCGAGCGGGCTGTGGCAGGGTTTGATCGTGGGCTTGAGTTGCGCGGCGTTGATGCTGTCGATCCGCCTGACGCGCAGTGCACGCAAGCGGATCCGCATCAGTCAGTCGGCGGGTTAAGCGAGTTTCTTGCGGATCCAGTAGAGGTAGGTGCCTGCCTCTTCGTGCTGCGCGACCAGTTCGTGGTCCAGAAACACGCAGAACTTGGGAATGTCGCGACGGGTCGACGGGTCGGTGGCAATCACCTTGAGCAGGCCGCCGGGCACCAGGTCACGAATGTGCTGGTGCAGCATCATCACCGGTTCCGGGCAGTTGAGACCGGTGGCGTCGAGGGTGCCGTCAACCGGCGTATCAATCATTTCACTCATGATTCACTCCTGAAACTTGCCGGCATTGTCGCGCATTGCCGGGGGTCTAGTCACTGGCAGCTGATCGTTCCCACGCTCTGCGTGGGAATGCATCCCGTGACGCTCTGCGTCACATCCAAAGGCGGAACGCGGAGCGTCCCCGGCGGCATTCCCACGCAGAGCGTGGGTACGATCGGTGCAAAGTCAGCGGGACTTGGGTTTCTTTACGTCGAGTCGGCGCAGGTGGCAGGTTACTTCTTCGCGGTCGTGGTACAGCTGCTTGCAGCCGATCTCGACCCGAATGCCGCGTTCCTTGAACCCATCGGCAATGCGTTCCAGCAAGCGCTTCACTTCGGCGTAACGCTGTTTCATCGGCAGTTTGAGGTTGACCACCGCTTCGCGGCAATGCCCCTCGCCAATCCATTCTTCCAGCATCGCGGCGTTGCGCGCCGGTTTCTCGACGATGTCGCAGACCATCCAGTCCACCGGTTGCTTGGGCTTGAAGGTGAAACCGTCAGCCATCAAGTGTTGCACCAGACCAGTGTCCATCAGGCTTTCGGCCATCGGGCCGTTGTCGATTGCGGTCACCAGCATGCCGCGGTTGACCAGTTGCCAGGTCCAGCCGCCGGGTGCGGCGCCAAGGTCGACGCCGGTCATGTCGCTGTGCAGACGCTCATCCCACTGATCGCGCGGGATGAAGTGGTGCCACGCCTCTTCCAGCTTTAGCGTCGAACGGCTCGGCGCCTCACGCGGAAACTTCAGACGCGGGATGCCCATCGGCCACATCGCCGAGTTGTTCGACTCGGCCAGGCCCATGAACACTTCACGGCCACTTTTGAAGGTCAGCAGCAGACGCGGCTTGTGGGCATCTTCAACCAGTTTGCCAGCGGCCATCAGCGCCTTGCGCAGGTGGCCTTCGAACTTCTTGCAGAAGTTCGACAGTTCCTTGCCATCGTTGGTGTCGACCATTTCCAGCCACAGGCTGCCGCACAGCGGGAAGTCCGCCATGTGGGCGAGGATCACGCTGATGCGGTCGGTTTCCGGCAGATCGATGAAGATCCCGCGAGCCCACTGCCGCGGGAAGATCAGATCGGCGAATCGCTGGCCACGCATCAGACGCTCGGCACCGTCTTCTTCGGTGCAGATGAATTCGGCGCAGGCGCTGGCGGTCTTGGCCTTGGCATAACCGGCCACGTTCAGCCGCGCGGCGTGTTCGGATATCTCGGAACAGACTTCGCTTTCGAAGCCCGGCCGGCAATGCATAAAGAGGGTGTTCATTCTTACTCCTGGGCAGATGGCGAGAAATTCAACCACTGCGCGATGCCCAGGCTTGCGTTGAAGCAAAGCCTGTCACGAAAACCGGCGCATGATAGCCGAGTTCGGAACCTCGGACTTGCCGATAGAGTCCAGTTATTAGCCAGCTACTTAAAACAGGGCTAGTTTTAATGCTCTGCCCGTCCCCTCAGTCCGTAGCCGTGCGGACTCAAAGGAGTGATCGTAATGCCGTCCCTTAATAGCCTGAACACCCTTAAAACCCTGCAAGTCGACGACAAGACCTACCATTATTTCAGTCTGCCCGACGCTGCCAAAAGCCTCGGTGATCTCGACAAGCTACCGATGTCGTTGAAAGTGCTGCTGGAAAACCTGCTGCGCTGGGAAGATGAAAAAACCGTCACCGGCGCCGACCTCAGAGCGATTGCCGCCTGGCTCAAGGAGCGTCGCTCCGACCGTGAAATTCAATACCGTCCCGCGCGGGTATTAATGCAGGACTTTACCGGCGTTCCCGCCGTGGTCGACCTGGCCGCCATGCGCGCCGCGATGGCGAAGGCCGGCGGCGACCCGCAGCGAATCAACCCGCTCTCCCCGGTGGATCTGGTCATCGACCACTCGGTGATGGTCGACAAGTTCGCCAGCAGCAGCGCCTTCGAACAGAACGTCGACATCGAAATGCAGCGCAACGGTGAACGTTATGCGTTCCTGCGCTGGGGCCAAAGCGCCTTCGACAACTTCAGCGTGGTGCCGCCGGGCACCGGGATCTGCCACCAGGTGAATCTGGAATACCTGGGGCGCACGGTCTGGACCAAGGACGAGGACGGCCGCACGTATGCCTTCCCCGACACCCTGGTCGGCACCGACTCCCACACCACCATGATCAACGGCCTCGGCGTGCTCGGCTGGGGCGTCGGCGGGATCGAAGCGGAAGCGGCGATGCTTGGCCAACCGGTGTCGATGCTGATCCCGGAAGTGATCGGCTTCAAACTCACCGGCAAGCTCAAGGAAGGCATCACCGCCACCGACCTGGTGCTGACCGTCACCCAAATGCTGCGCAAGAAAGGCGTGGTCGGCAAATTCGTCGAGTTCTACGGCGATGGCCTCGCCGACCTGCCGCTGGCGGACCGTGCGACCATCGCCAACATGGCCCCGGAGTATGGCGCCACCTGCGGCTTCTTCCCGGTGGACGATATCACCCTGGAATACCTGCGTTTATCCGGCCGCCCCAGCGAGATCGTGAAACTGGTCGAGGCGTACAGCAAAGCCCAGGGCCTGTGGCGCCTGCCGGGCCAGGAACCGGCGTTCACCGACAGCCTGGCGCTGGACATGGGCAGCGTCGAAGCCAGCCTTGCCGGGCCGAAACGCCCACAGGACCGGGTATCGCTGCCAAATGTTGCGCAAGCGTTCACTGACTTCATCGACCTGCAATTCAAACCCACCAGCAAGGAAGTCGGCCGTCTGGAAAGTGAAGGCGGCGGTGGCGTTGCGGTGGGCAATGCCGATCTGGCCGGTGAAGCCGACTACGAATACGACGGTCAGGTTTATCGATTGAAAAACGGCGCGGTGGTGATCGCCGCGATCACCTCCTGCACCAACACCTCCAACCCGAGTGTGATGATGGCCGCCGGCCTGGTGGCGAAGAAAGCCGTGGAGAAAGGCCTCAAACGCAAACCGTGGGTCAAGAGTTCGCTGGCCCCAGGCTCGAAAGTGGTCACCGACTACTACAAGGCTGCCGGCCTGACTCAATACCTTGATGAACTGGGTTTTGCTTTGGTCGGTTACGGCTGCACCACGTGCATCGGCAACTCCGGGCCATTGGCGGAGCCGATCGAAAAAGCCATCCAGGCCGCCGACCTGACCGTCGCCTCGGTGCTGTCGGGCAACCGCAACTTCGAAGGTCGCGTACATCCGCTGGTGAAAACCAACTGGCTGGCCTCCCCGCCGCTGGTCGTCGCCTATGCGCTGGCCGGCACGGTGCGCATCGACATCAGCAGCGAGCCTTTGGGTACCGACAAAGAGGGCAATCTGGTGTATCTGCGGGACATCTGGCCAAGCACCAAAGAGATCGCCGACGCAGTGAACCAGGTCAACACCGCGATGTTCCACAAGGAATACGCCGAAGTGTTTGCCGGCGATGAGCAATGGCAGGCGATTGAAGTGCCGCAAGCGGCGACGTATGTCTGGCAGGACGATTCGACTTACATCCAGCACCCACCGTTCTTCGATGACATCGGCGGCCCGCCGCCGGTGGTCAAGGACGTCACCGGTGCCAGAGTCCTCGCATTGCTCGGCGACTCGGTAACCACCGATCACATCTCCCCGGCCGGCAACATCAAGGCCGACAGCCCCGCAGGCCATTACTTGCGCGAGAAAGGCGTGGAGCCACGGGACTTCAACTCCTATGGTTCGCGTCGCGGCAACCACGAAGTGATGATGCGCGGCACCTTCGCCAACATCCGCATTCGTAACGAAATGCTCGGCGGTGAAGAAGGCGGCAATACGATTTACATTCCCACCGCGGAGAGGATGCCGATCTACGATGCGGCGATGCGTTATCAAGCCTCGGGCACACCGCTGGTGGTGATTGCCGGGCAAGAATACGGCACCGGCTCGAGTCGTGACTGGGCGGCCAAGGGCACTAATCTGCTGGGGGTCAAAGCGGTCATTGCGGAAAGTTTCGAACGGATTCACCGCTCCAACCTCGTGGGCATGGGCGTGTTGCCGTTGCAGTTCAAGCTGGATCAAAACCGCAAGAGCCTGAACCTGACCGGCAAGGAAACACTGGATATTCTGGGTTTGACCGGCGTCGAACTGACGCCGCGGATGAACCTGACGCTGGTGATCACCCGTGAAGACGGCAGCCGCGAGAAAGTCGAGGTGTTGTGCCGGATCGATACCCTTAATGAAGTGGAGTACTTCAAATCGGGAGGGATTTTGCATTATGTGTTGCGGCAATTGATTGCGTCGTAACAGCCTGCTGACACAGACACCGCCTTCGGGCGGTGTTTTTGTTTGGGTTGCGAGCGTCCCTATAATCCCGCGCCTCTATGTAGCAGCTGCCGAAGGCTGCGTTCGACTGCGAAGCAGTCGTAAACCCTGAATCCACGATGAATCTGAAAGACCGCAGTGCCTGATTTGCGACTGCTTCGCAGCCGAACGCAGCCTTCGGCAGCTGCTACAGGTTATCCGCTGACCAAAAGACCAAGGACTTCACATGATGACTCTGCCATGGATCTACCTGGCCCTGCTTTCTACTGGCTATGGTCTGGCACTGACCTACGGTCACCTCGGCTTGATGGCCGCAATCTCCGTCGCGTTGCTGCTGTTCGCCGGCTTCGCAGTCCGCCAACAAAAGCTCCCCATCGCGCGCTACCTAGGTCACGCCTTATTTATCTTTATGGCTCTAGCGCTCGCAATGCACTGGCTTCCCGGTTTCTACAACGGTCGCGCCATCGACCCTCAGCGACTCACCGACGATGCCGTGCCGTTTTCCATGTACCTGAACCTGGACAAACCCCTGATCGGTTTCTGGCTATTACTGGTCTGCCCGGGGATTGTCGGCCGGCGTTCGCTGCGCCTTTCCATCTATGCCACCGCTATGGCGCTGTGCCTGAGTGCCGTGCTGGCCTTGGGCGGCGCGCTGTTGCTGGGCGTGATCAGTTGGGCACCGAAGTGGCCCGATCAAGCCTGGTTATGGACGCTGAACAACCTGCTGCTGGTGACGCTGGTCGAGGAAGCACTCTTTCGCGGTTACATCCAGGGCGGTCTGACCCGGTGCTTCAAAAACCTGCCCTACGGTGAAAACCTCGCCCTGCTCCTCGCCTCGCTGCTGTTCGGCCTGGTGCATGTGGGTGCCGGCTGGCAATGGGTGTTGCTGGCGAGCCTGGCGGGTGTCGGCTATGGTCTGGCCTACCGTTTTGGTGGCTTGGGTGCGGCCATCGCCACCCATTTCGGCCTGAACCTCCTGCACTTCGGGCTGTTCACCTATCCGATGCTCGCCGGCTGACGCAAGGGTCGTTTTGCGACGAGCCACCGATTAATGAAAAATAATCTCAATAAATGACTGACGATGCCGACAACCCGTCAAAGCCTTGCGGATTGAAAAAGCCATGCGTAACAACCAGCCTATTACACAACGCGAACGGACCTTCCCGGCTCAGCAACGGTTGATTTCCACCACCGATGCCAAGGGCGTGATCACCTACTGCAACGACGCTTTCGTCGAGATCAGCGGGTTTTCTCGTGAAGAGCTGATCCGTGCGCCGCATAACCTGGTCCGTCACCCTGACGTCCCGGCCGCGGTATTCGCGCACATGTGGGGCACACTGAAACAAGGCTTGCCATGGATGGGCATTGTCAAGAATCGCTGCAAGACCGGTGATCACTACTGGGTTAACGCCTATGTCACGCCGGTTTTCGAAGGCAATCAGGTGGTCGGTTACGAATCGGTGCGGGTCAAACCCACCGCCGAGCAGATCCGCCGTGCCGAAGCGCTCTACCAACGCATCAACCAGGGCAAGTCGGCGATTCCTTCAACGGACAAATGGCTGCCGGTGCTGCAGGACTGGCTGCCGTTCATTCTGGTCAGCCAGCTGAGTTTCATGATCGGTACGTCGCTCAATTCCCAATGGGGTTTTGCGTTGGCCGCCGGCCTGTCGGTGCCATTGGGCCTGCTGGGGTTGAGCTGGCAACAGCGCGGCCTCAAGCGTCTGCTGCACCTGGCCGGGCAGACGACCTCCGACCCGCTGATCGCGCAGATGTACACCGACAGTCGCGGCGCTCAAGCACGTCTGGAAATGTCGATCCTCAGCCAGGAAGCCCGCCTGAAAACCTGCCTGACGCGCCTGCAGGACACCGCCGAGCACCTCAGCGACCAGGCGAAACAGTCTGACGCCCTGGCTCACAGCAGCTCCACCGGCCTGGAACGCCAGCGCGTCGAGACCGAGCAAGTGGCCACCGCCGTCAACCAGATGGCCGCCACCACTCAAGAAGTCGCCAGCCACGTACAGCGCACGGCCGATGCGACTCAGGAAGCCAATCGCCTGACCGGTCGCGGTCGCGACATCGCCGGGGAAACCCGCGAAGCCATCCAGCGCCTGTCGGTGGTGGTCGGTGAAACCGGGCTGACCGTGACCCAACTGGCCAAGGACAGCGACGAAATCGGTGGCGTGGTCGATGTGATCAAAGGCATCGCCGACCAGACCAACCTGTTGGCGTTGAACGCGGCTATCGAAGCTGCTCGTGCCGGCGAGATGGGTCGTGGCTTTGCGGTGGTTGCCGACGAAGTTCGCCAACTGGCGCAGCGCACCAGCGAATCCACCGGGCAGATCCACGCTTTGATCGCCAAGCTGCAACAGACCGCCAGCACCGCGGTGCAAACCATGGAAGCCGGGCATCGCCAGGCCGAAGAAGGTGTCGCGCGGGTACTGGAAGCGGATAAGGCACTGGTGGGCATCAGCGAAGCGGTGGCCAACATCACCGATATGACCACCCAGATCGCAGCGGCGACCGAAGAGCAAAGTGCTGTCGCCGAAGAGATCAGCCGCAACATCAGCAACATCTCGCACCTGGCGGATCAGACGTCGGAACAGGCTCAACACTCGGCGTTGTTGAGTGAAGAGCTGACGAAGACGGCGAATACTCAGTATTCGTTGGTGGAGCGGTTTAACCGCTGATTGCGCCTCGCCTGATCGTTCCCACGCTCTGCGTGGGAATGCCTCAATGGACGCTCTGCGTCCGCTGTTGGGACGCGGAGCGTCCCGGGCTGCATTCCCACGCGGAGCGTCACTAGTGTCCGGTAAAAACCGAAGGGGGAGCTTGCTCCCCCTTGCTGTGCCTGCTTCGTAAGCAATAATCAGGTTTTCAGACTTGATTTTCGCCCATGTTCAGCAGCACTCGATTTGCGCAAATGCTTCAAGCCCTTCCTCATCAGCTCTTCAAAGCCGCCGTCAAACGCTGTGGCGCTGATCGTTACGCCAAACAATTCACGTCCTGGGATCTGCTCGTCACGCTGATTTACGGTCAGCTGACGCAAGCCAAAAGCTTGCGTACGTTGGCGACAGCCTCGCAGTCGCTGCAACCCCATCGCCACCACCTCAACGCCAAGAACATGGTGCGTTCGACCCTTTGTGATGCGTTGAACAAGCGCAGCTCAGAGCCGTTTCGGCTGGCCTGTGAGCACTTGCTTCAAGGCATTGGCCGCAAGCAGCGCAAGTCGCTCGAAGCCATGATCACCCTGATCGATTCGACCTCGATCAGCCTGCGCGGACCCGGTTTTGACGAATGGACCACCGCGACGAAAACCCGCATAACCCAAGGCTTGAAGGTACATGTGGCCATCGATCCACAGCAAACAGCCCCGACTTACGTAAACATCACCGCCGCCAACGTCAACGATCTGAGCGATGCCCTGACCATGCCGCTTGAAGCAGGTATGACGTACGTTTTCGACAAGGGTTACTGCGACTACAACTGGTGGCACCAGATTGATCAGATGGGTTCTTTCTTCGTCACCCGACTGAAGAAAAACGCCAATCTAAAGCCGGTAGAAAATTTGAGGGAAAAGGATGCACCCGAATTCATTGAGGCGGACGAATCGGTATTGTTCGGGAAGAAATACCTGAACACTCGACGTCCGAATCTCTACCAAAATCAGGCTGTGCGTCGGGTTCAGATCCGCCGAGAGGACCACGAAACGCCATTGATTCTGGTCACCAACGACTTCTCTCGCTCAGCGGAGGAGATCGCCGATCTGTACAAACAACGTTGGCAGATCGAACTGTTTTTTAAGTGGATCAAGCAAAACCTCAAGCTCAAACGGTATTTCGGCTTCTCTGAAAATGCCGTTCGTTTGCAGATCTACAGCGCCTTGATTACCTATCTTTTGCTGCATCTTTATCAGCGCCGTTCAGGTTGCTCGGGATCTATTTCAGACTTTGCCATTCGGCTAACCCACAGCTTGTTCGAACGCCCATTAAGCATTGAACACCTTGAACAGCGAAGGCAAAAGCGAACAAAGCTGAAGGCTGCCCAAGGCAGCCTTCAGCTTTGAAAAGGTTTTACCGGACACTAGTGACGCGGAGCGTGGGAACGATCACTGGCCTAAAAATGCAGCTACCTTGCTCGCCGCAACCGCCAAATGCTGCTCATGGGTAAACCCGGAAGCCTTCAACGGCTTCAAGTCATGATCTCCCGCAACCAGCCAGAACATCTCGATCCCTGGCGCCAACGTGTAAGCCTCAACGGCCTCACGATTCCCCAACGCATCCCGCTCGCCCTGCACGATCAACGTCGGCGTCTGAAGCGCGGCCAAATGCTCAACCCGAGGCTTCTCCGGTTTCCCCACCGCATAAAACGGATACCCGAGGCACACCAAAGCATCGGCCTCTAGTTCATCCACCAACAAACTCGCCATCCGCCCACCCATGGACTTGCCGCCAATGGCCAGACGCCCAGCGACATGGCGTCGCACCACGCCATAGACCTCACGCCAACACTCGAGCAGTTTCGGTGCCGGGTTCGGTGGACGTTTACCCCCATCAACACGCCGTTGCGCCATGTACGGAAACTCGAAGCGCAGCACGTTGATCCCGGATGCAGCAAGGCGCGCAGCCATGTCGTTCATCCAGCCGCTGTCCATTGGTGCCCCGGCGCCATGAGCGAGAATCAGCGTCACAGGTTCCGCCGAGGTCTTTGAAGCCGCCTCACTCCACAACCATCCATGATCCCGCACACACCGCGCCCATTGATCCCCGTCAATACTGGCCTTGTGCTCTTTGTCCATGCTTGCCTCGCTTTTAGTCTGCCTATAACTCCAGGCGAAGGGAGCGTCTGCCGTGCGGCTTACTCGCAAAGACAGGCCTTCACTTCGGCTGAACCGTGGATGGGGAACCATGAACACTTCTATCAGTACCGCCTACAACTACAAGGTGGTCCGCCAATTCGCCATTATGACGGTGGTGTGGGGCATCGTCGGCATGGGGCTCGGGGTTTTTCTCGCGGCTCAATTGGTCTGGCCTGAACTCAACTTCAATCTGCCGTGGACCAGCTTCGGGCGCCTGCGCCCGTTGCACACCAACGCAGTGATCTTCGCCTTTGGCGGTTGCGCCCTGTTCGCCAGTTCGTTCTATTCGGTGCAGCGCACCTGCCAGACCCAATTGTTCGCACCGAAAATCGCCGCGTTCTGCTTCTGGGGCTGGCAAGTGGTGATCTTGCTGGCGGCGATCAGTCTGCCGCTGGGTTACACCAGCTCCAAGGAATACGCCGAACTGGAATGGCCGATCGACATCCTGATCACCATTGTCTGGGTCGCCTACGCCGTGGTGTTCTTCGGCACGATCATGCAGCGCAAGACCAAGCACATCTACGTCGGCAACTGGTTCTTCGGTGCGTTCATCATCACCGTGGCGATTCTGCACATCGTCAACAACCTTGAACTGCCGGTGAGTTTCACCAAGTCCTACTCGGTGTACGCCGGTGCGACCGATGCCATGGTTCAGTGGTGGTACGGGCACAACGCCGTAGGCTTTTTCCTCACTGCCGGTTTCCTCGGGATGATGTACTACTTCGTGCCGAAACAGGCCGAACGCCCGGTGTATTCCTATCGCTTGTCGATCGTGCACTTCTGGGCGCTGATCACCCTGTACATCTGGGCCGGTCCGCACCACTTGCACTACACCGCGCTGCCGGACTGGGCACAGTCGCTGGGCATGGTGATGTCGCTGATCCTGCTGGCGCCGAGCTGGGGCGGGATGATCAACGGGATGATGACGCTTTCGGGCGCCTGGCATAAGTTGCGCAGCGACCCGATCCTGCGCTTCCTCGTGGTCTCGCTGGCGTTCTACGGCATGTCGACCTTCGAAGGGCCGATGATGGCCATCAAAACGGTCAACGCCCTCTCCCACTACACCGACTGGACCATCGGCCACGTGCATGCCGGCGCCCTCGGTTGGGTCGCGATGATCTCGATCGGCGCGCTGTACCACATGATCCCGAAAATCTTCGGTCGCACGCAGATGCACAGCATCGGCCTGATCAACGCGCACTTCTGGCTCGCCACCATCGGCACCGTGCTCTACATCGCGTCCATGTGGGTCAACGGCATCGCCCAGGGCCTCATGTGGCGCGCTGTCAACGAAGACGGCACGCTGACCTACTCCTTCGTCGAAACCCTGGTGGCCAGCCACCCAGGCTTCGTCGTGCGCCTGGTAGGCGGTGCGATCTTCTTCAGCGGCATGTTGCTGATGGCCTACAACACCTGGCGCACCGTTCGGGCCTCGCAGCCTGCCGAAGTCGCCGCTGCTGCGCAGATCGCCTGAGGAGGCCGCCATGAAACACGAAACAATCGAGAAAAACGTCGGCCTGCTGATGTTGCTGATGGTGCTGGCCGTGAGCATTGGCGGTCTGACCCAGATCGTCCCGCTGTTCTTCCAGGACGTGACCAATAAGCCGGTGGAAGGCATGAAGCCCTACACCGCGCTGCAACTGGAAGGTCGCGACATCTACATCCGCGAAGGCTGCGTCGGTTGCCACTCGCAGATGATCCGTCCGTTCCGCGCCGAGACCGAACGCTACGGCCACTATTCGGTGGCCGGTGAAAGTGTCTGGGATCACCCGTTCCTGTGGGGCTCGAAACGTACCGGTCCGGACCTGGCCCGGGTCGGCGGTCGCTACTCCGAAGACTGGCACCGTGCGCACTTGTACAACCCGCGCAACGTAGTGCCGGAATCGAAAATGCCCGGCTATCCGTGGCTGGTGGCCAATCAACTCGACAGCAGCCACACCGAAACCAAGATCCGCGCCATGCGCACGTTGGGCGTGCCGTACACCGACGACGACATCGCCGGCTCAGTCGCCTCGCTCAAGGGCAAAACCGAAATGGACGCGCTGGTCGCTTACCTGCAAGTGCTCGGCACGTCCATCAAGAGCAAGAGGTGAGCCATGCCCTTTGAAATCATAAGTGAAATGAGCAGTGGAATGATCCGCGGCCTGGGCACGGTCGTGGTGTTCGTGGCCTTCGTCGGCCTGACGCTGTGGGTGTTCAACGGCAAGCGCAATCCGGAATTCGCCGAAGCGCGTTTGCTGCCGTTCGCCGATGAACCGCTACCCGATGACGTCACCCAAGAACCTGAAACAAGGAGTACCCGGCCATGACCACCTTCTGGAGTACGTGGATCTGCGTACTGACCATCGGCAGCCTGATCGGCCTGACCTGGTTGCTGATCGGCACCCGCAAGGGCGAAACCAAGGGCAGCGTCGACCAGACCATGGGCCACAGTTTCGACGGCATCGAGGAGTACGACAATCCGCTGCCGCAGTGGTGGTTCATGCTGTTCGCCGGCACGCTGGTGTTCGCCGTGGGCTATCTGGTGCTTTACCCCGGCCTGGGCAACTGGAAAGGCATTCTGCCGGGTTACGAGGACGGCTGGACCGGTGTCCACGAGTGGGAAAAGGAGATGAACAAGGCCGATGCGAAGTTCGGTCCGATCTTCGCCAAATTCGCGGCGATGCCCGTGGAAGAAGTGGCGGCGGACCCGCTAGCGTTGAAAATGGGCGGTCGCCTGTTTGCCTCCAATTGCGCGGTCTGCCACGGCTCGGATGCCAAGGGCGCTTTCGGGTTCCCCAATCTGGCTGACAACAGCTGGCGCTGGGGCGGCAACGCCGACACCATCAAAACCACGATCATGGGCGGTCGCATGGCTGCGATGCCGGCCTGGGGTGAAATCCTTGGTGATGCCGGCGTGAAGAACGTCGCGACTTATGTGCGCCATGATCTGGCCGGCCTGCCGTTGCCTGCCGAAAGCGGTGCCGACCTGCACGCCGGACAGCAAGCGTTCAGCACGATGTGCGTAGCCTGCCATGGGGCAAACGGCCAAGGTACCGAAGCCATGGGCGCGCCGAATCTGACGCAACCGGCCGGTTTTATCTACGGAACAAGCCTGGCGCAACTGCAACAGACCATTCGCCATGGTCGCCAGGGCCATATGCCGGCGCAAAACGAACTGCTCGGCAACGACAAGGTGCAATTGCTGGCCGCTTACGTTTACAGCCTGTCTCATGGGCTGAGCACCGAGCGTTTGCAGGCTGAAGGCAAACACGAATAAATCTCGACCGCTCTGCTGCCGCATTCTCCCGGATGCGGCAGTTCCCTGCCCCTTTGCGACCAAGTGTCGCACCCCTCCGTTGGTCCTCCTTTCGGTTCCCCAGATTCGGGTCTAAGCTTCCCCCGATGCGGACTGGCATGAGCCGGTTCCAGGTCGACCCAACCCGATGTGTTCGACGAATCTGCTCGATGACAAGCCGCAAAGGCTGGTAGATACCGGCTGTCGTGCCAATTGCCATCTGTCACCCGATCGTTGTGTTTGAACACACCCCGTTACATCCGACCTGACCCCCTCACCATTTTCGTCTGCTGCGACATTTTGCCCTTGGGCAATTTTGTCCCTACGCGGCGCATGGAAAGGCCGCAGAATCAGCTTTTGAAAGCATTGACCCAGGTCATGGCGCGTTGCAATGACCCCCCGCTTTCTCCATACTTGCGGCCGATTTTTACTCCTAATAAAACACCCAAACCGTGGAACCTTAGAATGAGCACAGCAATCAGTCCGACTGCTTATAACTATAAGGTAGTCCGCCAGTTCGCCATCATGACGGTGGTCTGGGGGATCCTTGGCATGGGGCTTGGTGTCTTCATCGCCTCACAGCTTGTATGGCCCGAATTGAACTTCGGTCTGCCGTGGACGACTTTTGGACGCTTACGCCCGTTGCACACCAACCTGGTGATTTTCGCCTTCGGTGGTTGTGCTCTGTTTGCCACTTCTTATTACGTCGTGCAGCGAACCTGCCAAACGCGACTGATTTCCGACAGCCTCGCCGCCTTCACCTTCTGGGGTTGGCAAGCGGTGATCGTCGGCGCGATCGTTACCTTGCCGCTGGGTTACACCACCACCAAGGAATACGCGGAACTGGAATGGCCCCTGGCTATTCTGCTGGCCATCGTCTGGGTTACTTACGGTCTGGTGTTCTTCGGCACCATCACCAAACGCAAAACCAAGCACATTTATGTGGGTAACTGGTTCTACGGTGCCTTCATCGTTGTGACGGCGATGCTGCACATCGTCAACCACGCTTCCCTGCCGGTCAGCTTCTTCAAGTCCTACTCGGCCTACGCCGGTGCGACTGACGCGATGATCCAGTGGTGGTATGGCCACAACGCGGTGGGTTTCTTCCTGACCACCGGCTTCCTGGGGATGATGTACTACTTCGTTCCGAAGCAGGCCGAGCGTCCGATCTACTCCTATCGTCTGTCGATCGTGCACTTCTGGGCGCTGATCACCCTGTACATCTGGGCCGGTCCGCACCACCTGCACTACACCGCGCTGCCGGACTGGGCTCAGTCCCTGGGCATGGCGATGTCGATCATCCTGCTGGCACCAAGCTGGGGCGGCATGATCAACGGCATGATGACCCTGTCAGGCGCCTGGCATAAGCTGCGTACCGACCCGATCCTGCGCTTTCTCGTTGTGTCGCTGGCCTTCTACGGCATGTCGACCTTCGAAGGCCCGATGATGGCCATCAAGACCGTCAACTCGCTGTCTCACTACACTGACTGGACCATCGGCCACGTACACGCCGGCGCCTTGGGCTGGGTAGCGATGATCTCGATCGGCGCCATCTACCACATGATCCCGAAACTGTTCGGTCGTGTGCAGATGCACAGCATCGGCCTGATCAACACGCACTTCTGGCTCGCGACCATCGGTACCGTTCTGTACATCGCTTCGATGTGGGTCAACGGCATCACCCAGGGTCTGATGTGGCGTGCAATCAACGACGACGGCACCCTCACCTACTCGTTCGTTGAAGCGCTGCAAGCCAGCCATCCTGGTTTCATCGTTCGCGCCCTGGGCGGTGCGTTCTTCGCCAGCGGCATGCTGTTCATGGCCTACAACGTATGGCGTACCGTACGTGCCTCGAACCCGGCTGAAGCCAAAGCTGCTGAACAGATTGCTGTAGTTGGAGCTCACTGATGAAGCATGAAGCAGTCGAGAAGAACATTGGCCTGCTGGCCTTCTTCATGGTTATCGCCGTCAGCATCGGCGGCCTGACCCAGATCGTTCCGCTGTTTTTCCAGGACGTCACCAACAAGCCGGTCGAAGGCATGAAGCCTCGCACCGCCCTTGAACTGGAAGGCCGCGACATCTACATCGCCAACGGTTGTGTCGGCTGCCACTCGCAGATGATCCGCCCGTTCCGCGCTGAAACCGAACGTTACGGCCACTACTCGGTCGCCGGTGAAAGCGTCTGGGACCACCCGTTCCTGTGGGGTTCCAAGCGTACCGGTCCGGACCTGGCCCGTGTTGGCGGTCGTTACTCCGATGACTGGCAGCGTGCGCATTTGTACAACCCGCGCAACGTGGTGCCTGAGTCGAAAATGCCGGCCTACCCGTTCCTCGTGGAAAACAAGCTCGACGGCAAAGACACCGCCAAGAAAATGGAAGTCTTGCGCACGCTCGGCGTCCCTTACACCGACGAAGACATCGCCGGCGCCAAGGATGCTGTGAAGGGCAAAACCGAAATGGACGCGCTGGTGGCCTATCTGCAAGGCCTGGGCACCATCATCAAAAGCAAACGGTGATTTAGATGGATATCGGGATGATTCGTGGCCTGGGCACCGTTGTTGTGATGGTGGCCTTCATCGGTCTGGCGTTGTGGGTATTCAGCCCCAAGCGCAAGTCGGAGTTTGAAGACGCGACCTTGCTGCCTTTCGCGGATGATCCCGAAGCCATCAAGCACGTCGAGCAAGCTTCTAGGAGTAACAAAGAATGACTACGTTCTGGAGTCTGTACGTCACAGTCCTCAGTCTCGGCACGATCTTCGCCCTGACCTGGCTGCTGCTGTCCACTCGCAAGGGCCAGCGCAGCGAAGCCACCGAAGAAACGGTTGGCCACTCCTTCGACGGGATCGAGGAGTACGACAACCCACTGCCGAAATGGTGGTTCATGCTGTTCGTGGGCACCATCATCTTCGCCCTGGGCTACCTGGTGCTGTACCCGGGCCTGGGCAACTGGAAAGGCCTGTTGCCGGGTTACAACTACCTCGATAACGAAAAGCAGACCGCGTTCGCCAACGGCCAGAGCGGCTGGACCGGCGTTCACGAGTGGGAAAAGGAAATGGCCAAGTCGGATGCCAAGTTCGGCCCGATCTTCGCCAAGTTCGCTTCCATGCCAATCGAAGAAGTCGCCAAGGACCCGCAAGCCCTGAAGATGGGTGGCCGCCTGTTCGCCTCCAACTGCTCGGTCTGCCACGGTTCCGATGCCAAAGGCGCTTATGGCTTCCCTAACCTGACCGACGCCGACTGGCGCTGGGGCGGCGAAGCGGAAACCATCAAGACCACCATCATGGGCGGTCGTCACGCTGTGATGCCGGCCTGGGCAGAAGTGATCGGCGAGCAAGGCGTTGCGAACGTTGCCGCGTTCGTACTGACCAACCTCGATGGCCGCAAGTTGCCGGAAGGCACCAAGGCTGACCCGGTTGCCGGCCAGAAACTGTTCGCCGCCAACTGCGCGGTGTGCCACGGTCCGGAAGGCAAAGGCACGCCAGCGATGGGCGCGCCTAACCTGACCCACCCGGCAGCGTTCATCTACGGTTCGAGCTTCGCTCAACTGCAGCAGACCATCCGTTACGGCCGTCAGGGCCAGATGCCTGCGCAAGAACAGCTGCAAGGCAACGACAAGGTTCACCTGCTGGCGGCTTACGTCTACAGCCTTTCTCACGGAGAGAAAGCGCCAGTGGCGGACGCCCAGTAAGGCAAACGCTTGATGCAACACAACGGCCCCGCCAATGAAAATTGGCGGGGCCGTTTGCATTTCGGCGCTTTAATGTTTTGAGATAAATGCTCAATAGACTCGAACTTCAACGCCCTGTAGCTTGCTTTTCACCCCGACAAGACCGTCAGGGTCATCGTCAAATACCTGCAATTCAAGGAAGAAAGCAATGAGAGAAGCCGATCACGACTGTGTGCAATCCAACGAGGATTTCACCGACTTCGATCACACCGTTGATGTCGCCCCCACTACGGACGATTCCACGAATGAATCCAAAACCACCGATACCGTCTATGAAAATAAAGGCAGCGGACTGGACAGCCTCGGAGGCGGAAGATTGATTTGATATCCGATCAAATCAGACCGTTTAACACGATCCATGAACGTCGCTTGCAAGAGCGAGTTTCATGGATCGTATATAGTCAATTGATCTGGATCAGGACTTGTTACATCTGCTACACCATTTACACCTCTCCCCCCAACGCGACCAAAGGTCGCACCCTTGACCTAGAGCGACAGGCGTATCATTACGCCACTGCAACACCTCTTTTTGACCGCGGTCGGCATGTACTGACCGGGGCATTTTTCCACTGCCGTGGGATGCAATGATGAGCAACCAGATTCCGGTACACGACGTCACCCCTGCCAAGAACGCGAACAACAGCGTCGACCTCTACGCCTCTCGAGAAAAAATCTACACCCGCGCCTTCACCGGCCTGTTCCGCAACCTGCGGATGATGGGCGGTGCCGGGCTGTTTCTGCTGTATTTCGGTACGGTCTGGCTGAGCTGGGGCGGCCATCAGGCCGTCTGGTGGAACCTGCCGGAGCGCAAATTCTTCATCTTTGGCGCAACCTTCTGGCCTCAGGACTTCATCCTGCTCTCGGGGATACTGATCGTCAGCGCCTTCGGCCTGTTCTTCATTACCGTGTATGCCGGGCGGGTCTGGTGCGGCTATACCTGCCCACAGAGTGTCTGGACCTGGATTTTCATGTGGTGCGAGAAGGTCACCGAAGGCGACCGCAACCAGCGCATCAAGCTCGACAAAGCGCCCATGAGCGCCAACAAATTCCTGCGCAAATTCAGCAAACACACGATGTGGCTGTTGATTGGTTTCGTGACCGGCATGACCTTCGTCGGTTACTTCTCGCCGATCCGCGAGCTGACCATCGACTTCTTCACGGGCGAAGCCGACGGCTGGTCGTATTTCTGGGTCGGCTTCTTCACCCTCGCCACCTACGGCAATGCCGGCCGGTTACGCGAGCAGGTGTGCATTTACATGTGCCCGTACGCGCGCTTCCAGAGCGTGATGTTCGATAAAGACACCCTGATCGTTTCCTACGACCCGCGCCGTGGTGAAAGCCGCGGCCCGCGCAAGAAAGGCGTCGACTACAAGGCCATGGGCCTGGGCGACTGCATCGACTGCACCATGTGCGTCCAGGTCTGCCCGACCGGTATCGACATCCGCGACGGCCTGCAAGTCGAATGCATCGGCTGTGCGGCCTGCATCGATGCCTGCGACAGCATCATGGACAAGATGGATTACCCGCGCGGTCTGATCAGCTACACCACCGAGCACAACCTGTCCGGGCAAAAAACCAATAAACTGCGCCCGCGCCTGATCGGCTACGCCACGGTGCTGCTGGCGATGATCGCTTTGCTGATGACCGCATTCTTCATGCGTTCGCTGGTCGGTTTCGACGTCAGCAAGGACCGCGTGCTGTACCGCGAGAACGCCGAAGGCCGGATCGAAAACGTCTACAGCCTGAAGATCATGAACAAGGATCAGCGCGACCACACCTACGTGCTCGAAGCCGCTGGCCTGCCGGACCTCAAGCTGCAAGGCAAGCGCGAGATCAAGGTCGCCGCCGGGGAGATTTTCAGCCAGCCGGTCGAACTGTCCATCGCTCCGGAAAAACTGCCATCGAGCACCAACGAGGTGAAATTCATCCTCAAGGATGCCGATGACGAGAACGTCCACATTGAAGCCAAGAGCCGGTTCATCGGCCCACAAGTTCGTTGAGAGAAGTGATCATGCCCGCAGCAAATGCCGCAAGTCCCTGGTACAAGCACCTTTGGCCGTGGATCATCATCGCCATCCTGGCGTGTTCCGTGACCCTGACCTTGTCCATGGTGACGATCGCGGTGAACAACCCGGACAACCTGGTCAACGACAACTATTACGAGGCCGGCAAAGGCATCAACCGTTCCCTCGACCGTGAGTTGCTGGCGCAGACCCTGCTGCTGCGCGCCAGCGTTCATCTGGACGACGTAACCGGTGAAGTCGACCTGCGCCTGAGCGGCAACAGCCAACCGAAAACCCTGGAGCTGAACCTGATCTCGCCGACCCAGCCAGAGAAAGATCGCAAGATCACCCTGGCGCGCAGCGAAACCGAACAGGGCCGCTACATTGGCCAGCTGAACGACAAGATCGATGGTCGCCGCTTTGTAGAGTTGTTGGGTGTACAGGACGACAAGACCTGGCGCATGTTCGAAGAAGAACAGGTCAGCCATGACAAGGATCTGCTGCTGGGTGATGAACCGCTGCAAGGCGCCGAAGACCTGAAGAAGTAAAAGCCTGCGCTTCGCGCATCGCGAGCAAGCTCGCTCCCACAGGGTTTTGTGAACGCCACAAATCCAATGTGGGAGCGAGCTTGCTCGCGATGAGGCCCTTCCGGACGATATAGACTTCACCTCATGACCACTCCACTCCCCTGCTACCACTGCGCCCTGCCCGTCCCGGCCGGCAGCCGCTTCACCGCTGCCGTCCTCGGTGAAACCCGCGAGTTCTGCTGCCCGGGTTGCCAGGCCGTGGCCGAAGCCATTGTGGCCGGTGGACTGGAAACCTATTACCAGCATCGCAGCGAGTCATCGGCCAACCCCGAAGCCTTGCCGGTGCAGTTGGTGGACGAACTGGCGCTGTACGACCGTGCCGACGTGCAAGCCCCCTTCGTTCGCCACGAAGGCGAACTCGCCGAAACCACCCTGTTGATGGAAGGCATCAGTTGCGCCGCCTGCGGCTGGCTGATCGAGAAACACCTGCGCGGCTTGCCAGCGGTGGCCGAAGCACGCCTCAACCTGTCCAACCATCGCCTGCACGTACGCTGGGCCGATGCGCAACTGCCGCTGAGCCAGGTCCTCAGCGAATTGCGCCACATCGGTTACGCCGCGCATCCCTATCAGGCCGACCGCGCCAGCGAACAACTGGCCAGCGAAAACCGCCTGGCCCTGCGTCAACTCGGCGTGGCCGGGTTGCTGTGGTTTCAGGCGATGATGGCAACCATGGCCACCTGGCCGGAATTCAACATCGACCTCAGTCCCGAGCTGCACACCATCCTGCGTTGGGTCGCGCTATTTCTCACCACCCCGATCGTGTTCTACAGCTGCGCGCCATTCTTCAAAGGCGCGATGCGTGACTTGCGCACCCGGCACCTGACCATGGACGTCTCGGTGTCGCTGGCAATTGGCAGCGCCTACATCGCCGGGATCTGGACCTCAATCACCGGCGTCGGTGAGCTGTATTTCGATGCGGTCGGCATGTTCGCGCTGTTCCTGCTGGCTGGGCGTTATCTCGAACGTCGCGCCCGCGAACGCACCGCCGCCGCCACCGCACAACTCGTCAATCTGTTACCCGCCTCGTGCCTACGCCTGAGTGCCGATGGCCAGAGCGAACGAATCCTGCTCAGCGAACTGCGTGTAGGCGATCAGGTGCTGGTGCATCCCGGCGCGATCCTCCCGGCTGACGGCAAGATCCTCGACGGCCAATCGAGCATCGACGAATCCCTGCTCACCGGCGAATACCTGCCGCAACCGCGCACGCCGGGCGATGCGGTCACCGCCGGCACCCTGAACGTCGAGGGTGCGCTGACCGTGGAAGTCCTTGCCCTCGGCCAGGACACCCGACTGTCCGCCATCGTCCGCCTGCTGGACCGCGCACAGGCCGAGAAGCCGCGACTGGCGGAAATTGCCGACCGCGCCGCGCAATGGTTCCTGCTGCTGTCGCTGATTGCCGCTGCCGTCATCGGCCTGATCTGGTGGGAACTGGATTCTTCGCGAGCCTTCTGGATTGTGTTGGCGATGCTCGTTGCGACGTGCCCGTGCGCCTTGTCCCTGGCCACGCCGACCGCCCTCACAGCCGCTACCGGTACGCTGCACAAGCTAGGTTTGCTGCTGACTCGCGGCCATGTGCTGGAAGGTCTGAATCAGATCGACACGGTGATTTTCGACAAGACCGGCACGCTCACCGAAGGGCGCCTGGCGTTGCGTTCGATCCGCCCGCTCGGCGCACTCAACAGCGATCAATGCCTGAGCCTGGCCGCCGCCCTGGAAAACCGCTCTGAACACCCGATCGCCCGCGCGTTTGGCCGGGCGCCGCTGGCTGCCGAAGAAGTCCACAGCACGCCCGGACTTGGCCTCGAAGGACTGGTCGGCGAACAACGCCTGCGCATCGGCCAACCGGGTTTTGTCTGTGAACTCAGTGGCGCTGCCGTGCCGTTAATGCCGGACGAAGCCGGCCAATGGCTGTTGCTCGGCGACAGCCAGGGACCTTTGGCATGGTTTGTTCTCGACGACCGCCTGCGTGCCGATGCACCTGCCCTGCTCGCCGCCTGCAAGGCTCGCGGCTGGCACACATTGCTGCTGTCCGGCGACAGCTCGCCGATGGTCGCCAGTGTCGCCGCAGAACTGGGCATCGATGAAGCCCGTGGCGGTTTGCGTCCGGACGATAAATTGCAGGTCCTGCAACAGCTGCACAAGGAAGGCCGCAAGGTGTTGATGCTCGGTGACGGGGTCAACGACGTGCCAGTGCTGGCCGCCGCCGACATCAGCGTGGCCATGGGTTCGGCCACCGATCTGGCGAAAACCAGTGCCGATGCGGTGCTGCTGTCGAACCGCCTCGATGCACTGGTACAAGCCTTTAGCCTGGCTCGACGCACCCGCCGGGTAATCATCGAGAACCTGCTGTGGGCCGGGCTGTACAATGGCCTCATGTTGCCGTTCGCCGCCCTCGGCTGGATCACTCCGGTATGGGCCGCGGTTGGCATGTCCATCAGTTCGTTGACCGTGGTGCTGAACGCCCTGCGCCTGACTCGCATGCCAAACACGCCTGCGATCAGCGCCACGCCAGAAACCCGTCCGCTGCCGGCTTGAGCCGCGCGGGCATGGAGTCCAGATGCCAGCTCTCTACGTGATGATCCCGGCCGCGCTGCTGATCGTGGCCATCGCCATTTACATCTTCTTCTGGGCAGTCGACAGCGGTCAGTACGACGACCTCGACGGCCCGGCCCACAGCATCCTTTTTGACGACCAGGACCCGAACCACAAAGCCGCGGTCGACGAAGCCAGCGGTCAGCCGGCCAAACCGGACGACAAGGCGCCACCCCATGCTTGAGTTGGCGCCGCTGCTGGTGTCTGCGGTGATTCTCGGTCTGCTCGGTGGCGGGCATTGCCTGGGCATGTGCGGCGGCTTGATGGGCGCGTTGACCCTGGCGATTCCCAAGGAGCAACGCAGCCGACGCTTTCGACTGCTGCTGGCCTACAACCTGGGGCGAATTCTCAGCTATGCAACGGCCGGCCTGCTGATCGGCCTGGCCGGTTGGGCGGTGGCCAACAGCCCGGCGGCGATGTTCATGCGCGTCATCGCCGGATTGCTGTTGGTCGCCATGGGTCTGTACCTCGCTGGCTGGTGGAGCGGCCTGACCCGCATTGAAAGCCTCGGTCGCGGCCTGTGGCGGCACATCCAGCCGGTTGCCAACAAACTGCTGCCGGTGTCGAGCGTCCCCCGCGCGTTGCTGCTGGGCGCGCTCTGGGGCTGGCTGCCGTGCGGGCTGGTTTACAGCACCCTGCTGTGGTCGGCGAGTCAGGGCAATGCGCTGGACAGTGCGCTCTTGATGCTCGCGTTCGGGCTCGGCACCTGGCCGGTGTTGCTCGCCACGGGGTTGGCGGCAGAGCGGGTCACGGCGTTGTTGCGCAAACGTAGCGTGCGGATGACGGGCGGATTACTGGTGATCCTGTTCGGCATCTGGACTTTGCCGGGGCCGCATCAGCATTTGTTGATGGGGCATTAATCGACCGTTGATGCAAATCAAGATGCCCCACCGCGCCTCCCCCTAGACTCGCTGACACTGCCAGCCTATCCGGGGAATGCCCGCATGATGCTCGACGCCATTCGTTGGGATACAGATCTGATCCGCCGTTACGACCTGGCGGGACCGCGCTACACCTCCTACCCGACCGCGGTGCAATTCGACGGTCAGGTCGGCACGTTCGACCTGTTCCACGCCCTGCGCGACAGCCGCAAAGCCCTGCGCCCGATATCGCTGTATGTGCACGTGCCGTTCTGCGCGAACATTTGCTACTACTGCGCCTGCAATAAAGTCATCACCAAGGACCGCGGCCGGGCCCAGCCCTATTTGCAGCGCCTTGAGCAGGAAATCCAGCTGATCGCCTGCCATCTCGACCCCGCGCAGAAAGTCGAGCAACTGCATTTCGGCGGCGGCACCCCGACCTTTCTCAGCCACGATGAACTGCGCCAGTTGATGGCCCAGTTGCGCAAAAGCTTCAACTTGCTGGACGACGATTCCGGCGACTACGGCATCGAAATCGACCCTCGCGAAGCCGACTGGTCGACCATGGGCCTGCTCCGTGAACTGGGTTTCAACCGGGTCAGTATCGGCCTGCAAGACCTCGACCCGGCGGTGCAACGAGCGGTCAACCGCTTGCAAAGCCTGGAGGAAACCCGCGCGGTGATCGACGCTGCCCGCACGCTGCAGTTTCGCTCGATCAACATTGACCTGATCTATGGCTTGCCGAGGCAGACACCCGAGAATTTCGCCCGCACCGTCGATGAAGTGATCAACCTGCAACCCGACCGCCTCTCGGTGTTCAACTACGCGCACCTGCCGGAACGCTTCATGCCGCAACGGCGAATCAACAGCGACGAACTGCCGACACCAGCGCAAAAACTGGAAATACTCCAGGGCACCATCGAGCAGTTGACCAAGGCCGGTTACCGCTACATCGGCATGGACCACTTCGCGCTGCCCGACGATGAACTGGCGATTGCTCAGGAAGAATCGACCCTGCAACGCAACTTCCAGGGCTACACCACACACGGTCATTGCGACCTGATTGGTCTGGGCGTGTCGGCCATCAGCCAGATCGGCGACTTGTATTGCCAGAACAGCAGCGACCTGAATCAGTACCAGAACACGCTGGCCAGCGCGCAGCTGGCCACCAGCCGCGGCCTGCTGTGCAACGCCGATGACCGCCTGCGACGTGCGGTCATCCAACAACTGATCTGTAACTTCAGTCTGGAATTCGCCGAGATCGAACACGCCTTCAACATCGACTTTCAGGGTTACTTCGGCGGACTCTGGCCACAGTTGCAGGGAATGGCCGACGACGGGCTGATCGAACTTGATAACGAACGGATTACCGTATTGCCCGCCGGACGATTGCTGGTGCGTTCGGTGTGCATGGTGTTCGACGCGTACCTGGAACAGCACAATCACCAGCGGTTTTCGCGGGTGATCTAGCCATTACTTCACTGCCGGTCTGCGAAACGCTGACTTTACGACCCTGCGACAAAATCGCCGCGTGCCTGAATGTCCTCCCGTGGGTTACCCTTACGGCTTATGTGTGTTTTTCCCACAAGGATTGAAGAAATGTCCGAGCCAGTAAAGCTGCGCGCTCATAGCCAGGCCCATTGCAAGGATTGCAGCCTGGCCCCCCTCTGCTTGCCACTTTCTTTGAATCTGGAAGACATGGATGCGCTGGACGAAATCGTTAAACGTGGCCGCCCGCTGAAAAAGGGCGAATTCCTGTTCCGCCAGGGCGACACGTTCGATTCCGTTTATGCAGTACGCTCTGGCGCCCTGAAAACCTTCAGCCTGAGCGATGGCGGCGAAGAACAACTCACCGGTTTTCACCTGCCGAGTGAACTGGTCGGCCTGTCGGGCATGGACACCGAAAAACACCCGGTCTCGGCGCAAGCCATGGAAACCACATCGGTGTGTGAAATTCCTTTCGACCGCCTCGACGAACTGTCGGTGCAACTGCCGCAACTGCGTCGTCAGTTGATGCGCGTGATGAGTCGCGAGATTCGCGACGACCAGCAAATGATGTTGCTGCTGTCGAAAAAAACCGCCGACGAGCGCATCGCCACGTTCCTGGTCAACCTGTCGGCCCGTTTCCGCGCCCGGGGGTTCTCGGCCAACCAGTTCCGCCTGAGCATGTCGCGCAACGAAATCGGCAATTACCTGGGCCTGGCGGTGGAAACCGTGTCCCGGGTGTTTACGCGTTTCCAGCAAAACGAACTGATCGCCGCCGAAGGCAAGGAAATCCATATCCTCGACCCGATCCAGCTCTGCGCCCTGGCCGGCGGTTCGCTAGACGGCTGATTTCGGCGTTTGCGGCTGAGCGAAACGGTTCAGCCGCCGTTATACTGCATCGTTTGCAGCCTGCCAGGACACCTCGACGATGGTCTTCGACTCCTTCGACATCAAATCCCTCATCCGCCCTGTGATCGACTTTCCCAAGCCGGGCGTGATCTTTCGCGACATTACCCCGCTGTTCCAGTCGCCCACGGCCTTGCGCCTGGTGATGGACAGCTTCGCCCACCGTTATGTCGAGGCTGACTTCACCCACATCGGTGCGATGGACGCGCGTGGTTTTCTGATCGGTTCGGTCCTGGCCTATCAGCTGAACAAGCCGCTGGTGCTGTTCCGCAAGCAAGGCAAGCTGCCGGCCGACGTGCTGGCCGAGGGTTATGCGACCGAATACGGCGAAGCTTTCCTCGAAGTCCACGCCGACAGCCTGTGCGAGGGCGATTCGGTGGTGATGTTCGATGACCTGATCGCCACGGGCGGGACGCTGATTGCGGCGGCGAACCTGGTTCGACGCATGGGCGCGCGAGTTCACGAAGCGGCGGCGATCATTGATTTGCCAGAGTTGGGCGGGTCGCAGCGTCTGGAAGATATGGGGATTCCAACGTTTTGCCTGACGCAGTTTGCGTTGAGCGATAAGTAAGGCGGCGCCTGGACTGACGCCTTCGCGAGCAAGCCCGCTCCCACATTGGCTCTCCTGTCAGACACAAGATTTATGTACGCAGGAGATCCTATGTGGGAGCGGGCTTGCTCGCGAAAGCGTCAGCCGCAACACCGCAAAAACTCAAAGCCCCATCTGCTTGCTGATGATCTCGTTCATCACTTCCCGCGTCCCCCCTCCAATCGAAAGAATGCGGTTATCGCGGTACAGCCGCTCCACCAAGCTCTCACGCATGTAGCCGAGACCACCCAGAATCTGCACAGCATCCGTAGTAATCCGATCAGCCGTATCGGTAGCAAAATTCTTGGCCATGGAAATCTCCTTGATCACACTCTGCCCCGCCGTCATTTTCGCCGCCTGGCGGTAGGTGAATTCCCGTGACACTTCCAGCGCCGTGGCCATTTCCGCAAGGCGATGCTTGAGTACCTGAAATTTGCCGATGGGTTTACCGAATGCTTCACGTTGACGAGCCCATTTCAGGCTCTCTTCCAGCGCCAGTTGCGCGGTCATGTTGGCCATTAGCGCCAGCGCCAGGCGCTCGCTCTGGAAGTTACCCATGATGCAGGCGAAGCCCATGTTTTCGGCGCCAATCAGATTTCCTACCGGCACCCGGCAATCGTCGAAGAACAGTTCGGCGGTGTCCGACGCCCACCAACCCATTTTCTTCAACTGACGGCCTACGGTGAAACCGGGTGTGCCCCTCTCGATCAACAGCAGGCTGATGCCAGCGAATCCCGGCGCACCGGTACGCACCGCGACGGTGTAGAAATCCGCGCGAACGCCACTGGTGATAAAGGTTTTGCTGCCGCTGACCCGGTAGAACTCGCCGTCACGTACGGCGCGGGTTTGCAGGTTGGCGACGTCGGAGCCGCCGCTGGGCTCGGTCACGGCCAGGGCGCTGATCTTCTCGCCGGCGAGCACCTGAGGCACAACGCGATCGCGAACTTCAGGCCTGGCCCACTTGAGGATCGGCGGCAGGCCGATGTCCAGCGAGCCGAGCCCCGCCACCAGACCGCCGGAGCCACAGCGCATCAACTCTTCGCTGGCGGCGACCTTGGCGAACAGATCACCTTCGTGACTGCCACCCATGGCTTCGGGGTAACCGATCCCCAGAATCCCCGCCGCGCCGGCCTTGAGGTAGAGCTCGCGGGGAAAGCTTTCGGCTTCTTCCCACTGGTCGATGTCCGGCAAGATCTCGCGCTCGACGAAACGTCTGACGCTGTCGCGGACCAATTGGTGGCTGGGGTCGAAGTATTCCTGAAAGGCAGGCATCGGCGAACTCCACTGAAGGTTCAGCGAAGTTAACCGAGCGCTTGCTTGGCTTTCAACAGGATTGTGTGAATCAGATGGACCGAGGCGCACCCATCGCGAGCAAGCCCGCTCCCACATTGGATTTGTGGTGTTTACAAAACCCCTGTGGGAGCGAGCTTGCTCGCGATGGCGTCAGTTCAAACACTACAAAGCGATCGGCTTACGCCCGGCAAACGAATGCGCCAGCGTCCCGCCATCCACCAATTCCAGCTCGCCGCCCAATGGCACGCCGTGGGCGATGCGCGAGGCGATCAGGCCTTTGTTGCTGAGCAACTGGGCAATGTAATGCGCTGTGGCTTCACCTTCCACGGTCGGGTTGGTCGCCAGAATGACTTCAGTGAACGTGCCCGCCTCTTCGATCCGCGCCAGCAGTTGCGGAATACCGATGGCTTCCGGCCCGAGTCCGTCGAGTGGCGACAGATGGCCCTTGAGCACGAAGTAGCGACCACGGAAACCGGTCTGCTCCACCGCGTAGACGTCCATCGGCCCTTCCACCACGCAGAGCAAGGTGTCGTCGCGACGGGTATCGGCGCATTGCGGGCAGAGATCGTCTTCGGTCAGCGTGCGGCACAACCGACAGTGACCCACCCCTTCCATGGCCTGGCTCAGCGCCAAGGCGAGTCGCGAGCCGCCGCTGCGATCACGCTCGAGCAGCTGCAACGCCATGCGTTGGGCAGTTTTCTGACCCACACCTGGCAAAATTCGCAGGGCGTCGATCAGTTGGCGAATCAAAGGGCTGAAGCTCATGGGGAAAAGTCCGACAAAACAACGAGACGCGGTTTATACCCGCGCCTCTGTTTAGCGTCAATTACTCAGTCCTGGGCGACCCGCACAACCAGTTTACCGAAGTTGCGTCCTTCCAGCAGACCGATGAACGCTTCAGGTGCCTGCTCCAGGCCATCGACCACGTCTTCGCGGAACTTCACCTTGCCGTCGCGCACCCACGGCGCCATGGCGCTGACGAATTCCGGCTGACGATCACCGTAGTCGTCGAACACGATGAAACCCTGGATTCGCACACGCTTGGTCAGCAGCGTGCGCTGCAATTGCGGCAGACGATCCGGGCCGGTCGGTGCTTCATTAGCGTTGTAGGACGCGATCAGTCCGCAGAGTGGAATTCGCGCCTTGGGCTTGAGCAGCGGCAGCACGGCATCGAACACCTTGCCGCCGACGTTTTCGTAATAGATGTCGATGCCTTCGGAGCACGCCTTGGCCAATTCATCGGCGAAGTTCGGGCTCTTGTGATCGATGCAGGCATCAAAACCCAGCTCATCGACCACATAACGGCACTTGTCCGCGCCACCGGCCACGCCGACCACGCGCAAGCCCTTGATCTTCGCCACCTGACCGACCACCGAACCCACGGCGCCGGATGCAGCCGCAACCACCAGGGTTTCGCCGGCCTTGGGCTGGCCGATGTCCATCAGCCCCATATACGCAGTCATGCCGGGCATGCCCAACACGCCCAACGCCATTGACGGGCTCGGCAGCCCGGACGGCACCGGAATGATGTCGCGACCGTCGCTGAGGCTGTGGCTCTGCCAACCGGTAGAACCGACCACCAGATCACCTTCGTGGAATTTCGGATTCAGCGAGCGCTCGACTCGGCTGACAGCGCCACCGGTCATCACCTCGCCGATTTCCACCGGTGCCGCGTAGGACGGCGCGTCGCTCATGCGTCCGCGCATGTAGGGATCGAGTGACAGGTAGAGGGTCTTGAGCAGCACCTGACCGTCGGCCAGGTCCGGCAGCGCAACGCGCTCCAGGCGGAAATTCTCCGGCGTCGGCGCGCCTACCGGGCGGGACGCCAGGACGATACGTTGGTTGAGGGTCAATGCTTGTGGCATGTGAGCTTCTCCTTTTGATCGATGAATTCGGCGGTATAGGGGAGCAGACACTTGTGGTGATGACGCGTTCGATGTTTCTGGTCCCGATCGGTGTGCCAGAAACAAAAATGCCAAGCGCGATGCCTGGCATTTTTTTGTAGCCCATCCGACGCGCTTTGGCGAATCAGAATGGCAGTTTCATACCCGGTGGCAGTTGCATGCCAGCGGTCATGCCGGACATTTTGTCCTGGCTGTTGGCTTCGATCTTGCGCACGGCATCGTTGACGGCGGCGGCGAACACAGCCTCCAGCATCTCTTTGTCGTCTTCGCTCAAGCCTTCGACCAGGCTTGGATCGATGGTCACGCGCTTGACGTCGTGACGACCGGTCATCACCACGGTGACCATATCGCCACCGGCTTTACCGGTGACTTCGGCGTTGGCCAGCTCTTCCTGCATCTTGGCCATTTTTTCCTGCATCTGCTGTGCCTGCTTCATCAGGCCGGCCATGCCACCTTTCATCATGGGAATCACCTCAAAAGTACTTGGATAAATACAGCGCCCGGCCCTTTCGGCCGAACGCCTTCAGTTATTAGCCCTGAGTGACCAGGGTCTCGACAGGTTCAATAGTATCGTTACGGACCACTGCACCGAACTGCTGCATCATTTGCTGGATGAACGGATCACCGTGGATCGACTCTTCGGCCTCGCGCTGACGGTTCGCACGGCGCCGGGACGCAGCCTGGGCCGGGGTTTCCTGCTCGGGCTTGATCAGCTCCATGCGCAGGGTCAGCGTACGCCCGTGAAACTGGTTCAACGCATCGTTCAAGCGACGCTGTTGAGTCGCGTTGAACAACGCGCTGTGAGCCGGGTCCAGGTGCATCAGCCAATTGTCACCGTCGACGGCGATCAGCGTGCAGTTGGCGGCGATGCTGCCGGTCATGCCGGAGATCGGCAGTTTCGGGAACAACTCCAGCCATTGCGCCGCCAGACCGGTGGCCGGCATGGCGGCCGGTTCAGGTTCGGCTTCCGGCGCTGGCTCAGCGGTGTGTTCGCTGGCCAGTTCATCGAGGTAGCTGTAGGCCGACTCCATGTCCGGCTCGATGTAGTCCTCGTCCAGCGGCGGCTCATCGTCCAGGTCCATGCCCGGCGTGGCTGCATCGACTTCGGCCACCGACGGCTCTGGAATCGGCGCAGCAGCCCACTCCGGTGCGTCCGGCACCACGCTGTCGGGGGTCGGCAATGGCATCGGCGCCAATTCGGGTTGTTCGCTGGCGGTTTCCAGCACCGGCTCGACGGCGGGTTGCTGAACGACTTCGGGTTCTATCGGGTCGTTCCAGGGCAAATCGACGACGGCTTCGACCGCTACTGCCTCAACAACAGGCTCAGGCACGACGACGGGCGCGACCGGCTCAGGCTCAGGCTCGGGCACTTGCACTGGAGCAACCACCGCCGCAACCGGTGCAGGCGCGACGGGTGCAACTGCCGCAGCGACTACCGGCGCAACAACGGGCGCGGCAGCCACTGAATTTGCGGAATCAACTGTGGCTTGGCTGATCCCCACTGGCTTTAGCGGTTGCCTCGGGGCGTCCGTGGTGTCTGCCGGCCGGAATGCGAGCATCCGCAGCAGGACCATTTCGAAGCCACCGCGCGGGTCTGGCGCCAGCGGCAAGTCGCGACGACCGATCAGGCCCATCTGGTAATAAAACTGCACGTCTTCGGCCGGCAAGGCCTGGGCCAGTGCCAGCACCCGGTCACGATCGCCATGACCGTTGTCGACGCCTTCAGGCAGGGCCTGGGCAATGGCGACACGGTGCAGCACGTTGAGAATTTCCGAGAGCACGCCGCTCCAGTCCGGGCCTTGTTCGGCCAGATGACGGACGGCTTCAAGCAATGCCTTGGCGTCGCCTTCGATCAGCGCATGCAGAACGTCGTAGACCTGACCGTGATCGAGCGTGCCGAGCATCGCCCGTACGTCGGCGGCCATGACTTTGCCTTCACCGAAGGCAATCGCCTGGTCGGTCAGGCTCATGGCGTCGCGCATCGAACCGTCGGCAGCACGACCCAGCAGCCACAGCGCGTCGTCTTCGAACGGCACGTTCTCGACACCCAGCACATGGGTCAAATGCTCGACAACACGCTCCGGCGTCATGTTCTTCAGAGAGAACTGCAGGCATCGCGAAAGAATGGTTGCAGGAAGTTTCTGCGGATCGGTCGTCGCCAGGATGAACTTGACGTAGGGCGGCGGCTCTTCAAGGGTTTTCAACAGCGCATTGAAGGAATGGCTGGAGAGCATGTGCACTTCGTCGATCAGGTAGACCTTGAAGCGCCCGCGGCTCGGCGCGTACTGCACGTTGTCGAGCAGTTCGCGGGTGTCCTCGACCTTGGTCCGGCTCGCGGCGTCGATCTCGATCAGGTCGACAAAGCGGCCTTCATCGATCTCGCGGCACACCGAGCACTCGCCGCAAGGCGTTGAAGTGATACCTGTTTCACAGTTCAGGCATTTGGCGATGATCCGCGCGATGGTGGTCTTGCCGACCCCGCGGGTACCGGTAAACAGATAGGCGTGGTGCAGCCGCTGGCTGTCCAAGGCATTGATCAGAGCCTTGAGCACATGGGTCTGGCCGACCATTTCGCGGAACGAGCGCGGACGCCATTTACGTGCAAGAACCTGATAACTCATCGAAAACCGTCGCAACTAAGGAACAGAAGCGGCTAATGCTAGCGGAGCAAGGCCAAAATTGCATCCGGTGCGCTCGTCTAATCTGGCTAAGATGGTCTTTGGGGGGCTTTTATCGGCTCGGGTTTTATCAGCACCGGAGCATTTATGCGGCGGGTCTTGGGGGCACTGCTGTTAATCAGCCTGAATGTCGCTGGCGCAGAGCCGCCATTGCGCTTCGCGGTGCCCGATAGTTGGGCGATGCCGATGGTGCAACTGGATCGCGGCCACCCCACCCAAGGCATCCTGCACGACGTAATGGTCAGCCTCGCGACCCAGGTCGGCGTGCCGGCCGAATTTCACGTGCTGCCTCGCACGCGAGTGCAAAACGCCATGGAGCACGGCGAAGTCGATATCCGCTGCTATGCGGCGCAGTCCTGGCAGCCGAATCAGTCCGGGGATTACATCTGGAGCATCCCACTTTGGTTTCAGCGCGACATGCTGATCAGCCGGCCAGATCCGCTGACCTCAGTGACGCCTGCGGACTTGTCGCGACAATCCATCGGCACGGTACTCGGCTACAGCTACCCGACCCTGCAACCGCTGTTTGACGCCGACCGACTGCATCGCGAAGACGCGCGCAACCAGGAACAGGTGCTGGAAAAACTCCTGGCCGGACGCTATCACTACGCCGTGAGCAATCAATGGACGCTGGACTGGTTCAATCAGCGCCTGCTGCCTGGTCGGCAACTGCAAGGCGTGGCGGTGTTGCAGGAACAGAGTGTCGGTTGTTATGTGCGCAACGATTCCAAGGTGCCCGTGCAGCGGATTTTGCGCACCTTGGAACGAATGAAAATGTCCGGGGAAATCGACGACATTATCCGACTGTATATCGGTGGCCCCGGAGACCTGTAGCAGCTGCCGAAGGCTGCGTTCGGCTGCGTAGCAGTCGTCAAAATCAGGCGCTTTGTTTTCCCGATAGATCCTGCACACCGGTTTTGCGACTGCTGCGCAGCCGAACGCAGCCTTCGGCAGCTGCTACATAGACCGCGTTCAGACTGCCTGCTCCAGTACCTGCCATTGCGCCGGAGCGACAAAACCCTCGACCCAGCCCGGTACTTCTGCGGGCGGCATCGGCTGGGCAATGAAGTAGCCTTGAGCAACTTCGCAGCCCAGGCGCAGCAACAATTCGCCATGCTCGATACTTTCCAGCCCTTCGGCGATCACCTGCCGACCAAAGGCCCGAGCCAGGCCAATGACCGCCATGGTCAGGGCCAGATCATCACGATCATTAAGGATGTCGCGCACGAACGACTTGTCGATCTTGATGGTTTGGGTTTGCAAACGCTTGAGGTAGCTGAGGGACGAATAACCGGTGCCAAAGTCCCCCAGTGAAAACTGCACCCCCAACGCCTGACAGGCCTGCAGACAGGCACTGACATGTTGAATGTTCTCGATCGCCACCGACTCGACGATTTCCAGATCGAGCATCTGCGGAGCCACCTGGGCATGCCGGGCGAGCACGTGCTTGAGCCGGTCGACGAAATCCGCGCGCTGGAAATGTCGTGCCGCAATATTAATGCTGACGGGCCAGCCCTGCCCCGCTTGCTGCCAATGGTGCAACTGCGACAGGACCTGATCCATCACCCACTCTCCAATGTCGATGATCAGGTCCGTTTCTTCCACCAGCGGCAAAAACTCCCGGGCCGGCACCATGCCGTGTTCCGGATGCTCCCAACGTAACAACGCCTCGAAGCCGACAACCTCGCCACGACGCATGTTCACCTTGGGCTGAAAATGCACACGCAACTCACCGGCAGCCAGCGCCTGGCGCACTCGCTCGACCGTCTGGTGAGTGGCCTTGACCTCCTGATCCCGGGAAACGTCGAACAAATGAAAGCGATTGCGACCGCGTTGTTTCGCCACGTACATGGCCTGATCGGCATGACGCAGCAGGGTTTCGGCATCTTCATTGTCGTCGGGGAACAAGGTGACGCCGATACTGGCAAACACATTGACGCCCTTGCCATGCAGCGAGTACGGCGCCGAAATGGCGCCCAGCACCCGGTTCAACGCCGCACGCAGTTCCGGCAGATCTCGCACGTATCGCAACACCAGCACAAACTCGTCACCGGCCAACCGTGCCACCACATCTTCGCCGCGCACAATGGTGCGTAAACGCTTGGCCACCTCGACCAACAGCAGATCGCCACTGGCATGCCCGTAGCCGTCGTTGACCGCTTTGAAGCCGTCGAGATCGAGCATGCACACCGCCAACGGGATGTTTTCGTGACGGGAGAACTCCAGCGCCTGATCCAGCAAATCCGAGAGGAACGCGCGATTCGGCAGCCCGGTCAGCACGTCATGCCCCACCCGCCATTGCAGTGAATGCAGCAATTGGTGTTTTTCGCTGATGTCGAAACGAATCGAAAGATAACGGTCAACCCGCCCGGTGGCGTTATCGAGCACCGGCACCATGGTGCTGTCGACCCAATACAGGCTGCCATCCTTGGCGCGATTACAAATTTCGCCTTTCCAGACCTTGCCCAAGGCGATGGTGCGCCACATGGCCGCGAAGAAATCGGCGGAATGCAGTCCCGAGTTGAGGAGACGATGATTCTGTCCGAGCAGTTCTTCGCGGCTGTAGCCGGAGACAGCACAGAACTGATCGTTGACGTGGGTGATCCGGCCGTTCAGATCGGTCTCGGAAAAAATCGCGGCGGCATCCACGGCCCTGCGGTATTTCTCATCCATGAGTCAGGCTCGCTGTGGCTAGCGGTGGTACCGCTCGACCCGTGCAGGATGCCCGGAAGAGGTGTTTTTATAGGTAATGCACAGAAACACGATGTCACTCCATGAACAGTGTTTGATGGTCTCCTGACAACAGAGATCAACTAACCTTAAAGGCCCCAGATACCCATTTTGAGCGGCGATTCTACGAAACGCATCACATTTTGCAAAGCAAGGTGATGGATCATGCAGTTGTCTAATGCAAAAATCTATCGTTAAGTTCTTGATTCTAAATGGGAATTAAGCGATGCAAATTTCAAGTTTGGGTGCGGCCATTCGGCGCTACCGCAAGGTCGCTGGGCTTACTCAGGCTGAACTCGGTGAAAAAACCGGTTTTGACCCCAAAACCATCAGCCGCTTCGAAACCGGCACCTACACCCCCAGCGTGGAAGCCTTGTTCCTGTTTGCCGATGTGCTGGGTGTGAAGCTGAAAGCCTTTTTCGCAGATTTAGGCGATGAAGACGAACAGCGGGCGTATCTGTTCGGTGTCATACATAAAGCCACCCCGAAGGATCTGGGAAAGCTGATTGCAGCGGTTGACCAGGCCTTGTCCAAGCCTTAGTGCCAGAAATAAAAAAGGAGGCCGAGCTGTCGTATTCGACAGCTCGGCCTCCTTTTATGTGTTCGCTCTGAAAACCGGAAACGAAAAAACACCGCCCTGGACACGATCCATGGCAGAGCAACAATAATATATTTTTAGACAGATCACGCGAGAGAGGACTCACGGCGCGTTATGGAGGCAACCCCACCAGCCACACCCCGGCACACAATGTTCCCGCTGTGGCTGCTTCCTTCCGGATCTGACCAGGTTCACGGGTAATCGTTGCGGGGGGACCGATGGGGTAAGGGTTTCAGGCTTTTGAGGTTGCTGGATATCTACCGTGCGAACGCGCTGCACGGGCAGTTAGAACTTGGGGTGTAGCCAGCACTGTCACACTTTGCTGTAACACTTTGGTGTCACACCCATGGCTTACATGATCAAGCGCGGAGCGCTCTACTACCTCAATCTCAAGCTGCCCAAGCATCTCTTCCCGAGGTGTCACACCTTGCGTTTGAGCCTGAACATTCGACATCGTCAACACGCACTCTTCCTGGCGACCTCACTCGCCCAGCAAGTCCACAACCACCTGAACGCACACCCTCTAGCAGACCTTCAGACGCTGCGTAGGCTGTGTTCGGAGTGGCGAGACTCTGCCCCCTCACCAACTATCCAGCCTTCTGCACGGAAGGCGCCAACCAATGCCGTGATCCGGAACAGCGCCGGCCCTACCCTCGCCACCTTGTCGAAGCTCTATATAGAAGAAGGAAAACGTGGCGGCACGTGGCGGGAGGTCAGCACCTTCGAGGTGGAACGTGCCTTACGCGATCTGTTCGAGTTGATCGGTGATATGCCCGCCGAAGCCTTCGACGCTCAGCAAGCTCGACTGCTGAAGGAGCGGCTAAGCCGATGCCCGCAATACTTCGGCCTACGCCCTGAATATAAAGGCAAGACTCTGAGGCAGGTGGTTGAGTCTGGCACCACTTACAAAACCATCACCGCCGTTACCGTAAACAACCGTCTACGCAAACTCTCTGCCTTCCTGAACTGGTGCAAGACAAATGGATACGTAGCGGACAATCCATTGATGGGACTCAAGGTCATGACCGGGTCAGCCAAGGAAGCCCGGCTGTCCTTTGATCGACAGGATCTGACGACCCTACTGGATCTGGTTGCACTCAAAACAGAAGCCCGCAAGCATCCATGGCGTTACTGGTTGCCGCTCCTTGGGAGAGCCACCGGGGCCCGACTGGAAGAACTCTGCCAATTGCGCGTGGATGACTTCATCGAACAACAGGGTATCCCGTGCATCCGCATCGATGACAGCCGCGAAGGCCAGAACCTGAAGAACTCCAGCAGCCGACGCATGCTCCCCTTGCACCCTGCACTGATCGACCTGGGGCTGTTGCAGCATGTTGAATCAGTCAGGAGCACCCGAGCAGATCGCCTGTTCCCTGAACTGGAAGCTGTGCGGGGGAAACTTGGTCACGCACCGTCGAAATGGTTCGGTCGGTACAAGACGAAGCTGGGCATCACTGATCCGAGGAAGACGTTCCACAGTTTCCGCCACACGCTCATTGATGATCTGCGAGATGCCGGGGTTCAGGACTCATTGATCAAACGGATTGCCGGACACGAGGATGGCGCGGTGACGTTCAGCATTTACGGCAGTCGCAACCCATTGAAGGCAATGGTGGACGCACTGCGACACATTGAGCTGGCACCTCACGCCCAAGCAGATGATCTAGGTCATGCATACCAAACATCCATGGGTGTGGAGACCAGCGATGAATGACATCCGCTTGCTGGCTGACATGATCGCCCGGCTTGAAAAACTAATAAGCCCTAGCCGTTACTGTTGACAAGATTGCCTTGAGCATCGACCAGCAGGGTTCACTTGTCGTTGCAGACATACCTTCAAGACCACAGCCAGACAGGTTGGAATCCCCAAGAGGTCAGCGATTGGATCACCGGTCACGCGTATTCAAACGAGGGTGACCGTTACGGGGTGAATCCCTTGTCCAGGATAGCAGAGGAAATACAGAAACTTCCGAGCATTGCAAAAGCCGCTGGACTAATACCCAGCGAATATAAAAGGGGGCTTCTCGGAGCAATATATTACCGAGAAGGCTCCCCAAGCAATTGCATCGAATTAAAAACAAACAAGCAACACTACAGTACACCACCAACAAAACAGCACCCATATCGATTTAATCAAATCATTGTTCGATATAAGTAAGCGAACCCCAAGCAACACCATTACAAGACCCCTAACATTAAAAAACTTTTGAAAGTGTTTAGAATCGGCCGAAAACGCGTTATAGTTATCTCAATTCAAACACAAATCCCCGCTGACACTACTGACAACCGTCATTGCCAGCCCGGATTTTATTCACCAAAAAAAAGGTATATTCGTAATGTCCAAGAAAACCATCTATACAGCTATCGCCGCCCCTGGGGCTGGGAAAACGCACGCCGTAATCAATAAGATTCCAGATTATATTGGAAACGGGCACAACGTCATCATGGCGCTTCCAACTTTAAAATTAAACGACGACATTTTGAAAAGCATGAAAAAAGCAAATCTAACCCCGCTGATCATTAACAGCAAACAGGATGAAATCAAACACAACAGAACATCGGTTACCAGGGTTCTGGCCGAAGTTCTTAAAAACAAGGATGCCCCCTTAATTATCATCACACACGACGCTCTGAGACGTACCGACCCCGCTCTTCTCAAAGGTTATATCTTGATCATTGATGAGCTTCCAGAAATCATGGATATCAATCATTTTTCCATGAAACCTAAAGAAGCAGAAGCAATTTACGCAGCCACTTATGCTATCCACAATCAATTAAAAATCTGGGATGATCGAATCACGGAAATTAAGGAACGGGTAAAGACTTATAAATCCTCCTTGTCGAATAGGGACACCGCCTCTACGTTATCAGCAGTGGAACACAAGATCTACGATACTATTTTGACCGGAAACATCGTGCTCTCCGAAACGGACAGCAACGGGAATATCAATGTCCACACCATTGTTGAAAAATCTGTTTTCGCCCAGATCGACCAGGCGAGAGAAACCCATATCCTGGCTGCAAATATTGAAGGAGGTATGTTTGACCTTTTTGCAAAAAAACTGGGATACCAATACGAGCGTTCTCTGTTTACCCCCGAACCTGCCAAGTATAACTGCGACATCTTTATTTATCCGATGATGAAAGGCAGCTGGTCGAAAACCAAAGTGCTAGCAAACGAAGAAGGAAACCAAGGACATACTCACGACGGGCAGAACAACCAAATCGTCGACCGGGTATTCGAGACAGCAATTCAGCATACGCCCAATGAGAGTTTCTTGGTCATTCAGAACTCATGGTCGAAATTCAGCGAAAATTATCGGCCTTCGACCCAAGAAGTAAAAACTGAAATTAAATTCGTCCCCATGGATTGTCGAGGGTTGAATTGCTACCAAGACAGTACTGCTGCGCTGTTGTTGTTTAGCGGGAAACCAAGCCCAAATGATAGGAACTGCCTAAAGATTGTAGGTGACAAGCACGGCTTCAGCTTAACTGAATTAATTGAAGCTTGGATCGTCAAAAACAAATACGAAGCTAGTTTGCAAGCCGTGACCCGTACTGCGATTCGAAATCGGTGCAATACCAAACCAGTATACTTCTATGTACAGGATACAGAAGTCGCGGACTACTTTAAACAGACTTACATGAGAGACGCTATCATTGATGATCGTCTCGCGCTAACCATTCCTACAAAACCAGATGGTAGGTCTAAAACCCCACCTGACGAGAAAGCCAAGGCCTTGACCTTTATCGGGCACGCTTTCAACAACGGTTTTAAACAGGCCGATATTAATAAGGCTGTGATGGAGTTTTGGAGCGTAGCGGAGAGAACTGCCCGTACATGGACAAAGAACGTACGCGAAAGCTTACAATCCAAGCCTGTCGAGGGCCTTGAAAGGTTCTTCGCATAATACTGATTCCGCCCGGTGCAAGCTGGGCGGCCAGCCTGCATAGAAACGGCTGCAATACGAAGAGTACCTCTTAGAGATATAGCCGCCTCTAAGACCTTTGAGGTCTTTAAACTTCTAAAACCTTGAAGGCGCTCTATAACTGAAAACCTATATCAATCAAGACCGAAATTAGAATGCACGAAGTGCGTTCTACCGTGCGAAGCGCGGATATACTCGGTTCAATTGATTCTCCGCCCCGTACCGGGGCACACTCGCGAGCTCGTGTAATCAAAGTTAACAGACCATAACCCTAGCGATCATCTATGATGTTTTAAAAGCATAGAGATTTAACAAACACATCCGTTCCGATTGCCCACGGCGTCACCTCGGACATTAACCAGGAGTTTCACATCAAACGCTATGCAGCTTGAGTAAAATCACACCCCGCATAGAACAACACAAAATATTAATATAAAAACATTTCTTGTTATTTTTAATGCCACAACCTTCGCTGGCCACAGCCTAAAAACCTGAGGACAAGTGATATGGCTATTGTACCAATGCGCCAAAACACGCCATTTAGAGGCGTTTCCTTACACAACAGTATGATAGAGCGACCAGACCACATAGCACTGGCCTTATGTGCCTTTTTATATTTTCAAGCTGAGTCATTCCATCCTATGACCTAATAAAATCGGGGCATCCTAGAGGACACAATACAACAGATCAAATAACCTTCAGAAATAAATGCGTATGAAAAAGCCCCTGAAAACGGGGCTTATATCTTTAACTTTTATGCTACCTTCAAACTGAACCAAACTTATACATAATGAGGAGCGACGATATCAAGGCACTGTTGACGCACCTCGAGCCTCAGCACGGTTTAGGCCTGCATGAGTTCGCTCGATCTGCGTCGATCAACTGCGACACCCACAACCAAAGTACAGGAATTAAAATCCAAAGGGCTCGTCCAATCAGCCACCGCATCTGACCTAGGAGTCAACCTGAGCACTGTCAAAAGGTTGGGGAACAAGGCCGGGTAAACTCACCCACGATCCCTTCACCTTACCTAAGGTTTGACACCCCCTATTTTAGGGGCTGAAGCCCTATTTGGATCCCCTTGGCCTGATTAGAACTAGGCTCTAAGTTAGAATCTTAAAAAATGGCCATCTTTTAGCCATAGTTCGCGTTTTTCCATTAGACTCGTTTTTTTGGATACCGTGAGAATATGGAAGTGGGCCCATCATTCGTAGACAAGAGCTGGAATTGCTATGCACGTCCGTTGTTTCTGGGGCTTTGCCTCATGCAGGCGGCCTGCTATGCATATGCTTCGCAGGATCTAACAGAAACCAAGAGTATGGCCGAAAACGGCGATACCTCTGCCCAAACACTGTTCCATTCCAGGGAAAGTGCCGAGGCGGAAGCTAAGGCAAAAGCCGCCGAATATGCCAAGGCTAGAATGGTAGAAGATGCTAAGGCTAAGGCGGCAGAAGAAGCCAAAGCTATAGCACAGTTAAAGACGTTAGAAAGTATCAATGGAGTGAAGTATTCCGGTGGGCTTTCAGATGCACTAGCGAACAACAAAGATAAGGGGTTGGACTGGTTCAAAAACAAGCTTTTCAAGCTGGACAAAGCCTCTGCCATCACCGCGTGTGATCCAGGCATATGTTACATTTTTGCATTTAATGGACTTTCTTCTCTTGGTATAACCCAAGAAGATGGAGACTTCAACGGTCGACAGCTGCAAGGGCAATTTGTTCGTGTCGTTGGCACGGACCGTTTCGGAAATATTGTGGTCACTAGATTAACCACAAATGATAAACCCTCGCAAAATTCACGCCCAGCGAAACATGTGGAGGAAGTGCGACAACTACCTATAGCTACAAACAAACCTGAGCGTCAGCCTATAGACGAAACTTTACGTCAGCTTTTAGCCGAACCTGAACGTCAGCAGGAACCGGCCGATCATGGTGGTGAAGAAGTTGCGGGCACTTTCGAAGATCTGATTCTTGCTCGGGCATCAGAAGGCTGGGCTCGCCCACCGTCAGCAAAGAAAGGCATGAAGGTCGTACTACAGATCAATATGTTACCGGATGGCACAATGAAATCAGTCAGTGTAGCCAGGTCCAGTGGAGATACTCCTTACGATAACTCGGCGGTGGCTGCTGTCAAAAACGTCGGTCGATTGCCAGAAATGCAGGGACTTAGGCCTAGTGATTTCCAACAGTACAGTTCATTCAGGATGACAGTAACGCCTGATGATCTAGCCTTGTAATCAATGGGCCAGCATGCACGTGAGGTGCTTTGAGGATTCGTGATATGCGCGTCTTCGATGCTGGGGTCACCATAGCCAAATATCCACTGCCCAGCCCCCAGCGTCATTCCGCAGGGGGCTTGGACTATTAAAACTCTGCTTGCTCGATAAACCCGGTAGCCAACATCGATCACCACCCACTCAAGGATGACCACCATGCCAGACAATACAGATGCCAACATCGCCTCAGCGGACGTACTGACCTTGCTACTGCACAACCAGCACGCGCTAGCCGTAGCAATTGAAGAAGTCGCCTTGTGGGCAAGGTCAACTGGTTCGCCCGAAGCACATAACAACGCCATCGCGGCGCTGGAAACCCTCGACACAAATGCCTCGGCCATCACCGCCGGGATTCTCAAGTTGAGGCAATAACCTCTATCAAAGACGTCTAGGATCAAGCGTGAGACGAAATAGCCATTGTGGTCGTTCACATAAAGCTCCCGCCCCCTCACCTCCAAGCCCTGACTAAGCTGGGGTAATGTGATCACCAGGAAGCCAGGAGCAATTTATGGATAGCAAGCGGGCGATAGAACTGGGCGCTAAGGTCATAGCAATACAGACGTTAATGATCGCGTATGCCACCGATGGCCGGACCCCTGCTCAAACTGCCGAATACCGGGAACTCTATCCGGAGGTGACGATTGATCTGGAAGAAGCGAAATATACGAATCCCAACCCGCACAAATCTCTCGAAGTCTTCATGGCATTTTGCAAGCTCCAGGAAATGAGCACCTATGCAAGTCGGCGTGTCTACGTGCAGGAACTCTATGCAGATGTCTTGCTCGACCTAAAACGGATACAACGACACGCCCCATCATCTAGGAATTGGAGCAAGGCAAATGAAGCGTTGGCCAACGAACTGACGCCAATCCGTGCGCAATGGCTAAAGGCGAAGAACTTCATCTACTCAGCAACGCCTGACTTCGAAAATTCCATAAAGGAGTCAATCAGCTCCGTTGAGTCAAGCCTCATGGTGCTGCTGAATGAGCCGAACGGAACGCTCGGCAAGATCATCAGACAAGCAAAGCTCGACGCTGATATTGAACGCTTGATCACCCAAGCCTATGGCTATGCGAGTAACAAAGATTTCGTTAGGCACGGTGGCACAGTCGAGTCAGGCCTTTCAAAGGCAGAAGCAGAGTTTTTCCTTGAGTTCGCAGCAACATCCATCGTCTACATCACTAATCGGCTAAAAAAGGGCTGACACCAGGGACCGACTACGTGCACTCAAAAAGGGCTAAAGGGGCTAAATGGGTCCACATTATCGGCATGGTCCAATCAAAAAATCGCCGCCCGTATTTTTTTGCATCCCGAAGTTTTCGGGCTGCGAATTTACGTACAACGCCTACGCACAATGCAGAAACGAAAAAACAAAGTGGCCACGTTTTATGCGAGTGGAGCATCATTAAACGACCGTTAAACGATACGAGCGAATCAGGCCAAAACTGGTATCAACAAAATAGGGTTGACGATAATTTACGATCCATTCACACTGATACCACCTTTAGCGATACCAGTGGAATCAGCAATCATGAGCCGCACATTTCTCTACTGCCGAGTCAGCACTTCCTACCAGTTCACTGAGAACCAAGTGCAGGAAGTGAAAACCGCTGGGTTCGATGTTCAGCCGAGCCGGGTGGTGGAAGAAACCATTTCAGGCAGCATCGCAGCCAATGAACGACCTGGCTTTACAAAGTTGTTGGAGCGCATGGAGTCGGGTGACGTGCTGATCGTTACCAAGCTTGACCGTCTCGGGCGCAATGCAATGGACGTACGTCAAACAGTCTTGCATCTGGCTGCTACCGGCATCCGTGTCCACTGTCTTGCACTTGGTGGCGTAGACCTCACCAGCGCAGCCGGGAAGATGACCATGCAGGTTCTAGGCGCCGTGGCGGAGTTTGAGCGTGACTTGTTAATCGAACGCACACAGTCAGGATTGCAACGTGCAAAGGCTGAAGGTAAGAAGTTGGGTAGACCAGAGGCTATCGACACCACCGCCGCCGTGCAGCGACTCAAGGCACAGGATAAGTCGCAATCTGAAGTTGCAGGTGACCTCAAGATTGGCATCGCGACAGTAAAGCGTCACTGGAACAGAGCCTGATTTAAAGCCCCAATGGGTAAGACTGTGGTTCGGTATGAATATCAGAAACCGCAGTCAAAGGTAGCCTTGCCGTTCGAAGTCATACCAAGGACTGTGGTTCTTCCATTTCAACCCTCGCATTTCGACTCCCGCTCCGCTGGTGAGCAAGGACATTTCCCTTTTGTTCTCCTCACTGGTGTCCTCACCAAACACCATACCCACCAAAGCACTTCCATATTTTACATCCAGCGGCTCCGTCGATTTCGAAAACGCGATCCAGCGAAATTCATTTTCAGCTTGCCAATCGCTCATTTTCTCGAAAAAAAGCTGGCGGTAATGTTTTCTTAAGTGGATCAACGGGTATTCTTCGCGGCCATATTTTTCAAGATCGTCAGTATTGATACTGAAGAGCACTTCTTCAAATATGTCTCGCGCGATCCCACAATCTTTGTACTGCACCGCACCACCGAGCAGTGGTGTGTGCGCAGCAAGCTGAGTGGTTATTTCTTTCTCTAGACTCTCGCGGTTGAACACCAGACAAACGCCGGTGTGTTTTTCAGCGTACTGCGCCCACATTCGAGGTTTACAAAAACCCCGGTTGAAAATGTCTGCGAGATGGGTGCCGGTCAACGGTCCTGTATCACGCGAGAAGCAGACTAGTCGCGTGTCGCGCTTCAACTCATCTGAAAGCCAAGCCGACATGACATTCCGGTCGTAATCTATGCGGTCGCGCTTCGGCTCGAACGATACGAAATCGAACTGCCAGTTTTTACTTTCCTTGGGGTCATTGGTCCGTTTGTACTCTCCAAACCGGAGAGTACGAAACTTGAGGATGCAATTGATCGCGGTCGCGGCACTGGTGTAGTGGTAAAGGTACTTATTGTGGTCAGTGACATTGAAAATCACGGTTTCATCCTTGGCGGCGCTGCATGAGGTGGTGATAGCCAAGGATGGTACTGCGGACTCCGCCCGAGACTCCATTCAAATGAGTAACCAATCGCAGCGTCACGAGTTGCAATACCTGGAGCGTTACTTCTCTCAGCTAGGCCGGGGGCAATCCACACTGCGTGTTTGCCCTAGCACTCACTCAAACGCGCTGATACGAGCTCACAGAAGCTTTCATGGCCATGCGTCTGTCGCTACTCAGGATTTCAGAATCATAAGGCGGGTGGCATGTTTCTAAAGCACGTAACCATTGAGCATGGGTGACAAATATCCATACCGGATTCTCACTGATGTCAGCACGCGGTTGAACGCCGATTGCCAACTTGGTTTTGGCGGGGGTTGAGTAGTAGAGATAGTAGTAGAAGAATTGAAAAATACCCAGACACAGAAAAGCCTCGCTGTCACAAAGGCATTTATTGGCATCATTTCGGGAGACGTGCGACCTATCACAAGTTCGTTTTCTAGACGCTGTAAGCTTCACGGCCTGACTACACGCTGCTTACTGGTGGCTTTTTTCTTGCTCGTTATATTTTTGAAGTCAGTGGCGGGGGGTGGACTACAGCGCGGCCTCTAAGGGGTTAACAATCAACCGAATTAGGGCCATCCTGAAATATCAGTGATTCCCGCATACAAATTACCCCTCGATTGCTTCCCAGAGTCGGTGAGGGCTACCCCCTAGGCGAGGGTAAGCAACGCAGGATTTCCACAGGAAAATTACTATTTAACATGAAATTACAGCAAGATGCTGGGAGCTAAAAACTATAGCTACCAGCACCCAAGGACTGAGCAGTGTTAATGGTTTATTTGTTAGCCTTCACCCATCCCAAAAAATCACTTAATCCCGGTGGGAAAACCGACCTGGAGGCTACGCAATCAAGATTAACAGATGCAACAGCCTCCGCCGTTTTAACTCCCATAAAATACTTACTATTATCTGAATTACGATCTCTGACCAATAAGTCTAACCATCGCATTAAAAACATCATTGCATATTTACCGCGATAATCTCGCTTCGCAGTCAGCTTAGAAAATTCTGCTCTTGCCATATCCAATTCAGCCTGCGACGGCTCGCGACTAAACTTAATAATATTTTCAGCAGACTCACCAACAGGAGACACGCCGTCCAGCTCCACAACCGCCAGTTTATTTAATTTTTTAGGAAGCCCTGGCACCGCTTCTATCTTCAGGTGCCTACAGACAAAGCTTCTAAAATTAATTTCGTGTGTAACGCTCAGAAACTCCGAATAAAGCTGATCAAAAAGATCCACCAATTTAGCCCTTAACGCTACATCCGGCAAAAAGTGAAAATGCGTTTTCAGCAATTCAACAACCGTTTCGGTTCTAACTATGTAATTTTCCACTGAGTATGCTTCAGTTAAAAATATTTTTTTGCTGACCGGATGCTCACATACTGGATCAAAATCCCTATCAACAAAAAAGTAAACGCCCTCCCCCAAACCATTGACATCTTTCTGAACCGTAGAAAAAAGCTTTAAAACCTGACTTTTACCATTACACACAAAAGGCTCATAAGACTGCGCATAATTAACCTTACATATCCAATGATGATAGACCGTCTTATCTTCGGGACCTTCAAACACGAACACTGTTGGATTGCGCAATGACGACTTGAGCACTACCAATTGCGTCTTTAAAACCGCCGATCGGTTTCGAGAATTTTTAAGGACCTGCAAAAGCCCGTCCCCTCCCGCAGGGGGTAAAGCCTCAGCATTACTCATTCATGTCCCCTCGCTCGTCATCCTTGGCTTCATCCATCTCAGCTTTCAAATCGATCACAAAGTCCAACGACTTTGCATAGGGCTCTAAAGCATTATCGAAGACAAATGGAGAATGAGTAATTGCAATAACCTGCTCGCAAGAATTGCTATTCAAAACATCAATCAAAATTTTTCGCTGCCAGTTTAGCGATAGCGACAACTCTGGCTCATCAATTAAAACGATTTTCTTTTCCGGGTAAAGATAGAGTCGAGCAAACAGCGAAATCATCTGCTTCTCCCCCGAAGAAAGAAATTCCAATGAAATCGTTTTGCCAGTGACGAGACTCTTTACTTTTACCTGAAGGGTTTTTCGATCAAGAATCAACTCTTTATCATCAGAGTAAGAGTATCTGCCATCCCCATTTTGATAAGCAGCTACACTATCATCTTCCTCCGATAAATATTTATTACAGCTTTTGATAAACTCCTCGACCTTCTCCTCAACACCTCTTGTAGCCTTAATCACAGAATTAAGCTTATCAAGGAAGTACGAAAGGAACTTATTCGACTCCACCGATATATCACTACCATAAACTTTATCTAAATCCGGAATCGTAACATCATCCCTGAAGTGAATCCCTCTATTATCCCTCAACCTAGCAAAAAATATATTGAGCGCTTCTTTATCAGGCCGCTCGAACGGCCCCACTTGATCTTTATCAAACCCACCGCCAATTAGATCACTAATAATATTAGCACTAATCTTCCGATAACCTTGATTCGACTCAAACAATATTTCTTGATTCAAATAATTAAGCCGCTCAGAGATATCAGCAAGCCCAAATTGAATATCGGTACTGAATAACGAACGACGACCAAGACCAAGCCTTGACTTTACACTCTTTTTTCTTCTTGGCCTTCTTACATCTTCGCTTTCATTATCCAGGGGTAGTTCGATCCGCCTATAAGTCGGAAGATAAACAACCTCACAGCCATTCAAAGCTTTCCTGGTGATACTTCTAACTTCTTGAATATTTGGAACTGCGTCATATAATGTCGCGAACAACTTATCACAAGTTTTGATTGAAATGTGTGTAGAATAGTTATTATTGTTTACGATTTTTTCGGCAATCTCTTCTCCAGAATACTCATTGATCGAAGTTCTGTAATCCCCATCCAGCAACTCCATAAGAGCGAATGAATCGACGCCGATCCGTCTAGCGTAGAGACCCACCTCAGAGCTATCTGAAATTTTACCAAGCTCATCAATCTCTGCCCTCTCAACAACCAGCTCTCGATCAACCCCCCTTAACTTGCAGGTTATTCTAGAAAACTGCAAATCAATTAGCCGGAGAAACTGCCCTTTCAAGAACGCATCAAGAGCCCCGAGCAATGTGGTTTTTCCGGAACCATTCTTGGCGATCAAGATAGTTGCAGAATATTGTGACGAAAGGCTAATTGTTCTGTACTTATAGAGTCCTTCAATTGTAAATTTCTCCACAAGTGAAGGTGCACTACCCACATTGTCCATAATACTATGCTCTTCCCAGCTATCATCCACATCCATGCAATATCTCCAAAGTCAATTCACCCTGCCTAGCGTTTTGCTGATCGACCGAGAGCAATTTCAGCAAAATTCAACACTGCTCATCGTTACGCGCAACAGGCCATCCATTGATGGCAGATTACTACCACATGGATCATTTAAAAAGCTAAGGTCGCAGAGAAAAAAAGAATAGACACCACCGATCCTCAGCGCTGTGAGGACGATGCAACAGTCATTGGAGAGCTGTCTAGATGCTGATTACAATGCTTAGAGGAATACACCACTTAGGTGTACCTAAACGCTGTCACACTTCGAGATTTTCGACTGATAAATCCTTGTAGAATCAAGGATTTAGAGATAGGAGGCAACCCCAGCAACTGCGCCCCAGATCACTATCAAAGAAGTAGACATGTCTGGTAGCCCGGCAACACCCTCAAAACCACTATCAAATGACTATTGCGGATAGCTATACGATTCAATTATCATTGACCTATCGATTCTTATGACAAAGGATAGTAGGTCATGAATACTCATCTTTACCTGCGTGCATCAACCAAGGATCAAGATGCCCACCGGGCGAAAGTCGCACTGGAATCGTTCGCTGCTGGCAAGGGCTTGAACATCACTGGTGTGTACGCCGAGAACATCAGTGGCACCAAACTCCTTCGTCCTGAACTGATACGCCTGTTGGACACTGCCGCAAAGGGTGATGTGCTGCTGGTGGAGTCTGTAGACCGCCTGAGTCGCCTGTCACAAGCCGATTGGGAGACGCTCAAGTCAACTATCAAGGCCAAAGGACTTCGCCTGGTGGTAGCTGACCTGCCGACCAGTCATATGATGGTTGAGGACAAGGGCATCACCGGCCAGATCATGGAGGTAATCAACAGCATGTTGCTGGACCTGATGGCAACCATGGCCCGCCTTGATCAAGAGAAGCGGGTACAGCGGATTCGGGAAGGCCTGGAAAACAAGCGTGCTGCTGAACCTGAGTGGAAGCCAGCGGGCAAAGGGCGTAATCAAGCGAAGTGGGGCAAGGTTGTGGGCTTGCTTAAGCGGAACGGCAACACTGTGGAAGAAATCGCCAAGATCGCCGACGTGGGAATTGCAACCGTGTACCGCATCAAGCGGGAGCTGACTCTGTAAACCATACCAGGGTGACATCCGCCACCTACGGGCGGTTTCTCATACCCGTGATATTTTGAATTCGTAGCCGTCGACAGCGAAGTGGTACGGGAATGGCTCTTAACCTCGACCCATCCTGTACAGGAAATCCGCCGATCTACCATATTCTCCGCCTTGATATTCCGCTACGGATTCGTGGGCGATATTCGATCTAGGGCAGGTGCCGATTTTGAAAAGTTTGGGTATCAAGGATTTCAAAGGGTGGCTTATGACCGACAGAGAACGGCCATAAGCAGCCTTAGAAAGTCGCCAAAAAATTGATTGTTTTAACACTAAAATTTTATATCTCGCACGCATCTACAGAGTTAGGACGCTTACTTCGATGATACCAAAGACCATAACTCGAGATCACGTTCTACAAGCAATCGCCAATATTCTGGCTGAGGGCGTACCTAAAAAGCGTAAATCTACCAAATTTGGTTTGATTCATGATGGACAATCCTACCCCCCAAAACTTGTCCTTTCCCTTGCTGCAAAGTATGCCTACGGTGAGGAACTCACTACAACCGAATTCTCGGGCGGAGTTGAATCCAATGTTTTCCTGGAACGCCTTGGTTTTCAAATCGAATCTAATTGGGAAGACTGGAGTTGGAAGGAGTGCTATTTCGCCGTTTGGGGATATGACCAACTAAATCTTGAACCCGGGCAAGTCAAAAAAGCGCTATACCGTGAAATCTCACAGCTTATTGGACGGAACGCCGGTTCGATCTATTACAAGATTCGGAACGTCGCGTCATTTGACCCGCGCCCCAGCGGAGAAAAGCCAATGGCCGAGGCTAAGAACGCACAGATATTACTGGGTGAAGTCTATCAGTGGTATTGGGACGATCGCTCAAAAGCCAGAGATTTTTATAATCAATACCGTGACGAGTTCCTATTCGTTTTAGACTCCACTACTAACGCTAAACCTAATCTGTCCCCGACCCAGACTCTTACAATTATTGAGGAGGGCGGTACCAATACCAGCCCCGCATCGAGACGGAAGCGTTCACAGAAATTACTTAATGAAGGTCGGCGCTACTTCCGGGGTTTGCACAAGGATGGAAGACTGCAATGCCAGGCCTGTGGGTTTTCAACCCCCGATGGATTAGATTTTGAAGTCATTCAACTACACCATACCAACCCGATCTATGAGTCCGACGTTGCGGGTAGGCGCATCCTGCTCTTGGATGCATTAAAATCGCTTGTCCCCCTATGCCCAACCTGCCATGCGCTTGCACATACGAGCCGCCCCCCTTTGTCAGTGCAGGCGATAAAAAAACTGCGTGAATCACTCCAAACTTACAGTGTTAATAAATAGATATCAGCCATTAGCACACTATGGTAGAGCCGCTTTGCAAATAGTCACCTAATGTGCCGAAATAATACTACGCAATGCTGATCCGCCATCTTTTACTAGCCCGTAATGTTCGGAAAGCGGAAGGATTACGCTTTTTGCTCAATCACAGCTATTCCCAAAAGAATCCATTGCCTGATGTCGGCTTTGGGTCGACCCCTGCCAGTCATGACATGCTAGAGCCGACCCGAGTTGCGCGAATGACAGAATATGTTAGAGGTTGTGTAAAAAAGATACCGAACCAAAACGTTGCTTGCGTTTTTACACAGCTGGCCCAAAGCAGCCCCGCGCACCTAAAATTGCACAAACGACTCATTCAACCAGTAAAGCTCCGATTAAATGTAAGTCCTTCAGTGATTGCGTATGTTTCCAACTGTTCCGGTATGTATCGTAAATAAGAGGTCATAACATCAGTATCGGATAACGCTTCGAAAACCACACTTCTAGTTTGAGGTGCCAACTCCATGAACGAATTCCACTCCCCCATTAAATCTTCGAGCATTGCAAAGCTCCCTCTAAACTCAAAAAAAGTCCCATCCACCTTCTTCAAATAAAGAATTTGCCGACCAGGGCGTCTACCCTTAATAAACTTAAGCTCATGAACAGTGTTTTTATCCATCAACAAATCCAGATCCTCGATGGAATCAATCTGCACATGCTTCAGCAATGTATCCCAAGAGTGTTTTTTCGCGAGAAACGCTAAATCCTTCATACCTAAAGCACGCACGAAGTTAAGCAACCGTCTATATTTAACAACAGCCTTGGCAACTTCACGCTCTTTAATATCGCCCATCGAGTTCAAAATAGCAGCCTTAAGATCCTCGAATTTCTCAGTAAGGTTATCCAGTCGCTTTGAATCTGTAACTTTCTGTCGCTGCTCATGAATCAAGCGCTGAAACAGAGATGACCACTGCGAACGCAAAACCTCTTCAATATCCTGAAGCTTTGAAAAGGTAAATACACTATTCCCTTTTGCGCGATGCCTCAAGAAATTAATAAACTCAAAAATAAATCTTGCAGTCTCTTGCTTTTCAATCGAAGGAATTGAATATCGTTAATAATCTTCCCTCCTTTATTTTTTTCATAAAGAGCATGATCATGCCAAACTGAGTTATCCACAAAAGTAAATACGGGAATACCTGACTCTACCGCCTTCAAAATCTCCAGTTGCGTAACGGAAAGAGACTCTTGCGACTTTAATAGCTCAACACTTTTGCTTTCGGCTTTCAGCAAATCAAAGTCCAACCTTGCCAACGCCTCAGGAAATACTTTTCCTCCAAATCGCGACCCGACAATTAAAACAACGACATCCGCTGCTGCCACTTCATCCACGCAACTTGAGTGTGTATGCAATCTCGGGTCATACAACAAGTCACTATAATCACTCATTAACGGTTCATGACCAAGAGCTTTAATAAAGACACGAAGTTGTGATCTAATAACGGATAGATCATAACATGTTGACGAAACAAAAACCCTTAGGCCAGCCATAAACCCCTCGTTAGCACAAATACATTTTTCGAATATACAAACAATTACATCCGTCACTATTGACGGCCCAATGCTATCATCCAAAAGGGGAGGCGTGTACTGATTTTCCGCATAAATCGCCACCGCTTTTGCGGGTATTTATGAACGTCTGCTTAGGGTCGATAACAGCCTCTCACGAAGGGTAGCTATCAGCCAGAAGCGGGCGTTTAAAACTATTTATAAAGCCGAAGGCGGAACAATGACCAAGGAGCCAGGGCACTTAAAAAATTGACTGGACCCAGTTATTTTTTGGGTGCCGCATAAAGCCCTATTAGCTGCTTTGCAAGTTCAGCAGTCGTTTCTTCACGCAGAGAGGCTGACTCATTAGAAATATTCGATATTACCTGGACTGCCATGCCTACAGCATTAATTCGTTCCAGAACGGATACATACTCTGTGGATTGAGCAAGAATTGACCGATAAATAATTAAAAATGAACCGCCTATCAAGCTAACTAAAACACCCGATGCGGAAGCGACTATAGATACAGGTAGTTTATCGGGCGATTCAAATGCATGATACAGCCCATACAGTATAAAGCCGAAGCCAACAAGCATGACTAGTAGAGTCAACCAAAATATGGATTTTACTTGACTAAGGTTTCTATCGAGATAGTTTTCTAATTTGGATCGTGCAAGATCCCAGGCTAGCTGGGGTTTTTCCGGGTGCTCGCGCACTCGTTTCTCGACCTGCTCAATTTTTGTGTTCTTTTCTTCCTGCTCGATATAACTTTGATACGCTATAACACCACTTGACAAAAGTAGAGCAATTACTGCAAATATTGCTGCAATAGGCTCGGCAATCCGCTGCTCAAGATAAGCCGGCTCTAAAAGACCTACAACAATAAAGGCCATGAATGCAAAAACAAATGAAACAATTATTATCGGTCGCGTGTAAGCTTGGTGTTTAAACCAAGCTCTATAAAGAAGCTCAACAAAATTACCAAAGGGAAAAGGGAACATTTATTAATCCTTCTAAGTATAATTTTACGACTGCATCGTTAGCCTGTAAGCCATATCAAGAAGCTCTAATTTCTTCAATTCATATGTTGTGGCTGTTTCGCCACAACACCAACATTTTGTTTGATTACTTTATTATACGAATGTCGCGACGATAGCCGAATGCCATCATACTGTCCACCTTTCCCTATACGCAGCGGCCTGTTGCTCCTCTCACGAACCGTTTTTGGTGCAGCGCCGACCGGTTTGGTCTTGACTGAAACCGGAATTACTCTACAGATAGATTTAAAGGCAGCGCATATATAGCTGAGAACACGCACTGTATTATCCATGCCAAGCCTTCAAGTTTTTAAGGCCAGACTATCGATGCCAGTTTTAGGTAGAGGTAGCCGAATACAGCTTCGGGGTTGTTCTACGATCTGGACGGCTTTGAACGATAGGGATTCGAACCCCTTCTCGCGTCCTTGTAGACCGCTTAAGGCCAGAAAATATTGTGCTTTCTTCCTTTGCTCATGGCGTCCTGCGGTCTTTGGCGGCCCTGATTTTGCCCTAATTTTGCCCTAAACCTCTTCACCACTACCGTTGCTATGCTTGTGTTTTTCTCGAAAGCAGTCGACTCCATGCCAGGTGATTACTCACGACCCGATGTGTTGGAAAGGATCTACCACAATCAACTCGCCCTGGAGGCGGCGATAATGGAGTTGACGTTGTGGGTGGAACAGCGAGATTCGCCAGAGGTAGGCGACAATGTTTCAAAATATCTGGGCGAATTTAACAGGACAACAAATTCGTCAAGTCTGATCTGGCAAATCCTCTTCCATGCCTATCGAGGAAATATTCGAAGTAAGAGTTAAGCGCTCATGACGGACCGACTCTAGCTCTGCCTCCAACTGAGAAACAAGAAAAGTCATATTACGAACACTTTCTACACACTTCCCGTAAGCCTGATCATCACGATTTACATTAAGCAAAACCATATCTTCAAGCAACTCTGCCAAAGCCCTAAGTTGAATACGAGCATCATGCAGATCAGTTCGAATCTTCGCCTCTTTCCCCCTTAGAGCAGCATCACTATCCTTCATCCAACTCGCCAATGTTTTATTAAAATACCACTTGTTCGGCGTGCTCTTTTCAAGCCAAGAATTCACTAAATCTAAGTTACGTTCCAAGCTAACCTTAGCATCTACTTGAACATCTCGAATCTCTTTGACGGCCTCCTCCGACGCAGCCTGATTCAGATATTCACTTGCCCTTTCCATAAATCGATCAGGGGGATACATATAAAAAGAGAAGCCGACAATGGATAGAAACTCCTCAATCAACTTTGGCTGAGGTCCAAGTGTTTTCCCTTGAAAGGAAGCCCACCAGTCTTCCTTTGAATCACCAGTTACAAATATAACCGGCTTCCCATCATTCTTTGCTTTGTCGAGAATTTGCAGCCAAACAATATAATCACCAAACGGCCTGCACTTTTCATCGAACACTACCGAATCAGTAAATTTTTTGGCATCACAAAATCCAGGAGGGGTTTTTTGCTCGTACCGAATTTGCCCGTCCTTTAAGACTTGCTCCAAGCGCTCACGAGAAAAAACCTGCCCAACCTTACCATCGAGCAGCTCACCTAACTTATCTTTAATCTCGTCAGAACTTATTCGCTTATCATGGATACGCTTATTTTCAATGAGCTCCGCAACCAACCGTTCGAATACAGCTAAGCTCTCCTTGAGAGTAACCTCACTAACGAACGGATGCTGATTATGATTTTCTAAACTTCTCTTTAGCGCTTCAACCTTCTTAACTGCGTCATCGTATACTTTCCCCTGCTCACCAATAACAGTGAGTCGATTGTTTAAATACTCTAACGCGACCTGATGAGGAATCCAAAGACGATCCCCTAGCGCCTCAAAGACACCAAGTAATTTTTCGCAAGTAGAGTCTGAGTACCGATACAGATTCAGTAAGATATTTGCATCCAGGACAAATAAACACTCGTCCCACATCTTATCGATATCATCAGCTGCGCTCGAAAAAAAACCCGGAAACTCACTTTTCATCTTCTGCTCTGTTCGACGAGGTAATGGCTAGTTGACAGCGTACCACTCAAAATAGACCCGACTGGCCTTTTCCACCACCCCCCTATGATAACCTCACTCTACAGCGCGAAAATTCGGTACCGCCTGATTGGCAATTTGCCCCATTTTTGCCTCACACTTTTGACAGAGCAGCCCTAAACCACTGATAAATAAAGCAATTCCGACCTATCCTCCCACACGCCAATTGTGCTCGAGTATTAACGTCATAGTAGGCGAAATGCCCGTCCTTACTGGTGTTAGTAGCGCTCTCATCGAACATGCATAAGCGCATAACTGGCATTGAATGGCATAGATTGGGGTATGAATTGCCCCATTTCTTCCCAACAAGTTCTGCGCCATTCGGAATATAACAATCCCGACAGGCTGGTTTCGGCCGATTCTGTTGAAAAAGTCGGTTTGCCCAAAACGCGCGAATATTGATTGATGAAAACACCTCTTTTGCACGCTGCTACGTGAAATCCGAGTACTTTAACCTTCTACAAAAACACAGATTTCAATCTCAGGCGCGTACTTTTCTACCATGGAAACCGAAGCCGACTTTTTCAACAGAATCGGCCAGAAGCAGACCGTCATCGCACCTTACTCGGCTTTGCATCAGAGCTATCCATAGCAAGGTCTTAGTAAGCTGCTGCCAGCTCATTGGCCCCAACATTGGCCCAAACCGCGGGCCTACTATCGGCCGAACACAATCCTACAAACGAAACTTTCAAGATGCTACGCTCACCTTGCGAAGGATGATTCACGACGCCTAAGTCTGACCTCCTCCCTTCCCTGTTGTTTTTTTACACCTTCAAGAAAATTCCATTTAGACCTCAACGGATTCGATGAAAACCTTCTAGAATATTATTCAGCTTTAAAATAATGATATAGCACCACTGGACGCATTATTGACCCGAGCCGTCTTGTATGACCTGGTTTCCCACCACAAGATTTTGAAGTATATGCTTCAAGCTCGGCCTTAATTCGATCAGCGCTTCCCTTTGCACTTTTTATTGCGCATGCAGCTGTCACCGGACTAGAGTTTCTTATACGCGCATTGATCATAGCTTCCTCAACAGTCCCGCCTGCTGCTAAAACGGCATTATATGAAGGCAACCAAACTTTGTTGAGCCAGCGCTCAATAATGTATCGTTGCACATCTTTTTCGCGAACACTGGCGCGCATCCAGTGCCTAAATATCTGCCAATCCTCCATGGTGGTACTACCTTTCTTATAAATTGGGCAGTATTTTTTTCCGCCTGGAAATTTATCGTGCTTAAATGGCTTCCCATCTAAATCATTCTTAATCTCAGAGCGAGGTTCTGTACATACGCCGCCATTTGCGCGGATAAGATCATAATTTATGCCTCGTAACTTAAAAAAATTATCAGATTTGGGTGCCAAATTAGGATGTTTTGTTTTCAAGTAATCAAAAAGCTCCTTCAACTCACCGCTATCTGTATGATTAATACCTATACCACCTACCGCATAACTCATTAGATGCTTACCATCGTCTCCAACAACGGGCCCCCTCCATTTCACACTGTGCGTGGTACTGTGAGGGTCCGGGGGTAAGGTAGCGTCAGATGAAACTCCCCATTCAGCAACGGAGGTGGTGAGTACCATAACCCCGAGGCCGACGGTAGATTCGAGATCTGAAGCCTTATAATTATCTACCCACTTTTTAATTATTGTGGAAGGAAGTTGCTCACTATAATATTGAGCGCTGTCATCCACAGATACACTCCAGTGACCCGCATTCAGAACCTCCTCAAAATCACTGTCTGGCAGATGTAGAGCTGCAAAAGAAGAAGATGTGAGTGCGAAAACACACGCTCCTACGGCGAAATTTACTTTTTTCATGCCAATACCTGCCCATTAAGAAAACCCAAGTCATGTGATTTTACCGCGATGAAAAGTCATAATTTTTAAGGCAACGCTCACTATTCATTGTGTACTCTCCATCATCCCCAAGCTGGGTGATATCGTCAGCGACGACGATAGAGGTTATCATTGAGTGACTACCCTGATCTTCCTGCTCTTTTGTGTAAGCTTGATCAACAGACGTTTTAAAGTAATAAACCTTCCTATCAATAGCTTTTGTAAAATAGAACTGCCTTGAATTTATTTTTGAAAATTGATAACAACCAGCCTCCCGTTGGTTCTGAGCAGTCAAAATTTCGTTAGCGGTTCTAAAAGGAAATCCTATAGGCGCGAAGTCGATTTTGAGATTTCTATCAAAAGGAGGATTGCCGGAATTCGGATTGAAAGTCTTCATAAATGAAGTGCCGCGCAGATCTGAAGCGGAAATACGAGAGTCTATTACCTCCTCTTTTAATGAATAAACGGAAAGCCCATCTACTTGAGTCGTACCGAAGCAAGCATCCAAAAAACTTGAATTCAAGAGCCCTTTGTGCGTCCCTACCAAGTAACTCTCCAAGAGGTAATTCAGATCATAGTTCGTCAAAATCCCCGCGTAAGTTTCACGCAAGAAGTCACATTCCTGTCGAGCAACCTTCAGGTTTCCACGATAATCTCTTATGGACATGCCATGCCGACCTACCTTTAGTTGGTCATCAACGGTTTTGTCACTGATTGTTCGCTCGAAAATAACGTCACCCGGTATCTTCCCCTTTAAAAGCGATTGGGTTTGTACAACTCTTATTTCTCCCAAGTCTTGAAATGGCGCCCCATCAATAGATAATTTAATGACCAACCTCTTATTTCCTTCAGAAGGCAACCTCAAGAAGGTAGTATTAGTGTCATTTGAACTTAAAGCATTACTAAGCACCACATCAACTTTGGCCGCTAGAGCATTCAGTGGGATAGCTGCCGCCGCGCTTATCAAAACATAGCCACTAAGTGCCGCTGTATCTGACGCCAAACTTACCACTTCCTTTAGCGACTCTACTTTTGTGGAATCTAAATATGCAATTATTATCTTATGTCTTTCCTGCGCCGCCATATCTAACCTCTTTTGCGGCAGAGCATCCACAGACGTATTGTTTATTCTTGTGCATTTTCCCGCTGCGCGGTCATATTCATATGCAACAATCGGAACATCATCAAGAAGAACGGTCAGTGCAGCAGTATCTCCGTATTTTAGTAATGACTTGGTAAAACGCCCAGCAAAACTACTTTCACAAGCTTTCAACCCTGCATTTGAGGACACAACAACTTTTTGATATCCGGAATCAATAGTTCCATTCTCCATCGAATCAATTCGCTGCCTGATTTTTTCGCCATCCTTGAAAACATCCGCAGCAACGAGGCCTGGCCCAAATAAAATTAGGGCCATCAGGGGAAGAGTTTTCCATAATTTCATAGATAAGCCCTCTACGACACTACTGACTTCATCTCGATCACTTCAACATTGTTTAGACCAGTATTGCGATGATTGCAAGCCATCCCAATAGGGTGTTTCACAAGGCTTACAACTACTGTCTAAAAATGCTAAAAACGCAAAGTTTTACAATCGACCTCCAATCGCCTGCCAGACTAAAATACTGGGCTACCATCAAGAACTGTGCAGTTACAAAAAAACGAAGGGTCAACACTGGCACAATCGGAATAACCATTATGAATAAAAAATCACAAGTGAGCTTCCTGGCTTTAGCTATCTGCTTACCCAGCATCGCACTGGCAACTGAAAAAATTGATCGTGTGTCCTTTTTTAAAAAGTGCGAGCAAACCGTAAAATCGAAGCGCAGTTTTACCGCGCTAGATAGGGAAGAAATGCGGACGTTCAAACTCGACAACAGAATTTTAAATGGTAGTGGACGACAGGGAATAAACTACATATTCGATGAAATAGAAAGGGTACCCCACCGAACCTCAAACTTGAAACAAGTGGCCTACGTCATCGGCACAGCCTATCGTGAAAGTGAAGGTTCAATGCTATCCACCACGAAGGAAAAATTATGGTGCCTTACAGAAGAAAGCTGTCGCGCCATGGGAAAGGAATTAAAAAAATACGCAAAAATTGATCCTAAAACAAACAAAAACTATGTAGGGCGAGGTTACGCCCAGCTCACATGGAGTGAGAACTACTTAAAGTTTGGAAAACTATTAAGCTTAACCCCGAACACAGCACTTTATATCAATCCTGATCTAGCGATGGATCCAGAGATCGCAGCAAGAATCCTAACCATTGGCATGTATCGTGGTGAGTTTACGAAATACAAACTAGAAAACTTTTTCAGTAACAGTAAAGAGGAATGGATAAAAGCGCGAAAGATCGTTAATCCGCATTCTCCGCGCGCGCACGTGACGGCTGGATATGGGATGTTATTTTACGAGTGTCTCGGTGGAAAACCTGAGATTTCAGAAGACACTGAAGGTAAATTAGTCTGGCCTGGTTAAGCGAAGGATGGATGTTTATTTGTTCGTACAGATAACCAAGAGTTTTCAATCGATCCTTTCGAATTAGCCATTTATAGAAAAGAAAATTTACCTAGGCACAACGTGCCTAGGTATTCAATCTGCTACTTCAAGCACGACCTTCTGTGGCTTACCGGAGACATTTGCCTTGCCCTCCTTACCTCCGTTGCACTCTACCGATACCGTCCGCCCCAACGGGGTGAGCGTGTGATCCACCGACTCCACCAGGTATCACGATCGAGCCCGCGGGCGATCGGTATGCATCGGCGGCATGCCCTCGGGCACGTAGGGGTTGTCCAGGTGCGAAATCAGCGGTTCGCTCGGTGACCGAGTCGTGAACGCGACGTTCCCGATGGACTGATATGGATGCTTCAGGTAAAAACATACGCCAGGCGGCGGATTGAGATCACTGGAGAGTTGAAGGATTTGATTGATCGAATCATGTCCCGAAAATCAGAACACAAGGTCGGTTCGACGAGGCTGATCAGCTTGATCCACATGGGTGTCAGGCACGATTCGGTCGTAGCCAACGATGAGGAAACGGGTTCAACCGGTCAGGTTGAGTTAAAGGTCAAACCCTGCAGTTAGAACTGCAGGACGCGCGGTCTTTTAACCTTGACTCGAGACCGGCTAATGGGTGTCCGCCTTATCCGTCCCCTTTATCCCCTCTTAATCCCCTTTATCCCTGAGCTCAGGCCGCTCTTGAAACTGGATACCTTAGGGCATGTTTTTTAGGGCTCATTTATCATCGGGCTTAATACTATTTGTGCGAATATATTGAACACCCACACCGTCGACAATAGTAGTGGAGTTAAAAAATCGATTAAGATCTATATGATTTGGCTCGCCTTTGGATTGCTTATCGGCGGATGCAAAAACCCCGCGATGGGTATATTGATGAACAATACATCGGTTTCCGCCCGAAGCAGAGAAGCACACTCGACCGATCGTTTTTTTACTAAAGTCAATATCTGATGCGTCGGCTCGGGTGTTTGCTAGCCAGATTGGCATTCCGTGTATTATCTTATTATCTTCTCGCTCTGCATATAGAAGATAATCTTGAAATATCGCTGGAAAAGTATAAAAAAATGTTATCAACTGTGGATACGTTTTTCTAACTTCGACTATCCAACTGCCAACCATCGCGCCATAGAACCCGCCATAAGCTTGCCTCTGCAAACTAGTTGGTTTGAGCGTGTCAGCAAACACATCTTCCACATCTAATGCAATCATTTGTCCTGAAAGACCAGCGATATTTGTGGCTGGAAAATTTTCTGGATGAGCCGTTTGCAAATCCTTTACAAACTGGGCAGCTTGGAGACGTCCAATTTCGCGTCCTTTTTCTAGTAGGTCGGCATAGGCAGATACATTATCCTTGTTGAATATTTTAGGATTTTTTTGGTACGCTCCGGGAACATCTAGAAAATAATATGGCACAACCACCACTGTCTGAGCTAAGAGTTTTTGGTAATGTTTTTGATAGCCTCCAATAGAATTTGCTCTCATTTTCACAAAGGCAAATGTCGCTCCGCATCGGCGCAGTTCGTCGTAGCGGACATTGTTGTATTCAGATAAATCTACCCCATGAACAACTTCAGTGTTTATATTGTTGATGACGAGATCTACGAAACCATAAACAACGGCACCTGAGTCGGTTTTTGTCTTGCCCCAAGGTTTCGGGTTCTCAAATTTTGTACCTGGCGCTTGCGAGTTGGGTACGCAATCTTTTTCTGCCAAAGCTTGATTGCTGGCAATTATACAAAAAACGCCTAAAATCAAAGAGTTTTTTAAATTATTCATTTTGAAAAAAGCTCCTTCATTTCCAACTCAGTGCCATAAAATCGATTTAAGTCTATTGGTGCGTCCTTTTCGTAAACTCCGAAACCACCAAAGCTTGTATATTGGTGCAGAATACATCTGTTTGTTTTTTCAGATCCACACAACTCGGAGACTTTGGCGAGCTTTATCGGATCTTTTTCTCTGTCAAATTTGTCACCATCATCATTTCGCCATCTGATCCAGATTGATGTCTTGGAAAGATCGCAGGCAGTACCATGATCAAGGTATGTGGCATAAACATATGGGGTCGTGAAAAGTATGACTTTCGAGGTGTATTTTGATTTTTGTAATGTATTTATCCACTCGCACACCATAGACTCATAAAGTGGTGAAAGTTGCTGCTTCTCCAACAAGGTCGCCTCTGCTAAAGGGTCGGTTGTGGCGTCAATAACAGACCGAAGATATGTAGGAGCCTCAGAACCTGTTAAAGGATCAGGTCGAGGATCCAGTTCCAAAACCTCATCTAGCTTTGAGATAAATAGTGATGCTTGAGATCTAGCGGACTCTAATGCCGGCCCCATCAAATCTTTTATAATTGCGGGGCGTTCATCAATGCTTGCCGCTTTTAGATGCTTAATTTCTTCAGGGATTATACTAAGATTGTGATAAGGACCCACATAAAGCCCCGCAGACCTTGCGTTTGCCCAATGGACCCGATATAGGGTTTCGTTCTTTTCGGAACTTCCTCCAGACAATCTGACATAAGCGAACATTGCACCGCATTTTTTTGCCTTGTCAAAATTCAGTTCGTCCTGGTACTTTGATACATCAACGCCATGTACAACTGGTGTATTATCGGCCAAACTGACGAAGCCTCTAGGAATGATTCCATCATTTGTGGGGTAGCCAGTCTTTGAAAGGCTAGATTGATGAAATTCAAATTTGCCGGGAGCAAGCGGCCGTGAGCACTCTGCATAGCTACCAGTTGAGAATTGTAATAACACCAAGCACGCAAATAGCTCCACTAACAACTCGCGTGATAAACTACGACTATTTTTTTGTAAATATTTCTCCTTTTTAAAAAATCGATTATTTTCTTTTACATTTATAGATTTACCAAAATAATTTAGCAGAACTCCAGAGAACAAAGCATCGTTGCTTTTTTTGGCATAGGGTTCCTCGAGCATTAAGAAATTCCACATAGGAACAGCCCTCCTACCCATTAAAAGAAATTAAGCATAACAGTCACAATATGGCGTCAAAGATTACTTTGGTTTAGCTTAAAAAACTGCGTTTGCAAACACTAATGGCGATTTTTTCTAAAATCGTTTTCCTCGATGTTGCGCAACATGCAAAAACCCCCTTCCGAACTAGGATACACGGGCAGGAAAAAAGGCGAACACACCGCGTTTCCTGGCTGATATCGAGCGGTTGGTGCCTTGGGCAGAACTGGAGGCGAAGGTGGTGCCGTTCTAATGCGAGACCACAAGCAAGCGAGGTTCCCCGCAATGGGATTGCTGCGCACGCAGGGCATGCAGCAGTGTCGGTTTCTCCGATGAATGCACCGAAGATGCTGCCTACGACAGCCAGGCCATTTGTGGCTTTTTGGGCATCGACTTGGGCGGCGAGTCGGCACCGGACGCTACTACCTATTGTGTTTTCGCCGCTTGCTGGAAACTCATCAGCTGACGATGGTGCTATTTGAAAACGAAATACCGGCATCTGGTGAGTCGTGGTCTGATCAAAGAAGGTACCACTGTCGATGCCGCCCTGATCGCCGCGCCGCCCTAGGTCAAGAATCGAGAACACAAGCGCGAACCTGAGATGCATCAGGTCAAAAAAGGCAATCAGTGGCACTTCAGGATGAAGGCCTAGAGTGGTGTCGACGCCATGTCGGGGTTGGCGCACAGCTTGGTGGGGACGGCAACGTCCTCAGGCCTGCTTCGCCGAACGTTGGGCGATATCGCTCAGCTCGGACGCCGGCACCACCGCTTCACCGGCACTGACCGCCTAGAGGCTGCTGTCCTGGTAAAGCTTGCGCGACAGGAACAACTGGTTGACATTGATGCCGTTACGCCGAGCGACCACTGAAACGGTTTGTCCTGCCTTAAAACTTTCGGTAACCATGCCAAGTTTTCGCTTTGGGCTCCAGCACCACCGCTCCTAACCCAAAAGCTCCCCACTCTTATCGTTGCTATTTTTCATAAACATAACCGGTTGCCTATCCCTAATCGTAAGGGGAAACGGTGTCCTGTCTTTCATGGGGCTCGCTCATTGCGAATCAGTACACGACATACCTAGATACGGGCATTGAAATACACTCTGCAACAGACAAGCTGCTCTTCTGTGCAGTAGGTGTGCAATTTTAAGGGTTGTCCATCCTGGAGCAATGTCTTGCGATTGATCGTATGTCCTTTAGGGATACCTTCAAATTGATTGCCCCATAGAGTTAGTATTTTGTCACCTTGATCTGCTAGGAAAAAGCCCGCATGGCCATTCCCAGATGATTTGACGTTTTTGAAAACTACGATGTCGTTAGGTCTTGTACAATCAGTGGTCTTTCCCCCGTTTCTAAAGGAAAGCGCCCTAGCAATTAGGGTTTGTGGACTTGCGCCTGCTGGCATAGTTTTGCCGGTAGCGGCTTTCATCAAGCAGTAGTTCATGTAAGTCGCACACCAAGCACTCGCAACACCACTCGGCTGCAATTTTGTGGCCTTAAAAAACTGTACGATCACCTGATTCCATTGCACAGGCCAAGCCATGATGTGTTGCTTACGATCATCTCCAAACTTGCCTTGGCCGACATCGTGAAAGTAAATCGCAACATCGATGACGGAGCAGTTGCTCGGAACACCGTCCAGTATTTTCCTCGCTAGCGATTCTTCGGCGTTTGTAGCTACCATGGTACACATCGGCTGATAGTCGGTAGGAAATTTGTCTTTGAACACTGCTGGACCGGCCGGGGTTATCCTGGTTTGAGTATCTTCATGAGATACTTCTGCCAAGTCAGGACTGGTGGCGAGACTTAAGCGTGGGGCAATAAGGGTGATACTGCTTACGAAAAGAATCTCACGTCTAGAAAGTGCCATGATGTCCCCCTCGGCGACGTGATGAAGTGCTGCTCATGGTCCAATGAGTCAGACCGTCTTAAAAATGGTATAGCAGATACCCCCTAACTTGCTCGGGAGATGCTGAACAATGCACCCCTTTACGCGCCCGCCATGATCGAACAATTTTTTCAATCTACCGGTCTGATACTGGGTATCCCGGGCCAATTTCAGGTCCGATTTTTTACCAATTAGCGAGTACGCCCCACCCTTCAGGAGGATTTATCCTCATGCGTGTTGAAAATACCGTTTTAACCTGTATCGGATTGGCCAATCCGAACTGACTGAACGGCTGCACCAAGTTCTTTTCCAGTCCGCGGCAAAGGACTGCTGCAGCGCAGATGGTTTCACAAGGGCACAATCAATCTTTGCCTCGAAGCTACCCAAGCGCAGCCGCAAATGTTAGGCAGCGATACAGGACTTTTTTGGCTGGGATACCCAGTGCAGCATTGCTGATAATCGGATTCAGGGGTTATGGTCTAGGCTTACATGCTGAACTCATCTGCTGAACAACTAGTTCACTAGACCGCAACAGCCTGTGCTGATGCAGGTACCAAGAGTGCCCAAGCTTGCTTGAAAGCCGTTTCCAATCAAATCCTTTCTGCGTTATCCGGGTGTTCCCCGTGGCTGGTTTTGTTGCAGAACCGGCGAATTCGGGTGGTGGCCAAGGTCAGCAGATACTGTGTTTCTTGTTCAGGATGGCATAACTGTCAACACAAGCTCGCGCCCCATGTGGCAACTTCGAACCGGTCTCCACCTCCCACAATAATTGTCGAGCTAGCGGCGAAACCGAGCCGGTGGGTACTAACCAAGATGGTGATCTAGGTTGGCTTGACGTGGTCCGTACTCTCTACAAAAAACCTGGCGCAGCGAGCGCAATGAGCTAATCTCCGCCAGGGCTAAGTCTATGCGTGCCCTGCACCTGTTTGATTAGGTGGATTATAGGACGCCTCCAAAAGGACAAACCATCGAGGGCTATCCATGCTTTTACGCACACTCTTGTCATTGATGCTTTTATACTTCATCCCTCAAGTGCAGGCCGAGTCTATTCGACTGACCATGTATGACGACGGCCTTTCATGCCCAGGGAATTGTGATGCGCACGTTGTATTTGAGGCTAACCTGAATGGTACAGAGTTCGCTCATAGCCCTAGCACTCAGGCTCGACCATTTACGAAGTGCGTCAACGGACAAAAATGCCGAATATGCCTGGAGTCAGGCGGTAAACAGTGCCTGGAGACTATTTATCGAGGCGGGGGACCAGCACCTAAAACTTTTGACTTCACGGCAGCTTTTTATCAAAAGGCATGTGCTACTGCGCCTGAGCAACCGTTGCTTGCAGCAAAATGTTTGCAATTAGAACGGGCAGCCAAAACGCTGGTAGGCCGTATCAACTGCATCGCGAGTCCAGACAATAGCGCCTGTAGATCACTTATGCCGCTAGCTATAGCCGCTCGAGATCAGGACCAAGTAAAGTACCGTAGATGCACGTCGATGGGAGCGGCGATATACAATCGGACAGTTTCTGCCAGCGAGAAGCGATCTCTAAATTGTGCATATGAGTTCAATGGCACTGGGGGTCCGAACTCGGCTGGAACAACTTGGCGGAGGTTGCTACCGGGAGCATGTCGCGCAGGAACGTTTGTCGGCCGAGATGGGCTGGATTGTTGCAGCGGAATTCTTCTCGCTGACGGCCCCTTGGTTCAAGAGTGCTCACGATTCTACCCAGAACCATAATGCGTCACCGATTGACGGAGCGGACTGTCTTCATAGTTGAGTCGGGGTAAATGGCTGTCACCCGGAAGAGTGCGAGCGGGAAGTGGGGAAGGCTTGGGAAGATTGCTGACCGACAGCTGTGGGTCCAGGCTGTGTGAAAACACCTGCAATTGTCTAATCTTCTGTTCGTCGAGATCGTAGCGGGGGCGATCATGAAGCGATTTATTGAAGGTGAGGCTCGGACGCAAGTCACGTTGCTGCCGGAGTGTCTGGACGATTACGTAGCCGAAGAAAATCCAGTGCGCGTGGTCGATGTTTTCGTCGATGAACTCGACCTGGGCGCACTTGGTTTTGAGGGCGTCGATCCTGCCGCAACGGGTCGTCCTGCCTACCACCCAGCGGTGTTGCTGAAGATCTATATCTACGGCTACCTCAATCGGATTCAGTCCAGCCGTCGGCTTGAGCGTGAGGCCGAGCGCAACGTCGAGTTGATGTGGCTAACGGGGCGTTTGGCTCCGGACTTCAAAACCATTGCCGACTTTCGCAAAGACAACGGCAAAGCCATCCGCAGCGTATGCCGCCAGTTCGTAGTTCTTTGCCGCAACCTCAACCTCTTCTCCCAGTCGATCATCGCCATCGACGGCAGCAAATTCAAAGCCGTCAATAATCGCGACCGCAACTTCACTCAGGGCAAAGTGAAGGCACGCATGCAGCAGATCGAGCAGAGCATTGATCGCTATCTGGCGGCGATGGATTCGGCGGATCGGGCAACGCCTGAAGTGGCCGAGGCCAAAGCTGAGCGGCTTAAAGAAAAGATAGAAACACTGAAAAAGCAGATGCAGAAACTCAAGGAAATCGAGGTGCAGCTCCACGAAAGTCCAGACCAGCAGATCTCCCTCACAGACCCAGATGCACGCTCAATGGCCACGAGCGGCCGAGGCACCGGAACGGTTGGTTACAACGTACAAACAGCTGTCGACGACAAACACCATCTGATCGTTGCCCATGAGGTGACCAACGTTGGTAATGATCGTGGGCAACTGAGCAATATGGCGAACCAAGCGCGTGAAGAAATCGTGGCTGAATCGCTAACGGTGGTGGCCGACCGAGGCTATTACAAAGGTCTGGAAATCCTTGCTTGCGAGCAAGCCGGCATCACTACCTACGTACCGAAACCCCTCACATCTGGCAGCAAAGCCGAAGGCAGATTCGGCAAGCAGGATTTCATTTATCTTATTGCGTCGAACGAGTATCGATGCCCTGCGGGGCAGTTACTAACCAGGCGGCATTCGTCGATGGAAGACGGCATGTTATTGCATTGTTACTACTTCTCGGGCTGCCAGTCTTGCTCAATGCAAAAACAATGTACGACGGGTAAGGAGCGTCGGGTGAAGCGCTGGGAACACGAGGCTGTAGTCGACGCGATGCAGGTTCGGCTAGAACATGATCCAGCGATGATGAGGGTTCGTCGACAGACCGTTGAACATCCTTTTGGAACGCTCAAGTTCTGGATGGGAAGTACCCACTTCCTGACCAAAACACTGCCGAGAGTGAGCACTGAGATGAGCCTTCATGTGCTCGCCTACAACCTCAAACGAATGATGAGCATCTTCGGTATTCCAGGGTTGCTTGAAGCGATCAGTGCGTGATCAACACGCTTGATCGTCCGTGAGCGACCGTTTGGGCCGCTCACGCGGCCCAAACGGCATTACGAACACCTATGTAGCTGACTTTGGCAATTCGCGCTTTCGCCCGCTGATTCCACAGGCAACCTTCGCAACTCTCAGTATCCAACGCGTTTTCACACAGCCTGGGTCGTTTCTTACCTCTCGCGACGGGCCAAAAACGGCCAAAAGCGGCCGGCGAGTACCAACAAGAGTCGGAGATCAGTGGGGCGTTCGGTTGCGTCTACTAAGCCAGGGGCTATTCAATGCTACGCTTCCTGTGATTCGTACTCGAACCCTCATCTAGGGCCAAAAAATGACAGCACTGAGGTTCTTTTTCGTGAAGTACAGATATCGCCTCAAGTCGTCGCTCGATAGCGAGTCCTGGTCCGAAGGCACAAGGCCGATTCGGGCGGATGGCCAATAAGATGCCAATTACAGTGCTAGGCAAATGCTCCCGCAGGAGATGCCAGATCATGTGGTTGAAATTTTAGACCTCAGAAACGAACCATAGGCCGCATACATGTCAACCGAACACCATCAAGCAACATCTGTGTCGCTTCCTCCGGAGTCGGCGATTGCTAAAGCCTACGCATCGATGAATCTCGCCGACGCTTACTCGATCGAGCTTCCCACCGGAGCGTCAACCAATCCCGAATTGTTGGCGAGGTTCATCTTCGCTCACCAAGCGCCTTGGGTCAGCAGCCTCTTAACGGTTCGAGACGCGCTCGTAGCCGGTTTCGGCCTCAAGACAGCTAAGCATCTCGCATCACTGGATGCGGAGAGCGGAGCGGGCCGACTCGGCATCTTTAAGATCTACAGCACAAGTCCAACTGAAGTTGTTCTTGGAGAAGACGACAAGCACCTGGACTTCAGGCTCTCTGTTCTGTGTTCCGGTCAGTCGTCGCCGGGAGCTAAACGTCACTTGACTCTGTCGACCGTTGTTCATTGCCACAATCGCTTAGGTCGTCTCTATATTTTTCTCATTGCCCCGTTTCATCGCTTAGTCGTTCAGTCCAATCTTCGTAGTGCGGCACGGATCGGCTGGCCGTCGGCGACGGAGGCGTAAGCCAAAGTCCAAATCATCATGCGCGGCCAACTGAGGTCTAACCCTTCCCTCAACTCGGACCGCAACCGAAGACTGCCGCTGCGCGGCATAGGTTGCGGCCTGTTAGCTCGGCTTTGAACGACAGCTTCCGGGAAGCATGACCGACGGCAAAGGGTCGTCTTCTGCCGGTCATAACCAGGAGCCGTGCTGGTCAAATCCGGTCCAAAGGACTGGTCAGGTCGAACGCAAACAATTTACCCACCAGCCCCAGCCACCGGCAAGATGATCTAGGATTCCCGCATATCACTCAAGGACGATAATAGCCATGCCAGATAACTCAAAAGCCAAGATCGCCACAGCGGACGCACTGACATTGCTCCTGCACAACCAGCACGCCATAGGTGCTGCCATAGAAGAAATTACGAAGTGGCTCTCTGAGAATGGGGAGAGGAGTGTTGCAGCTAACGCTATAGCGGCCATGGAAACGCTGGACACAAATGCTCAAGCCATCACAGACGCCATTATGCAGCTACGCCAGTCGTAGGCGTCGTCTAACACCCCCTGCTCCCTTCATGTGCCTACATTTCTTTCAACTACACAGTTATCTGTCAATGCTTCACATAGGCCCTATTTCCGCCTGATGTAATACAGTAATGCCCGCCCCGAGGCCCATAACAAAAATTCCCGCCGCCGCAGCTGCAGTCAGGTTCGGAGTAACCGCTATCGGATCTGGTTTTGGCCGAGCTTGTTGAGGTCTTTGGGATTTTTATGGCTTTAACCTGCTCAACCCGACTGGTCACGAATGAATCCGTGGTCTTCACGTTGCGGATGATCCGGCACTCAAGCACAGTCACCATTGCCGCCCCTAACCGGGAATCGCTCTTACCCAATTTTTCGAACGCATCAATGGCGTAACCTCGCTGGTCCATATGGGTGTTGTACGCATACACATACTTGCTGCGCATAGGCTCTTTGGCAGCCTGCTGAAGTATGGAAGTGAATGCCGGTGCTATGGGGCGACCCAAAGCCCGCAGTCGGTCAACAACCTTTGTTGATGCGCCTTCGCGGCCCACCAAGTCCTCCGATAAGTCAGCCCACAGGACCTCTGAGATCAGTCGAGTGAGCCCTGCCAACTGTCGCGGATCAAGCGATGGAAAGAAGTGCTTTTCAAGGTTTGGTGCCAAGCAATACTCGGTGTAGAACTGTTCAACATCTTGGCCGGGTTCCCACGGAGAAACACTTTCTGCATACACATAGGCGACCGGCCAAAAGGCCACAGTCAAAAATACAATCACTCGAAACATAGGACCGTCCTTTTCCTATCAGTTAGTGTCGCCCAGATAACGCTAATTTAAGCCTCGCCAAAAAACTCAGAAGGTAAATAACTTTCACCATGCCATTGTACTGGACGTGGATCGTGGCGACCGTGTCAGGCTCCTTTTTGTACGGAGCCTGTATGTAAAAGGACTTGATTGCTTGACTCTCGATGCGAATCTTTTCAGCTGGCTCCAGAAACTGATATCCCGGGTGCCACGCTTCGAATTCTTCACCCGAAACCGTACGAACCCGCACTTTTCTAATCGTTATCGGAGAATCGTGAGTCTGAATGTCCACGGTGTAGAAGTGAATCAAAGTAGTCTCACGTCCCCGCATATCCTGGCCTTGCATCGCCCCAAACTCAGAGCTGGCTTGCTCCCGAGCTTCATAGGAAACATCGAAAGGTTTCGGTGGCATAAGACGTGTGAATATCCACTTCACTAGTTTAAAAATCCATTTCCACTTCCAAGCAATGAGCGCCGTTGCTAACAACGACCACACCCAGCCTGGTGTAAGACTTCCAAGACTTTCCATTATGCCTACTCGATGCCGATGGCTTGAAAATGGCCCCCTCCTTATAGAGATAGCCCGTAATGATGGAGCGGAGAGCGACTTAAAGTATTTTTTTCAGAGGTTTGCAGCATGGAAGGCAAGCATCGTTAGGACGCTGCCGTCGAGGCAAGTGCCTCCGGATGTACTTTCAAGTCGTCGCACGCCGCCGCTATCCCTACTTTCGGGTTCGTTGTCTCGCTGTGTAATCTCAGTAGCAGTCCATGCTCACTGTCTGACCGTAAGCCATCGAAGTGCAATGTGTTTGTTTGGGCGCTGTGTAGGGTTGCGGTAGTGGCTGCTGATACTGCTGACTCTGCGAGTTCAACATTTGCACGATACGCTGTCGCCGTTCGTTCTCGGCTTGAGCGAGCTGACCCGTTGCTGTCTTGTCCAGTTGCACACGACAGTTCACGTAAGCGTCTGAACCCGGTGCTGCACCATAGGACCGGCACTGGGCATCGTCTTTAGATGATTGCAGCTCCTTAGCCGCCGCCAGGATTTTAAGGGTCTCTTGTCTGTTCGCGTAGCCATTGGTACCGGGAAGGCAGTCGTCCCTCGCAACCCCCATCGAACAATCGAGTGGATGATTAGCACACCCGGCCAACACCAGCAGTGCCGCAGCTCCAATCCAGACCTTCATGCGGAAATCCTTTTGAGTGAGCCGTCCATGTTAAGGGGTGGAGTGGCCGCCTGCCATCACGCTGAATACAACATGATATTCAATCGTCACTGCGTCGGTGATTAGCCGCTGAAGGAAGTCGGCTCTTCAATCAACGTAACGCTGTACTCCCCATAAGTTAGTGTTTGATGCAAATCGATTCCAGCGGTAGCAATCCATTCGCTCCAGATTTCATCAATGTCGTCAGAGCACTGTCGCATGAAGCCGATGGTCAGAGACGCTTCCCACTTAGCCCGCAAATCAAAATCGTCATAGTTTGTCCCCGGATGGAAATCCACCACCTCATTAACCTCGGCGACAGCGGGTTTGCCGTGGGCAATGGTGTCGCGGAAATCCTTCAGCTCCTTGATGGACGAATAAGGACGTACTGAAAAGTCAGGTTCCAACCCCAGCGCCTCCACCACAAGCTCGACTTTCTTGTTGAAAACCTGCCTTTCCTTAAACCCCTCCACCTTCTGTTCGCCGACGAAGTTGAGCCGTGATTCAAAGGAGAACGCCAACATGACGAGACAGGCAGTAATGTCGAGTGAGATCCCATGCCGGCTCCCCACTGCTTCCATTTCCTCGATACGAGTCTTGAGGTGATGTGCAGTGTTGGCAATATCGTTATGGATGTTGATGATCTTCTTGGCGGTCTTCTGCACCTGACGTTTTGTCATGTCACATTCTTCGCTGGAGTCGTAGTCACCAGAGCTTACCGACTCAGTGGAACGCGTGCCATCAAGTCACTCGGCTGCCCTGGAACTAGGTCTTGCCTTTGGTGTGATCACCATATGCGTAGCCCATCCGCGATGTTTCTTGCTCACGCTCACGCCGATACATATCACTCAGTGTCCTCCTCAGCCGTTCGTGTTCGATCTTCAGGGCGGCAAGCTCCTTCGATCCGTCACGGTACATCACGATCAACCCGGCAATGGTCTTATGGGCCCTGCGTAGATCCTGACGTGTTGTGTCCAACTCAGCTTCCAGCACCGAGCAGTAGTGCTGGAGCATTTCCACGTGTGAAGGCAATCCAAGCTCAAACCCAGAATCGTCGATCAAATCGTCTTCCATCACGCACACACCAATTACTGTATATGCGTACAGTACCGATTCGCAAGCGGTCGCTCAAGCGAGAGATGACAGGTGGTGATGAGGATCAAGTTATGGGAAAAGAAAATGCGATGGATGAGCAGGACGCTCTACTGAGTCACTGGAGTGGGTATTGCAGACACGATAATATGCCGCTCAAGGTGCACCACTTGGGTGTACCTAAACGCTGTCACACTTCGAGTTTTTTGACTGATAAATCCTTGTAAAATCAAGGACTTAGAGATAGGAGGCAACCCCACCAGCCACACCCCGGCACACAATGTTCCCGCTGTGGCTGCTTCCTTCCGGATCTGACCAGGTTCACGGGTAATCGTTGCGGGGGGACCGATGGGGTCACCATAACGACGCCCGCCTGACGGCGAGCCGCGCCATTGTACCTATCTGAGACGAAGTTACAACCGTTCGGGCGGATTAAAAAATATGAGAGGGCTCAAGCACTTGCTACTGCGCCTGCAACACCTCATCCGCCCGGCCGCCCTCTTGCTGGATCACCAGGTGGATGAAGTGCAGCTTGGCGATTACTGCCGGCGGCAGGACGAACGGATAGAAATCAGGCTGCCCCATGCTGCGTGACAGTTCATTCAGCATGCCGGCCAGTTCGATCCACGCATTGACGAACGACAGGAACGCCGCGCCGCCGGGATGCTGTGGATCGTAGAGGGTGCTTGGGGGAAACGGCTGATAGTCGAAGTCCATTTCCCGCGCACTCATGCCGAACCCCAACGCCGTATCCACCGCATCCATCATGTGCAGGTAGTGAGCCCAGGTTTCGGCCCAGTCCTCCCACGGGTGCATGGTCGCGTAGGCGCTGACGTAATGTTGCTGCCAGTCGAGCGGCGCGCCTTGCTGGTAATGCTGCTCGAGGGCGTCGGCGTAGCTGGTGCGCTCGTCGCCGAACAGGCCGCGGAACGGTTCCAGCCAATGGCTGTTGGCGATCAGCCGATCCCAGTAGTAATGCCCGACTTCATGCCGAAAATGCCCGAGCAGCGTGCGGTAAGGTTCGTGCATCTGCACCCGAAGCTGCTCGCGATGAGCGTCGTCGGCTTCTTTGATATCGAGGGTGATCAGACCATTGGCGTGACCAGTGGTTGGCGGTTTGCCTTCGAGGTCGACACCGATGAAATCAAAGGCCAGCCCCGTCTCTTTGTCCACGGCTTTGGGAATCACCTGCAAACCCAGGCTGACCAACTGCGCGACCAGACGCCGCTTGGCCGTTTCGACCTTGCGCCAGCGTTCGTGGTTTTCGACAATCGAAAGGTCGGGGATGGTGTGGTTCAGGCTACAGGCGATGCATAGCGCATCGTGGTCATTGGCGGGGAGCAGCCAATTGCACGCGGCCGGGGAATCGAGGTTGGCGCAGCGGCGGAATACGCCGGCCTCGGGATCGGCGTCGAGTAACCAGGTATCAGCCTGCAAGCCGGGCTGCAGCGACGATAAACGGCTCTGCTCCGGTTGATACCCCAACGCCGCCGAACACGCCAGGCACTGGCTGTTGCGAAAAAACAGCGACTGCCCGCACCGGCACTGCCAGACCTTGCTGTTGCGCGAGCTTTCGCCCATGAAGGGCGCGGCGATGCGTGTACTGAGCTGTTCGAAGAAGCGGTACATGGCGATCTCTCCCTGGGGCTTGCCAAGACTAGATCATTCCCGTGCGGAGATCGTTCCCACACTCTGCGTGGGAACGTTCGACTAAACAGAAATACCGTGCTTCTTGAGAAACTCGACAAACGCTTCTTCATCGAGAACCTTCAACCCAAGCTCATTGGCCTTCGCCAACTTCGAGCCGGCACCCGGCCCGGCGACCACACAATGAGTCTTGGCCGACACCGAGCCCGCCACCTTGGCACCGAGGCTTTCAAGTTTGTCCTTGGCGATGTCGCGGCTCATCAACTCCAGCGAACCGGTCAGCACCCAGGTCTGCCCGGCCAGCGGCAAGCCTTCAACGACTTTCTTCTCGCTCTGCCAGTGCATGCCGAAATCGCGCAGCTGTTTCTCGGCGGCTTCAGCAATTTGGCGATTTTGCGCAACTGCAAAGAACTCCCGAACCGAAGTGGCCTGTTTTTCCGGCAGCGCCTGACGCATATCCAGCCAGTCGGCGCTGAAAACCCCTTCAAGCGAACCAAACTTGTCCGCCAGTTTCTGCGCCCCACCCGGCCCCACCGAAGGAATGTGCAACTTGTCGAGGAAGCCACCCAACGTAGTGCTGGCAGCAAACTCGGCGCCAAGCTCACCCTGATCCTGAATCTGCATACCGTGCTTGAGCAGGTCTTTGATCACCTGCTGGTTATGCGCATCTTCAAAGAAGCTGTGAATCTCGTGAGCCACTTCCAGACCAACGTCCGGCAAATACGTGAGCACTTGCGGCAATGCCTGCTGAACCCGCTCCAGCGAGCCGAGAGAACGCGCCAGCACCTTGGCCGTCTCTTCGCCGACATCGGGAATCCCGAGGGCGTAGATGAAGCGTGCCAGGCTCGGCTGCTTGCTGTCTTCGATGGCGCTGAGCAAGTTCTTGCTCGACAGTTCGGCAAAGCCTTCCAGATCGACGATTTGCTCGAACGTCAGGGCGTAAAGATCGGCCGGCGAATTTACCAGACCTTCATCCACCAGTTGCTCGACGCTCTTCTCTCCCAGGCCTTCGATGTCCATGGCGCGACGGGAGACGAAGTGAATGATTGCCTGCTTGAGTTGCGCACCGCAGGCCAGACGACCAACGCAGCGGTAAACCGCACCTTCACTGACGGTCTCGCGACCTTTGCTGCGTTTGACCAGTTGCGTGCGCTCGACATGCGAGCCGCAGACCGGGCACTTCTCGGGAATCTGCACGGCTCGCGCGGTTTCCGGGCGACGCTCCATGACCACCTGCACCACCTGCGGAATTACATCGCCAGCGCGGCGGATGATCACGGTGTCGCCAATCATCAGGCCCAGACGCGCCACTTCGTCCATGTTGTGCAGCGTTGCGTTGGCTACGGTGACACCGGCCACCTTGACCGGTTTCAAGCGCGCCACGGGCGTCACCGCGCCGGTACGACCAACCTGGAATTCCACGTCGAGCAATTCAGTGAGTTCTTCCATCGCTGGGAATTTGTGCGCGATCGCCCAGCGCGGTTCACGAGCACGAAAGCCCAGCTCACGCTGAGAGGCAATGCTGTTGACCTTGAACACCACGCCGTCAATTTCGTAGGGCAGCGAATTTCGGCGCTCACCGATGTCGCGGTAATAGTCCAGGCATTCATCAATGCCCTGAGCCAGTTTCAACTCATGACTGATCGGCATACCCCAGGCTTTGAGTTGCTGCAGATTGCCAATGTGCGTATCAGCAATATCGGCCGAAATCTGACCGATGCCATAGCAGCAGAACTCCAGCGGACGGTTGGCCGTGATCTTCGAATCGAGCTGGCGCAAGCTGCCGGCCGCCGCGTTGCGCGGATTGGCGAAGGTCTTGCCGCCAACTTCCAGCTGCGTGGCGTTGAGGCGTTCGAATCCGGCCTTGGACATGAACACTTCGCCGCGTACTTCCAGGGTCGCCGGCCAACCAGTTCCGTGCAGCTTGAGCGGGATGTTGCGCACGGTACGCACGTTGACGCTGATGTCTTCGCCGGTGGTGCCGTCGCCGCGAGTCGCGCCGCGCACCAGCACGCCGTCCTGATACAGCAAGCTGACCGCCAGGCCATCGAGCTTGGGTTCGCAGCTGTATTCCACCGCCGCGCCGCCGCCAAACAAGTCGCCGACCGGCAGGTCGAGACCTTCAGTCACCCGACGATCGAACTCGCGCATGTCGGTTTCTTCGAAGGCGTTGCCGAGGCTGAGCATCGGCACTTCGTGACGCACCTGAGTGAACGCCGACAGCGCCGCACTGCCGACGCGCTGGGTTGGCGAGTCGCTGGTGATCAGTTCGGGATTGGCCGCTTCGAGGGCCTTGAGCTCATTGAACAACCGATCGTATTCGGCGTCCGGAATGCTCGGCTCGTCCAGCACGTGGTAGCGATAGTTGTGCTGATCCAGCTCAGCGCGCAGCTCTAGAATGCGGTTTTTGGCGGCGGTCATGGGTGTTCTCTCATAAAGCAAAAGAGCAGCCGAGGCTGCTCAATCTATTTTGCTGATCGTCCCGCGCGCGGCGCGGGAACAACCTTTTGAATCAACGCTTCTGGGTCAAGGCGCGACGTTCGAATTCAACGATGCGCTGACGGTAATGCTCAATCGTCTGGGCAGTCAGCACGCTGCGCTGGTCGTCTTTCAGTTCGCCGTTCAGCTCCTGAGACAGTTTGCGCGCCGCGGCCACCATCACGTCGAAGGCTTGCTTCGGATGACGTGGGCCTGGCAGACCGAGGAAGAAGCTCACTGCCGGCGTGCTGAAGTGGTCGATGTCGTCCAGATCGAAAACGCCCGGCTTGACTGCATTGGCCATCGAGAACAGGACTTCGCCGTTGCCAGCCATGCTTTCGTGGCGGTGGAAGATGTCCATCTCACCAAAACGCAGACCGCTTTCCAGAATGTTCTGCAACAGCGCCGGGCCTTTGAAGCCGGCAGCGTCGCGGCAGATCACGCTGATCACCAGCACTTCTTCGGCTTGTGGTTGTTCCTTGTCGCTGGCCGAACTCGAAGCCTTGGTGTCATCCGGGAAATCGTCGTCACGGCTGCTGAAGCTCGGGCCGCCGTCCAGGTCCAGACTGAGGTTCATGTCGCCTTGCGAAGGCTCGCCATGACCACGCTTGCCGCGCTTGGAACCCGACTCACGCTGCTCACGAGCAGGCATGCTCACCGACGGCAGATCGTGCTCGTCCAGTTGCGGTTCTTTATGCGTATCCAGCACGCGGGGCGGGCCCAACAGCTCGGCGCTGGTGTCCTCGTCCGGCAAATTGGACAAACTTCGGTCGAGACGGAATTTCAGTTTCCCCTTGCCGCCGCGCATGCGACGCCAGCCATCGAAAAGAATACCGGCAATGACAATAATGCCGATGACGATCAGCCACTCGCGCAGACCGATTTCCATGTAATCCCGTGCCTCTATAAAAAATGCTGAAAAATAAGAGGTTTACAACTCGTAAACCGCTTTAAAACGTGGCGCCAACTCTATGTTCTGACAGGCGTTTTGCCCACGTATACGAAAAATTGACATTAAACTAGCACGACCAAAGGCAACTTTACACCGTCTGTCACAACGGCTTGCGCGAATATGTCGATTGGCCAGCAAGTCAGGGTAGGTAAATAAGTCCTACAACTCAAAAATACCTCTCCTACAAGCGCCGACTCAGGCATCCACCATCGCCATCGCCTCCTCGACATCCACTGCCACCAGACGCGAACAACCCGGCTCGTGCATCGTCACCCCCATCAGTTGCTCGGCCATTTCCATGGCGATCTTGTTGTGGGTGATATAGATGAACTGCACCGTCTGCGACATTTCTTTGACCAGCCGTGCGTAGCGTCCAACGTTAGCGTCATCCAATGGCGCGTCAACTTCATCGAGCATGCAGAACGGCGCCGGATTCAACTTGAAGATGGCAAAAACCAGGGCCAAGGCAGTCAGGGCTTTTTCGCCACCGGAGAGCAAATGGATGGTGCTGTTCTTCTTTCCTGGCGGCTGCGCCATGATCGTTACCCCTGTATCGAGTAGATCTTCGCCCGTCAGTTCCAAATAGGCGCGTCCTCCACCGAAAACTTTTGGGAAAAGGGCCTGTAAACCGCCATTGATCTGATCAAAGGTATCTTTGAAGCGGTTTCGGGTTTCCTTGTCGATCTTGCGAATCACGTTTTCGAGCGTATCCAGCGCCTCGACCAAATCGTCGTTCTGCGCATCCAGATAACGTTTACGCTCGGATTGTTGCTGGTATTCGTCGATGGCCGCCAGGTTGATCGCACCGAGGCGCTGAATCCGCGCGGCAATGCGTTCGAGTTCTTCTTCGGCGTCTTTCTCGTTGGCCTCGGCCACCAGCGTGGCGAGTACGCCGTGGAGATCGTAGCCGTCTTCCAGCAACTGATCTTCGAGCGCCTTGCGGCGCACGGTCAGGGCTTGCCATTCCATCCGCTGCGTTTCCATCTGGCCGCGAATCAACTGGGATTGCTGTTCGGCCTGACTGCGACGTTTTTCCGCGTCGCGCAATTCACGGTCAGCGTCTTCCAGAGCGATCTGCGCAGTCTTGAGTTCTTCGTCAACGGTCATGCGCTTGTCGAGCAACTCTTCGAGTTTGAGGCGCAACTCTTCCAGCGGCGCCTCGCCCTCCTCCAGGTTGAGGCTGAGCTGTTCGCGCTTCTCGGTCAGGCGCTCGGACTGCATTTCCAGACGTTCCAGCGCCTGACGAGTGGAATCGTGCTGGGCCTTGAGCGAACCCAGACGCACCGCCAGCTGATGCGCGTGATCCTTGTGTTGCCGGGCTTCCTGCCGCACCCGATCAAGTCGCTCGCGCAAGCTGTCGCGCTGGGCCAGCAGCAACTCACGTTGCTCGGTGTCCAGCGCCATGCTGTCGAGGGCTTCCTGCAATTGCAGACGCGCCTCGCCGATATTTTCATGTTCCAGAGCGCGTTGCTCAGCCAGCTCGGTGAGTTCTTCATCCAGGCGAGTACGGCGCAAGGTCAGTTGTTCGGCCTTGGCTTTGCCGGCGGACAACTGGGCTTTCAACTCACCTTGCTGACGCGCTTCGTCTTGCAGCAGACGGCGCAAATGTTCGCGACCGTTTTCCTGTTGACGCTGTTGCGCCCGCAGGTTTTGTAATTGGGTTTCCAGGGTTTCGACCGTGGCTTCGCGCTCTTCGCGTTCAAGGCCCAGACGCTGGATTTCCTGGCCACGAGCCAGCACACCGCTTTCCGCTTCGCTGGCCCGGCGTACGCGCAAGAAGTGCCGACCAACCCAGTAACCGTCGCGGCTGATCAGACTTTCGCCGGCCGCCAATTGACCGCGCAGGGCCAACGCCTGTTCGAGGCTGTCGACCGGTTTAACCTGCCCCAACCATGGCGCCAGATCGATCCGCGCTTCGACCTTGTCGAGCAAGCTTCCGGGCACGCGCACGCCATCAGTGGCCGGGCTGAGCAAACGCAAATCGCCCTGGGCAAAACCGGCCAGATCGAAATCGCCGAAATCATCCACCAGCACCGCTTGCAGGTCGGCGCCGAGCACGGTTTCCACCGCCAGCTCCCAACCGGCTTCGACTTTAAGACCTTCGGCCAGACGCGGACGGTCCGCCAAATGTTGTTCGCGCAGCCATTCGGCAGTGCCGGTGCCCGGATCGAGTGCGGCTTGCTGCAAAGCTTCAAGGGAGGCGAGGCGACCGTTCAGACGCTGCAAATCGCCCTGGGCCTGCTGCTGATTTTGCAGTGCTAATTGCAATTCCTGACGCAGTTGCTCGAGGCGTTCGACCTGGGCTTCTTCACTGGCCTGCAAATCTTCGAGGGTCGCTTCACTCGCGGCCAATTGCTCGCTGAGTTCCATGATCGCCGCGTCTTCCGGGTCTGCCGAGAGCAACGCGCGCTCTTCGTTAAGACGCTTCTGACGATCGGCCAGGCGCTCCATGCTGGTTTCCAGCTGCTGGATCCGCGACTGCTGAACTTCGGATTGGCGACGCGGTTCGGCGGCCGTCAGGTTGAAGGTGTCCCACTGCTCTTGCCAGGCATGCATGGTGGTTTCGGATTCTTCCAGCGCGGCGGCAGCTTCTTCGGCGGCGGCGCTGGTGACTTCCTGTTCAGGGGTGAGCATGTCCAGCTCTTCGCCCAGGGTCAGGAGCAAGGTGCGGTCATGACCCAGGTGAGACTCGGTTTCCAGACGCGCGCGCTCGGCCTCTTTCAGGTCGTCCTGCAATTGGCGCAAACGCTGTTGACCGTGCTGGATGCTCTGCTCGACCCGGGCAATGTCGCCGCCGACCGAATAGAAGCGCCCCTGCACCAGATTGAAGCGCTCGGACAGGTCGTGGTGCCCGTCCCGCAAGCGTTCGATAGCCGCATCAGCATTGCGCTGCTCGGCCACCAGCGCTTCGAAGGTGACTTCCTGATTGCCGATGATCGCTTCGCGCTGACCGACCTGTTCATTCAACGCCTGCCAGCGCAGGGCCGACAGTTGGGCCTTGAGCTGACGCTCCTCGCCCTTGTATTCCTGATACTTCTTGGCGGCCTCGGCCTGGCGGTACAAGCGTTCAAGTTGACGCTCGAGCTCTTCGCGCAGGTCGGTCAGACGGGCCAGGTTTTCGTGGGTGCGGCGGATGCGGTTTTCGGTCTCGCGTCGACGTTCCTTGTACTTGGAAATACCGGCGGCTTCTTCGATGAAATTGCGCAGGTCTTCGGGCTTGGACTCGATCAGCTTGGAGATCATCCCCTGCTCGATAATCGAGTAGCTGCGCGGGCCCAGGCCTGTACCCAGAAAGATGTCGGTGATATCGCGGCGGCGGCATTTGGTGCCGTTGAGGTAGTAAGTGGTCTGGCTGTCGCGGGTCACTTTGCGGCGAATGGAAATTTCCGCATAGGCCGCGTATTCGCCGAGCAGGGTGCCGTCGGAGTTATCGAACACCAGCTCGATGCTGGCCTGGCTCACCGGTTTACGGCTGGTCGAGCCGTTGAAGATGACGTCGGTCATCGACTCGCCGCGCAGGTTCTTGGCCGAACTCTCGCCCATCACCCAGCGAACGGCGTCGATGATGTTCGACTTGCCGCAACCATTGGGCCCGACCACCGCCGCCATGTTACTGGGGAAGTTCACCGTGGTCGGGTCGACGAAGGATTTGAACCCCGCCAGCTTGATGCACTTTAGCCGCACGCTTAAGCGTCCGTCAGGGCAGAAACCACCAGATCACTGCTGCGCTGGGCATACGCCGTCAGCACGATGCGGATCTGCGGAAAATCACGGGCCAGCACGGCGGCGAGCAAGCGTTCGAACAGTTCGAGGAACTCGCTCATCGAGGCCTTGCGCTGTTCCAGGGCGAGGAAATACGCGCGGCTCATGGCCGGCTGCAGATTCTCGACGGTTTCCTGCAAGTACGGGTTGTTGGCGAACGGATACGCGGCGCGCATCACACTGAAGCTGTCGTCGACAAAGGTGCGAATGTCCTGGCGCTCGTAGCTGGCGGTCAGACGCTGCTGGATTTGCACGAACGGCGCCATGTCGGCCTGGACTTTCCAGCCGCTGGCCACTGCATTGCCCAGCAGGATGTAAAGCTCGCTCATCAGCGTGCACAGGCTCTGGACCTTGTGGACCGTGAGCTCGGTCACGTGGGCGCCGCGTCGCGGCAGGATCGCGATCAGGTGGCGACGCTCGAGGATCAGCAAGGCTTCACGAACCGAACCGCGGCTGACATTGAGGGCCAGCGTGACCTTCTGTTCCTGGATGCGCTCCCCGGGCTTCATTTCGCCACGAATGATGCGTTCGGCGAGGTGGTGAGCAATTTGCTCGGCGAGGCTGTCCGGCGCCTTGAACGTCATGGTTGTCCCTTCAAACTCTTCGATCTGCACAAGCGGCGCAGTGTACCGCACATAAAGGGTCATGGCGGAGTGCCCACTCAGCGGTTTTTGGCACGATTCAAGCAAAAAGCAGGCTATCCCATGAGGGTCAATAATGAAGGAACGAGTCGTTGATCGACAAAATGCTATTTCCTGACCTTTAAGTCAGAAAATCATTGACCGCGAAGTCAGACCTGATAAATTCGGTTCAAGTCGGTTAACAACAATAATGAGTCTGCGAGGCCTTCCGTGATCCAGTTTTTACTTAACCAGGAACTCCGTAGCGAGCACGCCCTGGACCCAAACCTGACCGTGCTCAATTATCTGCGCGACCATGTGGGCAAACCCGGCACCAAAGAAGGCTGCGCCAGCGGTGACTGCGGCGCCTGCACCGTGGTGGTCGGCGAGCTGCAAACGGATGACGATGGCCGCGAACACATTCGCTATCGCAGCCTCAACTCGTGCCTGACGTTCGTTTCGTCATTGCACGGCAAACAACTGATCAGCGTCGAAGACCTCAAGCACCAAGGCGAGCTGCACAGCGTGCAGAAAGCCATGGTCGAGTGCCACGGTTCGCAATGCGGCTTCTGCACACCCGGCTTCGTGATGTCGCTGTTTGCGCTGCAAAAGAACAGCGATCAACCGAATGCTCATAAAGCCCACGAAGCGCTGGCCGGCAATCTCTGCCGCTGCACCGGCTATCGGCCGATTCTGGCTGCCGCCGAACAATCCTGCTGCGGCAAGCAAACGGACCAGTTCGATGCGCGTGAAGCCGACACCATCGCTTGCCTTAAAGCCATCGCCCCTACCGACATCGGCGAACTCAACAGTGGCGACAAGCGCTGCCTGGTGCCGCTGACCGTCGCCGATCTGGCTGATCTCTATGACGCTTATCCCCAGGCTCGCCTGCTGGCCGGCGGCACGGATCTGGCGCTCGAAGTCACGCAGTTCCACCGCACCCTGCCGGTGATGATTTACGTCGGCAACGTCGCCGAGATGAAGCGCATCGAGCGCTTCGACGATCGCCTGGAAATCGGCGCCGCCACCGCCCTGTCCGATTGCTATGAGGCCTTGAAAGCCGAGTACCCGGACTTCGGCGAATTGCTGCAGCGTTTCGCCTCGTTGCAGATCCGCAACCAGGGCACCCTCGGCGGCAACATCGGCAACGCCTCGCCGATCGGTGACTCCCCGCCCCTGCTGATTGCACTCGGCGCGCAGATTGTCCTGCGCAAAGGCGAAGTCCGCCGCACGATGGCGCTGGAGGATTACTTCATCGATTACCGGGTCACCGCGCGTCAGGAAAGCGAGTTCATCGAAAAGATCATCGTGCCGCGTGCCAGCGCCGAACAACTGTTCCGCGCCTACAAAGTCTCCAAGCGTCTGGACGATGACATTTCCGCCGTCTGTGCCGCGTTCAACCTGCGCATCGACAACGGCGTGATCGCCGACGCCCGCGTCGCCTTCGGCGGCATGGCCGCAATCCCGAAACGCGCAAAAAACTGTGAAGCCGTTCTGCTCGGCGCCATCTGGAACAACGACACCGTCGAACGCGCCTGCGCTGCATTGGCCGAAGATTTCACGCCACTCTCGGACTTCCGCGCCAGCAAGGAATACCGCCTGCTTAGCGCACAGAACCTGCTGCGTAAATACTTCATCGAACTGCAAACACCGCACATCGAGACTCGGGTGACCGCTTATGTCTAATCATCACGCAGTAGAGAAGACCCAAGCCGAACTGGCTGAACTGTTCGCCAAGGACCTGACCACCGGTGTCGGCCGCAGCGTCAAGCACGACAGCGCCACCAAGCACGTGTCCGGTGAAGCGCAGTACATCGACGACCGGCTGGAATTTCCGAACCAGTTGCATGTTTACGCACGCCTGTCGGACCGCGCCCGCGCGAAAATCATCAGCATCGACACCCAGCCTTGTTACGCCTTCGACGGCGTGCGCATCGCTATCACCCACAAAGACGTGCCGGGCCTGAAAGACATCGGCCCATTGCTGCCGGGTGACCCGCTGCTGGCCATTGATGACGTGCAATTCGTCGGTCAAGTGGTGCTCGCCGTTGCAGCAAAAGACTTGGAAACCGCGCGTAAAGCCGCGATGGCCGCGATCATCGAATACGAAGATCTGGAGCCGGTGCTGGACGTTGTCGAAGCGCTGCGCAAACGCCACTTTGTGCTCGACAGCCACACCCATCAGCGCGGTGATTCGGCCGGTGCCTTGGCAACCGCCGAGCATCGTATCCAGGGCACGCTGCACATCGGCGGTCAGGAACATTTCTACCTTGAAACCCAGATCTCTTCGGTGATGCCGACTGAAGACGGCGGGATGATCGTCTACTGCTCGACGCAGAACCCCACCGAAGTCCAGAAGCTCGTTGCCGAAGTGCTCGATGTGTCGATGAACAAAATCGTCGTCGACATGCGCCGCATGGGCGGTGGTTTCGGCGGCAAGGAAACCCAGGCCGCGAGCCCGGCGTGCCTGTGCGCAGTGATCGCGCACCTCACCGGCCAGCCGACCAAAATGCGCCTGCCACGGGTCGAAGACATGCTGATGACCGGCAAGCGTCACCCGTTCTACGTCGAATACGACGTGGGCTTCGACAGCACCGGTCGCCTGCACGGTATTGCCCTGGAGCTGGCCGGTAACTGCGGTTGCTCGCCGGACCTCTCGGCGTCGATTGTTGACCGCGCGATGTTCCACGCCGACAACTCGTACTACCTGGGTGACGCGACCATCAATGGTCATCGATGCAAAACCAACACCGCGTCGAACACCGCTTACCGTGGTTTCGGTGGCCCGCAAGGCATGGTCGCTATCGAAGAAGTGATGGACGCGATTGCCCGGCACCTGGCCCTCGATCCGCTGGCGGTGCGCAAGGCCAACTACTACGGCAAGACCGAGCGCAACGTCACCCATTACTACCAGACCGTCGAGCACAATATGCTCGAGGAAATGACCGCCGAACTCGAAGAAAGCAGCCAGTACGCCGAGCGCCGCGAAGCGATTCGGCGCTACAACGCCAACAGCCCGATCCTGAAAAAAGGCCTGGCGCTGACCCCGGTGAAATTCGGTATTTCCTTCACCGCCAGTTTCCTCAACCAGGCCGGTGCGCTGATCCACGTCTACACCGATGGCAGCATCCACCTGAACCATGGCGGCACCGAAATGGGCCAGGGCCTGAACACCAAAGTCGCGCAGGTCGTGGCCGAAGTGTTCCAGGTGGAAATGGACCGCGTGCAGATCACCGCAACCAACACCGACAAGGTGCCGAACACCTCGCCGACTGCCGCTTCCAGTGGCGCCGACCTGAACGGTAAAGCCGCGCAAAACGCAGCTGAGATCATCAAGAAACGCCTGGTTGAATTTGCCGCGCGGCAGTACAAAGTCAGCGAAGAAGACGTGGAATTCCACAACGGACACGTGCGGGTTCGCGATCATATCCTGACGTTCGAAGCGCTGATCCAGCAGGCGTATTTCGCGCAGGTGTCGCTGTCGAGCACCGGGTTCTACAAGACCCCGAAAATCTTCTACGACCGTAGCCAGGCGCGGGGCCGGCCGTTCTATTACTACGCCTTCGGCGCAGCGTGCTGCGAGGTGATCATCGACACCCTGACCGGCGAATACAAAATGCTGCGCACCGACATCCTCCACGACGTCGGCGACTCACTGAACCCGGCGATCGACATCGGCCAGGTCGAGGGCGGTTTCATCCAGGGCATGGGGTGGCTGACCATGGAAGAACTGGTGTGGAACAACAAGGGCAAACTGATGACCAACGGCCCGGCCAGTTACAAGATTCCGGCGGTGGCAGACATGCCGCTGGACCTGCGCGTGAAGCTGGTGGAAAACCGCAAGAACCCGGAAGACACGGTGTTCCATTCCAAGGCGGTGGGCGAGCCGCCTTTCATGCTCGGCATCGCGTCGTGGTGTGCGATCAAGGATGCCGTGGCGAGCCTTGGCGACTACAAGCATCAACCGAAAATCGACGCACCGGCGACCCCGGAGCGGGTGTTGTGGGGCTGTGAGCAGATGCGGCAGTTGAAGGCGGCGAAGGCTGTCGAAGCTGAGCCTGAGTTGGCTTCGCTCTAGACCGAGGCGCGGTCTTCGCGAGCAGGCTCGCTCCCACAGGGGAATGCATTACAAAGTGGGTAGCGAGCCTGCTCGCGAAGAGGCCCGAACAGACAACAAAGATGTCGAGGTGAAACATGTACAACTGGATCGACGCCCTCGCCGACCTGCAATCCCAGGGTGAACCCTGCGTGTTGGTGACCATCATCGAAGAGCTCGGCTCGACCCCGCGAAATGCCGGTTCGAAGATGGTCATCAGCGCCAACCAGACCTTCGACACCATCGGTGGCGGGCATCTGGAATACAAGGCCATGCAGATCGGCCGCGAGATGCTGGCCAGCGGCAAACAGGACACCCATCTGGAACGCTTCAGCCTCGGCGCCAGCCTCGGCCAGTGCTGCGGCGGCGTGACCGTATTACTGTTCGAACCGATGGGTCAGGTCCAGGCGCAGATCGCCGTATTCGGTGCCGGCCACGTCGGCCGGGCGCTGGTGCCGCTGCTCGCCAGCCTGCCCTGCCGGGTGCGCTGGATCGATTCGCGGGAAGCCGAATTCCCCGAACAAATCCCCCACGGCGTACGCAAAATCGTCGCCGAAGAACCGGTGGACGAAATCGATGATCTGCCCGCCGGCAGCTACTGCATCGTCATGACCCACAACCACCAGCTCGACCTCGAACTCACCGCCGCGATCCTCAAGCGCAACGACTTCACCTACTTCGGCCTGATCGGTTCGAAGACCAAACGGGTGAAGTTCGAACATCGCCTGCGTGATCGCGGTTTCGACAGCGACGTGCTGCAACGCATGCGCTGCCCGATGGGCATCGGCGAAGTCAAAGGCAAGTTGCCTGTGGAAATCGCCATCTCCATCGCCGGCGAAATCATTGCCACCTATAACGCCAATTTCGGCCAGCACACCGCCAGCGCCGGATCATCGATTGCCAAACTGCTGCCTGCTTCACGCCGCAGCCAAGCTTCGAATTAAAAAGCCTCGAACTGAAAAGCTCCGAACTAATTGAGAACCCCCATGCCTCTGACTCGCAAAGCCTACCGCGCCGCCATTCTGCACAGCATCGCCGATCCTGCCGAAGTCGGTATCGAAGCCTCTTATGAGTATTTCGAAGATGGCCTGCTGGTGGTCGATAACGGCCAGATCAGCGCCCTCGGCCACGCCAGCGACTTGCTGCCGACCCTGCCGGCCGATATCGAGATCACCCATTATCAGGACGCGCTGATCACCCCGGGCTTCATCGACACCCACATTCACTTGCCGCAAACCGGCATGGTCGGCGCCTACGGCGAGCAGCTGCTGGACTGGCTCAACACTTACACCTTCCCGTGCGAAAGCCAGTTCGCCGACAAGGCTCACGCTGACGAAGTCGCGGGCATTTTCATCAAGGAACTGCTGCGCAACGGCACCACCACCGCGCTGGTGTTCGGCAGCGTGCACCCGCAATCGGTGAACTCGTTCTTCGAAGCCGCCGAACAGCTGGACCTGCGGATGATCGCCGGCAAGGTGATGATGGACCGCAACGCACCGGACTACCTGACTGACACCGCCGAATCCAGCTATGTCGAAAGCAAGGCGCTGATCGAACGCTGGCACGGCAAGGGTCGCCTGCACTACGCGGTCACCCCGCGCTTCGCCCCGACCAGCACCCCTGAACAACTGACCCTCGCCGGCCAATTGCTCAGCGAATTCCCAGACCTGTACATGCAGACTCACATCAGCGAAAACCTCAAGGAAGTCGAGTGGGTCAAGGCGCTGTTCCCGGAGCGCAAGGGTTACCTGGACGTCTACGACCACTACAAACTGCTCGGCGAGCGCTCGGTATTCGCCCACGGCGTGCACCTGTGCGATGACGAATGCGCGCGGCTGGCGGAAACCGGCTCGGCGATCGCCTTCTGTCCGACGTCGAACTTCTTCCTCGGCAGCGGTTTGTTCAACCTGCCGATGGCTGAGAAGCACAAGTTGAATGTCGGCCTCGGTACGGACGTCGGTGGCGGCACCAGTTTCTCGCTGCTGCAAACGTTGAACGAAGCGTACAAGGTCATGCAGATGCAAGGTGCGCGACTGAGCCCGTTCAAATCGCTGTACCTGGCGACCCTCGGTGGTGCGCGTGCGCTGCGACTGGAAGACAAGATCGGCACCCTGCAACCGGGCACTGATGCGGACTTCCTGGTGCTGGACTACAACGCCACGCCGCTGCTCAGCTACCGCTTGAAGCAGGCCAATAACATTGCCGAGACGTTGTTTGTATTGATGACGCTGGGGGATGACCGGACGGTGTTGCAGACGTATGCGGCGGGGAATCAGGTGCATCAGCGCTAAGATCTCTCCACGCTGATCGTTCCCATGCTCCGCGTCACTAGTGTCCGGTAAAACCTTTTCAAAGCTGAAGGCTGCCTTGGGCAGCCTTCAGCTTTGTTCGCTTTTGCCTTCGCTGTTCAAGGTGTTCAATGCTTAATGGGCGTTCGAACAAGCTGTGGGTTAGCCGAATGGCAAAGTCTGAAATAGATCCCGAGCAACCTGAACGGCGCTGATAAAGATGCAGCAAAAGATAGGTAATCAAGGCGCTGTAGATCTGCAAACGAACGGCATTTTCAGAGAAGCCGAAATACCGTTTGAGCTTGAGGTTTTGCTTGATCCACTTAAAAAACAGTTCGATCTGCCAACGTTGTTTGTACAGATCGGCGATCTCCTCCGCTGAGCGAGAGAAGTCGTTGGTGACCAGAATCAATGGCGTTTCGTGGTCCTCTCGGCGGATCTGAACCCGACGCACAGCCTGATTTTGGTAGAGATTCGGACGTCGAGTGTTCAGGTATTTCTTCCCGAACAATACCGATTCGTCCGCCTCAATGAATTCGGGTGCATCCTTTTCCCTCAAATTTTCTACCGGCTTTAGATTGGCGTTTTTCTTCAGTCGGGTGACGAAGAAAGAACCCATCTGATCAATCTGGTGCCACCAGTTGTAGTCGCAGTAACCCTTGTCGAAAACGTACGTCATACCTGCTTCAAGCGGCATGGTCAGGGCATCGCTCAGATCGTTGACGTTGGCGGCGGTGATGTTTACGTAAGTCGGGGCTGTTTGCTGTGGATCGATGGCCACATGTACCTTCAAGCCTTGGGTTATGCGGGTTTTCGTCGCGGTGGTCCATTCGTCAAAACCGGGTCCGCGCAGGCTGATCGAGGTCGAATCGATCAGGGTGATCATGGCTTCGAGCGACTTGCGCTGCTTGCGGCCAATGCCTTGAAGCAAGTGCTCACAGGCCAGCCGAAACGGCTCTGAGCTGCGCTTGTTCAACGCATCACAAAGGGTCGAACGCACCATGTTCTTGGCGTTGAGGTGGTGGCGATGGGGTTGCAGCGACTGCGAGGCTGTCGCCAACGTACGCAAGCTTTTGGCTTGCGTCAGCTGACCGTAAATCAGCGTGACGAGCAGATCCCAGGACGTGAATTGTTTGGCGTAACGATCAGCGCCACAGCGTTTGACGGCGGCTTTGAAGAGCTGATGAGGAAGGGCTTGAAGCATTTGCGCAAATCGAGTGCTGCTGAACATGGGCGAAAATCAAGTCTGAAAACCTGATTATTGCTTACGAAGCAGGCACAGCAAGGGGGAGCAAGCTCCCCCTTCGGTTTTTACCGGACACTAGTGATGCTCCGCGTGGGAACGATCTGACACTCAAAAAAAATCCCCCGCAGCCTCACACTGCGGGGGATTTTTTATCATCGGTACTTCAGAGCTTCGCGACCGGCCGCCCTGGCTTCTTGGTCTGCAACAAATGCGAGAACACCGCATGCAAATCATCCGACGCGCTTTCCTCGTCGAGGTTGAGTTTGCTATCGATGTGATCCATGTGATGCATCATCAGGTCCACCGCCAGCTCAGCGTTGCGCGCTTCGATGGCGTCGATCAGCTGGGTGTGCTCGTCGTAGGAACAGTGGGAGCGATTGCCGCTTTCGTACTGGGCAATGATCAACGAAGTCTGTGACACAAGGCTGCGCTGGAAGCTGATCAGCGGCGCATTTTTCGCCGCTTCTGCCAGCTTCAAGTGGAACTCGCCCGACAGACGAATACCGGCGCCGCGATCGCCACGGGAGAAGCTGTCGCGCTCGTCGCTGACCATCTGGCGCAACTCGGCAATCTGTTCGGCTGTGGCGTGCTGTACCGCCAATTCAGTGATCGCACGCTCCACCAGACGCCGGGCCATGAACACCTGGCGAGCTTCTTCGACACTCGGGCTGGCCACGACAGCGCCACGGTTCGGACGCAGCAGCACGACGCCTTCATGGGCCAGGCGCGACAGCGCGCGGCGAATGATGGTGCGACTGACCCCGAAAATTTCCCCCAGCGCTTCTTCGCTCAACTTGGTACCGGGCGCCAGACGCTGTTCGAGGATGGCCTCGAAGATATGCGCGTAGACAATATCGTCCTGGGTACCGCTGCGGCCGGCTTTACCTGCTCGCGGTTGTTTCTTTAGGGGTTGCAACTGTTCGTTCATGGGCACTCGAGTCGGGAGAACTGCGGCGAATTGACCGTGACTGTAATACGGCACAGTGGGTCGCTGGCAAGTATCGCGTAAAAAACACTGCGATTGTACACAATGGAGGGTGGCAACACGACTGTACGGCTGTTTGTCACTTCCGCTGTATTGCAACGACTGGTTACTTTTGAGTTTAGGCTTGAACGCAGAATCCGCAGCCTGAACAAGGAACACCGTTGTCATGACTGACGCCACGCACACACAGCTCCGCCCTTTGGCCGATACGTCGCCTTCTGCGATCGTCGCCGGCTTCATCGCGATGATGACCGGCTACACCAGCTCCCTGGTGCTGATGTTCCAGGCCGGGCAAGCGGCAGGTCTGACCAGCGGGCAGATTTCCTCGTGGATCTGGGCGATCTCGATTGGCATGGCGGTGTGCTCGATTGGCCTGTCTCTGCGTTACCGCACGCCGATCACCATCGCCTGGTCGACCCCCGGCGCGGCGTTGCTGATCACCAGTCTGGGCGGCGTGACCTACGGCGAAGCCATTGGCGCCTACATTACCTGTGCGGTGCTGGTGACGATTTGTGGTTTGACCGGCAGCTTCGAGCGGCTAGTGAAAAAGATTCCGGCTTCATTGGCAGCGGCGCTGTTGGCGGGGATTCTGTTCAAGATCGGCAGCGAAATCTTCGTCGCCGCGCAGCATCGCACCGCGCTGGTATTGGGCATGTTCTTCACTTATCTGGTGATCAAACGCCTGTCGCCGCGTTATGCCGTGCTGGCCGCGCTGTTGATCGGCACGGCGCTTTCCGGGTTCATGGGCCTGCTGGACTTCAGCGGCTTCCATCTGGAAGTGGCGACGCCGGTCTGGACCACGCCGCACTTCTCCCTGGCCGCGACCATCAGCATCGGCATTCCGCTGTTCGTCGTGGCGATGACCTCGCAAAACATGCCCGGAATTGCCGTGTTGCGCGCCGACGGTTACACCGTGCCGGCCTCGCCGCTGATCACCACCACCGGCATCGCCTCGTTGCTGCTGGCGCCGTTCGGTTCCCACGGGATCAACCTGGCAGCCATCAGCGCGGCGATTTGCACCGGGCCGCATGCCCATGAGGATCGCAACAAGCGCTACACGGCGGCCGTCTGGTGCGGGATTTTCTACGGGATCGCCGGGGTGTTCGGCGCGACACTGGCGGCACTGTTTGCCGCGCTACCGAAAGAGTTGGTGCTGTCGATTGCGGCACTGGCGCTGTTCGGCTCGATCATCAATGGCTTGAGCATCGCCATGAATGAAGTGAAGGAACGTGAAGCGGCGCTGATTACCTTTATGGTCACGGCGTCGGGGCTGACGCTGTTTTCCATCGGTTCGGCGTTCTGGGGGATTGTGGCGGGGGTGTTGACGCTGGTGATTCTGAACTGGCGTAAAAGCTAAAAGCTCGCAGCCTCGTTTCACTCGACAGCTGCTACAGGGCAATGCAATCCATGTAGCAGCTGTCGAGTGAAACGAGGCTGCGAGCCTTTGATCGTCACAAAAAAAAACGGCGACCCTTGGGTCGCCGTTTTTTACAACATCAAGCTACCGGATTGATCGGCTTTTCCGGGTACCAGACGTCGATCAGCGGGCTGACAGTCGCTTCAGTCAGTTCGCTGCGGCCTTTGAGCCAGGCTTCAACAGCGGCACGCTGCTCTTCGGACACCGAGCCACGCTTCTGCAGGCAAACCAGACCGAAGTCGTCGCCGCCAACATAGCCCAGACCGTTGGCTTCCATGGCTTCTTTCAGGAACGCGTCGAGGAAAGCATCAATGGCTTCATCGGCCAAATCTTCTTTGAAATCCAGGTTCAGTTCGAAACCCAGCTCTTGAAATTCATCGACGCACAGTTTTTTGCGCAGACGCTGGGAACGGTTAGTCGCCATTGGAACAATCCTCATAAGTAATAACGGGCGGCACTTTAGCAGTTTAAGGCGCCGATTGCCCGTCTCTCTGGGCTGCAAGCCCTACCGTCGGTAAAAAATAGCCAATTAGAAGGCCAGGGCACGGCACAAGCCGCTACACCTTGGGGCATAATGCCGACACTTTCATGACCACTGAGGGAATTTATCTTCATGCCCTCGTCTTTTTTCCCCTCGGCTGTAGGGTTTTATTTCACATGATCAAATCTTTGCGTCCATTGTTACTGGCCGGTTTTCTGCTCCCTCTGGCCTTCTCTGTTTCCGCCGCTCCGATCAACACCGCGCTGACGCCCAACGTTGAAAAGGCCATCAAGGCCAGCAAAATGCCAGCCAACGCCTTGTCGCTGGTGATGATTCCACTCAACGGCCCTGGCACCCCGACCATTTACAACGCTGATGTATCGGTCAACCCGGCCTCGACCATGAAACTGGTCACCACTTACGCAGCCCTGGAAATGCTCGGCCCGAACCACCAGTGGAAAACCGAGTTCTACACCGACGGCACGCTCAGCGGCGGCATCCTCAACGGTAACCTCTACCTCAAGGGTGGCGGCGATCCGAAGCTGAACATGGAAAAACTCTGGTTGCTGATGCGTGACCTGCGCGCCAACGGTGTGACGCAAATCACCGGCGACCTGGTGCTGGACCGCAATTTCTTCGTACAACCGCAATTGCCGCAGTTCAACGACGACGGCAATGACGATAACAAGCCGTTCCTGGTCAAACCTGACGCGCTGATGGTCAACCTCAAGGCCTTGCGCTTTGTGGCGCGTAACGACAATGGCCGGGTGCTGGTGTCGGTGGAACCGCCGATTGCCACCATTCGCATCGAAAACCAGGTCAAAGCCGTCAACTCCAAGCAATGCACCGGTGGCGTGCGTTACAACCCGGTGACCCAGGCCGATGGCAGCGTGACCGTGACGGTCGGCGGCCAGTTGGGCGAGGGTTGCAGCTCCCAGACTTACCTGTCGCTGCTCGACCACGCGACCTACACCGCAGGCGCCGTGCGAGCGATCTGGAAGGAACTGGGCGGCAGCATTCAGGGCGTGGACCGTTTGGCGCCAACGCCTAAAGATGCCAAGGTTCTGGCTCGGGCCTTTTCGCCGGACCTGGCGGAAATCATCCGCGACATCAACAAATACAGTAACAACACCATGGCCCAGCAACTGTTCCTGAGCCTGGGTGCGCAGTTCCGCACCGAGGCCGACGGTGACGATGCCAAGGCTGCACAGCGTGTCGTGCGTCAGTGGCTGGCGAAGAAAGGCATCACCGCGCCGCACCTGGTGATGGAAAACGGTTCCGGCCTTTCCCGTGCGGAACGTGTAAGTGCGCGTGAAATGGCCGGCATGCTGCAAGCGGCCTGGAAAAGCCCGTATTCGGCCGAGTTCATCAGCTCGATGCCGATTGCCGGCACCGACGGCACCATGCGCAAACGCCTGAAGACCACGGCGATGCGCGGTGAAGCGCACATCAAGACCGGCACCCTGAATACGGTTCGGGCGATTGCCGGGTTCAGCCGCGACATCAACGGCAATACCTGGGCGGTAGTGGCGATCCTCAACGACAAGGCACCGTTTGGCGCGTCGTCGGTGCTGGATCAAGTGCTGCTGGACCTGTATCGCCAGCCGAAACTGCCGGAAACGGCTTCGGTGTTGTAACGCCCCCTCCTGATCGTTCCCACGCTCTGCGTGGGAATGCAGCCCGTGACGCTCCGCGTCACTGGACGCAGAGCGTCCCTAGAGGCATTCCCACGCAGAGCGTGGGAACGATCATCCTCCCGGGGTTAATTCATCTCCCCCTCAACCCGATCCCGTCCTGCCTGTTTCGCCGCATACACCCCCGAATCCGCCCGCAGCAGCAGCGCATCCGCACCCTCCCCGACTCGCCAGCTGGCAATCCCGAAACTGGCGGTCACGGTCCCGACGCCTTCGATCGGCGAACTGCGCAGCCCTTGCCATAGCTGCAAGGCCAGGACATGGGCATGCTCGCCGTTGATGTCCGGGCAGAGCACCATGAACTCCTCGCCACCCAGGCGACAGAACACGTCGGTGCGGCGCAGCCTATGGCCGATGCGTTCGCACACGATCTGCAACACCCGATCGCCGACCGCGTGGCCATGCTGGTCATTGATGCGTTTGAAATGGTCGATATCGAGCATGATCACCGACAGTTCGCCACCACCGCGTTCGACCCGGGCCATTTCCGTGGTCAGGCGCTCCTGGAAATAGCGGCGGTTGTGGATCCCGGTCAGGGAGTCGGTGATCGATAGCGCCCGCAGTTCTTCTTCCACCCGTTTCAAGTCGGAGATGTCCGAAACATAGCCGTGCCAGAGCACGCCGCCACCGGGCAATTCCTCCGGCGTCGCCTCGCCACGAACCCAGCGCAGGCCGCGCAGGGGCAGCTGCACGCGGTATTCCTCGCGCCAAGGGCTGAGGGTGTCCGCCGACGCCCGGATCGAAGCGCGGACCCGGGTGGTGTCCTGCGGATGAATCCGCGTGAAAATCGCCTCGGCGTTGAGCAACATCACATCCGGTTCAAGTTCGTAGATATCGCGAATACCGTCGCTGGCGTAGATCACGCTGAAGCGACCATCGAATTCCATCTTGAATTGGTAGATCCCGCCGGGCACATGAGCGCTGAGTTTCTTCAGCAACAAATCCCGTGCCGCCAAGGCCTCGTGGACCCGCTTGCGTTCGGTGATGTCAATACAGATCGCCAAGTGCCCGACCCACAAGCCTTGCTCATCGAGGACCGGGGTCGCCAGCATGTTCACGGTCAAATGGCTGCCGTCGCTACGCAGCAGCGTCCATTCCCGCGCTTCGTGACCGCCCTCCTCGCCGCCCTCGACCAACATCGCCTGGCAGGTCGGGATCGGTTTGCCATAACGCGCGCTCAACTCCGCCGAACGTGCCAGGAGCTCCCGGGGCAGGTGCAGGTTTTCCAGGGTCATGTGGCCCACCACCTCGGTGCTGGTGTAGCCCAGCATTTGCTCGGCACCGGCATTAAAGGTTTGGATAACCCCGCGCAGATCAGTGGCGATGATCGCCACTTGGGTCGCGGCATTCAGCACGCCACGCAACTGGCCATGGGTGCCGCGCAACTCCTGCTCGCGGGCACGCAGTTCCTGGGTCCGTTGTTCGACCATTTTCAGCGCCCGTCGACGCTGACTGACCAGCACATAGAGCAAGGCACTGAGCAACAGACTGAGCAAGCCGCCCAGCACCACCAGGGTGGTCACCGAAGAATGATTGGCTCGCAGGAAGGCATCGCTGGGCTGAATGTCGACTTGATAGTCATGGTCGGCAAGCCGTAGCAGTCGGGTCGCGAACAACTCACTGGGGGCTGGGGGGTTGGGGGACTCATAAAGCACTTCGTGCTGATCATCTGTGGATAAGTCGAGGATGCGCACCGAAAGATAGTCACGGCCAGCCTCCGGCAGCCCGTCCGCCAGCAACTGATGCATGCTGATCACCGCCATGACATAACCGTACGGTTTCACCCCCGCCGTCGCCGGACTATTGCGCAGCAACACCGGTGCGACCAGCAGCACGCCGCGCGCATAGGCCGGTTCGATACTGACCAGATGCATCGGCTGCGATACCGCCATGCCGCCGTGCTGATCGGCCCGTTCAAGGGTGGCACGGCGCAAGGGTTGAGCCCACAAGTCGTAGCCCAGCGGCGAACCCAGTTTGCTTTGGGTCTGGCTATACAGCACCGCCACGTACTCATCCCGTTCGGCCGCCAGTTGCAGTTGGCCGTCGGCATTGAGTTCGCGCAGGGTGAAGTCGGGTAAACCCTCTGCACGCACCTGGCGTTCAAATACCGCCCGTTCGGCACCGGTTACCCGCTTGGCGAAGGAATAGGCCTGAGTCCGGTGCAACAGCGGTTGGGTGTAACCGTCGAACTCCGCGCGGGAGACCGAATCGGAATTGGCAAAGAACCGGCGCAGGCCATCGAGGCGCTGCTCCTGATCTTCGAAGCGTTCTTCGATACGGCTGTAACGTTCACTGGCCAGCAGTTGGAAACGTTGCCGCAATTGATGGTGGAACAGATTCAGCGTCGACCACGCCAGCAATCCCGTGAGAATCCCGCCGACAACCAATACCAGCAGAGCGACCAGCCAGGCCGAGACATCTTCACTGATAAAACCCAGGATCTTCGGGCGCACGGCGTGCAACGACATAGACGCAACTCAAAACGCCAGGTGCGGGAAAGCCCATTGGCCATGCGTTGAGTTATAGCTATTAGCCATCAATTTGACCAGCACAGAAAGAAGCCAAGAGCCTTTAAAAATCAAGGCTCTGTGGATCCAATCCCTTCAAGTTTCAACGAGCCGTGATTTTCCAGGCACGGTGGATCTTGCCATTACGGGCGAAATCCGGATCGATGGTCTGGGCGGTGATTTCCTCGACCGCATAACGCTCGGCAAGGTTTTCCTCGAGCTGGAACTTGCGGAAGTTGTTGGAGAAGTACAACACGCCGCCCGGGGCCAGACGCGCCATGGCCAGGTCGATCAATTGCACCTGGTCACGCTGCACGTCGAAGATCCCTTCCATGCGCTTGGAGTTGGAGAACGTCGGCGGATCGATGAAGATCAGGTCGTATTCGTCACGGCAGGCGTCGAGCCAGGCCATCACGTCGCCCTGCTCCAGACGGTTCTTCTCGGAGAAACCGTTCAGCGACAGGTTGCGACGCGCCCAGTCCAGATAGGTTTTCGACAGGTCGACGCTGGTGGTGCTGCGCGCGCCGCCCTTGGCTGCGTGAACACTGGCGGTTGCGGTGTAGCTATACAGGTTGAGGAAGCGCTTGCCAGCCGCCTCTTTCTGAATCCGCATGCGCATCGGCCGGTGATCGAGGAACAGCCCGGTGTCGAGGTAGTCGGTAAGGTTGACCAGCAACTTCACGCCGCCTTCGTTGACCTCGACGAACTTGCCCTGTGCCGCTTGGCGTTCGTACTGCTTGGTGCCGCTCTGACGCTCGCGACGCTTGACCACCACGCGGCTCTTGTCGATGTTCAGGGCCTGCGGAATGGCAGCCAAGGCATCGAACATGCGCGCCGAGGCTTTTTCCGGATCGATGGACTTCGGCGCGGCGTATTCCTGGACGTGGACCCAATCCTGATACAGGTCGATGGCCATGGAGTATTCCGGCATGTCGGCATCGTAGACGCGGTAGCAGTCGATACCTTCGCGCTTGACCCACTTGCCGAGGGCCTTGAGGTTCTTTTGCAGACGGTTGGCAAACATCTGCCCGCCTTCGCTCAAGCGCGGCTGCTCGATCACCACCGGTGCCGGTTTGATCGGGTTGCCGTTCTTGTTGTATTTCTCGTATTTGCCGGGTGCTACGTTGTTGTCTACGACTTCGACTTCGGCCTGCTCACGCTCGACCTGACGCTGTTCCGGAGTGCGACGTTCGCCGGTAACAAACTGGTCCGGCGTGACCTTGATCAGCAGCAACTTGCACGGCAAGGCGCCGTTCCAGAACGAATATTGTTTGTGGCTGCGGATGCCCATGCGCTTGCCCAGGTCCGGGGCGCCGGTGAATACCGCGGCTTCCCAGTTCAAGCAAGCCTGACGCAGACGTTCGCCGAGGTTCTGGTAGAGATAGAGCAAACTCGCTTCGTCACCCAGACGTTCGCCGTACGGTGGGTTGCAGATCACCAGGCCTTTCTGGTTCTGATCCGGACGCGGCTCGAACGTCCCGACCTCGCCCTGGTAGATCTTGATCCACTCGCTCAGGCCGGCACGTTCAACGTTGTTGCGGCCCGGTTGAATCAGGCGCGGATCGGCTTCGTAACCGCGAATCCACAGCGGTGGCTTGGCCAGACCGGCCGCGCAACGCTCAGTGGCTTCTTCGTGAAGCTTTTTCCACAGGGCCGGGACGTGACCGAGCCAGGCCGTGAAACCCCACTGCTCGCGACGCAGGTTCGGCGCCATATCGGCGGCGATCATCGCAGCTTCGACGAGGAACGTACCGACACCGCACATCGGGTCAGCGAGCGCGCCGCCATCGGCCGCAATGCGTGGCCAGCCGGAACGGATCAGGATCGCTGCCGCGAGGTTTTCCTTCAGCGGCGCCGCGCCTTGCTGCAAGCGATAACCGCGCTGGTGCAGGCTGTGGCCGGAGAGGTCGAGGGACAGAATCGCTTCGCCACGGTCCAGGCGCAGGTGAATGCGCAGGTCCGGGTTGAGCTTGTCGATGGACGGACGATCGCCCTGCGGCGTGCGCAGTTTGTCGACGATGGCGTCCTTGACCTTCAAGGCGCCGAAGTGGGTGTTGTCGATGCCCGAGCCGTGACCGCTGAACTCGACGGCCAGGGTGCCATCGTTGAGCATGTGGTCTTGCCACTCGATATCCAGCACGCCGTGATAGAGGTCTTCGGCGTCTTTCATCGGGAAACGCTTGAGCACCAGCAGCACCCGGTTCGCCAGACGCGACCACAGGCACAGGCGATAAGCGGTTTCCATGGTGGCCATGCCGCGCACGGCAGAGGTGTGCTCACGTGCTTCTTCAAGGCCAAGCCCGACGGCTTCCTCGATCAGCAGGCCTTCAAGGCCTTTAGGGCAGGTGAGGAAGATTTCGAATTGATCGGACATTGGAGTCTCAGAGCCTTTAGCTAAGTGAACCGGCAACGCATTGCCGGCCCGGTTTTCAATCAGGCGCTTTTCTAAAAGAGCGCCCGCGTGGCACGAAGGTGTGCCGTCCCACCCTTGCTGCTCGGGTTAAAAGAGCTTAGATGCAAAGACAGATAAAAAAGTTGATGCAACAAAATGTCATAAGTCGACCCTTCGTCGAATAGTCCCCCTGCTCAACAGGAGGCATTCTCACTAAAGGATTACCCCCATCATCCAGCGAGGAGCTGATCATACCGGGGTTTTGCCAATAAACACGGGACAACATCGTGTTACTTATCGCCATACCATCTTTATGGTTACGTCCTTATGACAAAACGATCATTCCCTCGATGTGACGCATTGGTTAGAACTCAATACAGGTTGACGCCGCAATGACGTCAACACCTTGGCTCGCGACGCCGGCAGCGAGCCCCCAACGGCAGGAGTTTTTCTGCCAGACCTCAATTGAGGTCGACGCGATAAATACAGTCAACAAGTGAGGGCAACACCCTATGAGAAGACTTAAGCGTGATCCGTTGGAAAGAGCATTTTTGCGCGGATATCAATATGGCGTTGGTGGCAAATCCCGTGAGCTTTGCCCATTTACTCTACCGTCGGTACGCCAAGCCTGGATTAACGGCTGGCGAGAAGGACGCGGCGACAACTGGGACGGTATGACCGGCACTGCGGGAATCCATAGACTCAACGAACTTCACGCCGTCGGCTAACACAGGGCACACACTCCGACACGACAATCTGATTACGTAACGACTTACCACGCACGCCCCATCCGGGCGGCGGGCTTCGGCCCAGGGGCTCCCTCGAGGAGCCCTTTTTTATGCCTGCTTTTCGCCGAAATACAATTCCCTTGTAGCAGCTGCCGAACGCAGCCTCGCGGTGCTCGGCAGCTGCTACAAGTCAGCGCAAGGCGGCGATGGCGTCTACAGATTCACGAATCAGCGCCGGGCCTTTATAGATGAAGCCGGAATAGAGCTGCACCAAGCTGGCACCCGCAGCGATTTTCTCAGCCGCGTGCTTGCCTTCGGTGATGCCGCCCACGGCGATGATCGGCAAGCGACCGGCCAACTCGGCCGCCAGCACCTTCACGGTGTGGGTGCTCTTGTCGCGAACCGGTGCGCCGGACAAACCGCCCGCCTCGTCACCATGCTCCATGCCTTCTACGCCGACGCGGCTCAGGGTGGTGTTGGTGGCGATCGCCGCGTCCATCCCGGTTTCGATCAGCGCTTGCGCAACCTGAGCGGTTTCTTCGTCGGTCATGTCCGGCGCAATCTTGATCGCCAGTGGTACATGCTTGCCATGGCGCAGCGCCAGTTCTGCGCGACGCGTGGCCAGGTCGGCCAACAATTGCTTCAGCGAATCGCCGAATTGCAGGCTGCGCAGGCCCGGGGTGTTCGGCGAGCTGACGTTGACCGTCACGTAGCTGGCGTGGGCGTAGACCTTGTCCAGGCAGATCAGGTAGTCGTCGACCGCTCGCTCAACCGGGGTATCGAAGTTTTTGCCGATATTGATGCCCAGCACGCCCTTGTACTTGGCCGCCGCCACTCGGGCCAGCAGGTGATCGACGCCGAGGTTGTTGAACCCCATGCGGTTGATGATCGCCTCGGCATCCGGCAGACGGAAAATCCGTGGCTTCGGGTTGCCCGGTTGCGGACGCGGGGTGATGGTGCCGATCTCGACAAAGCCAAAACCCAGTTGCGCAAAACCGTCGATGGCCGCGCCGTTCTTGTCCAGACCGGCCGCCAGACCCACCGGGTTCGGGAAGTCGAGGCCCATGACGGTCACCGCCATTTTCGCCGGCGCCTTGCACAGCAAGCCGTTGAGCCCCAAACGCCCGCCCGCGCCGATCAGGTCCAGGGACAGATCGTGGGAGGTTTCCGGGGAAAGTTTGAACAACAGCTGACGGGCCAGGGTGTACATGGGCGGGTTTGACTCTGGGCTACGAAAAGTGGCGGCGATTATAGCCGGGCATCGGGGTTGCAGGCGAGGCACACGACAAAATCAGCGGGCGATGGCATATGCCTTGCACCGTCACTGACATCAGCACTCATGCCAACGGCGGGATGAGTCGAAAGACAAAGGCGTCGTCACTTGGCCTTGCCCTGGCAAGCAGCCCGGTCCGGCGCTTTTTTATGGAAGGTGTTTACCGATGATTGAAGTTCCAGCCAACCCTCTGGCCTGGGTCAACGGCAGCGATGCCCCGGAAAAGACCGAAATCAACCTCGGCTTCATGGCCCTGAGCGACTGCGCTTCCGTGGTGGTCGCGGCCACGCAGGGCTTTGCCCAACCTTATGGCCTGACCCTGAACCTCAAGCGCCAGTCGTCCTGGGCCAACCTGCGGGACAAACTGGTCAGTGGCGAACTCGATGCCGCCCACAGTCTGTACGGTTTGATCTACGCCGTGCATTTGGGCATCGGCGGTGTCGCGTCGACCGACATGGCGGTGCTCATGGGCCTCAATCAGAATGGCCAGAGCATCAACCTTTCCCATGGCTTACAGACTTTAGGCGTGACCAGTCCTGAAGCACTGGACCGACACGTGCACCAAAGTCGCCCAAAACTCACCTTCGCCCAGACATTTCCTACGGGCACCCACGCCATGTGGCTGTATTACTGGCTCGCGAGTCAGGGTATTCATCCGTTGCAGGACGTCGACAGCGTGGTCGTGCCGCCGCCGCAAATGATCGCGCACCTGCAAGCCGGGCGCATCGATGGCTTCTGCGTCGGCGAACCATGGTCCGCCAGCGCGGTGCAGCAAAACCTGGGGTTCACGATGGCCACCACCCAGACCATCTGGCCCGATCACCCGGAAAAAGTCCTCGGCTGCACCCGTGCCTTTGTCGAGCAATACCCCAACACCGCACGGGCGCTGGTGATGGCGATCCTCGAAGCCAGCCGTTTCATCGAACAAAGCACGGAAAATCGCTGCAGCACCGCGAAGCTGTTGAGTGCGCCCGAATACCTCGACGCGCCACTCGATTGCATCGCGCCGAGGTTGCTTGGTGACTACGCCGATGGCCTGGGTAATCGCTGGCAGGACCCGCACGCGCTGCGCTTCCATGGTGATGGCGAGGTCAATCTGCCGTATCTGTCCGATGGCATGTGGTTCATGACCCAGTTCCGCCGCTGGGGTTTGTTGCGCGACGACCCGGACTACCTGGGCGTGGCCCGGCAGGTCCAGCAACTAGACTTGTATCGAGAGGCCGCCACCGCTGTAGGTGTGGCCACGAGTGATCAGCCAATGCGCAGCAGCCAGTTGATCGACGGCAAGGTCTGGGATGGCCTGGACCCCGCCGGCTATGCCCGCAGTTTCAAGCTGCACGCCATGAGCGACAGCTCGCCCCTTCTCGCCAGCCGCTGACAGGAGACTGCGAATATGTTGCGTATCCTGCTGATCAACGACACCGCGAAGAAAGTCGGTCGCCTGAAGGCGGCGCTGACCGAAGCCGGGTTCGAGGTGATCGACGAGTCGGGCCTGACCATCGACCTGCCCGCACGCGTCGAAACGGTGCGTCCGGACGTGATTTTGATCGATACCGAGTCACCGAGCCGCGATGTGATGGAACAAGTGGTGCTGGTAAGCCGCGATCAACCGCGACCGATCGTGATGTTTACAGACGAACATGACCCCGATGTGATGCGTCAGGCGATCAAGTCCGGGGTCAGTGCCTACATCGTCGAAGGCATCCACGCACAGCGCTTGCAGCCGATTCTCGACGTGGCCATGGCGCGCTTTGAAAGCGACCAGGCCCTGCGCGCCCAACTCAACGCCCGTGACCAGCAACTGGCCGAGCGCAAGCGGATCGAGCTGGCCAAAGGGCTGCTGATGAAAATGAAGGACTGCAACGAGGAAGAGGCCTACACCCTGATGCGCCGGCAGGCCATGAGCCGGCAGCAGAAGCTGATTCAGGTGGCGGAGCAGATCATTGCCATGAGCGAGTTGCTCGGGTAACCGATCGTTCCCACGCTCCGCGTGGGAATGCCGCCATGGACGCTCTGCGTCCGCTTCGAGCTGTGACGCAGAGCGTCACGGGATGCATTCCCACGCAGAGCGTGGGAACGATCTGCGTGAACCTGGCACAGATCTCGCTAGGTAATCACTACAGGTAACCAACGGCGGTTGCCCCACCTACGACAAAGACGTCGCTCACCTCATTCGCCCTTTGGCGAATCCGGTGGCGGCGTTTTTTTGTTTTGGCCCCACAGACCGGGGCCGGTGGTGCGGCCGATGCGGCGCCCCACCTGCAAGCTCATGACTCCTTCTCGAGACTCCTAACAGCTGAGGTGCGCGATGAATTCAAGCTTCTGGAAATCTGGCCATACCCCGACATTGTTCGCGGCCTTCCTCTATTTCGACCTGAGTTTCATGGTCTGGTACCTGCTCGGCCCACTGGCAGTGCAGATCGCCGCCGACCTGCACCTGACCACCCAGCAGCGCGGGCTGGTGGTGGCCACGCCGATTCTGGCCGGGGCCGTATTGCGCTTTGTAATGGGCTTGCTGGCTGATCGCCTGTCGCCGAAAACCGCCGGGCTGATTGGCCAGGTAATCGTCATCTGCGCCCTGTTCGGTGCCTGGAAACTCGGCATCCACAGTTATGAACAAGCGCTGGTGCTGGGCCTGTTCCTCGGCATGGCCGGCGCGTCCTTCGCCGTCGCCCTGCCGCTGGCCTCGCAATGGTATCCACCACAACACCAAGGCAAAGCCATGGGCATTGCCGGTGCCGGTAACTCGGGCACCGTGCTCGCTGCACTGATCGCCCCGGTGCTGGCCGCTGCATTTGGCTGGAGCAACGTGTTCGGCTTCGCCCTGATCCCGCTGATCCTGACCATCATCGTCTTCGCCTGGCTGGCCAAAAACGCGCCTGAGCGGCCGAAAGCCAAGTCGATGTCCGACTACTTCAAGGCCTTGGGCGACCGCGACAGCTGGTGGTTCATGTTTTTCTACAGCGTGACCTTCGGTGGCTTCATCGGCCTGGCCAGCGCCCTGCCCGGCTATTTCAACGACCAATATGGCCTGAGCCCGGTGACCGCCGGTTATTACACCGCCGCCTGTGTATTTGGTGGCAGCTTGATGCGTCCGTTGGGCGGCGCTCTGGCCGACCGTTTCGGTGGCATTCGCACCCTTTTGGGGATGTACACGGTGGCGGCGGTCTGCATCGCAGCGGTGGGTTTCAATCTGCCGAGTTCCTACGCGGCACTGGCACTTTTCGTCTGCACCATGCTCGGTTTGGGTGCCGGTAACGGCGCTGTTTTCCAATTGGTGCCGCAGCGTTTTCGTCGCGAGATCGGTGTGATGACCGGTTTGATCGGCATGGCCGGCGGTATTGGTGGATTTGCACTGGCAGCGGGCATGGGCGCGATCAAGCAAAGCACCGGCAGTTATCAACTGGCCTTGTGGTTGTTCGCCAGCCTTGGCGTTCTGGCCTGGTTCGGTCTGCACGGCGTGAAACGTCGCTGGAGAACCACTTGGGGTTCGGCAGCCGTGACCGCAGCTCGGGTGTGAGGGCTGAATGAGCCTGCAACTGAGTTTTGCCGAAGCGAGCGCCATCGGCCCTCGCGAGGAGAATCAGGACGCCCTGCGTCTGGTCACTCCGGCCCCGGCGCTGGCGGCGAGCAAGGGTTATCTGTTCGCCATCGCCGATGGCGTCAGCCAGTGTGCCGATGGTGGCCTCGCCGCCCGCTCGACGTTGCAGGCCCTGGCGCTGGATTACTACGCCACGCCGGAAACCTGGGGCGTCGCGCAGGCACTGGATCGCCTGCTGCTGGCACAAAATCGCTGGTTGCAAGCCAATGGCGGTGGGCAACCATTACTCACCACTGTCAGTGCTTTGGTCATGCGCGGTAGGCGTTTTACCTTGGCACATGTCGGCGATTGCCGGGTTTATCGCTGGCACACTGACACTTTGCAACGGGTCAGCGAGGATCACGTCTGGGACCAACCGGGCATGCAGCATGTGCTCAAACGGGCACTTGGGCTCGATCAGCATTTGGTGCTGGATTTTCTCGATGGCGAACTGCGGCTGAACGAAAGTTTCGTATTGCTCAGCGATGGTATTTGGGCCGTGCTGGGCGACACCGCGATTGCGGCAATTCTGCGCGATCAACCGGATCTGAACAGCGCGGCGCAGACCTTGGTCAGTGCGGCGCATCTGGCCGGCAGCCAGGACAACGCCAGCGCCCTACTGGTGCGGGTCGATGCCCTCGGTGAAACGAGCATCGGCGATGCGTTGATTCATTTGCAGCAATGGCCGCTGCCGCCAGCCTTGAAACCAGGCCAGACTTTCGAAGGCTGGCAAGTCGAAGGGATACTCGGTCAGAGCCAGCAATCGTTGCTCTATCGGGTGCGCGATGGGCAACAACAACCCTGGCTGCTGAAAACCTTGCCCGGAGCACTGCGTGACGATCACTTGGCCGGGCAGGCGTTGCTGTCGGAAGAATGGTTTCTCAAGCGCGTGGCCGGGCGGCATTTCCCTGAAGTCCATGCCGCCAGTCAGCGTCAGCATTTGTACTACGTGATGCGGGAATATTCCGGATCTACCTTGGCGGAACTGAACGCAGAGGTCGGACCGCTGCCTCTGCCCCAATGGCAGGATTTGGCCGAACGCCTGCTGCGAGCCGTTGGCATGCTGCATCGACGGCAGATTCTCCACCGCGATATCAAACCGGAGAACTTGCTGCTGGGGGACGACGGCGAATTACGCCTGCTGGACTTCGGTCTCGCCTACTGCCCTGGCCTGTCCGAAGACCAGCCTTCTGCCCTGCCCGGAACGCCCAGCTATATAGCGCCGGAAGCCTTTCGCGGGGAAGCGCCGACACCGCAACAGGACTTGTATGCCGTCGGCGTGACCTTGTATTTCCTGCTCACCGGGCATTATCCCTACGGCGAAATCGAAGCCTTTCAGCGCCCACGGTTCGGGGTTTCTGTCAGCGCCAGTCGCTATCGACCCGACCTGCCGGAATGGATCGCGCAAAGTCTGGAGCGCGTCGTGGCGGCGGATCCGGGTCAACGCTTTGAAACGGCGGAAGAATGGTTGCTGCTGCTGGAACAGGGCGAGCGGCGCAGTTTGAGCGTGCGACCCAGACCGCTGCTGGAGCGCGAACCGTTGAAGGTCTGGCGGACCTTGGCGCTGGTGTCGTTGCTGGTGAACCTGGTGCTGCTGTTTTTACTGTTTCATGGCTGAGTTTTTCACTGCCCCCAAAAGATCAAAAGATCGCAGCCTGCGGCAGCTCCTTCCGGTGCCCACGATCTCCTGTGGAGCTACCGTAGGCTGCGATCTTTTGACTTTTCTGCTTCAAAACCGGGCATCGCGCATTGAACCGGTGCACAGAAACACCCTCCTCCCGTGACAAGAGCCCATTAATTCGGCATTTGTGCGACTTGGCACAACCACTGCATTACCTCTCTCACCATACATAAAGCCCAACCTTCAACGTAGAAGGCTGCGCTGCCCGAGAGAACGGGACAAGGACAAAGGCGTCCTCGCTAGGCAACTAGCGGGACGCCTTTTTTTGTTTACGCAAAATTTGTCGAGCAAGACCTGAAAGCCCTGATGAGGCGGGTCCGAGCTCCCCGGAGAACCTGATGAAAAAACTAAAACTGGTGATGATCGGCAACGGCATGGCCGGGGTTCGCACCCTGGAAGAACTGCTCAAGCTGAGCAATGAGCTGTACGACATCACGGTCTTCGGCGCCGAACCCCATACCAATTACAACCGCATCCTGCTGTCACCGGTACTGGCCGGCGAACAGACCTTCGAAGAGATCGTGCTGAACGATCTGGATTGGTACCTGGACAACAACATCAAACTGCTGCTCAACCGCAAAGTGGTGGAGATCGACCGGGTCAAACGCCGCGTGATCGCCGAAGATGGCAGCGAGGCCGAATACGATCGCCTGCTGATCGCCACCGGTTCGACCCCGTTCATCCTGCCGATCCCCGGCAACACCTTGGACGGCGTGATCGGCTACCGCGACATCGCCGACACCCAGGCAATGATCGACACCGCGAAAACCCACAAACACGCCGTTGTGATCGGTGGCGGCCTGCTCGGCCTGGAAGCCGCCAACGGCCTGATGCTGCGCGGTATGCACGTCACCGTGGTGCACATCGGTGAATGGCTGCTGGAGCGGCAACTGGATAAAACCAGCGGCCAGTTGCTGCAAACTGCCCTGGAAGCCCGCGGCCTGCACTTTCGTCTTTGCGAGCAAACCCAGGCCCTGCACGATGCCGGCAATGGCCGGGTCGGCTCGGTTGAGTTCAAGAATGGCGACATCATCCCCGCCGACCTGGTGGTGATGGCCGCCGGCATTCGCCCCAACACCGAACTCGCGGAAAAATCCGGCATCCCCTGCAACCGCGGGATTCTGGTCAACGACACCCTGCAAACCTACGACCCGCGCATCTACGCCATCGGCGAATGCGCCAGCCACCGCGGCATCGCTTACGGCCTGGTAGCGCCGCTGTTCGAACAGGCCAAGGTCTGCGCCAACCACCTCGCTCAACTGGGCTTCGCCACCTACAAGGGCTCGGTGACGTCGACCAAATTGAAAGTGACGGGCATCGACCTGTTTTCCGCCGGCGACTTCATGGGCGGCGAAGGCACCGAAACCATCACCCTCTCCGACCCTATCGGCGGGGTCTACAAAAAACTGGTGATCAAGGATGACGTGCTGGTCGGGGCCTGTCTGTACGGCGATACGGCAGACGGTGGCTGGTATTTCCGGCAGATCCGTGAGAATCACGCCATCGACGAGATCCGCGATCACCTGATGTTTGGTGAAAACGCCCTGGGCGACGTAGGACATCAGGGCCAGGATAAAGCCATGAGCATGGCCGACACCGCCGAAGTCTGCGGCTGTAACGGTGTGTGCAAAGGCACCATCGTCAAGGCGATTCAGGAACACGGGCTGTTCAGCGTCGATGATGTGAAGAAACACACCAAGGCTGCCAGCTCCTGCGGCTCCTGCGCAGGGTTGGTGGAACAGATCCTGATCAACACCGTGGGCGGCGCAGCAGACGTCAAACCGAAAAGCGAAAAAGCCATTTGCGGTTGCAGCGACTTGAATCACGGGCAAATCCGCCAGGCCATCCGCGAGCAGCATCTGCTGACCATCGCCGGCACCATGAGCTATTTGAACTGGCGCACGCCGAACGGCTGCGCCACGTGCCGGCCGGCGCTCAACTACTACCTGATTTCCACCTGGCCCGGCGAAGCCAAGGACGATCCGCAATCGCGGCTGATCAACGAACGGGCCCACGCCAACATTCAGAAAGACGGCACTTACTCTGTAGTCCCACGGATGTGGGGCGGTGTGACCAATCCTTCGGAACTGCGGCGCATTGCCGACGTGGCCGACAAGTACAACGTGCCGATGGTCAAGGTGACCGGCGGCCAGCGTATCGATTTGCTGGGGATCAAGAAGCAGGACCTGCCGGGCGTCTGGAAGGACCTCGACATGCCGTCCGGCCACGCCTACGGCAAATCCATCCGCACCGTGAAGACTTGCGTCGGCAGTGAGTTCTGCCGCTTCGGCACCCAGAATTCCACGCAACTGGGCATCGAGCTTGAGCACGACCTGTTCAACATGTGGTCGCCGCACAAAGTGAAACTGGCTGTCTCCGGTTGCCCACGCAACTGTTCGGAAGCGGGCATCAAGGACGTCGGAATTATCGGCGTGGATTCGGGTTGGGAGATGTACATCGGTGGCAACGGTGGGATCAAAACCGAAGTCGCTGAGTTCTTCGTCAAGCTCAAGACCGCCGAAGAAGTGCGTGAATACAACGGCGCGTTCCTGCAGCTCTATCGCGAAGAAGCGTTCTACCTCGAGCGCACCGTGCACTACCTGCAACGGGTCGGCATGGAGCACATCAAGAAAGCCGTGCTGGAAGACCCGGAGCGGCGCAAGGCGCTCAACGATCGCTTGCAATTCTCCTTGTCGTTCGAGCAGGACCCGTGGAAGGAACGCCTGGAACAACCGTTGCTGAAGAAAGAATTCGACGTCATCGCAGTGAAGAACCTGGAGGTGTCGGCATGAACTGGCTGGATATCTGCGCACTGGAAGAAATCAATGCCCTCGGCTCGCGGATCATCGCCGGCCCGAAAGGCGACATTGCGATTTTTCGTACCAGCGACGATGAGGTTTTCGCACTCGACGACCGTTGCCCGCACAAGGGCGGGCCACTGTCCCAAGGTTTGATCTACGGCAAACGGGTGGCCTGCCCGCTGCATAACTGGCAGATCGATCTTGAGACCGGCGAAGCCCAGGCCCCGGACATCGGTTGCGCTCACCACCATTCAGCACGGGTCGAGAATGGCCGGGTGTTGCTGGCCCTGCGGGAAGCAAGCTGATGAACCAGATCACCGCTTCCACCTGCTGCTACTGCGGGGTCGGCTGCGGCGTGCTGATCGAGCATGACGGCGAGCGCATTCTCGGCGTCAGCGGCGATCCGGCCCACCCGGCCAACTTCGGCAAACTGTGCAGCAAAGGCTCTACCTTGCACCTGACCGGCGACCTCGCAGCCAGGGCGTTGTATCCCGAACTGCGTCTGGGCAAAGGCCTGGCCCGCAGCCGCACCGACTGGGACACCGCCCTCGATCATGCCGCCAGCGTTTTTGCCGAGACCATCGCCGAACACGGCCCGGACAGCGTGGCGTTCTACATTTCCGGGCAATTGCTGACCGAGGATTACTACGCCTTCAACAAACTGGCGCGAGCGCTGGTGGGCACCAACAACATCGACAGCAATTCGCGCCTGTGCATGTCTTCGGCTGTGGTCGGCTACAAGCGCAGCCTGGGCGCCGACGCACCGCCGTGCAGCTACGAAGATCTCGAATTGAGCGACTGCGTGATGATCGTCGGCAGCAACATGGCCTACGCCCACCCGATACTTTTCCGTCGCCTGGAGGAAGCTAAATCCCGGCGGCCGCAGATGAAAGTCATCGTCATCGACCCGCGTCGTACCGACACATGCGATCTGGCTGACCTGCACCTGGCGATTCTGCCAGGCACCGATGTCGCCTTGTTCCATGGGATTTTGCACCTGCTGTTATGGGAAGACTGGGTCGACCGCGACTTCATCAAGGCCCACACCGAAGGCTTGACCGAACTGAAAAACCTGGTGCGCGATTACACGCCGCAGATGGTTTCGCAGCTCTGCGGGATCAGCGTCGAGCAACTGCAGCAATGCGCCGAATGGGTTGGCACTTCACCGAGTTTCCTGTCGCTGTGGTGCATGGGCTTGAACCAGTCCACCGCCGGCAGCGCGAAAAACAGCGCACTGATCAACCTGCACCTGGCCACCGGGCAAATCGGCCGCCCCGGTGCAGGACCTTTCTCCCTGACCGGTCAGCCGAATGCCATGGGCGGCCGTGAAACTGGCAGCTTGTCGAACCTGCTGCCAGGCCATCGCGAGGCTGCCAATGCCGAACATCGCGCGGAAGTGGCGGCGTATTGGGGCGTGGATCAACTGCCTGCAAACACCGGGCTCACTGCTATCGAGTTGTTTGAGCAGGTACGCAGCGGCAAGATCAAGGCGCTGTGGATCGCTTGCACCAACCCCGCGCAATCAATGCCGGATCAAACCGCTGTGCGCGAGGCACTGCAAGCCTGCCCGTTCGTGGTATTGCAGGAAGCCTTTCGCACCACCGAAACCGCCGCCTTCGCTGACCTGCTGCTGCCTGCCGCCAGTTGGGGCGAAAAGGACGGCACGGTGACCAACTCCGAACGGCGCATTTCCCACGTTCGCCGAGCCATCGTCGCACCCGGTGAAGCCCGCTCTGATTGGGCGATCACGGTGGATTTCGCACAGCGCCTGGAAAAATATCTGCGTCCCGAGCAAACCAGCCTGTTCGCCTTTGAAAACCCGGCACAGGTCTTCGACGAGTACAAGCAATTGACCCGCGGGCGTGATCTGGACTTGTCCGGCATCAGTCATGCACTGATCGACCACCTCGGCCCGCAGCAATGGCCTTTCCCCACTGGCGCCAGCGAAGGCACGGCCCGGCTGTACCTGGACGGAATTTTCCCGACGGCCAGTGGACGTGCGCAATTCGTGGCCGACCCGTATCGCGCCGCCAAGGAACAACGCGACGCGCGCTTTCCGCTGACCCTGATCACCGGCCGCCTGCGGGATCAATGGCACGGCATGAGCCGCACCGGCACCGCCGCGCAATTGTTCGGCCACGTCAGCGAGGCCGTGTTGAGTTTGCACCCGGATGAACTGCGCCGGCATCGGCTGCAATCGGGCGACCTGGTCAGCCTGAAAAGTCGCCGTGGCGCGGTGATTGTCGCCGTCGGCGGTGACGACAGCGTGCGACCCGGCCAGGCCTTTCTGCCGATGCATTGGGGTGACCGCTTCCTCAAGGGTGGCGTCAATACCCTCACTCTTCCCGCCTTCGACCCGCTATCGAAACAGCCCGAACTCAAACACAGCGGCGTGCGCCTCGAACCTGTGGAACTGCCGTGGAACCTGTTCGCCCTGATCGAGGGCGATGTTCAACAGCACTTTGAGACGCTACGACCGCTCTGTGAGGCGTTTTCCTACGTCAGCCTCAGTTTGGCCGGCCGCGAACGCCCCGCGCTGCTGATACGCGCTGCCAGCGCCGTCGCGCCTGATTCGCAATTGCTGCGTGATATCGATCAATGCCTGGGACTCAACGATGGCCCGGTTTTGGCCTACGACGACCCACGGCGCTCCATCGGCAAACGGGTGCGGATCGAAAATGGCCGGATCACCGCGATTCGCCTGGCCGGTGAAACCCTTGCCCAACACTGGCTGCAAAGCCTGTGGCTGGAAGGTCGCGCTGACGAACAGCTGCGGCGCTGGCTGCTGGCGCCGCTGAGCGCACCGCCGGGCAACACCAGTACGCCGGCCATCGGTAACAAAACCCTGTGCAACTGCAAAAACGTCAGCCAAAGCGCGGTCTGCGCCGGCATTAGCCGCGGTCTGGACCTGCAGGGTTTGAAACAAGAATTGGGCTGCGGCACGCAATGCGGCTCCTGCGTCCCGGAAATCAAGCGTTTGCTGGCCGCCACTGTGCAGCCGGTCGCCGTCACCTCGTGAGGAAAACACTATGAGCGCAAAAGTCTGGCTGGTGGGTGCGGGTCCTGGCGATCCGGAATTGTTGACCCTCAAGGCCGTGCGGGCGTTGAGCGAAGCGGATGTGGTGCTGATCGATGACCTGGTCAACGATGCGGTGCTGGAGCATTGCCCGCAGGCGCGGATCATTCCCGTGGGCAAGCGCGGCGGCTGTCGCTCCACACCTCAGGCGTTCATTCATCGCCTGATGCTGCGTTATTCCCGCCACGGTAAATGCGTGGTGCGGCTCAAGGGTGGCGACCCGTGCATTTTTGGCCGGGGCGGCGAAGAGGCGCAGTGGCTGCGTGAACATGGGGTCGAAGTCGAACTGGTCAACGGCATCACTGCCGGGCTTGCCGGCGCAACGCAATGCGATATTCCGTTGACACTGCGGGGCGTTGCGCGCGGCGTAACGCTGGTCACCGCCCACACTCAGGATGGCAGCAGCCTGAACTGGCAAGCCCTGGCCCAAGGTGGCACGACGCTGGTGGTGTATATGGGTGTCGCAAAACTGAGCGAGATTCGTGAACAGTTGCTCGCCGGAGGAATGGCGGCGGATACACCGGTGGCAATGATTGAAAACGCTTCCCTGCCGCACCAACGGGAATGTCGGAGCGACCTGACAGCGATGGAAGAAGATGCCTACGCCTTTGAGTTGAAAAGCCCGGCAATCCTGGTCATCGGCGCGGTCGCGGCCTGTGCAGAAGTATCCCTGTCGGTATCTGATTTTCCCGCGAATGCAGTCAACCAGTCAGCCTGACTCTCCCCGCTTCAACCCTGCCTCATCAAATCGCAGACAAAGAAAAGCCCGGCCTAAGCCGGGCTTTTCAGAGCTGCGCGCTAATTACTTAGCGTTAGCTTCAACCTGCGCTTCTACGCGACGGTTTACAGCGCGACCAGCGTCAGTTTTGTTGTCAGCAACTGGGCGGGATTCGCCGTAGCCAACAGACTGAACGCGGGACGATTCAACACCGTACTGGTTGGTCAGAACTTGCTTAACGGCGTTTGCACGACGCTCGGACAGTTTCTGGTTGTAAGCGTCAGGACCGACGGAGTCAGTGTGACCTTCAACAGTAGTGCTGGTGGATGGGTACTGCTTCATGAAGTCAGCGAGGTTTTTGATGTCGCCGTAGCTGTTAGGCTTGACTACCGACTTGTCGAAGTCGAATTTCACGTCCAGCTCAACACGAACAACTTCAGCAACTGCTGGGCAGCCATCAGCGTCAACAGTTACGTTGGCTGGGGTGTCCGGGCACTTGTCAACGTTGTCGCAAACGCCATCGTTGTCGCTGTCGGAGCAGACTTCAGCTGGTGCTGGAGCTGGAGCTGCAGCAGGCTTGGAGCCGCCACCGAAGTTCACACCGATACCGACGCTTGGAGCCCACTCGGTGTCGCCCTGGTCGATGTTGTATTGAGCTTCAACGCCAGCACGGGCGTAGAAGTTCTCGGTGAAGTACAGCTTGGCACCGCCGCCAACGTTGGCGAATGTGGAACGGTTACGACCGCCGGAGCCGTTCTGACCGATGCTTTGATCGGAGAAGCCAGCCGATACGTACGGACGCAGCATGTCGCCCGGGTTGTTGAAGTGGTACAGAGCGTCCAGAGCGGTGTTAGCGCCCTTGATGTTACGACCGTCGTCGGAACGCACGTTGTGCACTTCGTCGTAGCCCAGACGCAGTTCTACGTCGTCGGTCAGGAAGTAACCAACCGAACCACCGAAGAGGTTGCCGTTGTTCTTGAAGTTACGAGCGCTGTCGAATTGTTCTTTCTTTGCGAAGCCTTCGATTTCAACTGCGCCTTGGCCTTGTGCCAGAGCGCCGAAAGAAGTGGCGGCAATCAAAGAACCAATGGCCAAGCCCAAGGTGTTTTTCAGTTTCATCCGTTAAATCCCCATCTGGTGATTGTGAAGCAGTCCCGCAAACCGGGGGACAACTCGGCGGCAAGTCTATCAGAACTTGCCTACACGTAAGAGATATTTGCGCCGAACTAAGTTTCAGCAATGCCTGCAAATTTCTCACGCAATTTATCTAGAGCACGTTTGTAACGCATTTTTGTTGCACTCAAACCCATGTGCATGATATCCGCGATCTCTTGAAATTCCAGCTCTGCGACAAATCGTAGCACCAGAATTTCACGGTCAATCGGGTTCACATACACTAACCAGCGATCAAGTCCACCCTTATCCTCAGGTTTCGGCGCCTTCTCTTCAGACGCTTCCTCGAGGGGGTCCAGACTCAAAGCATCCATCAAGCGACGCTTTCGCCGTTCTTTCCGATACTGCGTGATGCACTCGTTGTACGTGATGCTATAGAGCCATGTCTTGAACTTCGATTTGCCCTCGAAGTTCTTCAGGCCATACAGCACCTTCAACATCACTTCCTGACAGACATCGTCTGCGTCACGATCGTTCCCAAGATACCGTGCACAGACGTTAAATAATGTTCGCTGGTAACGCCGCATCAGTTCTTCATAGGCGCGCGTTACGTGAAACAGCTCGGTATGCGAGCGCGCGACCAACTCCTCATCAGAGAGCTCGCGGGGGTCGTAGCGCGTGGACAGCGATTGAGCTTTATTCAAAACAAGTCGGGCCGACAGTCAGGTCAATGTCCGCCAAAGCGCTTTCAGGGCACTTTGCGGCGGCATACATTAGCAGGGTTTGCCGAATTAGCGGCTACTCACATGCTGCTCCAGGAGGATCCGATTGGAGAGAGAGACTAGCTCACCCTCCTCGGTCAGCAATGTGGTCTTAACCGTGCCGATCTCTTCGATCTGACCTTCGACCTCGCCAACACGCACTTGTTGCCCAACCTGATACAACTCACGCACATAGATTCCCGCAAGAATCTGACCGGCAATTTCCCGGCTTCCCAACCCCATGGCCAGCGCAACCGCCAGACCAACGGTAATCAATACGATCACAATCACGTGGTTGAGCAGGTCAGTCTTGACCTCCAGCTGGCTGATTGCGACCGAAATACTGATGATAATCACCAGGCCCTGGGCAATTCTCCCCAGGCCCGCAGCGTAGTCCAGCCCTACGCCCTCTGCCGCACCCCGCACCAGCCCATTGGCCAATTGCGCGAGCAAAACACCCACAAGCAGCACCAGCGCGGCGCCAAATACTTTCGGCAAATACAGCGCAAGCATGTCAAGCGTAGCCGAAACTCGCTCAAGTCCAAGGGATTCTGCGGCAGAAACCAGAAAAATCAGCAGAACGAACCAATAGACAATCTTGCCAATCAAGGTCGAGATCGGCACTTGAAGTCCGGCCCGGGACAGCAATTTGGTCAGTCCGGTGCCGCCCATCAGGCGATCGAGCCCCAGCTTGGCGAGCAACTTGGACAACAAAGTGTCCAAAAGTTTCGCAACGACGAAACCCAACAGCAACACAACCAGTGCGCCGAACAGGTTCGGGATGAAATTTGCAACCTTGGTCCATAACGCAGTCATTGCAGTGACGAGGCTCTGAGTCCAGAGATCAAGTTCCATATTCAATCAGCCTTATCAGCAGTGCGAACGGTAGGTTTACGGTGGCGGGAAACCGGAGCGACATGGGCCGATCCGTTATTCAAGGCAATCATCAGCGCGGGCAGCCAGCGGCCCAGCAGGCTGAACAGATCACCGGCGCCGACCTGGCGGTTGGCGGTTTTCAGTACACGCCCAAGGCACGCATCGTCGTCCCGGGTGGACGGTGATGCCTTGAGCATGTCACGCAAAGACTGTTCAAACGGATCGTGCATACGCACCTCTCGTGATGTCAGTGAAAGACGCGGTCAAATTTGCTCGGGTCACATGGCTCACCCTCATACCCAGCGCAAACGTCGGAATAACCACCACTGCCCCAGCGCCACCGAGACCATCATCAGACACGCGATCAGGAAGCCATAGGGGCTTGCAGAGAACGGAATCCCACCGACATTGATACCTAAAAGACCCGCTAGAAAACTCATCGGCAAAAAGATCCCGGTGATGATCCCGAAGCGGTACATCGTGCGGTTCATTCGCACGCTCAAACGTCTATCTTCGGCCTCAAGGACCAACCCCACCCGCTCCCGGGTCAATTCCAGCTCCTCGAGATACCGGGTCAGGCTGTTGTTCAATTCGTTCCAGTAATCGCCATCGTCCTCGACGAACCATGGCAGCTTTATACGCGTCAGTTGGCCAAAAATATCCCGTTGAGGTGCAAGAAAACGTTTCAGCGCAGCGGCCCTGCGACGGATCTGTAAAACGGCGCCGTGCTCGGGCGTGTACCGTTCGTCGGCATCCAGCTTTTCTTCTTCCTCATCGACCACTTCCGAGAGGCAACTGACCAGATCCTGCACCTTGTTGGTGAGGTATTGCGCCATATAAAGGATGAGTTCTGACGCCGTTTTCGGTCCTTTGCCTTCGGCGAGCTGCACCAGCAACTCATCGGTGGCGCGCAACGGACGCAAACGCAGAGAAATAACCCGCTGGGCCGACGCGAAAATCCGCACCGAGACCATGTCTTCAGGCTCGGCGCCCGGATTCAGGTTGACCCCACGCAAAAATAGCAGCAGTTCGCTGTCCGAAAGCTGTAAAAGACGCGGTCGGGTGTTTTCTTCAAGTAAAAGATCACAGCTGAATTCGCTCAGACCGCTGGATTTGCGCAGCCAAGTCTGGGTTTGCGGGTGACTGCGATCCCAGTGCAGCCACAGGCTTTCATGGGCCTGCAGCTGCAAGTCATCGAGTTCAGTCCGGGCTATCGAACGCGCACCGCCTTTACCGTCCAGCACCAGGGCATGCACCAGCCCCCACTGCGCGTTTTCTTCCTCGAACATCCGCATCCCTTTGTTGGTTTCTGTTTATTCAGGCATTTTCAGCGGGCTTGGCGAGATGATCACGCCGTTGTTGTCCGCATAGATGTAATGGCCTGGATGGAACGTCACGCCGGCAAAGGTCACCGCTACGTTGAGATCGCCGATGCCGCGTTTGTCGGTTTTCATCGGGTGGCTGGCCAGCGCCTGAACACCTAGATCGGTTTGCGCAATGACGTCGACGTCACGGATGCAACCGTAGATCACCAGCCCTTCCCAACCGTTTTTCGCGGCTTTCTCGGCGATCATGTCGCCCAGCAGCGCACGACGCAGGGAACCGCCACCATCAACCACCAACACCTTGCCATTGCCCTTGAGCTCGGCTTGTTCCTTGACCAGCGAGTTGTCTTCGAAGCATTTGATGGTCACGATTTCGCCGCCGAAGGAATCACGGCCGCCGAAATTGTTGAACATCGGTTCCAGCACCTGCACCAGCTCCGGATAGGCGTCGCACAGGTCAGGCGTGAGGTAATGGTTCATCGAGAAACTCCTGTAAAGAGGAAGACAATCGAGGGTGTCAAAACGTGACCAGAACAGCTCAATGCGTCATATCTTAGCCGCAAGCCGAACAGAGCGAAATGCCCTTGTTAGAGCATCAGGCTCAGACCGCCGCAGCCCGATCCGGTTTTTCACCCAGCAATGGCGTCTGCTGATCTGCCAACCAGCGCGCCACCAGCGGCCAGACTTCCGTCTGGGCGGCTTTGCTGACAAGCATCTCCACATGACCGAAATTATCGCCAAAGCCCTGCTCGCGACCCAGGTTGATAAATTGCTTATGCTCGGAACCCACCTGATCGAACAACTTGCGACAAGCCCAGGTCGGGTCCTGATGGTCACCTGCGGCACTCACGGCCAATACCGGCAACTGAACGTCGGCCAATCCGGCCCACCAATCCTTGTCGGCATCGCCAAAGCGCCCGAACAGGCCATACCAGCGCATGCTTTCCAGGGCCAGGCCAATGGGCTCGTCCTCCGGGCCGCGCTTGAGCCGTGAACCGGACAACTGGGCAAAACGTTTGAGAATGAAGCGCCCGCTCCACTCCACCGGCGGAATCTTCAACGGCCAATAGGTGCGGCTCACTTGCGTACCGAAAAACGCCGCGGAAGCCACCACCGGCTCACCGATGTACTCACCACCCAGCGCTGCCGCCAGGGTAATCCCGCCCAGCGAGTGGCCGATCCAGTGCGGAATCTGGCCGCTTTGCTCGCGCACGAACGCGCCAATGGCCGGCAAATCGTAACGGGCGTAGTCGGCGACGCGGTTCTTGCGGTAGTTCTGGTTACGCTGGGACAGGCCGTGGCCACGCATTTCGGGAATCCATACATCGAATCCCAGACGCGTCAGATAGGCGCCCAGTCCAAGCCCCTTCGGGGAAAACCAGAACCGGCGATTGGAAAAGCTGCCGTGAAGCAAAATAACCGGAACGCCACGCGCGTCTGAGCCATCCGCCATGCCCAGGCGCGTCACAGCCAGTTCGACGGTGCCGTCAGGGCTGTTGCCGGGTTTCAGACGATAGACGTCTTCGCTCAGATCGCCGCGCCGCTCGGCGCTGATCAGGGCGACAGGAAATAGGTTGCTGCTGCTTTGCATATGCTCTTGCACAAAAAAGGGCGGCTTCCAGAGGAGCCCGCCCTACTTGATTCTTAAAGCCTCGGCCACTTGACCGAGGCTTCATTCACATCAAGCCGAAGCTTGACCTTCAGCCAGGAAGAACCAGGTTTCCAGTACGGAATCGGGGTTCAACGAAACGCTTTCGATGCCCTGCTCCATCAGCCATTTGGCCAGATCAGGGTGGTCCGAAGGACCCTGACCGCAAATGCCGATGTACTTGCCAGCCTTGTTGCAGGCCTGAATCGCGTTGGCCAGCAGCTTCTTGACCGCCGGATTACGCTCGTCAAACAGGTGCGCGATGATCCCGGAGTCACGGTCCAGGCCCAGGGTCAGCTGGGTCAGGTCGTTGGAGCCAATGGAGAAGCCGTCGAAGAACTCGAGGAATTCTTCAGCGAGGATCGCGTTGGACGGCAATTCGCACATCATGATGATGCGCAGACCATTCTCGCCGCGAGCCAGGCCATTTTCGGCCAACAGATCGATCACTTGGCTCGCTTCGCCCAATGTACGGACGAACGGCACCATGATTTCAACGTTGGTCAGGCCCATCTCGTTGCGCACACGCTTGAGGGCGCGGCACTCGAGCTCGAAGCAGTCACGGAACGCTTCGCTGATGTAACGCGAAGCACCGCGGAAGCCCAGCATCGGGTTTTCTTCTTCCGGCTCGTAGAGCTTGCCGCCGATCAGGTTGGCGTATTCGTTGGACTTGAAGTCCGACAGACGCACGATGACCTTTTTCGGGGTGAACGCAGCGGCCAGGGTGCTGATGCCTTCAACCAGCTTGTCGACATAGAAGCCAACCGGATCGTCGTAACCGGCGATGCGCTTGTCGACGCTGTCCTTGATGTCCTGCGGCAGACCGTCGTAGTTCAACAGCGCTTTCGGGTGAACACCGATCATGCGGTTGATGATGAACTCCAGACGGGCCAGGCCCACACCGGCGTTCGGCAACTGTGCGAAGTCGAAGGCGCGATCCGGGTTGCCGACGTTCATCATGATCTTGAACGGCAGATCAGGCATGGCGTCCACGGAGTTTTTCTTGATGTCGAAGCCCAGTTCGCCTTCGAAGATGTAACCGGTGTCACCTTCAGCGCAGGACACGGTCACGCCCTGGCCGTCTTTCAACAGCTGGGTAGCGTTGCCGCAACCGACCACGGCCGGGATGCCCAGCTCGCGAGCGATGATCGCCGCGTGGCAAGTACGGCCGCCACGGTTGGTGACAATGGCGCTGGCGCGCTTCATGACCGGTTCCCAGTCCGGGTCGGTCATGTCGGAGACCAGAACGTCGCCTGGCTGGACCTTGTCCATCTCGGACACGTCCTTGATGATGCGGACCTTGCCGGCGCCGATGCGCTGGCCGATGGCGCGACCTTCAACCAGCACGGTGCCGGTTTCTTTCAACAGGTAGCGTTCCATGACATTGGCCGAAGTGCGGCTCTTCACGGTTTCAGGACGCGCCTGAACGATGTAGAGCTTGCCGTCGTCGCCGTCTTTGGCCCATTCGATGTCCATCGGGCACTTGTAGTGCTTCTCGATGATCATCGCTTGCTTGGCCAGTTCGCTGACTTCGGCGTCGCTCAGGCAGAAACGTGCGCGATCAGCCTTGTCGACGTCGATGGTCTTGACCGACTTACCGGCCGTGGCGACTTCGCCGTAGATCATCTTGATGGCCTTGCTGCCCAGGTTGCGACGCAGGATGGCCGGACGCCCGGCTGCCAGCGTGCCTTTGTGGACGTAGAACTCATCCGGGTTCACCGCGCCTTGTACGACGGTTTCACCCAGGCCGTAGGCGCCAGTGATGAACACCACGTCACGGAAGCCCGATTCGGTATCGAGGGTGAACATCACGCCGGCGGTGCCGGTTTCGGAGCGGACCATGCGCTGCACGCCGGCCGACAGGGCAACCAGCTTGTGGTCGAAGCCCTGGTGGACGCGGTAGGAAATCGCGCGATCGTTAAACAGCGAAGCGAACACCTCTTTGGCGGCACGAATAACGTTTTCGACACCACGGATGTTCAGGAAGGTTTCCTGCTGACCGGCGAAAGAAGCGTCCGGCAGGTCTTCGGCGGTAGCGGAAGAGCGCACGGCCACAGCCATGTCAGGGTTGCCGGCCGACAGCGTGGCGAACGCGGTGCGGATCTCGGCGTTGAGCTTCTCGGGGAATTCGGCTTCCATGATCCATTGACGGATCTGGGCACCGGTCTTGGCCAGGGCATTGACATCGTCGACGTCCAGGGCGTCGAGGGCGGCGTGGATCTGATCGTTCAGGCCGCTCAGCTCGAGAAAATCACGATAAGCCTGAGCTGTCGTGGCGAAGCCACCGGGCACCGATACACCGGCACCTGCAAGGTTACTGATCATCTCGCCCAGGGATGCGTTCTTGCCCCCTACGTGCTCTACATCATGGACGCCGAGCTTATCGAGGGAAACTACGTACTCTACCAAGGTGATCTCTCCACTAACTGTGTTGGAAAAGCTCAGAAGCCGGCTGCTCTATGGAGCGTTTGCCAGCTGTATGGCCTGGACCTGGAAAATAAGTGAGAATGCGGGCCACTGGCGGCCGGCAAATCGCGCCTATCATATCCAAGATTCGTCACTAGCTTAAGGCCCAAGGTGCAAATGAAACGATCTGCTTTCTTTATCTCCGATGGCACCGGCATCACAGCCGAGACCCTCGGCCAAAGCCTCCTGGCGCAGTTCGAAAACATTACCTTCAGCAAATTCACGCGGCCCTACATCGACAACGTGGATAAAGCGCGGGCCATGGTACAACAAATCAACAAAGCCGCCGAAACCGACGGCTTTCGGCCGATCATCTTCGACACCATTGTCAATCAGGACATCCGTGAGATCCTCGCAACGTCCAATGGTTTCATGATCGACATTTTCTCGACCTTCCTGGCGCCTCTTGAACAGGAATTGACCGAGCATTCTTCCTACACCGTCGGCAAGTCCCACTCGATTGGCAGCAACTCCAATTACATGGAGCGGATCGAGGCGGTGAACTTCGCCCTCGACAACGACGACGGTGCGCGCACGCATTATTACGACAAGGCAGACCTGATCCTAGTGGGCGTGTCGCGTTGTGGTAAGACGCCGACGTGCCTGTACATGGCCATGCAGTTCGGCATCCGCGCGGCCAACTATCCGCTGACCGAAGACGACATGGAACGCCTGCAACTGCCAGCCACCCTGCGTGCCCACCAGCACAAACTGTTCGGCCTGACCATCGATCCGGACCGCCTCACCGCGATCCGCAACGAGCGCAAGCCCAACAGCCGCTATTCGAGCTACGCCCAGTGCGAATTCGAAGTGCGCGAGGTGGAGAATCTGTTCCGCCGCGAGAACATTCCGCACATCAATTCCACGCATTTTTCGGTGGAAGAGATTTCGGCGAAGATTTTGGTGGAGAAAGGGGTCGAGCGGCGGTTCAAGTAGTTCTTTAGCGTCTGTCAGGCCGCCTTCGCGAGCAGGCTCGCTCCCACATTTGACCGCGCACTTTTCCCGCGACTCGATCTAATGTGGGAGCGAGCCTGCTCGCGAAGAACGATCACTCGGTCTCAGCCAATGCCCCCGCCAACGCTTCAAACCCTTGAAGCAACAACCGATCATCCCCCGCCGAATTGCAAACACTCGCCCTGATGAACTGCGGCACCGCCCCATGCCCGACCGCAAACGCCTCAGCGGTGGCGATCAGATAATTATTCTCCTTGAGCTCCTCAGCAATTTGCGACGCCCGCCACGGCTCAGGCACTTCAATCCAGAAGTGCGGACTGTGTGAATGAGTTTTGTACGCCAAGCCTTCCAGCACACCACTCACCAACGCCTTGCGCCGACCGATCTCGGCAATCTGCTGGCCCAGCAACTGCTCGGCAATACCGTTTTCTATCCACAGACTCGCCACCTCCAGCGACAACGGGCTGGCCATCCAGCACGTCCCGCGCACGGCTGCGCTCAAGCGTCCGATCAACGGTTGCGGCGCATGCAGGTAACCGACTCGCAAACCCGCCGAAACCGCCTTGCTCAGGCTGCCGATCAGCACCGAGCGCTCCGGGGCGAAATGGCTCAAGGGTAACGGTCGCTGTTGAGCCAATACCGCGTGGGCTTCGTCTTCAAAGATCAACAGATTGTGCTGCCGACAGACCTCTGCAATCGCCTCGCGCCGTGCGACGGACATCACTGCAGCCGTAGGATTCTGGATCGTCGGTCACCAAATTGCCTGTGGAAAAGTGGCTCATCGGCAAAAAAGCAAACCCCTGGGCGACGGTCAGATCACAAACAAATCCACAAACCGATTCACCGGTGTCGCCTCAAGCGCAGCCTGATCCTTGCACAACGCAAAAATCTCGGCGCTGCGCTGGGCGTTGAAGCGGGTCGCCAGGTTGGCCTTGAACTTGTCTTCCAGCAGCGGAATACCGTCGGTGCGGCGACGGCGATGGCCGATCGGGTATTCCACCAACACGTTCTCGGTGCTGGAGCCATCCTTGAAGAACACCTGTATCGCATTGGCGATGGAGCGTTTGTCGGCCTCCAGGTATTCGCGGGTGTAGCGCGGGTCTTCGACGATGACCATTTTTTCGCGCAGCACATCGATGATCGGATGCGCCGCGTGGAAGTCGTCCTCGTACTGCTCGGCCACCAGATTGCCGAACGCCAGCGGCACGGCGGTCATGTACTGAATGCAATGGTCACGGTCCGCAGCGTTGGCCAGCGGGCCGACCTTGGAGATGATGCGGATCGCCGATTCGTGGGTAGTGATGACGATTTTGTCGATTTCGTGCAGGCGATTTCTGACTTGCGGATGCAACGTCACTGCCGCTTCGCAGGCCGTTTGCGCGTGAAATTCGGCGGGGAAGCTGATTTTGAACAGCACGTTTTCCATCACGTAACTGCCGTACGGCCGGGAGAAGCTGAAGGCGCGGCTGTCTTCGGGCTTGAGCGCCAGGTCGTTGTTGGTGTGGCTGAATAGCACGTCGTAGAAGCCCCATTGTTTGGCGGTCAGTACGCCGGGGATGCCCATTTCGCCGCGCATCGCGATGTCCGCCAATCGCACGCCACGGCTGGACGCGTCGCCTGCCGCCCAGGATTTGCGCGACCCGGCATTAGGCGCATGACGATAAGTGCGCAGCGCCTGACCGTCGGCGAACGCATGGGACAACGCGGACAACAACTGCTCACGGTTGGCGCCCATCAGCTTGGCGGTGACGGCGGTCGAGGCGACTTTCACCAGGATGACGTGATCAAGACCTACGCGATTGAAGGAGTTTTCCAGCGCGATCACGCCCTGGATTTCGTGAGCCATGATCATGGCTTCGAGTACCACGCGAACGGTCAGCGGCGCATCGCCATTGGCGAGGCGTTTTTGCGACAGGTGATCGGCCACCGCGAGAATGCCGCCGAGGTTATCGGACGGATGGCCCCATTCGGCGGCGAGCCAGGTGTCGTTGTAGTCGAGCCAGCGGACGATGCAACCGATGTCCCACGCCGCCTTGACCGGGTCGAGGCGATAACTGGTGCCGGGGACGCGGGCGCCGAACGGGACGACGGTGCCTTCCACCATGGGGCCGAGGTGTTTGGTGCATTCGGGAAAGCGCAGGGCCAGCAGGCCGCAGCCCAACGTGTCCATCAGGCAGTTGCGGGCGGTGTCGAGGGCTTCGGCGGATTGGATCTTGAAGTTGAGGACGTAGTCGGCAATGTCCTGCAGGACTGTGTCGTAGTCGGGGCGGTTGTTCTGGTCGACGTTGGTGCTCATGTTCGATTCACTCTTGAAGTGGTTCGTTGATGGGACCTCGGTTCAGGGGGCAATCTCAGTCAGTTACTACTTTCTTATTTTGGAACGCGGTCACCTGTGGGAGCGAGCTTGCTCGCGATTAGGCCATCACATTCAACATTGATGTCGACTGACCCACCGCTATCGCGAGCAAGCTCGCTCCCACAGGGTTTTGTGTTTATTCAGAAAGAATCGCAGGGAATACGGACAAAGCCTTCCATCAACACCCGCGCACTGCGGCTCATGATGGCTTTGTTCACGGTCCACTCACCGTTCACCTGGTTCGCCTCAGCACCCACGCGCAACGTGCCGGACGGATGCCCGAAACGCACAGCATTGCGCTCAATACCACCCGCTGCAAGGTTCACCAGCGTGCCGGAAATCGCCGCCGCCGTACCAATCGCCACCGCCGCCGTGCCCATCATCGCGTGGTGCAACTTGCCCATGGACAGCGCCCGCACTAGCAGATCGACATCGCCCGCAGCAATCGCTTTGCCACTCGAAGCAACGTAGTCCGCAGGCTTGGCCACAAAGGCAACCTTGGGCGTGTGCTGACGCTTGGCCGCTTCGTCCAGATCCTTGATCAGGCCCATGCGCAGTGCACCGTAAGCCCGAATGGTTTCAAACATCAGCAGCGCTTTCGGATCACTGTTGATCGCGCCTTGCAGCTCGGTACCGGTGTAACCGATGTCTTCGGCATTGACGAAAATCGTCGGAATACCGGCATTGATCATGGTCGCCTTGAAGGTTCCGACGCCGGGCACTTCGAGGTCATCCACCAGGTTGCCGGTAGGAAACATCGAACCGCCACCGCCCTCTTCTTCCGCTGCCGGGTCCATGAATTCGACCTGCACTTCAGCGGCTGGAAAGGTCACGCCGTCGAGTTCGAAATCGCCGGTTTCCTGCACTTCACCGTTGGTGATCGGCACGTGGGCGATGATGGTCTTGCCGATGTTGGCCTGCCACACGCGAACCACGGCAACGCCGTTCTGCGGGATACGGCTGGCGTCCACCAAACCATTGCTGATGGCGAACGAACCGACCGCCGCCGACAGGTTGCCGCAGTTGCCGCTCCAATCGACGAAAGGCTTGTCGATGGACACCTGACCGAACAGGTAATCGACGTCGTGATCGGCCTTGATGCTTTTCGACAGGATCACGGTTTTGCTGGTGCTGGAGGTCGCGCCGCCCATGCCGTCGATTTGCTTGTCGTACGGGTCGGGGCTGCCGATCACGCGCAGCAACAAGGCATCGCGAGCAGGCCCTGGAACCTGTGCCGCTTCGGGCAGGTCTTTCAGGCTGAAGAACACGCCTTTGCTGGTGCCGCCGCGCATGTAGGTGGCGGGGATTTTGATTTGAGGTGCGTGAGCCATGGTGCTCCTTCAAAGCAGACACGGGACTCAACATCCCGTGTCCGCACGTCGTGATTTAGACGGCTACTGCCGATTCAAGGAAGTCCTGAGCGAAGCGTTGCAGCACGCCGCCAGCCTCGTAGATCGACACTTCTTCGGCGGTGTCGAGGCGGCAGGTCACCGGCACTTCGACGCGTTCGCCGTTCTTGCGGTTGATCACCAGCGTCAGCTCGGCACGCGGGGTGCGCTCACCGATCACGTCGTAGGTTTCGCTGCCGTCGATGCCCAATGTCTTGCGATCGGTGCCCGGTTTGAACTCCAGCGGCAACACGCCCATGCCCACCAGGTTGGTGCGGTGAATGCGCTCGAAGCCTTCGGCCGCAATCGCTTCCACACCCGCCAGACGCACGCCCTTCGCCGCCCAGTCGCGGGACGAACCCTGACCGTAGTCGGCGCCAGCGATGATGATCAGCGGCTGCTTGCGTTCCATGTAGGTTTCGATGGCTTCCCACATGCGCATGACCTGGCCTTCCGGCTCGACGCGAGCTAGCGAACCCTGTTTGACCTTGCCGTTTTCCTGGACCATTTCGTTGAACAGTTTCGGGTTGGCGAAGGTGGCGCGTTGCGCGGTCAAGTGATCACCGCGGTGCGTTGCGTAAGAGTTGAAGTCCTCTTCCGGCAAGCCCATTTTCGCCAGGTATTCACCGGCGGCGCTGTCGAGCATGATCGCGTTGGACGGCGACAGGTGATCGGTGGTGATGTTGTCCGGCAGCACTGCCAGCGGGCGCATGCCCTTGAGCGGACGTGCACCGGCCAGCGCGCCTTCCCAGTACGGCGGACGGCGGATGTAGGTGCTCATCTCGCGCCAGTCGTACAGCGGCGTCACTTTCGGACCGGTGTCTTCGTGGATGGCGAACATCGGGATGTAGACCTGACGGAACTGCTCAGGTTTGACCGATGCCTTGACCACTGCGTCGATTTCTTCGTCGCTCGGCCAGATGTCTTTCAGGCGGATTTCCTTACCGTCGACCACACCCAACACATCTTTTTCGATGTCGAAACGGATGGTCCCGGCGATGGCGTAAGCCACGACCAACGGCGGCGAAGCGAGGAACGCGTTCTTGGCGTACGGGTGGATCCGGCCGTCGAAGTTGCGGTTACCGGACAACACGGCAGTGGCGTACAAGTCGCGGTCGATGATCTCTTGCTGAATCACTGGGTCCAGCGCGCCGGACATGCCGTTGCAGGTGGTGCAGGCGAAGGCGACGATACCGAAACCGAGTTGCTCCAGTTCGGTGGTCAGGCCGGCTTCATCCAGGTACAGCGCCACGGTTTTCGAACCCGGCGCCAGGGACGATTTGACCCACGGCTTGCGGGTCAACCCGAGCTTGTTGGCATTGCGCGCCAACAGGCCGGCGGCAATGACGTTGCGCGGGTTGCTGGTGTTGGTGCAACTGGTGATGGCGGCGATGATCACCGCGCCGTCCGGCATCTGGCCGGGCACTTCGGTCCACTGACCGGAGATGCCTTGGGCGGCGAGGTCCGAGGTCGCGACGCGGGCGTGCGGGTTGCTCGGGCCGGCCATGTTGCGCACCACCGAGGACAGGTCGAAGCTCAACCCACGCTCGTATTGCGCATTCTTCAAGCTGTCAGCCCACAGGCCTGTGGTCTTCGCATAGTTCTCGACCAGTTGCACCTGCTCGTCTTCACGGCCGGTGAGTTTCAGGTAGTCGATGGTCTGCTGGTCGATGTAGAACATCGCTGCGGTGGCGCCGTATTCCGGGGCCATGTTGGAGATGGTCGCGCGGTCGCCGAGGGTCAGCGCGGAGGCGCCTTCGCCGAAGAACTCCAACCACGCGCCGACGACTTTTTGCTGACGCAGGAACTCGGTCAGCGCCAGCACCATGTCGGTGGCGGTGATGCCCGGTTGCAGCTTGCCAGTCAATTCGACGCCGACGCTTTCCGGCAGACGCATCCAGGACGCGCGGCCAAGCATCACGCTTTCAGCTTCCAGACCGCCGACACCAATGGCGATCACGCCCAGTGCATCGACGTGCGGGGTGTGACTGTCGGTGCCGACGCAAGTATCGGGGAACGCCACGCCGTCGCGCACCTGGATCACCGGAGACATTTTCTCCAGGTTGATCTGGTGCATGATCCCGTTGCCCGGTGGAATCACATCAACGTTCTTGAAGGCTTTTTTGGTCCAGTTGATGAAGTGGAAACGGTCTTCGTTGCGACGGTCTTCGATGGCGCGGTTCTTCTCGAACGCCTCCGGATCGAAGCCACCGCGCTCGACGGCCAGGGAGTGATCGACGATCAATTGCGTCGGTACCACCGGGTTCACTTGCGCCGGGTCGCCACCTTGCAGGGCGATGGCATCACGCAGGCCGGCGAGGTCGACCAGCGCGGTTTGGCCGAGAATGTCGTGGCACACCACACGGGCCGGGAACCACGGGAAGTCAAGGTCGCGTTTGCGCTCGATGAATTGCTTCAGGGATTCGGTGAGCGTGGCCGGGTCGCAGCGACGCACCAGGTTTTCCGCCAGCACGCGGGAGGTGTACGGCAGAGTGTCGTAGGCGCCGGGCTGGATGGCTTCGACAGCCGCACGGACGTCGAAGTAATCCAGATGGCTGCCGGGCAGCGGTTTACGGAATTCAGTGTTCATCGTCAGGACTCGGTCACGGTAGTTTCAAAAGGTGGGGCCTGGCAGCAGACTTGAAGTTCACACCATCCACTGTGGGAGCGGGCTTGCCCGCGATGACTGAGTCACATCCAACATACATGTCGACTGACCCACCACTATCGCGGGCAAGCCCGCTCCCACAGGGATTTCGGTGAACTTCAATTTCAGTGACCGGCCCTCCCCGGTCAGCGTTGTTCGATTGGCACGAACTTGCGCTGTTCAACGCCGACGTACTCGGCGCTCGGGCGGATGATGCGGTTGTTGGCACGTTGTTCGAACACGTGCGCCGCCCAGCCGGTCAGGCGCGAGCAGACGAAAATCGGTGTGAACAACTTGGTCGGGATGCCCATGAAGTGGTACGTCGACGCATGGTAGAAGTCGGCGTTCGGGAACAGTTTTTTCTGCTCCCACATGGTCTTGTCGATGGCCTCGGAAACCGGGAACAACACGGTGTCGCCCACTTCGTCAGCGAGTTTTTTCGACCAGCCCTTGATCACCTCGTTGCGCGGATCGTTGTCCTTATAGATCGCGTGGCCGAAGCCCATGATCTTGTCCTTGCGCTCGAGCATGCCGAGGGTGCCTTTGATCGCCTCTTCCGGCGAGCTGAAGCGTTCGATCATTTCCATTGCCGCTTCGTTGGCGCCGCCGTGCAGCGGACCGCGCAGCGAGCCAATGGCCGCCGTGACGCAGGAATACATGTCCGACAGGGTCGAGGCGCACACCCGTGCGGTGAAGGTCGAGGCGTTGAACTCGTGTTCCGCGTAGAGGATCAGCGAAACGTTCATCACTTTGACGTGCAACTCGCTCGGCTTCTTGTCGTGCAGCAGGTGCAGGAAGTGGCCGCCGATGGATTGTTCGTCGCTCACGCAACTGATGCGCTTGCCGTCGTGGCTGAAGCGATACCAGTAGCACATGATCGCCGGGAACGCGGCCAGCAGGCGGTCAGTCACGTCGTGTTGTTCGGAGAAGTCTTTCTCCGGCTCGATGTTGCCCAGGAACGAGCAACCGGTGCGCATCACGTCCATCGGGTGGGCGTCGGCGGGGATGCGTTCCAGCACTTCTTTCAGCGCTTGCGGCAGGTCGCGCAGCTTGCCCAGTTTGCTGATGTAAGCGGCGAGTTGAGTTTTGGTCGGCAGTTCGCCGTAAAGCAGCAGGTAGGCCACTTCTTCGAATTGTGCGTCAGCCGCCAGTTCGCGAACGTCGTAGCCACGATAGGTCAGGCCTGCGCCCGACTGGCCCACGGTGGACAGTGCGGTTTGCCCGGCAACCTGGCCACGGAGCCCGGCGCCACTGAGTACTTTTGCTTCGGCCATTGCTGCCTCCAATCTTGAATTTGTTAGGGAATCTGCAATTTCTACACGGTTATCTTTTTTTCGTAGCAGCTGTCGAGCCTGCGAGGCTGCGTCCGGCTGCGCAGCAGTCGTAAATCCTGCTTACGCGAGCGCCTGGCTTGGCGAGTCCTTCGGCCTCGAACGCAGCCTCGCGCTGCTCGGCAGCTGCTACATAAACCTCTACTTCTTCGCGGCAAACAACGCATCGAGCTTCTGCTCGAAGGTGTGGTAATCGATGCGATCGTAAAGCTCCATGCGGGTCTGCATGGTGTCGATCACGTTCTGTTGCGTGCCGTCGCGGCGGATCGCGGTGTAGACGTTTTCTGCGGCTTTGTTCATCGCGCGGAACGCCGACAGCGGGTACAGCACCAGCGACACATCGGCAGCGGCGAGTTGCTCGGTGGTGTACAGCGGTGTCGCGCCGAATTCGGTGATGTTGGCCAGGATCGGCGCTTTCACGCGGCTGGCGAACAGCTTGTACATGTCCAGTTCGGTGATGGCTTCCGGGAAAATCATGTCGGCGCCGGCCTCGATGCACGCGGCGGCGCGATCCAAAGCGGATTCCAGACCTTCCACCGCGAGGGCGTCGGTGCGGGCCATGATCACGAAGCTGTCATCGGTGCGCGCATCAACAGCAGCCTTGATCCGATCGACCATTTCCTGCAGGGATACGATCTCTTTATTTGGACGGTGACCGCAGCGCTTGGCGCCGACCTGGTCTTCGATGTGAATCGCCGCCGCGCCGAACTTGATCATCGACTTGACGGTACGCGCGACGTTGAACGCCGAGGAACCGAAACCGGTGTCCACGTCCACCAGCAGCGGCAGGTCGCAGACGTCAGTGATGCGGCGCACGTCGGTCAGCACGTCATCCAGGCCGGTGATGCCCAGGTCCGGCACGCCGAGGGAGCCGGCAGCCACCCCGCCACCCGACAGATAAATAGCCTTGAAACCGGCGCGCTTGGCCAGCAACGCATGGTTGGCGTTAATCGCGCCGACCACTTGCAGCGGATGTTCGCTGGCGACCGCATCGCGGAAACGCTGGCCTGGAGTGCTCTTGTTGGAACTCATGACTCACCTCGTTCAGTGGCTGTCTGGTTAGCGCCGTCCTGGTAGTGACGGGCGATATTGCGTTTGGAGGCGCCGATGTGGCGGCGCATCAACAACTCGGCCAGCTCACCGTCACGGTCGGCAATGGCGTCGAGAATTCGGTGGTGCTCGGCAAAGGCCTGACGCGGACGATTGGGCGTGGTGGAAAACTGGATGCGGTACATGCGCACCAGTTGATAGAGCTCGCCGCAGAGCATCTGCGTCAGGGTACGGTTGCCGCTGCCCTGGATGATTCGGTAATGGAAGTCGAAATCGCCTTCCTGCTGGTAGTAGCCGACACCGGCCTGAAACGCCGCATCGCGCTCATGGGTTTCGAGGACCCGGCGCAGTTCGTCGATTTCTTCAAGAGTCATGCGTTCGGCCGCCAGACGGCAGGCCATGCCTTCGAGGGATTCGCGGATTTCGTAGAGTTCCAGCAGCTCGGCATGGCTCAACGAAACCACCCGCGCTCCGACGTGCGGCACGCGAACCAGCAGGCGCTGGCCTTCCAGACGGTGGATCGCCTCACGCAGCGGCCCGCGGCTGATGCCATAGGTGCGCGCCAGTTCCGGCTCGGAGATCTTGCTGCCCGGGGCGATCTCGCCCTTGACGATGGCCGCCTGAATGCGCCGGAAGACGTTCTCGGAAAGTGTCTCCGAATCGTCTTGGGCTATTACCGGGGGATCGAGTTGATCCAGCATATTGTCGACACCTTGAAAGCTGATGCCGCAAAAACTAGCGAATACAGACCTTTTAGTCAAAGGATAAATAGGTATTGTCGACAATCGTCTAATAACCGACTGCACCAGAACGACGCAGCCCCTCTGTTTATAGCCGCCTCCCGGCGGTGGCGCCATAAAACCACCGTGCTAGAATGCCGGCCGCATTTGTTTGTGACATCTGCACGGCTTGTCATAAACAGTTGATAGGCATACGAGGGAGCTTGCGCAGCGATGCCAGGGCCTTGAATCGAAGTACGGACCGCTGCGCACCAGGATTTATGAGACTCAAGCCCTTCCCCACCTTCCTTTATCTTCTTTGCCTGCCCGGTTTCGCCGCGGCGGCGGAAAAGACTGTTTACGGCCTCAACGAGTACGCCTCCCTGGACGGCATCGACCTGGAAGTCGCCGCCAAACTCGACACCGGAGCGAAAACCGCGTCCCTGAGTGCCCGTGACATCAAACGTTTCAAACGCAATGGCGAATCCTGGGTGCGCTTCTATCTGGCGATCGACGCTGCGCACTCGCACCCGATCGAACGGCCACTGGCCCGCGTCAGCAAGATCAAGCGCCGGGCCGGCGACTACGACCCGGAAGAAGGCAAGAAATACACCGCCCGTCCGGTGATCGAGCTGAATATCTGCATGGGTTCGGCTTTACGCAGCATCGAAGTGAACTTGACCGACCGCAGCGCCTTCCAATATCCGCTCCTGATCGGCTCCGAAGCGCTGAAACGCTTCGATGCGCTGGTCGACCCCAGTCTTAAATACGCTGCTGGCAAACCCGCCTGCGCCACCGACGCTCATACCGCAGAGTAATTCCAATGCGCTCTCTTACCCTTCACCTGAAATTCCTGATCGCCATCCTGGTGGTGCTGGGTATTTCAGTCACGGCCTATCAGATCTTCGTGCTCGGCATCCCCGTGACCGAAGACGCCACCGACGACTTGTGGAACATCGACGCCAAAGTCGAGTTCGTCGCCAGTACCAAGGACCCGGTCAAGATCCAGATGTTCGTGCCGCCGCTGAGCCGCGATTACGTCAGCCTCAACGAGAGCTTCATTTCCAATAACTACGGCGTGGCCGTGAACCGTGCCGACGGCAACCGCAAAGTCACCTGGTCGGCACGTCGGGCCAAGGGCAATCAGACCCTTTATTACCGCCTGGTGCTGACCAAGCGCTACACCGGTGAAAAATCCAAGGTCAAAGGTCCGACCTTCCGCGACAGCATTGCGGTTGAAGGCGCGGAAAAAGTCGCCGCCGAAGCCCTGCTAGCACCGATCCGCCAGCACTCGGCCGACGTTGAAACCTTCATCGGCGAAGCCATCAAGCGTGTCAACAATCTCAACGACGACAATGTGAAGCTGTTGCTGGGCGGCGATCCGTCCCCCGGACACAAGGCGAAAATCGTCGAATTGGTGCTGTCCATCGCGCACGTGCCTGTGGAAAAGGTCCACACCATTCGTCTGGTGGCCGACCAACCGCAAATGCCGGAACTGTGGTTGCGCAGCTTCAATGGCACCGACTGGCTGTACTTCAACCCGGAAACCGGTGAACAGGGCCTGCCGACCGATCGCCTGTTGTGGTGGACTGGCGACGAAAACCTGATCACGGTCGATGGCGGCAAGAAAGCCAACGTGACCTTCAGCCTGAACAACAGCGAAATGAACGCGATTCGCCTGGCCAAGCTGACCGACGAAAACACCGACGCCAACTTCCTCGAATACTCGCTGTACGGCCTGCCGCTGCAAACCCAGCAGACCTTCATGATCATGGTGATGATCCCGATCGGTGTGCTGGTGATTTTGATCCTGCGCAACCTGATCGGTATTCAGACCCTCGGCACCTTCACTCCGGTGCTGATCGCCCTGGCGTTCCGGGAAACCCAGCTCGGCTTCGGTATTGTGCTGTTTACGATCATCACGGCGCTGGGCCTGTCGCTGCGCTCCTACCTTGAACACTTGAAGCTGCAAATGCTGCCGAGGCTGTCGGTGGTGCTGACTTTCGTGGTGGTGCTGATCGCGGCGATCAGCCTGCTCAGCCATAAACTCGGCCTGGAACGCGGGTTGTCGGTGGCGCTGTTCCCGATGGTGATTCTGACCATGACCATCGAACGCCTGTCGATCACCTGGGAAGAACGCGGTTCCGGCCACGCAATGAAAGTGGCGATCGGTACGCTGTTCGCCGCGTCGCTGGCGCACCTGATCATGAGCGTTCCGGAGCTGGTTTACTTCGTGTTTACCTTCCCGGCGATCCTGTTGATCCTGGTGGGCTTCATGCTGGCGATGGGTCGTTATCGCGGCTACCGCCTGACCGAACTGGTGCGTTTCAAGGCCTTCCTGAAGAAGGCTGACGCCTGATGTTCGGCTTCTGGAAGACCTGGAAGGCCTTGGAAGCCCGGGGCATCATGGGGATCAATCGGCGTAACGCAGACTACGTGCTCAAGTACAACAAGCGCAGTCTGTACCCGATTGTCGATGACAAGATCATCACCAAGGAACGCGCCATCGCCGCCGGCATTCATGTGCCGGAACTGTATGGCGTGATTTCCACTGAAAAAGAAATCGACAACCTCAACGACATCATCGGCGGGCGCAACGACTTCGTGATCAAACCGGCCCAAGGCGCGGGTGGTGACGGCATCATTGTGGTTGCCGACCGGTTCGAGGGCCGCTATCGCACAGTGTCCGGCAAGATCATCGACTATGAGGAGCTCGAGCACCATATCTCCAGCATCCTGACCGGCCTCTATTCCCTGGGCGGTCACCGGGATCGGGCGCTGATCGAGTACCGCGTGACCCCGGACCAGATCTTCAAGAGCATCAGCTATGAAGGCGTGCCGGACATTCGGATCATCGTGCTGATGGGCTACCCGGTGATGGCCATGCTGCGGCTACCCACTCGCCAGTCCGGCGGCAAGGCCAACCTGCACCAGGGCGCCATCGGCGTTGGTGTCGACCTCGCCACCGGCCTGACATTGCGCGGCACCTGGCTGAACAACATCATCACCAAACACCCGGATACCACCAACGCAGTGGATGGCGTGCAACTGCCCTACTGGGACGGTTTCATGAAACTTGCCGCAGGCTGCTATGAGCTGTGCGGGCTGGGTTACATCGGTGTCGACATGGTGCTGGACCAGGAGAAAGGGCCGCTGATTCTTGAGCTCAACGCCCGTCCTGGGTTGAACATTCAGATTGCCAATGATTGCGGGCTGACGTTGCGCACCCATGCGGTTGAAGCGCGCCTGGAGGAGTTGAAGGCTCGTGGGGTTGTTGAGACGGTGCAGGAACGGGTTGAGTTTGTTCAGGAAATGTTTGGGCATATTCCGGCCGTCGAAGGTTGATCCTCCCACATTGATCGTTCCCACGCTCTGCGTGGTAATGCCGCCACGGACGCTCTGCGTCCGCCTGTGACGCGGAGCGTCACGGGATGCATTCCCACGCAGAGCGTGGGAACGATCAAACAGCCCGCCAATCTGCCAATCCCCGACATCCCTCTAGGAGCAATTCCCCGAGGGGACTACAATCGCCACCCCGCCTCGTTGGCTGATCTGCCCCGCCCATGTTGACCTGTTCCGTACACCCGCTCCCCTATCGCGCCAACCCCGCCGAGTACTTCGCGGCGATTCGTCATGCCCCCGGTGCCGTGCTGCTCGACAGTGGCCGGCCGAGTGCCGAGCGTGGACGTTATGACCTGCTCAGTGCCTGGCCGCTGGAGCAAATAGCAGTATTGCCTGACGAAAGTGGCAGCGATTTCCTGCAACGCCTTCGCGACAATCTGACACGACTCGGTGAAGCGGCTGTTCCTTGCGACTTGCCCTTTGCTGGCGGCCTCATCGGTTACCTGAGCTACGACTTCGGTCGGCATCTGGAAAACCTGCCGAGTCAGGCGCAGGACGATCTGCAATTGCCCGACGCACGTTTCGGGCTGTACGACTGGGCGCTGATCAGCGATCACCAACTGAGTACAAGTCAGTTGGTCTTCCACCCGTCGCTGATCGACAGCGAACGTCGGCGTCTTATCACGCTATTCAGTGAGCCGACGGCTGAAGCAATCGAGTCTTTCAAGTTGAAAGCCCCGATGAAGGCCGACCTGAGCGCTGACGAGTATCGCCATGCGTTAGAACGCATTCAGCAGTACATCCAGGCCGGCGACTGTTACCAGGTCAATTTCGCCCAGCGTTTCCGCGCTCAGTGCCAAGGCGATCCATGGGCCGCATATTGCGCGTTGCGGGCGGCGTGCCCGACGCCGTTTTCCGGTTTTCAGAGCTTGCCCAACGGCGGTGCGGTACTGAGCCTGTCGCCAGAACGTTTCGTCAAAGTCAGCGAACGCCATGTGGAAACCCGCCCGATCAAAGGCACCCGCCCTCGCGGACTGACCGCTGCCGAAGATGCGGCAAACGCCGCCGAACTGCTGGCCAGCCCCAAGGACCGCGCGGAAAACCTGATGATCGTTGACCTGCTGCGCAACGACCTCGGCCGTACGTGCCGCATCGGTTCGGTGCGGGTGCCGGAGTTGTTCAGCCTGGAAAGTTACCCGAACGTACATCACCTGGTGAGCAGCGTCACCGGGGAACTGGCGGATGACCGGGACGCGCTGGACCTGATCGCCGGCAGCTTCCCTGGCGGCTCGATTACCGGTGCACCGAAAATTCGCGCGATGCAGATCATCGACGAGCTGGAGCCGACGCGTCGTGGGTTGTACTGCGGGTCTTTGCTGTATCTGGACGTGCGCGGCGAGATGGACAGTTCGATCGCGATTCGCAGTTTGCTGGTCAAGGATGGGCAGGTGTGCTGCTGGGGCGGTGGCGGGATCGTCGCGGATTCCGAGTGGCAGGCCGAGTATCAGGAATCGATTACCAAGGTAAAAGTACTGCTCGATACCCTGCAAAACCTCTGACTCTACGCTTGATCGTTCCCACGCTCCGCGTGGGAATGCAGCCCGGGACGCTCCGCGTCCCAAAGCGGACGCAGAGCGTCCATTGAGGCATTCCCACGCAGAGCGTGGGAACGATCAGCGGCGGCAATTACAGGCTCAACGCCCTGTTGGAAGCCTTGATGAATTCCTGCTTCAGCTCTTCAAAGCTGTGCACCGCCGGGAACTGCGGAAACTCGCGAATCACATTGTCCGGCGCATGGAACAGAATCCCCGCATCCGCCTCGCCCAACATCGTGGTGTCGTTGTAGGAATCCCCCGCCGCGATCACCCGGTAGTAGAGGCTCTTGAAGGCCAAAACCGACTGGCGCTTGGGATCTTTCTGACGCAACTGATAGCTCGTCACCCGCCCGGAATCGTCAGTAATCAGACGATGGCAGAGCAAGGTCGGGAAGCCCAGTTGACGCATCAGCGGCTGGGAAAACTCATAGAACGTGTCCGACAGAATCACCACCTGAAAGCGTTCACGCAGCCAGTTGACGAACTCGATGGCGCCGTCCAGCGGCTTGAGCGTGGCGATCACTTCCTGGATATCAGTGAGTTTCAAGCCGTGCTCGTCGAGAATCCGCAGACGCTGCTTCATCAGCACGTCGTAGTCGGGGATGTCCCGGGTGGTAGCCCTGAGGGACTCGATCCCGGTTTTTTCGGCGAAGGCGATCCAGATTTCCGGGACCAGTACACCTTCAAGATCCAGACAGGCAATTTCCACAAGACACTCCCATTTGTAGTGATTATTGAGTCGAGCGAGCAAAAGGACTGCCGAACTCTAGCGACTCAGGCTGACCGGTGCAACGCAGAGGGCGCGCCAGCGGCTGCAGGATTTTGTTACCATCAGACCCATATAGAGCGCCCAGCGCCACCGACCTGTAGGAAGCCGCCCTGATGAGCCCAACGTTCGACGTCGTGGAACTCGCCACGACCTATGCCAACAAATCCGCCCAGGACATCCTGAAACTCGCGTTCGCCGAGTTTGGCGATGACCTGTGGATATCTTTCAGCGGCGCCGAAGACGTGGTGCTGGTGGACATGGCCTGGAAGCTGAACAAGAACGTCAAAGTGTTCAGCCTCGACACCGGCCGCTTGCACCCCGAGACCTACCGCTTCATCGATCAGGTGCGCGAGCACTACAAGATCGACATCGAACTGGTGTCGCCGGACTACACCAAGCTCGAACCTTTCGTGAAGGAAAAAGGCCTGTTCAGTTTCTACAAGGACGGCCATGGCGAGTGCTGCGGCATCCGCAAGATCGAGCCGCTGCGTCGCAAGCTCTCGGGTGTGACGGCCTGGGCCACCGGTCAGCGCCGGGATCAGAGTCCTGGAACTCGCAGCGCCGTCGCAGTGCTGGAAATCGACACCGCGTTCTCCACCCCGGAACGCACCCTGTACAAATTCAACCCGCTGGCACAAATGACCAGCGAAGAGATCTGGGGTTACATCCGCATGCTGGAGCTGCCGTACAACAGCCTGCACGAACGCGGGTTCATCAGCATCGGCTGCGAGCCCTGCACCCGTCCGGTGTTGCCGAACCAGCACGAGCGCGAAGGTCGCTGGTGGTGGGAAGAAGCGACGCAGAAAGAATGCGGTCTGCATGCAGGCAACATCATCAGCAAATCCAAGGGATAACCTGAGTCTTGTGAGGATCTAAATGTAGGAGCGAGCCTGCTCGCGATAGCGGTGGGGCAGTCAACATCGATGTTGAATGTCCCACCGCTATCGCGAGCAGGCTCGCTCCCATAGGTTCTGTGACCCGCTTACAAAATGTGTACACACGAATGTCACCATAGGTGCCATTTGTGTGTGCACTTTTCATTTCTTCGCCTCAAAAAGTTACACGGCCCTGCCCCGACTTCCTCAGTCGACCTTTCGTACAAATCCCGCTGAAAAATAAATACCTGTTCAAACAGTCAATTTATATCGCCTTTATTTCAGTCACTTATCGCTTACCGATAACAAAACGAAATTAGCAGTGAAATTCATAGATCGCTGACTGGCATGGATCTGGCTTAAGTGCATACATGTTTTGTATACAATCATACCAAAACATACACACACTTTAGATCCGCAAGCGTGAAGCGCTCTATCCCGTACAGGCTGCAGATGCCCGTAACCAATGATGCTGACTGCCCGCGACGAAGATTTGTCGAGCCAACGCTCATGCACAGTCATCGCGACGCCAAGCTCGGAGCCTGCCGGAATGCGTACTAGCCTCTCCAATAACAACATCGCGCTGGATCTGCCCTCCTTCCCACCCACCTCAACCCCTCACGACCAAACGTTTCAAGAACCTGTCGTACTCAGCCCTCGCCTGCACAATAAGGATCTGGCGCCGACCAAGGCCGAAGGTAGCCTGGGCTGGGTGTGCTTCGTGGCGATCTGGTTCGTGCAACTGGCGATCCTCGCCTATGGCATGGAGATGGTGCGGCGCTACGAGGCATTCGCCGGGCCAGTGATTCTGTTGACCGTCGCCGCCCTCGCCGCGTGGATGTACTTTCAGGCCAACGCGACCATCGCCTGGTCGATCCGCGAGCCGCTCACCGGCGGCGAGATGTGGCGCAACATCTTTGCCGGGGGGGCGTTGTGGCTGTCGATCTACGGCACGCTGATCCTCAACTTCTGCGACTTCGCCCGTTCTTCGCCGTGCCGCAAGACCATCAAGGTCGGCAATTTCTGGGGCCTGCCGGTAAATATTCTGGTGTTCGCCAGCATCACCGTTCTGCTCTGCGGCGCGCAATTTCAGATCAATGGCCGGATTATCGAAAGCCCGACCGAGATCATTGCTTCGATTCCCAACACCTTCTTTCTGGTGCTCGGTTGCCTGGCCTTCCTGATCGTCACCGTGGCGGTGAACATCATGGCCAATTTCGTCGCCCCGGCCTTCGTGCTGAGCAACCTGGCGCCCAAATACCTGACATTCCGCCGTGCCGGCCTGATCAGCGCGACCATCGCGGTGCTGATCCTGCCGTGGAACCTCTACAATAGCCCGTTGGTGATCGTGTATTTCCTGTCCGGCCTCGGCGCCCTGCTCGGCCCGTTGTACGGCGTGATCATGGTCGACTACTGGCTCGTACGAAAAGGTCAGGTCAACGTGCCGCAGTTGTACAGCGAAGACCCCAACGGCGCTTATTACTACAGCCGCGGAGTCAATTTACGCGCCGTCGCGGCGTTCATTCCTGCAGCGTTGATCGCCATTGTCCTGGCACTGGTACCGGGCTTCGACAGCGTATCGCCCTTCTCCTGGCTGATTGGTGCCGGGATTGCCGGGATGCTCTACCTGATCATCGCCAAACGGCAGCCCCACTACGCAGACGTCAGCGGCGAAACCATCGCCGTCGATAACGTCAGCCATTAATCCCCTGGCGGCCCGGCACCGTAGGGCCGCAGAACCACCCGCTATAAGGACTTCACATGCGAATTCTCGTGGTCAACGTCAACACCACCGAATCCATCACCCAGGCCATCGCACGTTCGGCTTAGGCCGTGGCCGCGCAGGGAACAGAAATCATCGGCCTGACGCCCTACTTCGGTGCTGACTCCATCGAAGGCAATTTCGAAAGTTATCTGGCCGCTATCGCGGTGATGGATCGGGTGATGTCCTACGACCAACCCTTCGATGCCGTGATCCAGGCCGGTTACGGCGAACACGGCCGCGAAGGCTTGCAGGAGTTGCTCAACGTGCCGGTGGTGGACATCACCGATGCGGCAGCCAGCACCGCCATGTTCCTCGGCCATGCTTACTCGGTGGTCACCACGCTGGACCGCACCGTCCCACTGATCGAGGATCGCCTCAAACTGTCCGGACTCTGGGACCGTTGCGCATCGGTGCGGGCCAGTGGTTTGGCGGTGCTGGAACTGGAATCCGATCCTGAGCGTGCACTGGAGGCAATTATTCGTCAGGCGGAATTGGCCGTGCTTGAGGACAAGGCCGAGGTGATTTGCCTGGGCTGCGGCGGCATGGCCGGGCTGGATGAACAGATTCGTCAGCGCACTGGCGTGCCGGTGGTGGATGGAGTGACGGCGGCGGTGACGATTGCCGAGTCGTTGGTGCGGTTGGGGTTGTCCACTTCCAAAGTGCGGACTTATGCGACGCCGCGGCCGAAGAAAATTATTGGCTGGCCGGGGCGTTTTGGCAGGTAGACCGCGTTATCGTTCATCGCGAGCAAGCTCGGCTCCCACAGGTTATGCGCGGTTCCACAATTATGTAAACGACGCAAAACCTGTGGGAGCCGAGCTTGCTCGCGATGGCCGCGCCTCGGTTTTGAAGCTGGCTCAGAGCGCACTAAACCGCTGCCCCAACCCCTGCTCCGCAAACTGCTCAATGATGAAATCCACAAACGCCCGGGTCTTGCCGGGCAGCAGTTTGTGCTCCGCGTAATAGATCGAAATGTTGCCATCGTCGACAAACCAGTCCGGCAACACCCGCTGCAAGGTCCCGGCCTCCAGATAGCCCACGGCAAACGGCATGCTCACCAGCGCAATGCCCAACCCTTGGGCGGCCGTGGCGCAGGCCGCCTCCGAATCACTCATGGTCATCCGCGTCTTGAGCGTCAGCGGGCTGTGTTGCTGGGTGCGACTGGTCAATTGCCAGGAACGCACACGCCCCGTCTGTGGCGATCGAATCAGGATGCCATCGTGATGCTTCAGATCGTCGGGCTCGGCAATCACCTCACGCCTCGCAAGGTAGTCAGCTGACGCGACCAGCACCCGATGGGCCGGTGTCAGCTTGCGTGCCACCACCCCCTGCGGCAGCTCGAATCCCCCACCAATCGCCGCATCGAAACCCTGAGCAATCAGATCGACCTGACGATTATCGAAGTGCCAGTCCGGGTTGATCGCCGGAAAGCGCCGCAGAAACTCCCCGAGCAACGGCACAATGTACAAACGCCCGAAAACCGTGCCCATGCTGACCTTCAACGTCCCCGCTGGTAGCCCCTCGGCGCTGGCCAGATTGGCCACGGCATTCTGGATCGTGTGAAGACTGGAACTCACTTCGCCGAGAAACCGATGACCCGCTTCAGTGAGTGTCAAGCTGCGAGTGCTGCGCTGAAACAGCCGCACACCCAGTCGCGCCTCAAGTTTGGCAACACTCTTGCCCACCGCCGCCGGGGTCAGACTCAGACGGCGCGCGGCTTCGGCGAAGCTGCCGACCTCGGCACTGCGCACGAAGCATTCGATACTGCTGAAGGTTTCCATAAGCGCCACTATAAACTTTTGGTTTACACAGACTATCGCAATTACCGTCTACACAGCCGGTAATCCTGAATCGATACTAGGCTCCATCAACCGAGACATCTCGCCTCGGGACTTTGGAGATCGATATGACTACTCAGAACCTCAGCGGCAAAGTGGCTTTGATTCAAGGCGGATCCCGCGGTATCGGTGCCGCCATTGTCAAACGCCTGGCTGCTGAAGGCGCGACAGTCGCCTTCACCTACGTCAGCTCCACGGCCAAAGCCGAAGAATTGCAAAACAGCATCACCGGCAACGGCGGCAAAGCCCTCGCGATCAAGGCTGACAGCGCCGATGCCGAGGCCATCCGCAACGCGGTGACCGCCACTGTAAAAGCCTTTGGTCGCCTGGACATTCTGGTCAACAACGCTGGCGTGCTGGCCGTTGCCCCCTTGGAAGACTTCAAACTCGAAGACTTCGACCAGACCCTCGCGATCAACGTGCGCAGCGTATTCATCGCCACCCAGGCCGCCGCCAAACACATGACCGAAGGCGGTCGCATCATCAACATCGGCAGCACCAACGCCGACCGCATGCCCTTCGCCGGTGGTGGCCCGTACGCCATGAGCAAGTCGGCGCTGGTCGGCCTGACCAAAGGCCTGGCTCGCGACCTCGGCCCGCGCGGCATCACCATCAACAACGTGCAGCCGGGCCCGGTCGACACTGACATGAACCCGGCCAGTGGTGACTTCGCCGAAAGCCTGATCCCGTTGATGGCGGTGGGTCGTTACGGCAAAGCGGAAGAAATCGCCAGCTTCGTCGCCTACCTCGTCGGTCCCGAAGCCGGCTACATCACCGGTGCCAGCCTGACCATCGACGGTGGTTTCGGCGCCTGATGTTCTGACTCACGCATAAAAAAACGCCGGCAACCCTGATCAGGTTGCCAGCGTTTTCATGTACGCAGCTTTAAGCCCATTCGAGGGCTGGCAAACCGCAAGCGCTCGGTTTGAACGCTTTCAGCGTACGAAGAATGCCGTCGGCGTGTGCGTATTTTTCATCAGCCATCGCCGCATCCGGGATCGCAATCGCGGTCATCCCCGCCGCTTTCGCCGCCGTGACACCGAACGGCGAATCCTCGAACACCAGGCAATCCTCAGGCGCAACACCCAAGCGCCGCGCCGCCGTGAGGAAAATGTCCGGCGCCGGTTTGGCTGCGCCGACTTCCGGATCGTCAGCCGTCACGATGAAATCGAACAGCGCGAACCAGTCGCGGTGCAAGGTGGTTTTCTGGCCGAACGACTGACGCGAAGAGCTGGTGCCCACCGCGATCGGAATGTTATTGGCCTTCAGATGCCGAACCAGCTCCTGTGCGCCAGGCATCGCCAGTGCTGTAGGAAAACGCTCGCGCATCAGTGGTTCGCGGATCACCAGGAACTCTTCGGCGGTAATCGGCAGGTCCAGCGCCTTGACCACATAACGCGCCAGATCACCCGCGCCACGGCCGATGATGTTCTGTTTGACGCTCCAGTCGAAGACCCGACCGTAACGCGCGGCAATCATGGACGTGACTTCGGTGTAAATGCCCTCGGTGTCCAGCAACAAGCCGTCCATATCGAATATCACGGCCTTGATCGGGCCGAATTCATTCAGTGGTGCATTCATCGCATCTGATCCGTTTTCTAATGACATCCCAGAGGCGGCTCAGGTACGGCCGGGTCCGCGATCGATTAAAGGATTCAGCAGCATAGCGAGCGCGGCAGGCATAGGGCAACGGGCAATGCCTGAACGGTACTAAAACCTGCGCCAAAGTGCTCTTCGTCATTTAGCGATTTCCCCTACACCAAACACTTACTTTCCCGACTTCTTTCCCCGCCGATCCCACGCAAAGTCTCGCGCTCTGAATTGATCCGCGCGAGGGACTGCGAATGTTCGTACCTGACAAGGTCCTGGCCTTGAACAACACCATCGGGCTGCTGGTGGTCGCCGCCATGGACCCTGACCAGCCGAATGTCGAAGCACTGCTCGATGACTTTCGACTGTGCCTGAATGACTACGACGCCTGGGCTGAAAGTTTCTGGACCGGCAAGGCCCTGGATGTCGAGCAAGTGTTCAAGGTCGGCAATGAAGTCCGTCTAAGCGCGCCGAAGTATTCGACCACGCCTGTCAGTGCGACAGTCGCCGCGTGCCCGGCCAGTGGTCCGTTGACCCTGGTGCATATGTTTGAGGCAGCGCGTTTCGTGCCGATCGGCAATACGCCGGTGATGCTTGAACCTTTGATTTCCGATGTGGCGGGTGTACAGACGTTTGGCGAGCCGATCTACGACGAGATCGGCCCCAGCGGCATCCTGGAAATCCCCGATTGCCCGCGCGGCCAGCGTTATCGCATCACGTTCTTTCCCGATGTATCCGCTGATCACGTCAAAGCACTTTACGCCTCCTATCAGGGCGTCATCGGTGAGCTGGAACGCTGGTTGCGCAACGAATGGACGACCGAGTTCGAGCCATCGTGGGCCGGTTTCTCACAGGCCGGTTTCATCAAGCGCTACGGCATGCTGCAACAAGCCGATTGGCGCGGCTTCGAGAACTCGCTGAACGGTTTGTGGGATGACGTGAAGCAGATTTATGCCCTGATCGCGGACCTGCAGGCCAACAGCGAAAAACTCCTGGAATACCTGACCCAATCCGAGCTTGAAACGCTGCTGAACGCTTCGGCGGAGTCCATCGCCAAGGTGTTGCTGATGCTGAGCGACGAGCCGTTGATGTTCATTCATCTCGCGGCGTTCACCAGTTGGCTGAGGATGCTGCCGCCGCAGTACATCGCCGAGGTTCTGGCGGAAATTCGTACGGAGATATTGATCAGTTTCCTGCTCATGTGCCTTACCGGTCCTGCGGGACTGGAATTGCGTCTGAGTGAGAAGGTGCTGTCCAGGATCAAGTCCCCGCAGACCCGGCAATGGCTGGCGGCCGCCAGTTTGCGATTGGCTGAGCTCACCGCCAGGTCCGACCTGACAGCCCACGCTGGCGCGCTCAAACCGCTGATGGTCAACGCCCGGAATGCACCGATCAAACCTGCGCCCGCCGTGTCGTTGCAAATCACCGCGGGTGTTGCGCCGGTTTTGTTGGTGAAGAATCCGGTGGCCATTGCTCGCGACAAATCCGAGGCCATGACCAGGATTGGCAGGCAGGAACATCGCGACGATGCCCCGGATCAAGCGAAAAACCCCAACGGTGACAGCGCCGATTGCGGACCGCTGACCTGTACCAATGGCTGTCCGGTATCGATGGTCACGGGCGAAGAACTGCTCACCCTGACCGATGGTTCACTGGACGGGATCCTGCCATTCGATTTCACCCGGCTCTACCGCACCAGTGCGGTGGAGATCGATTGCGGGCTCGGCTTCGGCTGGAGTCACTCCCTCGCGCATCACCTGGAAATCGATGGCGACACCGTCATCTGGATCGACCACGAAAACCGTCGTACGACCTTTCCGCAACCGAATATCGAGCGCCCGTCGATTCACAACAGCCTGTCGCGGGCTGCGATTTATCTAGGTGACGAGCCCGAAGAACTGATCCTCGTCCTGGCTGGCGAAAAATCGCGTTTTTTCCATTTTCGTGCAGGACGTCTGACGGCTATCAGCGATGCCTACGGCAATCGGCTGACGGTGCACCGGGACACTTCTGACAGGATCAAGCGCCTCGATAACGGCGCAGGGCGTTCCCTTCTGTTGCGCTATGAGCGCCGGCACATGGTCGCCGTCGAGTATCAGCATTTTCATCCGGCCGACACCCTGGAAGATTCCTGGCGTACCGAGCAAACACTGGTTGCCTACCGCTACGACGCTCGTCATCGCTTGATCGAAGCGACCAATGCCGCCGGCGAAAGCGAACGCTACGACTACGACGATCAGCACGTGATCCTGCAGCGGCAGTTGGCCGGCGGAGCAAGTTTCTACTGGGAGTGGGAACGTGCTGGTAAAGCGGCCCGGTGCGTGCGGCATTGGGCGACTTTTTCGCAGATGGACACGCGTTATGTCTGGGATGACAACGGCAGTGTGCTGGTTAAAAACGCCGACGGTAGCGAAGAGATTTACGAGCACGACGACCGGGCGCGGATGGTGCGCAAGGTCGAGCTGGACGGCGGCGAACACCTCAAGGCTTACGACGACAACGGTCGGCTGATTGCCGAGCAAGACCCGTTAGGCGCCGTAACCGAATACCGTTACGACGAAATCGGACGGTTGGTTGCGCTGATTCCGCCGGAAGACGAGCCGACGGCCTACGAATATCGCAACGGTTTCCTGCACGCACGGTTTCGCGGCAAAGCCGTCTGGAAATATCTGCGCAATGCGCAAGGCGACGTCACCGAGGCGACCGATCCTGACGGTCATGTCACCCACTATCACTACGATGAAAAAGGTCAGCTGCTGTCGATCCGTTACCCGGACACCAGTCGGCATGTCTTCGTCTGGAACGCCTTGGGACAACTGCTCGAAGAGACCTTGCCGGACGGTGGCCAGCGGCGGTTTTCCTACGAGGCGTTGGGCCGGCAGATTACCCGTCAGGATGAACACGACGCCGTCACGAAGTACCAATGGGATGCCGTTGGCCGACTGATCCAGACGACGCTTCCCACAGGCGCCAGCCGCGCGTTCAGCTACAACGCCTACGGCAAGATCACCGCCGACCGCGATGAGCTGGGCCGCGTCACCCGCTACGAATACGTCGACGACCTGCACCTGGTCAGCCGCCGGATCAATGCCGACGGCACCGAGCTGAAGTACCGCTACGACAACGCCCAGCTGTTACTCACGGAAATCGAAAACGAATCCGGTGAAAAATATTTCCTGGACTACACGCCTAATGGCTTGATCCGACAGGAAACCGGCTTCGACGGCCAACGCACGGCGTACACCTACGACCTCAACGGCCAGCTGCTGGAGAAAACCGAGTTCGGCGAGGACGATTCGCAGCTGGTGACGGCTTATCAGCGGGACTCAGCCGGGCGGTTGCTGGTCAAAACCCTGCCCGACGGCATCAAGGTTGAATACCGCTACGACAGCCTCGGCCGGCTGGTCAGCGTCGACGATGGCTACGACCATCCGCTGGAATTCGAGTACGACCAGCAAGACCGCCTGATCACCGAGCACCAAGGCTGGGGCACGTTGCGCTACGGCTATGACGCCTGTGGTCAGCTGAATCGCCTACGCCTACCGGACAACAGCAAACTCGACTACCACCACGCCAAGGGTGGCGCGCTGACGGCCATCGACCTCAACGGCACCCGACTGACGTCGCATACATTCTTCGCCGGGCGCGAACTAAACCGCCAACAAGGCCTGTTGCTCAGTGACTACCAATATGACAACCAGGGCCGTCTGAAAGCCCACGCTGTCAGCCAACACCTCCAACCGCTGTATCGCCGCGACTATGCCTACAGCACCAACGGCAACCTCGACTACATTGCCGACACGCGACACGGCCAACGCAGCTACCAATACGATCCACTCGACCGCCTGATCCGCGTCCGCCACTCCCGCGATCAACAACCGGAAAGCTTCGCCCACGACCCGGCGGGCAACCTGCTGATGCAGGATCGTCCCGGTCCGTCCACCGTCAAAGGCAATCGCCTGCTCATGCAAGGCGACCGCCATTACGACTACGACTCCTTTGGCAACCTGATCCGCGAGCGCCGTGGCACCGGGCAAAAACTCGTCACCGAGTACCGCTACGACTGCCAGCACCGCTTGATCGGCGTCACAACCCCGGACGGCCGTTGCTCCAGCTATCGCTACGACGCCTTCGGCCGCCGCATCAGCAAAACCGTCGACGGCAACACCACCGAGTTCTTCTGGCAAGGCGACCACCTCATCGCCGAAAGCAGCCGCGAGCATTACCGAAGCTACCTCTACGAACCCGGCACTTTCCGTCCGCTCGCCATGCTCGACGGCAAAGGCCCACACCAGGCCTGCCCGTTCTACTACCAGCTCGACCACCTCGGCACACCGCAAGAACTCACCGACTACAGCGGCGACATCATCTGGGCCGCCCGATACACAGCCTATGGCCGCCTGACTCGCCTCAACCGCGACACTCATCAGGTGCTTGATCAGCCGTTGAGGTTTCAGGGGCAGTATTTCGATGCGGAGACGGGCCTGCATTACAACCGGCATCGCTACTACAATCCGGATGTTGGACGGTATTTGACGCCGGATCCGAGTAGGTTGGCGGGTGGGTTAAACGGGTATCAGTACACGCGGAACCCGACGGGGTGGGTAGATCCGCTGGGGTTGAGTGAGTGTCCGGGTGGGGATGGGTGTAAGAAGCCGTCGTTTGGGGATGAGGATCCGGCGGGGAAGTTGGGAGTTAATGAGGGGGAGCCCGGCGCTCCATCCACAAAACCAAAAAATCGGTACTTGTACCGCGGAGACTCCCGGGAAGACTGGGAGATTTTCGAAACGGGGTTTGAGCCCTTGGGAGACAGTATGGATCTCTACTTACATGCCTTGGATAATCGAAGCCCTCCCAGTTTTTTTGTCAGCACTTCAACCTCGGAAAAAGAGGCCATAAAGTTTGCAACGGGATATGGTTTTGATGATGGCTTCGTCTATGTAATAAAAAACATTCGCGGAATAGATGTGAATAAAAGGCTTGGCATGCTTTCGCCTCACCGCAAGGAGGTTGAAATTGCATTTCCAGGAGGAATAGACAGCCACGACATCCTCGGCGTTACCCCCGTCAACGCCGATGGTAGCTATAAGGGCTACTCAACCCCTAACCCGCGTAGGAAGTAATCATGAAAATAATAGAAATATCTATCAACGCCCACGGAGTCACTCAGAACGTCGCTATCGAATGCGATCGACAAAACCGGACCTTAACTTACATATTAGAAAACGGCTTAAGAAAAACATATACAGCCCATGATCTTTACGTATGCCTTGGACTATTACGAGCCGATTTTCCAGAAACAAAATTTTTATGCAAAGGGGCTAAACTCAACGTTTACCCATCACGCATGTCATCGCAAATGTCTGCTGGGGTAGTGGCATATGAACTACACATGGGAAAACCCGCTGAATCGGAAGATATTGTAAATATTTTCGACTATGAAGAAAACGAAATCACACAGGATATTCAACAACAAAGGGATTACTACAAGCGATGGATTGAGTCACTGACAGAATAAATCCGGCTTATATCTGCCTAAAATCACCCAACACAAAAAGGTCATTGATGGCGTTAAATGGCACGTGACCAAAGAACGATCTGATCACCTCATTCTATCCAGCGGGAGGTAAACCGTGAGGAAAGAAGATAAGAATGGCACTTTCAGAAGCTTGGCCTGGACTGGTGATTCAGAAAAACTCGTTGAACTACTCCACGCCAAACCCAAGCAGGAGATAAAATGGAAACCACAAAATTATCCATAGTCGTTGACGGCCATAAGGAGCAGGCACAACTGCAATATGATGCTGCGAAAATATTTATAACCTTCACAATGAAAAATGGTTTCCGTAAAAAATATGAAGGCGAAGATCTCTACTTATGCCTAGCAAAAATCAGACATGATCTTCCACATATAAAATTTCTATGCAAAGGTTCAAAACTTAATGTAACCCCATCCACAATGTGCTCTCAAATGAGTGGTGGATTCGTCGCATACGAACTAACAATGGGAAAATCCGCAACATTCAACGACATAGTTCACATATTCAATTACGAGGAAAATGATATTGCACAAACATTGGAAGAACAGAAAGAATTTTATAAAACCTGGATACAATCGCTGAATACGAAATAATCAAAAAAGTCAAAGGAACAGAGCTATTTATTATGTGCATCGAGCTAAGCGCTCTAACCGCCGCTCAAAATATAATCAACAAGGATTATTCTCAGCGGTCAAAATCCATCTTGGCGCCACGAAAGCCCAGCAATTTGCTGGGCTTCAAAGTGAGATACCTAACAACTTAACCACCCGAACTACCGGATCCTCCAGACCCACTCCCAGAACCGCTCCCACTCGAACCTCCACCACTCATCGCCCCGCTTCCCTTCTCCGGGCTGGTGCTACTTCCGTTTGCATCACCACCATTCCCACCCTTAATAGTGCCTGGCGGCAACGCATTCCCGTCCGCTGAGCCCGCATTCATTTCAGAATAAGGCGGCATCCCGCCCTTATCCACAGGTGCATCGTTGCCGGAGGACTGAGCAAACGCCGACATTGAGGCGGCCAACAACACGCCGATCACCGTCAGGGTCGTCAATTTGGACCTGATCATGGTGTATCTCCTTTAACAAGGTGCGTACCTGAATTCTGGCAGCCATCGCTTTTTAAAGGTGCCGCACAATCGACGAGCGGCGCTGCGCCACCGCGTATGTTCAGCTCGGTTCGTTTGAGCCGTCTTCACCGGCAATGTCCGGGTCATCAGGGTGAGCTTCAACATCCCCGCGCTTCACTTCATCAGACGGCAACTGCTCTACAGCAGAGTCGTCATCAGGCGGACGTTGATCACGACTCAGGGGATCGGTCGGTGAAGGCAACGGATATTCGGGGGTATCGTCGATGTCGGAGTCTTTCGGATCAGCGTTCATAAGGCACCTCTCGTGGGGCCTGAAAAAAGCAGGCCCTGAAGTTTCGAGGATTGCGCCCTGCATTGCGTTCGATCAGAGAGACGATCGGTCGAATCGCAAAGCAGGATCAATCCTCGTCCTCATCCTCTTCCTCGTCTTCGAACTCGATATTTCCGACATCGCCCGCATCATCGGAATCATTGAGCGGCACCGTTGCGTCATCCATCAACGAGCCTGGGTCTTCGTTTCCTGGATCGTTAATGAACGGAAGCCCGCTTGGGCCTTTTTCTTCCTTGCCTTCGGTTTCAGGAGTCATGGCATGCCTCACAACGTTCTAGGGTGTATGGAGTTCGAGGCGGCCTACGACCAAACGTTCCAGAGTCCTACACCAGAAACGAAAAACCCGGCGCTTGGCCGGGTTTCTGCTGTGACTCAATGAAGAATCAGTGATGTTTGTTTCTGTGCTTATTTTTATGCTTATGCTTGTGGCCGTTACCGGAGTGCGAACTGCCGCTGTCGCTACCCAAGTTGTTGCCGACTGCCCCACCCGCCGCGCCGCCCAGGCCTGCGCCAATGGTCGAACCGGTAGAACCGCCGAGGCTATTGCCGATCACCGAGCCACCAGCCGACCCCAAACCACCACCAATCGCCGCTTCTGTGCGACTGCCTTTGTTCGCGCCGACCGCGCTACCTGCCGCGCCGCCTACACCGGCGCCAATCGCGGCACCCGTGCTGCCGCCCATTTGCTGGCCGACCACGTTACCTAGCGCACCGCCAATACCACCGCCAACTGCAGCGGTGCCGTCACCGGCTGCCATTGCACCTTGAGCGACCAAAAGTCCCAGAACCAACGTGGACAATGTCAAACGCATGATATGAACCTCTAAATTCCGTATCGGGGGTAAGAGAACGCGTTACGGATGGCGTCAGTCTAGCTTTTTCATCACGCCAGCGCTGATCGTTGGACAACGATAGAGTCAAAGAGCGTGAAGAAGAAATATCCAGATACGAAAAGCCCGGCATCAAGCCGGGCTTTTTGAGCTGATCGATCAGGATCAGTGACGCTTGTGACCTTTGGCCAGGTTGCTGCCGACGCCGCCGCCCAATGCGCCGCCCAAGCCTGCGCCGATGGTGGAACCGGTCTTGCCGCCCAGGCTGTTACCGATCACCGAACCACCGGCCGCGCCAACACCACCGCCAATGGCGGCTTTAGTGCGGCTGCCTTTGCGTGCTGCAACAGCACTGCCGGCCGCGCCCGCTACACCAGCACCAATCGCGGCACCGGTGCTGCCACCCATGCTCTGGCCGACCACATTACCCAGCGCGCCACCCAAACCACCACCGATGGCGGCAGTACCATCACCCGCAGCCATCGCACCTTGAGCAACCAAAAGCCCCAGAACCAAAGCAGGCAGTGTTAAACGCATGACAAGAACCTCAAAAAAGGGGGTAACCGAAAGGGACGAGATTGAATGCTTTAGAGGAGACAAAGTCCAGACACGCACGGGTACAACCTCGCAATAGGCGACGGTTGGACAGCGTTTTTAGAAAAGGTTTTATGACAGGCAAAAAAAAGCCCGCTGGGGAACGGGCCAGGTACTGCTTTCTAACGGATGAGTTGAGCCTACGTAGGTAGGTGTGAAAAGTTTGTGAAAAAAAACACCAACAGCGGGATGTGCATCTGTAGTCCAAATCCCAACAGCCGACCTTGTGAAAATAAAAACCCCGCTCAATGGCGGGGGGTGTTCGGTTTACTGTTACTTCCTGGAAGACGGCATCCTCTTGGGCAAGAATTTCGCCTTTTCGGTTCGGGGCGCCTTGGATTTCAATTTGGCGACCTGGGTCCGGTCTTCACCAAAGCCAGACACATACTCCGCTTGACCACACTGCACGCAATTGTTGATCGGAAACTCAGACCCGTCGTCTTCGATATACGAATCAGCCATACCTTTCCCCTCTCAAAAAAGGGTCGACACCGGCAAGCCCTATTTGCCTGAAAAATATCGACCTTCAACGCGTTTGAGACTAGTCAGTCATTACCGGACTTGTAGTTCAGATTATTGCGTCCCCGACGAACGGACTCGTGACCACATTCACCTCAACTTGACCGCCGTCCCGGTCACAAACACCACCACCATCCCGCCCTTCCCGGCCGGCATGCTGATCTCATAATCAAGCCCCACCACCGCATCAGCTTGAAGTGCCCGCGCCCGCTCCTTTAACTCGTCGGTGGCCTGAATCCGTGCTTCCTTCAACGCCCGCTCCAATGTCTGAGAGCGCCCACCGAAAAAATCCCGCATCCCGGCGAACATATCGCGGATCACGTTGACACCCTGCACCGACTCGGCACTGACGATGTCCAGATAGGCGGTGATTTGTCGGCCTTCGATGGTGTGGGTTGTGGTGGTGATCATTCAATTTCCTTCTTCATGGTCCGGGGGTAATTACTCAAGGCAACCTGGACAGGTGTTGAGCCAACGCATCAAACGCCGGCAAGGTCACCGGATCATTAGCCGAGTTACTGGCGACCGGATGGGAGGCGTAGCGAACAATCACCATTTCGGCTTTCGGGTCGACATAAATGCGCTGCCCATGGACCCCGCGCGCCATGAAGGCTCCGCCCTCTTTGTTGGTCACCCACCACATTGAACGGTAGCTCCAACCCTTCAACAAATCGTAACCCGCCTGGGCGAATGCCTGCTTGTCGCCGCCGCGACGGAGGTCGTCAACCACCGCTTTGGGCACGATTTGCTGACCGTTGAACTGGCCGTCATTACGCAACATCTCGCCAAATCGTGCCAGGTCACGCAAACCGGTGTTCAAACCGCCGCCGGCAAATGGGGTGCCAATGGAGTCCACCGTGAAATAGGCGTCCTGCTCAGCACCCAAACGACTCCAGATACGTTCCGACAACAACTGTGCGACGTTGCGACCGGTCGCTCGAGCGATGATCCAGCCTAGTTTTGCGGGGTCGCTGGCTATGGCATCGGGGAAAGTTTTATTCGTGGATGCAGTGGCGAATAAAGAGACGGTACTTATCAGCGCGGCGGTGAGGGAAATAGCTATGCGGCGGGAAGCGGCGCGAGGGTGAGGCATAGTGTCGATTCCAATCGAGGGGTTTGGGCAGTCCAACAGGTTAGAGCAGCTTGACCAACACAGTTGTGACAGTGGCCACCGTGCCAATCAACCCAGTCGCCACAGCCACCGGATACCAAAAAGTTTCACGGGTCATCTTCCCGGCCTCGGCGTTCAGCTTGCGCTGCTCAGCCATCAGCTTGACGATCTCCACGTGAACCTTTTCCAGTTCGGTCTGTTCCATGGTGAATTCCTGCATAACGTGCGTTCGTCCTTCCAGATAATCGGCCGCGTCATGTGCCTTGCCGTTGATTCATTTTGCCCCCTAAAGGCGCAAAGCGAATACCCCTCACGAAACGGCTCGTGTCAGGTGCTGAAACCTATGAACGCACCCAACTACCTGGCTTTCCAGCATTACTTCCCACATGCCTATCACCCGTCCTCCATGAATTTCGGAAGCGCCTTCGCCGATGGGCTTGGGTCAATAACATTGCCATCCACGAAATCCCGACGCCAGAAACCACAAAACCCCTGACTTCTTTCGAAATCAGGGGTTTTGGTTACATCGAATTTGGCGGTGAAGGAGAGATTCGAACTCTCGATACAATTTCTTGTATACACACTTTCCAGGCGTGCTCCTTAAGCCACTCGGACACTTCACCGTATCTCGTCAAACATGTTCTGTCTGTCGAGGCGCGCTAATGTAGTCGAAAGCTTTTCTGATGGCAAACTTTTTTTGCAGAATTTTCATGCGCTTAGCGTTTCAGTCGCTCTGGCGGTTTCCGGGCCATGGCAAACCCGCCAATCTCCGGCTTCGCGCCCTCCTCTATATAGAGGGGAATGCGCGGCCGGTGTGGCGGGCGACGCTTGCCGGGCGGGGGAAGGGTGACTGGGCGGTCAGTCACGGCGCTTTACCTGGCCTGCGGCGGTGGGTAACGTCTGCCCTACTTTATTGAAAGGAATAGCGTCATGAGTGAGTTGATTTCCTACCATCTCGAAGACGGTATCGCGACCCTGACCTTGAGCAATGGCAAGGTCAATGCCATCTCTCCGGACGTGATTGCTGCGTTTAACGCCGCGCTGGATCAGGCGGTGACTGATCGTGCGGTGGTGATCATTACCGGTACGCCCGGGATGCTGTCGGGCGGTTATGACTTGAAGGTGATGACCTCCGGTCCTAAAGAAGCCGTGGCGCTAGTGACCGCCGGTTCGACCCTGGCCCGTCGTCTGTTGGCGCACCCGTTCCCCGTGATCGTGGCGTGCCCTGGGCATGCGGTGGCCAAGGGCGCGTTCCTGCTGTTGTCGGTGGATTACCGCATTGGTGTCGACGGCCCGTTCACCATTGGCCTGAACGAAGTGCAGATCGGCATGACCATGCACCACGCCGGTATCGAGCTGGCCCGTGATCGTCTGCGCAAGTCGGCGTTCCACCGTTCGGTGATCAATGCCGAGATGTTTAATCCGCAGAGTGCCGTGGATGCCGGTTTCCTCGACCTGGTGGTGTCGGCCGAAGAGTTGCAAGACGCGGCGCTGGCGGCGGCTCGTCAGTTGAAGAAAATCAACATGACCGCTCACAAGAACACCAAGCTCAAAGTGCGCAAAGCGCTGCTGGAGAGGCTGGACAACGCGATCATCCAGGATCAGGATTTTTTGGTTTAAACCCAAACGTCCCGCACCGAAAAGCCCGACCGTCGTGTCGGGCTTTTTCTTACGCGCTCCGTTGAAAAGCCTACAACCGCTCTAGATCGCGTCTGACCCATAAGTCGGAAACATGCGCTCAAACATCGCCTATCTCCCACCTCTATAGCGGCAATTGCCGAAAACAGTGCACATCCGTACACTGCGCCACCTTTTGTCCCGGTGGGGCCTGTAAATGCTGTTTGTGTTTCGTATGTTATTGATGGGCTTGCACTTTATTCTGGCCGGCGTGCTTGGGGTGATTCTCGGCCTGTGCCGACCATTTAATCCGGACAACAGCCGTTTGTGCGCGCGTCTTTATGCATGGCCGGCGATGTGCATTTTGCGTCTGCGGGTGAAGGCTGACGTCGGGCCGCTGATGGACAAACCCGACAGTTGCGTGATCATCGCCAACCACCAGTCCAACTATGATCTGTTTGTGTTCGGCAACGTGGTGCCCCGCCGCACCGTGTGTATCGGCAAGAAGAGTCTGAAGTGGGTGCCGCTGTTTGGTCAGTTGTTCTGGCTGGCGGGCAATGTGCTGATCGATCGTGGCAATGCGCAGAAAGCGCGCCATTCGATGCTGACCACTACCCACACGCTGCAGAATGAAGACACGTCGATCTGGGTCTTCCCGGAAGGCACGCGCAACCTGGGCGAAGAGTTGCTGCCGTTCAAGAAAGGCGCCTTTCAAATGGCCATTGCCGCCGGCGTGCCGATTGTTCCTGTGTGCGTCAGCAGTTACGTTAAACACATGCGATTGAACCGTTGGCGCAGTGGGAAGATTCTGATCCGCTCGTTACCGGCAATTCCTACGGCTGGATTGAGCCTGGATGACATGCCGCTGCTGATTGCCCAGTGCCGCGAGCAGATGCGCGAGTGCATCGCTTCGATGGATCGGCAACTGCAAGCCGCGTAAAAAAAACCCGCCTTGTGCGGGTTTTCTTTTGCCCGCGAGCTTTTGCCTACGAACTCCGCAGATTTCACTGACTCTCAAGCAGTAGACAGGGCTAAGCTGGAGACTGCCTGCCACTGCCATCTTTGCTAATAGAAAGCTGCCAATAAGAAGTGAATCACTATCATGGGTAGAGTTGTTGCTGCTGCGGTTTATAGCGCCGGTAAGAAAGTCACCAATATCACCCTCGACGAAGGCGCTGCCTGGGCTGCAAAGCCCGGCCACTTTGTCTGGATCGGCCTTGAAGAGCCGAACGCTCAGGAGCTGTTCAACCTGCAACGCCAGTTCAACCTGCACGAACTGGCCATCGAAGACGCCCTGGAAAAACACAGTCGACCGAAACTCGAAACCTTCGGCGATGCACTGTTTATCGTCACGTATTCGCCTATCCGGCATGAAGGCAAACTGGAGTTCATTGAGACTCACATCTTTGCCGGCAAGGGTTACATCATTACCGCACGCAATGGTCACTCGGCATCCTACGCCCATGTCCGACAACGCTGTGAGGCGCGTCCGCTGTTGCTGGAGCACGGGGAAGATTTCGTACTCTATGCCATCCTCGACTTCGTGATCGAAAACTACCAACCCATGGGCGAAGCGATCCATGCAGAGATCGATGAGCTGGAAAGCAACGTCATGTGTAGTTCCCTGAACGAGCGCGACATTCAAAAACTCCACAGCCTGCGCCGGGATGTATTGCGTTTGCGTCGTTATGCGGCGCCGATGGTGGAGATTGGCGAGGAACTGCAAAAGCTCAACTTTCCGTTCATCGACAAGAACATGCGCCCGTACTTTCGCGATGTGCAGATCCACGTCACGCGGCAGATGGAAGACCTGACGACCCTGGCGGACATTGCCAGCCAGACCATTGAGGTTGGGGTGTTGCTGGAGGCATCACGCCAAAGCGTGGTGCAGCGCAAGTTTGCGGCGTGGGCAGCGATTCTGGCGTTTCCGACGGCAGTGGCCGGGATATACGGGATGAACTTCCAGGACATGCCGGAGTTGAGTTGGCATTACGGATATTTCGGGGTGTTGGGAGTTATTGCGGTGGGGTGCGTAAGTTTGTGGGCGAGTTTCAAGAAATCGGGTTGGCTTTAACGAGCTGTTGTGGCGAGGGGCTTGCCCCCTCACCACAGGTACTTTTCAGCTCATTGAACCGATCCAGCTTCAGGCTTGTGCGCCACAAACCGCATCATCCACTCCGCAACGGTAGTGCCGTGATGGTCGTGCTCAAGGCTCGCCATACCTTTCGAATAGATCTGCTCACCCAGCGCTTCCTGACGAATATCCAACAGCGCGCGCGAGTAATCGTGAATGAACTCCGGATGCCCCTGGAAGCACAGCACCTGATCGTTGATGTGGTACGCGGCGAACGGGCAGAAATCGCTGGAAGCGATGACCGTGGCGTTTTCCGGGAGCGCGGTGACCTGATCCTGATGGCTGATCAACAAGGTCAGTTCTTCCCTCACCGGGCTCATCCACGGCGCCTTGGCGGCGAGTTTGTACTTGTGGGTGCCGACGCCCCAGCCTTGGGTCGCACGTTCGCTCTTGCCGCCCAGCAGCAGCGCCAGCAGTTGATGGCCGAAGCACACGCCCAGCAGTTTGTCGCCACGCTCGTATCGGGTCAGCAGGTAAGCCCTGAGGGTTTCAATCCACGGGTCGGTGCCGAAGGAATCGGCCTTGCTGCCAGTGACCAGATAGGCGTCGAAGGTCAGCTCACCGCCGGGATATTCGCCCTGCATCACGTTGTACACGGTGAACTCGGCAGCGATGGGTTGCTGCGAAAACAGACGCTGGAACATCTGCCCGTAACCCTGATATTGATCGACCAGTTCCGGACGCAGGATGTCGGTTTCCAGAATGCAGATGCGTAACGACATAAAAAATACCTGACACGTGATGGGAATAATGCACACCCCAGAGCCTGCCTTGAAACACAGTGGCAAGGCAAGCCCCGGAATGCGTCACCCGTCCCCTAGAACGCCTCCCCTTTTGCAGCTTTCTCCAGCAATAGCGCAGGAGGTGCGAATCGCTCGCCATACTGATCCGCCAGGTACTGGGCGCGGGCGACGAAATCTTTCACGCCGTACTGATTGATGAACTGCAGCGCGCCGCCGGTCCAGGCGGCGAAGCCGATCCCGAAGATCGAGCCGACGTTGGCGTCCGCCGTCGAGGTCAACACCCCCTCCTCCACACAGCGCACCGTTTCGATGGCTTGCACGAACAGCAGCCGATCACGCACGTCCTTCGGCGAAATCTGCCCGTCAGCCTTCTCGAAACGGCTTTTCAGCTCCGGCCACAGATGCTTCTGCCCACGGGCCGGATAATCGTAGAAACCACCACCCGCAGCCTTGCCCGGACGCTTGTATTCGTTGAGCAGCAAGTCAATCACGGCGAATGCCGGGTGCTCAATCAGCGGTTTCCCTTCTGTTTGCAGGTCTTTGGCGGTTTGCTGACGGATATGGCTCATCAGGCTGAGGGAAACTTCGTCGGAGATCGCCAGAGGTCCGATCGGCATGCCGGCCTTGCGCGCTTCAGTCTCGATCATCGGCGCGCTCACGCCTTCGCCCAGCATGGCGATGCCTTCGTTGGTGAATGTGCCGAACACCCGCGAAGTGAAGAAACCACGACTGTCGTTGACCACAATCGGGGTTTTCTTGATTTGCAGGACGAAATCGAACCCGCGAGCCAGGGTTTCGTCGCTGGTGTGGGCGCCTTTGATGATTTCCACCAAGGGCATTTTCTCCACGGGGCTGAAGAAATGCAGGCCGATGAACTTGCTCTGATCCGGCACGGCGGTCGCGAGGCCGCTGATTGGCAAGGTCGACGTGTTGGACGCAATCACCGCATCCGGGCCAACGACTTTTTGCGCCGCCGAAGAGACCTTGGCTTTCAGATCGCGATCTTCAAACACCGCTTCAATGATCAGATCACAACCGGCCAGATCGGCATCGCTTTGGGTGGGGTGAATACGCGCCAGCGTTGCATCGCGCTGATCGGCACTCAATTGGCCGCGCGCAACCTTCTTGTCCAGCAGCGCAGCCGAATGAGCCTTGCCCTTCTGCGCGGCAGCAAGATTGATGTCCTTGAGCACCACATCGATGCCGGCCGACGCGCTGACAAAGGCAATTCCGGCGCCCATCATGCCTGCGCCCAGTACGCCCACCCGACGCGTCACGTAAGGTGCAAAGCCCTGGGGCCGCGAGCTGCCGGCATTGATTTCGTTAAGCTGGAACCAGAACGTGCCAATCAGGTTTTTCGACACCTGGCCGGTGGTCAATTCGGTGAAGTAACGGGTTTCGATCAAGTGCGCGGTGTCGAAATCCACCTGAGCACCTTCCACTGCAGCGCAGAGGATTTTCTCTGGCGCGGGCAGGCAGCCCTGGGTTTTGCTGCGCAGGATAGACGGCGTGATGGCTAGCATTTGCGCGACTTTCGGGTTCGACGGCGTACCACCGGGAATCTGGTAACCCTTCACGTCCCAGCGCTGCACAGCTGAAGGATGGGCGATAATCCAGGCGCGAGCCTTGGCCAGCAGTTCATCACGATCCGCCGCCAACTCATCAATCAAACCTGCCCGCAACGCCTGCTGCGGCCGGACTTTTTTGCCTTCGAGCAGATAGGGCAAGGCGTTTTCAATACCAAGCATCCGCACCATGCGCACCACCCCGCCGCCGCCCGGCAACAGGCCGAGGGTCACTTCCGGCAAGCCGAGTTGCACCGAAGAATCGTCCAGCGCAACCCGGTGATGACACGCCAGGCAGATTTCCCAACCGCCGCCCAACGCAGCGCCGTTGATCGCGGCGACCATCGGTTTACCGAGGGTTTCCAGGGTGCGCAGTTGCCCTTTGAGCGTCAGCACCATGTCATAGAAAGCTTTGGCTTCGGGCTTGCCGACCTTGATCAGTTCGTTGAGGTCGCCGCCAGCGAAGAAGGTTTTCTTGGCTGAGGTGATGATCACGCCAGCGATGGTGTCTTTGTCGGCAACCAGTCTGGCAACACACGCGGCCATGGCTTCGCGGTAGAGCGCGTTCATGGTGTTGGCGCTCTGGCCCGGCATGTCGATGGTCAGGACGACGATCTGGTCCTGACCTTTTTCGTAACGAATGGCTTCAGTCATGATGAAAGTGCTTCCTTGAAGTCGGTCGGGGCTCAGAGGCGTTCGATGATGGTGGCGATGCCCATGCCGCCGCCGACACACAGCGTCGCGAGGCCATAGCGCAGGCGCCGGGTTTCCAGTTCATCGAGCAGCGTGCCGAGGATTGCGCAGCCGGTGGCACCCAGCGGGTGGCCCATGGCGATGGAGCCGCCGTTGACGTTGACCTTGTCCGGGTCGATCGCCATGTCCTTGATGAATTTCAGCACCACCGAGGCGAAAGCTTCGTTGACCTCGAACAAGTCGATGTCCTCAACCCGCAGCCCGGCCTTGGCCAGTGCCTTGCGAGTGGCCGGCGCGGGGCCGGTGAGCATGATGGTCGGGTCGGTGCTGGTGACCGCCGTGGCGACGATCCGCGCCCGCGGTTGCAAGCCCAGCGCCCGGCCCTTGGCTTCGGAGCCGATCAGCATCAGCGCCGCGCCATCGACGATCCCGGAACTGTTACCCGCCGTGTGCACGTGGTTGATCCGCTCGACATGGCTGAAGACTCGAAGCGCGGTGGCATCAAAGCCCATTTGCCCGATCATCTCGAAGCTCGGCTTGAGCTGGCCCAAGCCTTCCATGGTCGATCCGGCGCGGATGAATTCATCGTGATCGAGCAGGATAATGCCGTTCTGGTCCTGCACCGGCACCAGCGATTTATTGAACGAACCGTCGGCCCTTGCCCGCGCAGCCTTTTGTTGGGAGTGCAGCGCATAGGCATCGACGTCTTGACGGCTGAAGCCTTCGATCGTGGCGATCAGATCAGCGCCCACGCCTTGAGGGGCGAAATGGCTGTGAAAACTGGTTTCCGGGTCCTGTGCCCAGGCGCCGCCATCGCTACCCATCGGCACGCGGGACATGGACTCGACGCCACCGACCACCACCAGGTCTTCGAAGCCGGAACGCACTTTCATCGCGCCGAGGTTCACCGCCTCCAGTCCCGAGGCGCAGAAGCGGTTGATCTGCAAACCCGCCACGCTGACGTCCCAATCCGCCACCTGGGTCGCGGTTTTGGCGATGTCGGAACCCTGGTCGCCGATGGGCGTCACGCAGCCAAGTACCACATCGTCGACCTGACTGGTATCGAGAGACGTGCGCTGTTGCAACGCCGTGAGCAGCCCGGCTATCAGGTTCACCGGTTTGACGCTGTGCAAGGCGCCATTGGCCTTGCCTTTGCCGCGGGGCGTGCGTAACGCGTCGAAAATCAAAGCTTGGGTCATGACGTCCTCGAACCTGAGCGGGGAGTAAATACAGAGTCCCCACCTTAGGCCGAGCGGCCCTGGATTCAATGACCGCAGTGCTCACAGACGTTGACGGTCACGCTCAGACGGACGGTAGGCAACCACCGGATTAACCGATTCATGACACCAAGCTGTCTAGCAAACGGGCGCCCAAGAAGCTGGCAATAGGCCTCATGCCTTTTTAAGAGCAATTTATGCGAAGTCCATACGAAATGGATCTAAACCAAGCGTGACGCGGGCTCTAAGGTGAACTTGTACGAAGTTGTCGTCGGGTTTTGCCGAGGCGCTCGTCAAACAGGAAGTGCAACGCTCTGCCGTCATGGAGAAATGCAGGCAGGCATCAGGAAATAACAATAAAGGCGGTCAAGCCATGTTCAAACAATCGAAAGTACGTCAAGCCGGGCTCATTCTTTTCGCCACTACGCTGTTGTTGATTTTGCCGAACCTGACCAAGGTGATCGGCTAGTCGGTCAATAAAAAATACGGCGCCAGGTTTTATATCGCCCTCCAAAAATGTGACTGGTTCGCTACCCGGGCCAGCGTGGGTGTGCCAACCTTTGCGGCACTTCCACGACATGGACGGCGATCACTTGAAAACGCTCATTCTGTTCGGGGCCTTGCTGCTCAGCACGCCTCTGTCTGCCGCACAGCTGAACCTTGAGCTCGGCGCGAGCAGTCGCACCTGGCAAACCGAGGAATTGCTCAAGCATCCTCAGGCTCAGACCATCACCATCAGCAACGACGTTTCCTACAAACAGGACATGCGCTATCGCGCTGTTCCGGTGGCTGCGTTGTTGACGGGCATCAAGCCTGAAGACCATTTACAGGCGGTAGCCCTGGATGGTTTTGCCGCAGAACTGTCGGCTGCGCCATTGCTTAATACCAAGGGCGCGCGCGCGTGGCTGGCGATTGAAGAACCCGCCAAGCCGTGGCCACCGCTGTCGGAAGGCAAACCCGGCGCCGGGCCGTTCTATCTGGTCTGGACCGATCCGCAGGCGGGAGATATCAGCCCCGAGCAATGGCCCTTTCAAGTGGCGAGCATCAAACGCTTGGCACCGGTGGCCGAGCGCTTCCCTGCCCTGCTGCCTGACCCGGCGTTGAAGGCTGACGATCCGGTGAACAAGGGCTTTGCGCTGTTTCAGAAGAATTGCCTGGCGTGCCATCGATTGAACGGCGCGGGGGATGCGCAGTTTGGGCCGGACCTGAATATTCCGTTTAACCCGACCGAGTACTTCGGCGCGGATTTCCTCAAGCGCTACATTCGTGATCCGCAGAGCTTGCGCCAGTGGCCACAGGCGAAGATGCCCGGGTTCTCGGCGACGGTGTTGCCGGAAGGGGATCTGGAGAGGTTGGTGGGGTATTTGAAGCACATGGCTGGGCGCAAGGTTAAACCCTAGCCGATCGCAGATCGTTCCCACGCTCTGCGTGGGAATGCAGCCCGGGACGCTCTGCGTCCCATCAAGAGCCGAACGCGGAGCGTCCGTTGAGGCATTCCCACGCGGAGCGTGGGAACGATCAGCGTGCAGGTTTACTGCTGTTGGACGGAGATAATCGGCATCGGTGTCGGTGACACAAACACCTTCGCATGCATCTGCTCGCAACCACCGCCACGCCGCATGCCACGCACCGGGCAGGCATCCAGGTAATCCAGGCCCACCGCCAGTTTCAGATGACGCTCAGGCCGCGCCAATTCATTGGTCACGTCAAAGCTGTACCAGGCGTCATCGAGCCAGGCTTCCGCCCAGGCGTGACTGGCCAGGTGTTCGCTGTTTTCGCTGTACAAATAGCCCGACACATAACGCGACGGAATGCCCAGGCTGCGGGCGCAGGCGAGAAACGCGTGGGTGTGATCCTGGCAGACGCCCGAACGCCCGGCGAAGGCCTGCGCGGCGCTGGTGTCCACTTCGGTGGAGCCCGGCGTGTAGGTCATGTGCTGGTTCAGGCCATGCATCAAGTCGATCAACGCCGTGCGATCCCGGCGTTGCTTGCATTCCTTCTCGGCGAACGCACGCAGGGCTTCGTCGGCTTCGGTCAGGCGCGTGAAGCGCAAGAACGGCAGCGCCGACTGGCTTTCATGCTCCGCCTCGCGCAATTCGTCGATGTCCACCTGCCCACGAGCACCGATGATGATCGCCTCGTGGGGCTCGTCCATGGTCAGCACGTGCAGGATGTTGCCGAACGGATCGAGTTGCGCGCGCACCGGGCGCGGCAGGTCGAGCTGCCAGCTGAGCACGTGCTGGCGCTCGCTGTCGTGGGGTGTCAGTCGCAGATACTGGATGCTCGCCCGCACCTGATCTTCGTAGTGATAGGTGGTCTCGTGGCTAATGGAAAGTCTCATGCAGCCTCCAGGTAGGAACTGTGTATGGCGTTACCCAACTGGCGCACCAGCGGGATGAACTCGGTCAGCCAGGCATGCAGGCCTTCGTCGAGAATTTCGGTGATGCCGGTGTAGCGCAGGCGTGCGTCCATTTCCGCTGCCAGGCGTTGCGCGGGACGGCCGTTGGCCCCCGGCAATTGGGCAAGGATCTGGTCGATTTCTTCTGTGCAGGCTCGCAACGACCGCGGCACATCAGCACGCAGCAACAGCAACTCGGCCACATGCCGGGCGCCGGGCGCATCGCGGTAGATCTCGGTGTAGGCCTCGAACGAGGACAACGCCCGCAGCAAAGCACTCCACTGGTAATACGCGTGAGCGGTGCCGTCGCTGACCGCCTCTGCCTGATCGCCGGCCATTTCGTAGCGGGCGTCGAGCAGGCGCAACGTGTTGTCCGCCCTTTCAATAAACGTCCCCAGACGAATGAAGCGGAACGCATCGTTACGCATGATCGTGCCGTAGGACGCGCCGCGGAACAGGTGGGAACGTTCCTTGATCCACTCGCAGAAACGGCTCATGCCGTAGCGACTCAAGCCCTGATCGGCAATCCCGCGGATTTCCAGCCAGGTGGCATTGATGTTTTCCCACATGTCAGCGGTGATTCGCCCACGTACCGCATGGGCACTGGCCCGCGCGGCGCCGAGGCAGCTGTAGATGCTCGCCGGGTTGGCCGCGTCCAGGGCGAAGAAATGCAGCAGCCGTTCGGCGTGCAATTCGCCGTGGCGCTCCAGGTAATCGTCCAGGGTGCCGGTGATCAACAACGGCATGGCGAGTTCATGCAGGCCGTCACCACGACCATCCTGTGGCATCAGCGACAGCGAATAACTGATGTCGAGCATCCGTGCGAGGTTTTCCGCCCGCTCCAGGTAACGCGACATCCAATACAAATCCGAGGCAGTTCTACTTAACATGGCAGGCTTCCTTCAATCCTCGACCACCCAGGTGTCCTTGGTTCCGCCACCCTGGGATGAATTCACCACCAGCGAGCCTTCGCGCAGGGCAACACGGGTCAAACCGCCGGGTACAACCCGGGTTTCGCGGCCAGACAATACAAACGGACGCAGGTCGATGTGGCGTGGAGCGATGCCGTTTTCGACAAAGGTCGGACAGGTCGACAGGGACAACGTCGGTTGCGCGATGTACGCATGGGGCTTGGCTTTGATCCGCGCGCGGAATGACTCGATTTCCGCCGCCGTCGCCGCCGGCCCGACCAGCATTCCGTAACCGCCGGAGCCCTGGGTTTCCTTGACCACCAGTTCCGGAAGATTGGCCAGTACGTGGGACAATTCGGAGGGATTACGACACTGCCACGTCGGCACATTCTTCAGAATCGGCTCTTCATCCAGGTAGAAACGGATCATGTCCGTGACGAATGGATACACCGACTTGTCGTCCGCGACCCCGGTGCCGATGGCATTTGCCAGCACGACGTTGCCGGAGCGATACGACGACAGCAGCCCTGGAACGCCAAGCATTGAATCCGGGTTGAACGCCAGCGGATCGAGGAACGCATCGTCGAGACGACGGTAGATCACGTCGACGGCTTTCGGCCCGTCCGTGGTGCGCATGAAGACCTTGTCATCCCGCACGAACAGGTCCGCGCCTTCCACCAGCTCAACGCCCATTTCCCGCGCCAGAAACGCATGTTCAAAGAACGCGCTGTTGAAACGGCCCGGCGTCAGCACCACCACGCTCGGGTTATCAATCGGGCTGGAGCTTTTCAGGGTGTCGAGCAACAGGTTCGGATAGTGGTCGATAGGGGCAATGCGCTGGGCCGAGAACAACTCGGGGAACAACCGCATCATCATCTTGCGGTCTTCCAGCATGTAACTGACGCCGCTCGGTGTACGAAGATTGTCTTCAAGCACGTAGTACGTGCCGTCGCCATCGCGCACCAGATCGACACCGGAGATGTGGGAATAGATATCGCGGTGCAGATTCAGCCCTTGCATCGCCAACTGGTATTGCTCGTTGGCCAGCACTTGCTCGGCCGGGATGATGCCGGCCTTGATAATGCGCTGCTCGTGATAGAGGTCGGCGAGGAACATGTTCAACGCCTTGACCCGCTGAATGCAGCCGCGCTCGACCACTCGCCATTCACTGGCGGGGATGCTGCGGGGGATGGTGTCGAAGGGAATCAGGCGCTCTGTCCCTTGCTCATCACCATAGAGCGTGAAGGTAATCCCGGCGCGATGAAATAACAGATCGGCCTCGCGTCGCCGTTGTGCCAAAAGCTCGTCAGGCGTTTCGGCCAGCCAACGGGCAAACTCCCGATAATGCGGGCGGACCTGGCCGCCGGCATCGTACATCTCATCAAAATAGGTGCGGATCATGCCGTACTCCTTGTCACCCGGACATCTGGGCTTCGCAAAGCCCGTGCCATCGGCATAAACGCTTTGATATCAATCAGTTGGATAATCGCACTGCACGCACCGCACCAATCCTGTGCGGTAAATGCCCCCACCTGATCGCCCCCGCTTCATTGCGAAGCAATCCTGTCGCCTATCACCAGCATAGCCAGAGTTGATTTCACTGCCCGTGAGTCGCTGCGGATAATCCGCACATTCGCTGAAAATCTTGACGAACTTCCCTTTAGCCGCCTGTTTAGGCGGCGTTTTTTTGTGTTTTTGAAACGTTATGAATCAAAAACACGATCAAGAGATCGCAGCCTCGTTTCACTCGACAGCTCCTACAGGAGAAAACGAGACTGCGATCTTTTGATCTTTCCAAACCCCACAAACGAAAACGGCCAACCCGAAGGTCAGCCGTTGCTGAGTGTTGTCACTGTTCATAAGTTATGCGAGTCGCCCTCGTACCTCCTGCTTGACGCCCCATCCTTCGATGATGCCGCCCAAAGGCTCGACCACCGCCTCGAAATCCTGCTCAAAATCGCCGATGCCGTCATAGGTGGCGTACATCACTTTGCTCAGTTCCAGGTACCACGCGCCGTCGTCGCGCACGCTGATTTGTGCATTCAAGGATTCACCGCAGTAATGCCCTGCCGCCCTGCGTGCCCGCTCCTCGTCCGGGAAAATGGCGTAGAACTCGATGGGATGGAATCGTGAAAAGTCGAAACCGCCTTCTTTCATGCGGCGCAAGACGCTGGTGCTGATGTCTTCTTGATAGGCTGTGCTCATGAAACGTCCCCCTCAGACTGATGGATAGACTTTCCGTATTCCCGGCACTCGCAACCGAATGGGGCGAGCGATGCGGCAACAACGTTGCCGGTGGGAAGCAAGCATGTAGCTGACAAGACCAGACCTTAGCGATCCGTTCGCTGATCTCGATTGCAGAGTAGCCTCAAGATAGAGCCGCTGCCAAGGCCTGGTTAGGAATGTGACAGGAGATGTTCAGATTGGCGTGATGCTGAGGATTTCAATGCTGTACTGGGTCTTCAGACTTTTGACAGTCGGATCATCGGTGCGCCCTTCCAGATCGTTGAGGTCCAGTTCGGCAGCCACAGGCAGGCACCGGGCACGAATGAGCTTCGCGGCTTGTTCGTTGTTCGGGCATTCATCGCTCTCGAACACTTCGTCTACTTGTTCACCGTGATCATCAACGAAAGTGACTTTCCACTTTTGCATCAGGTGCCTCCTCGATAAAACCCATGGATGGGTTTACATGTATCTCGACATTCTTCCCCGGCCAATCGTTCAACCGGACCTTCTATAAGTGAAGCATGAAAAAAGGGCCGTCTCCGGTGTGTTTTCACACAACCTGAGAGGGCCCTTTCTGGCTTGCTCGATATCAGTCGTTGCTAGGCTTGTTCACAGCCTGCAGGACGTATTGCGGCAAGGCGAACGCGCCGATGTGGATTTCCGGATTGTAGTAGCGGGTGATGATGCCGCTGCCGGCGAAGCGCTGCTGCAGGGTTTCGCGGGACAACTTGCGATAGGCGGTATTGGTCGCGCCCCAGGCAAAGGTCATGGAGCCGCCGATGTAGGTCGGCACGGCCGCCTGATAGAAGTGCCAGTCCGGGAACAGGCTGCGCAGACGCCCGGCGGTGGTTTTGACTTCTTCGATTTGCATGAACGGCGTGCCGTTCTGGGTCACCAGGATGCCGCCTTCGTTCAGGCAGCGACGGCAGGCCTGGTAGAAGTTTTCCGAGAACAGCACTTCGCCCGGGCCGATCGGGTCGGTGGAGTCGGAAATGATCACGTCGAATTTTTCGGTGGTGGTGGCGACGAAACGCATGCCGTCGTCGATCACCAGGTTCAGGCGTGGATCAGCGAACGCCCCCTTGGAGTGGTTCGGCAGGAATTCCTTGCACATGTCGACCACGGTGCCGTCGATCTCGACCATGGTGATGTGCTCGATGCTGCGGTGCTTGGCCACTTCACGCAGCATGCCGCCGTCGCCGCCACCGATGATCAGCACGCGCCTGGCAGCGCCATGCGCCAGGATCGGCACGTGGGTCAACATCTCGTGGTAGATGAATTCGTCGGCTTCGGTGGTCTGGATCACACCGTCCAGCGCCATGACGCGGCCCATGCGCGGGTTTTCGAAAATCACCAGGTGTTGGTGTTCGGTGCGCACTTCGTGCAACAGTTTTTCCATGCGAAAACGCTGGCCGTAGCCTTCATAGAGGGTTTCCAGGTACTCGCTGGTCGGGGTGTTGCTCATGGGAAGTGCTCCGATGAATGCGGGTGGCAAGGCGCGAATTCTACGTCGCGGGATATGACAGGTCGAACCTCGCTTGACGCCTCGACACAATCCCTGTGGGAGCTGGCTTGCCTGCGATGGGATCGCCGCGGTATGCCTGACAGACCTTGCCGCCTGAATCGCAGGCAAGCCACCCACAGGTTCGGTGTCGTTTTCGGGGATGCAGTCAGATTCGGACGTTGCCTCGTGGCCCGGCAATCGCCCAGATGATCAGGCCCAGCACCGGCAGCAGCAGGATCAGCAGCACCCAGATGATTTTCATCCCTGTGTCGGCACCACTTTTGAGCACGTTGATGATTGCCCAGATATCCAGGGCAAGAATAATCAGGCCAATCAGACCGTTGAACGTGGAACCCATGGTGTCGCTCCCTAAGAGTGGTTTGCACTCTTAGGATAGCCGGGCCTTGCGAGGGTTCCGTTTTTTAAACGTGGACGGCGATTTTGAGGGCTTCCAGCGAGGGCGCGGCAGCGATGCCGACCTTGGCGCACAACTCAAGCACGCGCGGCACGTCGTTGCCGTAGACCAGCACCACTTGCAGTTCGTCGTCGAGCAACTGACTGAAGTTCATCAGCGTGTAACCGCCGTTTTCCTTGTTCATGCTACCCATCTGCACCTGAATGCGATTGAGCGCGGTAAGGGCTTCAGTCTTGGCCAGTTGCTTGGGTTTGATATTGAAATCAACGCCGGGGCCGAACGAGGAAACGATCTGGGCGAACAGGTCCACATAGGTGTCGGCCTGGAACAGCACGGTCTCCGGAAGACTGCCGACAACGACCCACTCGCCCAGCGGAATCGGGAACGTTTCGTCGTAGTTGATATCCGGATTGGCCGTCAGAAAAGCCTCGGGATCGGCGTAGGCCTGGGCCGCTTCGTCAGCGACTTTCAGGATTTCGTCATCGCTCATGCACCCGGAGCTGATTTTGCTGATGAGTTCGACGAGTGCGGCTTTCATGGGGCGGAATCCTGTAGCGAGGGAAATTTGAAGGCGCGAAGGATAGCGCATTACGCCCCGCAATTCCTGTGCTCAAGCATGGCCGGGAACGTTGACCCACATCAAGATCCGGCGCCCCGAGTAGCGGCACAATACTGGCACCTTGCCGAAACTGTTTCCGCTATCAGAGAAGACCTCCATGGGTGCCTGGCTTAGCAATATCTCGCTGAAATACAAATTCTGGGCGGTCAACGCCGTCGCCTTCGTCACGACCTTGCTGCTGGTGTTGTACGCCGTACAGCTCGAACAACAGGCCCGCAGCCATGCTTATCAGGCATCGGCACAAGCCCAGGCGCGACTGCTCAACGCCTGGCCCGCCGGGCAGCCGCTCCCCAAAGCCGATAACGTGCTGACGTTCAGTCGCGGGCAGGCACCATTGCTGAACGGGCAGCCGGTACTGGAACTGGCCGATACCAACGGCTGGGTCGAAATCAATGCCATGCCGCTGTTCGGCAACAACCCGTTGATGGGCGCTGAAGTGTTTACGCGCACGGATGGCATCCAGGTCGCGGTGATTGCTCATGGCCCGAGCCTGACCCAGGTATTTGGCGAGCGTTTTCCCAACTATGCGGTGGCGGTGGCGATCCTGATGCTGGCGATGCTCGGCGCCTCGCAATTGTTGATCCGCTTTCTGCTCAGCCAGCTCAATACGCTGAAAGACGTGATGCTTCACGTCGAGAAAACCGGCGACCTCTCGGCCCGTGTGCCGCTGGCCTGCACTGACGAAGTCGGGCAGATGGCCAATGCCTTCAATGCCATGCAGGCCGGATACCAGCGGGTGGTCAACACTGTCGCCAGCACCGCCCGGCAACTGGATGTCGGCGCGGCGCGGCTGGCGTCGAGCATGAACGAGGTGCGTCACGGCATGCTCGGCCAACAAAGCGAAACCGATCAGGCCGCCACGGCGATCAATGAAATGACCGCCACGGTCTATCACATTGCCCAGCACGCTGGCGCCACCCGCGACCTCTCGCAAACCGCCGACACCCTGGCCGGCAGCGGGCAGGAAGTGGTCAGTCGGGTGCAGAAATCGATTGCTGGCCTATCCAGCGGAGTGCAGCAGACGGCCGAGATGATTCAGCGCCTGGCTGAGGACAGTCAGAAGATCAACGGCGTGGTTGGTGTGATTCACAGCATCGCCGAGCAGACCAATCTGCTGGCGCTGAACGCAGCGATTGAAGCGGCCCGTGCCGGTGAAATGGGGCGCGGTTTTGCGGTGGTTGCCGATGAAGTGCGCAACCTGGCCAAGCGTGTCCAGACCTCCACTGACGAGATCACGATCATGGTTTCGGCGTTGCAGGCCGGGACTCGGGACGCGGTGGATTTCATGCAGGAAAGCTCGTTCAAGGCCGACGATTGCGTGCAGCAGGCTCAGGAGGCCGGCGTAGCGTTGGCAGAAATCACCAGCGCCGTGGCACAGATGCGTGAAAGCAACACGCAGATCGCCGTGGCGGCTGAGCAGCAGAGCCACGTGGCGGAGGAGATGAATCGGTCGGTGGTGAGCATTCGGGATGTGACCGAGAACACCGTGCAGCAGACCGTGGATTCGGCGACTACCAGCCATGAGCTGGCGGCGTTGGCCGGGGAGTTGAGCAAGGCTATCGGGCAGCTCAAGCTGTAAGGGCCTCATCGCGAGCAAGCTCGCTCCCACAGGATTAGCGCTATTTCAAGATTTGCGCATTACCTGTGGGAACGAGCTTGCTCGCGATAGCGTCAGCCCGACCAACATCAATATTGAACATGACACCTATCACTCCGATAGCCAGCCTTGATTCGCCGACTGGTTTAGCCCGGCCTATTCTTTGTTCAAGAGCCTCAACGAACCAAGGAGTACCATCATGGGTAAACGTCACCCCAACCTCCCCGCCTGGCAATGGCGAGCGTACCCGAACAATCACCAGCACCCGACCAATCTGGTGCTGCACCTGATTGCCGTGCCGCTGTTCATCGTGGCGTTTCTGCTGATTGTCTCGGGAGTGTTCAGTCTGAGCTTCACCAATGTCGCGATTGGCGTCATCGGCCTGCTCGCCGCCCTCGGCTTGCAACGCCACGGTCACAGCCTGGAGGTGCAAGCCTCCGAGCCATTCAGTGATCGCAAAGATGCCGTGTCGCGCTTGCTGGTCGAGCAGTTTCTGACCTTCCCACGGTTCTTCCTGAGCGGCGGCTGGTGGCGCGCCTGGCGTGAGCGCCACCGTCGTCACTGATCAGGCGAAAATCGTCACCGTCTGCCGGCTCATGGCAATCAACTGACCGTCCGCGTTCCACAGCTTCGCGGCCGCATGGCCGTAGCCGTCATCGGCATGTTCGGTTTCAACCAGGTATTTGCACCAGTCCAGCGTGCTCAGTTCCAGCAATGGCTGGACGAATTCAATGGTCCAGGTCAGCGTGCTGCCCATCGCCGGTTTATTCAAATGCGGCATCAGGGCCGGTGGCCAGGCGTCGACCAGCGCCAATATATGCGCTTCGCTGACCGCCTCTTCCTTCACGTCCCCACGCAAGCGCACCCAGCCGCCCATCTCGCGGGATTTGTTGCCCGTGAACGGCAGACCGCCAACGCTCCAGCGCATCGCCAGATGCTGCATGAACTCCGGGAGTACCCCTTTGATGAACGGCAGTTCCTGACAATCGTCCCAGTGCTTCATCTCGGGCGCCGGTTCGGCGATCACCGCCACTTCCGACGCTCGCGAGGCGCCGAAGCTGCCCTGGACCAACGTCACCACTTGGCCGTTTTGCATTGCCCGACCCAGCACCTGGCTGACAGCCTTGCCTTCGCGCAACACATCGACTTCAAAGCTGACCGGCACTTCAGGCTCGACCGGGCCGACAAAGGTGATCGCCAACGAGCGCACCGGACGATCCGCCGGGACCTTCGCGCGCATGGCTTCGTACTGCAAGGCGGCCACCAGGCCACCGAAACTGGCACGCCCCTGAGCCCATTTGGCCGGAATAGACAGCTCCAGCGGCTGGCTGCGGACAGCGTCGAGCAGATCGGAAAAGCGCATGAAAACCTCGGTGCGGGAAAAGGATGAAGGGATCTTAACCAGCCTGTGGGGATGGCACAGCGCTTATTCCGGCCAAATTGACTGACAGATGAGCCGGATAGAGCCACCGCCCTTTGTAGCAGCTGCCGAAGGCTGCGTTCGGCTGCGTAGCAGTCGTAAAACCTGCCAATGCGGTTTACAGGTATACCGAGATAACCGGATTAGCGACTGCTACGCAGCCGAACGCAGCCTTCGGCAGCTGCTACATAGATCTGTCTTGTGGTGGTTTCAGGATTTGAAACAGGCAGCGCTGAGTTTGTCGAGGACGCGGTCGGCGCGGCCTTCGGCTTTGGCCATGGCAGTTTTCCAGGCCGCGACGCAGGGCTGCAAATCGGTTTCCTGCTCAGCTATGGCCAGCCATTGCAAGCAATCGTGCCAATCGCCCAAGGCACCTTGCGCGGCCTTCAAGCGCGGCATCGCCGCTTTCGGCAGTCGATCCAGTTCGGGATAGGCTTCGATGCCGTAACGCACACGCTTGATCAGCAGGCGCAAACGGTGGCGATCATGCGCCGGATCGTGCAGGGCTTTGTCGAGTTTTTTCCATTGCTTGGCCAACCGTTTTTCGATGCGCTGACGCAAGCCCTTGAGCAAGCCCTGACGCTGGGAGGCCCGCAGAAAACGCGGAAAGGCATCGAGGATCATCAGCAACTGCGCCACTTCAGGACTCGTCGCGACCGCCGGGTAAGCCTCGGCCATCTGCGCCATACGCCGATGGGCAGCCTCGGGTTGATCATGCTCGAGCAGGTACGCCGCCAGCACTTCGCGATCGCGCAACGGCGTGGTCAGGTCGCCGACCCGGGACGCCGCTGCTTCCAGCTGTTCGACCCCGGGCAAGCCGCGCAATGGCCGCAGCAAACTGCGTAAACGGCGCACCGTGGTACGCAGATCGTGCAGCGCTTCAGGGTCGGTGCGGGCACTCAAGCGTGCCTGACAGGCCAGCAAACGGACTTCCAGGCCCAGGACATGAGCCACCAACCGGTTAATCATGGGGGTTTACTCCGTAAACAGCTGCAAGCCGCCAGCCGAAATCCGGGGCGACCGACTTATTGCTTGCAGCTTAGAGCTTAGAGCTGCTTTCAGCGCCCCGCGCGCGATTCACGAATATAAAAACGCGCCTTCTCGGCCTTCTTGGCGCAGCCTTCGAACGCTTCGAATTGCTGCTGGGTCTTGGCGCCGGTCAGCAGCGACAGGGCCTTGGAATAGCTGACAGTTCCGGCAAAACCTTCAGCCTTGGCCAGATCCAGTTCACGCCACGCGGCATCGATCCCGCTACCGCAGCTGTCACGGTAAGCGGTTTTGCCGGCACAACCGGCAAGTACCAGGGCGATCAAAGGTACACAGATCCAGGCTTTCATTATTCACACCTCAAAGATAGGTAAACAGTCGTGCAGTTAAGACGGTCTGGCGCGTGAAAAGTGCCTTGGCCCCGCCTCGGAAACTCTAGTGCTCGCGAGAATACCCATCTGCCGCCAAAGAGTGTCGAAAAAACGACGCCCTCGCCTCGCGGAACGACCTTAGCGATTGAAGCGCGCCCCTCGATGGGTGCATTGTTGAACCTTGTCAGACGAGGGCGATTCATGAAAAAGCGTGTCGCGCTGGTGCTGGGCTCAGGTGGGGCCCGGGGCTACGCCCATATCGGGGTCATTGAAGAGATCGAACGGCGTGGCTACGACATTGCCTGCATTGCCGGATGTTCCATGGGCGCGGTGGTTGGCGGGATCTATGCCGCCGGCAAACTCGACGATTATCGCAACTGGATCGAAAGCCTGGATTACCTCGATGTCTTGCGTCTGGTGGACGTCAGTTTTCGTCTGGGCGCGATTCGCGGGGAGAAGGTTTTCGGGCAGATCCGCAAGATCGTCGGCGAGATCAATATTGAAGACTTGCGCATCCCCTACACGGCGGTGGCTACCGACCTGACCAACCAGCAGGAAATCTGGTTCCAGGAAGGCTGCCTGCACCAGGCCATGCGCGCCTCGGCGGCGATTCCCAGCCTGTTCACCCCGGTGATGCAGGGCAACCGCATGCTGGTGGACGGCGGCATCCTCAACCCTTTACCGATCGTACCGGTGGTGTCGAGTCATTGCGACCTGATCATCGCGGTCAACCTCAACTCCACCAACCAGCGCCACTATCAACTGCCGGTGATCCAGCGCCCGGCGGCGTTCAAGACCCGTTTCGACAGCCTGATCAACTCGCTCGGTTCAAAATTGCCCTTCCGCCGCAAGCAGGCAGAACAATTGCTGCTGCTGGAAAAAGAAGCGTTGATGGCGGAAGCGGCCGAGATCAACCCGTGGATCGAATCCGCCGAACCCGAAGCCCAGCAACCGGCCGCTGCCCCTGAACGCGACGGCGCGCCGAAATCCGCCACTGGTTCATTCATCATCGACAACGTCGGGCCGGCGTCTTTGCTGGACCTGATCAACCAGAGTTTCGAGGTGATGCAAACCTCATTGGCGCAGTACAAGATCGCCGGTTATCCGCCGGATATTTTGATCAACGTGCCGAAACGGGTGTGTCGGTTTTTCGAGTTTTACAAGGCGCCGGAACTGATCGCGCTGGGACGGGAGATTGCGCGGGATACGCTGGATCGGTATGAGAATGAACGGGACTCCTGAGATCAGGCATCAAGCAACCGATACCCAACCCCAGCCTCGGTGACGATAAACCGCGGCTGAGTCGGATCATCCGCCAGTTTCTGCCGCAAGTGCCCGACCACAATCCGCAAATAGTGAGTGTCCTCGGTATGGGTCGGCCCCCAAATATCCTTGAGTAATTGTTGCTGGGTGATGACCCGCCCCGGATGTCGCGCCAGTTGCGCCAGTACCGCGTATTCCTTGCGGGTCAGTGCGACTTCTGTGCCGTCGAGCAACACCCGGCGATAAGCCAGATCCACGGTCAACGGGCCGAATGTCAGCGCCGCTTGTTGAGCTTCTCCCGCCGGAGCCTGACGCAACAAGGCGCGCACCCGCGCAAGAAACTCCTGAATGCCAAACGGTTTGGTCACGTAGTCGTTGGCGCCGTTGTCGAGCGCTTCGACCTTCTGCCCTTCACTGGCGCGCACCGAGAGCACCAGCACCGGCACTGTCGACCACTCGCGAAACTCGCGCAGCACTTGCTGCCCGTCCATGTCCGGCAAGCCGAGGTCGAGTACCAGCAGGTCCGGTTTATTCAGGGCGGCCTGGGCCAGGCCCTCGGTGCCGGTGCCGGCCTCCAGCACTTTGTAGCCCTGGGAGACGAGGCTGATGCGCAGAAATTTGCGGATCTGCGGTTCGTCGTCGATGACCAAAATGGTCGCGGTCTGGTTCATGAATTCACATCAACACAAAGAAGTGGCAAGAGAGTAACGCAAGCACGATCAGGCTTCACTTTCGGCTCTTAATTTTCAAAGGCCGGCTGAGCCTGCAACGGCAGGTGCAAGGTGATGCAGGTGCCGCGCCCTTCGATGCCATCGGCGACGCTGATCCGCCCGCCGTGAGCACCGACCATGCCCTGGCAGATCGCCAGCCCCAGACCGGTGCCTTGCCCGCCACGATCACCGCGCGCGGCGGTGTAGAACATGTCGAAAATCTTCGCCCGCTCTTCCTGCGGAATCCCCGGTCCTTCATCGCTCACCGAAAAAAACAGCTCGCTGTCGTCGGCTCCAGCGCGCAATTGCAGACGACCGTGAGGCGGTGAAAACCGCGCGGCGTTTTCCAGCACGTTGACCAGCGCCTGTTCGATCAGCGCGGCGTGGACGTACAGCAGCGGCAACTCCGGCGGCACTTCGGTGGTCACCTGCAACGGCGCCAGCACGGCGCGCAGACGATTGAGCGAACTGCCGACGATGTCGGCCGGCGACACCCAGTCCCGCGCCAGCTTCAGGGCGCCGTGTCCGAGACGGGTCATGTCCAGCAGGTTCTGGATGTAGCGATCGAGGCGCTCGGCTTCATCGCGAGTGCCTTCGAGCAGTTCGCGGCGATCCTCCAGCGGGATCGCTTCACCGAGGGCCAACAGGCTGTCGATGCTGCCGCGCATGGAGGTCAGCGGCGTGCGCAAATCATGGGACACCGAGGCCAGCAAGGCACTGCGTAGTTGCTCGGTTTCGCCATGCAGCCGGGCGGCTTCGAGGTCTTCGGCCAATTGCGCCCGGGCCAGCGCCTGAGCCAGCGGCTGGCTCAACGCGGTCAACAAACGGCGACGCTGACCGCTCAAGGTCTGGCCCTCTTTGGCGCACACACCGAGCAATGCCAGCGGCCCGTCTTCCACCGACAACGGCCACCACCACCAACGCCCGAACGGCAGCGTGCCGGTGCCCGCGCCCGCCGGTTGATCGTGTTGCCAAGCCCAATCGGCGGCAGCGCGCTCGGATTCAGAAAATTCCAACGGGCCACCGGTTTCGACTTTCCAGCCGCCCTGCCCGTCTTGATTGAGCAGGCAGAGTTGCAGATCACTCCAGCCATTGAGGTGCTGGGCCGCTGCGCTGACCACTGCCTGGCGGTCGGTGGCGGCGGTGAGTTTGCGCGACAGGTCGAGCAGTTCGGTGGTCTCTTCCTGAGTGTCGCGCAGCGCCTGCAATTGCCGCCGTTGCCGGGCCGCGAGGTTGCCGGTGAGCGCCGCCATCAGCAGGAAGAACAGTAAGGTCAGCACGTCTTCTTCGCGCTGGATGCTGAAGGAAAAATTCGGCGGGATGAACAGAAAGTCATAGGTCAGAAACGACAGCGCCGCACAGGCCAGCGCCGGGCCGAGGCTGCTGCGCACCGCCACCAGCAACACCGCGGCGAGGAACACCAGCGAGATATTGGGCAGCGGCAAGACACTCGCCACCGCCCAGGCCAAGGCACTGGCGATCACCGTCGCCACCAGCGCCAGCGCGTAGTCGAACCACACCAGTGCCTGCGCCGAACGCTGACGCGGTTGATGCTGTTCGTGATCGCTGTCGAGGACGTTGATTTCCAGCCCGCGCGCATCGCGCAGTAAACGCGACGCCAGTCCGCCGCCGAACAGCCGTCGACGCAAACGCTGCCGGGACTGACCGACCAGCACTAGACTCGCGCGGCGTTCGGCGGCGTGCTGGATCAGGGTTTTCGCCACCTCGCCGGCGCGCAACAGCACCACTTCACCGCCGAGGCGTTCGGCCAGTTGCTGGGCACTTTGCAGACGTAGGCGCGACTGCTCGTCACGCACACTGCCGTTGTCCACATGCACCAGGCTCCACGGCAAATGCCGACGCTGAGCGACGCGACTGGCGTGACGCACCAGACGCTCGGCCTGTGCATCGCCATCGACGCCGACCAACAGACGACCGCGTATCGCCGGCGCCGCTTGGCCAAGCTGGCGATAGCCCTGGGCCAAATCATCATCGACCTGAGCGGCGGCGGTTTGCATCGCCAGCTCCCGCAAGGCCGTGAGGTTGGTCTGGGTGAAGAAAGCGTCGATGGCCGCCCTCGCCTGCTCCGGCACGTAAACCTTGCCATCGCGCAAACGCTCGAGCAGCTCGCGCGGTGGCAGGTCGATCAGCAGCAGTTCGTAGGCTTCTTGCAGCACCCAGTCCGGCAGGGTTTCGCGAACCTGCACACCCGTGATGCCGCGCACTTTGTCGTTAAGACTTTCCAGGTGCTGGACGTTGACCGTGGTGAACACGTCAATGCCTGCCGCGAGCAATTCCTGAATGTCTTGCCAGCGTTTGGTGTGGCGACTGCCGGGGGCGTTGCTGTGGGCCAGTTCGTCCACCAGCACCAGTTTCGGTTTGGCTGCGAGCAGGCCGTCGAGGTCCATTTCTTCGAGCATCACGCCACGGTATTCCGAGCGCACCAACGGCTGCTGTGGCAAGCCGCCGAGCAGCGCTTCGGTCTCGGCGCGACCGTGGGTTTCGACCACGCCGGCAATGACTTTCACGCCTTGGCGCAATTGGGTGTGGGCCGCTTGCAGCATGGCGTAGGTCTTGCCGACACCGGGCGCGGCGCCGAGAAAAACCTTGAGCCGGCCACGGCCGTCGCGGGGCAGGTCTGCTAACAGCGCGTCGGCGCGGCCGGAGTCACTCATGCTTGAAGTTCTCTCTATTGATCGTTCCCACGCTCCGCGTGGGAATGCAGCCCGGGACGCTCCGCGTCCCATCCAGAAGCGGACGCAGAGCGTCCATTGATGCATTCCCACGCAGAGCGTGGGAACGATCATTTGCTACAGGTTTTCCAGCGCGATGTTCAGCGCCAGCACATTCACCACCGGCGGACCAACGAGCGGCTGCTCGATATGCGCATCCATCAACTGCTGAAGGGTCGCCACCGGCAGATTGCGCGCCGCTGCAACACGCGCCAGTTGATAGGCAATCGCGGCCGGTGGCAAGTGTGGATCGAGGCCGCTGCCGGAGGTGGTGACCATCGCCAATGGCACTGGCCCCTGTCCCGGCACCAGCAGCTTGTTGGCATCGTCGATCACCCGAGTAGCCAGGGCCGGGTTGCTCGGCGAAAGGTTGCTGGCACTGCTCGACACGGTGGCAAATGCACCGGCCGATGGCCGCGGATGGAACCAGGCGTCGCCGACGAAATCCTGGGCGATCAGTGAGGAACCTCGGACCTTGCCGTCGGCGTCGTGGACCAGGCTGCCATTGGCTTGATCGGGGAATGCGACCTGGGCGACACCGGTGACGACCAGTGGATAGGCAACGCCAGTGATCAGGGTCATCAGGACGAGCAGGCTCAGGGCCGGGCGTATCATTGTGGACATTTCAAAATCCTCGAATTCGCAGAAAGCGGTGTGCCTGGCACACCGCCCCAGGGTCAAACCAGATGCAACGCCGTCAACAGCATGTCGATCGCCTTGATCCCCACAAACGGCACCAATATCCCGCCCAATCCATAGATCAACAGATTGCGTCGCAGCAACGCCGCCGCACTCGCCGCTTGCACGCGCACGCCGCGCAATGCCAATGGAATCAGCACCACGATGATCAAGGCGTTGAACACGATTGCCGAGAGAATCGCGCTCTGCGGACTGCTCAGGTGCATGACGTTCAGCACGCCCAGTTGCGGGTAGATCGAGGCGAACAGCGCCGGCAAAATCGCGAAGTATTTGGCCACGTCGTTGGCGATGGAAAACGTCGTCAGCGCACCACGGGTCACCAGCAATTCCTTGCCGATCTGCACCACGTCCAGCAGCTTGGTCGGATCGCTGTCGAGGTCGACCATGTTCGCCGCCTCGCGTGCCGCTTGCGTGCCGTCGTTCATCGCCATACCCACGTCCGCCTGGGCCAGGGCCGGGGCATCGTTGGCACCGTCGCCGCACATGGCGACCAGGCGACCGTCGTTCTGCTCGTGGCGAATGCGCGCCAGTTTTTTCTCTGGCGTGGCTTCGGCCAGCACGTCATCGACGCCCGCTTCGGCCGCAATCGCTGCGGCGGTCAGCGGGTTGTCGCCGGTCACCATGACGGTGCGGATGCCCAGTTTGCGCAGTTCGGCGAAACGCTCGCGGATGCCGGGTTTGACCACGTCTTTCAGGTGGATCGCGCCGAGCAATTTACCGTCGGCGCAGACCAGCAACGGGGTGCCGCCGCTCTGAGCGATCTTGTCGATTTCTCGGGACAGCGGCGCGGCCAGATCGGAGCGTTTCAGGCCAACGAAGGCCAGCAACGAATCCACCGCGCCTTTGCGATACACGCGGCCCCGATAGTCGACACCAGACAGACGCGTCTCGGCGCTGAACGGTACGGCGGTGAGCAACTCGGTGGCCGGCTCAGGTTGTGGCTGAGTACCACGCAGGTATTCGACGATGGATTTACCTTCAGCCGTGTCATCGGCCAGCGAGGCGAATAAGGCACCCTCGGCGAGTTCCCTGGCAGTGACGCCAGGTGCCGGATAAACCGCGGTGCAACGACGGTTGCCGAAGGTGATGGTGCCGGTCTTGTCCAGCAGCAGGACGTGTACATCCCCCGCCGCTTCCACGGCGCGACCGGATTTGGCGATCACATTCAGGCGTACCAGACGGTCCATCCCGGCGATACCAATAGCCGACAATAGACCGCCAATGGTGGTCGGGATCAGCGTGACCAATAACGCCACCAGGAACACCAGCGGCAGGCTGCCGTTGGCGAAGTGAGCGAACGGTTGCAGGGTGACAACCACCAACAGGAAGATCAGGGTCAGGCCGATCAGCAGGATGTCGAGCGCCACTTCGTTCGGGGTTTTCTGGCGTTTGGCGCCTTCGACCAGGGCGATCATGCGGTCCAGGGTCGACTCGCCCGGGTTGGCGGTGATCCGCACCAACAGCCAGTCGGACACCAGTCGGGTGTTGCCGGTGACGGCCGAACGGTCGCCGCCGGACTCGCGAATCACCGGCGCGGATTCACCGGTAATCGCCGCTTCGTTGACCGCTGCGATACCTTCGATCACCTCGCCGTCACCGGGGATCATTTCCCCCGCTTCAACGCGGACCACATCGCCCTTGCGCAAGCTGGTGGCCGGCACCACTTGAAAGGCGCCGTTGCTGGTTTTGCGCCGAGCACTCAGACCTTCGCTACCGGCCTTTAGGCTGTCGGCGCGAGCCTTGCCGCGACCTTCGGCCAACGCTTCGGCGAAGTTGGCGAACAGCACGGTGAACCACAACCACAAGGCGATTTGCGCGGCGACAAAGGTCGGCACGCTGCTGTCGGGAATGAAGCACAGCACGGTGGTCAGGATCGCGGTCAGCTCGACCACCAGCATCACCGGCGCGCGTTGCAATTGCCGAGGGTCAAGCTTGACGAAGGCTTGCACCAGCGCCGGACGCCAGAGGGCCGAGATCGCGGTTTTTGGTTGTTCCGGCGCCTTGACGGCAGCGGCTTTAGTTGCGGGCATATTCATCATTGACTCCTTAGAAGCCCAGGCTCAGATGTTCAGCAATAGGACCCAGCGCCAATGTCGGCAGGAAGGTCAAACCACCCACCAGCAAAATGGTCACGGTCAGCAGAGTCACGAACAGCGGGCCATGGGTCGGGAAGCTGTTCTGGCCGATCGGTGCGGTTTTCTTCATCGCCAGGCTGCCGGCCAACGCCAGTACCGGGAGGATGTAACCGAAGCGACCGATCAACATGCCAAGGCCCAGCATCAGGTTGTGGAACGCGGTGTTGGCACCGAAGCCACCGAACGCCGAACCGTTGTTGGCACTGGCCGAGGTGTAGGCGTATAGCAACTGGCTGAAACCGTGGGCACCGGGGTTGCTCACCGCTGCAACTGGGCCAGGCAGGCTCGCGGCAATCGCGCCGAGTACCAGCACACCGACCGGCATGACCAGCAAGGTCACGACCAGCAACTGGACTTCCCTCGCCTGCAGTTTCTTGCCGAGGTATTCCGGGGTGCGGCCGATCATCAGGCCGGCGAGGAACACCGCGATCAACACGTTCAACAACATGCCGTAGAGCCCGGCACCGACGCCGCCGAAGATCACTTCGCCGACCATCATGTTGACCATCGCGACCATGCCGCTCAGCGGGTTGAGGCTGTCGTGCATGCCGTTGACCGAGCCGTTGGACGCCGCGGTGGTGGTCACCGACCACAGCACCGTGGCGGTCGTGCCGAAGCGTGCTTCCTTACCTTCCAGCGGCGCGGTCTGTTCGACAGCAACATTGTTCAGGGTCGGGTTCGGCTGGTATTCAGCCCACAGCGACGTCGCGCCGCCGATCAGGAACAGCGCCAGCATGCAGGCGATGATCGCGCGGCTCTGACGCAGGTCTTTCACGTAGTGGCCGAAGGTGAACACCAGCGCCACCGGGATCAGAATGATCGAGCCGACTTCGAACAGGTTGCTCCACGCCGTCGGGTTCTCGAACGGGTGCGCCGAGTTGACGCCGAAGAAGCCACCGCCGTTGGTGCCCAGTTGCTTGATCGCAATCTGGCTGGCGGCCGGCCCGAGCGGGATCACCTGATTGACGCCTTGCATGGTCACCGCATTCACGTACTGAGTGAAGGTTTGCGGCACGCCCTGCCAGACCAGATACAGCGCCAGCAGCAGGCACAACGGCAGCAAGCCGTAGAGGGTGGCGCGGGTCATATCGACCCAGAAGTTGCCGAGGGTCTTGCTCGACTTGCGGCCAATACCGCGACACAAGGCAACTAGCACGGCGAGGCCGGTGGCGGCGCTGACGAAGTTCTGCACGGTGAGGCCGACCATCTGACTCAGGTAGCTCAGGGTCGCTTCGCCGCTGTAGGACTGCCAGTTGGTATTGGTCATGAAGCTGACGGCAGTATTGAAGGCTTGCGTCCACTCCTGACCCGGTAGGTTTTGCGGATTCAGCGGCAAGTAATCCTGGAACAACAGAATCGCGAACAACAGCAAAAAGCCCGCGAGGTTGAAAGCGAGCAAGGCCAGGGTGTATTTCTGCCAGCTCTGTTCGGCCTGCGGATCGACGCCGGCCACCCGATAACACCCGCGTTCAACCGGTCCGAGAATCGGCGAAAGCCAGGTGCGCTGACCTTCCATCACCTTGTAGTAGAAGCGCCCCAGAAACGGTGCCGGGATCAGCACCAGGGCAAAGAAGGCCAGGATCAGCCAATAGTCATAACTGTGCATAGCCGCTCCTAGTTCCGGTCCGCGCGCAACAGCGCAACCAACAGATAAATGAACAGCCCCACTGCCAGTAGCAGTGACACCCCGTCCAGAACGCTCATGGAAGTTCTCCGTGTTACGGCGTATTGCCGCGTGTGGAGCCATTGTCGGGAGGGAGGCTGTAAAGGAGCGAGATCGAGGGGTGGGGCGGGGAATAAAGAATGCGTAAAGAGTGGTCTTATGCTGCGGTTACAGCGGTGTTCGGGCGGGCCTCTTCGCGAGCAAGCCTGCTCCCACAGGGATCGACGTAGTGCGGGCAAACGTATTCCAAATGTGGGAGCGGGCTTGCTCGCGAAGACGGCAGAACAGGCAACAACGCCCCCAACTGGCGCACAAAAAGCGCCCATCCAGCCACGAACATCCCCGATACGACAGCTTTCAGCGCTTTACGACGCCCTCCTGCAAAATGGCACGCCCACTGCAAACGCCCTCTCCCGAGCTTTCCAAACCGTTCAGGGAGCAACGCATGAACACACAACTCAAACCCACGCTGGGCACGCTGCACCTGTGGGGCATTGCGGTCGGACTGGTGATTTCCGGTGAATACTTCGGCTGGAGTTACGGCTGGGGCGTGGCAGGCACACTCGGTTTTCTGGTGACGTCCTTCATGGTCGCCACCATGTACACCTGCTTCATCTTCAGTTTCACCGAACTGACCACCGCGATTCCTCACGCTGGCGGTCCCTTTGCCTACAGCCGCCGCGCCTTTGGCGAGAAAGGCGGATTGATCGCGGGGCTGGCGACGCTGATTGAATTTGTCTTCGCACCGCCAGCCATCGCTCTGGCGATCGGTGCGTATCTGAACGTGCAGTTTCCAGCGCTCGACCCGAAACACGCCGCGGTCGGCGCCTACATCGTGTTCATGGGCCTGAACATCCTCGGGGTGAAACTGGCCGCAACCTTCGAACTGGTGGTCTGCGTTCTCGCAGTGGCCGAGCTGCTGGTGTTCATGGGCGTGGTCGCCCCGGCGTTCAGCTTCAGTAACTTCGCGCTGAACGGCTGGGCCGGTTCCGATGTGTTCGGTGCGCCGGCGATTGCCGGGATGTTCGCGGCGATTCCCTTCGCCATCTGGTTCTTCCTGGCCATCGAAGGCGCGGCCATGGCCGCCGAAGAAGCCAAGGATCCGAAACGCACCATTCCGAAGGCCTACATCAGCGGCATTCTGACGTTGGTATTGCTGGCGATGGGCGTGATGTTCTTTGCCGGCGGCGTCGGTGACTGGCGCACCCTGTCGAACATCAACGACCCACTGCCGCAAGCGATGAAAACCGTGGTTGGCGAAAGTTCGGGCTGGTTGCACATGCTGGTGTGGATCGGCCTGTTCGGCCTGGTGGCGAGTTTCCACGGAATCATCCTCGGCTACTCGCGGCAGTTCTTCGCCCTTGCCCGGGCCGGTTACCTGCCGGCGTCCCTGGCCAAGTTGTCACGTTTTCAGACTCCGCACCGGGCAATCATCGCCGGTGGCGTGATCGGCATTGCCGCGATTTATAGCGATGGTTTGATCAACCTGGGCGGCATGACACTGACGGCGGCGATGATCACGATGGCGGTATTCGGGGCGATCGTGATGTACATCATGAGCATGCTCAGCCTGTTCAAACTGCGCAAAACCGAACCGAATCTGGAGCGCACCTTTCGCGCGCCGTGCTATCCGCTGGTGCCGTTCATTGCGCTGGTGCTGGCGGTGGTCTGCCTGGTGGCAATGGCCTGGTTCAACACGTTGATCGGGTTGATCTTCCTGGGCTTCATGGCTGTGGGGTTCGTGTACTTCATGCTCACGGCGCAACTGCGTGCCGATGCGCCGGCGGATGCGATGCTGACCGGGCTCTAAACAGGCGAAGTGCGGCTGTCAGAACAGGCATAGAATGGAACCACTGCGAAATTTAATCGCTCAAAGTGGTATGCACGATCGGTTGGCAAAACCCGCCAATCGGCCTGCCCTCAAGGAGAGCCCTATGCCCTGGTATGCCTGGTTGATTCTGATCGTTGCAATCGGCTCGATCGTTGGTGGTTTGATGATGTTGCGTGACACCGCCAACAAGGTCGAACTGACCGAAGAGCAACGCAAACGCGTCGCTGAACGCAACGCGGAAGCGGATGCCAAGGATGCGCAGGACCGCTAAAACAAACCCTGTCATTCTCATTGAATGACAGGGTTTTGCGTTTCTACTTTTCCCAATCGGCCTTGGCAATGTGCAGGCCGTGCAGCCCTTTGTATGCCGCGCGTTCCGGCTGGCTCCAGCCCTCAAGCAACGAATCCTCCAACCGATAAATCTCCACCCCAAGCGGGCGACACACGCTTAGCGGGTCCTGCGCATCCGGCCCCCACATGGCCAGCGACAGGTCACCACCCGGGCAGGTCGAGAGCGCACACAACAGATCGATTTCGGCAAAAAACTCCAGGTAATCGCCCTTCTGCGCCGGACAGGCTTTCATGAAGTACATGTCATCGTGGTTCAGGCCCGTGCACTGGAAAATGTTCAGCACGTCATGCACGTCGAACTCGGTCAGCCCATGAGGTAGCACTGCGCGGGTCAGGTTCGAGTGGCAGTGATGATGGAAGTCTTCGCCGGTGAGCATTTTGTTCACATAGGGATCGCAGCGAGTGCCCAGCAAGTCGTGCAGGCGACCGCCATGTTCGTCGATCCCGTAACCGGCCAGGCTGTCATCGGTGATGGTCACCAGCGGCCGCAGAAAAGGCAGGTTCGACCAAAGCCGATCATGGGTGCTGACGTGTGCGCCCTGTAATTGCCGGGTGCGCGCCGCCCACAAACGCTCCCGTGGATCGTTGGCATTCCAGACGTTGAAATCCCCGACTTGCGGCCCGACGGGCGTGGTCACGCGAAACACATGCCCGGCTGGCACTTTCCAGGCGCGGCCGGTGCGGATCGGCACTTCGAATTCCTCGATCAGCGTGCGCCCGTCCTTCTTGTCGCGGATCCGTTCGTAGAAGGCTTTGTCCACCTGCAAGGCTGAGCCTTTGCTGACTTGATAGGCCGCCGGATAGTCTTTGTACATGGCACGAATCCTCGATCAGTGATGGGAAACTGGGGCAAGCATTTGCAACAGGAGGTGTTCGGAATCGTCGAGATACAGGCTCATGGCATCCTCGGCCGCGCGCCTGTCGCCCTCGGCCAACAACTCATGAATCTGCCGGTCACGCGCCAGCCAGGGCGCCTGAAAACGAGATTCATCGGGGGCGGTGCAGAACACCAGGCGCAATTGCGCGACGACGTTGGTGAAGAACTCATCAAACAACGGACTGCGCAGCAATCCGACGATGTGTTGATGGAAAGCCAGGCTGTGGGTGCCGACAGCGCGCCAGTCTTCGCGCTCCCGGGCAAGCTCGGTGGCTTCCAGGGCTTCGAGCATCCGGTCGGATTGATAGTCGCGCAGCGGCTGACTCGCGCTGATGGCCTGCAGCTCCAGGGTGCGCCTGACCTTGAACAGATCCCGCACGTCCTCGATGCCCAGCCTGCGCACCATCACGCCCTTGTTGCGCACATAACGGGTCAGACCTTCCTGCCCCAGGCGATGCAGCGCTTCGCGAATGGTATTGCGGGATGCGTTGTAGGCAGACACCAGATCGTTTTCCACCAACGCCATGCCGGGCAGCAAACGGCCGCCAATGATGTCGGCGCGCAACTCAAGTGTGATGTGGTCAGCCAGGGACAGTCCGCTGTTCATACTCATTGCCTCGTGATTGTTCAACAATCGTCAGTTAATGAGTAATCACTATTCGTGCCACTTTATTCTAGACAGAAGGACGAAGTTGGACGCATCTGCATGCTTTTTAGAAGTAGAAGTACAATCACCATCCCATTTTCATTGGTTAATATGGCGCATTGTTGCGGAGATCCCCGATGCGTTACTCGCAGGACCATAAAGCCCAGACCCACGAACGCATCATCAAGGAAGCGTCAGCGCGCTTTCGCCGCGATGGCATTGGCGCGACAGGTCTGCAACCGCTGATGAAAGCACTGGGCCTGACTCACGGCGGCTTCTACTCGCATTTCAAGTCCAAAGACGAACTGGTGGAAAAGGCGTTGCAAGCCGCAGGCGAGCAGGTCGATGTGATTTGCGCTGAGCTCTTCGCTCAAGATCGTCCGCTGGAAGCGTTCATCGACACCTATTTGTCCGAATGGCACCAGACTTCACCCGATGAAGGTTGCCCGTTGCCGACCATGTCATCGGAACTCGGCCTGCGCAGGCAGCAGAGCCCGACCACTGACGTGGTGCTCAACGCACGGCTCGCACAAGTGCAAGGCACTCTTGAAGACGAGGACGCCGCCGACCAAAGCATCGTCATCATGTCGACACTGGTCGGGGCTTTACTGCTGTCACGCAGTGTCGAGAATCCCGAGCTGGCTCAGCGGATTCTCGACGTGACTCGCGCCTATCTCAAACAGACCCGGGACTAACCCTCCCAACGCTTGAACAGCACGCTGGCATTCACCCCACCAAACCCGAAGCCATTCGACAGCGCGTATTCGATGGCCATCGGTCGCGCCTGACCGTGGACGATGTCCACGCCCTGGGCGGCGGGGTCCGGGTTATCGAAGTTGAGGGTGGCCGGCACGACCTGATCGCGAATTGCCAACAGCGTGAAGATCGCCTCGATACCGCCCGCTGCACCGAGCAAATGCCCGGTGGCCGATTTGGTCGATGTCACGGCGATTTTGTTATCCGTGCCGAACAATGCCTTGATGGCTGCCAACTCCCCCAGATCGCCGACCGGCGTCGAGGTGGCGTGAGCGTTGAGATGCTGCACCTGAGCGGCCGAAATGCCCGCCTGGGCCAACGCCAGTGACATCGCCCGTTGCGCACCGCTGCCATCCTCGGGACCCGCCGTCAGGTGATAGGCGTCGGCACTGGTGCCGTAACCGACCAGTTCCGCCAGCGGTTGGGCACCGCGGGCCAAGGCATGTTCCAGGGATTCGATCACCAGAAGGCCAGCGCCCTCCCCCATGACGAAGCCATCGCGATCACTGTCGAACGGCCGCGAGGCACGCTCCGGGGTGTCGTTGTAACCACTGGACAAGGCGCGAGCAGCGGCAAACCCGGCGAGACTGACGCGATCGATCGCCGCTTCCGCGCCACCACATACCGCGATGTCTGCCTCGCCACAACGAATCAACCGCGCCGCATCACCAATCGCCTGGACCCCGGCGGCGCAAGCTGTCACCGGAGCACCCAATGGGCCCTTGAAGCCGTGCTGGATCGACACATGACCCGCGGCGAGGTTGACCAGGAATGAAGGGATGGTGAACGGCGACAGGCGTCGCGGCCCACGGCTGTCCGTGGTGCGCACCGCATCCGCTATCGCACCGAAACCACCCACGCCGGAACCGATAATGGTTGCCGTACGCTCCTGGGCATTGGCGTCCGCCGCTTGCCAACCGGCCTGCTCCAGCGCCTGACGCGCCGCTTCCATGGCGAACATAATGAAGCGGTCCATCTTCTTCTGCTCTTTGGGCGCCGTCGCCCGATCCGGGTCAAAACCCGCCTCGGGATCGTCAGCCAGTGTCGGCACTGCGCCACCGACCTTGGCCGGCAAATCGGCAACCACCTCATCCGGCAAATTGCGCAACCCGGAACGCCCGGCCAACAGACGCGACCAAACGGCTTCGACGCCAGAACCCAATGGAGACACCAGGCCCATGCCCGTTACAACTATTCGACGATCACTCATACCGCACATACCTCAAGCCGATTCATGACGCCTCACTTGTAACGCGCGGCGGCCTTACTTTTGGAAAGATTCGGCGCCAATACATGACGCGCCGCAATGAAGGCATCCCAGTCGGCCGCATCCGGCAACGAAGGAATGGTGATCAACTCACCCTGGTCCAGACCCGACAACGCTGCATCGACCATATCATCGGCTTCCATGACCATGTCCGCCGGAATCTGGGTTGCGTCAATACCGGAGCGCTCCCAGATTTCGGTACGTGTGACGCCTGGCAACACGGCCTGCACCTTGACCCCGGTGCCATCCAGTTCGGCGTTCAACGACTGCGTCAGACTTAACACATAAGCCTTGCTGGCGGTGTAAGTTGCGTTGAAGCGCTCGGGAAACAACGCCACCACTGACCCGATATTGATGATCGTCCCCCGACCCGCCTTGGCAAAACTGGCGGCTGCTGCCGACGCCAGCCGCGTTACCGTCGTAACGTTCAATTGAATCAAACGTTCCAGCTGATCCATGTCTGAGTTAGCCAACAACCCCTCGGACGCGACACCGGCATTATTCAGCAACAGGCTGATACTCGAATCACTGCGAAGACGCTGTTCAAGCTTCAGCACATCATCCTTTTGTGTCAGATCCGCCTTGAGCACCTCGACCTGAACGCCATGTTCGGCGCGCAATTTGGTAGCCGCTGCTTCCAGCCGCTCTTGATCACGGGCGACCAATAACAAATCAAAACCACGCGCCGCCAACCGCTCGGCGTAAATCGCACCGATACCGGAAGAAGCACCGGTGACGAGGGCCGTACCTTGGGACTGGACAGAATTCATGACTGTGCTCCTGGAAGATGCCTAAGGGAAAGACAAGCGCCTGAGGCTCAGAACGCTTGGCGGAAACCAATTTATTATAGGCATAATCTTAGCTGTATATGATAGCCGTAATTTTTCCCATATCGACGAAAGGCGCACCCTCACAGCGTTCGCCAGAAAGCAAAAAGGCCGATCAATGACCGGCCCCTGGCGCTGACATATAAGCTTAGTTCACCTCAAGCTTCTCGCGATTCTTATCCAGAATGGCTTTACCTATTCCCTTCACTTCGAGCAGCTCGTCCACGGACGCAAACGGCCCATTACTCTCACGATAGGCAACAATCGCCTTGGCCTTGGCCTCGCCCACACCGGACAACTCGCGCTGAAGAGTTGGCACATCAGCCTGATTCAGATCGACCTTGCCGGACTGTGCCTTGGGAGAAACCTCCAGCACCAAGGGTGCATTGCCAGCCTCGGGCTTGGCCGTCGGCGCAGCAATGGCAGCAATAGAGGCGCTGGTGAGCAGGGCAAAAACCAGAGAGTAGAAATAGCCAGTACGCATAAATGACGCTCCATGACATCAATTGAGAAAGCAGCTTTTCCGAAGCTGCCTCCCAAACTTAGGCGATGTCTGGAGCCTGTCAAAAATGTGTCCGTTACAGGATGTGAAACAATCAGGGTTCGAGGCGACGTTGCTGGTAGATCCAGTCAACGATATCGCCGTCGGGGGTGTAGCCGCTGACCGTTTCGCGCAGGAGCTGACGGACACGACTGTAATCGTCATGATCGACAGCAATCAGCAACTCCCTCAATCGGCCTTTGAGCACATCCCAGGGCAAATGATCTTCGTTGGCGCTCATGATCATCGGATGTTGCGTCGCTGCCACGTTGTCGCCAATCAGCAACTCCTCGTAAAGCTTCTCACCGGGACGCAGCCCGGTGAACTCGATGGAGATGTCGCCTTGCAAATTCTTGTCCGAACGAACGCTCAAACCGGACAGGTGAATCATCTTCTCCGCCAGCTCGACAATCTTCACCGGCTCGCCCATATCCAGAACAAACACATCACCGCCCTGCCCCATGGAACCCGCCTGGATCACCAATTGCGCGGCTTCCGGGATCGTCATGAAATAGCGAGTGATTTTCGGATGCGTGACCGTCAACGGGCCACCGGATTTAATCTGGCTGTGGAACAGTGGGATCACTGAGCCGGAGGAACCCAGCACATTACCAAAGCGCACCATGGTGAAACGGGTCTTGTTGACCCGGGAGACATTGGCCTTGTCACCGAACATCACCGGGGCGATTTCACGACTCAACGCTTGAAGCGTCATTTCGGCGAGACGCTTGGTACTCCCCATCACATTCGTGGGGCGTACGGCCTTATCGGTGGAGATCAACACAAAGTTGGAGACACCTGATTGCAACGCAGCCTGAGCGGTGTTGAGCGTGCCAATGACGTTGTTGAGCACGCCTTCGGCGATGTTGTGCTCGACCATCGGGACGTGCTTATAAGCGGCAGCGTGGTAGACGGTGTCCACACCCCAGGTTTTCATCACATCCAGAAGTTTGTCCTGGTGGCGGATGGAACCGAGAATTGGCAACAATTTGACCGAAACCGACTTACGACAAGCGCGCTGCTCCAGTTCCGAGAGGATGCTGTATAGATTGAATTCGCTGTGTTCAAACAACAAAAGCGTCGTCGGGCCAAGCGAGAAAATCTGCCGGCAAAGCTCAGCGCCGATCGATCCGCCAGCCCCAGTGACCATCACGGTCTTGCCTTTGATACAGCGTTCGAGCAAGTCCGATTGCGCAGGCACCGAGTCGCGTCCCAACAGGTCCGCGATATCCACTTCCTGGATGTCTTCGACCTTAACCCGGCCACTGGCCAGATCGGTGAAGTTTGGAACGCTTCGGATGTGAAGTGGGAAACGTTCCAAAACAGTGAGAATTTCCCTACGTCGTGCACGCGTCGATGACGGTAGCGCCAGGAGAATTTCCTGCGCGCCGGTTACGTCGATCATCTGTTGGATATGTTTGGGTTTGTAGACTTGAAGGCCCGAAATTGATCGATCGGCGATGCTGGCATCGTCGTCGATAAAAGCGACCGGACGCATCACCTTACCCATACGCAATGCTGCAACAAGCTGGTTACCTGCAACACCGGCCCCGTAAATCGCGACTTTGGTCAAACCGTTGTCGCGGTTGGTAAACGGCACATGCTGAGCTGCGCTGAACCAATCGCCCATAAAGTACTGGCGCATGCACAGCCGCAGGCCACCGATAATGACCAGACTGAGCCACCAGTAGTTGAAGACGATGGAGCGCGGCACCACAGATTCGTGATTGCTGTACCAATAGACCACGAGCGCCAGAATCAGCGACGACAAACTGACGGCCTTGATAATGGCGATCAAGGCGTCGTTGCCGAAGTAGCGCATGACGGCCCGATACATACCGAAGCGGATAAAGAGAGGAATCGCGACGACAGGAGCGCAAACAAACAGCCAGAAATGTACTCTGAACGGGTTGTACATATCATCAATACCCAAACGTACGATGAACGCCAACCACAAAGCAATCCAGACCAAAAAAATGTCTGTGCCGACCTGAATCAGTCGTTTCTGACGCCTGGGAAGCGCCAATAGACGCTCTCTGACCCTGTCCATAAACTCTTCAAACACCTCAGCACTCTCCCTTCAACTGCGGTTTCAGCGTAGTGAAACCTTATAGGCCCATCTCATTCACTTTAAAACCTAAATAACAGCGCTGCTACTCAGTCCTTCATCAGCGGCTTTTCAAGCTCGCCTGCGCGGAATTTGATGGCCACCACAACCAATGGAGCATAGGCCAGAATAATGCCAAGACTTGAATCAGGCCAAATTGCGTAACGCCTGATGCCATGGGCAACAACCAAAGCAAATTGATCGCACCGACGGCCACTGTAACCGGTAAATGGCTACCAAATCGACGGAAGGCAAACTGATAGGCGTGACTGCGATGCGCTTCGTAAACCTTGTCTACCCTGAGCAACCGGCAAAACAACGTGAACGTTGCATTGATTATGAATACCCCAGGCAAGCACAAATCGCTTCTACACTGGCAATGCCATCGATTCCGTCCATGAGACACCAGATAAAAAGCTGTCAGTACGTGACCTGCCCAACCCAAATCGAGATGGGAACCAAAAATCTCAATGGGCGGCAATCCACCCATCCAACCCAGAAGCCAGGTTGCCGCGTCACACATAACTCATTTTTTGCAGGACTCCAGAAAGCGCTGCGCCGCCAGCTTCAATCCATCATTCAGACTTCCGGGTGGACTCCAGCCCAGTAACTCTCTATTTTTTTCAAAGGCGCCGCATCAACTCGGTCGTTGAAACATCCTCATCATCGCTCACCAGAAAAACCTGGTTCACGGCCCGGGGATGATCGAGGCACGTTTTGACCAGATCAACGACGTTCTCCAGTGACACAAGACTTCGAAGATTGGTCACCACCCCGAACGGGAGTGAAATGCCCATCACAAGCCAGCGCATCATTTGCTGAAAGTTTGCGCCCACGTCCGAACCATAAATAACTACTGGACAGATGATGACCACTTCTATTGCACCGATTGTTGGCGCTGTTTGCGGATTAATCCAACGCTTACCACTTTGAATTGCTGAAGAGATATGAAATAAATTAATCGGGACGATCGAGTCATCCCGAGCTTATTAAAAAATCACCGATTTTATACCTAGCGCTTTATAACCCTGAGGATTTTATCCAATTATAAGTTTCAATGATGCCATCATGCAAAGGCGTCAGAGGCTGCCAGTTCAAGTGACTTTTTGCTCGGTTTATATCTAATATACTGACGGGAATATCCATGTTCCGGCCAGGTAGATAGTTGACAGCGAGCGATTTTCCGACCGCCTGTTCAAGTGTCGAGATGATCTCATTGAGACTAATACCCACACCAGAACCAATGTTAAAGACCTTATAGGGGCTATTGTTAGTGAGTGCCAGATCAATTGCATTAACAACGTCGTCGATAAATACGTAATCTCTTACAACGGTGCCATCCCCCCAAACATCTATCGGCTCGTCATGTATAGCATGTTGGAAGAAAGCAGAAATTACGCCTTGATTCTTCTTGTTAGTCTGATATGGGCCGTAGGGGTTAGCTACACGCAGAACGCAATAGTCAAGTTTATACAGGTGATAGTACAGAGAAAGATATTTCTCAATCGTAAGTTTACTGACGCCGTAGGCGGTGATTGGGTTATTTTCGGAGGCTTCAGGAGTGGGAATAATTGACGGAACACCATACACAGTGCCACCCGAAGACAAAAATATGACTTTCTTCACTCCCGAGTTTACGCATGCATCAAGCAGATTCAGCGTAGACACAACATTCGCCTGAAGGTCAGCAACACGATTGATGTTCGCGCTTGCTGGTGTTGAGGCATTAACGAGATGGATCACTGTATCACAATCACCAATGGCGTTCGCAATCTGGTTCGCATCCGCGAAATCACCCTCAATCCATTTGCATTTTTTAAATGCATCTTTATACATAGGGTTTCGACCGAATGCTTTGATATTGGAGTATTTCTCCCCGAGTTTTTCGCAAAGACGGGAACCAATGAAGCCGCTGGCACCTAAGACTATACAACGAGAGTTGTTTTGCATCACCAATCCCTGCAAATTAGTTATCAATTTCAATTAAGGCGTTTTTTAGTTTTTCAGCCTCGTATTCCCAGCTAGAGATATTAGCTGTTTTCAGCCCTTCAGAGCGAATTGCGGCATGCTTCTCCGGATTCTGTAATAGCTCACAAATAGCGTCAGCAAGACTTTCAGGGACCGCTTTAGTAAGTACCGAATTATGATCGTTCAACAGCCACTCCGTGCAAGGAGCACGGTTGCTGACAACCGGCACTCCGCACGCCATCAGCTCTAGAGGAAGGAGAGACAGGTTCGTAAAAGACAGCACAAGAGCAACATCGCACTGATTATAGAGATCTGGCAGGTCGCTGACATCCATGGTCCCTGCATTAATGTGATCGAACGGGATTTTAAAGGATGAAACATCCCAGCCAGCAAATACTATCTCGACGCCAGGAACTCTTTTGACGACTTCGTTCAACGTGATTAGTCCAAGTTCAAACGCGCGTCGCGGGGTGGGAGGGCGAGCGTAGAAGAAGACTTTTTTATTTTCTGGCTGTCTCCGCTCTATAACTCTGTACAAAGCTCGGTCATATGAAAAACTAATGGGATATGTCTTAGAGCCATATTCAGCGCAAAGCTTTTTCGCTAACCAATCCCCGGAAGTTATACTGTCGAAGCCGAAAGAATAAGTAGCTTCGGCCAACGCTGACTCCGATCCGACTGCGTAAAAATAAGGCTCAAAATCCTGGACAAAGTAACATTTATACTTGGTATTTTGAAAGTTACGGACATAGTATGCGGTCTGCCAGGATGTTGCCATCGTGTAGTAAGAGGCTGGAACAGAAGCCATCCCGTCATAGACTTGAGCTTTCAATGGGAAAAACCAGTCAGCAATCTGCTTCTTTGCTTCTTTGGTATCGTATTCCGGGTGAGATCCGACGATTACAACCCGACACTCATAGCCGAGCGCCTCCAGTAGAAATACGAACCGGAAAATATTGAGATGTCCACCTGATCCTTTTCCATAGGCAGGCACAACCCATGTAATAGTATTTGCTTCAGCGCTACCCTCCTGATAGGTCACACCTGAAGGGTTGTAGAGCGCAAAATCATAAGTACCCAGAACGTCATTTTTTTTAAAAATTGCCGTCCTATCAGACCTGAGGCTTTCTATCGTTTTTTTAAGCAAAGGTAGTAAGCCGTGCGTGCGATGATAGCTTATCGCTTGTTTGGCTTTGTTCTTGGCAACTATAAAATTCATGAAAATCCCTACTGTGCAAACAACTTTTTATCGCGAGATATACGACTTACAATCGCAGCGGGCAATCTGTCGCCTTTTGCTCCCAAGTAGTGTCCAAGAACCCTCATCAAATTATCTACCACCGCGTGAAGGACCGTTCCAGGGGAGGTCTTTATCAACCCGGTTTTTTTAGCAAAGCTAATATCACGCAAACTTAGCGCGCCTACAGATCTGATCATGAACTTGAGATCTGGAGAAAGAACGTATCCGAAAAAACGCCGAAATGCGTAGCTCTCGTCAAAGCTACGCTGAAAGCGCTCGAACAAGGTATAGTCATGAGAGTGATACACTGCGCCCGCTTCGGAGTACGCTTTATAATATCCGGCTTCAATAATCAGCTTTGCCCATGCCTGGTCTTCAGCAAAGTCAACGTCGGGATATGGTATAGACTCCCACACCGAGCGCCTGATTAACGCGTTATTGTCCGAAAAAAAATGTAGAAACTGCTTATATACAACATCGCTATTATATCGATCTTCATCTTCTAGATGAACAATCGGAACTAAATTGAAGCCACTAAAATGCAGCTCCAGCTCCCTCTTTGTGAAAACCGACGCGTGTGGGTAGGCGATATGACGTCCAAAAACGCCAGCAATCCTTTCGTCACTTTCTGCGCAGGAAACCAAGTTAGCTAGCCAATTATCGTCAACGGGTTTTGCGTCATGAGTAATAACGGCAATAAATTCACCCTTGGATTTCGAGATCGCAAGATTACGTGTACGCCCGTGCCCGAACTCACTGGCAGGAATCTCTATAAGCGACGCTTGAGGGCGACTCTTCACAAACTCAACAGTGCCATCCTTGGAGCCGGAGTCGATAACTATTATGTCGAACGGCCAATTAGTTTTTTGTGCAATAACCGCATCAAGAACTTCTTGAAAGATTCTTCCGGGATTCTTTGTGGGTATTATGATGGAGGCTTTTATGCTATTCATATTAGGCTCTAATAGCAATGGATGTGCTATTTGGATTAATTATCATCCACGCATTGCGCAGTTGTTGTGCCAGTCTGCAGCCAGGTTACGGCACATGCGCGCTAGGAAATGGACCACCCTGCAATACGTATTTTGCCCCGAACAACAAACGGGGCGGTTTCTGCATAGTGCAGCGTGCAATGTTATGGTTTTTTTTAGTTTTCCATATTTCGTGCGTACGATAAGGGGGCTCCAACAGGATGACTCAGACCCTCCCGCCGATGCTGAGTGATCTAGTTGATGTTGCCTCGGCTGGCTGGTTTCACCGGTCATTAATGTGCCGCCCTCATGAGCTGAATGCTATTGAAAACGCTTGTACATTATCATACGCTGGCCCGAGGGGTATTGTGTGCGGGCATGCAGTAGGCCAGCACTGCGGCTGCCTTTCCTATTCAGCCTAAAGCGGTGCACACGCTCTCCCGGCCCTCAAACTCTCCCGAGACAGGCCGCCAGGATCAGGCTGATGTTGGCCCCATGCGTCTGACGATAGATGCCCGCTCTGTGAAGCTCGCGGAGCCGCCCTCTCAAGCCTAGGTTGCGACCCGTTTCAAAGTGCTCAAGTATTGTTCGGGCTTCCTGAGTCAGCAAAGGGGACAAGGCCCTGAGAATCTCCAAATTCGCGTCATTCCACTCGATGAATCGTCCTGACAGCATCTTGCGAATTCGAACGACGCGATCCTTAAAGCCAGCATTCGCCCCGATGAGGTTCCCGCCATGCTGGCGATAATCCAGAGTTGCTCCCGAGTCGTAGAACGCCCGGCCGCCGCACGCAGTGACCAATATATAGGTGAGCCAATCATGCGCTACCACGGTAGCATTCTCGGGAACGCTTAACAGGACTCTACGAGCAGCCTGATTGATTAGCATGGTGTTGGCACCCGCGATGCTCTGGACGAGAGCGTTCTGAAAAGAAAGCGGGCGAGAGAACAGCGGGGAGAACCCGGTCGGATTGCCTTCGGCGTCAATCAATCTGGTTCTCGAGCAATAGAGTGCGGGCTGCTGCTCGGGCAATGACGCCAAACGGTCCACACTACGCTCTAGTTTGTCATCGAACCAAATATCGTCCTGGTCGCTGAACGCGTAATAGCGCGCCTGCACCTCAGGTCTTTTGAGCAGTGATATGAAATTCTTTCCGAAGCCTTGGCAAGGGCCGTCAAAAACGACTAAGCGGTCCTCACCCCAGCGACGCCGATAATCATCCAGTATGCTCCGCGTCGCATCAGTAGACGAATCGTCCGAAACGTAAAGGGTCCAGTTACGCAAGGTCTGCCGGCTGAAGGAGTCAAGCTGCTCCCGCAGGAATGATGATCCGTTGTAGGTGCACATCAAAATTGCGACATTGGCGCGATCTATGCCGCCACTTTCGCCCTGCAACACACTCGAGGCGCTCACCGATTTAGCGACGCAACCCTCATCTTTTTCCGTAAGCTGGGTTTTCAAAGAGATCTTCGCTAGTAAAATGACGTATTGTAACCTTAGTGGCTGCGTAGGTCTAAGCGGGATGTTCGCTGGCCGAGAGAGCTTGACCCGCTGAGGCTGCAGCAAGAGCTTATTTTCTGGAAATGGACGTTCGAACGCTGGCATTGAACATGTCAGCCACGATGAAATTTCGCGCTCAGACGCATTAGCACATGCCTGATCTCCAGCGGAGGCGCTCATGAGCCACGCGGTGCCGGACCTTCGAGATTGTAGAATAGTAGCTGGTGGAGGATATCGCATGGCAGTGTTGGTGCCGGTGATAGGAGGAGATTGCTTTGACTTTTAATTGCATTTTCAAGGCCCTGTCCGGGAGTGGTTACAGAGTTTTGACAATCAACTCTATAGCGGCTGGCTTTCCCAAACCTATGGGGCGCTCAGGATCAGGTATCCCAGTGGTGCGCGGTGTGCCGAGTACGGACGTCTGACAGGCAGCTGGTTGTTGCTGGATGGCGCAAGGCAATATTACTGATGTTATGTGTCACTCCATAGGCGGGCGGTTACGCCGAGCCGATGACAATAGAAAATTCACCCACTCTGGATTACAATCTGCGGCGCTATGGTCAACAGCTACTGGACAAGCGCCAAAGGTGAGCGTCCGATCAGCCTCAACGAATACAAATAGAGACACACAAACCTACCCTTAGGTAACATTTTTAGGGGAATAAGCCAAGCTTCAGGGATTTAGAATGACGTCGGTTACAGGCGGTGCAAGGTTGATAGATACAAAATTTGTGCTGGACTGGCTGCCCATATCTGATCAAGTGGTCAAATGCGTCAATGCACTTAACTACCCAGGTAACCGCGAGAATCCTATCCCACTGGATCGGGATGAAAGACGTTTTTTCGTGCACAACGTGACTAGGGACCCCACATTTTTTTCTGGTGCCCCTGCCTATTCGCAGGCTGACCCCATCAGCAATGTGGAAGACGAGAGCCGCGCAGGCCGATTCACCCGGTGGCGAGATGCGTTCACCAAGAGCTATACCGCGACCACCTTCCCCCTGTTGAATCCAGTAAGCATCCACCGCAACCACTGGAAAGCTGAAACCAGCCTGACTTCTTGCCTCCTGCGCAGATTGCACGATGGAGGCTTCAGTCCTCTCACTAAACGCGCCCGGTCCTTAGCGAGAACAAATCGCCGCAAGCGTCACGGTCAATACTTGGCGAATAATATCTAATGCGGGCCTGTCAACATCTTCTTGGATCTGCTCGTGATCGCGCGCCCCGCCTCACGCAACTGCAGTCCTCCTCACTCCCCGAAACACATCTACCCATCAACGTTCGCTTTTGCGGTCGCGGGCAGGATGCTGCCCGGGACTGGAGATGAGCAGCCAGTCGTGAGCTTGCCTTTGAGGAATACGACGTGGCATTGCCTCGCACACACTAACATGGCGTCACCGCCCTCGCTCAAAGATAGCGTGGGCATAGCGCGGATACACAAAGAGGTACATCTATGATTTTAGTTACAGGTGGGGCTGGCTACATCGGTTCACATACCGTCGTAGCTCTTGCTGAAGCAGGTTATAAGACGCTGATTCTAGACAATTTTTCTAATAGCCACCCAGCTGTTCTTGACAGGCTGGAGCGCATATCCGGGACCCGACCGAATTTCGTCGAAGGCGACATCCGGGATGGTGATTTGCTGGATAGCATTTTCAAGCAGTACTCCATCACCGCCGTCATGCACTTTGCCGGTCTAAAATCAGTGAGCGAGTCGGTAAGCAAGCCACTTGAGTATCATGCTAACAACGTCCTTGGCACTCTTAACCTTCTGGCAGCGATGCAACGCGCTGAACTTTTTACATTCATTTTTTCATCATCCGCCACAGTGTATGGTGACCCAGATAGCGTACCGGTCAAAGAAGAGTCGCCCCGTTCGACAACTAATCCATACGGACGCTCTAAGCTGATAATGGAAGATATTCTTGACGATCTGCACCGCGCAGAAGCGAAATGGAATATTGCCCGTCTTCGGTACTTCAATCCCGTTGGCGCACACGAAAGCGGTCTGATCGGTGAGGACCCGCAGGGCATTCCTAATAACTTGATGCCCTATGTTAATCAGGTCGCGATAGGGCACCGAGAAAAACTCTCCATCTTTGGGGGCGATTATCCGACTGTGGACGGGACGGGGGTGCGTGACTACATCCACGTTATGGATCTAGCAGAGGGGCATGTATCAACATTGGACTACCTGTTGAAGTCAGGCGGAATGCTAACAGCGAACCTAGGAACAGGCCGCGCCTATTCTGTGTTAGAAATGGTGAAAGCTTTCGAAGTCGCTAGCATGCGATCGGTGAAATACGAGATTGTTTCTCGTCGTTCTGGTGATATTGCTGAGTGCTGGGCAGACCCCTCTCATGCGGAAAAGGTATTGGGCTGGAAGACAAGACGTGGTCTCGACCAGATGTGCGCAGACAGTTGGCGCTGGCAACAACGGAATCCAGAGGGATACCAATGAATCCTCATGCCAACCAACCCACCTCCATTTTGGCGCTTACCCGAAGCCTGTGTACCAATCGTCGGCTGATCATGCAGATGATCAAGCGTGAGGTGGTAGGACGCTATAAAGGGTCCATGATGGGGTTGCTTTGGTCATTTCTGAACCCAGTATTCATGCTGCTTATATACACCTTCGTTTTTTCGGTGGTCTTCAAGGCTCGCTGGAATGTTGGCACTGAAGAAACCAAAACTCAGTTCGCTGTCGTGTTATTTGTCGGCATGATTGTGCAAAGCCTATTTGCCGAAGTATTGAATCGAGCACCAGGATTAATTCTCGCCAACACCAACTATGTTAAGAAAGTGGTGTTTCCTTTGGAAATACTTCCCGTTATCACCTTAGGGGCCGCGCTGTTTCACTGCGGTGTAAGCTTCCTCGTGCTATTGGGTGCTTTCGTCATTTTAAATGGCTTTTTACATTGGACAGCGATATTCGCACCGCTCATTATCCTGCCATTGATAATAATGACGCTAGGGTTTGCCTGGATGTTGGCGTCACTTGGAGTTTTTCTACGCGACATTGGGCAGACAATCGGCGTATTGATGACGGTTTTGACCTTTCTAGCCCCGGTTTTCTATCCTGTCAGCGCCTTACCCGAGAATCTCCAGCCTTTAATGAATGCTAATCCGCTAACAATGATCATCGAGCAGCAACGAGCGGTGTTGATATTTGGAAAAATGCCAGACTGGTATGGGTTAGGCCTTTATACGTTAGTGTCGATTGCCATCGCTTGCCTAGGCTACGCCTGGTTCCAAAAAACGAGAAAAGGATTTGCGGATGTCCTCTGATATCGTAATTTCTGTTGAAAACGTTTCCAAGATGTACCAGGTGTATAGCAAGCCCAGCGATCGAATGATGCAGATGATATATCGCGGTCATCGCCAGCTATACAAGGAATTCTGGGCTCTTAACGACATTAGTTTTGAAGTGCGACGTGGCGAAACGATTGGCGTGATTGGACGTAATGGCTCAGGGAAATCCACGCTGCTACAAATACTTGCAGGAACCTTGACGCCCACGTCTGGTCGCGTAGCCATCAACGGGCGCGTTACAGCGCTTCTTGAATTGGGCGCTGGATTCAATCCTGAATTTACTGGTCGTGAAAATATTTTTCTAAACGCTACAATCCTGGGGGTTACCCAGGAAGTCGTAGAGCGTAAGTTTGACGAAATCGCTGCATTTGCCGACATTGGAGATTTTCTCGAGCAGCCAGTAAAGACATACAGTAGCGGAATGTACGCACGCCTAGCGTTTGCTGTAGCTATATCATTCGAGCCTGAAATTTTAATAGTCGATGAAATTTTGTCCGTCGGTGACGTATTTTTTCAAGCCCGCTGCATGCGCAAGCTAGATGAATTCCGAGAGAATGGGGGCACTGTATTCTTCGTTACTCACGACACCCATGCGGTCGAGCGAGTATGCACCCGGGCCATTGTTCTTAGTCACGGAAAAAAAGTGTTCGAAGGTGGTACGGCCGATGGCGTCACGGTGTACTACAAGATGAGCCGGGAAGAGGCGAAGGCCTCGGGCAAACTGAATGAGTTGGAGACTGTAACGGTCGCTCAATCAGAGGGTAAGCATTCCGCGATAGCCGAACTTGAATCTATAAATATTCGGCGTGACCATGTTGTTGGTGATAATAGCGCGTTCATTGAGGAAGTCTATTTAACGGATGATGATGGCGTCCAGCGCTCTAACTTTGTAGTCGGGGAATGGATGACCGTTCGCCTGATGGTCCGATTTAATGCAGCCTTTGACTCGGTAGATTTCGGTGTCGGCATTCGCGACCAGTCGGGCACGTTAATTGGGGGGGCGCACTCAATGTATGAGAACTCATCGATTGGCCCAATTAATTCCGGCGAGCGGCGCTGTCTCTCGGCTAAAATCAAACTTGACTTGGCACCGCGCGAATACCTACTAATCGCGGGAATAGCGCGCCACGACTCTCTGCAAGTCTACCAAGAGTGCTATGGTCTATACGATTTTTGCGCCATCAGTGTGACTGGTAACAAGAAATTCTGGGGCGAAGTCGCTCTGCCCAGTAGCACCGCTGATGAGGGCGAGGCTACCCCTTCGCTCGAAACCGCGCTGTAAATGTCATTTCAACAAACTCGTACCTTATCTTCGTCGAGATATTATCCAGGCCTATGTCAAAATTTAACTTTGAAAACGAACTAATCGCCACGCCAGAGCACATTTTTCCAGCGATCGGTCTGCACTTTACAACGCCTGAGCGTAATTTCTCCTCCGAAGGCGAGGCGCGTTCCGTTAACGTCATTTACGAAGATGCTCAAAGCAATAACGTGGTTTGGCAACCAGATGTTCTCTGGGAGGCAAGAAATATTGCTGATCGTCAGGGAATCACACATGTAATCGATATTGGATGCGGTGGTGGCCATAAGCTTGTTCACTATTTCCAGGGTGGCGGATATGACGTCATGGGTATTGACTATCATGGATCGCTGTCCCTAAGCCGTGCTAGCTATCCTGAATGGCAATGGGTCGAGTGTGATCTGACGTCATGGGATGACCTTTCCCGAATCTCGCTTGGGCTGTCGACTACAGAGCCAGTAGTGATGATTCTGTCAGATGTGATCGAGCATTTAACCGACCCAAGACCTTTGGTTGCATGGATGCGCACTCAACTGATTGGGCGGCCTGGTAGCCGGTTAGTTGTGTCAACTCCTGATCGTTTGCGCCTCGGTTATGAAAGCGTGACTAGCCGACCGGAAAACAAAGCACATGTCCGGGAATGGTCCTTCACGGAACTTGAACGGTTTTTTGTCTCCAGTGGTCTGCAGATTATCCGATCCGGGCATACGCGGGCGAATCAATTTGATCCTGTTAATTCTACGATTTTCATTGAGAGTACTTGTTCCCACGAATACTACCAAGCGTTCCTCCTTGATGTCGGCTTACTGCACGGTAACGATCGACCGCGGCATCTTCTAGTCACTACAGAGTACGCCGGAATCCACAATACAGGAGGAATTGGGACTTTTGTACGGGAGCAGCGGGAGTCGTACGGCTACGATGAGTCGCTTTGCTTGTTTGGAGGAAGCGCTGATGGGCTGGACCAAGAACGTCTGCGCGCTGAAAAGCTTGTGTCTCCCTCGATGTTACTAGTTGAGTCCGACATTCAATCCCTGCCTTTAGAAGATCAGTTTCTAAAAGCCGTTCAGCAATTGCTATTTTATTTTCCTGAAATTGAAACAGTGCAATATGGCGATTATCAAGGTATTGGCTGTCGAATCGCGCAGGGAAAACAGACAGGGTTACTGCCGCAAACGGTCAGAGTTATAGCTCACTGTCATGGCATAACGCATTATCTTGAAAATGCGCATGAATCGTGGCTCGGGTTATCACATTCAGGAGTAGCCGAAAAAGAGAAAATTTCAGTAGAAGGTGCTGACCTAGTAGTTTTCCCGACTACGTTCTTGCGCGAACTTTATACTGAAGTTGGCATTAACGTCCCAGCGGAAAATACTTTCCTGCTGCGCTATCCTCTTCATAGCTCAATATCCGAACTTCACGCATCGGCCCCTATCGATACGTTAATATTTTACGGGAAACGTTCCCGTATGAAAGGCTATGACTTGCTCCTGAACACCTTGGTTGGGGTGGATGTCGAGCAATGGAAAAACGCCGGGATCACTACCATTTGCTTGATCGGGCCTAAAGTTGATGGTAGTCAAGAACGAGACTCAATGCTTGAGGTGCTACGGCAGCATTATCAAGTTGAAGAGTTTTGTAACTTGAGTAGGCAGCAGGCGATTGATGTCTTGCACGATCGAGCACATCGAGCGGTTTGCGTGATGCCCTATCTTGGCGACAATCACCCCTATGCGCTACTCGACGTTGCCTTCTCCACTGCATTTCCATTGATGGTCAGTGCTGGTGGGGTTCCTGAAATGATCCCTGAGCAATTTCAAAGTATTTGTTTAGCCGACCCCGATGCTTTAAGTCTCCGTGCGCGGCTTCAGCACCTCCTCGCAATGTCGCCAAATGCATTCCATAACCTGCGCGCGACCTTCGTTTCGACAATGGTCCAGACTCAAAAAGATATCAATGAGCTAGTCAAGGCGTTCCCTGGACATCACCAACCTAAGGCGCTTTCACGGGCCGTAGGCGACGCCACCATAATTGTCCCTGTATTTAATACACCGCTTAATTATATCGAAGATCTTATCTTCGGAATAAACAATCAGAGTCTTAAGCCAGCGGAAGTTGTTTTCGTGGATGACGCCTCGGAGGACAGCTACGTTTTAGAAATGCAAAGTTTGGTGAAAGAACTCCTTCAATTACCATACCGGATAATACGGCATAGCAAAAATAAGGGCTTGGCTGGGGCGCGAAACACTGGCCTCGCTGCCGTGCAAACCGATTTCATCATTAATATCGATTCAGATGATGTACCGTTGAATGATTTTGTGAGAGACATTGTTTTTACTCTCAAATCGAATCCGGGGCACGTGGCTGCTGTTCCCTATCTCTGTGCTTTCAATGACGGTACAGATTTCAACGTCGTGCGATTTGGCGGATATGTATACCGCCCTCTTGGTGACGGCGTAATTGCGTCGCAGCTGGACAATCAACTTGGGCATGCAAACGCGGGATTTAGAACATCGGTAATGCGAGAATTTGGTGGATGGGACGAGTCCAGCAAAGCGATGTGGGAAGATTGGGCGCTGTATCTGAAGTTGACCGCAGCGGGCCGAAAAATTGCGATCATTCCCAAAAATGGTTGCCTTTATCGTGTCCGAGCGGAGTCCATGCTGCGCACCTATAAGACTTGGCCAGCTATGCGGCGACTGGCCAACAACATGCTCGGGCTACCCAGGTACGAAAATTTCCGTTTACAGGCAATGCTCCGTAGCTATCGCGACATCGCGACGCAGGAAGCGGAATTACGTCACCGCATAACTGCTCGGGAAGCGGAACTGCATCATCGCATAGATGATCTTCAGCAAGAGCTAAATAGAGGAGCGGTTCGTGCCGCACGCAGTGTGGCCAACCGGTTCGCGCGATATCCTCGGCTGTTTAAGGTGGCAAGCAGATGTGGACGCATTAGTTGGAAAATCTTGCGCCGATTGATTCATCTGGCACGTCGATTCAAGGGATAAGCCGGCACCGAGTTGAGAACGGTCCAACTGACAATTGAACCTAAGGAAAGTCTGAAGTACCCACCGATTTTTTGATACTCCAACCATTTGGAGTTCAAAAAATCGGTGACCGGTCAAAAATCAGGCTTTGGCTCTCCTTAGTTCTTGTTTTGCAAAAAAACCAAGCTTTCGCAATGCACTGGTACAGAGTATCGCTCGGGTGAACACGATGTTGATAAATAACGCTGCACGTACATTAATGCAACAAGTACCCGGCATCGTTTCCTACTTATCTATCGGGAACTCCTGCCTTGCATTTCCACGCCAATAGCATTAATGGAAAATAAGCCAAGAGCACACCCAGAGCACCATTCAACCAACCGCTTCCGACCAACAAAGCCAATGGAAGCAAGAAGCAAACGTTTATTATCACTACCCCCACCGTTACCACCATGTGACTCTTAAATCGGTTAGTCGCATGTTGATATCCGTGACTGCGATGAGCTTCATATACTTTGTCGCCACGTATGAGACGCTGAATTAAAGTCCAGGTTGCATCCACGACAAAAATGCCGAGCAAAATTATCCAGCTCCAAAGCATCTCGGGAGAGCTTTGCGCCGACTGTATAGCCAGCCCCCCAAGCACCACCCCTAGAAAGCCACTCCCCGCATCCCCCATAAAAATCCGTGCTGGTGGAAAATTCCACCAAAGGAAACCTGCTACCGCCGCCGCCAGAATCAAAGGCGCCCAGATCAGCTCAACGTTTCCGCTTACCCAATAAACTAGACACATCCCCACACAGACGCTAATAGCCTCAGCGCTGGCCAAACCATCAATCCCATCCATGAAGTTATAGAGATTCAGCATCCATACCAAATACACCACCGCCAGTATGTTGCCCACCCATCCCAAATCAATTACGACGCCAAAGAACTCAATCGAAGGAAGACCGTTAAACCAGAACAACGCCCAACCTGCAGCAATGAAATGCCCCAGCAACCGCCATCTGGCAGCGATATGCCCATGGTCATCGGCGAACCCGATAATCGCAACGAGTAGACCCGAGCCAAGTAGCCCATACAGAGTCGAGGGGCTCAGCAGATTTAGGCCGCCAAGGACTGGAAGCGCCAAAAGGAAGGAAACAACAATGGCCACCCCTCCCCCGCGCGGCGTCGGGATCGAATGAGAGCTGCGCTCATTAGGTATATCCATCAAACTCTTCGTCAAAGCATAACGGCGCAAGACCAGCGTCAATACCCAAGAAACGGCGAATACAGCTAATAGAATCCACCAAACAATCATTTCGTTTGCGTTTCCAGATAATGGCCAGCGGTCTGACGCATGGCTTTGTCCATGTTGACGGGAGGGGTCCACCCCAGTAAGTCGCGATTTTTACTGATATCGACTTGTAGTGATCCACATACTCTCTGTGCAATGGCCTGCTTGCCCAGTGTGGATGCTGCCAGTTTCAATAACCACTCGGATAGCGGCAGAAGTCGGGCAGGCTTACCCAACGCCTTCGACAGACGACGCAGCAGTTGAGTTGTAGATAAGTCTTCACCGTCGCTTACCAGAAAGGTTTGGTTGGCGGCTGCCGGATGATCAATACACGTGACAATGAGGCTCACCAGATTTCCGATCGAAACCAGACTTCGCTGATTTCTAATCGCGCCTAAAGGCAAAGGAATACCTCTGCCAAGCCAGGTCAGCATGCTCAGGAAATTAGCTTTCACGCCAGGACCATAGACCAGCGGAGGACGGATGATCACCACTTCCATGCCGGTGTCTCGACCTAATTGCTTTAAACCCTCCTCAGCTTCGTACTTGGATACACCGTACGGATCCTGCGGATTGGGTCGGTCATCGGCTTTGAACGGCTTGCCCGCAACGGTACTTTCGCCATTGACCTTGATTGAACTGACGAAGATGAAGCGTTTTACCCCTGATGCAGCGGCACGTTGCGCCAACCTGAGGGTGCCTTCCACGTTGTACTTACGAAACTCGGCCAACGCGTCCACTGCGGTTTCATTCATGACATGCACTCTAGCAGCGGCATGAATGACTACTTGAACATCATCAAGCGCAGGCGGGGCCTTGGCGTTGGTCAAGTCGAAGGGCTGGATCGGACACAGCCCGTGCAAGTGCGTGGCACCGCGTGCAGCTGCGATCGGGTAAAACTTCTTATCCACCAACAGCCTGAAAACCACTGCTTCTCCAACAAAACCGCTTGCTCCTGTAACTAATACCTTCAGGGCGGTCATCTAGCCTTTTTCCCTATCAACGCAGTCACCCAGCAAATACAAAAGAAAAACACTTTATCCCGCACCCGCCGTCGGCAACGCCAGGCACTGAAGGAAAGCGTCATCAGGTGTCTGCGCCGCAATTCCAGCCACGTTCGCACAAAAGGATCAGTACCCTGCCCGACCAAGTGCGCAATCAACTGCACCTGTTTGAACCACCAACCGTCATGGATGCTTTTGTAACGGGCAATCAGCGGACTCAACCCCTTATTGGCGCCTACCTGGTTACGCTCATGTTGGCGATAGTCCATGGACGGCACAGGGTCGATGTACCAGCGGTAACTATGGCTACGGGCGAAGGCGTAGCAATACCAGTCGTGCAAGCTGACATCTTGTAGTTGCTGCCAGTTGGCGAGCATCGAAGCCTTTAGCGAGTCCGCGAGGCTTTTGCTCATTACATAAGTACAGCCGGGCCCCGCCGCTTCGAACAGGAAGTCCCATTCAACCTGAGGCTGTGCTTTGTCCAGCAAATGGGTTTTACCATCTGGCCAAAAAGCCGTGACGTTACTGGAGTAGGCGTCGACCTGACGGGTTTGAATGACATGGGTTGCACGCTGAAGCTTATCCGTATGCCAGACGTCATCCTGATCGGCGAAGGCAACGAAGTCGTAACCTTCAAAGTCGACATCGCGGATGAGTCGGAAGAAGTTGCGAGAGGCGCCACCAAAACTGCCGGCAGCTGGCAAGACCAGAACTTCGGGGTGTTTGGCAGCATAAGCCGCACACCAAGCTTCGGTACCGTCAGTAGAGGGGTCGATACTGATGTAAACGGTTACATCGGCAGCTGACTGGCCGAGGATCGAGGTCAACTGCTCCTCGATCCACTGCATGCCATTGTAGGCAGCCAGCAAAACCGCAAACTTCGGATGTTTTACTGGCATGCCATTCCTGCTTGCACCGGTTAAACGCTACTGTTAGAAAAGATTGAGCGTTCGTATCAGCGGGAAGGCGAGTCCAGCAACTTCTGCAGGTACTGACCGTAGCCAGTCTTCTTAAGGGCATCGGCTTGAGCGCCTAGCTGCCCGGCAGTGATCCAACCATTGTTGTACGCAATCTCTTCCAGGCAAGCCACTTTCAGACCTTGGCGCTGCTCGATGGTGTGCACGAAGTGACTGGCTTCCAGCAGCGAATCGTGGGTACCGGTATCGAGCCAGGCGAAACCACGGCCCAGCATTTCGACATTGAGCGTCTTCCGCTCCAGGTACGCACGGTTAACATCGGTGATTTCCAGCTCCCCACGCTCGGACGGCTTGATGCTCTTGGCGATCTCGACAACATCGTTGTCGTAGAAGTACAAACCGGTCACCGCATAGTTGGATTTTGGCTTCAGCGGTTTCTCTTCAATGCTAAGAGCGCGACCGGTTTTGTCGAACTCGACAACACCGAAGCGTTCCGGATCGGAGACGTGGTAGCCGAATACGGTAGCGCCTTGTTGTTGAGAGCTGGCAGAGCGCAGGTTGTCCGAAAAATGCTGGCCGTAAAAGATGTTGTCGCCCAGGATCAGGCAGCAAGGATCTTCGCCGATGAACTCTTCGCCGATGATGAAGGCTTGTGCCAGACCATCCGGACTAGGTTGTTCGGCGTAGGTCAGCTTGATGCCGTACAGGCTTCCGTCACCCAGCAACTTGCGGAAACACGGCAAGTCTTCAGGCGTGGAGATAATCAGGACTTCACGCATGCCCGCGAGCATCAGCACCGACAGCGGATAGAAGATCATCGGCTTGTCGTAGATCGGCAGCATCTGTTTGGACACGCCGAGGGTCAACGGATGCAGACGCGTGCCCGAGCCGCCAGCGAGGATGATGCCTTTACGATTTGTCGTGCTCATTTATTCAGAACTTCCCTAAGCATTCGGGTTACGCCACTTTGCCAATCCGGCAAGTGTAGAGAAAAATTGTCACGTAGCTTCTGAGTATTCAAACGCGAATTCAGAGGGCGGCGCGCAGGTGTTGGATAAGCCGTCGTTTCAATCGGATTGATCGCCGTTACGGCGAGCTGTTCGCCGTTGGCCTGGGCGAAACCGATCACATGGCTAGCATAGCCGTGCCAGGACACTTCGCCACTGGCCGCCAAGTGATACAAGCCCGACAGCTCGGGACGTTGCAGAACTTGCTGAATGGCCAGCGCGGTCACGTCGGCAATCAGGTCTGCCCCCGTCGGGGCTCCGATCTGGTCGGCGATGACGCTCAGGGTTTCGCGATCTTTGGCCAAACGCAACATGGTCTTGGCAAAGTTGTTGCCGCGAGCGCCATAGACCCAGCTGGTGCGAAAGATCAGATGTTTGCAGCCCGACGCAGTAATCGCCTGTTCACCGGCCAGTTTACTGGCGCCGTAGTGATTCACCGGAGCGACTGCATCTGACTCTTGCCACGGAGCAGAACCCAGGCCGCTGAAGACGTAGTCAGTCGAGTAATGAATCAGCCAGGCACCCAGAGTCGCGGCCTCTTCGGCCATGACTTGGCTTGCCTGACCGTTCACACGGTCGGCCAACTCGGTCTCGGACTCGGCTTTATCGACGGCAGTGTAGGCCGCAGCGTTGACGATGACGTCGGGTTTGACCTGACGGATCGTTACACGCAAGGCATCGAGATCGGACAGATCGCCGCACAAGCCATCAACAGTATGGCGATCCAGGGCGATTAACTCACCCAGCGGCGCGAGCGAGCGCTGCAGCTCCCAGCCTACCTGGCCGTTTTTTCCCAGCAGGAGGATTTTCATGCCTTGTTCGAGCGGTCTGCGTAGTTCTGGTCGATCCACTGCTGATAGCTACCGCTCTTAACATGAGCGACCCATTCAGTGTTGTTGAGGTACCACTCGACCGTTTTGCGGATGCCGGTTTCAAAGGTTTCTTCCGGCGTCCAACCCAGTTCACGCTGAATTTTGCTGGCGTCGATTGCATAACGCTGATCGTGGCCCGGGCGGTCCTGAACATAAGTGATCAGGCTGGCATGTGGACGGTGAGCAGAATCGGGACGCAGTTCGTCGAGCAGTGCGCACAGGGTATGCACCACTTCGATGTTTTGCTTTTCGTTATGACCACCGATGTTGTACGTCTCGCCGATGACGCCTTCGGTCACGACTTTGTACAGTGCGCGGGCATGATCTTCGACGTAGAGCCAATCGCGAACCTGGTTGCCTTTGCCGTAGACCGGCAGCGGCTTGCCTTCCAGTGCATTGAGGATGATCAGCGGGATCAACTTCTCAGGGAAGTGGCACGGGCCGTAGTTGTTCGAGCAGTTGGTAACCAGGGTCGGCAAGCCGTAAGTACGGCTCCAGGCGCGAACCAGGTGATCGGAACTGGCCTTGCTGGCGGAGTATGGCGAGCTTGGCTGATACGGTGTGTTTTCGGTGAAGAGGTCTTCCGGACCTTCGAGGTCTCCGTAAACTTCGTCAGTCGAAATATGGTGAAAGCGGAAGTTGGCTTTACGCGCATCATCCAGCGCCGCCCAATAGTGGCGCGCAGCTTCCAACAGGGTGTAAGTGCCGATGATGTTGGTCTGGATGAATTCAGACGGACCAGAGATCGAGCGATCAACGTGGGACTCTGCGGCCAGGTGCATGATCGCATCCGGTTGGTGCTCACGCAGAACACGGTCGATTTGATCACGATCGCAGATGTCGACGCGCTCGAACACGTAACGCGAGCTCTGGCTAACTTCGGCCAATGACTCAAGGTTACCGGCGTAAGTAAGCTTATCGACGTTAACGACAGCATCGGTAGTGTTGGAGATGATATGACGGATGACTGCCGAGCCGATAAACCCGGCGCCGCCGGTTACTAGAATTTTCACGCGAAACCATACCCTTGAGTTACTGACAGGGCCGCCAACCGAGCACTGTCTAATCCATGAATGCAGAAGCCATCAAGACAGCTGAGGCCTCTGGCAGAGTCAGTTTGAACCGACGTGGGCATATGCCACTATCGGACAAGCGCAGCATTTTACAGCTTAATGGCGGTTTTACTAATGGATATAGACAAGCTGTGGCTAAAGTTTAGTGCGCCTTCCGCATCATGTCGCAATCAGACAAGGCGCTTGCGTGAAACTCTGGACGTACGCCCCAGAAACCAGCCAAGAATCGGCCCGATCACCATCCCGATCAGCAGCGCAACAACGATGACCAGCGATACCGGTAGTTGCGGCCCCGCCCACCCGAGGAACAGCAGCGAAACCGATTGTTGATTCTCTAGAACGAACGCCAGAATCGCCAGAACCAGCAACAGGACGAATACGGCGAGCAGTACGCGCTTGAGGTTACGCATGAGCGACTCCTTGAATTGCGGTGGCCGTCAAAGCCCTTCCTCCTCGTCCTCGTTCACACGATCGCGCAATTCTTTGCCTGGTTTGAAATGCGGCACAAACTTGCCGTCGAGGCTGACGGACTGACCGGTTTTTGGATTGCGACCTACGCGCGGTGCGCGGTAGTGCAAGGAGAAGCTGCCAAACCCACGGATCTCGATGCGATCACCGGTGGCCAGACATTGGGACATTTGTTCGAGCATGGTCTTGATGGCCAGCTCCACATCCTTGGATGAGAGCAGCCCTTGATGGGTGACAATTCGTTCGATCAACTCCGACTTCGTCATATTTTTCCCTTCTTTTTCAAGCAGCTAGATCAGCGCTTCAAAGGTTTTAGCACGCCCGGATGGATTTGAACAGCCCGAGCTTTGACATATCTTTACCCTCAAAGGAATGCCCGATTTAAGATCACTGGAACGCTGATCATGCCCTTCCGGACTCACCTGCAGACAACCAGCATGGTGCGCGTCAGATAGCCCGCGGGATTGAAGCCAAAGGGGTACTCATCCTCTTCTTTGGCATCATCGGACCGGGCTACGACTTTGTAGCCCGCCGCCTTGCACTCTTTGCTGGCTCGCTTGCGACATTTATCCCAGCCCGACCCCAACCCCGAACAATCGACCTCGATGCCACTGACCCCATGCACCGCGTGAGTCTTGGCACTAGTGGTACAACCCGCCAATGTCAGTACTGCTATTACGACAATGAGCTTGTTCATTCGCTTCCTTAGGTCGGCGCTCTGTCTGACTGTCGTTCGCTTCAGGCTAAAGACTAGCCCCAAATAAACGATTGATCCGATTAAAGAAAGAGACAGCCTTGGGAGACAATTGGTTTCATGGGAATTTTGAGAAGGAAACGTGATCGCAAGATTCCAGCCGCCCCTGATGATCTAAGGGCTGCGCGCGCCCAGACCAATACGATCACATCGAAATACAGCTGAGCTCACTGAGAACCTCACCACCACAGCGACATCAAAGGTCGTTAAAAACTATTATTACGCAACGTAACATCTCAGGCTTGACCAATGCTCTTGCCACGAAAGGATGCTACTTTCACAACGACGGCGCCGGACAAGCATTTGGTTTAGGGATGGATCACGTGTACAAACTTTCTTCGTTGCAAGCCGCCAGAGGCCTGGCAGCTCTTATGGTCGTTGCATTCCACTCACTGTTTATTAGTGCCAAATATGTAGAAAGCAAAAATTTGCTACCCGAAATATTTTCTTTCGGACAAACCGGTGTTGATCTTTTCTTTGTAATCAGCGGTTTTGTGATGATTATCGCCTTCCGTAACAAATTCGGAAAAAAAGGTGAAATAGTCAATTTTTTGAAAGGCCGCTTCTTTCGTATATACCCTACTTACTGGATTTACTTCCTCGCCGTTTTTCTTGTATTCCAGATAAAACCCGAAATGATGAACGGCTCGCAAGGTGGGAACGTCGACCTAACGACTTCGTTGCTGTTGCTACCCGCCTCAACGTTACCGTTGCTGATGGTCGCCTGGTCATTGATCCACGAAGTGTGGTTCTATCTGGTATTTGCTGTAATTTTGCTACTGCCGTCCAAATGGGTATTGAGTGCCTTTTCCTTCTGGCTTTTCGCAATCATTTGCGCTTCTTCATTCACGACCACCCCTGACAACCCATATTTACGCGTGATGACCCACGCGTTTTCACTTGAGTTCATCTTTGGCGCATTGGCTGGCATCGCCTACTTAAAGCTTTCGAAAAGACCTACATCCTCGCCTCTCGCTGCGGCATTAATGGCACTTGCCGGACTGGGCGCTATCACTTTTGCCTTGAGAGCAGGGGCTGTCGACGGCTCTGACGTGATTCAATCCATATCCCTGGAGCGGGCCTTCGCGGTTGGAGGCGGATACACCCTTCTTCTGTTGGCATCCGCATTGCAAGAGTCGCATAACAGATTGAAGGTGTTTGGATTTCTGAAGTCAGTTGGGGACATGTCCTACTCACTTTATCTCTCGCATATTTTGACACTCAGTGTTTGCGGGAGGGTGTGGTTGTCGCTTGGCTATACGGGGAGCGGTGCTTGGGGGGCGATGGTGTTTTGGGCCACCTCGTACAGCGCTGTTCTTTTGGTCGCCTACTTGAGCTACCGCCTGATCGAAACGCCTTTACTGGCACTTACAACCTCATACAGAAAACCAAAACTTGTCAAAACACTACCGACAGCCGAAGGAGATACCTGATACACCAGCAACAGAGCTAGATACCCGCCGCAACTTGTCAGCCATCGTCTTCCCCCCTGACTGACTTACACCGACGATTGCGCAACTTCGCGCAGCAACCAATCAATAGAAAGCCGGACCCACTTCTTAGAACTAGAGTTTGTGGCTCGCGAGTACCGGCCTAGCCACTTCAGCAGCAGCCCCTACTCATACCCAACAGGAGATAAAACTCGCCAGGAAGGTAAATTCCAGACACAAAAAAGGGCGACCGAAGTCGCCCTTTTTCTATGGTCTGACAGAACTTAGTTCTGTTTTTCCATTTGTGCACGCAACAGGTCGCCCAGAGTGGTAGGACCAGCAGCGATGCTATCCGAAGGCTTGTCTTTCAAGCTCTGGATTGCTTCTTTCTCTTCAGCATCGTCTTTCGACTTGATGGAGAGCTGGATTACGCGGCTCTTGCGGTCAACGCTGATGATCTTGGCTTCTACTTCCTGGCCTTCTTTCAGAACGTTACGCGCGTCTTCAACGCGGTCACGGCTGATTTCGGAGGCTTTCAGAGTCGCTTCGATATCGTCGGCCAGAGTGATGATGGCGCCTTTAGCGTCAACTTCTTTCACGATGCCTTTAACGATTGCGCCTTTGTCGTTCTCTTGAACGTACTCGGAGAACGGATCGCTTTCCAGTTGCTTGATACCCAGGGAGATGCGCTCGCGCTCTGGGTCAACCGACAGGATAACGGTGTCCAGCTCGTCGCCCTTCTTGAAGCGGCGAACGGCTTCTTCGCCCACTTCGTTCCAGGAGATGTCGGACAGGTGAACCAGACCGTCGATGCCGCCGTCCAGACCAATGAAGATACCGAAATCGGTGATCGACTTGATGGTGCCGGAGATTTTATCGCCCTTGTTGAACTGGCCAGAGAAATCTTCCCATGGGTTAGATTTGCACTGCTTGATGCCGAGGGAGATACGACGACGCTCTTCGTCGATGTCCAGAACCATAACTTCCACTTCGTCGCCGACTTGTACGACTTTCGAAGGGTGGATGTTCTTGTTGGTCCAGTCCATTTCGGAAACGTGTACCAGACCTTCAACGCCTTCTTCCAGCTCAGCGAAGCAGCCGTAGTCGGTCAGGTTGGTTACACGAGCGGTAACGCGAGTGCTTTCTGGGTAACGGGCTTTGATAGCAACCCATGGATCTTCGCCCAGTTGCTTGAGGCCCAGGGAAACACGATTGCGTTCGCGATCGTACTTCAGAACCTTGACATCGATCTCGTCGCCAACGTTGACGATTTCGGAAGGATGCTTGATACGCTTCCAAGCCATGTCGGTAATGTGCAGCAGGCCATCGACGCCACCCAGATCGACGAATGCGCCGTAATCGGTGAGGTTTTTGACGATACCTTTGACTTGTTGGCCTTCCTGCAGGGATTCCAGCAGAGCTTCACGCTCAGCGGAGTTCTCGGCTTCGAGGACGCTACGACGGGAAACGACAACGTTGTTGCGTTTCTGGTCAAGCTTGATGACCTTGAATTCCAGCTCTTTGCCTTCCAGGTGCGTGGTGTCGCGCACAGGACGGACGTCAACCAGAGAACCTGGCAGGAACGCACGGATGCCGTTAACGTCGACAGTGAAGCCGCCTTTAACCTTACCGTTGATAACGCCCTTGACCACTTCTTCGGCTGCGAAGGCTGCTTCCAGAACAATCCAGCATTCAGCGCGCTTGGCTTTTTCACGGGACAGCTTGGTTTCACCAAAGCCGTCTTCAACCGAGTCCAGAGCAACGTGAACTTCGTCACCGACGTTGATAGTCAGTTCGCCAGCATCGTTGTAGAACTGCTCAAGCGGGATGAGTGCTTCAGACTTCAGGCCAGCGTGAACGGTTACCCAGCGAGCTTGGTAATCGATATCAACGATAACACCGGTGATGATGGAGCCTGCCTGAAGGTTCAGGGTTTTTAGGCTTTCTTCAAAGAGTTCCGCAAAGCTTTCGCTCATTTTAATTCCTGTTGAATAAGGGCGAAGGATACGCCCATCTCCACGTCCCAGACGACGTGGGTTATGTTCATTAGAAGAAACACCGCAAGACTATGACTGGTCCCCTACGGAGTTTCTTGGTCACCCGGCGATATCGCGAATGGCGATCTCGCTCATGATGCGTTCCAGCACCTGCTCGATGGATAATTCCGTGGAATCCAGCTGTATGGCGTCAGCCGCCGGCTTGAGCGGGGCTACCGCTCGCTGGGTGTCACGCTCATCGCGGACACGTATCTCATCTAGCAGACTCGACAGACTAACACCATCGACTTTGCCCTTCAACTGCAAGTATCGACGGCGCGCACGCTCCTCGGCACTGGCAGTGAGGAATATCTTCAGCGGTGCATCGGGGAAAACCACCGTGCCCATGTCGCGACCATCGGCCACTAGCCCCGGAGCCTCCTGAAACGCCCGCTGGCGCTGGAGCAGCGCATCACGCACCGCCGGCAACGCAGCGACCTGGGAAGCCCAGGCGCCAACTTGTTCGTTGCGCAGATCATCAGTGACATCGTCACCTTCAAGAATGATCCGCTGCGGATGACCTTCGGTCGCACCGACGAACTGCACGTCCAGATGAGCGGCCAACAGCTTCAGCGACTCTTCATTGGTCAGATCGACGCCATGGTTACGCGCGGCGAATGCCAGCAGACGGTACAGCGCACCGGAATCCAGCAGGCACCAGCCCAGGCGCTTGGCCAGAATCCCGGCAATAGTGCCTTTGCCCGAACCGCTAGGCCCGTCGATGGTAATGACCGGTGGCTTGATAATCACGACTGAGCCTCTTGTGCAACACGGATACCGACCTGCGCGCACAGCGCGAGGAAGTTCGGGAACGACGTCGCGACGTTGGCGCAATCATGGATGCGGATCGGTGCAGTGGCGCGCAGCGATGCCACGCTGAAGGCCATGGCAATCCGGTGATCGCCGTGTCCGTGCACTTCGCCGCCACCGATCTGGCCGCCGTCGATGATGATGCCGTCCGGGGTCGGCTCGCACTTGACGCCAAGCGCCAGCAAGCCATCCGCCATGACCTGAATCCGGTCCGACTCCTTAACCCGCAGCTCTTCGGCGCCACGCAGGATGGTGCGCCCTTCGGCACAGGCAGCGGCCACGAACAGCACCGGGAATTCGTCGATGGCCAGCGGAACCAGCGCCTCGGGAATCTCGATACCTTTGAGTTTAGCTGCACGTACGCGCAGATCCGCAACCGGCTCACCGCCGACTTCACGCTGGTTTTCCAGGGTGATATCAGCGCCCATCAGACGCAGGATGTCGATCACACCGGTACGGGTCGGGTTGATGCCGACGTGCTCAAGCACCAACTCAGAACCTTCGGCGATCGACGCGGCCACCAGGAAGAACGCGGAAGACGAGATGTCGCCCGGCACTTCAATGTGGGTCGCGGTCAGCTTGTGGCCGGACTCGACCGAAGCGGTCGCACCGTTGACGGAGACCGGGTAGCCAAAGCCACGCAGCATGCGCTCGGTGTGGTCGCGGGTTGGAGCCGGCTCGGTGACGGTGGTCTTGCCTTCGGCGTATAAACCCGCCAGCAGCAGACAGGATTTAACCTGGGCACTGGCCATCGGCATGGTGTAGGTCAGGCCATTGAGCTTGTTGCCGCCGCGAATGGTCATCGGTGGACGACCTTCAGCAGCGGTCTCGATCACAGCGCCCATTTCACGCAGCGGATTGGCCACGCGATTCATCGGACGCTTCGACAGCGAAGCATCGCCCGTCAGCGTGCTGTCGAAGTTCTGCGCAGCCAACAGGCCAGACAGCAGACGCATCGACGTGCCGGAGTTGCCCAGATAGATCGGACCCGGCGCAGGCTTCAAGCCATGCAGGCCGACGCCGTGAATGGTCACGCGACCGTGGTGCGGACCTTCGATCACGACGCCCATGTCGCGGAAGGCTTGCAAGGTTGCCAGGGCGTCTTCGCCCTCGAGGAAACCTTCCACTTCGGTAACGCCTTCAGCCAGGGAGCCAAGCATGATCGAACGGTGGGAAATCGATTTGTCGCCCGGTACTCGAATCCGCCCAGTCAGGCGGCCACCAGGTTGTGCCAGGAAAATCAGGTCGTTGGAATTCATAGCGTCCACATATGCCCGGCGGGCCAGGATTTTACTGAAATGTTCGCGGGCAACCCGGGCGCGAGTGAACACGCCCAACAATTGGTGCCCATCCCCTGCATCGACCGCGTCGCGCAAGGCGTCGAGGTCGCTGCGAAATGTATCGAGTGTGCGCAGAACAGCTTCGCGGTTGGCGAGGAAGATGTCGTGCCACATGACCGGGTCGCTACCCGCGATTCTTGTGAAATCGCGGAAACCGCCGGCAGCGTAACGGAAGATCTCAAGGTTTTCATTGCGCTTGGCCAACGAATCGACCAAACCGAACGCCAACAAGTGCGGCAAATGGCTGGTCGCCGCCAACACTTCGTCGTGACGCTCGACCTGCATGTGCTCGACATCGGCGCCCAATTCGCGCCACAACCGGTCGACCACTGCCAGGGCTGCCGGATCAGTTTGATCCAGCGGAGTCAGAATTACTTTATGGCGACGGAACAACTCTGAGTTAGAGGCTTCCACCCCGCTCTGCTCGGAACCGGCAATCGGGTGACCCGGCACGAAACGCGCCGGCATGCCGCCAAACGCCTCGGTTGCCGCCCGCACCACATTGCCTTTGGCGCTGCCGACGTCGGTCAGAATCGCTTGACCCAGGTCCATGCCGGCCAATCGGCCGAGCATTTTTTCCATGGCAAGGATCGGCACGGCCAGCTGAATCACGTCGGCGCCCTGGCATGCAGCGGCCAGGTCTTCTTCGCAGCGATCCACCACACCCAACTCAACCGCCAGTTTGCGCGACTGCGGGTCGAGATCGACCCCGACCACTTCGCGGCACAGGCCGCTTTCACGCAAACCCTTGGCAAACGAACCGCCGATCAGCCCCAGACCGACCACCACCAGGCGACCGATCATAGGTTCAGCAGATTGCAGTGCAGTGACATCAACCACGAGCCAGAACCTTGCTCAGCGCTTCGAGGAAGCGGCTGTTTTCCGCCGGCAGACCGATGGTGATGCGCAAGTGGTTCGGCATGCCGTAGTTGGCCACTGGACGCACGATCACGCCTTCGCGCAGCAAACCCTGGAAGACCGGAGCCGCAACACGACCCAGATCGACACAAATGAAGTTGCCCTTGGACGGAATCCAGCTCAGCCCCAGCTCACGGAAACCCGCTTCCAGTTGCTGCATGCCGGATTCGTTCAGGCGACGGCTTTCAGCCAGGTACTCGGTGTCTTGCAGCGCAGCGCACGCAGCGGCCAGGGCCAGGCTGTTGACGTTGAACGGCTGACGCACGCGGTTCAGCACATCCGCGACCACCGCAGTGGACAAGCCATAGCCGACCCGCAACGCTGCCAAGCCATAAGCCTTGGAGAACGTGCGCGAAACCAGCAGGTTCGGGTAAGCCGCCAGGAAATCCAGGCCATCCGGCAAGTCGCTGCCTTCGGCGTATTCGATATAGGCCTCGTCCAGCACCACCAGCACGTGTTCTGGTACGTCCTGCAGGAATTCGTCCAGCGCTTCGGCGCCAAACCAGGTCCCGGTCGGGTTGTTCGGGTTGGCGATAAAGACTACGCGGGTATCAGCATCGATCGCGGCGAGCATGGCCGACAGATCATGACCCCAGTCTTTGGCCGGGATCACTTTGGCTGTAGCGCCGACGGCTTGAGTGACAATCGGATAGACCGCAAACGCGTGCTCGCTGAACACGGCGTTCAGACCCGGCGCCAGGTAGGCACGGGCGACCAACTCCAGAATGTCATTGGAACCGTTGCCCAACGTCACCTGATTCAGCTCGACGCGGCACTGTTTGGCCAGCAGGGTCTTGAGCGCAAAACCGTTGCCGTCCGGATAGCGGGTCAGCTCGGCCAGCGCTTCGTGAATGGCTGCCAGAGCCTTGGGACTGGCACCCAACGGGTTTTCGTTGCTGGCCAGTTTGACGATGCTGGCCGGATCAAGGTCCAGTTCGCGCGCCAGTTCGTCCACAGGCTTGCCCGGAACGTAAGGCGAAAGTTGTTGCACGCCCGGCTGTGCCAGAGCGAGGAAGTCACCACTCATTTGCTACCGCCCTTAGAGAACTGCTTTCGGGTAGGAACCCAGCACTTTGAGTGCCACTGCTTCCTGACTGATCTTTTCCAGCACACCCTTGATCAACGGATCACGGTGGTGGCCGACGAAGTCGATGAAGAACACGTAGGTCCATTTACCGCTGCGCGACGGACGCGTCTCGATGCGCGTCAGGTCGATGCCGTTGTCGTGGAACGGCACCAGCAACTCGTGAAGAGCGCCGGGCTTGTTGCTCATGGAGACGATGATCGAAGTCTTGTCGTCGCCGGTCGGCGGTACTTCCTGGCTGCCGATCATCAGGAATCGCGTGGAGTTGTCCGGACGATCCTCGATTTTCTCGGCCAGACGGGTCAGCCCGTACAAGCCTGCGGCCATGTCGCCGGCAATCGCCGCCGAGTTCCACTCACCCTTGACCCGCTTGGCCGCTTCGGCGTTGCTGGACACCGCCACGCGCTCGACATTCGGGTAGTGCGCGTCCAGCCACTTGCGGCACTGGGCCAGGGACTGGGCATGGGAATAGATGCGGCTGATGCTGTCGGTCTTGGTGTTTTCACCGACCAACAGGTGGTGGTGAATCCGCAGCTCGACTTCGCCACAGATCACCATGTCGTGTTCGAGGAAGCTGTCGAGGGTGTGGTTGACCGCGCCCTCGGTGGAGTTTTCCACCGGGACCACGCCAAAGTTCACCGCACCGGCCGCCACTTCACGGAACACTTCGTCGATCGCCGCCATCGGCTTGCTGATCACGGCGTGGCCGAAGTGCTTCATGGCTGCGGCTTGGGTGAAGGTGCCTTCAGGGCCGAGGTACGCCACTTTCAACGGCTGCTCGAGGGCCAGGCACGAGGACATGATTTCGCGGAACAGCCGCGCCATCTCTTCGTTGCCCAGCGGCCCCTTGTTGCGCTCCATGACACGCTTGAGCACCTGAGCTTCACGCTCAGGACGATAGAACACCGGCACTTCGCCTTCGGCCAGCGAGGCCATCTTTACTCGCGCAACTTCCTGGGCGCAGCGTGCGCGCTCACTGATCAGCTCCAGGACTTTCTCGTCCAGGGCATCAATGCGCAGGCGCAGTGCCTTGAGTTCTTGCTCAGACATTAGCCGTGTTCCTTCTCGAACTCTGCCATGTACGAAATCAGTGCGTTGACCGCAACGATGTCGACGGCGTTATAGATGGAGGCACGCATGCCACCCACGGAACGGTGACCCTTGAGATTCAACAGGCCACGCTCTTCGGCACCGACCAGGAATGGCTTGTCGAGACGGTCGTCAGCCAGGCGGAACGGCACGTTCATCCACGAGCGATCCGACTTGTTGATCGGGTTGCTGTACAAGCCGCTGGCGTCGATGAAGTCGTACAGCGTGCGCTGTTTAACTTCATTGAGCTTGCCGATGGCTTCAACACCACCCTGCTCTTTCAGCCACTCGAATACCAGACCCGAGAGGTACCAGGCCAGGGTTGGCGGGGTGTTGTACATCGAGCCATTGTCGGCCGCGACCTTGTAATTAAGCATGGTCGGGCACAGGGAACGGGCGTGACCCAACAGGTCTTCGCGAACGATGTTGACGACGACGCCGCTCGGGCCGATGTTTTTCTGGGCGCCGGCATAGATCATGCCGAAGCGCGAAACATCGATCGGACGCGAGAGAATGTCGGAAGACATGTCGGCCACCAGCGGAACATCACCGGTTTCCGGGACCCAATTGAATTCCAGACCGCCGATGGTTTCGTTCGGCGCGTAGTGAACGTAGGCCGCGTCTTTCGACAGGTTCCATTCGTTCTGACCGGGAATAGCGAAATAGTCGTAAGGCTTGGCGGTAGCGGCAACGTTGACGTTTCCGTAGCGCGAAGCTTCTTCGATGGCTTTCTGCGACCAGATACCGGTGTCGATATAGTCGGCGGTGCCGCTTTCCGGCAACAAGTTCAGAGGAATCTGAGCAAATTGCTGGCTGGCGCCACCTTGCAGAAACAGCACTTTATAGTTCGAGGGGATATTCAGCAGATCACGCAGATCCTGCTCGGCCTTGGTGGCAATGGACACGAACTCATCGCTGCGATGGCTCATTTCCATGACCGACAGGCCTTTACCGTGCCAGTCGAGCAGCTCGGACTGGGCACGCAACAGGACAGCTTCAGGAAGCGCAGCAGGACCTGCGCAGAAGTTATAGGCTCGTTTGCTCACATCCACTCTCGCTATGCAATCACGGTAGCGGACAGAGCAAACACTCTGCCCTGCTACGATTTGGTTAGTCTTGCGGCTCTTCTTCGTCTGCGGCGTCAGCCTGCAGGTTGTCGACAGCATCGTCCGGCTCGGCACCGATTACGGTTCCTTCCAGTTCGACACCCTCTTCACCTTCTTCCAGCTCTTCACCTTCGACTTCCGACGGTTCCTGAACCCGCTCCAGACCTACCAGCGTTTCATCGCTGGCCAGTTTGATGAGGGTCACGCCCTGGGTGTTACGACCCAGACTGGAGACTTCGTCGACACGAGTACGAACTAGTGTGCCCTGATCGGAAATCAGCATGATTTCCTCACCGTCGAGCACCTGGACTGCACCGACCAGACGGCCGTTACGGTCGTTGCTGACCATGGCGATAACGCCCTGCCCGCCACGTTTGTACTCAGGGAATTCGGTGATCGCCGTGCGCTTGCCATAACCACGCGCCGAAGCGGTGAGGATCTGGCTGCCTTCTTCCGGGATCAACATCGAAATCAGCTTCTGACCTTCCGGCAGACGCATACCGCGAACACCGCGAGCGGTACGTCCCATGGCGCGAACGTCGGTTTCCTTGAAGCGAGTGACCTTGCCGCCGTCGGAGAACAGCATGACTTCGCGTTCGCCATCGGTAATCGCGGCAGAAATCAGTACGTCACCTTCGTCCAACTCCAGCGCGATCAGACCGACGCTGCGTTGACGGCTGAAGGATTCCAGCGGGGTCTTCTTCACGGTGCCTTTGGCAGTGGCCATGAAGATGAAGTGACCTTCGGTGTATTCGTCGACCGGCAGCATGGTGGTGATGTATTCATCACTGTCCAGCGGCAGCAGGTTGACCAGCGGACGACCACGGGCAGCGCGGGAGGCTTCCGGGATTTCATAGGTTTTCAGCCAGTACACTTTGCCTTTGCTGGAGAACAGCAGCAGCGTGGTGTGGCTGTTGGCGACCAGCAGGTGAGCGATGTAGTCCTCATCCTTCACGCCGGTAGCCGATTTGCCTTTACCGCCACGACGCTGAGCCTGGTACGCAGCCAATGGCTGGGTCTTGGCGTAGCCACCGTGGGAAATGGTCACGACGCGCTCTTCTTCCGGGATCATGTCACCCAGGGTCAGGTCGAGACGGGCATCGAGAATCTCGGTGCGACGCACGTCGCCGTATTCGGCACGGATCACTTCCAGCTCTTCGCGGATCACTTCCATCAGGCGCGTGGCGCTGCTGAGGATGCGGATCAGTTCGCCGATCTGGTTGAGGATCTCTTGATACTCGGCCAGCAGCTTTTCGTGTTCCAGACCGGTCAGGCGGTGCAAACGCAGTTCCAGAATGGCTTGCGCCTGCTCTGGCGACAGGAAGTACTTGCCTTCGCGCAGACCGTATTGCGGGTCCAGGGTCTCTGGACGGCACGAATCGGCACCGGCACGCTCAACCATCGCGACCACGGCGGAAGATTCCCACGCAGTCTTGATCAGCGCTTCCTTGGCTTCCGACGGCGTTGGCGAGGCTTTGATCAGGGCGATGACCGGGTCGATGTTCGACAGGGCAACCGCTTGGCCTTCCAGAATGTGACCACGTTCGCGCGCTTTACGCAGTTCGAAAACGGTACGGCGGGTAACGACTTCGCGACGGTGACGAACGAAGGCTTCCAGCAGGTCCTTGAGGTTCAGGATCCGCGGACGGCCGTCGATCAGCGCGACGATGTTGATACCGAACACCGCTTGCAGCTGGGTCTGGGCGTAGAGGTTGTTGAGGATCACCTCAGGCACTTCGCCGCGACGCAGCTCGATCACGACGCGCATACCGTCCTTGTCGGACTCGTCGCGCAGTTCGGTGATGCCTTCGAGCTTCTTCTCTTTTACCAGCTCGGCGATCTTCTCGATCAGACGGGCCTTGTTCAGCTGGTAAGGGAGTTCGGTGATGACGATCTGCTGACGGCCACCGACCTTGTCGATGTCTTCGATCATCGAGCGGGCGCGCATGTAAATGCGGCCACGACCGGTGCGGTAGGCTTCGATGATGCCGGCGCGACCGTTGATGATCGCGGCGGTCGGGAAGTCCGGACCAGGGATGTATTGCATCAGCTCATCGATGGTCAACTCAGGGTTGTCGATGAGTGCCAGGCAACCGTCGATGACTTCACCGAGGTTGTGCGGCGGAATGTTGGTTGCCATGCCCACGGCGATACCGCTGGAGCCGTTGACCAACAGGTTGGGAATACGGGTCGGCATGACCGCAGGGATCATTTCGGTGCCGTCGTAATTCGGCACCCAGTCCACGGTTTCTTTGTGCAGGTCAGCCAGCAGCTCGTGCGCCAGCTTGGTCATGCGCACTTCGGTGTATCGCATGGCTGCGGCGTTGTCGCCGTCCACGGAACCGAAGTTGCCCTGACCGTCTACCAGCAGGTAACGCAGCGAGAATGGCTGCGCCATCCGAACGATGGTGTCGTACACCGCGGTATCACCGTGAGGGTGATACTTACCGATCACGTCACCGACAACACGGGCAGATTTCTTGTACGGCTTGTTGAAGTCGTTGCCCAGCTCGCTCATCGCGAACAGCACACGCCGGTGCACGGGCTTCAAGCCATCGCGCGCATCCGGCAGTGCCCGCCCGACAATTACGCTCATCGCGTAGTCGAGGTAGGACTGCTTCAGCTCGTCTTCGATATTGACCGGGAGGATTTCTTTGGCCAGTTCGCCCATGAGAAGCCTGATTCCTTTTTCTGGTGAAACTTCGTCACATCCATATGGGACGAACGAAGCTCGCCGCTGCAGGCTGAGTGCCATGCACCGACTTACGACAAATCAACGAGTTATGCCATGGATCTGCGCAGTAAAGGCAGCCACATCGGGCTACCTTGGAAACCGCCGGATGTTATCACAAGAGCCGCCACGCACCTATCCCCCTGATGCGCATGGAGCATAGTTAGTTGACCGGTGACAGGCTTGAAGGGGACGAGAGAGGCTTAGAGGCGTCACAACCCAAGATTTGCAAGCAAAATGCCGGGTATCAGGGGCGGTAGACCGTGTCATCGTTCATCGCGGGCAAGCCTTGCTCCTACAGGAATGTGGAACCTGTAGGAGCAAAGCTTGCTCGCGATAGCAATTTATCCGACAACACAAAGCGTCAATGCAGACGCTTGCGACACATCAACTGCGCCATTTTCGCGGTGTCCGGGCGCTCGACGATGCCTTTTTCGGTGACGATCGCATCGATCAAGTCAGCCGGGGTCACGTCGAATACCGGGTTGAACGCATCGACATCCGCCCCGACCCGCTTGCCGCCGACTTCCAGCAACTCGCGACCATCGCGTTCTTCAATCGGAATGTCATCACCGCTGGCCAGGTTCATGTCGATGGTCGAACTCGGCGCCACCACCATGAAGCGCACGCCGTGGTGCATGGCGTTCACCGCCAGCTGATAAGTGCCGATCTTGTTGGCCACATCACCATTGGCGGTGATCCGGTCAGCGCCGACGATTACCCAGGTAATGCCCTTGGTCTTCATGATGTGGGCGGCGGCGGAGTCGGCATTGAGCGTGACGGGAATGCCTTCGTTGGCCAATTCCCATGCGGTCAGCCGCGAACCTTGCAGCCATGGACGGGTTTCGTCGGCATAGACGCGCTCGACCATGCCTTCAATGAAAGCGCCACGAATCACGCCGAGCGCCGTGCCAAAGCCGCCGGTGGCCAGAGCGCCGGTGTTGCAGTGGGTCAGAATCGCCTGAGCGTTGCCCTGGTGCTTGCGGATCAGGTCCACACCCAGTTGCGCCATGGTCAGGTTAGCTTCGCGATCACTTTCGTGAATGGCGATAGCCTCCGCCTCCAGCACCGCCAGCGGATCGGCGTGATGCTTCAGACGTTCAAGCCGGTCGCGCATGCGGCCCAGGGCCCAGAACAGGTTGACCGCGGTCGGACGGGAATCGGCCAGCAGCGCGAAATCCTCTTCCAGCGCCGCCTGCCAGTCACCGCCCTCGGCAAACCGCGCGCGGGCCGCCAGCACAACACCATAGGCGGCACTGATGCCAATCGCCGGCGCGCCGCGCACCACCATCGAGCGAATGGCCTCGGCCACGCCAGCAGCACTGGTGTAGGCGATCCAGGTTTCCTCGAACGGCAAAATACGCTGATCCAGCAGGTACAGGGCATCATCGCGCCAATCGATGGCCTTCACCTTCTCCGCAGCCAACAGTCGATCGCGCATCCGTCACCCCGTACTCATGAACAAAAGCCGTCGATTATAGCGATCCCCCTGCGAAGACGCTCGGGTATACTTCGCCATCCTTTACAAAAGCTCTGGAACCGATTCTCGATGCCGAACACTGCCGCTGCGCTCGACTTGCTATTGCTGCCGACCTGGCTGGTACCCGTCGAACCCGCTGGCGTTGTCCTCAAAGAGCACGCCCTGGGCATCCGCGACGGACGCATCGTATTCATCGGCCCACGCTCGGCTGCGCTGAAGCTTAACGCAACCGAAGTCCGCGAACTGCCGGACATGTTGCTCTGCCCCGGTTTGATCAATGCCCACGGGCATGCGGCGATGACGCTGTTCCGTGGCCTGGCCGATGATCTGCCGCTGATGACCTGGCTGGAAGACCACATCTGGCCGGCCGAAGCCAAGTGGGTCGATGAAGCTTTCGTACGTGACGGCACGGATTTGGCGATCGCCGAGCAGATCAAAGGTGGCATCACCTGTTTCTCTGACATGTATTTCTTCCCGAAGGTTGCCAGCGAGCGCGTGCATAACAGCGGCATTCGCGCACAAATCGCGATTCCGATCCTCGACTTCCCGATTCCAGGCGCCAGCACGGCGGACGAAGCCATTCGTCAGGGCGTCGAATTGTTTGGCGATCTCAAGCACCACGAGCGTATCAAAGTGACCTTTGGCCCCCACGCACCCTACACGGTGGGCGACGAGAACCTGGAGAAAATCCGGGTAATCGCCGAAGAACTGGACGCCTCGATCCATATGCATGTGCATGAAACTGCTTTTGAAGTGCAGCAATCCGTCGAGCAGCGCGGCGAACGCCCGTTGGCCCGCCTCGGGCGCCTGGGCTTGCTTGGGCCGCGTTTCCAGGCCGTCCACATGACTCAGATCAGCGACGAGGACCTGGTGTTGCTGGTAGAAAATAACACCAACGTGATTCATTGCCCGGAGTCGAACCTGAAGCTGGCCAGCGGGTTCTGCCCGGTGGAGCGTTTGTGGCAGGCTGGCGTCAATGTGGCGATCGGCACCGATGGTGCGGCCAGCAACAATGATCTGGACCTTCTCAGTGAAACCCGCACCGCCGCCTTACTGGCCAAAGCCGTCGCCGGTTCGGCCACCGCACTGGACGCTCATCGCGCCCTGCGCATGGCCACACTCAACGGCGCCCGCGCGCTGGGTATTGAATCAGAGGTGGGATCGCTGGAAGTCGGCAAAGCGGCAGACATCGTCGCATTCGACCTCTCCGGCCTGGCGCAGCAACCGGTCTACGACCCGGTTTCGCAGCTTATATATGCCACCGGCCGCGACTGCGTGAAACACCTTTGGGTCGCCGGCAAGCAACTGCTCGACGACCGTCGCCTGACTCGCCTGGATGAACAACAGCTCTGCGCCACCGCCAAGGCGTGGGGCCAGCGCATCAGCGGCCATACCGAATCGTAAGCACCCCGGACTCACCACCGGGGCAACAGGATTTTTCAAGTTTTAGAGGACTGAACCATGAGCAACGTCGACTACGCCGAAATCGCCAAATTCGAAGCCCTGGCCCATCGCTGGTGGGACCGCGAAAGCGAGTTCAAACCGCTGCACGACATCAACCCGCTGCGGGTCAACTGGATTGACGAACGGGTCAATCTGGCTGGCAAGAAAGTCCTCGACGTCGGTTGCGGCGGCGGCATCCTCAGCGAAGCCATGGCCCAGCGCGGCGCTACCGTCATGGGCATCGACATGGGCGAAGCGCCGCTGGCGGTCGCGCAACTGCATCAACTGGAATCCGGCGTGAGCGTCGAATACCGGCAGATCACCGCCGAAGGCCTGGCTGAAGAAATGCCCGAGCAATTCGACGTGGTCACTTGCCTGGAAATGCTCGAACACGTGCCGGATCCATCCTCGGTGATCCGCGCCTGCTTCCGCATGGTCAAGCCCGGCGGCCAGGTGTTCTTCTCCACCATCAACCGCAACCCGAAGGCGTACCTGTTCGCCATCGTCGGCGCGGAATACATCATGAAGCTGCTGCCGCGCGGCACCCACGATTTCAAGAAATTCATCCGCCCTTCGGAGCTGGGTGCCTGGAGCCGCATGGCCGGCCTGACCGTCAAGGACATCATCGGCCTGACCTACAACCCGCTGACCAAGCACTACAAACTGGCCTCCGACGTGGACGTCAACTACATGATCCAGACCCTGCGCGAGGAGTAAGCCGATGCGTATCAGAGCAGTTCTTTTCGACATGGACGGCACTCTGCTCGACACCGCGCCGGACTTCATTGCGATTTGTCAGGCGATGCGTGCCGATCGCGGCTTGCCGCCGATGAACGACAAACACATTCGCGACGAGATCTCCGGCGGCGCCAAGGCGATGGTCGCCGTGACCTTCTCCATGGACCCGGAATCACCGGGTTTCGAGGAGTTACGCCTGGAGTTTCTGGAGCGTTACCTCGCCGGTTGCGCGGTTCACAGCAAACTCTTCGACGGCATGGGCGAACTATTGGCCGACATCGAAAAGGCCAACCTGATCTGGGGCGTGGTCACCAACAAGCCGCTGCGGTTCGCCGAGCCGATCATGCAGCAGCTTGGCCTGGCCGAGCGCTCGGCGCTGCTGATCTGCCCGGACCATGTGAAGAACAGCAAACCGGACCCCGAGCCGTTGATCCTGGCGTGCAAGATGCTCGACCTGGACCCGGCCAGCGTGTTGTTTGTGGGTGATGACTTGCGCGATATCGAATCCGGTCGCGATGCCGGCACCAAGACGGCCGCCGTGACTTATGGCTACATTCATCCGGACGATAACCCGCGGCATTGGGGCGCGGATGTGGTGGTCGATCATCCGCTGGAGTTGCGCAAGGTGCTCGATAGCGCCCTGTGTGGTTGCTGAGCCTGTTTTCTGATTTGTTGAGGGGTTTTTATGTTTGATTATTCCGCCCGCCCAGAATTGCTCAAGGACCGAGTCATCCTGGTCACCGGCGCTGGCCGTGGCATCGGTGCTGCCGCCGCAAAAACCTTCGCTGCACACGGCGCCACCGTGCTGTTGCTGGGCAAGACAGAAGCCAACCTGACTCAGGTCTACGACGAAATCGAAGCCGCCGGCCACCCACAACCGGCCGTGATCCCGTTCAACCTGGAAACCGCCCTGCCCCATCAATACGATGAGCTGGCAGCGATGATCGAAACCGAATTCGGCCATCTCGACGGTTTGCTGCACAACGCGTCGATCATTGGCCCGCGTACGCCGATCGAGCAGCTGTCCGGCGAAAACTTCATGCGTGTCATGCACGTCAACGTCAACGCCATGTTCATGCTCACCAGCACCCTGTTGCCGCTGCTCAAGCTGTCCCAGGACGCCTCGGTGGTGTTCACCTCCAGCAGCGTCGGCCGCAAGGGTCGTGCGTATTGGGGCGCTTATGGCGTGTCCAAGTTCGCCACCGAAGGCTTGATGCAAACCCTCGCCGACGAAGTCGACACCGTGGCACCGGTGCGCTCCAACAGCATCAACCCGGGTGCCACCCGCACCAGCATGCGCGCCCAGGCTTACCCGGGTGAAAACCCGCTGAACAACCCGACACCCGAGGAGATCATGCCGGTCTACCTCTACCTGATGGGCCCGGACAGCACCGGCATCAATGGCCAGGCGTTCAACGCTCAGTAACGCCCGTGCGTCGCTTTTGTGCCGCGACGAGTTCCCGTCGCGGCACTCAAAGGGCGTCGTAACCGCACAGTGGCAAGTCAAACAACTGTCACTGCTTCCGGAAAGAAATTTAAAATAACCATCAAGATATTGATTTACAACGTTTTTTAATCGACTGAACTGAATGGCACGACTTTCGCTCTAAATTTGCTCAGACACGCAGTGTGAAAGCAAACGGGCGGACGCCTGAGCCGATGAGTTACTCATCTTCGGCAAAGCGGACTAAACTTGCGCCAAATGTCCTACGGGACTGATGGACCAGTATGACGCGCAGCCCAAAGCCGCTCTCACCCAGCCTGTAAGACAGCCTTACTGCTTAGGGGCGCATGCCATATGAAATCACCTTCCCAGACCAACGCAATTGACTTCGATGTTGCCAAATTGCAACGCCTGGGCTTTGGTCAGCAGGTTCCCCTTCGGGAGAGGCCTGTCAACCTTGCGCAACTGCGCCAGAAGCTGAGCTTGCAGCTACAAACCAGTCTCGAGCCGCAACGCATTCTTGGGCTCTTTTTCCGTGAGATTCAGCGACTTGTACCGCTCGACGCCTTGAGCTACCAGCACGAGGTCAGCGATTTGCGCCTGGAGTTCGGCCTGCGCGGCCATCACTCGATCAGCTACAGCCTCAGCCATGAAGGCGAGCATCTGGGTGAACTGGTATTCCGCCGCAATCAGCGCTTCAGTGAGCAGGAACAAGGCAACCTCGAGTCGCTGCTGTCCGCATTGATGTATCCGATGCGCAATGCCCTGCTCTACCGCGCCGCGACCCAAAGTGCCTTGCGCGATCCGCTCACGGACACCGGCAACCGCATCGCCATGGATCAGACCCTGCAACGGGAAATCGAGATGTCGCGTCGGCATCTGCAACCCTTGTCGCTGCTGATGCTGGACATCGATCACTTCAAACGCATCAACGACAACCACGGACACAGCGCCGGCGATGACGTGCTCAAGGCCGTTGCAGCCTCGATCAAAAACCAGTTGCGGAATGTGGACATGGTCTTCCGCTTTGGTGGCGAAGAGTTCCTGATCCTGCTTTCCAACACGAGTCGTGAGGCGGCGGCCATGGTTGGCGAACGGCTACGATTTGCAGTGCAGGCAGAGGAATATTCGGCCGACGGCCATGCGATTGAGCTGACGGTCAGCCTTGGCTGCTCGACGATATTGCCCGGCGAGTCTGCCGACAGCCTGTTGCGACGAGCCGACAGTGCGTTGTATGTGGCCAAGCGCGAGGGACGTAACCGGTTGGCGATGGCGGGCTGAATGCCCAGAGCGGGCACGCTTGGTTAGCGGCCCGCAACGAAGGAATTAGCGCACAGCGCCGCGCAATTCCCCCACCATCCCTTGCAACCGGGCTGGCTCTGCCACTTCAACCGACACCGCAGGCCCTGCCACCAGCGTCACCCGTGACCACAACCGGCGAAACACGCCCTTCTGTGGATCGCGACTGAAGAAACTCCCCCACAACCCCTGCAATGCCAACGGAATCACCGGCACCGGCGTCTCTTCGAGAATCCGCGTCAGCCCGCCCTTGAACTCGTTGATCTCGCCATCGGCGGTCAATTTGCCCTCAGGGAAGATGCACACCAACTCGCCGTCCTTCAGATACTGAGCAATGCGCGTGAAGGCTTTTTCGTAGATCTGAATGTCTTCCTGACGCCCCGCGATCGGAATGGTCCCGGCCGTGCGGAAGATGAAGTTCAGCACCGGCAGGTTGTAGATCTTGTAATACATCACAAAGCGAATCGGCCGACGCACCGCGCCGCCAATCAGCAAGGCATCGACGAAGGACACGTGATTGCACACCAGCAACGCTGCGCCTTCATCGGGAATCAGCTGCAGATTGCGATGCTCCACGCGGTACATGGAATGGCTGAGCAGCCAGATCATGAAGCGCATGCTGAACTCGGGGACGATGCTGAAGATGTAGGCGTTGACGCCGATGTTCAGCAGCGACACCACCAGGAACAGCTGCGGGATCGACAGTTTGACCATGCTCAGCAAGACGATCGAAACAATCGCCGAGACCACCATGAACAGCGCGTTGAGAATATTGTTGGCGGCAATCACCCGCGCCCGCTCGTTCTCGGGGGTACGAGACTGAATCAGCGCGTACAGCGGCACGATGTAGAAACCGCCGAACACCCCAAGCCCCAGAATGTCGATCAACACCAGCCAGGCGTGGCCAAAACCCAAGACTTCAATCCAGCCATGGCCTGTAACGCTGTCCGGAATTCCGCCGGAATGCCACCACAGCAGCAAACCAAACACCGTCAGACCAAACGAGCCGAACGGCACCAGACCGATCTCGACTTTGCGGCCGGACAGTTTCTCGCAAAGCATCGAACCCAGCGCGATACCGACCGAGAACACCGTAAGAATCAGCGTCACCACGGTTTCGTCGCCGTGCATCCACTCCTTGGCATAAGCCGGGATCTGCGTCAGATAAATCGCCCCGACAAACCAGAACCACGAGTTGCCGACAATCGAGCGCGACACCGCTGGCGTCTGCCCCAAGCCCAGCTTCAACGTGGCCCAGGACTGGCTGAAAATGTTCCAGTTCAGACGCATTTCCGGTGAGGCGGCCGCGGCCCGTGGAATGCTGCGACTGGCCAGATAGCCGAGCACCGCAACACCGATGATCGCCGTGGAGACGATCGGCGCGTAATGACTGGAGGACATCATGATTCCGGCACCGATGGTCCCGGCGAGGATCGCCAGGAAGGTGCCCATCTCCACGAGGCCGTTGCCACCCACCAGCTCTTCGTCACGCAACGCCTGGGGCAGGATCGAGTATTTCACCGGCCCGAACAGCGCCGAGTGAGTGCCCATGGCAAACAGCGCCACCAGCATCAGCGACAGGTGATCGAACATGAATCCGACCGCGCCTACCGCCATGATGGCGATTTCCCCGAGCTTGATCAGACGAATCAGCGCGTCCTTGGCGAACTTTTCACCGAACTGCCCGGCCAGCGCCGAGAACAGGAAGAACGGCAGGATAAACAGCAGCGCACACAGGTTGACCCAGATCGAGCGATCACCGTCGATAGTCAACTTGTAGAGAATGGCGAGGATCAGCGACTGCTTGAAGATGTTGTCGTTGAACGCCCCGAGCGACTGCGTGACGAAGAACGGCAGGAAGCGCCGGGTGCGAAGCAAGGTGAACTGTGAGGGGTGACTCATCTTCCATGTGTCCCTGATGTTGGGTAGAGAGTGGCGTGGATGCAGTTATTGGAATATCCAACGGCGATCCAGGCCACACATTACCTAAAACTTGCAGGTTATTTGTTTAATCCTGCAATGCACGGCGAGACAAATAACTCACCCCGCCAGGCGCCCTGCACTGTCCGTTTGGCGACGATCAGCCACATCACCGCCAGCAACACCACCAGCACACCGCCGAAGGCACTGAAAAACGTCAGGTTCAAGGTGCTGGCCAGTTTTAACGTCGCCAGGGAATAGACGCCCAACGGGAAGGTGAAACCCCACCAGCCGAGGTTGAAAGGGATGCCGACGCGCAGGTAACGCAGGGTGATGAGCACCGCGATCAGCATCCACCACAGACCAAAACCCCACAGGGTAATCCCGGCCACCAACCCCAGCCCTGCGGCGATTTCACCAATGCCTGGCAGACCGTTGGCAGCGAAGATCGCCGGTGCGTCCGCGCCCAGCAGCAACATGCCCAGCGCCCCGGTGCCGATCGGGCCGAGCGCCAGCCAACTGGAAGCGGCCATGTTTTCATGGGGCAACTTATGCAGCGCCATGCGCAGCAACAGAATGGTCAGAATGCTGAACGCAACTGGTAGGGAAAAGGCCCAGAGCACGTAGCTGGTCACCAGCACCACCAGTTGCGAATGGGCATCGGCCAGGTGCGGCGCCAGCAGACCACCGCTGGCGGCTGCCACTTCTGCCGCCACCACCGGCAACAGCCAGACGGCGGTCATCTGGTCGATGCTGTGCTCCTGACGGGTGAACATCAGGTAGGGAATCAGCACGCCGCACGCCACAGACATCGCCACATCCAGCCACCACAGCACCTCGGCGACATCAATCACACCCCCACCCCAACGCGGCAGGCCGAACACCAGGAAACCATTAATGATGGTCGCCAGGCCCATGGGGATGGTGCCAAAAAACATCGAAACCGTGGAGTGACCGAAAATCCGTCGCGCCTCATCGAAAAACAGCGCCCAACGCGCCGCATACATAACCGTGAATAAAACGAACAGCACGATGTTGAACAACCAAAGGGCTTCGGCAATCGCGTGTAAACCGGCATTTGCGCCAGGCAGCTGCGCCAGCGCCAACGCCAGCACACCGGTGCCCATGGTGGCGGCGAACCAGTTCGGCGTGAACTGGCGGATGACCTCACGCGGATGCTGCAAATGACTGAAGGGTTTGAAACTGACTGGGGCGGCGTTGGGGCATGTCATGGTGAACTCCTGTCCTCTGTTGAGGTGGAGCTCATGGTAGATCCGAATCGAATATCGATATAACGGGTAATATCTCTAACTGTTATCTGTTTTACAGATATTCCATCAGGCGCAGACTTTCACGGACCGCTGACGCATCAACGCAAACAGAGCGCCGACCGAGAGAATAATCAGCACCGCGCCGTAACCATCGGTGGTAGCCACCAGCCCGAAGGTCCGGGTCAAGTTCCCGGCCAGCAACGACGGCAAGCAGAACGCCAGATAACTGAGCACATAGAAAGCCGACATCAGCCCAGCCCTTTCGTGGGGCGAGGCCAGCGGCACGACGCTGCGCAATGCACCGAGGAAACCGGCGCCGAAACCGCATCCGGCCACCAGCGTCCCTATGAAAAACAGCGTAAGGCTGGCGCCGTGCACCGCCATCAGAACCAGCGCCACGCCGGCGGGCAGCAGACTGCCGCCCAAGCGCAACACCTTGTCGGCCGGCCGATTGCGCAAGGTATAGATCATCAACGCGCCGGTCACCGTCAACACGGCCACCGTCGCACCGCCAATCAGATTTGAGGTCGATCCGGTGGCAGTGCGTACCAGAGACGGTGCCAACGAGGCGTAAAAACCACCGAGCGCCCACACCGCGATATTGATCGGCAGCACCAGCCACAACGCGCGTCGCGCCTGGATCGGCACATGCAGGGTCGGACGCAGCGAGGCCCAGGCTCCCGGTTGGGGACTGACGCTTTCCGGCAAACGCCAGACGTACAGCGCCTGCATCACAAACAGCGCTAGCAACACCCAATAGGTCAATTGCAACGGCAGTGGTGCGAACTCAGCCAGCAATCCGCAGCCCATGGCGCCCGACGCCATGCCCAGCAACGGCGCGACACTGTTGACCAGCGACCCTTGCTGGCGATCGGTGTCCAGCAGCGCCGCACTCAATACGGCAGTGGCCATCCCCGTAGCAAAACCCTGAAGCACTCGTGCGCTGATCAACCAGGCGACACTGTCTGCATTGATAAACAGCAGCATCGCCAGCATGTTCAACATCACAGCGGTAAAAATCACCGGTTTGCGCCCCAGGTAATCCGAGAGCGAACCGACCGTGAGCAATGCCGCCAGCAAGCTGATGGCGTACACGCCGAAAATCAGGGTCAGGGTCGCTGCCGAGAATTGCAGGTGCTCCTGGTACAAGTGATACAACGGCGTCGGCGCGGTGGAAGCGGCAAGAAAACTGAGTAAGGTGATCGCCAGGAACCACAGGCTTGAACGATTAGACGTTGAACTGGACATGAGCACTCCATAAAAGCTAACTTTTTGCTTTTGCGGAGTGTGCGACTGGCTGACGCTTAAAGCAAATTCTTTGTGTTAAGGTCCGATGCATGGCTATTAAAGAAGGTTTACGCCCGGGCGGCCGCAGTGCCCGGGTGCAAGAGTCGGTTCATTCGGCAGTCCGCGATCTTCTCGAAGAGCAGGACCGCGCCACCGTGACCGTCCCGCAAATCGCTGCGCGTGCCGGCGTCACGCCGTCGACCATCTACCGGCGCTGGGGCGATCTGTCGGTGTTGTTGGCGGACGTCGCCCTCGCCCGCATGCGCCCCGAGGGCGAGCCGGCCAATACCGGCAGCCTGCGCGGTGACGTGCGCGCCTGGGCCGAGCAGTATCTGGACGAGATGAGTTCCGAGCCCGGCCGCAACATCTTGCGCGACGTGCAATGCAGCACCACGCCGGCCCTTTGCGCGACGATCATTGGTGGGCAGCTGCAGACGATTCTGGATCGTTACCCCGATCAACCGAAGCCGAACGTTGATCGGCTGATCAACATGGTGGCGGCGCCGACGGTGTTCAGGATCCTGTTTTCAGCGACGCCGCTGGAGGTTGAGGAATTACATCGGTTGATCGAGATTGCGTTGAGTCAGTAACGGCAAAATTCACCCTGCGACACCCCGCCGCGCCGCGACCTTGGTCGACACTGACTAACCCCTGCCATCGTGCGAGACTGTCTGTCCGGGCGCGAATCCCGGGTGTCTTTTGTCTGGAGTTCCCATGTCGCTGTCCAGCGGGCTGATCGCCGCCGTCGCCCTGGCCTATATGGCCATCATGTTCGCCATCGCCTTCTACGGCGACCGTCGCAGCACGCCGTTGCCGCCGCGAGTGCGCGCCTGGGTGTACAGCCTGTCGCTGGCCGTCTATTGCACCAGCTGGACCTTCTTTGGCGCCGTGGGCCAGGCCGCCGAACAGCTCTGGTCTTTCCTGCCGATCTACCTCGGGCCGATCCTGCTGCTGGTGTGCGCGCCGTGGGTCCTGCAAAAAATGGTGATGATCAGCAAGCAGGAGAACATCACCTCCATCGCCGACTTCATCGCTGCGCGCTATGGCAAATCCCAGTCGCTGGCCGTGGTGGTGGCGCTGATCTGCCTGGTTGGCGTGTTGCCCTACATCGCGCTGCAACTCAAGGGCATCGTGCTCGGGGTGAACCTGTTGATCGGCGCCGGTGCCGACGCCATGGGCACTCGCGCCCAGGACACGGCGCTGATCGTGTCGCTGGTATTGGCGCTGTTCACCATCGTTTTCGGTACCCGCAACCTCGACGCCACGGAACACCACCGCGGCATGGTGCTGGCGATTGCGTTCGAATCACTGGTCAAGCTGTTCGCTTTTCTCGCGGTCGGCGCGTTCGTGACCTACGGCCTGTACGACGGTTTCGACGACCTGCTCGACCAGGCCATGCTCGCCCCGCGCCTGGAAGAATACTGGAAGGAAACCATCAACTGGCCGTCGATGGTGGTGCAGACCGGCGTGGCAATGATGGCAATCATCTGCCTGCCCCGGCAGTTCCACGTGACCGTGGTGGAGAACATCGATCCTCAGGATCTGCGCCTGGCCAAATGGGTGTTTCCAGCTTATCTGGCGCTGGCGGCGTTGTTCGTCGTTCCTATCGCCCTCGCCGGTCAAATGCTGCTCCCAAGTTCGGTACTGCCGGACTCTTTTGTCATCAGCCTGCCGCTGGCCCAATCCCATCCTGCCCTGGCGATGCTGGCGTTTATCGGTGGCGCCTCGGCGGCGACCGGCATGGTGATTGTTGCCAGCGTGGCGTTGTCGACCATGGTCTCCAACGACATGCTGTTGCCATGGTTGCTGCGGCGCAACAACGCCGAGCGGCCGTTCGAAGTGTTCCGCCAGTGGATGCTCTCGGTGCGCCGAGTGAGCATTGTGGTGATTCTGCTGCTGGCCTACGTCAGTTATCGCCTGCTCGGCTCAACGGCGAGCCTTGCGACTATCGGCCAGATCGCCTTCGCCGCCGTGACCCAACTGGCCCCGGCCATGCTCGGCGCGCTGTATTGGAAACAGGCCAATCGTCGCGGTGTGTTCGCCGGTCTCGCCGCCGGCACATTCCTGTGGTTCTACACCCTGATTTTGCCGATAGCCGCCCACAGCCTCGGTTTGTCCTTGAACAGTTTCCCGGGGCTGGCCTTGTTGCACAGCAACCCGCTGAGCCTGCCGCTGACCCCGTTGACCCAAGGCGTGGTGTTGTCGCTTGCGGCCAACTTCACGCTGTTCGCCTGGGTCTCGGTGCTGTCACGTACGAGGGTTTCGGAACATTGGCAGGCGGGTCGCTTCATCGGTCAGGAAATCAGTGCCCGCCCCAGCGCCCGCTCGATGCTGTCGGTGCAGATCGACGATTTGTTGCAGCTGGCCGCACGCTTCGTCGGCGAAGAACGCGCCCGTCAGAGTTTTATCCGCTTCGCCTACCGCCAAGGCAAAGGCTTCAACCCGAACCAGAACGCCGACGGTGAATGGATCGCCCATACCGAGCGTTTACTGGCCGGTGTGCTCGGTGCTTCTTCGACCCGGGCGGTGGTAAAAGCCGCCATCGAAGGCAGGGAAATGCAACTCGAGGACGTCGTCCGAATCGCCGACGAAGCCTCGGAAGTGCTGCAGTTCAACCGCGCGCTGCTACAAGGCGCGATCGAAAACATCACCCAGGGCATCAGTGTGGTCGACCAGTCGCTGAAACTGGTGGCCTGGAACCGGCGCTATCTGGAGTTGTTCAACTACCCGGATGGACTGATCAGGCTTGGCCGCCCGATTGCCGACATCATTCGCTACAACGCCGAGCGCGGCCTGTGCGGTCCCGGCGAAGCCGAAGTGCACGTCGCCCGGCGCTTGCACTGGATGCGTCAGGGTCGCGCCCATACTTCTGAAAGACTTTTCCCCAATGGCCGTGTGATCGAGCTGATCGGCAACCCGATGCCGGGCGGTGGTTTCGTCATGAGTTTCACCGACATCACCGCGTTCCGCGAGGCTGAGCAAGCGCTGACCGAAGCCAACGAGGGCCTGGAGCGTCGGGTCACCGAGCGGACCCACGAGCTGTCGCAACTCAACGTAGCCCTGACCGAAGCCAAGGGCACCGCGGAGTCGGCCAACCAGTCGAAAACCCGTTTCCTGGCGGCGGTCAGCCACGACTTGATGCAACCGTTGAACGCGGCGCGACTGTTCTCGGCCGCCCTTTCCCACCAAGACGACGGCCTCTCCGGTGAGGCGCAGAAACTGGTCCATCATCTGGACACGTCACTGCGCTCGGCCGAGGACTTGATCAGCGACCTGCTGGACATTTCCCGCCTGGAAAACGGCAAGATCAACCCCGATCCCAAACCGTTCGTGCTCAATGATATGTTCGATGTCCTCGGTGCCGAGTTCAAGGCGCTGGCCCACGACCAGGGGCTGAAATTCCGCGTCAGGGGCAGTACGTTGCGCGTCGACAGCGACATCAAACTATTGCGACGAATCCTGCAGAACTTCCTGACCAATGCCTTCCGCTACGCCAAAGGGCCGGTGCTGCTGGGGGTTCGCCGACGCAAGGGCGAGTTGAGCCTGGAAGTCTGGGACCGTGGTCCGGGCATTCCGCTGGATAAACAGCAGGTCATTTTCGAAGAATTCAAACGCCTCGACAGCCACCAGACGCGCGCTGAGAAAGGCCTGGGGCTGGGCCTGGCGATCTCCGACGGATTGTGTCGCGTGCTGGGTCATACCTTGCGCGTACGCTCCTGGCCGGGGCGCGGCAGCGTGTTCAGCGTCAGTGTGCCGTTGGCCCGAGCTCAAGCCGCCCTGCCGCCCAAGACCGCCGAACTCAATGGCAAATTGCTGAGCGGCACGCAGGTGCTGTGCATCGACAACGAAGACAGCATTCTGATTGGCATGAACAGCTTGCTCACGCGCTGGGGTTGTCAGGTCTGGACCGCGCGCAACCGCGATGAATGCGCGGCGCTGCTCAGCGACGGAATGCGACCTCAATTGGCCTTGGTGGATTACCACCTGGACGATGGCGAGACCGGAACCGAACTGATGGCATGGCTGCGAACCCGATTGGGTGAGCCAGTGCCAGGGGTAGTGATCAGCGCCGATGGGCGACCGGAGACGGTGGCCCAAGTGCATGCGGCGGGGCTGGATTACCTGGCAAAACCGGTGAAACCGGCGGCGTTGCGGGCGTTGCTGAGTCGGCATTTGCCGTTGTAACCCTGCAGGCTCATCATTTACTCGGGTAACTCAGCCAACCCATCCACATCCGTCATCGCCCGCTCCAGCAAGTCTGCCGGCAGGCTCTTGCTCGCTCGCGCGCCAAGCAACTTGAGCTGCTCGCTACGGCTGACCAGATTGCCGCGGCCTTCCGTCAGCTTGTTGCGCGCAGAGCTGTAGGCTTTGTCCAATTGTTGTAAGCGATTGCCGACTTCATCCAGATCCTGGATGAACAACACGAACTTGTCGTACAGCCACCCGGCCCGCTCGGCGATTTCCCGGGCGTTCTGGCTCTGGCGCTCCTGCTTCCACAGGCTGTCGATGACACGCAGGGTCGCCAGCAACGTGGTCGGGCTGACGATCACGATGTTGCGGTCGAAGGCCTCTTGGAACAGCGTCGGCTCAGCCTGCAATGCGGCGGAAAACGCCGCTTCGATCGGTACGAAGAGCAGGACGAAATCCAGGCTGTGCAAGCCATCGAGACGCTTGTAATCCTTGCCGGACAACCCTTTGACGTGATTGCGCAGGGACAGCACGTGCTGCTTGATGGCGATCTGGCCGATGGCATCGTCTTCGGCCGCGACGTATTGCTGATAGGCCGTGAGGCTGACCTTGGAGTCGACCACCACCTGTTTGTCGCCCGGCAGATAAATGATCACGTCCGGCTGGAAACGCTCACCATCCGGGCCCTTGAGGTTGACTTGGGTCTGGTACTCGCGCCCCTTTTCCAGGCCCGCGTGTTCAAGCACTCGCTCAAGAATCAGCTCACCCCAGTTGCCTTGGGTTTTCTGGCCTTTCAAGGCGCGGGTCAGGTTGGTGGCTTCGTCGCTCAGGCGCAGGTTCAACTGTTGCAGCCGCTCCAGTTCCTTGGCCAGGGAAAAACGTTCGCGGGCTTCAGCCTGATAGCTTTCTTCGACACGTTTTTCAAAGGACTGGATGCGTTCTTTCAACGGATCGAGCAACTGACCAAGGCGCTGTTGACTGGTTTCGGCAAAGCGCTGCTCGCGCTCGTCGAAGATTTTGCCCGCCAGCTCGGCGAACTGGGCGCGTAACTCATCTCGCGAGCCTTGAAGGTCGTTGAGGCGCTGCTGATGGCTTTCCTGCTGCTCACGCAGCTCGGCGTTGAGCGAAGCGGCCTGGGCGTCCAGACGGCGCAACTCAGCCTCTTTGCCGGCGCGTTCCAGATTCCAGGCGTGGGCGGCGTCGCGGGCATCGTCGCGTTCGATCTGCAGCAATTCGACTTCACGGCGCACGGCGGCCAGGTCTGCTTGTTTGGCGGCGTTGGCCTGGCCCAGATCACCAATTTCATCGCGACAGGCTTCGAGTTGCGCGTTCAATCCATCCTGAGCCAGATGGGCCGTGGCCAGACGCTCCTCCAGCAGCGCAACCTCTGACTGCGTGGCGCTCGCTCGGCGTTGAAGTTGCCAGGCCAGTACCAGTAACGGCAGCGCAGCGCCCGCCAGACCGAGCAATGCGCTGGTCAAGTCCATAGCCATAGCCACTCCTGCCAATGAAATAAAGCTTGAAGGTTAACCAAGGCGTCAGGTCTTGGACAGCTCAGTCTTCGATCAGACCCAGTTCCTGCTGGGCGCGCCGATCCCCTGCCCGTGCGGCCGAACGCAAAAGGTCCTGGCCGATACGGCGATCCCGGGCATTCCCGCATTCACGGCACATCAGCTGACCGAGACGGCTTTGCGCGGCCACGACCCCTTCACGGGCCGGCTGCTTGAGCAAACGTCCGGCGAAGTGTTTGACGTTGTGGTTTTCGCCCAGACGCGGGCTGTCCAGCAGCCACTCGGCCACACGCATCGAAAAGCGCTTGGGCGGGGTAATGCTGGGAGGTGTGGAGGTTGCAGAGACTGATACTGAGCGAAACTTCATAAAGCACTGTGGGGCAGATCGGAAGGCGCGCCACTCTACTCTTTTTTTCTTACAGGTAAAGCCTAAAAAAACCCGGCACGCCCGTCCTAGAGCAAGCGCTCGGGACAATCCACAGAAGCTGTGGATAACTCAGTGGACAACCGCCCTTGAACTCTCGCAAAGCCGTATGGAATGGGGCTCGCAGTCAAACTGACGATTTTTTCACCAGTAAAAAAAAGCGATGTTTTTCATTGACTTAAATTTTGGTTACAGGCACCCACTGCGTTTGAAGGGAAGATGACAGCGGCGTGACACCCTCCGTGACTTATGTGCACAAGTACCTTCGAGGCAGTTATATCGATGCGCTTTTTCGGCGCATTTTTTGCCTGCACCTGGGGATAAACCTTGGCAAACCCATGATCCAGGCTGGTCCTGGCCCGATGAGCCGTGACTACCAATGGTCGGAATTTGTGCTATTACAGGGCAAGCCTGCGGGTCATGGCTTTTCCGAGTGCCAATCCGGACGTTGAATGAGGGGCATCCAGAGAACTTTTTTGCTAACACACTTCCCTTCAGCAATTCAATCCGTTAATATCCGCGGCGTTAGTACCAAGCTGAAAGTCAATTCTGGTCGAACAAATCCTCCCGGTCAGCCTTCCCAAAGGAAGCCTCCACCGACAAAGCGGGATCGACCACCTCGATGGTTTCCAGGTAAACCTTGCGTCAACACAGCCTTTGAATCGAAAGCAAAGGGTGTTGCGAAGCTCACTTACTCTGACCGAACCAACCTGCAAATTGATCAGGATCTTCACCCCGGGCCCAGAACCTTTGCCCTTGATGTGTTGCCTGCCCTCCTAAGTACCTACCTGCCAGCCCAAGCGCGCCAATTTATAGCGCTTCAAACTGGCTGCTTTGTTCCAGTCGGGTTCTTCGTTCGACCAATGGTGGTCGTCGTCACTGGAACGTTTTAATTTTGCACGGTTCTTATCCGTGTCGCTTGTAGGAACACCCAATGACTATGTCTACTCAAATCCACACCCAGGATGCCATCCGCACCCTAACCAACGCTTTTGCACCAATGAACTGCCTGATCATGGCTGCTCGCAAAGGCTGCTTCAGCTTCACTCTGGTCAACGAACACGGCATCGCTCGTCACAGCGAACGCCTGTACCCCGATCAATACTCCAGCGCCGAGCCGCTGCAGGCCGTGATCGAGCGTACCCGTCAGGCACTGGTTGCCTGATACGCCAGAAAGACTGAAAACCTCAAAAGCCTCGCTTAAAAAGCGGGGCTTTTTATTGCCCGATATTTCTCTTTTCGCTGCCACCGCCTAAGCACTAAGCGATATAACGGTTATAACTCGCAGCCGGAAATATTTTAAAAACAGGCCTTTACGGCGCGAATATGACACTACACTTCAACTCAAGCGGCTTCAGCCGCTTCCGGCGAGCCTGAGTCGATTCACCCGCTGCCAACGCTATCTTCAGGTATCGCCGACCATTTCACGTTTCGAGGGCTTTATGGGTATCGCTGCCAGCGAACTGTGCCGTTATGTGATTCGCCCGACATTGATTTACCTCGGGTGCCATAGCGCAACTGCCGAATCCCTGCTGCTGGGCGTCGCCGCCAGCCAGTCAGCCCTTGGAACGGCCCTGCATGACCGCCGTGGGCACGGCCTGTACCGAATCGCCGAACCCCGCCATCAAGCCCTTTGGGACCACTACCTGGCACTTGACCCGGAACGCGCAAGCCTGGTTCGCGGCCTGGCCAGCCAACATGCTTTCCTGAGTGGTCCGCACCTCGAATTGACCGTCAACCTGCGTTACGCCACCGCCATCGCCTGGCTGTTGGTAGAAGAACAGAACACCCCCCTCCCCGAAGCAGACGATCTACTGGGAATGGCCCGCATCTGGCGCCAGACCTTCCAGCCTCAAGGACGCCTGAGAGACTTCACCTGCGCCTGGCAAACCTGTGTTTCACCGCTGAATCTGGTCGCCTGCTGATCTGCGTTTCCGCAAGATCGCGCAACTGCTGCGATTTTGGTCGGATTGTCCTACAAAACCGCTCTAAATCAAGCATTACAGCCTATGGCGCTGGGACGAAAATGTTGGTAATTTTCGCCCCGGTGATCACCAGGAGTTCTAATAATGAAAAAAGTAATGCTCAAAACCACCCTTAGCCTCGCCGTTACCGTGGCATCCACCCAGATCTTCGCAAGTGGCTTTGCCCTCAACGAACAAAGCATCAGCGGGATGGGGACAGGTTTTGCCGGGCGATCTTCTTCTGCCGACGACGCATCCACCGTTTTTGGCAACCCTGCCGGCATGTCTCGCCTCAAACGCGAACAAGTGACCGGTGGTGTTGCATTTATCGACGCGCACGCTGATATCAGTGATGCGAGCTCCAGCCCGAATGGCGGTACCAATAAAGGTGACATGGTCCCTTTCATGGGCGTGCCCATGGGCTACTACGTAAAGCCAATTGATGACCACTGGGCAGTCGGTTTCGGCGTCTACGCTCCATTCGGCCTGGTGACCGACTACGAGAACGGCTTCGCCGGCCGATACTTCGGCAGCAAGAGCGAAGTCAAGATCGTGACTCTGCAGCCAACCGTCAGCTACGCCTTCAACGACAAGGTGTCGATCGGTTTCGGTCCGACCATCAACCGCATCGACGGTACCCTGGAATCGAACCTGTCGCTGAACCCTCGCGCAGCGGACGGCACCGTCAAGATCAAGGGTGATGACACCGCGCTGGGCTACAACATCGGCATCATGGTTCAAGCCCTCGAAAGCACTCGCCTCGGCCTGACCTATCACTCGAAAGTGAAGTACAAGCTCGAAGGTGACACCAAGGTGAACTACGGCGTGCTCGCGGCACTTGGCCAGAACCCGAACCAGAAGTTCGACGCTTCGCTGGACATCACCACGCCTGAGTCGGTGGACTTCTCGGTCACTCATCAGCTGGACGACCAGTGGACCCTCTACGCAGGCAGCACCTGGACTCGCTGGAGCCGCCTGAAAGAGATCACCGTCGAGAACGAAGGCGTTCCTGCCGCCCTGGCCGCACGCGGCTTTGGCACCATAACTGAAGAGCAGAACTGGCACGACACCTGGGCTCACGCCATCGGTGCTTCGTACCAGCTGAACAAGCAGTGGGTGCTGCGTACCGGCCTGTCGGTTGACCAGGCACCGACCAACAACGTAAACCGTTCCCCACGTATCCCGACGGGCGATCGCAAGATTTTCAGCCTGGGCGCTGGCTGGAGCCCGACCGATGACCTGACCATCGACGTAGCGTATTCGTACCTGCGCGAAGAGTCGGTCAAGGTCAACAACAGCAACGGCCGCCAGAACTACAGCGCAGAGTATGAAAACTATGCGAACGGTTTCGGTGTTGGCGCAACCTACCGCTTCTGATGATTCACGGCGAGCTTGAACCACTCGCTGCCTGAATTGAAAAAGCCCCGCTCTCTTGTACAGAGGCGGGGCTTTTTAATGGACGTCGATCAAGGTTGCGAGGCCAGTGCCTTCTCCACCGCTTCGATGAACTCGGGATCGTCAGGCTTGGTCAGGCTGGAAAAACTGGCGATCACTTTGCCCTTGCGATCGACCACATATTTGTAGAAGTTCCACTTCGGCGCGGTGCTCTGCTTGGCGATGATCTTGAACAAGTGAGTCGCGTCATTACCGCGGACTTTCTGCGGTTCAATCATGGTGAACGTCACACCGTAGTTCACGTAGCAGACCTTGGCAGTCTCCTCGCCATCCTTGGACTCTTGCTTGAAGTCGTTGGACGGAACGCCAATCACCTCCAGCCCCTGATCCTTATAACGCTGATTCAGCGCCTCAAGGCTTTTGAACTGTGGGGCGAAACCACAGAAGCTCGCAGTATTGACCACCACCAGCGGTTTGCCAGCGAAGCGCTGGCACAGGTCAATGGATTCCTTGGCGCGCAGCTTCGGCAACGAGCCTTGCAAAAGCTCCGGGCACTCAGCCGCTTGAGCCAATCCACTAAACGCTACCAGTAACGCGGGAACTGCGAGCCAACGCATCAGCATGTCGGTGCATCCTTAGAAGTCGTCAAAACGAAGTTACTCGCCCTCACATCCTGCTAGCAAGCACCCATGCCCAGTTGCATCAACGCCAGCCCGCCCTGATGCCAGCCCCACCACGACAGGGCCAGCAGCAAAGCGCAGACAGCGACGACAGCGATCCGCGGCCAGAGACTGTTCATATCGCACTCATCTGTGTTTGCAGACGCGCGACCGGCCGCTCACGCACCGGCCAGTTCAGGGCGGCGGCCAACAGGCTCAAGAGAATCGCCACTTGCCAGATCAAGTCATAGCTCCCGGTTCGGTCGTACACCACCCCGCCCAACCAGCCGCCGAGGAACGATCCGAGCTGGTGAAACAGGAAAACAATCCCACCGAGCATGGACAGATTTCGCACGCCGAACAAGGTTGCGACGGTGCCGTTGGTCAAGGGCACCGTCGACAGCCACAGGAAGCCCATCGCCATGCCAAACAGGTACGCGGTGGTCGTCGTGACCGGCGCCCAAAGGAACAACCCGATCACCACTGCCCGCAGCAGATACAGGCCGGTGAGCAAACGTGGCTTGGACATCCGCCCGCCGAGCCAGCCCGCCGTGTAGGTACCGAAAATATTGAACAGCCCGATCAACGCCAGCACTGTCGTACCGACGCTCGCCGGGAGGTGCTGATCCACCAGATAAGCCGGCAAATGCACGCCGATGAATACCACCTGGAAGCCACAAACAAAAAAGCCGAATGCCAGCAGCCAGAATCCCGAATGGGAACAGGCCTCGCGCAGTGCCTCGGACAGTGTTTGCTCATGTCCGAACACCGGCAGCGGTTTGTCCTTGAGCATGCTCACTAGCGGCACAATCAGCGCCACCAACAGGCCCAACACCAGCAATGCCGCGGACCAGCCGAGCCAGCCGATCAACCCCAGCGTACCGGGCAACATCGCGAACTGGCCGAAAGAGCCGGCAGCACTGGCAATGCCCATGCCCATGCTGCGTTTCTCCGGCGGCACTGCGCGGCCGACCACGCCAAGGATCACCGAGAACGAGGTGCCGGACAGACCGATGCCGATCAACAGGCCGGCACTCAGGGACAAGGTCACGGCGGAATCCGACAGGCCCATGAACACCAGACCCAATGCATACAAGACACCGCCGACCAGCACCACTTTCGCGGCGCCAAAGCGGTCGGCCAGCGCGCCGGTGAATGGCTGCGCCAGGCCCCAGATCAGGTTCTGCAAGGCAATGGCGAAGGCAAACGTCTCACGCCCCCAGCCGAACTCGGCACTCATCGGCGCCAGAAACAGCCCGAAGCCGTGTCTTACCCCCAAGGACAACGCGAGAATCAGCGCACTCCCCAACAAAACCCAACCACACGTACGCCACATCGATGTCATTCTTATTCTCCGGTAGCGGGTATATACCCGCTTAAGATCGGAAAAACCGGCATCACGCCAGTTCGTCCAGCAGTCGCAGCAAGGTTTCGCGTTTCTCGGCACCCAAGCGGTCAATCAATCGCTGTTGCGCCGCTTCCCAGGCTGGCAGGGCCGCTTTCAGGCGTTCAACACCGGCCTCGGTGAGCATGACGATGCGGTTACGCATGTCTTCGCCCTCGACCAGCATCAGCAGGCCTTCGCCTTCCAGCACCCGCAGATTGCGCCCCAAGGTGCTGCGATCCAGCCCCATGGCCTCGGCCAACGTGGAAATACTCGGTTTATCCAGACGCTGCAGATTACACAGCAGAGAATACTGGGCAACGTTGATCCCGAAGCCGTCGAGAGCGCCGTCGTAATGCCTGCTGACGCCACGGGCGGCGCGACGCAGGTTGATGCATAAACATTGGGAGTCGAGCATGGTGCGTGTATATACCCGCGGTTGTGTTAAATCAAGTTACATGATGTGGGAAGTTCAGCAGATCGCCAATCCCACCAGCACCGCGACCTCAAGAATTTCCAGCAACGCCCCCGCCGTATCGCCCGTCGTGCCGCCCAATCGGCGCAGCATCACTTGCCGCAGCCAGACAAACACCAGCGCCGCCAGCACAACTGCCAACACGCCGCTGAGACCAGCAATCAAAACACACACCAACGCACTCACCGCCAACACCTGCTTGCCCGCCAAACGCGGCAGATGATCAGCCAGCGCTTGCCCCAACCCGCCGGCACGCACATAAGGAGTGGTCAGGAACAAGCCCAGCATCGCGCTGCGCCCGATCAACGGAATGATGATCAGGACAACGGCGTGTTGCTGCTCGATTAATGCCAGCAACGCGGCGAATTTGAGCAGCAACACCAGCACCAGCGTCACGACCGCAATCGGCCCGCTGCGCGGGTCCTTCATGATCGTCAGGGTGCGCTCGCGGTCGCCGAACCCGCCGAGCCACGCATCGGCGCTGTCGGCCAGGCCGTCCAAGTGCAACGCGCCGCTGAGCAATACCCAAACCGTCAGCAACAGCGCGGCATGAAGCAATAACGGAGTGCCGAACAACAGCCAGTTGAACGCCCACAAGATCACGCCAAACAGCAGGCCGACCAGCGGATAAAACAGCAGCGACCGCCCCAACTCCTGTGGCGCCGGCATGCCCGGCAGACGAATCGGCAGACTGCTCAAAAATTGCAGGGCGATCCAGAACGGCAACATGATCAGATCGCTTCCTTTAACGACACGCCGGATTCGACCGACAGCGAAAACAGCGCGCCATGCCCGACTTCGACGTTGAGCAACTGCTCACGAGGCAATCCCCGCGCCTGAGCCAGCAACAAGCGCATGACCCCGCCGTGACTGATCAGCAACACTCGCTCGCCGGCGTAGGTAGCCTGCAAGCGCTCAACGGCTGCCAACACCCGCGTCGAAAAATCCACCACCGGCTCACCCTGAGGCGGTGTAAACGAATAAGGGTCGGCCCAGAACAATCCCAACGCCTCGGCATCGGTTTCCATGAGCGCGGCGGCGCTCTGCCCTTCCCAGGCGCCGAAGTGCAGCTCTTGCAGGTCTTTGTCCAACTGCACCGGCAAACCCAGCTGTGCGCCGAGTTCTTCGGCGAACCGCGCACACCGCTGCAACGGCGAGCTAATCAAACGATCCCAAGGCCCCTGCTCGACCACCGCCGCGCGCATCTGCGCCCAGCCCTTTTCAGTCAGCGCATCGTCGAGGCTACCGCGCAAACCGCCGCCGAGTTCGGTTTCACCGTGACGCAACAGGTCCAGGTGCAAGGTCATGCCGGACGGTCCGCCACGGCGGCCTCGGCGAAAGTCGCCATCTGCCCGTGAAGGTCGCACGCCAGACGCAACAACGGCACGGACAACGCCGCGCCGCTGCCCTCGCCCAGACGCAAGCCGAGGTCCAGCAGCGGTTCGGCGTTCAGGGTTTCCAGCACATGACGATGACCCGGCTCGGCGCCGCGATGACCGAACAACAGCCACTGACGGCATTCAGGGTTCAAGCGCACCGCCACCAACGCCGCAACGCTGCAGATGAAACCGTCCACCAGCACCGCAACGCCTTCCTGGGCACACGCCAGATACGCGCCGACCAATGCAGCGATTTCAAAACCGCCGAGGTTGAACAGGGTTTGCAGTGCGTCGCCACGTTGAGCGCTGTGCAACGCCAAAGCGCACTCGATGACCTGAGCTTTATGGCTGACACCCGCCGCATTCAAACCCGTGCCCGGCCCCGCCAGATGCACCACCGGGCAATCGAGCAAGGCACACGCCAACGCGCTGGCTGCGGTGGTGTTGCCGATGCCCATCTCGCCACCGATAAACAACTGCGCACCCGCCGCGATGGCGCGCTGCACGCTGTCGCGGCCGGCCTGCAAAGCGAGTTCGCCCTGAGCCGAGGTCATGGCCGAACCTTCGACGAAATTCGCCGTGCCCGGGCCAATGTTCAAGTGACGCACACCCGGCAAATTCAACGACGGCGTCACCGTGCCGAGGTCGACAACTTCCAGCGAGGCCCCGAGTTGCCGCGCCAACACGCTGATCGCCGCTCCACCGCTGACGAAGTTGTGCAGCATCTGCCCGGTGACTTCCTGAGGAAATGCCGACACCCCTTCAGCGACCACGCCATGGTCACCGGCAAAAATCGCGATCCACAGCTGATCCAGACTCGGTTTGACCTGCCCCTGCATACCGGCCAATTGCACGGCCACCGACTCAAGCCGGCCGAGGGAGCCGGCCGGTTTGGTCAACTGCTGTTGACGAGCTTGCGCCTGCTCGACCGCTTGAGCATCGATCGGTTTGCACGGGTTAAGCCACCAGGATTGAGTCATAACGCAGTTCCTTTCAAAGTCATGGGCAGACCAGCGATGGTCAGGACGACGCGTTGACAGCGCTCGGCCAACGCTTGATGCAGCCAACCGGCTTCATCGACATAGCGGCGAGTCAATTCGCCCAGCGGCACGACACCCATTCCGGTCTCGTTGCTGACAAAAATGATTTCACCCGGCAACGACGCCAGGCAGTCCAGCAAAGCATCACGTTCGGCCGACAGCCGCTCGGTGTCGTCGAGCATCAGCAGATTAGTCATCCACAACGTCAGGCAATCCACCAGCAAGCACTGATCGGCGCTGGCGGTTTCGCGCAGGATGCGGGCGAGTTCCACCGGCTCTTCGATCAACGCCCATTCGGCTGGACGACGGGCGCGGTGATGGGCCACCCGCTCGTTCATTTCACCGTCGAGGGGTTGGCTGGTGGCGATGTAGGTCACTGCCAGACCGCTGTCGGAGGCGAGTTTTTCAGCCAGGCGACTTTTGCCGGAACGGGCGCCGCCGAGGATCAGTTGCAGCATGGTGATAACCCCTCTTTAAAACCCACAGAGTTCCCGCAACAACCCGGTATCCAGATGCTTCTCCACCAGATCCGCCAGCCGCTCGATATCGCGCTCACGCAACGCGTGATAATCCACGTCCTGCACAGCCTGCAAACCTGCCCAGCGCAACAGCGCACTGCACGCCGCGGGCGATTCAAACAGCCCATGCAGATAGGTGCCGAAAATCTGCCCGTCCACACTTTGCGCACCGTCGCAGCGACCGTCGTCCAGCTGCACCGCGGCGTTTTCCAGCGCCGGCCCGGTGGTCACCCCGGCATGAATTTCATAGCCGCTGACCGCCGCGTCTTCCAGTGCCAGACGCCCGCGCACATTGCGCAGTTGCTTCTCTTCTTCGAGCTGGGTTTCGAACGCCAGCAAGCCCAGACCGGCGCTGGAACCCGGTGCGCCTTCAAGGCCCAGCGGATCGTGTACCTGCTCGCCGAGCATTTGCAGACCGCCGCAAATCCCCAGTACTTTGCCGCCATAACGCAGATGACGACTGATCGCGATGTCCCAGCCATTGGCCCGCAGGTACGCGAGGTCGCTGCGCACGCTTTTCGAGCCGGGAAGAATGATCAGGTCCGCCGGCGGAATCGCCTGACCGGGGCCGACAAATTGCAGATCCACCTGCGGATGCAAGCGCAGCGGATCGAAGTCGGTGTGGTTGCTGATGCGCGGCAGCACCGGCACCAGCACTTTCAGCACCTGGTCGGCCTTGTCGGTCTGACGCTGATCGATGCCGTCCTCGGCTTCCAGGTGCAGGTCCATCACGTAAGGCAGAACGCCGATCACCGGTTTGCCGGTGCGCGCTTCCAGCCAGTCGAGCCCCGGTTGCAGCAAAGCGATATCGCCACGAAACCGGTTGATGATGAAGCCTTTGACCCGCGCCTGCTCGCTGGGTGACAGCAGTTCCAGCGTGCCCACCAGATGCGCAAAAACGCCGCCGCGATTGATGTCGGCGATCAACACCACCGGACAATCCACCGCCTCGGCAAAGCCCATGTTGGCGATGTCACCGGCACGCAGATTGATCTCGGCCGGCGAACCCGCGCCTTCGACCATGACCACTGGATACGCCGCGCTCAGCCGTTCATGGGAAGCCAGCACTGCTTGCATGGCGATGGCTTTGTAGTCGTGATACGCGACCGCGTTCATCGTCGTGACCGCGCGACCATGGATGATCACTTGGGCGCCGGTGTCGCTGTTGGGTTTGAGCAGCACCGGGTTCATGTCGGTGTGCGGCTCAAGGTTGGCGGCTTGAGCCTGCACCGCTTGCGCGCGACCGATCTCGCCACCGTCGGCGGTCACGGCACTGTTGAGCGCCATGTTCTGCGGCTTGAACGGCACGACGCTGACGCCCTGACGCGTGACCCAGCGGCACAACGCCGTCACCAGCGTGCTTTTACCGGCGTCGGAAGTGGTGCCTTGCACCATCAACGTAGTCATTGGGTTTCCTTGGCGTAGGCTTCGAACGCTTGCGCGAGACGTGTCCAGTCGGCTTCATCGGCGGGCAAGCCGAAACGCAGGCTGCTGTTGTTCGTGAACAACCGCAGCAGAATGCCGCGCCGGGCCATGAACTCATGCAGGGCTTCGGCGCGGTCGGTGATCAGCCATTGAAACAAGGCGCAGCCGCCCTGGGGCTTGAAGCCGTGCTGTTCAAGCAGCAGTGCCAGACGCTCACTGGCTTCATCAGCGCGAACCCGTTGCCGGGCATGCCCTTCGGTATCCCGCAGACAGGCCTGCCCCAACACCCTCGTCGGTCCGCTGACCGCCCACGGCCCCACTTGCTCGGCCAGCAACTTGAGCAACTTGCGCTCGGCCAGCACGAAACCCAGGCGCACACCGGCCAGGCCGAAAAACTTGCCGAAGGAACGCAGCACGATCAACCCGACCTGATTGGCAAAAGGTGCCAGGCTCAGCTGCGGTGTGTTGTCCATGAACGCCTCATCCACCACCAGCCAGCCACCGCGCTGGGTCAATCGCGAGTGCCAGTCGAGCAGACGACTCGGCGTCAGGCTCAGGCCAGTGGGATTGTTCGGGTTGACCACCACCAGCACGTCGAGGCTGTCGAGAAAGAAGTCGACTTCCTGCTCCAGCACTTCACGCACGATGTAGCCATTACGGCGCCACGCTTCGGCGTGTTCGGCGTAACACGGCGAGAGCACGCCGACCTTGCCGACCCGGCGCAAACGCGGCAGCAACTGGATCGCCATTTGCGAGCCGGCCACCGGCAGCACCTGAGCGGCACCGTAATAATCACAGGCCGCCTGCTCCAGACCGTCATCGGTTTCCGGCAAACGCGCCCAGGCCCGCAACGGAATCTCCGGGACCGGAAACGGCCAGGGTGCGAGGCCGCTGGACAGGTCGAGCCAATTGGCTTCGGCGATGCCGTAATCGAGCGCCGCCTTGCGTAACCGACCACCGTGCTCAAGCATAAAATTCAGCCCCCACGCAGAGGATCAGCAACCATAACCATACCCCGCGCTGGACCAATTGCCAGCCACGGTCGATGGAGTCGGCGTCCGCCGGCATGCCTTCGCCCAGTGGCGGACGCTGATGCAGTTCACCGTGATAAATCGCCGCCCCGCCCAACTCGACACCGAGCGCACCGGCACCGGCCGCCATCACCGGACCGGCATTCGGGCTGTCCCAGGTCGGCCCCTGGGTGCGCCAGCATTTCAGCGCCAGTCGGGTTTTGCCCAGCAGCGCGTAGGTCAATGCCACCAGGCGTGCAGGAATGTAGTTGAGGACGTCGTCGATCTTTGCCGCGGCCCAGCCGAAACGCTCGAAGCGTTCGTTGCGGTAACCCCACATCGCATCCAGCGTGTTGCTCAAACGGTAGAGCACCACGCCAGGCGCGCCGGCCACGGCAAACCAGAACAGCGCAGCGAATACCGCGTCGCTGCCGTTCTCCAGCACCGATTCTGTGGCGGCGCGGGCGACTTCGGTTTTATCCAGTTCGCTGGTCTGGCGGCTGACCAGATAACTGACACGTTTGCGCGCCTCGTCCAGATCATCGCTGCGCAGTGCCTTGGCCACCGGCTCGACGTGTTCACCGAGGCTGCGCATGCCGAGGGCGCAATAGAGCACGAGAATCTCGACGATCCAGCCGACATAGGGCGCCCAGGAAAACGCCGTGGCCAGCAAGGTCAACGGCAACACTGCAATCACCCAAGCGGTGACACCATGGCTACGCCAGCCACGACCTTCACCATTGAAACGTTGCTCGATGCGGTCGGCAAAACGGCCGAACGCCACCAGCGGATGCCAGCGTTTGGGTTCACCCAGCAGCGCATCCAGCGCAACCGCGGCGACACTCAACAACGCCACACTCATTGACTCACTCCCCAATAATTTTCATACAGCAGCTCACTGAGTGGACGCGCCTGCGCCCAGCCTTCGAGTACCAGCATCGGCGCCGGATAGAATTCCTTGACCGGGCCGAGACAAAGAACGGCCAACGGCTTGGCTCCGGCGGGCAAACCCAGCAAGTCCGCCAGTGCTTGCGGCTCGAACAGCGAGACCCAGCCCATGCCCAATCCTTCAGCGCGGGAGGCCAGCCAGAGGTTCTGGATCGCGCAGGACAGCGAGGCCATGTCCATTTCCGGCATCGTGCGACGGCCGAAAATGTGGCGCTCGCGATCGTCCATCAGCGCAGCGACCAACACCTCGGCGCAGTCGTTGATGCCTTCGACTTTCAGCTTCATGAATTCGTCAGTGCGCTCGCCGAGGGCTTCAGCGGTGCGGATGCGTTCTTCTTCCACCAACAACTGGATCTTGCCGCGCAAGGCTCGATCGCTGATGCGGATGAACCGCCAGGGCTGCATCAGGCCGACACTCGGTGCCTGATGCGCGGCTTCGAGCAGGCGCCGCAGTAGCTCGGGCTCGACGGTGCCGCCGCTGAAATGACGCATGTCGCGGCGTTCGCCGATAGCTCGGTAGACCGCCGCACGCTCAGCTTCGCTGAACGCTAGATCATCTGGGTTCATGGCTTGAACAACGCCGCCACCGCCTGGGGATTGGAAGGGAAATAAAAGTGCACGTAGGACGCGGTCATCCGCCCTTCGCGGTAAACCGCCTCTGCCCCTCGCCCACCGTTAGGGCTCAGGCCACGAGCAATCGGCTCAAGCTCGGTGCTGGTCAGCGAATGGTGATAGGTGTGCCCGCGCAACGAACCTTCCGGCAACTCGACCGCCTGCAACGCCAGCGCGGCCAAACGCTTTTGCATCACCGCATCACCGGCCAGCAAGCCGACCAATTCAGCGCGAGTGCCCTCGACATCGGTCAACGAATCGAGCAAATACAGCATGCCGCCGCACTCGGCCAACAACGGTTTCCCCGCCGCATGGTGAGCGCGGATTGCGGCCAGCATCGTGGTGTTCTGTGACAGCGCCACATGGTGCAATTCGGGATAACCGCCCGGCAGATAGAGGCTGTCTGCCTCCGGCAATTGCGTGTCACGGATCGGCGAGAAAAACAGCAACTCAGCGCCCATGGCGCGGAGCAGATCCAGGCTTGCGCCGTAAGTGAAGGCGAACGCTTCGTCACGGGCCACAGCAATCCGCACACCAGCCAGCAACGACTCGGCAGCGATCACATCAGGGGCGGCGAATTCCACCGCTGGTGGCAGCGCGACCTCGCAGCTGCTGGCCAGTGCATCGGCCGCCGCATCGAGGCGCAGATCGAGATCGTTCAACTCACTGGCCTGAACCAGACCGAGGTGTCGACTCGGCAATTCGATCCCGGTTTCCCGGGACAAGGCGCCGTACCAGCGCAAACCTTCAGTGAGGCTGCCTTCAAGTAATTGCGCATGACGCAGGGTGCCGACACGGTTGGCCAGCACACCGGCAAACGGCAAGTCCGGCTGATAACGCGCCAGCCCCAGGGCCAGTGCGCCAAAGGTCTGGGCCATGGCAGTGCCGTCGATCACACCGAGCACCGGCACACCGAAATGTCGTGCCAGATCAGCGCTGGACGGCGTGCCGTCGAACAGGCCCATGACGCCTTCGATGAGGATCAGATCGGCTTCGCCGGCGGCTTCCCACAACAGTCGACGGCTTTCCTGCTCGCCGACCATCCACATGTCCAGTTGATACACCGGCGCACCGCTGGCGCGCTCGAGAATCATCGGGTCGAGAAAATCCGGGCCGCATTTGAACACGCGCACCTTGCGCCCCTGATTGCGATGCAAACGGGCCAGCGCGGCGGTGACGGTGGTCTTGCCCTGACCGGAAGCCGGCGCGGCAATCAATACCGCCGGGCAATGACGATGGCTATTCATAAAGTGCAGCTCACAACTCGACGCCTTTTTGCGCTTTGATCCCGGCCTGGAATGCGTGCTTGATCACGCCCATTTCGGTGACGGTGTCGGCCAGTTCGATCATCTCCGGTTTCGCACCACGACCGGTGACCACCACGTGCTGCATTGGCGGACGGGCCTGCAAGTCGCTGAGCACTTGATCGAGATCCAGATAACCGTGCTTGAGCGCAATGTTCAATTCATCCAGCACCACCAGGCCGATCGACGGATCACGTAACAATTCGCGGGACACCGCCCACGCGGCTTCAGCGGCGGCGATGTCACGCTGGCGATCCTGGGTTTCCCAGGTGAAGCCCTCACCCATCACATGAAAACGCACCTGTTCCGGAAAGTGCCGGAAGAACAGTTCTTCGCCGGTGCTGCTGCGCCCTTTAATGAACTGCACCACGCCACACTGCATGCCGTGGCCCATGGACCGGGCGAGCATGCCGAAGGCCGAGCTGCTTTTGCCTTTGCCGTTGCCGGTCAGCACCAGCAGCAGGCCACATTCATTCGGGGAATTGGCGATGCGTTCGTCGATCACGGCTTTTTTGCGCAGCATGCGCGCCAGATGACGTTCGTCACGATCGGGGGTATCAGTCATGGGGGAGCTCTCCGTTGAGGCTGGATAACGGCGGGCAGGCACAAGAATAGACGGCAAAAAGCCTGGCATCGCCCACCGTGATGCCGCTGGATGGATCAGGCCGGTCTCCGGGCTCATGAGCGGCATTTTGCCTGACTGCGCGCCTTCCCATGTCATACGACACAGTGGCTAGGGCCTGTCATCAGCTTTTTCCTATACCGCGCCACAGCAGGCCCGGCCCTTCGGGTTGTGTCTGAAAGCGGACCAGACTGCGTTGCAGTCCTTGGCAAGGGAACAACCATTACCAGCGGACTGCGCCTTGCCTGGTCCGCTTTCAGACCTCAACGCGGTATAGGAAAAAACTGATGACAGGCCCTCGCGCAGTCTTCACTCATTTACCGTTGCGGGGGCAGCGCCGGGATCATGGCTCTTCGTCGCTTGAAGAGAGTCACTCACCGGCTTCCCTGTTTCACTCTGTCGACCAAGGTCACAGAGCACCTGAAACAAGCCGCGAAGGTTAGAGGGTTGGGGATGGAGCGTCAATTGAAGACGGGCGGCCTGCTAGCGAATAACTGCCGTCGATCAATTATCTGACGCCAATCTTGTGCCACACTCTCAGCAGTGATATCAAAGAGCCACAATCTCACAACACAATAACAAGGGTGAGCCACATGCAAGGCATGATCATCAGCAATCCGAAGCTGGAATTCCTGCGCCCGGTGCTGGAACGCTGGTTTGACTGTATCGACCGCTACAACGCCGTGCGCGGCGATAACGACACGCCTTACTGGTTCGACGAAAAAGCCAACCTGAGCCTGCTTTCCGCCGCGGCCTGGATGGCGGAAATGGTCACGCTGCAACAAACTCCAACCCGTAAACAGACCGAAGAAGGCGAACGCAATGGCCGCGCCGATCTGTTTATCGCGACCAGCGAAGAGCGCGCGTACCTTCAAGCCACTCAACGCTGGCCACGCGTCAACAGCCTGAACCTGACTCAAGCCTTGCAGGACATCACCAGCGATGCCAAACGCATCAGCTACGCCAGCGACCTGAAACTCGGCTGCCTGTTCGTCGCGCCACAAAAAGCTCAACAAAGCGCCACCCCGGAAGAACTCCAGGACATGGTCGACGACCTGCAAAAGGAACACACCTGCGCGGTGGCCTGGTACTTCCCCTACGCCTATCGCAAGTTGCGCAACGAAGCCGGCAACTATCACCCCGGCATTGCCGTGCTGTTCAAGGAAGCCCGCGGCTGACCGGTTGAACCATCGCGTACCTGTGCTTCTCTACTGATTAGGTCAATGCATTCATAGGGAAGATCAGCATGCGCAAGCCCCAGCTCGCTCTCGTTATCGTGCTCGCCGGAGGGCTTGCCGCCTGTGGTGAAACCGCCAGGCTGCAAGTCTCCGACGGCATCGGCCCATCGCCCAAGCTGCCAGAACCGAACAAAACCCTGATCCCGACGGTGAACATCGCCCCGGCGATCGGCTGGCCGGACGGCACGAAACCCATCGCCGCGACAGGGACTCAAGTCGCGGCTTTTGCCGAAGGTCTCGATCACCCGCGCTGGCTTTACGTGTTGCCCAACGGCGACGTGCTGGTGGCCGAAACCAACGCACCACCCAAACCCGATGACGGCAAAGGCATTCGCGGTTGGGTCATGGGAAAAGTCATGGGCCGTGCCGGCGCCAAAGTGCCGAGCCCGAATCGCATCACGCTGCTGCGGGACAAGGACCACGACGGCATCGCCGAAACCCGCACGGTGTTCCTGGAAAACCTCAACTCACCCTTCGGCATGACCCTGGTCGGCAATGACCTGTACGTCGCCGACTCGGATCGCTTGCTGCGCTTCCACTATGAAAACGGCGAGACGGCGATCAAGTCGCAGCCGATGAAGGTGATCGACCTGCCGGGCGGTACGCTGAATCACCACTGGACCAAAAACGTCATCGTCAGCAAGGACGGCAGCAAGCTGTACGTCACGGTGGGTTCCAACAGTAACGTTGCGGAAAACGGCATGGACAAGGAAGAAGGTCGCGCGGCGATCTGGGAAGTGGATCGCGCCACCGGCAACCATCGGATCTTCGCCTCGGGGATTCGCAATCCAAACGGGCTAGCCTGGGAACCTCGGAGCGGCGCATTGTGGACAGCGGTCAACGAGCGCGACGAGATCGGAAGTGATCTGGTGCCGGACTACATCACCTCAGTGAAGGACGGCGGGTTCTACGGCTGGCCTTACAGTTATTACGGTCAGCACGTCGACATCCGCGTCGAGCCGCAAAACCCCGAGCTGGTGGCCAAGGCCATTGCGCCGGACTACGCGCTCGGGCCGCATACCGCATCGTTGGGCCTGACGTTCGCTGAAGGCAACAAGCTGCCGGCGCAGTTCAAGGAAGGGGCATTCGTCGGCCAGCATGGCTCGTGGAACCGTAAACCACACAGTGGCTACAAAGTGATTTTTGTACCGTTCGCGGGAGGCAAACCGACTGGGCAACCGATCGATGTGCTCACAGGTTTCCTCAACGCAGATGAGAAAGCCATGGGCCGGCCAGTGGGCGTGGTGATTGATCAGCAAGGGGATTTGTTGGTGGCGGATGACGTGGGCAATAAGGTGTGGCGCGTATCGGCGGCCAAGTAAACGCTTAGCGCTTGCGGCACAGCGTTAACCCATCACCCAACGGCAACAGCGACAGATCCACACGCGAGTCATCCTTCAAGGCGCGATTGAGCGCCTGGATGGCTCGGGTGTCTTCACTTTCGGGATTGTCCTCAAGCACCCGGCCACTCCACAGTGTGTTATCGAACACCGCCAGACCGCCGACGCGCAGCAGACGCAATGCGTGCTCCAGATAGCGTGGGTAGTTGGCTTTGTCGGCATCGATGAAGATCAGGTCGAATGGCTCTTGCTGATTCAGCTGAGCCAAGGTTTCCAGCGCGGGCGCCAGACGCAGATCGATCCGCTCGGCAAGCCCCGCTTCCTGCCAGTAACGCCGTGCAGTGGTGTTGTAGTCGCCGGGTATGTCACAGCAGATCAGAGAACCGTCATCCGGCAATGCAGCCGCCATGCACAAGGCGCTGTAACCGGTGAAGGTGCCCACTTCCAGCAGACGCTTGGCGCCGGTGAGCTTCACCAATAGCGCGAGGAACTGACCTTGCTCGGGCGCCACCTGCCAGCGAGCCATGGGCAGCGCTTGGGTTTCGTCACGCAAACGCTTGAGTAGCGGCGTTTCGCGCAGGGAAACGTCGAGCAGGTATTGATACAGGGAATCGTCGAGATTGAGTGTGCGAGCGGTCATGACAACCTCTGCAATTTAGGGGTTGCGTGCCAAGTGCTCAGGTTGCAAGACGCGCTTGGCACTCAGATAGGCTTTCTGCCAGTAAGCTTTGGACAAACTGTCGAGCTTCACCGTGCCGCCGGTGGCGGGCGCATGGACGAAGCGACCTTCGCCGACGTAGATCCCGGCGTGGCTGACCTGAGAACCGCCATTGGTGGCGAAGAAGATCAGGTCGCCGGTTTGCAGACCTTCCTTGCCCACGCTGGCCGCCTGCATGCTGATCATCTCGCGCGTGGTACGCGGCAGAGAAATGCCGGCGACGTCACGGTAGACATAACCGATCAGCCCGCTGCAATCGAAACCCGAATCCGGCGTGTTACCACCCCAGCGATACGGTGTGCCCACCAGGCCGAGCGCGCGGAACAAGACGTCTTCTGCCTCAGGGGAGAATGCTTGGGAGGAACTGAAAATAATGGGAGCGCGAACCACCGGCGAAGGTGGCGGTGTACGGCTGGCGCAGGCGCTGAGCAGCGCTGCGAAGAACATGATTGCGAGGCGGGCCGACGTCGACATATGCAGAGCATCCTGATCTGGCTGCGGCTTTTTCTGCAGGGGGCGCAGAAAAGAAAACCGCCTGCGCAGGACGCAGGCGGTTTGCCATCAATAATAGATCAGGATTCTAGCTGCTACGTGGCAAACTTCAAGTAAGACTTTAAGTTCACCTTACAAAAAGTCCGCTTACTTGCGAGCCGTGACGATCGTCGGTGCCATCGCCAGTGCGCGCTTGGCTTCGATGAAGGTTTTGCTCCAGTAGCTGTCGCCCAGGCTATCGATCCGGACACCACCGCTGCGGCGGCTGCTGGAATGGATGAACTGGTTGTCACCCAGGTAGATCCCGGCGTGACTGACGCGGCCGCGACGGCCATTGGTGGCGAAAAACAGCAAGTCGCCCGGCTCCAGTTTGCTGCGAGAAACCAGCGGAGCGTCGACGTTGATCATTTCGCGAGTGGAACGTGGCAGGTTCAGGCCGGCTTCTTCACGAAACAGGTAACCGATGAAGCCGCTGCAATCAAAGCCAGCTTCGGAGGTGCCGCCGAAACGGTAACGGGTACCGATCAGGGACATGCCGCGTTCGAGGATGCTGTCAGCCAGAACCGGAAGCTGGTACGACTTGCCGCCGGCGAAGTCTGCCAGTTCTTTTTCGGTGGCCGCCTCTTCCTGGAAAAGAGCTTGCTGATAAAGAGCGGAAGATTGGGCAGTAGCAGAATTTTTAACCTGCTGTTGTTGCTCTTGCTGGGACACTGGAGAGTGGGCAGCGCAACCGAACAACAGGGTGACGAGTGCGAGGGGCACGAGGGGTGCAAAGCGATTTAGCATGGGCACGACCGTGGCTGATAGTTCTAAAGAAGCCGAGACTATGCCTACTATCATCCTCATTTGCAAATTCAATCGAACTTTATGTGACTTCTTGGTTTCGCGTTTACATCTAAGCGCTTAAGCCCGTTTTAGACACTCGCGCAGCCTGCAACCCTGTAGGAAAGCGGATTTCTTGACGCCTGAAATATGCCAAAACCCGCTACAGGCCTTGGCTTTACCAGCCTAGCGTTTCTTTCAGAAAGGGAATTGTCAGCTTGCGCTGAGCTTGAAGGGAAGCCTGATCGAGACGCTCAAGCAGCTCGAAAAGTGCACTCATGCTGCGCGTACCGCGGGTCAAAATAAAATGCCCGACTTCATCGGTCAGGTGCAGACCGCGACGAGAGGCGCGCAGTTGCAAGGCACGCAACTTGTCTTCGTCGGAGAGTGGACGCATCTGAAAGATCAGCGCCAACGTCAGTCGGGATTTGAGGTCCGCCAGCTTCACCGGCAGTTCACGCGGGGATGTCGAAGCGGCAATCAGCAGGCGTCGACCGCTGTCACGCAAACGGTTGAACAGATGGAACAACGCCTCTTCCCAATCCGCCCGACCGGCCACCGCCTGCAAATCATCCAGGCAGACCAGTTCGTACTGTTCGAGGTTGTCGAGGATGGCGATGCCGCGATCAAGCAGTTCGGCCAACGGCAAATACACCGCCGGCTCACCCAGTTGCTCGAAGCGCAGGCAGGCCGCCTGCAACAAGTGCGTACGCCCTACCCCGTCCTTGCCCCAGAGATAAATCAGGCTTTCGGTCCAGCCGGCGTCGGCTTCGCATAGCCGCTCGACATAGCCGAGTGCAGCGGCATTGGCGCCTGGGTAGTAATTGATAAAGGTAGCGTCATCACGCAGACGCACACCTAGGGGCAGCTGAATCGGTTTCATGCTGACTGAACAGTTCCAAAGGAACCGTTAGTGGCCTCTGTGTAAAGTTTGCGAAGTTTATACCCGTGAGGCGGGTCGCACAATGCGACAGACCACAAGCAAAATCAAAGGTTTGCGTTAACGCACTGGTTTTATGACAGTTTCTTTGGCGGCGCATGTGACAGCCGCGCGAGGGATTCGGGTCAACCTGGCAATGAACCAGGCTGCCCGCCATGCTTGATCAGGCCCTCTTAAATCTCTGGCTCATCACCACCGCTGTACATATCCGAATCTTTATACAAATCATGCACATGGCGCACCAGCACCATGATCACCGCCGCCACTGGCAGCGCCAGCAGCACACCGGTAAAACCGAACAGCTCGCCCCCCGCCAGAATCGCGAAGATCACCGCCACCGGGTGTAGACCGATCTTGTCCCCCACCAACAATGGCGTCAGCACCATGCCTTCCAGCGCCTGCCCCACCATGAACACCGCGACGATACCGAACATGGGATACAGATCGCCGCCGAACTGGAACAGACCGGCAATCAAGGCCGCGCCAATCCCGATGACAAACCCCATGTACGGCACGATCGCCGCCAGACCGGCGATCAAACCGATCAACAGCCCCAGCTCCAGCCCTACCAGCATCAAGCCGGCCGCGTAGATCACACCCAACGCCACCATTACCAGCAACTGCCCGCGCACGAATGCACCCAGCACTTCATGGCATTCACCCGCCAGGATCACAACGCGCTCTTCGCGATCACGGGGCAGCAGGCTGCGGATCTTGGCCATCATCAGGTCCCAGTCCCGCAGCAAATAGAAGACCACCACCGGGATCAGCACCAGATTCGCCAGCAAGCCAATCAATGCGAGGCCGGAGGCCGTCGCCTGACTCAGAACGACCCCGACAATGTCAGTGGTCTGGCCCATGTGCTCACTGATCGCAGCCTTGAGCTTGTCGAACTTCCAGAAATTATCCGACAGTCCGAATTTCGATTGCGCCCACGGCAGTGCGGTGTGCTGCAACCAATCGAGCATCTGCGGCGTCAGTTCGTACAAACGAAACAACTGCTTGGCGAGCATCGGCACCAACACCAACAGCAGTGTCGTGAAGATCAAGGTAAACAGCGCAAACACCGCCACCACGCCCCAAGTCCGAGACAGACCGGCCTTCTCCAGCCGATCCACCAGCGGGTCGAACAGATAGGCCAGCAGCAACGCGATCAGGAACGGGGTCAGAATCGGATGCAACAACCAGACAAACACGCAGAGCAGAACCACCCCACCCAACCAGAACCAACGCCGCGTATCGGCCATGTACCACTCCATATGCATCTATATAAAGAAAGAAAACCTTACCAACGGAATCGCAACTGCGGCACAGGTGCCGGAGTCGGCGCTACTACCGGTGCCGAACCCTCGGCCGGTTGAACCGGTGCGACTGGCGCCGGCGCTTCACCGGCCGGAACCTCCTGCAACTTCGCCAGTGACAATTGCGCCCTCAACTGTTCGGCGCTGCCATTGACCCGATAGAGAATCCGGTCGCCGTCGACACTCTGCAGACGCGCACCAAACGGTTCCAGCAAACGCCCAAGCGCCGCGTAATGTTCCAGATTCATGCCCTGCACTTCGAGCAATTGTTCGCCCGAAGCACCCGGCTTGACGACAAACCGCGGCGCCAGCCGCTGATTGACCGCCAGCATCACCGCATCGGCCACCGCGGCCTGATCCGCGCCCTGCACGCTGCCTGCCTCCTTCTTGTCGCCGAGCCACAAATGCCACTTGGCCTGCCACTGCCCGCCCTCTTCACGGGCATGCACCGCGAGCAAGGCGTCAGCGTTGTAACGCTCCGATACCCCGCGCAGTGGCGTCGCGTCCGTACCTTCCAGATTCGGTGCCGTGGCGACGATCTGCTCACTCAGATCGGCCAGCGGCAGGCGCAGCGGCAAACCACGGTGTTGCGCGGCTCGACGCAGCGGTGCAGCACTGGCCTGGCCATCGCCGACCAGGCTCGAACCCTCGGTAGAGTCGTTCAACCACCAGCCAAGGATCGAAGGCCGGTTCGCCCCCCACAACGACAGCCCGGCACGGCGCAACGCTTGCTCGGTGGTGGCCGGGTCGAAATCGACCTTCAGCACTTCCGGCGGGCCAGCGTCAAAACCGTACTGACTGATGATTTGCTGCGGGTCTTTGCGCAATGCCGCCAACCCGGGGCTTTGTGCAGCCTTGGGATCGCCGGTCAGACGCAATACCAGCGTGTCCAGCGCGCGCTGGGTCGCTTGATCGCGCTCCTCGGTCGACTGGCTGCTGACAGGCTCGCGCACTTGATAAAGGCCTTTGACGGTTTCGGCATGACTCGCCAGGCTGACCAATGACATACAGCCTGCAAACAAAAATCTAGAAAAAAAACGCATGGAGGATTCCTGACGACAAGAGCGGCTGGAACAGGCCGCGTGAACCGGATTGAGCAAGGCTGTGACCACGCCCCCACGCAAAACATTCACCTGACCCTGGTAAGTTTTTGCACTGTGCTAACGATAGACGGTTAATAGCGATACCTTATACAGCCATGAAGGATGCAGCCAACACGGGCAATGAAGGTTTTTTTAAGCGGATATGCCCCTGCCGTCGGCCTGAGGATGGCCGCTGCCTCTCAAGCCTGATAAAATCGCGCGCCTTCGCAGACCGGCAACAGCCGGGCACCCTGAAATTCGCGGATGGCAATCGCCTTCGTCAGTTTCGGTGGTCCCACTGGACTCGGTCGTTACCCCTGAATCCCCCCTAAAGGCCTGGATCATGAGCAAGCAACCCTCCCTGAGCTACAAGGACGCCGGTGTAGACATCGACGCCGGTGAAGCATTGGTCGAACGCATCAAGAGCGTCGCCAAGCGCACTGCGCGCCCGGAAGTCATGGGCGGCCTGGGCGGTTTCGGCGCCCTCTGCGAAATCCCGGCCGGCTACAAACAGCCCGTGCTGGTTTCCGGTACTGACGGCGTTGGCACCAAGCTGCGCCTGGCACTGAACCTGAACAAGCACGACAGCATCGGCATCGACCTGGTTGCCATGTGCGTGAACGACCTGGTGGTCTGCGGCGCCGAGCCGCTGTTCTTCCTCGACTACTATGCCACCGGCAAACTCAACGTCGAAACCGCGACCCAGGTCGTGACCGGCATTGGCGCTGGCTGTGAATTGTCCGGCTGCTCCCTGGTTGGCGGCGAAACCGCTGAAATGCCAGGCATGTACGAAGGCGAAGACTACGACCTGGCTGGCTTCTGCGTCGGCGTCGTGGAAAAATCCGAAATCATCGACGGCTCCAAAGTCGCTGCCGGCGATGCCCTGCTCGCCCTGCCGTCTTCCGGCCCGCACTCCAACGGCTACTCGCTGATCCGCAAGATCATCGAAGTGTCCGGTGCCGACATCGAAAACATCCAGCTCGACGGCAAACCGCTGACCGACCTGCTGATGGCCCCGACCCGTATCTACGTGAAGCCGCTGCTCAAGCTGATCAAGGAAACCGGCGCCGTCAAAGCCATGGCCCACATCACCGGTGGTGGCCTGCTGGACAACATCCCGCGCGTTCTGCCAAAAGGCGCACAAGCCGTGGTTGACGTTGCGAGCTGGACCCGTCCTGCCGTGTTCGACTGGCTGCAAGAGAAAGGCAACGTCGACGAAAACGAAATGCACCGCGTGCTGAACTGCGGCGTGGGCATGGTTATCTGCGTCGCTCAAGAGCACGTCGAAACCGCGCTGAACGTCCTGCGCGAAGCCGGCGAGCAGCCTTGGGTCATCGGTCAGATCTCCACCGCTGCCGAAGGCGCGGCTCAGGTTGAACTGAAGAACCTCAAGGCTCATTGATGTCCCAGACCTGTGATGTGGTGGTGCTGTTGTCCGGCACCGGCAGTAACTTGCAGGCCTTGATCGACAGCACGCGGACCGGCGACAGCCCGGCCCGCATCGCTGCGGTGATTTCCAACCGCGCCGACGCCTACGGCCTGCAACGCGCCAGGGACGCGGGTATCGACACCCGCACCCTGGATCACAAGGCTTTCGAAGGCCGCGAGGCCTTCGATGCCGCGCTGATCGAACAGATCGACGCGTTCAACCCCAAACTCGTGGTACTGGCCGGCTTCATGCGCATTCTCAGCGCTGACTTCGTGCGCCACTACGCGGGTCGCCTGCTCAACATCCACCCCTCGCTGCTGCCCAAATACAAAGGGTTACACACTCATCAGCGCGCGCTGGAGGCCGGCGACACCGAGCACGGCTGCTCCGTGCACTTTGTCACCGAGGAACTCGATGGCGGACCACTGGTCGTACAGGCAGTAATACCGGTAGAGTTGCACGATTCGCCGCAGAGTCTGGCGCAGCGGGTTCATACCCAGGAACACCTGATTTACCCGCTGGCTGTACGCTGGTTTGCCGAAGGTCGTTTATCACTCGGCGAGCAAGGTGCTTTACTGGATGGAAAGTTACTCGCGGCCAGCGGCCACTTGATTCGAACCTAGGAGATTTTATGCGTCGCGCCCTGCTCTTCGCTTGCGCTCTGCTCGCACTGCCATTTGCGCAGGCTGCAGAACTTCAACCTTTCTCCGCCAGCTACACCGCTGACTGGAAGCAGTTGCCCATGAGCGGCACCGCTGAACGCAGCCTGACCAAGCAAGCCAACGGCGCCTGGAAGCTCAGCTTCAAGGCCTCGATGATGATCGCCAGCCTGACCGAAGAAAGCACCCTGACGCTGGACAAGGACACCTTGCTACCGCAGTCCTACCACTTCGAACGTGGCGGCCTGGGTAAAGCCAAGAAGGCTGACCTGGATTTCGACTGGACCAACAAAATGGTCACCGGCACCGATCGCGGTGACCCGGTCAAGATCCCGCTCAACCGCGGCATGGTCGACAAATCCACTTATCAGCTGGCCCTGCAGCACGACGTGGCCGCTGGCAAGAAAAGCATGAGCTATCAAGTTGTCGACGATGGTGAAGTCGATACCTATGATTTCCGCGTGCTGGGTTCGGAAAAGGTCGACACCAAGGCCGGCCAGATCGATGCAATCAAGGTCGAGCGCGTGCGCGACCCGACGCAAAGCAAGCGCATCACCGTCCTGTGGTTCGCCAAGGACTGGGATTACCTGCTGGTTCGTCTGCAACAGGTTGAAACCGACGGTAAGGAGTACAACATCATGCTCCTCGACGGTACGGTCAACGGCAAGGCTGTCAAAGGCAGCTGATCCGGCTCGACACAAAAATCCGGAATCCGATAAGGGTTCCGGATTTTTTTTGCCTGCTGACATTCAGATCCGCGCCAGCGCCTGCGCCAGGTCGGCGCGCAGGTCTTCGACATCCTCAACCCCCACGGACAACCGCACCAACGCATCGCCGATGCCGAGTTGCGCGCGGGTGTCTGCGGGGATGGTGGCATGGGTCATGATCGCCGGGTGCTCGATCAGGCTTTCCACCCCACCCAGGCTCTCGGCCAAGGCGAAGATCCGCACATTCTCGAGGAAGCGCGTGGCGCCGGCCAGGTCGCTGTTCAGGTCGAGGGAAATCATCCCGCCGAAGCCGCGCATCTGCCGCTGCGCCAGGTCGTGCTGCGGGTGCGACGGCAGGCCCGGATAATAGACGCGCGCCACCTGCGGCTGACGCTCCAGCCATTGCGCCAGGTCCAGCGCGTTGTTGCAGTGACGTTCCATGCGCAGCGCCAGGGTCTTCACGCCGCGCAGGGTAAGGAAAGCGTCGAACGGCCCGGCGATCGCGCCGACTGCGTTTTGCAGGAAGCCCAGACGCTCCGCCAGGTCTGCGTTTTGTCCGACCACCGCGATGCCGCCGATCACGTCGGAGTGGCCATTCAGGTACTTGGTCGTCGAGTGCAGCACGATGTCAAAACCCAGTTCCAGCGGGCGCTGTATCCATGGGCTGGCAAAGGTGTTGTCGGCCACACAAATGATCCCTCGCTGGCGGCAGATGCGCGCGATGGCAACGAGGTCGGTGAGGCGCAGCAAAGGATTGCTCGGCGTCTCGACCATGACCATTCGCGTGTCGTCCTGCAGCGCCTCTTCGAAGGCCGACAAATCAGTCAGGTCGACAAAGCTGAAGCGATGCCCGGCGCTGCGCCGGCGCACCTTGTCGAACAGGCGGAAAGTACCGCCGTACAGGTCGTTGCCGGAGACGATGTGCGAATCAGCATCGAGCAATTCGAGCACGGTGGAAATCGTCGCCAGCCCGGACGCGAACGCGAAGGCCTGGGTGCCGCCTTCGAGGTCCGCAACACAACGCTCCAGCGCAAAGCGCGTCGGGTTGTGCGATCGCCCGTAGTCGAAGCCCTTGTGCACGCCGGGGCTCTGCTGCAAATAGGTGGAGTTGGCGTAAATCGGCGGCATCAGCGCCCCGGTGGTAGGGTCGGGCGTTTGCCCGGCATGGATCACTCGGGTGGCGAAGGCACGTGGCACAGCGTTTTCATCGTGTTGACTCATGTAAGGGATCTCCGTAGATGAATGAGCATGTCGACTCGAGTAATCAAGCCGTAGAAGCCCGAAGCGTCGGCGATGATCGCCACCAGCCCGCGGTCGAGCTCCGCCCGCAGTTCGGCCAGACTGGCGCCTGGAGGCAGGGTTTGCAGCTTATCGGTCATTGCGCTGGCCACGCTCGCGCGAAAGTGCGAAGCCTCTTCTTGCATGCCCAGCAGAATGTCGGACTCGTCGATCACACCGACCAGCCGCTGCCCGCCCTCCAGCACCGGTAGTTGCGACACATCCGCCAGGCGCATGCGCTGGAACGCGGTGAGCAGCGTGTCGTCCGGGCCCACGCTGATCACCCGGCCATCCTCGAAGCGCCGTGAGATCAGGTCGCGCAGATCGCCATAATGTTTGTACTGCAGCAGGCCCTGATCGTTCATCCACTGGTCGTTGTAGACCTTCGACAGGTAGCGCGTGCCGGTGTCGCAGACGAAGCTGACGACCCGCTTCGGCTCGGTCTGCTCGCGGCAGTAACGCAGCGCCGCCGCCAGCAGTGTGCCGGTCGAAGAGCCGCCGAGTATGCCCTCGGCGCGCAGCAGTTGGCGGGCATGATCGAAGCTTTCCTCGTCGCTGATCGAGTAGGCGTGGCGCACGCTGGACAGGTCGGCAATCGACGGAATGAAGTCCTCGCCGATGCCCTCCACCGCCCAGGAGCCGGGCGTGCTCATGGTGCCGCTGCGGCTGTATTCGGCCATCACCGAGCCGACCGGATCGGCCAGCACCATGACCAGGTCCGGTTGCACGCGGCGAAAGAAACGGGTCAGCCCGGTCAGCGTGCCGGCCGACCCGACGCCGACAACAATGGCGTCCACATCATGCTGAGTCTGCGCCCAGATCTCCGGCGCGGTGCTGCATTCGTGGGCCAGCGGGTTGGCCGGGTTGTTGAATTGATCGGCGAAGAAAGCGTCAGGAATTTCCTGCGCCAACCGCGCCGCAACGTCCTGGTAGTAATCGGGATGGCCCTTGCCGACGTCGGAGCGGGTGATGTGCACCTCGGCGCCCATCGCCTTGAGGTGCAAAACCTTCTCGGTGGACATCTTGTCCGGCACCACCAACACCACTCGGTAACCCTTGGCACGGCCGACCAGGGCGAGGCCAAGACCGGTGTTGCCGGCGGTGGCCTCGACGATGGTGCCGCCGGGGCGCAGGCTGCCATCGCGCTCGGCGGCGTCGATCATCGCCAGGCCGATGCGATCCTTGATCGAGCCGCCAGGGTTCTGCGATTCGAGCTTGAGGAACAGCGTGCACGGGCCGGTATCGAAACGGCTGACGCGCACCAGCGGCGTATTACCGATCAGTTCGAGTACGGCGGGTCGGGAGTCGGTGGGCATGTCGTCACCTCGCTACGCAAATCAGCACTGGATGGACAGCGACCGGCGTCGAATCATTGCGCGCCAGTCGCGGCAAAGTATCGCTTGGACCATAGGCCGGGATGGCGTCACCCGCAACCTTGCACAGCCAGCCGGTAGCGTCGCCGGAACGACAAAGCCGCTCGGCGTTCAGACCGAGAACCGCGCCACCATCGTATTCAGATCGACCGCCAACCGAGACAGCTCCTGGCTCGCAGCACTGGTTTGATTCGCCCCGGCCGACGTCTGCAACGCAAGATCGCGAATGTTCATCAGGTTGCGATCCACCTCTCGCGCGACAGCCGCTTGCTCCTCTGAGGCACTGGCGATCACCAGGTTGCGCTCATTGATCAGGGTAAACGCCGAGGCAATTTCTTCCAGCGCCGTGCCGGCCGCTTTCGCCACTTCCAGAGTCGAACGCGCCCGCGTGTTGCTCTGCTGCATCGAGCTGACCGCAGCATCGGTGCCTTGCTGGATGCCGGAGATCATCTGCTCGATTTCCTGGGTCGATTGCTGCGTCCGGTGCGCCAGCGCCCGTACTTCATCGGCCACCACCGCAAACCCGCGCCCGGCACTCCCGGCCCGCGCCGCTTCGATGGCCGCGTTCAGCGCCAGCAAGTTGGTCTGTTCGGCAATCGAGCGAATCACCTCCAGGACTTTACTGATGCCATAAACCTTCTGCGCCAGGTCCTCGACCTGGGTCGCATTGGCCGTGACATCGTCGGCCAGGGATTCGATGGACAACACGGTCTGATTCACCTGCTCGCGACCGTGCTGGGCGATCCGGTCGGATTCCCGAGACGCTTCGGACGTGGCCACCGCATTGCTCGCAACCTCCTCCACCGCCGCGGTCATCTGATTCACCGCCGTCGCGGCCTGGTCGATTTCCAGGCTCTGCTGATGCAGGCCCCGGGTGGCCTCTTCAGTCACACAACTGAGTTCTTCCGAAGCCGAGGCCAATTGGCTGGATGAGTCGGAAATACGCCGCAGGGTTTCGCGCAAACTCCCCTGCATGCTCTTGAGCGCGTGCAACAGCCGCGCCGGCTCGTCCTTGCCGCTGATGCTGATATCACCGGTGAGATCGCCGCCAGCCACCCCTTCAGCCACCTTCAACGATTGGGAAAGCGGCACGACGATGCTGCGGGTCAGCAGCAGCGCCAGGCCGATGGTCATCAGCGCCGTCAGGCCGATCATCACCCCGACCCAGATCCGCGACTGGCTGAACACCTGGCGCCCCGCCTCCGTCGCCAGGTTAGCGTTGTGTTTATTCAGTTCGACCAATGCCTTGAGGGTGGCGGCGATTTCATCGGCCAACGGACTCATCTCGCCATTGAGGATGGCGGCCGCCTCATCCACCCGTCCCTGAGCAGACAGCGTCATCACCTGCGTCTGGAACTGCAGGTATTTTTGCTCCGAGGCTTTGAAGCGGTCGAACAGCACACGCTCTTCGGGCAGCACGATCAGCGCGTCATAACGCTGCTGAGGCTCACCGAGGTTACCTTTGAGCTCGTTGAGTTTGCTGACGTTTTGCGCCAGCGCCTGCGGGTCTCGATTGATCAACAGGCGCATGGTCAACGCCCGCAGCCGCAGCATGTCCTGATTCATCTCCCCGACCGCCATTACGCTGGGCAGCCAATTGTCATCGACCTGATCGGACTGCGCGCGCATGTTCGACATTTGCAGCAGGGCGAACGCCCCCAATCCAAACACCATCAACGCCAGCAGGCCAAAACCCAGGCCCGCACGCGGCGCAATATTGAGACTTCTGATACTCATTGCTCTGGTTCCTTCCAAAAGCGCTGCATCAACCCTGCAGCGGGTTGCTTAAGAAGGTATCGGCCCGGAGAAATTTTGCGTAAGACGAAAACGTGATATCAAAACGCCTCAACTGCTTCGATCGCCGGGCGGTAACGATTCAGCGCACGGCAATGGGCACGCAAGAAAGTGGAACGCGTAACCGGAGGATTGCTCTATACCTTCAAGGTCTTTTTTGATCGAATGACTTTTCCTGTTGCCTACGAGGTTTCCCATGACTGTCACCGTCAATACCGTCTCCGCCGAAGGTTTTCGTCACAGCGTACAGATCGATGACCATCAACTCTTTGCCGACGTACCGACACTCTCCGGCGGCGAAGGCTCGGCGCCCGAGCCACACGATTACTTCGACGCGGCCCTGGGTGCCTGCAAGGCCCTGACCCTGAAGATGTACGCGAAGAAGAAAGACATCCCGCTGACCGGTGTCACAGTCGAAGTCAAACGTGACAACAGCGAAGAGCAGAAAGGTAAATATGCCCTGCACGTCAAACTGACACTCAAAGGTGTGCTCACCGACGCTCAGCGCGATGAGCTGCACCGCGTGGCCGACCGCTGCCCGGTCCACAAGTTGATGACCACCACCGATGTCAGCATCGAAACGCACCTGTCTGAAGGTGCCTTCAGCCAATAGCGGCAAGGGCTGCGCAAGCGGGTTATGCTCCACGCATTACCCGCTCAGCCTGGAATGCAGCATGAACACTCCGCTCGTGATCCGTCCCCGCGCCGAAGATGTCGAAGGCCAGCCAATTCTTCGCGCGCTGCCGTCAGCCAAATGCCGCAGTGTCGGGCCTTTCGTGTTTTTCGACCACATGCTTGAAACCCGTTATGAGGCGGGAAAAGGCATGAACATCCGTCAGCATCCGCACATTGGTCTGTCGACCCTCACGTACTTGTTCGAAGGAAAAATCCAGCACAAGGACAGCCTCGGCTCCGATCAGGTGGTGGAGGCCGGTGATGTCAGCTGGATGACGGCGGGCAGCGCGATTGCCCACGTCGAGCGCACCCCTGAGGCGTTGAAGGAGAGCGGCTTCACCCTGCACGGTTTGCAGATTTGGCTGGCCTCGCCAAAAGATAAAGAGCACGGCCCCGGACACTACAGCCACCATCCGGCGGCCACGCTGCCGGTCAGCGATAACCTGGGAGTGAAGATCCGGATGATTGCCGGGTCAGGCTTTTGCCTGGAATCACCGGTCCCGGTGCTTTCTCCTACGCTGTATGCCGAATTGAACCTGCAAACGGCGACCACATTGCTGATTCCAACCGAGCATGAAGAGCGGGCGTTGTATGTGCTGGACGGCGAGGTGCGACTGGATGGCGAACTGATAGAACCGCTTTCGCTGGTGGTGTTGCCGGTCGGGGAAGAGATGACGCTGTTCGCTGAAAGCGACTGTCATGCCGTGTTGTTTGGCGGGGCGCCGCTGGATGGGCCGCGGCGGATCAACTGGAACTTCGTGGCGAGCGATCCGGCGTTGATCGATGAAGCGCGGCGACGCTGGGCGGCCGGGGATTGGCCGACGGTGGCGGGGGAAAGTGAGCGGATCGAGTTGCCAAAAGGACGAAGCGAGCCAACCCCGTTGTAATGATCGTTCCCACGCTCTGCGTGGGAACGATCACATCACAAGCAAGTATCAGCCTTTAAACACTTCATCCAGCAAGTTGTGCATCGAGGTAAACGCACGACTTGCCGTCTTCGCGTCATACATCATCATGCCCGGCACATTGGCATGCGGATCGGTGAAGGAATGCACCGCGCCGCCGTAGCTCAGCAGTTGCCAATCCACACCCGCCGCATTCATTTCTTCTTCAAACGCCGGCAGTTGCTCTTTCGGCACCAATGGGTCGGATGCACCGTGCAGCACCAATACCGAGCCTTTGATGTTTTTCGCATCGTTGACGTTCGGCGTATCCAGCGTGCCATGAAACGAAACCGCCGCTTTGACCGGCGCACCCGTGCGGGCCAGTTCCAGTGCACAGCAACCGCCGAAGCAGAAACCGAAGGTCGCCAGCTTCGCGGTATCGACTGCCGCCTCGCCCTGGGCCTGCAATTGCTCGAAGGCCGCCGCCATACGCTTGCGCAGCAATGCGCGGTCGTTCTTCAGCGGCATCATCGCCGCACCCGCCTCGTCGCCGTTTTGCGGACGGACCGACTGGCCGTAAAGGTCCGCGATCAGCACCACATAACCCTTGGACGCCACAGACTTGGCGATCTCCTCGGCACCGGCGCTGACGCCCATCCAGTTCGGCGCCATCAACAGACCGGGACGTGGACCTTTGTAGTCGGCATCAAACGCCAGACGGCTTTCATACGACTGGCCATCAATCTGATAAGCGACGGAACGAACAGTGATCTGGCTCATGACTAACTCCCAGTAAAAGACACCAGAATAAAAAAACCCGCCGAAGCGGGTTTTTGTACAACGCAGTTAAACCGACAGTTCAACCAGCAGCTTGTTGAGACGGCGCACGTAGGCGGCCGGGTCTTTCAAGCTGTCGCCGGCGGCCAGGGCCGCCTGATCGAAGAGAATGTGCGACAGGTCGCCGAAGCGTTCGTCGCTCTGCTCGTTGTCGAGCTTCTCGATCAGCGGGTGAGCCGGGTTGAATTCGAAGATTGGCTTCGATTCCGGAACTTTCTGACCGCTGGCTTCGAGGATCTGACGCATCTGCATGCCCAGGTCCTGCTCGCCGATGGCCAGAATCGCCGGGGAATCGGTCAGACGGTGGGAAACCCGCACTTCCGCGACGGAATCGCCCAGTGCAGTTTTCAGACGCTCAACCAGACCTTCTTTGGACTTGGCGACTTCTTCCGCAGCTTTCTTGTCTTCTTCCGAATCCAGGTTGCCCAGGTCCAGATCACCGCGCGCCACGTCGACAAAGCTCTTGCCGTCGAAGTCGCTGAGGTAGCTCATCAGCCACTCGTCGATGCGGTCGGTCAGCAGCAGCACTTCGATGCCTTTCTTGCGGAAGACTTCCAGGTGCGGGCTGTTTTTGACTTGCGCGTAGGTTTCGCCGGTCAGGTAGTAAATCTTGTCCTGACCTTCCTTGGCGCGAGCCAGGTATTCGGCCAGACCCACCACTTGCTCGCCTTCATCACCGTTGGTCGATGCGAAACGCAGCAGACCAGCGATTTTCTCTTTGTTGGCGAAGTCTTCTGCCGGGCCTTCTTTCATGACCTGGCCAAAGTTTTTCCAAAAGCTCTTGTATTGCTCAGGCTCGTTCTTCGCCAGCTTTTCCAGCATGTCGAGAACGCGCTTGGTCAGCGCCGACTTCATGGAATCGATGATCGGATCTTTCTGCAGGATTTCCCGCGACACGTTCAGCGACAGGTCGTTGGAATCGACCACGCCTTTGATGAAGCGCAGGTACAGCGGCAGGAACGACTCCGCCTGATCCATCACGAACACGCGCTGCACGTAAAGCTTCAGGCCTTTCGGCGCTTCACGCTGGTACAGATCGAATGGAGCACGAGCCGGCACGTAGAGCAGCGAGCTGTATTCGAGCTTGCCTTCGACCTTGTTGTGGCTCCAGCTCAGCGGGTTCTCGAAGTCATGAGCGACGTGCTTGTAGAACTCCTGGTATTCCTCGTCCTTGATCTCGGTACGCGGACGGGTCCACAGGGCGCTGGCGCGGTTGACAGTTTCCCATTCAACGGCCGGCTGCTCTTCGCCTTCAACGGCTGCCACTTCTTTCGGCAACTCGATCGGCAGAGCGATGTGGTCGGAGTACTTCTTGATGATGTTGCGCAGACGCCAGCCATCGGCGAATTCGTCTTCACCGGACTTCAGGTGCAGGACGATGCGAGTGCCGCGCTCGGCTTTATCAATGGTGGCAACTTCAAAATCGCCTTCGCCCTTGGACGACCAGTGCACGCCTTCGCTGGCAGCAGCACCGGCACGACGGCTGAACACGTCGACTTTATCGGCGACGATGAATGCAGAGTAGAAACCCACACCGAATTGACCGATCAGGTGCGAGTCTTTTTTCTGATCGCCGGAGAGATGTTTCATGAAGTCGGCAGTGCCGGATTTGGCGATGGTACCCAGGTGGGTGATCGCATCTTCACGGCTCATGCCGATGCCGTTGTCTTCGAGGGTGACGGTTTTAGCGTCCTTGTCGAAGCTCACACGGATTTTCAGTTCGGCGCCACCTTCCAGCAACTCAGGCTTGGACAGGGCTTCGAAACGTAATTTGTCGACAGCGTCAGAGGCGTTCGAGATCAATTCGCGAAGGAAAATTTCCTTGTTGGAATACAGCGAATGGATCATGAGGTGCAGCAGTTGCTTCACCTCGGTCTGGAAGCCCAGGGTTTCCTTTTGAGTTTCCACACTCATGGTCATCAAACTCCAATCAGATGGCAGTGGCCGCGACCTGAAGGGTCGGCGGCGGGTTGTCATCAAAGTTGGGGGCTGAGTTCAGGATTTCAAGGGCTCTTCAATTTTGAAATGGGCGCGGGCCGTGGCAATCGGTTCGGCTTCAGTGCTTTGCCAGGCCGTAATCGCAACGTTGGCGACCCGGCGACCCTGCCGGCAAAGCTGGCATCTGGCCCAGGTGTCGCGAAACTGCCCGGCGCGCAGATAGTCGAGGGAGAAATCGATGATCTTCGGCACACCCGGCGAACCGGTGAAAATCAGCAGGTGCAGCGCTGCGGACAGCTCCATGAACCCGGCAATCACGCCACCATGAATCGCCGGCAATAAAGGGTTACCAATGTTGTCCTTGTTGGCCGGCAAGCGAAACAGCAGATCATCCCCCACCCGCGAACATTCGACGCCGATAAGTTTGGCGTAGGGAATCAAGTGCAGCAGCGAAGCGTAGTCACCCTGCTCATGTGCCTGCTGAAGTTGTTCCTTGAAGGAATCGGTCATTTCGCACCTCCGGCGATGACGCCACCAAAGCCTTTGGTGCCCTTGATGGCTTTGCCCATGCGCATGAAGGTGCCCACCACATGGGCGATGGGCTGCTCGGGGTCGTCCTGGTAGGCAAAGCCGCGAGCAAAGATCACATCCGTGGTCACCCGGTAGCACTGGGCAAAACCGTAAACATCTTTATGCGGCTCGGCGGCGTGCATGTAGTCGATGCGCAGGTCAAGGGTCGGACAAACTTCGAACTCGGGCAGTACGCAGAGGGTGGACATGCCGCAGGCAGTGTCCATCAGCGAGGTCAGCGCCCCGCCATGAATCACGCCGGTTTGCGGGTTGCCAACAATTTGAGGACTGTACGGCAGGATAACCGTTAATCCTTCGCCGCTGGCGCTGAGAACCCGCAGCCCAAGTACCTGACAATGTCGCAGCGCCGATAGAAATCGTGTAGCGCGCTCAAAAACGGGGTTTTCGGCCATTTTGATAAAACTCTTCTTAGTGTTCAGGCAACGCATTAGGCGTTTTTAGTAAAAGTTCCCGTCGGAATAATCTTATATATCTGTATGAATTGAGGAACTTAACGCTATGGGCTGTGCTCTTAAGGCCAGTAGATATATTTTCCATAAGGAGAAACACCCCATGCGTAAGACTTTAGCTATTGCCTTGATGTTGACCGCTTCCCTCGGTCTCGCAGCCTGCGATAAAAAATCCGAGGACAAAGCTCAAGATGCTAACCAACATGCCGAGCAAGCTCAGCAAGATATGAGTAAAGCTCAGGATAAAGTGAACGACGCTGCGAAAGAAAACGCCGAAGCAGCCAAAGCTCAGGCTGAATCGAACGAAGCAGCCACAAAAGAAGCACCTAAAAACTAAAACAGTTTTTAGCGTGATAAAGAAAACCCGCCAAGTGCGGGTTTTCTTTTGTCTGGTTTTTTTGTTTGCAATGCAGGTGCTACAGCAAAATAGTTCTAAAAGTCGGACTAATCATCAACAACAACGAACACACTAGTCCAACGAACCATACCAGGCTTCGCTGCCAGGCCAGATCAACCCAATAGCACAGCAAATAAATGATTCGCGTGATCACGAAGATGATTGCCAGCAAGTCGATCAACCACCCCGCTGTCTGCGTGGTGTGCGCCATCAACACCCCCACCGCGAAGAGAATGAACGCCTCAAAACAGTTTTGATGAGCTGCCAACGCACGGGCACCAAAGCCTGTCAGTAGCGCCTGTTGCTGGCGCGGCAAGTGGTTGTCATAACCGCCATGGTCATTCATCGCCTTGGCCACGGGAATTTTTGCCACAAAAATCAGCAAGGCACTGATAAACACACACCAGAACGGAATACTCATCAAACAGCCTCTTTAATCGCCTCGGGCAATGGTGCCTCTGTAGGTGTATAGACCATCACGTCGAGAACGTCGGAATGAAACTCCCGGCGATACAACACCAGCACCACCCCGGCACTCATCAACATGAACAACCACGGGCTGACAAACCAGGCCAGCATGGTCATGCCGAAGTAGTAGGAGCGCAGTCCGAAGTTGAACTGGTTGGCGGCCATGGAAATGACGCGGGCCGCCCGGGCAGCAAAGGCTTTGCGCTCTTGTTCGGAAACGTGACGCTCACCGACCATAGGTGCCGAGCCCACCAGAATGGCCGCAAAGTTGTATTGGCGCATGCACCAGCTGAACGTAAAGAACGCATAGACAAAGACCAGCGCCAGGCACAGCAACTTGATCTCAGACATCCCTTGAGATGCCTGCTGCACCATCGGGATATCCGCCAACAACGACACCGCCCGTTCGGAGGCGCCGAGCACCGTGAGAATGCCGGCCAGGATAATCAGTGTGCTGGAGGCGAAGAACGAGGCGTTGCGCTCCAGGTTACCGATCACGCTGGCGTCAGCGATGCGGTTGTCGCGCAACAGCATGCGGCGCATCCAGTCTTCGCGATAAAGGTGCAGCACGCTGGCCAGGCACGCGGTGTCGCGGCCCTTCCACGTTGCATAACGGGTGTAGCCGCCCCAGCAGATGGCGAACCAGAGCGCGGCGAGGATGTGGATCATGTTGGCGTGGATGAACGACATGCAGGTCCTTGTGATGTGTTTGGCAAAGCAAGTAGTGCTTCGACGTTAGCTCAAGGAAAAAGACACTGCACCGACTCCAAAAAAAATGCCCCGTATCGATTGATACGGGGCATTTCCATGTGTGTTCACGACCCGCTTGTGGCGGGCCATGAAGCGGCTTAAGCCAGTGCTTCTTCGCGCTTGCCCAGCATGCGATCGCAAACCACCGCCACGACCAGGGTCATGACCGACGGCACCAGCCAGGCCAGGCCTTGCTCGCTCAGCGGCAGGTGGGACAACTGAGTCGGCATCCAGTCTGCCAGACCCGCGCCCTTGAGGGCGTCGATCAAACCGAAGATGAACGACACCAGCATCACCGGACCGACGATGCGGCCCTGCTCATGCCAGAAGTCCTTGCAGAAGCTCAGGGCGACCAGGGCAATACACGGCGGGTAGATCGCGGTCAGCACCGGGATCGAGAACGCAATCAGCTTGGTGAGGCCCAGGTTGGACACCAGCAGGGAGAATGCGGCCAGGATGATGACCAATGTCTTGTAGGAAAGCGGCAGCACACGGCTGAAGTATTCGGCGCAGGCGCAGGTCAGACCCACCGCCGTCACCAGACAGGCCAGGGAGATCAGCACCGCCAGAAAACCGCTGCCCAGAGAGCCGAAGGTGTGTTGCACGTAAGCGTGCAACACCGCCGCGCCGTTGGTGGCACCCGCGGCCACTTCATGGCTGCCCGAACCGAGACGGAACAGGCTGACATAAACCAGCGCCAGACCCACGCCGGCAATCAGCCCGGCGATGATCGCGTAACGGGTAATCAACACCGGCGACTCGACGCCACGGGAGCGGATAGCGTTGACGATGACAATGCCGAACACCAGCGCGCCCAGGGTATCCATGGTCAGGTAACCATTGATGAAGCCTTGGGAGAACGGTGCTGCCACGTATTCCGGAGTGGCTACGCCGACATCACCGGCCGGCAATGCAAACGCTGCGATGCCGAGCGCGGCCAGGGCGATGATCTTCAGCGGTGCGAGGAAACGTCCTACGGTATCCAGCAGCCGGCCCGGGTAGAGCGAGATGAAGAACACCAGTAGGAAGTACACCGAGCTGTAGAGGAACAGCGCCAGCGGGCTCTCGCCGGTCAGCGGCGCCAAGCCGACTTCGAATGACACGGTGGCGGTGCGCGGTGTCGCGAACAGCGGGCCGACAGCGAGGTAGCACGCGGCCGCCAGCAGGCCACCGGCGACTTTCCCGATCGGGCTGCTCAAGGCATCCATGGCGCCACCGACCTTGGCCAGGGCGACAACGGTGATCACCGGCAGACCGACCGCGGTGATCAGAAAGCCCAGCGCCGCCATCCAGACATTTGGACCGGACTGCAGACCGACGATAGGCGGGAAGATGATGTTGCCAGCCCCGACAAACAGGGCAAACGTCATAAAACCAAGTGCCAGGATGTCCTGGCCTTTCAACACTTTCATTAAGGAAATACCACACTACTGAATCGGAATTTAGAGAGGGATTTCCCTGAGGGGTGAGGGAAATGCTGTCGGTCCGTATAGGACTGACCCGTTTAGCGCGTAGCAACCTTGTGGGCCGCGGACGCAAAAATGGCTGCTAGCCTAACGAATTTGCCCGACAAACGCACTGTTAGGGTGCGATCTATCCGATACGCGACATTTCCGTGTCGCGTTTACATATCTAAATTTCCTACCTCAGCACAGATCGTTCCCACGCTCTGCGTGGGAATGCATCCCGTGACGCTCTGCGTCACATCCAAAGGCGGAACGCGGAGCGTCCCCGGCGGCATTCCCACGCGGAGCGTGGGAACGATCACCCAGAAACGACAAAGGCCACCCGAAGGTGGCCTTTGTTTGGTGAAGCGTCAGATAAGCGCGAGGCTTACTTGATCGCCCAACCGGTCAGCTCGGACAAAGCCTTGCCGATGTCTGCCAGCGAACGCACGGTTTTAACGCCTGCGTCTTCCAGGGCAGCAAACTTCTCGTCTGCAGTGCCTTTGCCGCCAGAGATGATTGCGCCAGCATGGCCCATGCGCTTGCCCGCAGGGGCAGTCACACCAGCGATGTAGGAAACAACCGGCTTGGTCACGTGTGCCTTGATGTAGGCAGCCGCTTCTTCTTCAGCCGAACCGCCGATCTCACCGATCATTACGATCGCTTCGGTCTTCGGGTCTTCCTGGAACAGCTTCAGGATGTCGATGAAGTTCGAACCCGGGATCGGGTCACCGCCGATGCCGACGCAAGTCGACTGACCGAAACCGGCGTCAGTAGTCTGCTTAACAGCTTCGTAGGTCAGGGTGCCGGAACGGGAAACGATACCGACCTTGCCTGGCAAGTGAATGTGACCTGGCATGATGCCGATCTTGCATTCGCCTGGGGTGATCACGCCTGGGCAGTTAGGGCCGATCAGGACTACACCCAGCTCGTCGCACTTAACTTTAGCGTCCAGCATGTCCAGGGTAGGAATGCCTTCGGTGATGCAGACGATCAGCTTGATGCCGCCGAATGCTGCTTCCAGGATGGAGTCCTTGCAGAAAGGAGCTGGAACGTAGATCACGCTGGCGGTGGCGCCAGTGGCAGCTACAGCATCTTTCACGGTGTTGAACACTGGCAGACCCAGGTGCTCGGTGCCGCCTTTGCCAGGAGTTACGCCACCAACCATCTTGGTGCCATATTCGATGGCTTGCTGGGTGTGGAAACTACCTTGCGAACCGGTAATGCCCTGGCAGATAACTTTGGTGTCTTTATTGATCAGGACGCTCATTATTTGCCCTCCGCAGCTTTGACAACTTGTTGAGCAGCGTCGGTCAGGCTGGTAGCAGCGATGATGTTCAAACCGCTTTCTGCCAGTACTTTAGCGCCCAGCTCAGCGTTGTTGCCTTCAAGGCGAACAACAACCGGGATTTTCACGCCGACTTCTTTCACAGCGCCGATGATGCCTTCGGCAATCATGTCGCAACGAACGATGCCGCCGAAGATGTTGACCAATACTGCAGCGACGTTAGTGTCGGACAGGATGATCTTGAACGCTTCGGTAACGCGTTCTTTGGTAGCACCGCCGCCCACGTCGAGGAAGTTGGCTGGTTTGCCGCCATGCAGGTTGACGATGTCCATGGTACCCATGGCCAGGCCAGCACCGTTGACCATGCAACCGATGTTGCCTTCCAGCGCTACGTAGTTCAGTTCGAACTTGGCAGCGTGCGCTTCGCGCGGATCGTCTTGCGACGGATCGTGGAAAGTCTTCAGCTTAGGCTGACGGTACATGGCGTTGGCGTCGATGTTGATCTTGGCGTCGAGGCAATGCAGATCGCCGTCAGCCTTGATCACCAGCGGGTTCACTTCCAGCAGAGCCAGGTCGTGATCCTTGAACAGCTTGGCCAGACCTACGAAGATCTTGGCGAACTGAGCAACTTGCTTGCCTTCCAGACCCAGCTGGAATGCCAGCTCGCGACCCTGGAATGGCTGAGCGCCAACCAGTGGATCGATAGTGGCCTTGAGGATTTTCTCAGGGGTGTCGTGAGCGATTTTCTCGATGTCCACGCCACCTTCGGTGGAAGCCATGAACACGATGCGACGGCTCGAACGGTCAACGACAGCGCCCAGGTACAGCTCTTTAGCGATATCAGTGCACGATTCAACCAGGATCTTGGTGACTGGCTGACCATTGGCATCAGTCTGGTAAGTCACCAGACGCTTGCCCAACCACTGTTGAGCGAATGCTTTGGCGTCTTCTTTGCTGCGAACCAGCTTAACGCCGCCCGCTTTACCGCGACCACCTGCGTGAACCTGGGCTTTGACAACCCATTCGGTCCCGCCGATCTTGTCGCACGCTTCTGCTGCTGCTTCCGGGGTGTCTACGGCGAAACCCTGGGATACTGGCAGGCCGTATTCAGCGAACAGCTGCTTACCCTGATACTCGTGAAGATTCATGCTTATTACCGTCTTCGTTAGGTACTGCGCATTCGGTGCTGCACTTGTTCAAGTGCCGCACCACCTGTGACTGCTGCTTGCGTAGGTGTTCCGGATAACCGGTGAGACTACGCAAGGCTGCGTCCGGCGGACATTCCGCGGTGAGTCTTGCACGCAAGGCTCACGACGGGCCTTCCGCCGTGGTTTCTTATTGTCTTGTCTTAACGCTTCTTGCGGTTGGCAATGTGGATGGCGCCGCCATTCACAGCCAAAGCTGCTTCGTGCAAGGCTTCGGACAGGGTCGGATGGGAGAAAACCATCATGCCCAGGTCTTCAGCGCTGGTGCCGAATTCCATGCCGATCGCGCCCTGCTGAACCAGTTCTGCAGCGCTCGGGCCAATCACGTGGACGCCCAATACGCGGTCAGTCTTGGCATCAGCAATGACTTTCACGAAACCGCCGGTATCGTTGGCTGCCATGGCACGGCCACTGGCTGCGAACGGGAAGGTGCCAACGTTAACTTCAACGCCTTCAGCCTTCAAGACCTGCTCGGTTTTGCCGACCCACGCGATTTCCGGGTGAGTATAAATAACAGACGGGATCAGGTCATAGTTGATTTGGGCTTTGTGGCCCTTGATGCGCTCAACCACCATGATGCCTTCTTCGGACGCCTTGTGCGCCAGCATCATGCCGCGAACCACGTCGCCGATCGCGTAAACGCCCGGCACGCTGGTCGCGCACTGGTCGTCAACGAAAACGAAACCACGCTCGTCGATGTTCACACCGCTGTCAGATGCCAGCAGTTCAGTGGTCACTGGACGGCGACCAACGGCAACGATCAGCTTGTCGAACGTGATGTTCTGCTCGCCGTTGGCATCGGTGTAGTTCACGACAACTTCGTTGCCGTTCACTTTGGAACCGGTAACGCGAGCGCCCAGCTTGATGTCCAGGCCTTGTTTGGTCAGGGTTTTGTAGGCTTCTTTGGAAACGGCGTCGTCAGCTGCTGGCAGGAACTTCTCCAGCGCTTCCAGAACAACCACTTCGGAACCCAGACGGGACCAGACCGAACCCAGTTCCAGGCCGATCACGCCAGCGCCGATCACGCCCAGACGCTTGGGTACCGATTGGAACTCCAGCGCGCCAGTCGAATCGACGATCACGTTCTGGTCAACCGGAGCCGGTGGAATGTCGATCGGACGCGAACCCGAAGCCAGGATCACGTTCTCGGCTTCGATGATTTCGACGGTGCCGTCTGGCTTGGTCAGTTCGACTTTCTTGCCGGCCAGCAGTTTGCCATGGCCTTGCAGGGAAGTGACGCCGTTCGCCTTGAACAGGGTGGCAACGCCAGAGGTCAGACCTTTGACGATGTTGGCTTTACGGCCAACCATTGCCGCCACGTCCATGGTCACGCCAGCGTGATTGATACCGTGAATCGCGAAGCCTTCTTTGGCTTCCTTGTATTTCCAGGAGCTGTCCAGCAGCGCCTTGGATGGAATGCAGCCGACATTCAGGCAAGTACCGCCGAGGGCCAGTTTGCCTTCCTTGTCGGTGTATTTCTCGATGCAGGCAGTGGAGAGGCCCAGTTGCGCTGCTTTAATGGCAGCCACGTAGCCGCCAGGGCCCGCGCCAATCACTACCACGTCGAATTTCTGAGTCATGTGTCATTCCTTCTCGAATCAAACCGGACGGGCCCTTTTGAGGACCGTCGTGGGACGAAGCTGGTCATTACAGAAGGGCCGTCCATCACTGGACGGCCCGTGCAACGAAATCAGATATCCAGCAGCAAACGAGCCGGGTCTTCCAGCAGGTTCTTGATGGTAACCAGGAAGGTCACAGCTTCTTTGCCATCGATCAGACGGTGATCGTAGGACAGAGCGAGGTACATCATCGGACGGATAACAACCTGACCGTTGATCGCCATAGGACGTTGCAGAATGTTGTGCATGCCCAGGATGGCCGCTTGTGGCGGGTTGACGATCGGGGTCGACATCATCGAACCGAAGGTACCACCGTTAGTGATGGTGAACGTACCGCCGGTCATCTCGTCCATCGACAGTTTGCCGTCACGAGCCTTCTTGCCGAAGGTGGCGATGCCGCCTTCGATTTCAGCCAGGCTCATCAGTTCGGCGTTACGCAGAACCGGAACAACCAGACCGCGGTCGCTGGAAACAGCAACACCGACGTCGGCATAGCCGTGGTAAACGATGTCAGCACCGTCGATCGACGCGTTGACAGCCGGGAAGCGTTTCAGCGCTTCGGTGGCAGCCTTGACGAAGAACGACATGAAGCCCAGGCGCACGCCGTTGTGGGACTTCTCGAACAGGTCCTTGTACTTCGAACGCAGGGCCATGACTTCGGTCATGTCGACTTCGTTGAAAGTGGTCAGCATCGCCATGTTCGATTGAGCTTCAACCAGACGCTTGGCAACGGTGGCCCGCACGCGGGTCATCGGTACGCGCTTCTCGATGCGATCGCCGGCAGCGAACACTGGAGCAGCAGCGGCAGGAGCAGCAGCCTTGGCAGGCGCGGCAGCCGGAGCAGCTTTCTTGGCAGCTACAGCAGCAACAACGTCTTCCTTGGTCACACGACCGCCTTTGCCAGTGCCGGCAACGGAAGCGATGTTGATACCGTTTTCTTCAGCCAGCTTGCGAGCAGCCGGTGCAGCAACAGGATCATCTTCGCCTTCAGCGGCTGGAGCAGCAGCTTGTGCAGCGGCCGGAGCAGCGGCAGCAGCTGGAGCGGCAGCAGCGCCGCCCGCTTCGATGGAGCCCAGGACTTCGTCGGACAGAACGGTGTCGCCTTCGTTCTTGACGATAGCGCCCAGCACGCCATCAGCGGTGGCCAACACTTCCAATACGACTTTGTCAGTTTCGATGTCGACGATCAGGTCATCGCGCTTGACGGCGTCGCCCGGCTGTTTGTGCCAGGTGGCAACGGTGCCATCGGCAACCGATTCCGGGAAAGTGGGGGCTTTGATTTCGATAGCCATTATCTGTGGGTCCTTAAATTCGGTTTCAGGTGCGCGAAGGCGTTAAACAGTAAAGGCGTCTTGCAGCAGTTTTTCCTGCTGCTCAGCGTGCATCGATGCATAACCACAAGCAGGTGCAGCAGAAGCATCACGGCCCGCGTACTCGAGTACGAGAGACTTGTTGTGATTGCCAACGATGCGGCGCATGTGGTGTTGGCTGCAGTACCAGGCACCCTGGTTCATCGGCTCTTCCTGACACCAAACGATATGTTTGAGGTTGGTGTACGGAGCCAGGACTTCGTTCAAGTCGTCCTCAGGGAATGGGTACAGCTGCTCGATACGCACGATGGCGATGTCATCACGACCTTCGGCACGGCGTTTTTCCAGCAGGTCGTAGTAGACCTTGCCGCTACACAGAACAACGCGTTCGACCTTTTTCGGGTCCAGGGCATCGATTTCCGGGATAACGGTCTGGAACGAACCTTCGGCCAGATCTTCCAGGGTCGAGATGGCCAGTTTGTGACGCAACAGCGACTTCGGAGTCAGGACGATCAACGGCTTGCGCAGCGGGCGAATCACCTGACGACGCAGCAAGTGGTAGATCTGAGCCGGCGTAGTCGGTACGGCTACCTGAATGTTGTGCTCGGCGCACAGTTGCAGGTAACGCTCCAGACGAGCCGAAGAGTGCTCCGGACCCTGACCTTCATAACCGTGCGGCAGCAGCATGGTCAGACCGCAGAGACGGCCCCACTTGTGCTCGCCACTGGTGATGAACTGGTCGATAACCACTTGGGCACCGTTGGCGAAGTCGCCGAACTGGGCTTCCCAGATCACCAGCGCCTCAGGCGTGGTGGTCGAGTAACCGTATTCGAACGCCAGCACGGCCTCTTCGGACAGGAACGAATCGTACAGGTCGAAACGTGGCTGGCCCTTGTACAGGTTTTGCAGCGGGACGTAGGTGCCCGCGTCTTTCTGGTTGTGCAAGACAGCGTGACGGTGCGAGAACGTACCGCGACCGATGTCCTGGCCCGTCATGCGAATCGGGTGACCTTCGAACGCCAGGGTCGCGTACGCCATGGTTTCGGCGTAACCCCAGTTGATCGGCAGGCCGCCGGCTTGCATTTTCTGACGGTCTTCGTAGATTTTCGAGACCTGGCGCTGAACCACGAAGCCTTCCGGAATTTCCAGCAGCTTGGCGGACAGTTCCTGCAAGGTTTTCAGATCGAAGCGAGTGTCGTGACGCGCGGTCCAGGCGTGGCCCAGATACGGACGCCAGTCCACGAACAACTCTTTGTTCGGCTCTTTGACCAGGCTTTTTACAACATGCAGACCGTTGTCCAGCGCATTGCGGTATTCGTCGACTTTCGCCTGTACACGCTCTGCGTCCAGCACACCGCCTTGAGTCAGACGATCGGCATACAGCTCACGGGTGGTGCGCTGTTTGGTGATCTGCTGATACATGATTGGCTGGGTGCCGCTTGGCTCGTCGGCCTCGTTGTGGCCACGACGACGGTAGCAGACCAGGTCGATCACCACGTCACGCTTGAACTGCATGCGGTAGTCGATGGCCAGCTGGGTCACGAACAACACGGCTTCCGGATCATCACCATTCACATGGAGGATCGGCGCCTGGATCATCTTAGCAACGTCGGTCGCGTACTCGGTGGAGCGCGAGTCCAGCGGGTTGCTGATGGTGAAACCGACCTGGTTGTTGATCACGATGTGCACGGTGCCGCCGGTCTTGAAACCGCGGGTCTGCGACATCTGGAAGGTTTCCATGACCACGCCCTGACCGGCGAATGCCGCATCACCGTGGATGGAGATCGGCAGAACCTTCTCGCCGGTAGGGTCGTTACGACGATCCTGACGGGCGCGAACCGAACCCTCGACCACTGGAGATACGATTTCCAGGTGGGACGGGTTGAAAGCCATCGCGAGGTGAACTTCACCGCCGGTGGTCATCACGTTGGACGAGAAGCCCTGGTGATACTTAACGTCACCGGAACCCAGCTCGACCTTCTTCTTGCCTTCGAACTCGTCGAACAGCTCGCGCGGGTTCTTGCCGAAGGTGTTGACCAGCACGTTGAGACGGCCACGGTGGGCCATGCCGATGACGATTTCCTTGGTGCCGTAGGAACCGGAACGCTGGATCAGCTCGTCGAGCATCGGAATCAGGCTCTCGCCGCCTTCCAGACCGAAACGCTTGGTACCCGGGTATTTGGTACCCAGGTATTTTTCCAGACCTTCGCCGGCGGTGACACGCTCAAGCAGGTGGCTCTTGATGTCGGCGGAGTACGTCGGACGGCCGCGCACGCTTTCCAGACGCTGCTGGAACCACTGGCGTTGCTCGGAATCGGTGATGTGCGTGAATTCAGCGCCGATGGTGCGGCAATATGTCTGCTGCAACGCTTCGTGAATTTCGCGTAGGCTCGCCTCCTCTTTGCCGATGAACAGGTCGCCGGCACGGAAGGTCGTATCAAGATCGGCATTGGTCAAGCCGTAATGATTGATCGACAGGTCTGCAGGTGCAGGACGCTGCCACAGCCCCAGCGGGTCAAGCTGGGCTGCCTGGTGGCCACGCATACGGTAGGCCTGGATCAATCGCAGCACTTCAACTTGCTTCTTCTCGTGCTCACTGCTCACGCTGCCGGCGGAAACCGGTTGGGCGCGGCGCTGGTTCTTTGCCAGCAAGACGAAATGATCGCGAATTGTGGAGTGCGAAACATCGGTGGCAGTGTTGCCGTCAGCAGGCAACTTCTGAAAGTAGGTGCGCCACTCTTCTGGCACAGCGTTAGGGTCGTGCAGGTAGAGCTCGTAGAGCTCTTCCACATAGGCAGCGTTACTACCGGATAGGTAGGCGCTGTTCCACATGCGCTGCATCACGCTTTCTTGCATGCTTGGTCACCCTCGGTTAGGGGAACACCACCGGCGTCGACACCGAGCACGCTTGCAGAAGTCCGAATGCAGCGACTAAAACAAGCCACTTAGGATCACGCTGATAGTCCGGGTACCAGCCCGGATGCCCCTGCTTGTCTCATTTCTTCAAAATAAGAGCCGCAGCCTTATAAGCTGCTGCTCAGGTTAAAACTACGGCGCCGGTTGAAGCCTGCGCCGTAGCATCTACGGGTACAGCGGTACTACATTTACAGCAGCTGAATCACACGCCGCTTTGCAGCAGCATGTTACGTACGTGACCGATGGCCTTAGTCGGGTTCAGGCCTTTCGGGCAGACGTTGACGCAGTTCATGATCCCGCGGCAGCGGAATACGCTGAACGGGTCATCCAGCGAAGCCAGACGCTCGGCAGTCTTGGTGTCGCGGCTGTCTGCCAGGAAGCGATACGCTTGCAGCAGAGCAGCTGGACCCAGGAACTTGTCCGGGTTCCACCAGAAGGACGGGCAAGAGGTCGAGCAGCAAGCGCACAGGATGCACTCGTACAGACCGTCGAGCTTTTCACGCTCTTCTGGGGTCTGCAGACGTTCGATGGCCGGAGCCGGCGTGTCGTTCTGCAGGTATGGCTTAACCTTTTCGTATTGCTTGTAGAAGATGCTCATATCGACGACCAGGTCACGAATAACCGGCAAACCTGGCAGAGGACGAACGATCAGCTTGTTACCTTTTACGACAGCGGACAGCGGCGTGACGCACGCCAGACCGTTTTTGCCGTTGATGTTCATGCCGTCGGAACCGCAAACACCTTCACGGCAAGAGCGACGATAGGAGAAACCTTCGTCCTGCTCTTTGATCAGGGCCAGCACGTCCAGCACCATCAGGTCTTTACCACCGGTATCGACCGAAAATTCCTGCATGAACGGCGCAGCGTCCTGATCAGGGTTGTAGCGATAAACACTGACTTGCAACATGGCGGCCACCCTTAATAAGTCCGAATCTTAGGTTCAAAAGTCGGAACAGTCTTCGGCGAGAAGTTCACAGCACGCTTGGTTACGCGCTTGTCACCCGGGAAGTACAGGGTGTGGCACAGCCAGTTTTCGTCGTCGCGATCTTCGTAGTCTTCACGGGCGTGAGCGCCGCGGGACTCTTTGCGGATCTCTGCGGCGATGGCGGTAGCTTCGGCCACTTCCAGCAGGTTCTGCAATTCCAGAGCTTCGATACGAGCGGTGTTGAACGCCTGGCTCTTGTCGTTGATCTTGACGTTGGCGATACGGCCACGCAGATCAGCCAGCTGAGCAATACCCTTCTGCATGTATTCGCCGGTACGGAATACACCGAAGTAGTTCTGCATGCAGTTTTGCAGTTCTTTACGCAGGGTGGCGACGTCTTCGCCTTCGGTACGCGAGTTCAGGCCATCGAGACGTGCCAGGGCAGCGTCGATGTCGGACTGGCGAGCGCGGGTGTAATCAACGCCTTCTTTCAGGGTCTGCTCCAGGAACAGGCCGGCCGCACGGCCGAATACCACCAGGTCGAGCAGCGAGTTGCCGCCCAGACGGTTGGCACCGTGAACCGATACGCACGCCACTTCGCCTACAGCGAACAGACCAGGAATGATCTGGTCAACGCCGTCTGCGTCCTGAGTGATTGCCTGACCATGGATGTTGGTGGCAACGCCGCCCATCATATAGTGGCAGGTTGGAACGACCGGAATCGGCGCCACGGCTGGATCGACGTGAGCGAAGGTCTTGGACAGTTCCATGATGCCTGGCAGACGGCTGTGCAGAACTTCTTCACCGAGGTGATCGAGTTTCAGCATTACGTGGTCGCCATCCGGACCGCAACCGTTGCCGGCGATGATTTCTTTAACCATCGAGCGAGCAACCACGTCACGACCAGCCAGGTCTTTGGCGTTCGGAGCATAACGCTCCATGAAACGCTCGCCGTGCTTGTTGATCAGGTAACCGCCTTCACCGCGGCAGCCTTCAGTAACCAGTACACCGGCGCCGGCGATGCCGGTTGGGTGGAACTGCCACATTTCAATGTCTTGTACCGGCACGCCAGCACGCAGGGCCATGCCGACGCCGTCACCGGTGTTGATCAGAGCATTGGTGGTGGACGAGTAGATACGACCTGCACCGCCAGTCGCCAGTACGGTGGCGTTAGCGCGGACGTAGGAAGTTTCGCCGGTTTCGATGCAGATGACGATCATGCCGACAAAGGCACCGTCTTCGTTCTTCACCAGGTCGACGCCGTAGTATTCGTTGAGGAATACGGTGCCGGCCTTGAGGTTGGCCTGGTACAGGGTGTGCAACAGTGCGTGACCGGTACGGTCGGCAGCGGCGCAAGTACGTGCAGCCTGGCCACCTTTACCGAAGTCTTTCGACTGACCGCCGAACGGACGCTGATAGATGCGGCCTTGTTCGGTACGGGAGAACGGCAAGCCCATGTGCTCGAGCTCGAAGACCGCTTCCGGGCCTACGGAACACATGTATTCGATAGCGTCCTGGTCACCGATATAGTCGGAACCCTTGACGGTATCGTACATGTGCCAGCGCCAGTCATCGTTCGGATCAGCGGACGCGATGGCGCAGGTGATGCCACCCTGGGCGGATACAGTGTGCGAGCGAGTCGGGAAAACCTTGGTAACTACGGCAGTCTTGTGACCACCTTGTGCCAGCTGCAGAGCAGCGCGCATGCCAGCACCGCCGCCGCCAATAATGATGGCGTCGAACGAAAGCGTATTAACTGTAGTAGACATGAATCAGATACCCCAAAGAATCTGCACACCCCAGACGAAGTACGCGAACATCGCGACGCCGCATACCGCCTGGAAGAGGAAACGTATTGCAGTCGCGGACTTGCCGAACGCCATTGGCGTCAGGTAGTCGGTCGCAATGGTCCACATGCCGACCCAGGCGTGAGCGCCGAGGGCAACGAGGGCCAGGAGACTGAAAATACGCATCCAGTTGCTTGCGAACAGTTCATGCCATTGGGCGTAGCCGATGCCAGGATGGGCAACGACGTATCCGATCAGGAAGATGAAATAAGCCGCGAGAACGACCGCAGACACACGTTGTGCCATCCAGTCATAGAGGCCCGAACGCGACAGGTTCGTGACGTTAGTTACCATATCCAAACTCCTGCCAGAACGATTACCACCACGGAAACGGCGATAACGATTTTCGAGCCCAGTTTGCCGCCCTCAAGCGACTCGCCGATGCCCATGTCCATCATCAAGTGGCGCACACCGGCAACCAAGTGATACAGCAAGGCGGACAGGATGCCCCATGTCACTAGCTTGGCTAGCGGACTGGTCAGACACGCTTTCACCTGACCGAAGCCTTCTTCCGAGTCGAGCGACTTGTCCAATGCATAAAGCATGATGGCCAGGCTGACAAAGAGGATGATTCCGGAGATTCGGTGAAGAATGGACGTGTAAGCAGTGACTGGGAGTTTGATGGTCCTTAGGTCTAGGTTTACAGGTCGTTGGCTATTCACGGCTTTTTTTCACACTGAAGAGCCCCTAACAATCAGGGCAAAGTTGTTGGGGAGTGCACTGGTCAGGTACCCACCACCCAGGGAGTGCGACCCCCAGTAAAGCAGGCCCAAAAGCCCCTGGCGGTCGGAGGCCGAGTATAGACAGTTAGGCTACTAATGACAACGCAATCGCCTTCCCCTAATAGCTCATTGCACAAGTCGTATAAAAGGCGTAAATGGCAGTCAATTTCGAGGAAAAAGTCCGGTTAAAGCCTTCTGGAGCAAGACTTTAGGCAAATTGACATTCGAATTTATCTCACTATAGTGGTGCGGGCCCTGCGTGGGGGGTCTGTCTGATGATTTCAAGCATAAATAGGAGGCCACATGGCTGACAAAAAAGCGCAGTTGATCATCGAGGGCGCAGCCCCCGTCGAGCTGCCCATTTTAACCGGCACCGTTGGTCCCGATGTTATCGATGTTCGGGGCCTGACGGCCACGGGCCGTTTCACCTTTGACCCTGGTTTCATGTCGACAGCTTCCTGCGAGTCGAAGATCACCTATATCGACGGCGACAACGGCATTTTGCTGCACCGCGGCTACCCGATCGAACAGCTGGCTGAAAAGTCGGACTACCTGGAAACCTGCTATCTGCTGCTCAACGGCGAATTGCCGACAGCAGAACAGAAGGCCCAGTTCGTCAGCACCGTGAAGAACCACACCATGGTTCACGAGCAGCTGAAGACGTTCTTCAACGGTTTCCGTCGCGACGCCCACCCGATGGCCGTCATGTGCGGCGTAGTCGGCGCCCTCTCGGCCTTCTACCACGACTCCCTGGACATCAATAACCCGCAGCATCGCGAAATCTCCGCGATCCGCCTGGTTGCCAAGATGCCGACCCTGGCAGCGATGGTTTACAAGTACTCGATGGGGCAACCCATGATGTACCCGCGCAACGACCTGACGTACGCGGAAAACTTCCTGCACATGATGTTCAACACCCCGTGCGAGATCAAACCGATCAGCCCGGTGCTCGCCAACGCCATGGACAAGATCTTCATCCTCCATGCCGACCACGAGCAGAACGCATCGACTTCCACCGTACGTCTGGCCGGCTCTTCGGGTGCCAACCCGTTCGCCTGTATCGCCGCCGGCATCGCTGCACTGTGGGGTCCTGCCCACGGCGGCGCGAACGAAGCTGTTCTGACCATGCTCGATGAAATTGGCGATGTGTCGAACATCGACAAGTACATCGCCAAGGCCAAGGACAAGAACGATCCGTTCAAACTGATGGGCTTCGGTCACCGGGTTTACAAAAACCGCGACCCACGCGCAACAGTCATGAAGCAGACCTGCGACGAAGTGCTGAAGGAACTGGGCATCACCAACGATCCGCAACTCGAACTGGCCATGCGCCTGGAAGAGATCGCCCTGACCGACCCGTACTTCATCGAACGCTCGCTGTACCCGAACGTCGACTTCTACTCGGGGATCATCCTCAAGGCGATCGGCATTCCAACCAGCATGTTCACCGTCATCTTCGCCCTGGCGCGGACTGTCGGCTGGATCTCCCATTGGAAAGAAATGCTCTCCAGCCCGTACAAGATTGGCCGTCCACGCCAGCTGTACACCGGCTACGAGTCGCGTGACATCACCAAGCTGGAAGACCGCAAATAAGACCTGTCTTGCGATAACGTCTTGAGTTGCACCGGGAACGGCCTCTATTTATATAGAGGCCGTTTTTGTTTGTGCGGTCTCAGCGGCCTGGGGGCCGACTGGCTTTTGGGTCGTGTACATATCCGTTTCTTCGGTAACGGCGGCTATTGGTTCCGCTCTTACAGCGGGTCACTTGGAAAAGCCCCAAGTAACCAAGGGCTCTTGCCCCTGTCGTTCGGTGCCTCGCTAAGGCTCGGCATGCCCTCGCTCCGGTCCTGCTCCGTGGGCACGCCGCCATCGGCCATCCATGGCCGGGGGCGGCTACCGCAAAAGCAAAGCGAGGCGGCCTACCGGCCGACCTGGCTTTGGCGAATGTACCCAATCCCCCTGTGGGAGCGAGCCTGCTCGCGAAGGGGCCGTGCCAGTCAACATCAATAGCGAACATCAGTCCGCTTTCGCGAGCAGGCTCGCTCCCACAGGGACCAGGCCGGCCAGGAGGCCGCCTCGCTTTGGCTTTTGTTTTTGCTTTGGCTTTTGATCTTGATCTGCCCCGTCGGAAGGCAGAGTGGAGGTTCTGCGCAGTGGGCAGCCCGGCATGGATGCCGGGTTAGCCGCCCCCGGCCATGGATGGCCGATGGCGGCGTGCCCACGGAGCAGGACCGGAGCGAGGGCATGCCGAGCCTAGGCGAGGCACTGTACGTCAGGGGCGAAAGCGCTTGGTTACTTGGCGCTTTTCCAAGTAACCCGCCGTAAGGGCGGAACCAATAGCCGCCGTTATCGCAGGAATGGATATGTACACCCCCAAAAAACATATCGCCTGAAACATCGCCATCGCAGGCAAGCCAGCTCCCACAAGAAATCGGGGAACACTCGCAAAATCTTCGTCGCCCCCTGAGGCCGCCTTCGCGAGCAGGCTCGCTCCCACAGAGTCAACGCAGCGTCCAAAAAAATGCCCCGATCTCTCGACCGGGGCATTTCTGTTTAACGCAGCTTATATATACAAGCCTGAAGCCTTAGTGAGCAACCGCCCCACTCGCCCCCAAGCCCGTCTGCGAACGAACAAACTGAGGGAAGAACAGCGCCCGCTCATTGTCAGCCGCGCTCGACTTGTCAGTGATCGAGAAGAACCAGATCCCGATAAACGCAATGGCCATGGAGAACAGCGCCGGGTACTCATACGGGAAGATAGCCTTCTCGTGATGCAGGATCTGCACCCAAATGGTTGGCCCAAGGACCATCAAACCAACGGCACTGATCAGGCCCAACCAGCCGCCGATCATCGCACCACGCGTGGTCAGCTTCTTCCAGTACATGGAAAGCAGCAGCACCGGGAAGTTACAGCTCGCCGCGATGGAGAACGCCAGGCCTACCATGAACGCGATGTTCTGGCTTTCGAACAGAATGCCCAGGCCAATCGCCAACACACCCAGACAGATGGTGGTGATTTTCGAGACACGGATCTCATCCTTGTCGTTGGCCTTGCCCTTCTTGATCACACTGGCGTAAAGGTCGTGAGACACCGCCGTAGCGCCGGCCAGCGTCAAACCAGCCACTACAGCCAGAATGGTTGCGAACGCGACTGCCGAGATGAAGCCCAGGAAGATACTGCCACCCACCGCGTTAGCCAGGTGCACTGCCGCCATGTTGTTGCCGCCCAACAGCGCGCCAGCAGCATCTTTAAAGGCAGGGTTAGTGCTTACCAGCAGGATCGCGCCGAAGCCGATGATGAACGTCAGGATGTAAAAGTAGCCAATGAAGCCAGTTGCATACAGCACGCTCTTGCGAGCTTCCTTCGCGTCACTCACGGTGAAGAAGCGCATCAGAATGTGCGGCAGGCCAGCGGTACCGAACATCAGCGCCAGGCCAAGCGAGAATGCCGAAACCGGATCCTTCACCAAACCGCCCGGGCTCATGATCGCCTCACCTTTAGGGTGAACCTTGATCGCCTCGGAAAACAGCAAGCTGAAGTCGAAGTTGACGTGCTTCATGACCATCAGCGCCATGAACGAAGCACCGGACAGCAGCAACACGGCCTTGATGATCTGCACCCAAGTGGTCGCCAGCATGCCGCCGAACAACACGTACATGCACATCAGGATACCGACCAGGATCACCGCAACGTAGTAGTCAAGACCGAACAGCAGCTGAATCAGCTTGCCAGCACCGACCATTTGCGCGATCAGGTAGAACGCCACTACCACCAGCGAGCCGCAAGCGGACAGCGTGCGGATCTGGGTTTGCCCAAGGCGATAGGACGCCACGTCGGCAAAGGTGTATTTACCCAGGTTACGCAGGCGCTCGGCGATCAGGAACAGAATGATCGGCCAGCCCACCAGGAACCCGATCGAGTAGATCAGGCCGTCGTAGCCAGAGGTAAACACCAGGGCGGAAATACCCAGGAAGGACGCCGCCGACATGTAGTCACCGGCAATCGCCAGACCGTTCTGGAAGCCGGTGATCTTGCCACCCGCCGCATAGTAGTCGGCTGCCGAATTGTTGCGCTTGGAAGCCCAGTAGGTGATGCACAGGGTCAGACCAACGAACGCGACGAACATCAGGATCGCGGAAACGTTGAGCGGTTGTTTGTGCACTTCGCCGGTAAGGGCTTCACCCGCCCAGACGACAGGTGCAAAGGCTGCGATGCTCAATAGAGCCATTAGACGCCGGATCATTGCTGAGCCTCCTTGAGAATCGCATTGTTCAGGTCGTCGAATTCGCCATTGGCGCGTTTTACGTAGATTGCAGTCAGGATAAAGGCCGAGAGAATCAGCCCGACACCAATCGGTATCCCCCAGGTAATCGAAGACTCGGGGCTGATTTTCGCGCCCAGAATATGCGGCCCGTAAGCAATCAAAAGGATGAATCCGGAGTAAAGCCCAAGCATGATCGCCGAAAGAATCCAGGCGAACTTTTCTCGCTTACTAACCAGCTCCTTGAAGCGCGGGCTGTTTTGAATCGAGAGGTAAATGCTGTCGTTCATTGTTTTTATCCTCGCAGCACAGATGAAGTTGGAACGTTATCCACTCTATGCGGCTACGGAACTGGTTCCAGACGACCTTAGTATTAGAACGACATGACGGTTTGGCCTTTTTTCAGCACATAATAATTAGCCTGCTTTGCACCCATCTTCTCACTACAAGTAACGCAGGAACGCAAAAGGCCGCTTGGCAGTGATACCAAGCGGCCCTGTAAGGTGCTGACCAGACGCGTCAGCTCAAATCATTTGGTCCAGTCTGCAACGCGTTCCGGGTGTTTGGCCACCCAATCCTTCGCTGCGGCTTCAGGTTTGGCACCATCCTGAATGGCCAACATGACTACACCGATTTCGTCTTTCGATGCCCACTGGAAGTTCTTCAGGAACTTGGCAACTTCCGGAGCCTTGGTTGCCAGTTCTTTGCTGCCGATGTTGTTTACGGTTTCAGCCGCGCCATAAACGCCTTTCGGGTCGTCCAGGAAGCGCAGTTTCCACTTGGCGAACATCCAGTGCGGCACCCAACCGGTGACAGCAATGGATTCGTTTTTCTTCTCGGCACGGGTCAGCTCGGCAATCATGCCGGCGCCGGAACTGGCCTTGAGTTGATACCCGGTCAGATCGTAGTCCTTGATCGCCTGTTCGGACTTGAGCATCACACCCGAACCGGCGTCGATGCCGACGATGCGTTTTTTGAAGCTCTCGTCGGTTTTAAGATCTTCAATGGATTTGGCTTTGACGTACTCCGGCACGATCAGGCCAATTCTTGCGTCCTTGAAGTTCGGACCATAATCGACGACTTGATCCTTGTTCTTGGTCCAGTATTCACCATGAGTCACAGGCAGCCACGCAGACATCATGGCATCGAGTTTGCCAGTGGCCACACCCTGCCACATGATCCCGGTGGCGACTGCTTGCAGTTTCACGTCATAACCGAGTTTCTGCCTGATCACTTCAGCGGCCACGTTGGTCGTGGCGACACTGTCCGACCAGCCGTCGACATAACCGATAGTCACTGCCTTGCCTTCGGCGCTGGCTACAGTAGAACTGATCGCCAGCACCAAAGCGGCACCTGCGCCCAAGAGTCGTCGCATCTTCATCGTTACTTCCCCGAAAGTGCTGCGCTCGACGGATGCCGAGTCGCGTCAACGTATTGTTATGGTGCACAGCGCCCCCATCACGCCCACTGCAAACTCGTCCGAACGTCAGCGGAGTACTGACGCCTCGATAATCAACCTCACGACAATGGCGACCTTCTCTGCCAGCGACCTCAAGGCATCGAGAAACGACATCAGAACGCCATTAATCTAGACCACCGGAAGTCCGCCGGCCAATCCGTCCAAACTTTGCATGTCAAAAGTATGCAGGCCACCAAGCACGCGGCAAATGAAGGTAACATGCGCGGCTTTGCTCCCAGACGGCCTGACCATGCCCGCGACATCCCGCTTTCCTTTTTTTGCTTATCTATTCGCCTGCCTGCTGGGGCTTTTTGCCCTTGGTGGCTTCTGGTACGGCCTCGGTAAACCGGTGGTGCTGCCGGACGTGGCCAGCGCGACGCACAAGCTGCAATGCGCCTCCTACACCCCGTTCGACAAGGACCAATCGCCGTTCGATCAGCCGTTCAAGCTGCGCCCCGAGCGCATGGACGCCGACCTCGCACTGCTGGCCAAAAGCTTCGAATGCATCCGCACCTATTCCATGACCGGCCTCGAAGCCCTGCCCGACCTGGCGCGCAAGCACGGGTTGAAGTTGATGATCGGCGCCTGGGTCAACAGCAACCCGGTGGACACCGCCAAGGAAGTCGACCTGCTGATCGCCTCGGCCAACACCAACGCGGACGTGGTGACCTCGGTGATCGTCGGCAACGAAACCCTGTTGCGCAAGGAGATCACCGGCGCGCAGTTGGCCAAGCTCATTGATAAAGTCAAAAGCCAGGTCAAACAGCCTGTCACTTACGCCGACGTCTGGGAGTTCTGGCTCAAGCACCCGGAAATCGCCCCGGCGGTGGATTTCCTGACCATCCATTTGTTGCCGTACTGGGAAGATGACCCGTCGAACATCGATGCCGCCCTGCAGCATGTGGCCGAAGTACGTCAGGTGTTCGGCAACAAGTTCGCACCCAAGGACGTGATGATTGGCGAAACCGGCTGGCCGAGCGAAGGCCGTCAGCGTGAAACGGCCCTCCCGAGCCGGGTCAATGAAGCCAAGTTCATTCGTGCTTTTGTCATCATGGCGGAGCAGCAAGGCTGGCATTACAACCTGATCGAAGCCTTCGACCAGCCATGGAAACGCGCCAGCGAAGGTGCGGTCGGTGGTTACTGGGGGCTGTTCGATGCCGATCGCCAGGACAAGGGTGTGCTCGCCGGTCCGGTGTCGAACGTGCCTTACTGGTCGCAGTGGCTGGTGGTGGGTGGTTTGATCTTCCTTGGCACGCTAATCCTAGGTGGACGTGTCCGCAGCACTCGCGCAGCGCTGGTTCTACCGCTGCTGGGTGCGCTGGCCGCTTGCTCGATTGGCGCCTGGGGCGACCTGGCCCGCGTCACTACGCGGTTTACCAGTGAATGGCTGTGGGTCGCTTTGCTGACGGCGTTGAACGTGTTGGTGCTGGCCCATGCGGCACTGACCCTGAGCGCTCGCACTGGCTGGCGCGGACGGGCGTTCAATGCGCTGGAACGTCGCGCGGGCTCGTTGCTCGCTGTGGCCGGGTTTGCCGCTGCGGTGACGATGCTGGAGCTGGTGTTCGATCCGCGTTATCGCAGCTTCCCGAGTGTCGCATTCATCCTGCCGGCGCTGGTCTATCTGTGCCGCCCGGTGAGCGTGCCGCGTCGGGAGATTGCCCTGCTGACCTTCATCATCGGTGCTGGCATTGCGCCGCAGCTGTATCGTGAAGGGTTGCAGAATCAGCAGGCCTGGGGTTGGGCGCTGGCGAGTGTGTTGATGGTTGCAGCGTTGTGGCGCAGTTTGCGGGTTCGCAAGGGGTAAATTTTCAGCGCCCCTGATGGCCCCTTCTCGAGCAAGCCCGCTCCCACATTTGACCGCGTTCTCATGATAGATGCGTTCGAATGTGGGAGCGGGCTTGCTCGCGAAGACGGACTATCAGGCGCTGCGGGAAGCCCTGACCAGACGCAAAGCAGCAATCACCACCGCAAAAACAGCCAAAGTCGTGTTGTACAACGCCAGCGCCGGAAACCCGAACACCAGCGCCAGCACCGCCAACCACCACCCTGCCCGGCCTGGCAGCACAAAACCGATAACGGCTGCCGCCAATGCCGCGAAGCCCAGGACATTGAAGTGAATCATCAGGCCCAGGCTCGAACGAACCAGGCATTCCCAGCGACTCGCTTCGTCCACGCAGATGCCGACCCATTGAGCATCCTCCATAAAGCCATAACGCGCGCCATAACTGGCGGCCAACCATAACGGCAGGAGAACGAGCAGCAGAATCACAGGCAGACGGCGGGACATGAAGCACTCCAATAAACGAAAACGGCGGCCAGCTTAATCCCCCGCCAGTAGTAAGCAAACGCGTGTGAGAGATAATTGGTCACGAAATCGCTGCAAAGTGTATCGTCCAGCTACTATTACTCCGAAATTAGGCCTGATTGGTGCCGATCCATGGCACTTTGGCGCAAACCCCGTGGTCATAGCCTGCGAACTTCATTCGGCACCTTTCTCTAAGGGATCTAGTCATGCTCCGTTCCTTGCGCTTCGCCGCCCTGTTTGGCGGCCTTATTTTGAGTGCGTCCGCGCTGGCGGTGGACATCGACGCCGCCAGTTATGGCTACCCCTTGACCAACCCGTTCGAGGCGACCATTGCCACGACACCGCCGGACTTGCGCCCGGAGTTGCCGCTGGATGACGACATCGATCAGCAGACACGCAGCGTTACCTTGCGCCCGGAGCGTGCATTCGAACTGCCGGACAACTTCTGGCCGGTCAAAAAGCTGACCTACCGCATCGCCACGCAAGACAAGGCAGCACCGCTGATCTTTCTGATCGCCGGCACCGGCGCGCGCTATGACAGCAGCCTCAACGAGTACCTGAAAAAGCTCTACTACAAGGCCGGCTACCACGTGGTGCAACTGTCGTCGCCGACCAGTTTCGACTTCATGAGCGCCGCCTCACGCTTTGCCACGCCCGGTATCACCAAGGAAGACGCCGAAGACATGTACCGGGTGATGCAGGCCGTGCGGGCGCAAAACCCGAACGTCGCCGTCACCGATTACTACCTGACCGGCTACAGCCTGGGTGCGCTGGACGCGGCATTTGTCGCACACCTGGATGAAACCCGCCGCAGCTTCAACTTCAAGAAAGTCTTGCTGCTCAACCCGCCGGTCAACCTCTACACCTCGATTACCAACCTTGACAAGCTCGTCCAGACCGAGGTCAAGGGCATCAACAACACCACCACTTTCTATGAGCTGGTGCTGGACAAACTAACCCGCTACTTCCAGCAGAAAGGCTACATCGACCTCAACGATGCGCTGCTCTACGACTTCCAGCAGTCCAAGCAGCACCTGAGCAACGAGCAGATGGCCATGCTGATCGGCACTTCGTTCCGCTTCTCGGCAGCCGACATCGCCTTCACCTCGGACCTGATCAACCGTCGCGGCCTGATCATTCCACAGAAATACCCGATCACCGAAGGCACCAGCCTCACGCCGTTCCTCAAACGCGCGCTGCAGTGCGACTTCGACTGCTACATCACCGAGCAAGTCATCCCGATGTGGCGCGCCCGCACCGACGGCGGCAGCCTGCTGCAACTGATCGACCAGGTCAGCTTGTATGCACTCAAGGATTACCTGCACGACAGCCCGAAAATCGCCGTTATGCACAATGCCGACGACGTGATTCTCGGCCCTGGCGACCTTGGTTTCCTGCGCAAGACCTTTGGCGATCGTTTGACCGTTTATCCACTGGGCGGCCATTGCGGCAACCTTAATTACCGCGTCAACAGCGACGCCATGCTGGAGTTCTTCCGTGGCTAAATACCTCCTGCTTATTGCAGCGCTACTCTGCGCAGGCGTCGCCAATGCCGACAACAGCAAAGCCAACGCACCGGTTGTGATTGACAGTGACGGCTTCAAGCAGCCGCTGACCAAACTCAAATTCAACCCGGGGCTGGATCAGCGCGAGTTCGAACGCTCGACGCTTAGCGCGCTGGCCGTCTACGACCCGCTGGAAGAGTGGAACCGCCGCGTCTACCACTTCAACTACCGCTTCGACCAATGGGTGTTCCTGCCAGTGGTCGATGGCTATCGCTATATCACGCCGAGTTTCCTGCGCACCGGTGTCAGCAACTTCTTCAATAACCTCGGCGACGTGCCGAACCTGTTGAACAGCTTGCTGCAGTTCAAGGGGCAGCGCTCGATGGAAACCACCGCGCGCCTGCTGCTCAACACCACCGTCGGCATCGCCGGCCTGTGGGACCCGGCCACCGCCATGGGTCTGCCGCGCCAGAACGAAGACTTCGGCCAGACGCTGGGCTTCTACGGTGTACCGGGCGGCGCCTACTTCGTGCTGCCGATCCTCGGACCTTCCAATATCCGCGACACCGGGGGCCTGGCGGTCGACTTCACCGCAGAGTCGGCGATCAACTTCCTGAACGTCTCCGAAGTCAGCGAAAACCATCCGGAAATCTGGGTCCTGCGTGGCGTCGACAAGCGCTACCAGACCGGCTTCCGCTATGGCCAGCTGAACTCGCCGTTCGAGTACGAGAAAGTGCGCTACGTGTACACCGAGTCGCGCAAGTTGCAGATCGCCGAGTAATTCATCGGCAACAAAAAAGGCCATTCGATGCGAATCGAATGGCCTGATCGTTCCCACGCTCCGCGTGGGAATGCCTCTCGGGACGCTCCGCGTTCCTGCGGCTGTGACGCAGAGCGTCACGGGCTGCATTCCCACGCGGAGCGTGGGAACGATCACAACAAATTGGTTGTGGTTGTCTTCAGCCTTTGACTGAGCGCCAGATTTTGCTCGCCGCCATGACGCCGGCCAACACCACCGCCCCCGCCACAATCCCCGCCACCGCATTCAGCAACGTCGGCACGACAAACCCGGCACCGCCCGCCCCTGCGCTGACGCTTTCAATCCAGTGATGAACCACCGGCACACCATGGGTCAGAATCCCGCCGCCGACGAGGAACATCGCCGCCGTGCCGATCACCGACAGGCTTTTCATCATGTACGGCGCCGCTCGCAAAATCCCGCCGCCAATGCTTTTGGCCATTTGACCAGGCTTCTGGGTCAGCCACAGGCCGAGATCATCGAGTTTGACAATGCCCGCCACCAAGCCATAGACGCCGATGGTCATGACGATGGCGATGCCCGAGAGCACGACGACCTGCTGGGTCAACGACGCACCCGCCACCGTGCCCAGGGTGATGGCGATGATTTCCGCCGACAAGATGAAGTCGGTGCGGATGGCGCCTTTGATCTTGTCTTTTTCGAACGCCACCAGATCGACCGCCGGATCAGCCACCGCCTCGACCAGCTCTGCATGCTCGGCCTGGTCTTCAGCCTTGCTGTGCAGGAATTTATGCGCCAGTTTTTCGAAACCTTCGAAACACAGGTACGCGCCGCCGATCATCAACAACGGTGTGACCAGCCAGGGAATGAACGCGCTGATGGCCAACGCCGAGGGCACCAGGATCAGCTTGTTGAGGAACGACCCCTTGGCCACCGCCCACACCACCGGGATTTCCCGCTCGGCACGCACACCGGAAACCTGTTGGGCATTGAGCGCCAGATCGTCGCCGAGCACGCCGGCAGTCTTCTTGGCGGCCATTTTGGTCATCAACGCCACATCGTCGAGTACCGCGGCGATGTCGTCGATCAGCAACAGCAAACTGCTTCCTGCCATGAATCAGGTTTCCTTCTTGAATGGATGCCGCGCAGCATAACGCGGCCGGGAGCCGCACGGGGCATTCTTGAGCGCCGCGCGAGGCCGGTGCTACCATGCGCAACCGCCAGAACAGGCAAGGAACCCCCTGGTTTATGAGCACCATCCGCGAGCGCAACAAAGAACTGATCCTGCGTGCCGCCAGTGAAGAATTTGCCGACAAGGGCTTCGCTGCGACCAAAACCAGTGACATCGCAGCCAAGGCGGGATTGCCCAAGCCCAACGTCTACTACTACTTCAAATCCAAGGAAAACCTCTACCGCGAGGTCCTGGAAAGCATCATCGAACCGATTCTGCAGGCCTCGACACCGTTCAACGCCGACGGCGTGCCCAGTGAAGTGCTGAGCGGCTACATCCGCTCGAAAATCCGCATCTCCCGCGACCTGCCCTTCGCCTCCAAGGTGTTCGCCAGCGAAATCATGCACGGCGCCCCGCACCTGAGTGCCGATCTGGTTGAACGGCTCAACGGCCAGGCCAAGCACAATATCGACTGCATTCAGACCTGGATCGACCGCGGCCAGATCGCCCCGATCGACCCCAACCATCTGATGTTCAGCATCTGGGCCGCGACCCAGACCTATGCCGACTTCGACTGGCAGATTTCCGCGGTAACCGGAAAGGCCAAGCTCGATGAGGCCGACTATGAAGCGGCGGCGCAGACCATTATTCGGTTGGTGCTGAAGGGGTGTGAGCCTGACCGTTAAACCGTGGTGCGGCCCATTCGCGAGCAAGCCCGCTCCCACACTCGATCTCCAACACACCGAAGATCCCCTGTGGGAGCGGGCTTGCTCGCGAATGGGGCAACTCAGTCCTGAGACTAAAGCCAAATGGCGTCCCACAGCGGATAGTCGCCAAGCTTCTCCACCAGCCCCGCCCGCAATGGGTTGGCGACAACATATCGAGCAAGCTTCACCAAATCCTCCTCTCGCCGCACCGCATGATCATGAAAACTCTGCTGCCAAAGACTGCCCGTCCTGCCGGTAACCGCATTGATTGTTCGAGTACTTAACGATTTTGCCTGGCACATCAATTGGCCCAGCGATCCTTTTTGCAACTGGACAAGCCAATGAAAATGATCAGGCATGACGACAAAGGCCAAAGAGTCGGCAAACCCTTGGTCCTGTGCTTGCTTGAATTGGTGTACGACCAATCTTCCCAAGGTGAACTCCCTGAAAACCGGCTCCCGCTTCAGGGTATTGGCAGTCAGGAGATAGATCCGGTTTTGCTCGGCATAGCGGCCGACTCGCAGGCGATGTGAAGCTGACAGTTCAGGCATTCCTTTGCCTCTCTCATGGATGAATTCATGAAAAGGCTAGATCAGTGAACTGAAGACAGAGGGACGGACTTTTAGCTGGATGTGTCTGGGGGATTGCCTTCGCGAGCAAGCCCGCTCCCACAGTGGATTGGCGGTATTCAGACATTTTGTGTCCACCACCGAACCATTGTGGGAACGGGCTTGCTCGCGAAAGCGGTAGGTCAGTCACTACAAAATCAAGCAGTCACCCCCGCATCCGCCCGCAACCCCAAAGCCTCGATTGCGTTGATCGCACATTGCTCATCAACATCAGAAAGATCACCGCTGATACCCACCGCCCCCAGCACGTTCCCTTCCTGATCCCGAATCAACACGCCGCCCGGTGCCGGGACGACGCTGCCCTGCCCCAGACTATTCAACGCAGCGATAAACGCCGGGCGTTGTTGTGCGTCCAGCGCCAGCAGGCGTGAACCTTTGCCCAGGGCGATAGCGCCCCAGGCTTTGCCGATGGCGATCTGCGGGCGCAGCAGACTGGCGCCGTCTTCACGCTGCAGGGTGACCAAGTGCCCACCGGCATCCAGTACGGCGATGGTCAATGGAGCCGCCGAGATTGCACGCCCTGCGGAGATAGCCTGATTGGCCAGGTTGACTGCGACTTTCAAGGTTAAAGCGCTCATGGTGCCGTCCTCATTTTGTTATAGGGAAAGCTGCTGGACTGCGTTTTGTTCAGTAGTCCGATGCAACAAATAGAACACAATGAATTATTTTTTTGTATACAATAATTCTCGAAAAGCGCCACATGCGACGAAAAGCCACAGTAGAACGGGCTTCCGACGAATGAAACGGCTGCTTGAGAAAATGGATTGACCTGCGCCGTCCGCCGTGAATACACTCTGCGCAAAGCCACTTGTATACAATTACAAAACGTAAGAGGCACAAAACCATGAGCAAAATGAGAGCAATCGAAGCCGCCGTTCTGGTGATGCGCCGTGAAGGGGTTGATACCGCTTTTGGCATCCCCGGCGCCGCGATCAACCCGCTGTACTCCGCCCTGCAGAAGGTCGGTGGCATCGATCACGTCCTTGCTCGCCACGTTGAAGGCGCCTCGCACATGGCCGAGGGCTACACCCGCACCAAGGCCGGCAACATCGGTGTGTGCATCGGCACTTCGGGACCTGCCGGTACCGACATGGTCACCGGGCTCTACAGCGCCTCGGCCGACTCGATCCCGATTCTTTGCATTACCGGCCAGGCACCCCGCGCCCGTATGCACAAGGAAGACTTCCAGGCTGTCGACATCACCGCGATCGTCAAACCAGTGACCAAGTGGGCAACCACCGTCATGGAACCGGGCCAGGTGCCTTACGCGTTCCAGAAAGCCTTCTACGAAATGCGCTCCGGCCGTCCAGGCCCGGTGCTGATCGACCTGCCGTTCGACGTGCAGATGGCTGAAATCGAATTCGACATCGACGCCTATGAACCACTGCCGCTGGCCAAGCCAACCGCTAACCGCGTGCAAATCGAGAAGGCCCTGGCCATGCTCGATCAGGCCGAGCGTCCGTTGCTGGTGGCCGGTGGCGGCATCATCAATGCCGACGCCAGCGAATTGCTGGTGGAATTTGCCGAGTTGACCGGTATTCCGGTGGTCCCGACCCTGATGGGCTGGGGCACCATTCCGGACGATCACCCATTGATGGTCGGCATGGTCGGTCTGCAAACCTCACACCGCTACGGCAACGCCACGATGCTCAAGTCCGACCTGGTGCTGGGTGTCGGTAACCGTTGGGCCAACCGTCACACCGGTTCGATCGATGTTTACACCGAAGGCCGCAAGTTCATCCACGTTGACATCGAACCGACCCAGATCGGCCGCGTGTTCACCCCGGACCTGGGCATTGTTTCCGACGCCGCTGCCGCGCTGACCGTGTTCATCGAAGTCGCTCGCGAATGGCAAGCCGCCGGCAAGCTGAAAAACCGTAGCGCCTGGTTGCAAGACTGCCAGCAGCGCAAATCCAGCCTGCAGCGCAAGACTCACTTCGACAACGTGCCGGTCAAGCCGCAGCGCGTTTACGAAGAGATGAACCAGGTGTTCGGCAAAGACACTTGCTACGTCAGCACCATCGGTTTGTCGCAGATTGCCGGCGCGCAGTTCCTGCACGTCTACAAACCGCGCCACTGGATCAACTGCGGTCAGGCCGGCCCATTGGGCTGGACCATTCCGGCAGCGCTGGGCGTGGTCAAGGCTGATCCGACCCGTAAAGTTGTGGCGCTGTCGGGCGACTATGACTTCCAGTTCATGATCGAAGAGTTGGCGGTGGGCGCGCAGTTCAAGCTGCCGTACATCCACGTGGTGGTGAACAACTCGTACCTGGGGTTGATTCGTCAGGCTCAGCGCGGTTTCGACATGGACTACTGCGTGCAGCTGTCCTTCGACAACCTCAATGCTCCGGAACTCAACGGTTACGGTGTCGACCACGTCGCGGTCGCCGAAGGCCTCGGCTGCAAGGCGCTGCGTGTATTCGAACCAGGTCAGATCCAGCCTGCCCTGCGCAGGGCTCAGGAGCTGATCGAGGAGTTCAAGGTGCCGGTGATCGTCGAGATCATTCTGGAGCGCGTGACCAACATTTCCATGGGCACCGAGATCAACGCCGTCAACGAATTCGAAGACCTGGCGCTGGTCGGCAACGATGCGCCAACCGCGATTTCGTTGCTGGATTGATGATCGTTCCCACGCTCTGCGTGGGAATGCAGCCCGGGACGCTCCGCGTCCCAAGCGGACGCAGAGCGTCCATAGAGGCATTCCCACGCAGAGCGTGGGAACGAGAACTTAAAACGGGAGACCACCATGCCGCGTTTCGCAGCCAACCTGTCCATGCTGTTCACCGAGCAGGATTTTCTTGCCCGTTTTGAAGCTGCCGCCAAGGCCGGCTTCAGTGGTGTCGAATACCTGTTCCCTTACGACTTCAGCTCCGCCGAGATCAAAGCCAAGCTCGATGCCAATGGCTTGACCCAGGTGCTGTTCAACCTGCCGGCTGGTGACTGGGCCAAGGGCGAACGCGGTATCGCGTGCCTGCCGGACCGGGTTGAAGAGTTCCGCGCCGGTGTCGACCTGGCGATTGCCTACGCGAAAGTGTTGGGCAATACCCAGGTCAACTGCCTGGCCGGTATTCGTCCACAAGGCATCGACGATGCCAGCGTGGAAAAAACCTTCGTCGCCAATCTCAAATACGCCGCCGACAAGCTGCAAGCGGCGGGCATCAAACTGGTGATGGAAGCGATCAACACCCGCGACATTCCGGGTTTCTACCTGAACAACACCGCACAAGCCCTGTCGATTCGCGAACAGGTCGGCAGCGCCAACCTGTTCCTGCAGTACGACATCTATCACATGCAAATCATGGAGGGCGACCTGGCCCGCACCATGGCTGCGCACCTGGGCGAGATCAACCATATCCAGTTGGCCGACAACCCAGGGCGCAACGAACCGGGCACCGGTGAAATCAACTACCGCTTCCTGTTCGAACACCTGGACCGCATCGGTTATCAGGGTTGGGTTGGCTGCGAATACAAGCCGCTGACCACCACCGAAGCTGGTTTGGGGTGGTTGAAAACCCATAACGCGATTTGACGCAATCCATGTGGGAGCGGGCTTGCTCGCGAAAGCGGTGTAACAGTCACATAGATGCTGAATGTTATGGCCTCTTCGCGAGCAAGCCCGCTCCCACCAAAAGCGCTCCCCTATTTGCTTGAGCAATACAAAAACAAGAGGAATTTCTCATGGCTAAAATCGGATTTATCGGCACCGGCATCATGGGCCACCCAATGGCGTTGAACCTGCAGAAAGCCGGTCACAGCCTGTTCCTGTCGGCACATCACGACCCCGCGCCTGCCGATCTGGTTGCCGCTGGCGCCGTCGCCCTGGCGAACCCGAAAGAAGTCGCGCAAGAAGCCGAATTCATCATCGTCATGGTGCCGGATACCCCGCAGGTCGATGACGTGCTGTTCCGCGCCGACGGTGTTGCGGCCGGTGTTGGCAAAGGCAAAGTCGTGATCGACATGAGCTCGATCTCGCCGACTGCAACCAAAGCCTTCGCTGCCAAAATCAACGAAAAAGGCGCTCAGTACCTCGACGCGCCAGTGTCCGGCGGTGAAGTCGGCGCCAAGGCCGCGACCCTGAGCATCATGGTCGGCGGCGATGCCGATGCCTTCGAACGCGTTCTGCCGCTGTTCCAGGCGATGGGCAAGAACATCACCCTGGTGGGCGGCAACGGCGACGGTCAAACCGCGAAAGTGGCGAACCAGATCATCGTGGCGCTGAACATCCAGGCCGTGGCCGAAGCCCTGCTGTTTGCTTCGAAAAACGGTGCCGATCCCGCCAAGGTCCGTGAAGCGCTGATGGGCGGTTTCGCATCCTCGAAGATCCTCGAAGTGCACGGCGAGCGCATGATCAAAGGCACCTTCGACCCAGGCTTCCGCATCAGCCTGCACCAGAAGGACCTGAACCTGGCCCTGGCCGGCGCACGCGAACTGGGCATCAACCTGCCGAACACTGCCAACACCCAGCAAGTGTTCAGCACCTGTGCGGCCATCGGTGGCAGCAACTGGGACCACTCGGCGCTGATCAAGGGCCTGGAACACATGGCGAATTTCTCGATTCGCGATAAGTAAGCCCTGCCCCGGCACTGATCGTTCCCACGCTCTGCGTGGGAATGCAGCCCGGGACGCTCTGCGTCCCAAAGCGGACGCGGAGCGTCCATAGATGCATTCCCACGCGGAGCGTGGGAACGATCATCTGCGTAAACCAAGAACAATAAGATTGGGAGCCCGCCATGTCGGTCAATCCGCAACAATTCCTGCGCGAGCTGTTTGCCACAGCCATCGACGCGGCCCATCCGCAGCAAGTCCTCGAAGCCCATTTGCCCAAAGACCGCAGCGGTCGGGTGATCATCATCGGCGCCGGCAAGGCCGCCGCGGCCATGGCCCAAGTGGTGGAGCGTTGCTGGCAGGGTGAAGTGTCAGGCTTGGTAGTGACTCGTTACGGTCACGGCGCCCCGTGTGAAAAAATCGAAGTGGTCGAAGCCGCTCACCCGGTGCCTGACGCTGCCGGTCTGGCAGTCGCCAAACGCGTATTGGAACTGGTCAGCAACCTGACCGAAGACGACCGCGTGATCTTCCTGCTCTCGGGCGGTGGCTCTGCCCTGCTGGCATTGCCCGCAGCCGGCATCACCCTGGCCGACAAGCAATCGATCAACAAAGCCCTGCTCAAATCCGGCGCCACCATTGGCGAGATGAATTGCGTACGCAAGCATCTCTCGGCGATCAAGGGTGGCCGCCTCGGCAAAGCCTGCTGGCCTGCCACTGTTTATACCTACGCGATTTCCGATGTACCGGGCGACCTCGCCACGGTCATCGCCTCCGGCCCCACCGTGGCCGACCCGAGCACCTCGGCCGAAGCACTGGCGATCCTCAAGCGCTACAACATTGAAGTCCCGACCTCGGTGCGCAACTGGCTGCAGAGCCCGGAATCAGAGACGGTCAAACCCGGCGACCCTAGTCTGGCGCGCAGCCACTTCCAGCTGATCGCGCGTCCGCAGCAGTCGCTTGAAGCCGCTGCGGTAAAAGCACGTCAGGCCGGTTTCAGTCCGCTGATCCTCGGCGACCTGGAAGGCGAGTCCCGCGAAGTGGCCAAGGTTCATGCTGGTATCGCCCGTCAGGTCGTGTTGCACGGTCAACCATTGGCGGCGCCCTGCGTGATCCTCTCTGGCGGTGAAACCACCGTCACCGTACGCGGCAATGGCCGTGGCGGACGCAACGCCGAATTCCTGCTGAGCCTGACCGACAGCCTCAAAGGCCTGCCTGGCGTCTACGCGCTGGCCGGTGACACCGATGGCATCGACGGCTCCGAAGACAACGCCGGCGCGATCATGACCCCGGACAGCTACGCCCGCGCCGCCGCACTCGGTCTGAGCGCCAGCGACGAGTTGGACAACAACAATGGCTACGGCTATTTCGAGGCGCTGGACGCGCTGATCGTCACCGAGCCGACCCGCACCAACGTCAACGACTTCCGCGCCATCCTGATTCTCGAGAGCCCTAAAAATGACGCCTGACAAGAAGGTTAAAATCCTCGCCACCCTCGGCCCTGCCACTAACGGGATCGACGACATCCGTGAGCTGGTGCAGGCCGGGGTCAACATCTTTCGCCTGAATTTCAGCCACGGCGATCACGCCGACCATGCGCAGCGCTATCAGTGGATTCGGGAAGTCGAGCGCCAGCTGAATTATCCGCTGGGCATTCTGATGGACCTGCAAGGCCCGAAATTGCGGGTCGGCAAGTTCGCCAAGGGCAAGGTGCAGTTGCATCGCGGTCAGGCGCTGCGTCTGGATCTTGACCCGACGCCGGGTGATGAACGCCGGGTCAACTTGCCTCACCCGGAAATCATCGCCGCACTCGAGCCTGGGATGGACCTGCTGCTGGACGACGGCAAGCTGCGTCTTCGCGTGGTGACCAAGTACTCCGACGCCATCGACACCACCGTGCTCAATGGCGGCGAACTCTCGGATCGCAAAGGCGTGAACGTGCCACAAGCGGTGCTGGAACTGAGCCCACTGACGGCCAAGGATCGTCGCGATTTGAGCTTCGGTCTGGAGCTGGGTGTGGACTGGGTGGCGCTGTCATTTGTGCAGCGTCCGGAAGACATTCGCGAGGCGCGCGAACTGATCGGCGACAAAGCGTTTTTGATGGCCAAGATCGAGAAGCCATCGGCGGTGACGCAACTGCGCGAGATCGCCGAATTGAGCGACGCGATCATGGTCGCTCGCGGTGACCTGGGCGTGGAAGTGCCGGCCGAAAGCGTGCCGCAGATTCAGAAAAACATCATCACCATCTGCCGTCAGCTCGGTAAACCGGTGGTGGTGGCGACGCAGATGCTCGAGTCGATGCGCTTCTCCCCTGCCCCGACCCGTGCCGAGGTGACCGACGTTGCCAACGCCGTGGCTGAAGGTGCGGATGCGGTGATGTTGTCGGCAGAAACTGCCTCTGGCGAGTACCCGCTGGAAGCCGTGCAGATGATGAGCAAGATCATCCGCCAGGTGGAAAATGGCCCGGACTATCAGGCGCAACTCGACGTGAGCCGGCCTAAGGCTGAAGCGACTGTTTCCGATGCGATCAGCTGCGCGATACGTCGCATCAGCAATGTGCTGCCGGTGGCGGTGCTGGTGAATTACAGCGAGTCCGGCACCTCGAGTTTGCGTGCAGCGCGGGAACGGCCGACGGTGCCGATTCTGAACCTGACACCGAACCTGCAGACTGCGCGCCGGTTGACGGTGGCGTGGGGTGTGCACTCGGTGGTCAATGATCGGCTGCGTCAGGTGGATGAGGTGTGCTCGACGGCGCTGGAGATTGCCCAGGCGCAGGGCATGGCCAAGCGTGGCGACACGTTATTGATCACGGCGGGTGTGCCGTTTGGGCAGCCGGGGTCGACTAACTCCTTGCGAATAGAAACCCTGATCTAACCCACAAGATGATCGTTCCCACGCTCCGCGTGGGAATGCAGCCCGGGACGCTCTGTGTCCCAAGAGCAGACGCAGAGCGTCCATTGAGGCATTCCCATGCAGAGCGTGGGAACGATCTGTACTGAACGACCCTTACCATGCCTGCCAACCACTTCAACACCCACTGCCCCGACTGGGCGACAGCCCTGCTCAACGGCTTCAGCCAGATCTTTCTCCAGCGTCATCCGCTGTGCGGTCTGCTGTGCCTGCTGGCCATTCTTTTCACCGCGCCCGCCTTGCTCGGCGGTGCACTGCTGGGCGGTGTCGCCGGGCTGCTCACCGCGCAACGACGCGGTTATGCCAAGGCCGATCGTCAGGCCGGGCTGTTCAGTTACAACGGTGTCTTGCTCGGTTTGCTGCTGAGCCTCTACTTCCCGTGGTCAGCGATGTTGCCGCCGCTGATCATTGCCGCGGGCGGCCTGAGCGCGATGTTCACTCAACAGTGGCTCAAACGCGTCCGGGTCAGCCAATACCTGCCTGCCTATACGGCGCCCTTCGTGGGGCTGGGCTGGTTGCTGCTGTGCTTCGCCACGCCCTCGACAAATGCACACTTGATCGAAATCAATACGCTGAACATGCTCGCCGCACCATTAAAAGGCCTCGGCCAGGTGATGTTCCTCGGTCATCCGCTGGCCGGTGCGATGATTGCCGTGGGTTTGCTGATCGCTGATCGCCGCGCATTCTGCTGGGCGTTGTTGGCGTCTGTCGCGGGCATGGGTTGGAGCCTGCTGCATCACGACTTCTATACCGCGTTGATCGGCCTCGGTGGCTATAACGCCGTGCTCGCCGCCCTCGCCTTCAGCTCGCAGCGCCAGAAGCCTTGGCTGCCGCTGGTCGGTATTGCATCAGCGCTGTTGCTGACGCCGGTGTTTGCCGCCATCGGTCTGCCAACGCTGACCGCGCCGTTCATCCTCGCCTGTTGGCTGATCCGTGCCGGCAATCGGGTGCTGCGCCAGGCCGCTGTCGACAGTGCGCCTCGCGCTATTGAGCGCCAAACCAAGGGTGGCGCCTGAAAGGCGCTGAATCTGCATTCAGCGCAATGGGTCCGTCTCGCAAGCCAATGGCAGATCCGACCGCGAGCCCCAGCTTTCGTCGTATCCCTGATCGTGGGTGGCGAGGGTTTCGACAACTTCCAGGCATTTGCCCTGAAGCTGCGTGGTGTAGACCTGGAGCATTTGAGGCGGCACGACCTTGTCATTCGAACCGATGAAATGACGTTGCGGGAGCGCACGCAACTTGTCGCGAAACTGCAGAGGTGTCACCGGTTTCGAGAATGGCGCGAGCTGCATCAGCTTCGCCCACTCTACAGGGTCGAGATTCCCGGCAATCGTTTGCACCTGAGTGACGTCGTTACGAGAACCCGCAAGGATCAAGGCAATCGCGGCACCGCCCGAGTATCCGACCAGTTCGAACTGCTCCACTGCAAAGCGACTTTTCAGACGATCGAGGGCCGCGCTCATGGTCTCTATGACCGATGAATTGAAACGACCGGAAGTCCACACATCAGTGTTGCAACCCGGTGATGTCACGAACTGACAAGGGCGCGCCAGATAGGCACTGGGCCCCCGATCTCCAGCGGCCAATCTCGCCATCAAGGACACGCGAGGGGTCGGATCGATACTCGGTTGAGATCGTGTTGCCCACGCCCGACCATCGCCTTCAATGTAAACACGCAGATGCTTGTAGCCCCCTGGTGGCGGAAGCAAGGCCATGAGTGTGTAAGGTGAACTATCGAGCGTGCCAGGCGTAAGCGAAGAGCCTTGGCTTACCGCCTGCAAATCGACTTTACCCGCGCACCCGCTGAGCCCGAGGAGCGCGAAGCCGATGGCGGCCAGTGCTTTAAACATGGTTTTAATCTGTTGATCAGACGCAACGGTCCGCCAGCGCGAACCGTTGCAATCCAGTCGATCAAAAAGCGTAGCGCGCTTCAAGGGTAAAGGTGTCGGCGTTAAAACCGGTCTTCGCTTGATAGCTGTAATTCGTCCCCAAGGTTAGAGCATCAATTTGATACTTCACCCCTACGCGACCTTCATAACTATCACGCACCGGACTGGCTCCCGCGACAATGAAAGGCGAGCCCCCCAAGGTGAAACTGGAGGTCTGATTGATCTGGTCACCGATGAAGTCATGGTAAGCCATCACGCTCGCTTCAGGTGTAAGGGTGCCATTGAGCAATGGCACGTCAGCGGCCATTCGCAACCCGGCACCCAGCTCGCCAATTTCGAAGCGCTGGGCATTGGAGTGCAGGGCGGCCGAAGAGCCATGCTCATTAAAACTGTCCAGCTGAATATTGGTGTAACGTGCGGCGACACGCGGCTCGATAATCAATTGGTCGGTGAGTTTGAAGGTATAACCGCTCAAGGCGCTCAGGCCCCACGCGTCACTGTTGTAGCTGGCTTTGGCCACGCTGTCGGCAATATAACGTTTGCTGTCATTGTCATTGCGCCCGTAACTGAGGCTGCCATCGACAAACCAGTTGCGCAGATCCCAGCTACCGTACAGCGTCAATGCGCTGCCCTGCACATCGGTTTTATTTCCGGTATCGGAAGTGACGTTAGTGTTCAGATACGAATAGGCCAGACCTACGGTGGAGTTGGCATTCAGCTTGCCATCCGCCCCGACAGCAACACCGCTGCTGTTGGCCGAATAACCGGCGACCGCATCACGACTGTCCTGATCCTGGTTGCTGCTCAGCCCCTGAATCCATACGCCGGTATCTGCCAGCGAATCCCCTGATGAGAGCCCCGAGCGCAGACCGGACACGCGGTTGCTGATCGCGCCATTCATCATCGCCTGACCCGACACTGCCGCATTGACCGCCCCACCGCTGACTTCCGGAGCCAGTTGCTCACCGAGCTTGGCCAGTTCCTCTTGGGAGGACGCGTTGGCAAAGGCTTTGAAGACCGCATCATCACTGTTCAATTGTCCCAGCGGGCCATTCTTGAAGCGATTGAGGATCTCACGGGTGCTGCTGGAGGTGCCGATGCTCCCCTGCTCTTCATCCACCTGATTGTCACTTTTCAGTGTGACCAGCGCGTTGACAGTCTGGGCATCGGTTGTATAGCTGGCGACGTTCAACAACGAGGACGAACTGGTAACGCTCAACCCATTGTTCTGCAGGCTGCCGGCCTTGACCAGTGTGTATTGAGTGCCGGCAGCGGTCGGCGTGAAATCACCTGGTTTGGCATTCAATGTCACTTTGGAGGACTGGGCGAAGGTGGCCTTGCCGTCCACCGTCAAATAAGGCGTACCGGGCGTGACGCGATCCGAAAGCAACATATCGATGCCACTGTTGGCACCGACGTTCAGGTCACCGGTAATTTCGGCCCCCTGGTTCTGAAGGTTCAGAGATCCCGAAACGATGGAAACCGTGCTGTCGATTTTGCTACCGGTGTAATTGGCCTGACCAGCGACATTCACCCCATTGAGGTTGAGCAGATCGCCCTTGATCGCACCGCCGGTCCAGTTCAGTTGCGCCAACCCTGCGCCATCGATGGCCGCCGCATGATTGCTGCGAATTTCGCCACCTTGCTGGTTGATCTCGAACGCCGATGTCTGGTGCGCATCGACCCGGATCGCAACACCGTCCGCAGTGATATTGCCGGAGTTGATAATGCCCCGAGCGCCAGACACAGCATTCTGCGTGAAAGTGGCACCCCCGAGCTTGATGCCAACGGCGTCTTCACCCGATGCCTCAATAGTCCCGGTGTTGAGCAAATAATCGACTGAACCCTCCAAAAACCCGATAGCCTCGGAGTTCTTGCCAACGCTCATGATCGAGCCGCTGTTCTCGATCCTCAACGCGCTGGTTTGGGTCTCGACGTGAAAAGCGGAGGCGTTCGGACCCGTGGCACGAATCGTTCCTGAGTTGAGAAGCCTGCCGGCGATGCTCACGGGAAGTCCGGAATGGGAATCCAGAATCAGCCCCACGGCATAATCACCCTGCACATCGACGACACCACTGTTGATCAGATCACCGCCAATAGTGGTCCCATGGAGGTAGATACCCTCAGGCGAGCCATAGATATTGGCTCCCGATGCCTGGGTGATGGAGACAGTCCCGGCGTTGATGACATTGCCGGTGATAGTCGCATTGGCGATCTCGATTCCCTCAGCGCTATTCACGTTGGAAAGAGAAAGCTTGCCGGCATTGATGAAGTCACCCTGAATGTTGCTGCCGCTGGAGTTGCGGAAACCGACATCCAGTCCGATCCCGGTCACCGTCGCGCCTTGAGCGTCGAAAGTGAAGTCGCCCCGGTTGATGAGTGAGCCCGCGACAGTGTTCTGGAAGAACGTGACACCCGTTTTGTCTGTGTTGCTCTGGCGGGTTCGTTGCCCGGTCAGGGTCAAGGTTTCACTAAGGGTTTGACCCGTCCAGTCCTTGAAACCCTGGCTCAGGTCGTACTCGCTGGCAAATACCTGAGCGGTCGAAGTGCTGACAACCATTGCCAGTAGGCTTTTCTTGAAAAACTGACTATCCATATCGCTTCCGTGTGGTTTTGAAACCCATCGCCTGAAATCTGGGCAGCACATCGAGACAAAGGTTCTTGTTCTGTGGGAAGTCGATATATCGACGAGATAATCAATTTCTTAAGCCATGAACGACTAGAACCGGCTGAACACGGCGTACCTGGCATCCAGCTTGCGCAATCCTCGCCAATCACCCAGGCTTCTCTCATTTTCGGCTTGGGCAAGACCTTATGGACAGCAGCAAAAACTGGCGTGAAGAGCTTTACGTCATGGTTTTCCAGAGCGACACAGTGGCCGGTCGGCGCTTCGACGGCATCCTGCTGTTGATCATCCTCGCCAGCATTGTGATCGTGATGCTCGACAGCATCGACTCCATTCACCAGAACTACGCCAACGTGCTGGCGTACATCGAGTGGGGCTTCACGGTCATCTTCGCCATCGAATACGGCCTGCGGCTGTACTGCTCGCCCAAACCGTTGCGCTATGCGTTCAGCTTTTATGGGCTGGTGGATTTGCTGGCAATCGTGCCCGGCATTCTTGCGCTGTATTACGCCGATGCGCAGTACCTGCTGATTATCCGGATCATCCGGATGCTGCGGATTTTCCGTGTGCTCAAGCTCAGCCCGTACCTCAAGCAAGCCAACTATCTGATGTCCGCATTGCGCGGCAGCAAGCAGAAGATCGTGGTGTTTCTGGTCAGCGTCTGCACCCTGGTGACGGTGTTCGGTACGCTGATGTACGTGATCGAAGGCCCGGAGCACGGCTTCACCAGCATTCCCAAAGGCATCTATTGGGCTATCGTCACGCTGACCACCGTGGGCTTCGGCGACATCGTGCCGAAGACACCGCTGGGTCAGGTGATTTCGTCGCTGGTGATGATCACCGGTTACTCGATCATCGCCGTGCCGACCGGGATTTTTACCGCCGAACTGGCCAACGCGATGCGCGGCGAACAACTGCAACATGACTGCCCCGTGTGCAAGAAGAACAGCCATGAACACGGGTCGGCGTTTTGCTCGCGCTGTGGCAATGCATTGTTTAAGAAACTGGAATAAGCAAAGTGCTTTTTAATCTTTAAAGGACTATGCGAGCCCCGTTATAGTCGCTGGCAAATTGCCTCACTTTTAAATAAAAACTTTACGAACAAGGACTGCGCAGTGAAAAAACTCTTTGGCGCCTCACTTCTGGCCGCTGGCCTGGCACTGACCAGCATGGCTCAGGCCGCACCGACCCTGCTTAACGTTTCCTACGACGTGATGCGCGATTTCTACAAGGACTACAACACTGCCTTCCAGAAACACTGGCAAGCCGAGCACAACGAAAACATCACCCTGCAGATGTCCTTCGGCGGCTCCAGCAAACAAGCGCGTTCGGTGATCGATGGCCTGCCGGCTGACGTCATCACCATGAACATGGCTACCGACATCAACGCCCTGGCGGACAACGGCAAACTGGTCCCGGATAACTGGGTCACCCGTCTGCCGAACAACAGCGCACCGTTTACCTCGGCCACCGTGTTCATCGTCCGCAAAGGCAACCCGAAAGCACTGAAAGACTGGCCCGACCTGCTCAAGGACGGCGTGCAGGTGATTGTGCCAAACCCGAAAACGTCGGGTAACGGCCGCTACACCTACCTCTCGGCCTGGGGTTATGTGCTGAAAAACGGTGGTGACGAAAGCAAAGCCAAAGACTTCGTCGGCAAGCTGTTCAAACAAGCGCCGGTCCTCGACACCGGTGGCCGCGCCGCCACTACGACCTTCATGACCAACCAGATTGGTGATGTGCTGGTGACCTTCGAAAACGAAGCGGAAATGATTGCCCGTGAGTTTGGTCGTGACCAATTTGAAGTGATTTACCCAAGCGTCTCCGCCGAAGCCGAGCCGCCAGTGTCGGTGGTCGACAAAACCGTCGACAAGAAAGGCACTCGCGCTGCTGCCGAGGAATACCTGAAGTACCTGTGGTCGCCGGAAGGTCAGGAGATTGCTGCGGCGAACTACCTGCGTCCGCGTGATCCGGCGGTGCTGGCCAAGTACACCGATCGTTTCCCGAAAGTGGATTTCCTGTCGGTAGAGAAGACCTTTGGTGACTGGCGGACTGTGCAGAAGACCCACTTCAATGATGGCGGGATTTTTGATCAGATCTACAGCGGTCAGTAATTCCTGAGCCCGATGAAAAAGGCGACCTGAGAAGGTCGCCTTTTTTGTGGCCGCTGACTGATCGTTCCCACGCTCTGCGTGGGAATGCAGCCCGGGACGCTCCGCGTCCCAACAGCGGACGCAGAGCGTCCAATGAGGCATTCCCACGCAGAGCATGGGAACGATCAGTGGTGAGTTCATTCCTCGATGCACCGTTACATCGGCGGTGTAACACCATCCTTGCCGGCTGAGATGGATTGGGCGGTCAGCGTCCCGTCGGCACTTTGGGTCACAAACGTCACGATCTTCACCCCCACCTTCAGCAAGCTGCGATCACCCGGCACCAGGTTCACGATCGGCACATCCTCTGGCACCAGAATCTTCTGCTGACCGCCCTTGTAGTTGACGGTCAAAACCCGGCCATTGCTGACGACCAGATCACCGACGCTGCCATTGGTCATGCTACTGCCCTTCGCCAGATCAAACGGCCGATGCCCGTCGCCGCTGCCGGCCAGTTCCGGAGGGAAGACATGGACTTCCAGCGCCTTGAGGGTGCCGTCCTCTTGCGGAATGGCAGCCGAGCCGATATAGCTGCCGGGTTTGATGTCTTCGATATTGGCCAGGGTGACGGCGCGGACCTTGGTGTCCTTGGTCAGGTTGATCACCACGTTTTCACCACTGTTGACGTGGACTTTCAGCACGTCGGGGCTGACCCCGGTGATCTCGCCGCGAACGCCGACGCGCATGCCTGGCGCGTCAGCAGCCTGGGCAGGACCTGCCGTGAACAAGCCGATCAAGGAAACAACTGAAGCGCCGCGAATCAGGTGACGAAACATCGCATTCATGGAAGTGCCTTCCGGTTATGAAACGTGAGGAGAGAACATAAGCACGCTATCGAAAAGGATGTAAGTGAATGTATCATCGGACCTCGATATTTTGACGCAAGGCTCCTCGATGGACATCACACACGTCCGTCACTCATTCCGCAACGGAATGATTGCTATCACTTCAAACCCTCTTCTGCCCATTCCGATAGCCCTTTAGCCTGCGCGCATTCCCTTTTGTTCAGCGAGACCCGTTATGAACCCAGCGAACCCAGTGCCCCACGGCACTGCAACAATGACCCGAGGCATGGTGCTGCTGTTTGCCTTCTGCTGCGGCGCCATCGTTGCCAACATTTACTACGCCCAACCGATCATCGGTCTGATCGCGCCGGACATCGGCCTGACCAGCACCATGGCCAGCCTGATCGTTTCACTGACCCAGATCGGTTACGCGTTGGGTCTGTTCTTCCTGGTGCCGCTGGGCGATCTGCTGGAAAACCGCCGCTTGATGATCATCACCACGGTGGTGGCGATTGCCAGCCTGCTGGGCGCGGCGTTCACCGATCAGCCAAACGTATTTTTGCTGATCTCGCTGCTGGTGGGGTTCAGTTCGGTGTCGGTGCAGATCCTGATTCCACTGGCCGCGCATCTGGCGCCGGAAGAGTCTCGCGGGCGCGTGGTCGGCGGGATCATGGGCGGTTTGTTGCTGGGGATTCTGTTGGCGCGGCCGGTGTCCAGCGTGGCTGACCATTTCGGTTGGCGTGCGATGTTTGTGATTGCGGCGGTGTTGATGGCGGCGATCAGCATCGTACTGGCGCTGACGATTCCCAAGCGTCAGCCTGATCACAGCGCTTCTTATGGTCAGTTGTTGGGCTCTCTGTGGACCCTGTTGCGTCAACAACCGGTGTTGCGTCAGCGCGCGTTTTATCAGGGGTGCATGTTCGCCACCTTCAGCCTGTTCTGGACCGCCGTGCCGCTGGAACTGGCTCGCAATCATGGTTTGTCGCAAACCCAGATTGCGGTCTTCGCCCTGGTCGGGGCCATCGGCGCCATCGCCGCCCCCATTGCCGGTCGACTGGCTGATGCCGGCCACACTCGCATTGCATCACTGCTGGCCCTGCTGTTCGCCAGCCTGAGCTTCCTGCCCGCCTTCATCCACCCGGCCTACAGCGTCATCGGCCTCGCGGTCACCGGCGTGGTGCTCGACTTCTGCGTGCAGATGAACATGGTCCTCGGCCAACGCGCGGTCTACGCCCTCGACGCCAAAAGCCGCAGCCGGCTGAATGCGTTGTACATGACCAGCATCTTCATCGGTGGCGCGTTTGGTTCTTCGGTGGCCAGTGCGGTGTATGAGCACGGTGGCTGGTTGTGGATCGTGATTGTGGGTAGCGCGTTTCCGCTGTTGGCGTTGTTGCGGTTTTTGGGTGTTTCGCAGAAGCGTTCGTTGGCGACGGCATAGTCCACCAATAGCTTCGCGGGCAAGGGGTAGGCGCCCGCGAAGGCGATGGTCTCGATCTCACTCAGTGCCGAACCAACTTCTCCATCGCCGCATCCGCCAGAAAGGAAGAGCGGCTTTTGACATTGTGCTCACGCACATAACGATCGATACGCTGGATCACGTAGCCGGGCAGCGTCACGTTGACCTTCTCGGTTTTACCCATGTACGGCGCGATGTCCAGCTCCAGCATTCCCCAGCCCATGTCGGCAAAGTCCGGATTCCCACGGTGAGCGGCAGCAGATGTAGGCATGGGAATTGACTCCCCGTCAGCCGCAATCTCCTGAAGCATGATGTGGGCAATCTCGACCGCTGCGTTATAGGCGTCTTCAAACGTATCCCCGGCCGTTACGGCGCCCGGAATATCGGGAATCTGAATACCGATGGCGGTGTTCTCGTCGCCCCACTCGATACAGATTGGATATTGCATTATGGATCTCCTGCGTAACTGGCTCCCGGGCAATACAGCCCGGCTCGCCTCCTGATGCTTTTGACCGTCCCGATCGGTAAATCCTTTTTCGGATGAGGGACGGGTATCGTGTACGGGTTGTATCGGTGTTTGAAGATGTGATAGCTGCCGGTAATCCGATCCAGTATCCAGCCAGCCTCCTCCAATTCCTTGATCAGTAGCCTGCTCTGCACCAATAGCCTCCTTGCTCAGGCTCAAACAAAAGTAACCCTAGAGTTATCTTTACTCAAGCACAAAAATCCAGATCGCGACGCTCGGTTGTTTTGCAGAGTGTGATCGAGAGACGCGTCATCCCACCCAGGAATGGATCTTTTCAAGTCGCCTGATCCGTTACGCCGAGGTCAACCCGGATTACACTCAGCGTCCTGAGCCTGACGCGATGATGGATGCGATTCGCGGCTGAACCGATCAAATGCCGCCTGACCCGCGGCATGTTCTTTCAAGGAGTGTGCAATGACCCGACGTACCTTTCTCATCACCGGCGCCAGCAAAGGCATTGGCCGCGCGGTAGCGGAGCACCTGGACCGCGCGGGTCATCGGGTGGTCGGTATTGCCCGATCGCCCGATCTAAGCTTTCCCGGCATCCTGTTTCCGCTGGATCTGAGCGACAGAGCACTGACTCAGGAAGTGCTGGCGGATCTGGCCAGGACCTATGAGTTCGACGGGCTGGTGAATAACGTCGGTCTGGTGCGCCCGCAGGTGCTGGGGGAAATCGACCTCGATACTTTCGACGACGTGATGCGAATCAACCTGCATTCGGCGTTGCAGGCTACTCAGGCACTGCTGCCGAACATGCGCGCCAAGGCCTGGGGTCGGGTGGTGAACATTTCCAGCCTGACGGTGCTGGGTATCACGCAGCGCACCGCCTACGCGGCGGCCAAAGCGGCGCTGATCAGCTTCACGCGATCCTGGGCGCTGGAACTGGCGCACACCGGCGTGACGGTGAACGCCGTGGCCCCGGGCCCGACCGAAACCGAACTGTTTCGCGCCAACAATCCGCCGGGCAGCGAAGGTGAGGCGCGGTATCTGGCCGGCGTGCCGATGGGGCGGCTGGGGCAGCCGCAGGAGGTCGCTGCGGCGATTGCGTTTTTGTTGTCCGAGCACAGCGGGTTTATCACCGGGCAAACCTTGTTTGTCGACGGTGGGTCTTCGATAGGTAAAGCGGCTTTCTGAGCTGAACATTGATCAAAACAAGGACCCTCGATGGACCGCCTCGCCGCAATGGAAACCTTCGTCTACGTGGTAGAAACCGGCTCCTTTTCCGCCGCCGCCCGGCGCTTGAATATCGGCCAGCCCGCCGTCTCGAAAGCCATCGCGCATTTGGAGGCGCGCCTCGCGGTCAGGTTGCTGTTGCGCTCGACCCGAGGCCTGACACCTACCGAAGCCGGCCTGGCCTTTTTTGAACGCTCCAAGCGCGCCATCGAAGAAGCCGATGAGGCTGACAATGCCGCTCGCGGTGCCGCCAGCGGTCTGGCCGGCAACCTGCGCATCTGCGCCGCCGTGACCTTTGGCCGGCTGCACATCGTTCCGCACCTGGGGCCATTTCTCGATCAGAACCCGGACCTGAACATCGATTTGATGCTGGACGATCGCAACGTCAATCTGGTGGAAGAAGGCGTCGACATCGCCCTGCGCATGGGCGCCCTGAGCGACTCCGGCCTCACCGCCCGCAAGATCGCCGAGTGTCGGCGCGTGGTGTTGGGCACGCCCGCTTATTTCGAAAAACATGGCGACCCCACCTGCCCTGCCGATCTGAGTAAACACCAAGCAGTCGTCTACACCTTGGGTGGCGGTGCCAATTGGCAGTTCCGCAACGGGACAGATGATCAGTCAGTCATCATCAGCGGGCGAATCCGCGTCAACGCCGCCGAAGGTCTGCGTGCAGCAGTGCTAGGCCATCAAGGGCTGACCATGGCGTCCGAATGGATGTTTGCACCGGAACTGGCCAACGGCGCGGTCAGGGAAGTGATGAAGGATTGGACGTTGCCGAATCAGGACCTTTGGGCAGTGTTTCCCACGGGCAGAATGGCCAGTGCGAAGGCCCGGGCGTTTGTGGAGTATGTGCAGGGGTTGCTGAAAAAGGAGGTCTGAGAAACGCTCAGAAAGCAAAACGGCGATCCAAGGATCGCCGTTTCTGTTTACTGCCCGAATTGCCGTCCCAACCCGCCCGGAACGCCATGGATGTCGGTCTCTTCCCATGGACCGTTCGGGCTGATCGACCGGCTCCAGCCGTTGTCCCAGCGATAGTACGTACGCTGGCGGTAGAAGGTGTTGGTCTGATCATCGAGTACGTACACGCCTAGCTTGGCGTCCCAATGGCTGTTGCCGCCCGGCGGCGGTGCGAAGCTCGCGGAGGTGCGTGGCAGCGGTTTGGCGGGCTTGGCCGGAATGCTCGGCTTGCCCGGTGTCGGTGTCGGGGACGGCGTCGGACGCGGCTGCGACGGCGGGATTGGTGGCAGCCGTTCAGGCTGCTGCGGTTGGACCACGCAAGCGCTTAACCCCAAAACCATACTGAGCAGGGTGATACGAGCGATGGCGGTCATAGTGGCGTTTCCTGTCATTTGTCCGGGCTGTCGATGGTCAGTGTTTGCTGCGCAGTGGTGCTGCTGGCCAGAGGCTGGCTGCGACCGATCCATTCACCGGCAGTGGGTTGGCCGGCGCGGGAGATGCGCGCAACCAGTTGGACTTCAGGGAAGTTCGACAGTTTCAACTGCGGCATCATTGCGTCGGCATCGCCCAGCTCGACGGTCGCCGGCAAGTCGGCCACAGTCAGGCGCTTGGCGGCCAATGGCGCAGGAGGCCCTGCGGTGGCGCGAGCGAAGATGAATACGCTGTCGCCCGGCTGAACCTTGGCTTTCAGCTCTGGTGCCAGATCCACGCGCACCTTGAGCAGTGCCGCCACCTTGGCAGCGGGCGCCTGGGCCACCTTGCCACCGCTGGCTTCGAGTTTCTCGGTGGCCCGAGTGATGCCGCCTTGCAGCGCGGCGCGGGAACTGTCCTCCGGTGGCAGTTGCACCAGCAGGCGATTCCAGTAGTCGATGGCGTCCTGATAACGCTGGCTTTCAAAGGCAGCAATACCGAGCAAGCCAAGACTGGTGACTTCTTTCGGATCGGCTTTGAGTGCTTCGTCAGTCAGGGCCTGAACCTTGTCCGACCACTTCTTGCCGTCGGCGAAGTACTGGGCCTGCGCCCACTGACCCAACAGCTCCGGCTGACGACCGGCCAGGGTCACCGTGCGTTCGAAGATCTTCGCCGCATCGCCAGGACGGTCCTGAGCCATGTACGTGCGACCGAGGAAATACAGGCCTTCAGCCGAATCCGGTTGAGCCTCGACCGCGCGTTCCAGGCGGCGGGTCATCTCTTCCATCGACTGCGGCGCCTGGGAGAATTCGCGGGTCAGTTCAACCTTGTCGCTCGCCCCGAAATGCAGATACAAGCCAAGACCCAGCACCGGCACCAGAATCGCCGCCAGCAAGGGCCACGGTTTGCCCAGGCGGGACACGCGTGGCGCCTCGACGCCTTCAGTGTCGGCGAGCAATTCACGGGCGGCTTCGGCGCGACCGGTGTCCATTTGCGCGGTGTCTAGAACACCCTCTTCCTGCTGAGTCTGCAACTCAGCCACGCGCTCCTGATACAGCGCGACGTTCAGGGCCGTACGATCCTCTTCAAGCTGGGCGCGACGGCCACGCAGAACGGGAATCAGCAGAAAACTCAGGGCAACCAGAAGTAGCAGACCTGCAGCGAGCCAGAAATCAATCATTCTTGGTTTTATCCAACAGGTGGTCGAGGCGCTCACGCTCCTCGGCAGAGAGCTCATCCTTGGTGTCAGCGCGTTGCACGCGACGACGGCGGACGATCACGGCGATGATCACAAAACCGCCCAGCAGCAGGCCGGCAGGGCCGAACCAGAGCACAGCAGTCTTGGCGTTCAGAGCAGGTTTGTAGCGGACGAAATCACCGTAGCGGTCGACCATGAAGTCGATGATCTGCTGATTGTCCTTGCCCTCGTTGAGCATGCGGAAAATCTCTTTGCGCAGGTCAGCGGCGATCGGTGCGTTGGAATCGGCAATGTCCTGATTCTGACACTTGGGGCATCGCAGTTCTTTGGTCAGCTCGCGAAAACGCTCGCGATCACCTTCTTTGGCGAACTCGTAGGTGTCGATGGCCGCGTGCGCCACGCCGGCCATGCTCAAACCCAATACTGCGGCGGCTATCCAGCGCTTCATGGCTTGGCCTCATCAACCAGCGCCTGATACTTGGCCGCCAGTTTTTCGCGCCAGACCTGTTCATCGATCACGCCAACGAACTTGTCGCGGATGATGCCCTTGGCGTCGATGAAGAAGGTTTCCGGAGCGCCATACACGCCGAGGTTCAGACCCAATGTGCCTGCGTCGTCACGTATGTCCAGCTGGTACGGGTTGTGGAATTCCACCAGCCACTTCAAGGCGTCAGCGTTGACGTCCTTGTAGTTGATGCCGTAGATCACCACGCCCTTCTCGGCCAGTTTATTCAGCACCGGGTGCTCGACCCGGCAAGAAATGCACCAGGTGCCCCAGACGTTAACCAGCGCTGGTTTACCCAGAATGTCCGCCTTGGTCAGGGTTTTGTCGCCCTGCACGGCCGGCAGGGAAAACTCCGGGAACGGCTTGTTGATCATCGCCGAAGGCAACTCGGCCGGGTTCAGGAACAGACCGCGATAAAGGAAAACAGCCACCACCAGAAAAATCACCAGGGGCAACAGCATCAACCAACGTCTCATGCCGTGGCTCCCGTCATACCCAGTGCTTCACGCACACGGCTGTTCACCTTGACCCGGTAACGGCGATCCAATGCCGCCAGCAACCCGCCCAAACCGGTGAGCAGACCACCGAACCAGATCCAGCGCACGAACGGTTTGACGTGGACGCGAACGGCCCAGGCGCCATCGCCCAACGGTTCGCCGAGTGCGACGTAGAGGTCGCGGGTGAAACCGGCGTCGATCCCGGCTTCGGTCATCACCGAGTTCTGCACGGTGTAGAGGCGTTTTTCCGGGTGCAGCACGCTGACTTCCTTGCCGTTGCGGATCACCCGAACGGTGCCCTTGTCGGAGGTGAAGTTCGGGCCTTCGAAGTGCTTGGCGCCTTCGAACACGAAGTGATAACCGCCCAGGTCCATGGACTCGCCCGGCGCCAGACGCAGGTCGCGCTCGGCACTGTTCTGGCTCGACAGCACGACGCCGAGGGCGCACACGGCGATGCCGAGGTGAGCGACCTGCATGCCCCAATAACTGCGGGTCAGGGTCGGCAAGCCTTTGATCAGGCCTTTGTGGCGAGTCTTGTCGAAGATGTCACGCACGCCAGCCAACAGCACCCAGGCCGCGAGCATGAACGTGGCGATCACCGCCCAATTGAAATCGCCATAAGCGACGCCGGCAACGACGGCCAGCGCGGCGCTGCCGAGCAACACCGGGGTCAGCATGCTCAACAGCCATTTGACCGGGGTGTCTTTCCAGCGCACCAACATGCCGACCGCCATCACCATCATCAGCAAGGCCATCAGCGGAATGAACAGTGCGTTGAAGTACGGCGGGCCGACCGACAGCTTGGCGCCGGTCATTGCATCGAGAATCAGCGGATACAAGGTGCCGAGCAGGATCATCGAAGCGGCGACGACCAGCACCAGGTTGTTACCCAGCAGCAGGGTTTCCCGGGACCAGAGGTTGAAGCCGACGTGGCTTTTCACCACGGGAGCGCGCAGGGCAAACAGCGTCAGCGAACCACCGACCACGAACAGCAGGAAGATCAGGATGAACACGCCGCGTTCAGGGTCGGACGCAAAGGCGTGAACCGAGGTCAACACGCCGGAACGCACGAGGAAGGTCCCCAGCAAGCTCAGCGAGAACGCGGCGATGGCCAGCAACACGGTCCAGCTCTTGAACACGCCACGTTTTTCCGTGACCGCCAAGGAGTGAATCAGCGCCGTACCCACCAGCCATGGCATGAAGGAGGCGTTTTCCACCGGGTCCCAGAACCACCAGCCGCCCCAGCCGAGTTCGTAGTACGCCCACCACGAACCGAGGGTGATACCGATACCGAGGAAAGCCCAGGCGACGATGGTCCACGGACGGGACCAGCGAGCCCACGCCGCATCAAGACGACCGCCCAGCAATGCAGCGATGGCAAAAGCGAACGCCACGGAGAAACCGACATAGCCCATGTACAGCATCGGCGGGTGAACGATCAGGCCGATGTCTTGCAGCAGTGGGTTGAGATCACGACCGTCCGCAGGAATTTGCGGCAGGATGCGTGCAAACGGGTTGGACGTGAGGATCAGGAACAGCAGGAAACCGGTGCTGATCATGCCCATCACCGCCAGCACGCGAGCCAGCATCACTTGCGGCAACTGCCGGGAGAACACCGACACCGCGAAGGTCCAGCCGCCGAGAATCAGAGCCCAGAGCAGCAACGACCCTTCGTGAGCGCCCCACACCGCACTGAACTTGTAGTACCACGGCAACGCGCTGTTGGAGTTGCTGGCCACATAGGCGACGGAGAAATCGTCGGCCATGAAGGCGTAAGTCAGGCAACCGAAGGAGAACAGCAGAAACGCGAATTGCCCCCAGGCGGCCGGCTGAGCGAGGCTCATCCACAAACGGTCACCGCGCCAGGCACCGAACAACGGCACCACGGCCTGAACCAGCGCGAAACACAGCGCCAGAATCATGGCCAGGTGGCCGAGTTCAGGAATATAGAGTCCAGACGTCATCGATCAACCCTCCTTCGCGGGCGTTGGAGCAGATTGACCACTGTCTTTCAAAGCCTTGGTCACTTCTGGCGGCATGTACTTTTCGTCGTGCTTGGCCAGCACTTCATCGGCCACCACCACGCCATCGGCGTTGAGCTTGCCCAGGGCAACAATGCCCTGCCCTTCGCGGAACAGGTCCGGAAGGATGCCGCGGTAACTGATGGTCACGGATTTACTGAAGTCGGTGACGATGAATTTCACGTCCAGCGAATCGCCGGAACGTTGCAGCGAACCTTTCTCGACCATGCCGCCAGCGCGGATGCGCGTGTCTTGCGGGGCTTCGCCGTTGGCGATCTGGGTCGGGGTGTAAAACAGATTGATGTTCTGCTGCAGGGCGCTCAGGGCCAGGCCGACGGCGGCGCCGACACCGACCAGAATCGCGAGAATGATGATAAGACGCTTTTTGCGCAGCGGATTCACTTGCCGTTCTCCCGGCGCAAACGACGCGCCTCTTGTTGCAGATACCGCTTGCGGGCCAGGATCGGCGCCGCCACGTTGAGGGCCAGCACCGCCAGGCAGATGCCATAGGCTGACCAGACATACAGGGCATGATGGCCCATGGCGAGGAAGTCGCCGAATGAAGCAAAACTCATCGAGCGGCCTCCAGACTGTTCTGCACTTCGGCCTTGACCCAACTGGCGCGGGCTTCGCGCTTGAGCACTTCAAGACGCATGCGCAGCAGCAACACCGCGCCGAAGAAACAGTAGAAACCCAGTACCGTCAGCAGCAATGGCAGCCACATCTCGGCGGGCATCGCCGGTTTTTCGGTGAGGGTGAACGTCGCGCCTTGGTGCAGGGTGTTCCACCACTCCACCGAGTATTTGATGATCGGGATGTTAATCACGCCGACAATCGCCAAGACCGCGCAGGCCTTGGCGGCACTGTCACGATTGCTGATCGCGTTGCCCAGCGCAATAAGACCGAAGTACAGAAACAGCAGAATAAGCATGGACGTAAGTCGTGCATCCCAGACCCACCACGAGCCCCAGGTCGGTTTGCCCCAGATCGCACCGGTGACCAGCGCTACGGCGGTCATCCAGGCGCCGATGGGCGCCGCGCATTGCAGGGCGACGTCGGCCAGCTTCATCTTCCACACCAGCCCGACGATGCCGCACACCGCCAGCATCACGTAGATGGACTGGGCCAGCATGGCGGCTGGAACGTGGATATAAATGATGCGAAAGCTGTTGCCTTGCTGGTAGTCCGGCGGCGCGAAGGCCAGGCCCCACACTACACCAACGCTGATCAGCAACAACGCCGCGACGCTCAGCCACGGCAGCAGTTTGCCACTGATGCCGTAAAACCATTTGGGCGAGCCGAGCTTATGAAACCAAGTCCAGTTCATTACTGTTTCCATCACGGTTGCTCTTCGCTATGAAGAGCCAAGGGTCTTTACTGATCAAAAAATGACCAGACCTCATTATTCGCCGACGCTGATCTTCAGGCCAGCAGCTATTGCAAAAGGTGTAAGGGTTATCGCCAGGGCGGTCAGGCTACCAAGCCACAGGAGATAACCGGTCGCCGGCATGCCCTGCAAGGCTGCCTGCAAGGCGCCACTGCCGAGAATCAACACCGGGATGTACAGCGGCAGAATCAGCAGCGCCAGCAACAGGCCACCACGCTTCAATCCCACCGTCAGGGCTGCGCCCACCGCACCGAGCAGGCTCAGCACCGGTGTACCCAGCAACAAAGAAAGCAGCAACACCGGCAGACAGGCGGTTGGCAAACCGAGCATCAATGCCAGCAATGGAGCGAGCAAAACCAGTGCCAGGCCGGAGAAGGACCAGTGTGCCAGTACCTTGGCCAAAACCAGAAGAGGCAGGGGGTGCGACGAAAGGACCCACTGTTCGAGCGATCCGTCTTCGAAATCACTGCGGAAAAGCCCGTCCAACGAGAGCAAAACCGATAAAAGGGCCGCTACCCACACCAGTCCCGGAGACAAGGTTTGCAACAATTGAGACTCGGGGCCGACCGCCAACGGGAACAGGGAAACGACGATCGCGAAGAATACGAGCGGATTGGCCAACTCCGCCGGACGGCGGAACAACAATCGGGCCTCGCGGGCGACCAACAGGCCGAAAACACTCATACGGCCCAATTCCCCAGATCAATGTCGCGATAGCCGGCCGGCATCCGGGTCAGCGTGTGGTGAGTGGTCAAGACCACCATGCCACCGCGCTCGCAGTGTGCGGCCAAATGTTCTTCGAGTTGCGCCACGCCTTGTTTGTCGAGCGCGGTGAATGGCTCATCGAGGATCCATAGCGGCGGGCTTTCCAGGTACAACCGCGCCAACGCGACCCGGCGTTGCTGCCCGGCAGACAGCGTGTGGCAAGGAACATCCTCGAAACCGCGCAGTCCGACGGCCGTCAGCGCTTGCCAGATCGCCTCATGGGAGGCCGGTTGATGCAAGGCGCAAAGCCAGCTCAGATTCTCTTCCGGCGTCAGCAAATCCTTGATCCCGGCGGCATGGCCGATCCACAGCAGGTTACGCGCCAGCTCAAAGCGTTGCTCGTTCAGTGGTTGGCCGTTGAGTAGCACTTGACCGGCAGTCGGCTGCATCAGACCGCAAAGCAGACGTAAAAGGCTGGTTTTGCCACTGCCGTTGGGGCCGCTGATTTGCAACATTTCGCCACTGGCCAGTCTCAATTCGAGATTTTCGAAGAGCAGCCGAAGGTCTCGCTCACAGGCGAGGGCAACGGTTTGCAGGACAGGACTGGTCAAGAGATCACGGGCCTTTTGGGTTCAAGTCGGCAGTGGAGCGGCCGTTAAAGATATGCAGGATAAATGCATTGGCGGCCCGTTCTAAGGAGCTGGATCAAGTATTTGAAATGTTTTCAGCGCCCCGGATACAACGGGGCGGCATTATACATGCCATGCCCTACTCTAAAGAGGGCAATTTCCTCAGGTTGTGACCGCGTATGACAGGCGAAATGAACATCCTCCCGCTACCGCAGACCACGCCCGCGACTTCGCGGCCGCTGGTGGTGAGTGGCGACCTGCTGAAGTTACTGACGCCGATGGAGGGCCTGATCACTCCGGGCCAGACCGCCAAAGCCGAAGTGCTGTCGCTCAAGCAGGCGGATCAGACCTTTCAACTGTTGCTCAAGGTCACCCTCGACAGCGGCCGTCAGACCACGGTCCAGGCCACCAGCACCCAACCGCTGCCTCAGGGCACCAGCCTGGCGATCACCCAGCCATCGGCGGGTAACCTGGCCGTCACCGTGCAACAGGCCATCGCCTCCAGCGTCGCCACTCTCACTCGTATCGATACCGCGCAACTGCCGGTCGGCACGCTGCTGCAAGGCAAAGTGCTGACCTCTCAGGTGTTGCCGCAGGTGCCGGGCCAGCCGACGGTGTTTCGCTCGATGGTGAGCTTGCTCAACACCGCGTTGAGCGGCAGCACCCTGAGCATCGACAGCCCAACCCCGCTGCGCATCGGCACCTTGCTGAGCGCGCTGGTGCAGGACACCCAGACGCTGAAGTTCGTGCCATTGAGCAGCCGTCAGGAGCAATTGGCGGTGACCCAACAACTGGTCAGTCAACAGAGCCGCCAGGGTTCGCTGGATGGCCTGCTCAAGCTCCTGCAAAACCTGCCGTCTTCGAATCAGACGTCCAGTGATCTGCGTGCCGCCGTCGACAAGTTGCTCGCAGGCCTGCCCGATGTTCAACAACTCAGCACGCCAAAGGGGCTGGCCCAGGCACTGGCCAATAGCGGGCTGTTCCTTGAAGCCAAACTGCTCAGCGGTCAGAACCCGACACTGGCCCCGGACATGAAAGGCGATCTGCTCAAGCTGATCGCACAACTGACCCCGGCCAACACCAATTTAAACGCGATCATTGCCGCCAACACTTTGGCCCAGGCCATGCCGAACTTCGTGCGCAGCGCCCTCGGCATGCTCGGTCAGGTCAGCGCCAAACCGCAACCAACCAGCTTCCCGTTGCCCGAACGCCTGCTACAAAGCACGGACGGCGAAGGCGATCTCGAGCACTTGCTGCGTTTGGCAGCAGCGGCGGTTTCGCGCCTGCAAAGCCATCAACTGTCGAGCCTGGAACAGACCGGCGTCACTGACGACGGACGGTTGATGAGCACCTGGCAACTGGAAATCCCGATGCGCAATCTTCAGGACATCGTGCCGTTGCAGGTCAAATTCCAGCGCGAAGAAGCGCCCGAGAAAGAACAGCAAAACGAACGCCGCGACGAGCGCGAACCCAAACAACAATTGTGGCGAGTGGACCTGGCGTTCGACATGGAGCCTTTGGGCCCGCTGCAGATTCAGGCACAACTGATCAAAGGCAGCCTGTCCAGCCAGCTGTGGGCCGAACGCCCGTACACCGCCAGCCTGATCGACAGTAATCTGGCCGAACTGCGCCAGCGTCTGCTGGCGTCCGGCCTGAATGTCGGCGATCTCGATTGCCACCTCGGCACACCGCCACAAGGCCCTCAAACCCGCCTCGAACAACGCTGGGTCGACGAAACCGCATGAAAAACCCCAACACCCCGCGCCAGGCCATCGCCCTCAAGTACGACGGCAGCCACGCCCCTACCCTCACGGCCAAAGGTGACGAAGCACTGGCCGAAGCCATTCTGAAGATTGCCCGCGATTATGAAGTGCCCATCTACGAAAACGCCGAGCTGGTGAAACTGCTGGCGCGGATGGAACTGGGGGAGAGTATTCCGGAGGAGTTGTATCGCACGATTGCCGAGATTATTGCGTTTGCGTGGAATCTGAAGGGCAAGTTTCCGCAGGGACAGGATCCCAATGCGCCGATGGTCGAAAAGGACATTACCGAGCGCGGGGATGATTATTGAGGTTTCGAGGACGCCTTCGCGAGCAAGCCCGCTCCCACATTGGATAAGCGGTGGACACAAAATGTGTGAACACCGCCAATCCAATGTGGGAGCGGGCTTGCTCGCGAAAGCGGTCTCGGCTGAAACGCAAAAATCAGTTCTTGTGCAGCTTACGCATCAACTCCGCTTCAGCCTGGGTCAAACCGCAAGACTGAGTCAGCTCATCAACGGTAGCCCCCATCCCGACCAATCGCGCCGCCTGGGCAAACGACAGGCTCGACGGGTCGCGTTGTTCCAGCTGAGCCAGTTTGTCCGGCAACGGGCCGACCACCGCGCGCAGTTCGTGCAGGTCTTCACCCATGCGCACGTTGCCGCTCTGGTAGTCCTCGACACGCCGGGCCAGGTCCTTGATGCGCTGATCGCGCAGCGCATCGCCCTGGGCCTGTTGCGCGGCGATCAGTCGTTGGCCTCGTATGTACGCCAGAAACATCGCCAGCGTGCCTGCCCAAAAGAGGAACAGGACAATGACCGCTACCTCAAGAATCAATCAGATGTTCTCCAGATCCGACCATTCTTCTTCGCTCATCATCTTGTCCAGCTCGACCAGGATCAGCAGTTCGTTGTTCTTGTTGCACACGCCTTGAATGAACTTGGCGGATTCTTCGTTACCGACGTTCGGCGCGGTCTCGATTTCCGACTGACGCAGGTAAACCACTTCGGCCACGCTGTCGACCATGATTCCGACCACTTGCTTGTCGGCTTCAATGATGACGATACGGGTGTTATCGCTGATCTCAGCATTCATCAGGCCGAAGCGCTGACGGGTGTCGATCACGGTGACCACGTTACCGCGCAGGTTGATGATGCCCAGCACGTAGCTCGGGGCACCCGGGACCGGGGCGATCTCGGTGTAACGCAGGACTTCCTGAACGCGCATCACGTTGATGCCGTAGGTTTCATTGTCCAGTTTGAAGGTCACCCATTGCAGGATCGGATCTTCAGAACCTTTTGCATTCGTCGCTTGATTACTCATACCCTGACCCCTCGAAAAACCGCTTCTGGCGGTGTGTGTTCTGTTGGCGGCATTCAACAATGCCGTCGCATACTTGTTATGTCGGCAGCTATGTCGGTTTGTGTAGCGGCTTGCTGCTGCCCATGTGCTTTGCCCCGCCGCTGGCGATCAACTCGGCCAGGGCGGAAACGTCCAGCAGCGCACACATGTGCTCAATCACCGTGCCGGCGAGCCATGGCCGCTGACCTCGATGACTTCTCCATTTGATTTCGTTCGGGTCCAGGCGCAACGAACGGCTGACCTGATGCACCGCCAGTCCCCACTCGTAGCCCTGAACCGAAATAACGTATTGCAGGCCCTGACGGAAATCGTCGCGGTAACGGTCGGGCATGACCCAACGCGCGGTGTCCAATACTTTCAGGTTGCCGGCCTGGCTCGGCAGGATCCCGAGGAACCATTCCGGCTGACCGAACAGCGGTGTCAGCTCGTGACCGGCCAAAGAATAAATAGAACCCAGACACACCAGCGGCACCGCCAGGGTCAGCCCGGCGACATCGAACAACAGGCATTCGAATGGCTCGGCGGCCCAGGACGGGCGACCATCGGTTTCCACTGGCGGTGGCGTGTTGCTCGGTGGCAGGTGGACTTCGACCACCGCTGGCACCAAGGCTTGCAGCAACGGTGCGATGGTCGATACCGGCGCGAGAACCGGCGCTGGCGCTTCGATCACAGCTACCGGTGCTTTCGCCACGGGCGCTGCTACCGGCGCGGCAACCACGGCGGGTTTCTGCGCATCGCGAGCCTGCTCTTCGAGTACCGCTGCCTGGAACTCGTCCAGCGCAGCTTCAACTTCGACAGCTTCAACAACCTCAACGATTTCAACCAGCGCTTCGGTTTGCGACGGCAACTCTTCGGTCGCCTCCATCAGCAAACTGTCCAGATAAGACTGGAGAGCCAGTTGCGGGCGTGAGGTGATTTTTACCGGGCGGTTCATCTCACGCCACCTGCGGAACAAGTTGTGCGGCCAGCAAATGCTTGAGCAACGCGCGATAAGCCAGCACCCCACGGCTCTTGCCGTCGAACTGCGAAGGCGTCACGCCAGCACGACTGGCATCACGCAAGCGAGTATCGACCGGGATGTAGCCCTGCCAGATGTCTTCCGGGTATTTGTCGCGCAACACCCGCAGCGTGCCGAGGGACGCCTGCGTGCGGCGGTCGAACAAGGTCGGCACGATGCTGAACGGCAGCGCCTGTTTACGCGAACGATTGATCATCGCCAGGGTGTTGACCATGCGTTCCAGGCCTTTGACTGCCAAATGTTCGGTCTGCACCGGGATCACCAATTGCTGGCTCGCCGCCAAGGCATTGACCATTAGCACGCCGAGCAACGGCGGGCTGTCGATCACGGCGTAATCGAAGTCCTGCCAAAGTTGCGCCAGGCTCTTGGCAATCACCAGGCCCAGGCCACTCTGCCCCGGCGACTGACGCTCGAGGGTCGCGAGCGCGGTGCTCGACGGCAACAGGGAAATACTCTCGTGGCTGGTCGGCAACAACAACTGACCGGGCAGGCCTTGCGGCACACTGCCCTTGTGCAGGAACAGGTCGTAGCTGCTGTGTTCCAAGCTGTCGGGGTCGTAACCGAAGTAGCTGGTCATGGAGCCGTGGGGGTCGAGATCGACCACAACCACGCGCTTGCCTGCCTCGGCCAGTAAACCGGCTAAAGCGATAGAGGAAGTGGTTTTACCAACACCACCCTTTTGATTGGCGACTGCCCAGACTCTCATTCGGATTGTTCCTCCCGGTCGAAATGGTCGACCGAGGAAAAGCTCAACGTATTAATGCGGGTGACGGAGAATTGACGGCACTCTCTCGTCCCGGCGACTTGACCGGGGTCGGTGCAGTTTGTGTGCCAGCACGCTTCAACGCGGCATCCGGTTTAGCATTGGCGGTTCCGGTTCCCGTGAGGCTGCGGCGTACATCGAGATTTCGTGACACCACCAGCACGACGCGACGGTTACGCGCCCGGCCCTCGGCAGTCGCGTTGTTGGCCACTGGCTGGAACTCGCCATAACCCACCGACGCCAGGCGACCGGGGTTCACACCCTGCATCGCCAGCATGCGCACGATGCTCGCCGACCGGGCCGAGGACAGCTCCCAGTTGGTCGGGTATTGCGCGGTGCGGATCGGTTGATCGTCAGTGAAACCTTCGACGTGAATCGGGTTGTCGAACGGCTTCAGAATCGCGGCAACCTTGTCGATGATGTTGAACGCAATGTCGCTGGGCATGGCGTCGCCACTGCCGAACAACAGGCTGGAATTGAGTTCGATCTCGACCCACAGCTCGTTGCCACGAATGGTCATCTGGTTGGAGCTGATCAAGTCGCCGAACGCGGCGCTGATGTCGTCGGCGATGCTTTTGAGCGGATCGCTGGCACCTGCGATACCGGCGTCGACCTGCTCGGCGTCTTTGACCAGCGGCTTGGCCGGGGTCACGGTCTTCGGTCGCTCGTCGCCGATAGGGATCGGCTTGAGGGCACGATCCGAATCGGTGAACACGCCAATCAACGCTTCCGAGATGACCTTGTACTTGCCTTCGTTGATCGAAGAGATCGAGTACATCACCACGAAGAAAGCGAACAGCAATGTAATGAAGTCGGCGTACGAAACCAGCCAACGTTCATGGTTTACATGTTCTTCAGGTTGCCGGCGACGTGCCATGGTCCATTACCCCCATCAATCCATGAAGCCCTGAAGCTTCAACTCAATAGAGCGAGGGTTTTCACCTTCGGCGATCGACAGAATGCCTTCCAACAACATTTCGCGATAACGCGACTGCCGCAAAGCGACGGACTTGAGTTTGGCGGCAATCGGCAGCAGCACCAGGTTGGCACTGGCCACGCCGTAGATGGTCGCGACAAAGGCCACGGCAATGCCGCTACCCAGTTGCGATGGATCGGCCAGGTTGCCCATCACGTGGATCAGGCCCATCACCGCACCGATGATGCCGATGGTCGGCGCGTAGCCGCCCATGCTTTCGAAGACTTTGGCGGCTTCGATGTCGCGGCTTTCCTGGGTGTAGAAATCCACTTCCAGGATGCTGCGAATCGCTTCCGGCTCGGCGCCGTCCACCAGCAGTTGCAGGCCTTTGCGCGCGTAGTTGTCAGATTCGGCGTCGGCCACCCCTTCCAGACCGAGCAAGCCTTCCTTGCGTGCGGTCAGGCTCCAGTTGACGACGCGATCGACGCCACCGGCGAGGTCGATGCGCGGAGGGAACAGGATCCAGGCCAGAATCTGCATGGCGCGCTTGAAAGCGCTCATCGGCGCCTGCAACAGCGCCGCACCGACGGTTCCGCCGATAACGATCAACGCCGCCGGGCCGTTGGCCAGGGCGCCGAGATGGCCGCCTTCAAGGTAGTTGCCACCGATGATGGCGACGAACGCCAGGATGATCCCGATAAGGCTTAAAACATCCATCAGATACAAGCCTCGACCAGATGCTTGCCGATATCGTCCAGGCCGTACACCGCGTCGGCGAGTTCAGCTTTGACGATGGCCATCGGCATGCCGTAGATCACGCAGCTGGCTTCATCCTGAGCCCAGATCGAGCTGCCGCCCTGCTTGAGCAGGCGCGCGCCTTCACGACCATCGGCGCCCATGCCGGTCAATACGACCGCCAGAACTTTGTCACCGTAGGACTTGGCTGCGGAACCGAAGGTGATGTCCACGCACGGCTTGTAGTTCAGACGTTCGTCGCCCGGGAGGATTTTCACCGCGCCACGGCCGTCGATCATCATTTGCTTGCCACCCGGCGCCAGCAACGCCAGGCCCGGACGCAGGATGTCGCCATCCTCGGCTTCCTTGACGCTGATGCGGCAGAGCTTGTCCAGACGCTCGGCGAAGGCCTTGGTAAAGGCAGCCGGCATGTGTTGGATCAATACGATCGGTGCGGGGAAGTTGGCCGGCAACTGGGTCAAAACCCGCTGCAAGGCAACCGGGCCACCAGTGGACGTACCGATGGCGACCAGTTTGTAGGCTTTACGTTTCGGCGCGGGCGACGACGAGGCTGGCGCGTGGGTACGCGCCGGAATCGGAGCCGGTGCCGGACGCGCAGGCGCGCTGCTGCCGTAGCTGCTGACGCTCGAAGGTACAGGCGTCGGAGCGGGTGCGGCGACAGGTGCCGGAGCGCTGTAGGTGTTGGCGCGACGGTTACTGCGCGAGATGCTGAGAATCTTCTCGCACAGCAGTTGCTTGACCTTCTCCGGGTTACGGGAGATGTCTTCGAAATTCTTCGGCAGGAAATCCACCGCGCCGGCGTCCAGCGCATCGAGGGTTACCCGAGCGCCTTCATGGGTCAGCGAGGAGAACATCAACACCGGCGTCGGGCAACGCTGCATGATGTGCCGCACCGCCGTGATGCCATCCATCATCGGCATCTCGTAGTCCATGGTGATCACGTCTGGCTTGAGGGCCAGCGCCTGATCAATCGCCTCTTTTCCGTTGGTCGCCGTGCCGACGACCTGGATATTCGGATCCGCTGAAAGAATTTCCGAGACGCGGCGGCGGAAAAACCCCGAATCGTCCACCACCAGGACTTTAACTGCCATAAACACTCCGTTAGACGGAGCGAGGCTCAGTCGCCCCGCCCCACCAGAATCAAATACGCCGTGCGGCGTAACGCTTGAGCATGCTCGGAACATCGAGAATCAGCGCAATGCGGCCGTCACCGGTGATGGTGGCGCCGGACATGCCTGGGGTTCCCTGGAGCATTTTGCCCAATGGCTTGATGACCACTTCTTCCTGGCCCACCAGTTGATCGACGACGAAGCCGATCCGCTGAGTGCCCACCGAAAGGATCACCACATGGCCTTCGCGCTGCTCTTCGTGAGCGGCGGAGCTGACCAGCCAGCGTTTGAGGTAGAACAATGGCAGCGCCTTGTCCCGCACGATCACCACTTCCTGGCCGTCCACCACGTTGGTGCGCGACAGGTCGAGGTGGAAGATCTCGTTGACGTTCACCAGCGGGAACGCAAACGCCTGGTTGCCCAGCATGACCATCAGCGTCGGCATGATCGCCAGGGTCAACGGGACCTTGATGACGATCTTCGAGCCCTTGCCCTTGGTCGAATAGATATTGATGGTGCCGTTGAGCTGGGCGATTTTGGTTTTCACCACGTCCATGCCCACGCCGCGTCCGGAGACATCGGAAATTTCGGTCTTGGTCGAGAAACCCGGCGCGAAGATCAGGTTGAAGCAATCGGATTCGCTGAGGCGATCCGCTGCATCCTTGTCCATCAAGCCTTTCTTCACGGCAATGCCGCGCAGAACATCGGCGTCCATGCCCTTGCCGTCATCGGAGATCGACAGCAGGATGTGGTCGCCTTCCTGCTCAGCGGACAGGATCACCTTGCCGCTGCGAGGCTTGCCCATCGCTTCACGTTCGGCCGGCTCTTCAATACCGTGGTCGACCGAGTTGCGCACCAAGTGGACCAGCGGGTCGGCCAGGGCCTCGACGAGGTTCTTGTCGAGGTCGGTTTCTTCGCCGACCAGTTCCAGGTTGATCTCTTTCTTGAGCTGGCGAGCCAGGTCGCGAACCAGACGCGGGAAACGTCCGAAGACCTTCTTGATCGGTTGCATCCGGGTCTTCATGACCGCGGTTTGCAGGTCGGCCGTGACCACGTCGAGGTTCGACACGGCCTTGGACATGGCTTCGTCGCCGCTGTTGAGGCCCAGACGGACCAAGCGGTTACGCACCAGTACCAACTCGCCGACCATGTTCATGATTTCGTCGAGACGCGCGGTATCGACCCGCACGGTGGTTTCGGCTTCGCTGGCCGGTTTTTCCGGTGGCGGCGCGGACGGGGCACGCGCCGGAGCCGGGGCAGCAGCAGCGGCAGGCTTCGGCGCTTCGGCTTTAGGCTCGGGCGCTTTGGCAACGGGTTTCGCAGCCGGTGCTGGCGCCTTGGCGACAGGAGCAGAAACCACTGCGCCAGTGCCAACCTCAGTGAACTTGCCTTTGCCGTGCAATTCGTCGAGCAGCGATTCGAACTCGTGATCGGAGATCAAATCGCCGCCGGCCGCTTTAGCGGTGGGCGCAGCCGGGGCCGGGACCGCAGCAATGGCCGATTCCAGCGCATCAACGGCAAAGTTGCCCTTGCCGTGCAACTGATCGAGCAGTGCTTCGAACTCGTCGTCGGTGATATCGGAGCTGTCGCCTGCCGCTTTCGGGGCAGCCGGTGCGGCTGGCGCCGGGGCCACCGCATCGACGGCGAACTGACCTTTACCGTGCAGTTGATCGAGCAACGACTCGAACTCGGCATCGGTGATTTCGTCGCTGGCTGCCGCATTGCTGCTCGGCGCTGGCACGGCTGCCGGGGCTTCTGCCTGAGCCTTGACGGCGTTCAGCGAGTCCAGCAGTTGTTCGAATTCGTTATCGGTGATGTCGCCTTCAGCCGCCGGTGTTTCGACCACTTCGGCAACTGGCGCGGCTTCTTCAGTTTGCGGCTCGGCCAGACGGGCCAGTGCCGCAAGCAATTCTGGCGTGGCAGCCGTGATCGGGCTGCGCTCACGGACTTCGGTAAACATGCCGTTCACCGCATCCAGCGCTTCGAGAACCACGTCCATCAGTTCCGAGTCGACGCGACGTTCACCCTTGCGAAGGATGTCGAACACGTTCTCGGCGATGTGACAGCACTCCACCAGCTCGTTGAGCTGGAGGAAGCCGGCGCCTCCTTTTACAGTGTGAAAACCGCGAAAAATTGCATTGAGCAAATCCGCATCATCAGGTCGGCTTTCAAGCTCGACCAGCTGTTCGGACAGTTGCTCTAGAATCTCGCCGGCCTCAACCAGGAAATCCTGAAGGATCTCTTCATCGGCGCCGAAGCTCATGTGTAGGGGTGCTCCTAGAATCCAAGGCTGGAAAGCAAATCGTCTACATCGTCCTGACCGGACACAACGTCTTCTCTTTTATCGGCATGAATCTGCGGACCTTCACCCTGAGAGAGATGTTTTTGCGGATCTTTTTCTGCCAGCATCGCTTCACGGTCATGTTCGATGCCCGCAAAGCGGTCCACCTGACTGGCCATAAGCACGAGCTTGAGCAGGTTGCTTTCAACTTCGGTGACCAATTGGGTCACACGCTTGATCACCTGACCGGTGAGGTCCTGGTAATCCTGAGCGAGCAGAATATCGTTGAGGTTGCTCGACACAACGCGATTGTCTTCGCTGCTGCGTGTCAGGAAACCGTCGACTCGCCGAGCCAGCTCGCGGAACTCTTCAGCCCCGACTTCGCGACGCATGAACCGTCCCCAATCGGTGCTCAAGGCCTGGGCTTCGTTGCTCAGGCCGTTGACCAGCGGCGTGGCGTTTTCCACCAGGTCCATGGTGCGGTTGGCAGCCGCCTCGGTCAGCTTGACCACATAACCCAGACGCTCGGTGGCATCCGTGATCTGCGAGACTTCCTCGGCTTGCGGCATGTTCGGGTCAATCTGGAAATTGACGATCGCGCTATGCAGCTCGCGAGTGAGCTTGCCCACTTCCTGATACAGGCCGCGGTCACGGGTCTGGTTGAGCTCATGGATCAGTTGCACGGCGTCGCCGAACCTGCCTTTTTCAAGGCTTTCGACCAGTTCGACAGCGTGTTTTTTCAGGGTCAACTCGAAATCGCCCTGTGAAGATTCGTAATGCTCCATAGCTCCCCCGTGGCGCAGTTTCTCAACCGATGCGTTCGAAAATCTTTTCGATTTTTTCTTTCAACGCCTGGGCCGTGAAGGGCTTGACCACATAGCCGTTAACACCGGCCTGGGCTGCCTCGATGATCTGCTCGCGCTTGGCTTCAGCGGTCACCATCAGCACCGGCAGGTGCTTGAGCTTTTCATCGGCACGCACGTGGCGCAGCAGATCGATACCGGTCATGCCAGGCATGTTCCAGTCTGTTACCAGAAAGTCGATGCTGCCGCTGTTGAGAACCGGAATGGCAGTAGTGCCATCATCGGCCTCGACCGTGTTGGTGAACCCAAGGTCACGCAACAGGTTTTTAATGATCCGCCGCATCGTTGAGAAGTCATCAACGATGAGGATTTTCATGTTCTTGTCCAATTCGACCTCCAAGCAGTCTTAAACGCGCCCAGCACCTGGACGCGCCATTTCAATCAATCCGGCAAAGCACTCAATGACTGTCTGGAGCACAACAGATCGCGACCGGTGCAGTTAATCCCACACCGGTCCCGCTCGCAGTGTCCCCACACTGCCTTCAGCGCGCTCGCCACTCCCCCAAACGCCCCCGCAAGCGGGCCGCGCACTGGCTGTGTAACTGGCTGACCCGAGATTCGCTGACCCCCAGGACCTCACCGATTTCCTTGAGATTCAACTCTTCGTCGTAGTACAGCGCCAACACCAGTCGCTCACGCTCCGGCAAATTGGCAATCGCGTCCGCCAGCGCCGCCTGGAAGCGTTCATCTTCCAGATCGCGTGACGGCTCGAGATGAGCACTCGCGCCATCCTCGTGCAGCCCTTCGTGTTCGCCGTCCTGCAACAGATCGTCGAAACTGAATAACCGGCTGCCCAGGGTGTCGTTCAAAATCCCGTAATAATCGTCGAGACTCAATTGGAGTTCGGCCGCAACTTCGTGATCTTTAGCGTCACGGCCGGTTTTAGCTTCAATCGAGCGAATTGCGTCGCTGACCATCCGGGTATTGCGGTGGACCGAACGTGGCGCCCAGTCCCCCTTGCGTACTTCATCGAGCATCGCGCCGCGGATTCGAATGCCCGCGTACGTCTCGAAACTCGCGCCTTTGCTGGCGTCGTATTTGGTCGACACTTCAAGCAGGCCGATCATCCCGGCCTGGATCAGATCTTCAACCTGGACACTGGCTGGCAGACGTGCCAGCAAGTGGTAGGCAATGCGTTTAACCAGTGGCGCGTAACGCTCGATCAGCTCGTACTGCGCGTCACGTGCCGACTTCTTGTAGAGGTTGTAGCCACTGGCTGTCATAGCACAGGTCCTGCGGTTTGTTGCACGAGGCGCTCGACGAAAAACTCCAGGTGCCCGCGCGGGTTGGCAGGCAGCGGCCAGGTATCGACCTTTTGTGCAATGGCCTTGAACGCCAGTGAGCACTTGGACCGCGGGAAGGCTTCGTAGACGGCGCGCTGCTTCTGCACAGCCTTGCGCACGCTTTCGTCGTAAGGCACCGCGCCGACGTATTGTAAGGCGACGTCCAGGAAGCGATCCGTGACCTTGGTCAACTTGGCGAACAGGTTGCGACCTTCCTGCGGGCTCTGGGCCATGTTGGCCAGGACGCGGAAGCGGTTCATGCCGTAATCGCGGTTCAGCAGTTTGATCAGTGCATAGGCATCTGTGATCGAGGTCGGTTCGTCGCAGACCACCAGCAACACTTCTTGCGCGGCGCGAACGAAACTGACTACCGAGTCACCAATGCCCGCAGCGGTGTCGATCACCAGTACGTCAAGGTTGTCGCCGATATCGCTGAACGCCTGGATCAGGCCGGCGTGTTGGGCCGGGCTCAAATGAACCATGCTCTGTGTGCCGGACGCGGCCGGGACGATGCGAATGCCGCCAGGGCCCTGCAACAGAACGTCGCGCAGCTCGCAGCGGCCTTCGATCACGTCGGCCAAAGTACGTTTGGGTGTCAGTCCCAGCAGGACGTCGACGTTCGCCAGCCCCAGATCGGCGTCCAACAGCATGACGCGTCGACCGAGCTCTGCTAGAGCCAGGGACAAGTTCACTGACACGTTAGTCTTCCCGACGCCACCTTTGCCGCCGGTCACCGCGATCACCTGTACGGGATGCATGCTGCCCATGAATTTTCTTTACCTTGTCTTACTTAGACGGAGGCCACATTACTGGCTGCGCGTTCACGAACTGAACAATGCATGGCAGACCATCGATGTAGGTACAAAAACTGTTCATTAATACCTCAGCCGACCTGCTTGGTCGGGCTGTGGTAAATATCAGCGAACATGTCAGCCATGGCTTCTTCGCTGGGTTCTTCTTGCATTTGCACGCTGACGGCGCGACTGACCAACTGATGACGACGCGGTAGATGCAAATCATCCGGAATCCGCGGGCCATCGGTCAGGTAGGCCACCGGCAATTCATGACTGATGGCCAGGCTCAACACCTCGCCCAGACTTGCCGTTTCATCCAGTTTAGTCAGGATGCAGCCAGCGAGCCCACAACGCTTGTAACTGTGATAAGCGGCCGTTAGAACCTGTTTCTGGCTGGTGGTTGCCAAAACCAGATAATTTTTCGATTTGATGCCACGACCGGCCAGGCTTTCGAGCTGCATGCGCAGTGCCGGATCGCTGGCCTGAAGGCCCGCGGTATCGATAAGCACCACGCGTTTGCGCAGCAAAGGCTCCAGCGCCTGCACCAGCGACTGGCCCGGATCGACATGCGTCACTGACACATTGAGGATCCGGCCCAACGTCTTGAGTTGCTCCTGAGCACCAATACGGTAGCTGTCCATGCTGACCAGCGCGATATTCTGCGCGCCGTACTTGAGCACGTAACGGGCCGCGAGCTTGGCCAGGGTGGTGGTCTTGCCCATGCCGGCAGGGCCGACCATGGCAATCACGCCGCCCTCTTCCAGAGGCTCGACTTCGGGTGTGACGATCATCCGCGCCAGGTGTGCCAACAACATGCGCCAGGCCTGACGAGGTTCTTCAATATCGGTAATCAGCGCCAGCAAATCGCGCGACAACGGGCCGGACAGACCGATGCGTTGCAGGCGACGCCAAAGATTGGCCTGGGCCGGACGGCTGCCTTGCAGCTGATTCCAGGCCAGGGAACCGAGTTGCACTTCCATCAGTTCGCGCAGGCTGTTGAGTTCGAAACGCATCGAGTCGAACGCCCGTGGGTCAACGCCACCGGAGGCAGGTGCCGCAGCCGGCGCAGGGCGACGGGGTTCGGTGTAGGTTGGCTCGATCAGCGGCTCGGCGGCGGTCAGTGGCAGGCCGGCGAACAATTGGCGATTGGTGGACTTATCGCTCTCACCATCGCTGCGCAGGCTCAGTTCGGCCTGGGCGGTGACGATCCGCGATTGGGTCTTGCGCAGCTCGTCTTCGAGTTCCATGTTCGGAACGCGCGGAGCCAGCGCCGACAACTTGTAATCCAGGGCAGCCGTCAGCTCGACACCACCGGCGATCCGGCGGTTGCCAATGATGGCGGCATCAGCGCCCAGCTCATCACGAACCAGCTTCATGGCCTGACGCATATCGGCGGCGAAAAAACGCTTAACTTGCATAAACCACTACCTCAGCCGTTGGGCCCTACTGTCGCAACGATGGTCACTTGCTTGTTGTCAGGAATTTCCTGGTAAGCCAACACATGCAAACCCGGGACTGCCAATCGGCCGAATCGCGACAGCATCGCGCGAACCGGACCGGCTACCAGCAGAATCACCGGTTGACCTTGCATTTCCTGACGCTGCGCCGCATCGATCAACGAGCGTTGCAGTTTCTCAGCCATGCTTGGCTCCAACAGAACACCCTCTTCCGAGCCTTGTCCTGCCTTCTGAAGACTATTGAGCAATATTTGTTCCAACCTTGGCTCCAGGGTGATCACTGGTAGCTCGGAGTCAGTGCCTACAATGCTTTGGACGATTGCGCGGGATACGCCGACGCGCACCGCAGCCACCAGCGCGGCAGTATCTTGACTCTTGCTGGCATTGTTGGCGATGGCCTCGGCAATGCTGCGAATGTCCCGTACTGGCACCTGTTCGGCCAGCAACGCCTGCAAAACCTTGAGCAACTGAGACAGAGACACCACACCAGGCACCAGCTCTTCGGCGAGTTTTGGCGAGCTTTTGGCCAGCAATTGCATGAGTTGCTGCACTTCTTCGTGACCGATCAACTCACTCGAGTGCTTGTACAGAATCTGGTTCAAGTGGGTTGCCACTACCGTACTGGCATCGACCACGGTGTAACCGAGGGATTGCGCCTGGGCACGCTGGCTGATTTCGATCCAGACCGCCTCAAGACCGAAAGCCGGATCTTTGGCGGTAATGCCGTTGAGCGTACCGTAGACCTGCCCCGGGTTGATCGCCAGCTCGCGGTCCGGGTAAATCTCCGCTTCGGCCAGGATCACCCCCATCAGGGTCAGGCGATAGGCACTCGGCGCCAGGTCGAGGTTGTCACGGATATGCACGGTCGGCATCAGGAAGCCCAGGTCCTGGGACAGCTTCTTGCGCACGCCCTTGATCCGCGCCAGCAATTGACCACCCTGATTGCGGTCCACCAGCGGAATCAGCCGGTAGCCGACTTCCAGGCCGATCATGTCGATCGGAGTGACGTCATCCCAGCCAAGCTCCTTGGTTTCCTGAGCGCGAGCGGGCGATGGCAGCAGTTCCTGTTGACGCTTGACCTCTTGCAGGGCCTGAACCTTGACCACGTTCTGCTTCTTCCAGAACAGGTACGCGCCGCCAGCCGCCAGGGCCGCCATGCTGAGAAAGGAAAAGTGCGGCATGCCCGGCACGAGGCCCATCACCGCCATCAAACCCGCCGCCACGGCCAACGCTTTGGGCGAGGCGAACATCTGGCGATTGATCTGCTTGCCCATGTCTTCCGAACCGGAAGCACGGGTTACCATGATCGCTGCAGCTGTAGATAAAAGCAGTGATGGCAATTGCGCCACCAAACCGTCACCGATGGTCAGCAGTGCGTAAACCTTGCCGGCATCGCCGAAGCTCATGCCGTGCTGGAAGATACCAACCGCCATGCCGCCGATCAGGTTGATGAACAGAATCAGCAGGCCGGCAATGGCGTCACCGCGAACGAACTTGCTGGCACCGTCCATGGAACCGTAGAACTCGGCTTCCTGTGCCACTTCCATCCGCCGCAGTTTGGCCTGGTTCTGATCGATCAGGCCGGCGTTCAAGTCGGCGTCGATGGCCATTTGTTTACCGGGCATCGCATCGAGGGTGAAACGCGCACTCACCTCGGAAATCCGCCCGGCACCCTTGGTCACCACGACAAAGTTGATGATCATCAAAATCGCGAAGACGACGATACCGACCACGTAGTTGCCGCCGATCACCACCTCGCCGAACGCCTGGATCACCTTACCGGCGGCGGCATGGCCGTCCTGACCGTGGAGCATCACCACTCGCGTGGAGGCCACGTTCAGCGCCAGTCGCAACAGGGTCGCCACCAGCAGAATGGTCGGGAACACCGCGAAATCCAGTGGCCGCAACGCGTAAACACAGACCAGCAAGACGACAATCGACAACGCGATGTTGAACGTGAAGAACACGTCCAGCAGGAACGGCGGCACCGGCAACATCATCATCGCCAGCATGACCAGCAGCAACAACGGCACACCCAGATTGCCTCGACTTAAGTCGGCAACGTTTGTGCGAGCACTGTTGAATAACTGAGAGCGATCCACCGGTTTTCCCCGTTCCTTTAAAGCAAACTTTTTGACGCCTGAAGCAGGCGCAGAGCCGCTACTGCAAGAAGCCTTCCAACTTTTGCCGAGGCGGGAAATAGAGGGGTGTAATGAGCTTTTGTAGCAGCTGTCGAGCCTGCGAGGCTGCGTCCGAGAACGAAGTTCTCGCAAAGGTTTACGACTGCTGCGCAGCCGGACGCAGCCTCGCAGGCTCGACAGCTGCTACAAGCGCGGACCTCAGGAATCGCGCCGCAGGTCCGGCGGAATCGGCAGGTCGTCCTTGAGCGGATCCGGGCGTTTGCCCTTGCCGGCGCGGTGCTGGCGGATCTGGTAGACGTAAGCGAGCACCTGCGCGACGGCAAGGTAGAGCCCGCCAGGGATTTCCTGGTCAAGTTCGGTGGAGTAGTAGATCGAACGCGCCAGTGCCGGCGACTCTAGCAGCAGCACTTCGTTGGCCACTGCGATTTCACGGATCTTCAAGGCCAGGAAGTCGCTGCCCTTGGCGATCAGCATCGGCGCCCCACCCTTGTCCGGATCGTACTTGAGCGCTACGGCGTAGTGGGTCGGGTTGGTGATGACCACATCGGCGTCGGGAATCGCCGCCATCATCCGGCGCTGGGACATTTCGCGCTGCAGCTGGCGAATCCGTTGTTTAACCTCTGGCTTCCCTTCCTGATCTTTATGCTCGTCACGCACTTCCTGCTTGGTCATCAGCAGTTTCTTGTGGCTTTCCCAAAGCTGCACCGGCACGTCCACCGCGGCGATGATGATTAGCCCGCAAGACATCCATAACGTACTCCAGCCCACTACCTGCAGGCAGTGAATGACGGCCAGCTCCAACGGTTCGTGGGCGATGCGTATCAGGTCATCGATGTCTGACGATAACACCTGCATAGCCACAGCCAGGATGATCAAAAACTTCGCAAACGCCTTAAGCAGCTCCGCCACCGCCTTGAACGAAAACATTCGCTTGAGGCCGGCGGCAGGGTTCATCCGACTGAATTTCGGTGCCAGGGAACCCGCTGCGAATAGCCATCCACCAAGGGAGATCGGCCCGATCAACGCTGCCAGCACCAGGGTGATCATGATCGGCTGAATCGCCAGCAAGGCTGTCAGCCCTGAATTCAACAGGTAAGTGCTCATGGAGCGCTGATCGAGAATGACTTCACGCGACAGGGAGAAATTCTGCCGCATCAATTCCATCAAGTCTTGCGCCAGCGCCCCGCCGAAAATCAGCAGCGCGACGGAACCGGCAATCATGATCGCAAGGGTGTTGAGCTCTTTTGAACGCGCGATCTCACCCTTCTCACGGGAGTCTTTTTTGCGCTTCTCCGTGGGGTCTTCTGTTTTGTCCTGACCGCTTTCGCTCTCAGCCATGACTCAGCGCGCCCGTGCCAGTTCGCGTAACAACTGCAAAGCCTCGGAGGCCAGCGGTTGATACTGATTGATGATGTCCGCCAGCCCGACCCAGACGATGAACAGCCCGAGCACCAGTGTCAGCGGGAAGCCGATGGAGAAGATGTTCAGTTGTGGCGCCGCCCGGGTCATGATGCCAAACGCAATGTTGACCACCAGCAACGCAGTGATCGCCGGCAACACCAGCAACAGCGCGGCACCGAGGACCCAGCCGAGCTTGCCGGCCAGCTCCCAGAAATGATTGACCATCAACCCGCTACCGACCGGCAGCGTAGTGAAGCTTTCGGTGAGGATTTCGAACACCACCAGATGGCCGTTCATGGACAGGAACAACAGCGTCACCAGCATGGTGAAGAACTGCCCGATCACCGCCACCGAGACGCCGTTGGTAGGGTCGACCATCGAAGCGAAGCCCATGCCCATCTGGATAGAAACAATCTGCCCGGCGACCACGAAGGCCTGGAAGAACAGCTGCAAGGAGAAACCCAGCACCGCGCCGATGAGGATCTGCTCGGCAATCAGCAGCAGCCCGCTCAGGTCCAGCGCATTGACCGACGGCATCGGCGGCAACCCGGGAGCAATCACTACCGTGATCGCCAGGGCGAAATAAAGGCGCACCCGCGTAGGTACCAGAGTCGTACCGAAAACCGGCATGACCATCAGCAAGGCACCGATACGAAACAGCGGCAGCATGAACGTCGCCACCCAGGTACTGATCTGGGTATCGGTCAGCTGGAGCAGCGACATGGTTTAGCCGATGACCTGAGGAATACTGCCGTACAACTGCAGGATGTATTCCATGAAGGTCTGCACCAGCCACGGACCGGCGACGATCAACGTCACCAGCATCACCAGCAGACGCGGCAGGAAGCTCAGGGTCTGTTCGTTGATCTGCGTAGCGGCCTGGAACATCGCCACCAACAGACCCACGAGCAAACTCGGAATCACCAGCACGGCAACCATCATGGTGGTCAGCCACAGTGCTTCCCGGAAGATGTCTACCGCAACTTCTGGCGTCATGGCGATACACCGCCGAAGCTGCTCGCCAGCGTACCGATGATCAACGCCCAGCCATCCACCAGCACGAACAGCATGATCTTGAATGGCAGGGAAATAATCAGCGGCGAGAGCATCATCATACCCATCGCCATCAGGACACTGGCCACGACCAGGTCGATGATCAGGAACGGAATGAAGATCATGAAGCCAATCTGGAACGCGGTTTTCAGCTCGGACGTGACGAACGCCGGGACCAGAATTGTCAGCGGCGCCTGATCCGGCGACGCAATATCAGTGCGTTTGGACAAGCGCATGAACAGCTCCAGATCGCTAGTGCGAGTCTGGGCGAGCATGAAGCCCTTGATCGGCACCTGCGCCTTGGCCACGGCGTCTTGAGCGGTGAGTTTCTCCGCCAGATACGGCTGCAAGGCATCCTGATTAACCCGGTCGAATACCGGCGCCATGATGAACAGGGTCAGGAACAGCGCCATGCCCGTGAGGATCTGGTTAGACGGTGTTTGCTGCAGGCCCAGGGCCTGACGCAGGATCGAGAAGACGATGATGATCCGGGTGAAACTGGTCATCAGCATGACGAACGCCGGGATAAAACTCAGCGCCGTCATGATCAGCAGAATTTGCAGGCTGACCGAATACTCCTGAGCACCGTCGGCATTGGTACCCAGGGTAATCGCCGGGATCGACAACGGATCGGCGGCGACCGCCAGCGGCGCGGCCAGCATCAGGGCAAGCGTCAAGATGATGCGTAGCGCACCCATTACTTCTTATCCTTATGATCCTTGCCCATCAGCTCCATCAGGCGCTGGGCAAACTCGGGGGTCGCTTTTTCAGTCCCGCCGGGCACTTGCACCGGTTCCTTGAGCACGTGCAATGCGGTGATGGTGCCGGGGCTCAAGCCAAGCAGAATCTGCTCGTTGCCGACCTGCACCAGCATCAGACGGTCACGCGGGCCCAGCGCGCGGGAACCGATCAGCTCGATCACCTGCCCCTTGCCGGCGGGTCCGGCCTGTTGCACCCGACGCAGCAACCAGGCGAGGAAGAAGATCAACCCCAGCACCAGCAGCAAACCGAACACCAACTGCGTCAATTGCCCGGCCACACCACTGCTGACCGCCGGCGCGGCGGCCGCAGTAGCGGTCGCTACCGGCTCGGCTGCCAGAACACTGAACGGCAACGCCAGCACAAACCCCAGTACCTTTTTCACTCAGCGCAGCTTCTTGATGCGTTCGCTTGGGCTGATCACGTCGGTCAGGCGGATGCCGAACTTCTCGTTGACCACTACCACTTCACCGTGAGCGATGAGCGTGCCGTTGACCAGCACGTCCAGCGGTTCACCGGCCAGACGATCGAGCTCGATCACCGAACCCTGGTTAAGCTGCAGCAGGTTGCGGATGTTGATATCAGTGCTGCCGACTTCCATGGAAATCGACACCGGAATGTCGAGGATCACGTCCAGGTTAGGACCGTCCAGAGTGACTGGATTGTTGTTTTTCGGCACGCTGCCGAACTCTTCCATCGGCAGACGGTTGGACGGCGAACTGGCGGCATCGGCGGCCAGCAAGGCGTCGATATCGTCCTGCCCGGCGTCACCGGTTTCTTCCAGGGCCGCAGCCCATTCATCGGCCAGCGCCTGGTCGTCCTGGGTGTTCATATCGTTAGCCATCAATTTGTCCTCGGCGGGCATCCATTCAATCAGGAGCCGTCAGTTAAAAGCACAGGGGGTTTTGGAGCGCCGGTCAGCGGCGCTCGATCGGCTCGATCACTTGCAACGCGAGGTTGCCTTTGTGCGAGCCCATCTTGACCTTGAACGCAGGCACGCCGTTGGCGCGCATGATCATCTCTTCCGGCATCTCGACCGGGATAATGTCCCCCGGCTGCATGTGCAGAATGTCCCGCAGGCGCAACTGACGACGGGCAACCGTGGCACCGATCGGAACGTCAACGTCCAGCACGTCCTGGCGCAAGGCGTTGACCCAGCGTTCATCCTGATCGTCGAGGTCCGACTGGAAGCCGGCATCGAGCATTTCGCGTACAGGCTCGATCATCGAGTACGGCATGGTCACGTGCAGGTCGCCGCCACCGCCATCGAGTTCGATGTGGAAGGTCGACACCACAATGGCTTCGCTCGGACCGACGATGTTGGCCATGGCCGGGTTCACTTCCGAGTTGATGTACTCGAAGTTCACTTCCATGATCGCCTGCCAGGCTTCCTTCAAATCGACGAAGGCCTGTTCCAGCACCATGCGCACCACACGCAGTTCGGTGGGGGTGAATTCACGCCCTTCGATCTTCGCGTGACGGCCGTCGCCGCCGAAGAAGTTGTCCACCAGTTTGAACACCAGTTTGGCGTCGAGGATGAACAACGCGGTGCCGCGCAACGGTTTGATCTTGACCAGGTTGAGGCTGGTCGGCACGTACAGCGAGTGTACGTATTCGCCGAACTTCATCACCTGCACGCCACCGACGGCAACGTCCGCCGAGCGGCGCAGCATGTTGAACATGCTGATGCGGGTGTAACGGGCGAAACGCTCGTTGATCATCTCCAGGGTCGGCATGCGTCCGCGGACGATGCGATCCTGGCTGGTCAGGTCGTAGCTTTTGACACTGCCGGGTTCAGCAGCGGTATCGGTCTGTACCAGACCATCGTCGACGCCATGCAACAGCGCATCGATCTCATCCTGGGACAGCAGGTCCTGCACGGCCATGTCGTGTTCCTACTGCAGTACGAAATTAGTGAAAAGCAACTGTTCGATGACCACTTTGCCGAGTTCTTTCTGCGCTACTTCCTGGACGCTGGCCGTGGCTTTCTGACGCAGCATTTCCTGGCCGACCGGCGACGCCAGGGTGGCGAAGTCTTGCCCGGAGAACAGCATGACCAGGTTATTGCGGATGACGGGCATGTGGACTTTGAGCGCTTCCAGATCGGCCTGATTGCGACCCTGCATGGTGATGCTCACCTGCATGTATCGCTGACGACCGTTCTGGTTGTAATTGGCCACGAAGGCCGGAGCCATGGGCTCGAAAATCGCTGGCTGCTTGCCGATCGGGGCGGTTTCGGCCGCGGCGGCAGGCTTGCTTTGGGCGCTGTGCATGAAGAACCAGGTTGCTCCCACGGACAAACCGATCGCCAGCAGCAGGGCCACCACGATCACAATGATCAGCTTGAGTTTGCCTTTGGTTGCGGGGTCTTTTACTGCTGCTTCGCTCTTCGCCATGCCAATAATCCGTCACTATTCGGGTTTTCACAGTCGCACGGCAAGGCAAGAGCAAGTGTTATGCCAGAAGTGTCTGAAGGAAAACCGGAAGGACAGATTGGATCGTTCCCACGCTCTGCGTGGGAATGCAGCCCGTGACGCTCCGCGTCACATGCAAGAGCGGACGCGGAGCGTCCATTGAGGCATTCCCACGCAGAGCGTGGGAACGATCGGAGAGAAATCAGGCGTAGTAGTCGACGGCGCTGGAGCCTATGACGCTGGTGGTGCTGGCCGCTACTTCGGCAACTGTTGGCGCAAGCTCTTCATCCATAGAGTCGAGACGACCACCGCTGGCATTGGTGCGTCCTCCCTGGCTTTGACCCTGTTGAGCCTGTTCCTGCCCCTGACCTTGCCAGCCACGGGACTGGTCGGACACATTGACGTCGACCTGGCCCATGCCCTGCTGCGCAAACATGTCACGCAAGCGATGCATTTGTCCGTCCAGCGCTTCGCGAACACTTGGATGGGCACTCATGAATGTCACTTGGGTCTGCTGATCCAGAACCATGTTCACCCGAATGTCCAGGCGCCCCAGTTCGGCCGGTTGCAACTGGATGTCGGCCGCCTTGAGATTGGCACTGGACAGGTACATGACCCGGTTTACTACTTCTTCGGTCCAGCCGCTCTGATGCATGGCGATCGGTTGATTCACCGGCAATGCGTTGGCGGTTTTCGGCGTGGCCGCCTGGGTCAGTGCAGCCAGACGGTTGGCGAAATCGTCGACCCGGGTATCGCTACTCGCCGACTTCAGGTCCTTGAGACCGTCATCGATAAGACCACCGAAGGCCTTGTCGCCGCCCTGGCCGGTGCTGTCCTTGTCGACTTGCACATCGAGCATGCTCGCCATGCCGGCGGCGAAGGTCTGCGCCGAGGTTGACTCGCCGTCGGCCTGGGTCTGGGCCGAGGTCGGTGCCGCTTTGGGCTGGGCCTGACTCGCAGCCGAAATATGGCCGCCCTGCTCCATGGCCATGCGCACGGCAGGCAGTGCATCGAGGGGATCGGCTTCGGGATCGAAATCGGTGTCAATGCTTGCAACGACCGGAGTCGTTGCCGCCGTCACAGCCACCTCGACCTGCGGTTGTGGGGTGACTACAACGGGCGGAGCTGCCGGTACCGGCGCTGGCACCGCAGGTTGTACTGCCTGCATCAACGCAGGATCCAGCGTCGGGTCAACGGGCGCGGCATCGGCAACCGGCGTCTGCGCAGTATCCGACCCGTCGTCGCTGGCGGCCTCGTCCTCAGCCTGCGCCGGTTTATCGGCGGGCAAGGATTTGCCGCTATCGGCAACCACAGGTTCCGGGGCGGCAGACTTGTCGTTGCTGACGTCCTTTTTATCGGGGCTGTCCGGCGCTTTATCGCGTATCGGCTTGGCCGATCCATCACCCACCGCAGAGGGTTTGTTCCTGGCTTGATTGGCGTAGACCTGAGCGAAGCTGGATGCCTTGTCCCCAGGCTCAGCGGCCAGCGCCGGTGTATTGGCGGAAGCGGCTTGAGTCTTGGCCTGCGCGGCGGCCTGAAGAAGCATATTGGGGGTAACGGGCATGGAACGGTCTCCGCTGCACTGGGATCGTAGGTACAGTTGACGAAGATACTGCAAAGGTCGCGCCAGGTTTGAGTGACAGGCGCTAAAAGCGCCGGACGGGCTCATTGGCAGAGAGGGAACGCTGACGCTCCGCCTCATAGAGAGGTCGGACGATGGCGAATTCGCCGTCAATTTCCCCGATCAGCTTTTCGATGCCAGCGAGACTTTTTTGCTTGGCGCGTTGCTCCAGCTCATGGCACAACTCAGCCAGGCGAATGGCGCCCATGTTGCTGCTGCTGCCCTTGAAGCTATGGGCAGCATTCATGAGTTGCGCGGCATCTTCAGCCATTCGCAAGATGCGTAAACGCTCTTCGGAATCGGCAAGAAAGGTATCCAGCAACGTCGGATACTCATCCTCCATGACCTCTTGCAACGCGTTCAGCACGTCGCGGTCCAGGTGCGTGTCAGCCACTTGCTCACTCCTTGATCAAGAATGCGTGGATTATGCCAGAGCCTCCCAGAAAAACTCCACGCGGGCACTTCGTCCATTGTCGGACCAACTCGCATTGTGGCCCAGCTGACGGATCAGACTGACGCCACGTCCCGACAGACGGACACCATCGACGGGCCGCTCCATCACCCGCGCAACATCGAAACCCTTGCCACTGTCTTCAACCCGAATAGTCAGGCAACCGCCCTCGCCCTTGGGTATCACCTGCAAATGCACCCGCACGAATCCGTCCTGCAACTCGTCCAGGCGTGTATTGCGTTGTTGATAATAGCGGGTAAACCCCGAGGCATCGCGCTTGAGCGCCGAATCCAGCCCCAGCACCCCATGCTCCAGGGCATTGGAATACAGTTCGGCCAAAACACTGTAGAGCGCCCCGCTCTGAGCCCGCAGACCGTGGACCTCAAGCAGCAATTGCAGAAGATACGGCAGCGGATTGAAGCGTTTGAGCGTGGCGGCGCGAAATTCGAAACTCACTGACCAGTCCAGCGGGCAGGACTGACCACTGTCGGAATACACCAGCGCCGGCGGGCTCAGTTGTGCGGCCTCCAGCAGACTGACCTCGACCATGCTCACGTCATCACGGGCCTCGCCGCGAAAGTCCCGCAATGCCTGCTCGATCTCTTCGAACAACTCATCAGGCTGACGATTGGCCGCAAACACCCGCTGCAATCGCTCCACACCAAACAACTGTTCGTTGGCATCGCAGGTATCGATCACCCCGTCGGACAACAGGAAGACCCGATCCCCGACCGCCATCGGAAACACCTCGGTGCGGTCATCAAAGGATTGCGGACTCAGCACGCCGAGCGGCAAATGCCGAGCCCTCAGTGGCGTTCGCTCACCGCTGGCGATGCTGTGCAGGTAACCGTCCGGCATCCCGCCATTCCAGACCTCCACCGAGCGTCGCTGAAAACTCAGGCACAGCAGCGTTGCACAACAGAACATGTCCACCGGCAGAATGCGCTTGAGCTTGGCATTCATCTCGCGCAGGGTTTCGGACAGGCCGTAACCCTTGGCGGTCATCCCATAGAAAACTTCGGCCAAAGGCATGGCACCGACCGCGGCCGGCAAACCGTGACCGGTAAAATCGCCGAGCAGCACGTGCATGTCGCCGGCCGGGGTGAACGCGGCCAGCAGCAGATCGCCGTTGAACAACGCATAGGGCGATTGCAGGTAGCGGATATTTGGCGCACTCAGACAGCCGGAGTGGGCCACCTTGTCGAACACGGCTTTGGCCACCCGCTGCTCGTTGAGCAGGTAGTCGTGGTGCCTGGCGATCTGGTCGCGCTGCTGCAACACCGTGGCCTGCAACCGCCGCAAGCGGTCCATCGCCTTGATCTTGGCGGCGAGGATCACCTGGTTGTAGGGCTTGGCCAGAAAGTCGTCGCCCCCGGCCTCCAGACAGCGGGCCAGCGCTTCGCTTTCGGTCAGCGAGGTGAGGAAGATGATCGGCACCAGGGTTTCCCCTGCCAATACCTTGATCTGCCGCGCCGCCTCGAAACCGTCCATCACCGGCATCATCGCGTCCATGAGCACCAGTTGCGGTCGTTGCTGGCGAAACGCTTCAACGGCTTCGGCACCGTTGGCGGCCGTCAGCACCTCATGCCCCTGGCGACGAACGATAGTCGACAGCAGCATGCGATCGGCCGCACTGTCTTCGGCGATCAGGATCGTCAGCGGTTCGAACAAGGACTGCATGGCGGTCACGCCACGTCGAAGATTTGTTCGAAGTTGGAGATGGCGAGGATCTTGCGCACATCTGCGTTAGCGTTGGTCAACGTGATCTCGGCATTCTCGCCGCCAGCGTGATCACGCAATAGCAACAGCATGCCGAGCGCTGAGCTGTCGAGGTAGGTAGCGTCTTTCAGATCCACCTCGAAGGATTCAGGTTTTGGCTGAAGATTTTCGTAGGACTCGCGAAATTCCTGATGCTTGGCGAAATCGAACCGTCCCTTGACCGATATCGTCAGCTTTTGCCCATTTTGGGAGACTTCTGTAACAACTGGCATTTAACGGCTTCCTTGTCATTGGTGAACGTACGTGTACAAGGTTTAGCACTTGGCGAGGGCAGGAGCAAGGCGGGAAAACGGTTGAACCCTGCCTGATCAATAGGGATCCTGACGCGGCAGCCGCTGGGACAACTCATCCAGCAGCTTTTGCTCACGCCGGTCTTCCAGCCGCCGCGCCTCATCCATGTAGCGCAACACCAGTTTGCGCAAGCCTTCGACCCGTGCAAACGCCTGCTGCCAGGATTCCCGCGCCTTGTTCAGGTTGTTTTGATGCCATAGCAGGCTTTGTCGCTGCTGGTCGATGGCGGTACCCAGTTGCGCCAGGAAGCCTTGATAACCCAGCAGCCATTGGCCCGACACGCCACTGCTGCCGCGCACGATCCATTGTTCTTGATAGTCGAGACGAAAGGCTTCGAGGTCGGCGAGTTTACTTTCGGCCAGACGGACCTGCCCCTGGAAGTGCCCCAGACGCAGGACCGCGGTTTTCTCGGCCTTTTCGGCCATTTCGACCACGGGGGCCAGGCGCGAGGCGCGACTCTGGGCCATGGCCGGTTAGCCGCCGGTCGCGGGAGCGAAAATCGTGCCGAGATAGGCTTCGCTTTCGCCCAGGCTGATGCTGTCGTTCAGGCCCTGGCGCAGGTATTTCACCAGCTGCGGTTGCAGGGAGATCGCCAGGTCGGTTTCCCGATCACCACCGGCCACATAGGCGCCGACGCTGATCAAGTCACGACTCTGCTGATAACGCGACCACAGTTGCTTGAAATACTGGGCGCGCATCATGTGTTCCGGCGTAACCACCGACGGCATGACCCGGCTGATGGAAGCTTCGATATCAATGGCCGGGTAATGACCTTCCTCGGCCAGGCGCCGGGACAGCACGATGTGCCCGTCGAGTACGCCTCGCGCGGCGTCGGCAATCGGGTCCTGTTGGTCATCCCCTTCGGACAGTACGGTGTAGAACGCGGTGATCGAACCGCCGCCCTTCTCGGCATTACCGGCCCGCTCCACCAGTTTCGGCAGTTTGGCGAACACCGATGGCGGATAACCCTTGGTCGCTGGCGGCTCGCCGATGGCCAGGGCGATTTCCCGCTGGGCCTGGGCGAAACGGGTCAGGGAGTCCATGAGCAACAGGACGTTCTTGCCCTTGTCGCGGAAATACTCGGCGATTCGCGTGCAGTACATCGCCGCGCGTAGACGCATCAGCGGCGCATCGTCCGCTGGCGACGCCACCACCACCGAACGCTTGAGCCCTTCTTCACCGAGGATGTGCTCGATGAATTCTTTAACTTCACGACCCCGCTCACCGATCAGCCCGACGACGATGATGTCGGCCTCGGTGAAGCGGGTCATCATGCCCAGCAGCACACTCTTGCCCACCCCAGTACCGGCGAACAGGCCCAGACGCTGACCGCGACCGACCGTCAACAAACCGTTGATGCTGCGAATGCCCACGTCCAGCGGCTCGCTGATCGGTTCGCGCTTGAGCGGGTTGATGGTCGGGCCGTCCATCGGCACCCAGTCTTCGGCCTTCATCCCGCCCTTGCCGTCCAGCGCGCGACCGGCGCCATCAAGCACCCGCCCCAGCATGCTCATGCCCATCGGCAGACGGCCGGTGTCGGCCAGAGGAACCACACGGGCACCGGGAGCGATGCCGGCAACGCTGCCGACCGGCATCAGAAACACCTTGCTGCCGGAGAAGCCCATGACTTCGGCTTCGACCTGCACCGGGTGATAACTGTCGTCGTTGATGACCATGCAGCGGCTGCCCATGGCGGCGCGCAAGCCCTCGGCCTCGAGGGTCAGGCCGACCATGCGCAGCAAGCGGCCCTCAAGGATCGGCGCGCCTTCCAGCTCGGTGGCCTCGGCGTAGCTGCCGAGGCGCTTGGCGAAGCTGGTGCGATCAAGGCGCATCGGGAACATCCGGTTCAGGTTCGACCGGCGAGACCGCTGGCTTGTCGCTGATCGGCAGTTCCAGGCTCAGATCCGGCTCGGCCGGGTGCAAGGCCTGTTCGTGCAATTGATCGAAGAGCTTGTCCATGACCCGCACAACGCGGGTTTCGACCGTGGCGTCGATGCGGCTGTGTTCAGTCTCGACCCGGCAACCGCCGGGCAACAACGCCTCGTCCTCGACGATGCGCCAGGTTTCTTCATGGCGTTCGCGCAGGGCTTTGACCTGTTCGAAATCTTGCGGATTGATGTACAGCCGCACATTGCCCACGCCCAGCGGCAAGAGCTTGAGGGCCTCGCGCATGACGTGTTCGATCTGCGTCGAGTCGATGGCGAGTTCGCGCTGAATCACCTGTTTGGTGATGTGCTGCACCAGGTCGACCAGGGACTTTTCGATCAAGGTGTCCTGCTCGGCGATAGGCTCGAACAGATGGCCCATCAGTTGCTCCAGAGCGGCAATCTTGGCGGCCAGGGCCACCTCGGCTTCCTGACGGACCTTGAGCGTGGTGCTGTGGAAACCTTCTTTCTCGCCCGTGGCGAAGCCTTCGTTGTAAGCCTCCTGGCGAATGCTTTCGAGCTCTTCGAGGGTCAGTGGCTGGACTTCATCCAGCGGCACTTCTTCCATTTCCGGCGGCTCGGGCTCAGGTTCCGGCTCGGGTTCCGGCACGAACGGATCGAAACTGGGCAGCGACCAGACGTCGAAACCATCGACGTCCTTGCCACGGATCAGATCGGTGTTGGACTCATCATGTTTGGACGACATAGTGACCTTAGATCATCTCTTCGCCGCCCTTCCCGCCGAGAACGATTTCTCCGGCTTCGGCCATACGGCGGGCAATGGTGAGGATTTCTTTCTGCGCGGTTTCCACGTCGCTGACGCGCACCGGGCCTTTGGCCTCGAGGTCGTCGCGCAACAGTTCGGCCGCCCGTTTGGACATGTTCTTGAAGATCTTCTCTTTGACGCCTTCGTCCGAACCCTTGAGGGCCAGCACCAGCACGTCGGAGGACACTTCGCGCAGCAGCGCTTGAATACCGCGATCGTCGACATCGGACAGGTTGTTGAACACGAACATGAGGTCTTCGATCTGACCGGACAGGTCTTCGTCGACTTCGCGGATCGAGTCCATCAGCTGACCTTCGATCGAGCTGTCGAGGAAGTTCATGATATCCGCCGCACGCTTGATGCCACCCAAGGTGGTGCGCGAGGCATTCGAGTTGCCGGAGAACTGCTTCTCGAGAATCTGGTTGAGTTCTTTCAGGGCCGCAGGCTGCACGGTATTCAGCGAGGAGACCCGCAGAATAATGTCCAGACGCACCTTGTGGTCGAAGTTGCCGAGCACTTCACCGGCCTGGTCCGGATCGAGATACGCCACGACGATCGCCTGGATCTGCGGGTGCTCGTAACGGATCACGTCGGCGACGGCGCGTGGCTCCATCCACTTCAGGCTGTCGAGGCCACTGGTGTTGCCGCCCAGCAGGATGCGGTCGATCAGGCCGTTGGCCTTGTCTTCGCCCAGAGCCTGGGTGAGCATTTTGCGCACGTAGTCGTCGGAGCCGACGCCGAGGCTGGTCTGGTCGCCGACGATGTCGACGAACTCGCTCATCACCTGCTCGACCTGCTCGCGGTGCACGTTACCCATCTGGGCCATGGCCACCCCCACACGCTGGACCTCTTTGGGCCCCATATGGCGCAGCACTTGGGCGGCGTCGGTAGAACCCAGGGACAGCAGCAGAATCGCGGCTTTGTCGACCTTGGTCAGTTTGGCGGCAACGGCTCGGTTATCACTCATCTGCGTTAATCCACTCTTTCACGACCTGGGCCACGCGACCCGGATCTTCTGCCACCAGACTCTTGATTGCGTTCAACTGTGCGTCATAGCCTTCGCTCGGGCTCGGCAGCAGAATGCTGGTCGGGCCACCGAGACTGACGCGGTCGTTGGCCAGTTCGCCGTCCAGGCCGCCCATGCCGCCCAACTCGACGTCGCTGCCCAAGCCTGCAAACTGCTTGCCTTTGCCGCCACCAGTGATGTTGTTGAGCACCGGACGCAGCACACCGAACACCAGCACCAGGATGAACAACACACCCAGCACTTGCTTGACGATGTCCCAGAACCAAGGCTGGGAGTAGAACGGAATTTCGGCAATCACTTCACCGCGCTCGGCGGAGAACGGCATGTTGATCACGCTGACACTGTCGCCACGGCTGGCGTCGAAGCCGACGGCGTCCTGTACCAGGCGAGTGAAGCGCGCCAATTCATCAGCGGTCCACGGCGCACGAGTGGTTTCACCATTGGCCGCGTTGATCTTGACCTGGTCATCCACCACCACCGACACCGACAGGCGATTCAAACGGCCCTGCTGTTGTTTGGTGTGGCTGATGGAACGGTCAAGCTCGAAGTTCTTGGTGGATTGTTGACGCTTGTCCGCCGGGTACGGTGCAAGCATAGGCTGGCCGGTGGCCGGGTCCATGATTTGCTGACCGTTGGCATCCAGCAGTGGCTGGCCTGGCTGCACCATGCCGGCCGACGCGGTAGCGCCACCGGTGGTTTGTGGTGCGGAGGCAGGCGACGGCGGCTGGTTGCTCAGGGCACCCGGCACACCTTGCGGGCCATTGCTGGCGGTACGTTGTTCGTTGACCGACTGCTCGCTGCGCAACGCCGGTTGGTCCGGGTTGAATTGCTCGGAGGTCGACTCGACGGCACTGAAATCCACATCGGCCGAGACTTCGGCTTTATAACGATCATTGCCCAGCACCGGTTGCAGAATGTTGTGCACGCGCTGAGTCAGCATGCTTTCCATGCGACGGCTGTAATCGAATTGCTTGCCGGCCATGGTCAGTTCGGAGTTTTCCGCCTGATCCGACAGCAGGTTGCCCTTCTGGTCGACAACAGTAATCTGGGATTTGCTGAGTTCAGGAACGCTGGTGGCTACCAGGTTGATGATCGCCAGCACTTGACCAGGCTCCAGCGAGCGGCCGGAGTACAGTTCCACCAGAATCGAAGCGCTCGGCTTGCGCTCGTCGCGCACGAACACCGAACTTTTCGGAATCGCCAGATGCACGCGGGCACCCTTGACGTTGTTCAGGCTGGAAATGGTGCGGGCCAGCTCGCCTTCGAGACCGCGACGATAACGGGTCGCTTCCATGAACTGGCTGGTGCCCAGGCCCTGGTCCTTGTCGAGAATTTCAAAACCGATGTTGCCGTCGCTGGGAGTGACACCAGCCCCCGCCAGTTTGATTCGCGCACGGGACAGATCATCGGCCTTGACCAGCAAGGCACCGGAGTTCGGTTCAACGGTATAGGGAATGTCGGCTGCGGCCAGGGTATCCATGACCTGTTTGGCGTCCATACCGGCAAGGCTGCCGTACAGAGGCCGGTAGTCCGGCTGCTGGGACCACAACACTACGGCAAAGCCAATCGCCACGCTCGCAGCCAGGCCGACCAACAGGCCTACCTGACGCAACATGGTCATCTCGGAGAGGTTTTCCAGGAAGGACAACCCGAACAGCGGCGGCTTGCCGTCTATTGGAGTGGCCTTGGCCGGAACATTATCGGCGACTGCTTCTGCCATGACTCAAATCGTCCTTAAACCGGCATCTGCATGATGTCTTGGTATGCCTGAACCAGCTTGTTGCGTACTTGGGTCAACGCTTGAAAAGACACGCTGGCCTTCTGCGAGGAAATCATCACGTCCGTCAGGTCGACGCCACTCTTGCCGATCTCGAAGGCACTGGCCAACTGACTGGACGCCTGCTGCGTCTCGTTCACTTTATTGACGGCCTGACCGAGCATGTCGGAAAAGCTGCTGCCACCCACTTCAGGAACAGCGGCAGTCGATTTCGACGCAGACATGGCATCCATTTGCATGGAACGCATGTCCAGCATCAATCGATTGAATTCAATACCTTGGCTCATGGCTTCTCTCTTTGACGAGCTACGTCTTTGGCGACCCGCAATTTTTTGACACTCACTCGGCGGGTAGTGAGGTGTTAGCAACAAGGGTGCCAGCTCCGTGGCCGCTCTAAACAAAAGCCGTCCAGGCTTTACATGGCTAACGAATCAGGTGGCGAACAAATAAGCTTCCACGTCCATTCCGGCATCACGCATCTGCGCCAGCTTGTAACGCAGGGTGCGCGGGCTGATACCCAAACGCTCGGCGGCCTCTTTGCGACGGCCGCGTTCGGAGCGCAAGGTGTCAATGATCATCTGGAACTCACGGCGACGCAGGTCATCGCCCAGCGCCCCGGCAGACTCGGCTTCGATCTCAACCGCCCGCACTGGCGTCGCAGCCAGTGCCGGCAACGGCGCACAGGCGACCGGCCCGGACAGGCAGAAATCCTGCGGCTGAATCAAACCACCCTGCTGCAGAATCAGCGCACGCTGGATCGCATTATCCAGCTCTCGCACGTTGCCCGGCCATGGATAGCCGACCAGGCACGCCTGCGCCTCGGGCGACAGCCTCGCTGCGGCATGCTTCATTTTATTGACGTGCTTGGCCAGCAGACGCTCGGCCAGCGGCAAGATATCGGCGGTTCGCTCGCGCAGCGGACGCCAGGCCAGCGGAAACACCGACAGGCGATAGTAAAGGTCTTCGCGAAAACGCCCCGCCGCTACTTCCCCTGCCAGGTCACGATTGGTCGTTGCCACGACCCGAATGTCCAGCGTGATCGGCTTGCGTGCGCCGACTCGCTCAACTTCGCGCTCCTGCAAAACTCGCAGTAACTTGGCCTGGAGCCCGAGAGGCATTTCTGAGATTTCATCGAGCAGGATAGTCCCGCCATCAGCCTGCTCGAACTTGCCGGCCTGCGCCGCGATGGCGCCAGTGAACGAGCCCTTTTCGTGACCGAACAAGGTAGCTTCGAGCATGTTGTCGGGAATGGCTGCGCAGTTGATCGCAATGAACGGCTGACTGGCGCGGTGAGAGTGCTGATGGATGTAACGCGCCAGCACTTCTTTACCCGTCCCGGACTCACCGGAGATCAATACTGTGGAATCACTGCGCGCTACCCGCGCGGCCAGTTCCAGCAATTGCGCACTGGCCGGCTCGAACGCTACAGGCCCCTCGCCCTCAGCCGCACCGAGACTGCCCAGCGCATGACGCGCCACCAGATCAAGTAAAGCCTTGGGCTCGAACGGTTTGACCAGGTAATCCGCCGCGCCCTGGCGCATCGCATCGACCGCCCGTTCGACAGCACCGTGAGCGGTCATCAGCAACACCGGCAACTGCGGCTGACGAGTGCGCAGCAATCCGAGCAGTTGATGGCCGTCCATACCCGGCATGTTGACGTCACTCAGCACCAGGTTGAACGCCTCATTACCGACCGCCGCCAACGCTTCTTCTGCCGAACCGACGGCTTTGAAATCGTGCCCGGCGAGCAGCAGCGTATCCGCCAGTGCTTCGCGTAGCGCGCGGTCATCCTCGACCAGTAAAACCTTGATTGCCATGTCCTTCACTCCGCTCCCTGAGCGTGGGGCTTTTCACCGGAAAAAAGCGGCAGGATGACCTGTGCACACGTGCCGCGACCGAGCCGCGAGCGCAGCTGCAATTCTCCTTGATGAGCACGCGTCACTGCCTTGACCACGGTCAGACCGAGGCCGGTTCCAGTGGTTTTAGTGGTAAAGAAGGGTTCACCCAGACGCGCCAGTACTTTCGTATTGATGCCACTACCGCTGTCGCTGACCGCTACACGCAGGTTGTTGTCACGGGTATAGAAATGGACTTTCAAACGCACATCGCCGGCGCTGGCCTGGATCGCGTTCTCGATCAGGTTAAGGATCGCCCCGACCAGCGTGTCGCGATTGCACAGCAACTCGCCGGAATGACTGTCGCACTGCCAGCGAATCGGCAGGTCCTGCACATGGGTCAGTGCTGCCGCCTGCAGCGACTGCATCAGCACTTTGGGTGTGACGCGATCGGTCAGCGGCAGCTCGCCGCGCGCAAACACCAGCATGTCGCGAACCTGATGCTCCAACTCATGCAGACGTTCTTTCAGGCGCCCGGCAAAACGCTGCTGGGTCTCGACCGGCAACGCTTGCTCAGTCAAATGACTGGCGTAGAGCAAGGCGGCGGACAAGGGGGTACGAATCTGATGAGCCAGCGAAGCGACCATTCGGCCGAGAGACGAGAGTCGTTCGTGGCGGGCCAGCTGATCTTGCAGATGACGGGTTTCAGTCAGGTCATTGAGCAACACCAACTGTCCGGGCTCGGCATCCAGCGAGCGAGTGGAGATCGACAAACGCCGACCGTCCTTGAGCGAAATTTCGTGACCGTCGTCTTCACGAGGCGCAAAGCAGCGGGCAATGACATGACGCCACAGCTCGCCTTCGAGGGGCAGACCGAGCAGTTCGCAGGCAGCGGGATTGGCTTCGCGCACGATGCCTTGGGCGTCGATGACGATGACGCCGCCGGGCAACAGATCGAGGAGGTTTTGCAGCCGGTTGGCCAGGCGTTCTTTTTCCGCCAGCTCCTGCATGCGCTGAGCACTGACCACCGCCAGCTCACCCTTGAGCTCGGTGACCCGGGCTTCGAGCATGCTGTAGGAATCGGTCAATTGGCTCGACATCTGGTTGAACAGCGCAAATGCCTGCTCAAGGCCAAGCCGGCTCGCCTGCTCTACGGACGACGGTTGTCCCGAAGCGTCGGGGACAGGAGACATCTGGGCGGCTTGGGGCATCGTGGTCTCTCGCTTGGCTGACCGTCAGTTAAACGGAACGTTGCGAGGGATGTAGCAATACCCGTGCCTAAAAAAAACTGCCTACAAATGAAGGACTTGAAAAACAGGCGTCAATCATCCGCCTGTTCATCTCCATCACGACGGCTCATGCCGTACTTGCGCATCTTTTCCACCAGCGTAGTGCGACGAATGCGCAGGCGTTCGGCGGCGCGCGCCACGATGCCATTGGCATCATCCAGCGCCTGCTGAATCAGCCCTTGCTCCAGACCACCGAGGTAGTCCTTCAGGTCCAGACCTTCCGGCGGCAGCAGGGCGCCGGCAGAGAAGTCCGGAGTATGACCGTTGATGGCCACGCGCTCTTCAAGATCGCTGCGAAAGCTGTCGACCAGTTGCTCGTCCTCGTCATCGACGTAACGGAATTTTTTCGGCAGCTCGACCACGCCGATCACTCCATACGGATGCATGATCGCCATGCGTTCCACCAGGTTGGCGAGTTCGCGGACGTTGCCCGGCCAGCCATGGCGGCACAGCGACATGATCGCCGCGGAATTGAAACGGATCGACCCACGCTTCTCGTGCTCCATGCGCGAGATCAACTCGTTCATCAGCAGCGGAATGTCTTCGACACGCTCGCGCAGTGGCGCCATTTCGATCGGGAACACGTTCAGGCGGTAGTACAAGTCTTCGCGGAAGGTACCGATCTCGATCATGCTTTCGAGATTCTTGTGGGTCGCCGCAATGATCCGCACATCGACGCTTTGGGTCTTGTTGCTGCCCACGCGTTCAAAGGTGCGTTCCTGCAATACACGCAGCAACTTGACCTGCATCGGCAGCGGCATGTCGCCGATTTCATCGAGGAACAGCGTGCCGCCATTGGCCAGTTCGAAACGTCCGGCGCGGCTGGTGATTGCCCCGGTGAAGGCGCCCTTCTCGTGGCCAAACAGTTCGCTTTCCAGCAACTCGGCCGGGATCGCCCCGCAGTTGACCGGTACGAACGGCGCGTCACGACGCTTGGAGTGATAGTGCAGGTTGCGTGCGACCACTTCCTTGCCAGTCCCGGACTCACCGAGGATCAGCACACTGGCGTCGGTGTCGGCGACTTGCTGCATCATCTGACGGACGTGTTGAATCGCCCGGCTGGTGCCGACAAGACTGCGGAAAAGATTGGGTTCACGGTGACGGCCGCGCTCGCGGGCCTGGTCGTACATCTCGCGATAGACCTGGGCACGGTGCAGGGAATCGAGCAATTTGCTATAGCTGGGCGGCATCTCGAGGGTCGAAAGCACTCGGCGACGCTGGTCTTCTGGCAAGTCAACGGAAGAATTATCGCCCATTAACAAAACCGGAAGGAACTCATCCCAGGTTGAGAGTGTCTTTAACAAGCCCACGAGTGCACCAGGAGCATTGACCGTCCCGATAAGGACACAGATTACTTCGCGACTTGATGACAATGAGCCGACAGCCTGCTGCCAGTCATGGCTACCGCAGGGTAAATTTTCTTCGCCAAGAAAATTTAAAATCACCGCCAAGTCGCGGCGGCGGACGCTATCGTCATCAATCAGCAGGATTTTGGTTTCACGCCACATGCAATAGCAACTTCCCTAGTCAACTCAATGCCCAAAATGAAGGGGCAAGCTAGACGCTTGCAGACACGTTATGCCTGTAGACGCCTGAAATCTGGTACCAGCCACTAGTTAAGTCAAAAAACCGTGCACAGTCAAATTTATGGCGCACTATGTTTGGATTAACCGGGGATTAACCAAACAGATGGTAAACCTTTGCCGCGCTCTGTGCTTGGTGGATCTGCGACATCTCATCAACTATCGCTTGCCGCTCCCCTGTCGCCGCCTCAAGAAGCTGTTTGTACACCCCCAACAACTCCTCAAGATTATCGCGTAACGCAGCCTCGTCCACCGAAGCTTCACTCAAGACGTCTTCCATGCAGGAACGGCAAGCCAGGTCTAACTCACCAATGGCTTCCCAGTTACGCTCAGCCAAAGCACCGACCAGGCCTTCACGGGTTTGTTCGATTCGCTGCAATACAAGACTCATGGTGATCTCCTTAAAACTGCGGACCCGGCGCGGCGATAGCATCCCAGCCGTCTTTGACGGTGCGAAGCAAATCAGCGACTTCGTCGAGAATCTTTGGATCGGTTTTGACGTTGGCTTCTGTCAGACGCTTCATCATGTAGGTGTACAACTTGTCCAGCTCACCCACAGACTCAACAGAGTTTTCCAGGTCCAGGCCCTCACGCAATCCGCCGATGATCCCGATCGCCTTGCCGATGAAAATACCTTTATTGGGGATATCCCTGCGCTCCATGGCACCCTTGGCCTGAGCAATGCGATCCAGCCCACCCTCCATGAGCATTTGCACCAAGCGATGGGGGCTGGCTTCGGAAGTCTGGGCCTGAGCGCCAATCTTCTGGTACTGCCGAAGGGCTAACATCGGGTTCATGTTCTACCTCATTAAAACTTTGTGATTCGTATAGCCAGTGTATCGACACGGCGTCAAAAATCTTTAGATCGAAACAAAAAAAGCCCGACAAGCGGAATCCGCTGCCGGGCTTTTGGCGTTTATGCGCTATGAGGCGTTTTTCTGCGCGTTCATCGCCTCGAACATCGAGGTAATGTTGCTGGCAGTAGCCTTTAGCTTACCGACCAGGGTGTCCATGGCGTTGTACTTCTTGGTCAGCACGTCGGTCAGCGTCGCGATCCGACGATCCAGTGCTTCCTGCTGGCTGGCCAGGTTGGTTTTGACCTTCGCCAGGCTGGTCGAACGCGCATCAAGGATGCCTTCGCTGCCAGTGACGGTATAAGGCGTAATCACCGCATTCATTCGTTCCAGCAGCCCCTTGGCCGCATCACCGGTCGCCGTTGGATCACCCAGGAACAGCTTCTGAACCTCACCACCCAGCTTCTGCGTATCCATAGCTGCAGAGAACTTGGTGCTGTCAAAATCGAGCGCACCGGTTTTCTGGTTGGTGGTAATGCCCAACTGTGAAAGTACGGTCAGCTTGTCGCCTGCACCAGTACTGGCCAACGGTTCACGGATCGACGCCAGGATGCCCCGAGCCAGCGGGTCACCGGTCAATGCCGCGGCAACGGTTAGCTTGCCATCTGCATCCAGGGAGGGCTTGGTCAGCGTATTGACGCTGGTGACAACCTGGTTGTAAGCATCGACGAAGGCCTGGATCGATTTTTTCAAACCGTCATTGTTCGGCCCTACCGTCACGGTGGAAGTCGCCCCCACTCCCCCTGCCACCAGATTCAGTGTCAGTCCGGAAATGGCGCCATCCACGGTGTTGGATTTGCTGGTGATCGCCAGTCCGTCAACCGTGAAGCTGGCGTCCACAGCGAGTTCACCGATCGCACCGGCCGAGGTCGCCGTAGGCGTGGTGCCCATTTTCTGGCCCGCGGTGATTTCCAGGCCGGCAATACCGCTGAGAGTGATATCGGAACCTGCACCAGTAGCAGTGGACCCCATCACCAAACGAGAGCCGAAGGAGTCAGTGACAATGTTGGCACTGAAGCCATTGGCGCCTTGCTGGGTGTTGATCGCATCCCGTACCGATTGCAGCGTGGCGCCGGCGGGAATGTCGACAGGACGGGAAATGCCATTTTGAGTGATATTGAGCGTACCACTCGGAATGGCACTGCTAGGGCCGCCGGCAAACGCGGCAGTCGCCACTTTCGACGAGGTCGCGAGATTGTTGACCTTGATGACATAAGTGCCGTTGACCGCCGAGTTGCTGGCGACAGAAGTCAGCACTTTGGGATCGGAACTCGTGGCGCTGTAACCCAGGAACTGCTGGGTCTTCGTATCACCGAGGTTTTTGATCGCGGCCTGGAAATTCGCGAGGACACTCTTGAGGGTCCCGACACCGGAAATCTGCGAAGTATTGGTGGTCGTCTGTCGGTTGATCTGACTCTGCTTGGCCGCTTTGTCAGCATCAACCAAGGCTTTGACGATAGCACCGGTATCAAGCCCGGAGCCTAACCCCAGACCCGGTAGAATTGGACTTGCCATGTGGGACTCCTTTCAGTGTGTCGCCGGCCTTTTGACCATTACAACGTCCAAAAGAACATAGCAACAAAATTCGTGCCAGCTGTCAGGCCTTAGCGCTGAACAACAGACTGCTTGCATCATTCAAACTATTGGCCAGCTTGAGCACTTCTTCGTTGGGGATTTGGCGAACCACTTCACCCGAGTCGCTGGCAATCACTCTGACAATTACTTTGCCTGAAGGCTCATCGATCGAGAACTCCAGATTGCGCTTGACCGATTGAACGAACTTTTCAATTTCCTGAACGGCCATCTTCAGTTTGTCCTGCTCAGTTGCCGCATCTTTTGGCTCATCCTTGACCGTTGCCACTGTGGCAGCATCGGCTCGAGGTTTTTCCGCCGGCTTGTCAGCAACAGTCGTCGCCGGCTTCGCAGCTGGATAAGACAAGTTCAGCTTCACGCTCATATCCATGTCCATCACCTCTTAAACTGAAAAAGCGAGAGAGCACGCGTGCGCACTCCCCCGCCAAAACTTACCCAGCTATTACTGAAGCAGTTTCAGTACAGCGGATGGCAGTTGGTTGGCCTGAGCCAGAACTGCGGTGGAAGCTTGTTGCAGAGTTTGTTGCTTGGTCAACTGTGCAGTTTCAGCAGCGAAGTCGGTATCTTGAATGCGGCTCAGTGCAGCACTGGCGTTTTCGTTGATGTTTTGCAGGTTGGAGATGGTGGTGGCGAAACGGTTTTGAGCAGCACCGAGGTCAGCGCGAGTGGCGTTGATTTTGGCCAGGGCGGTTTCGATGGCCGAGATCGCCGACAAAACAGAGTTGTGGTTACCCGAGTTGGTAGCACCGGAGATGGTAGTACCGGTCATGCCCAGGGCGCTGGCGTCGAAGCTCGTCGACAGGGTCAGGGTGATCTGGTTGTCAGAAGTAGTGTTCGAACCTACCTGGAATTCCATCGCGCCAGCAGTACCGTCGATCAGTGCCTTGCCGTTCAGGTTGGTGGACTGAGCAATACGGGTCAGTTCCGCGACCGACTGTTGGTATTCTTTGTCCAGAGCGGTACGGTCAGCAGTGCCGTTGGAGTCGTTACGCGATTGCAGTGCGATTTCACGCATACGCTGCAGAATGTTGGACGACTCTTGCAGAGCGCCTTCAGCGGTCTGAGCGATCGAAACACCGTCGTTGGCGTTTTTGATAGCCATGGTCTGACCACGGATCTGCGAGGTCATACGGGTAGCGATTTGCAGGCCGGCGGCGTCGTCTTTGGCGCTGTTGATTTTCAGGCCGGAAGACAGGCGAGTCATCGAAGTCGACAGAGCGTCGGAAGCACGGTTCAGGTTTTTCTGAACGTTCAGCGAAGTAGTGTTGGTGTTTACTGTCAAAGCCATGACGAATTCCTCGTTGGTTGGGTACTGCGGCTTCCGGCCCTGGCAACCGCCGGGTATGGCCTAGAGAACCTTCGTAATAGTTATCGTCGCGAACGCAGGTTGCTTTAGGGCATTTTGAAAAAAATTTGCCATCACACTGCCACCCCCAATGAAACAAGGGTCTGGCGGCAATCCAACCCAAAAAAGTGACGTCAGAGAAATGCCGGTAACGGGACAGCGAGGACTCACCTGTACCGGCAATTGTCAAAAAGCCTTAACCGGCAGCGGCTGCTTCCAGCAACTGGGGCAACTCATGATCGAGATAATCAGCCAGCGCCAACCAATCCAGCGCCTCCTGACAGGCAAGCATGTCGGTGAGCAACGCCGTCCAGCGGGATTGGACCTCGACATTCTCCCGAGCCATCGCGGATTGCACATCACTGCAGATCTGGACCATCAGCAGCGCAGCTTCGACATCTCGTCCCAGTCGGAACAAAACGGAACACTGCCGCGCCTCGGCAACCAGGGAGGATTCAGTCATCGCGTGAGCTCCGGGTGAAACGTCGTGCCGACGATCATCGCCCCTGCCCGACTGCTGTTATAGAAAGCCACCCGAGGATGCCCGGCGATGTACCGCTCCAGCTCGCACAGGTAACTGCGGAAATTGAGCTGCGTCTTGACTCGCTGACCGTGGCCATCGAGGACCCAGTGCCGGGCAGCGCCCACTTGCGGTCCAAGATCACCGTCATTCCAGCCGGCGTGGGTCTTGTTGTTCGGGAAAGCAAAGTCGGCGCCGAACAGAGTGATCTGGCTGCCCCCCATGTGTACCGCCAGGTCCACCGCCGGGTGAATCACACTGCCGCCGACAAAGAGCTGGGCCTTGGGTAATTGCTGGCGCATGTCCTTATAGACAGGACTGGCGGAATAGGCCACGTAACGCTTGCCCTGCCAGCCCCCCAAAACCGCCGGATCGACCATAGGCATGTAGACCAGCGTGATATCGCTCGTGGCATCGGACGGCAAATGTCGCGTCGAGATGCGCTGGTCAATCGTGACCACCACATCCGGTTTGATCCCATGCTCGACAAGTGGTCGGTAGGCTGTATCGACGCAAATGAACAGCGGCCGCCGCGCCTGTTCGCGTACCGTACGCAGCGTGTCGAAGTGCTGTTCCAGGCTCGGCCCGGTGGCAATGACAAACACTTCCCTGCCGGAACAGGTGGCAAACAGCTCGGCAACATCGGCATCGGCGCGAACGTGCTCTACACACGCCTGCAAACGCTCTGCAATTTCAGGATTGTCGGCATCGAATTCGCGATTATTGAAGGTCAGGTGGGTTTCGCTGATCAGCCGGTCGCGGATTTTGGCGTTGAAGTCGTCCGCCAGCACCAGCTCCGAAGGCAGCGCGAAGTACGGCAACTGGATTTCCGCCAGATCGCCGGCGTACAGCAGCACCACTCGCGAATCGTCGAGCCACGGCTGCTGATCGAGCAGTTGCAGCACCAGGGCAAACACCGCACCGTTCAGAATGTGCACGTACAGCCGTTCAAGCCCGGCACGCTCCAGCAATTGCAGCTGCAAATCACCTAGCCCGGTGCCATAGACATGCACCACCGGACTATCGACGGGCAGGCTGTCGGCCTGAAGCAACGCTTCGCGAGTGCGGTCATGGCGACTGGTCAACTGAATGCCATTGATGCTCAACGTCGAGCCCAGGCCTTCCACCAGATCAGCTTGCAAGGCGGCGCTGTTCTCCACCGTCAGTCGATGCCAGACCTTGGGCCAGCGTCGCTGTATCAACTCGCCGTTGCGCTCAAAGAACTCGCTCATGGAGCCTCGCTTTTCATTCGGGCAAAAAAATAGCGCTCAAGGTTACACCTTGAACGCTTTTTTTGTGCCTGGCTTTTGAAAGATCAAGGGCGATAGATAATCGCCGAGCCCCACGACAAACCAACGCCGAAACCGCTCAACGCCACGCGCTTCCAGGTGGAGTCCAGCACATGTTTTTCCAGCAGCAACGGGATGCTCGACGACACCGTGTTGCCGGTCTCAACCATGTCCTTGATGAACTTCTCCGGCTCGCCTTCGAAGCGTCGCGCCACGGCATCGACAATCGCTGCACTGCCCTGATGGATGCAAAAGGCATCGATATCGTCAGCGGTCAGTTGCGAATCGGCCAGCAACTCATGCAAATGCGCCGGGACTTTAAGCAGCGCAAAATTGAACACCTGACGGCCGTTCATGTAGAACACGCCATCGGTCACCTTCAGGTGCGGTGCGCCGGAACCGTCGGTGCCGAACTTGGCCTTGCCCAATTGCCATGGCGCGTTTTCACCCATCCAGGTCGCGGTGGCGGCATCACCAAACAACATGGTGGTGTTGCGGTCTTCCGGGTCGACGATCTTCGAGTACGGATCAGCGGTGATCAGCAGGCCATTCTTCAAGCCTGCGGCTTCCATGAAACCCTTGATAGCGTAGATGCCGTAGACGTAGCCGGAGCAGCCCAGGGAAATATCGAACGCGGCCACGGTAGTCGGCAGGCCCAGTTTGTCCTGAACGATAGCTGCGGTGTGCGGCAGGCCTTCTTCGTCGCCGTTCTGGGTGACAACGATCAGCACGTCGATGTCTTCACGTTTCAAGTCGGGATTGTTGGCGAACAGCGCATTGGCTGCTTCGACACACAGGTCCGAGGTTTCCTGCCCGGCGTCTTTACGCGGCAGGAAGGCCGAACCGATTTTGCCCAGGATGAACTCTTCATCCTTTTCGAATTTTGCACCTTGTGCGTAATTGTCCACGCCGGCTACAGGAACGTAGCTCGCAATGCTTTTTATGCCAATCATTACGGCTTCCCAATAATAAACAGCCCAATACCACCGCTCGCAAGGAATCGAGGGGCGCCGACAAACAGAGAAAAATGTCGCCCCGAGGGAGCGACGGACGGGAAGAATAAAAGGCTATCACTGGGCCAAACAGACACCAGGCGCCACCTCCCCGATTAATACAATACAGTGAAGATGCGCGTTATGACTCGCAGGTCACGCTATTTTGCCGAATCAGCCCCACAACAGGTTATTCGACCAACGACCAGTCCAGCGGCGTTCCGCGTTTGATCGCCTGGCGAGCGCGGCGCCCCAGAAGGCTTTCAGCGTGTTTGGGAGCGAGTCCCAGGCCAGGACGAATGGCCCGCAGATTGGCGGCAGTGAAGGGCTCACCGGCAGTCATGTCCTGACTCACATAGAGCGAACGGCGGTACACCAGGGACATGCGCTCGGCTTCAGTCACGCCGTAATGCACATGGCCCATGGCTTGCCAGGCGCGCTCGGTTTCGATTACCAGGCTGGCCAGCTCCGCAGGTTCGAGGGAGAAACTGGCATCCACGCCACCCGCCGCACGATCGAGAGTGAAATGTTTTTCCACCACCGTAGCCCCCAGTGCCACCGCGGCGACAGACACTCCGACACCCATGGAGTGATCGGACAGGCCAACTTCGCAGCCAAACAATTCGCGCAAGTGAGGAATCGTCCGCACGTTGCTGTTGGCTGGCGTCGCAGGGTAAGTGCTGGTGCATTTGAGCAACACCAGATCCTTGCAACCGGCCTCACGGGCGGCACGCACGGTTTCGTCGAGTTCAGCGATGCTGGCCATGCCGGTAGAAATGATCAACGGCTTGCCTGTGGCTGCGACCCGCCGAATCAGTGGCAGGTCGGTGTTTTCGAAACTGGCGATCTTGTAGGCCGGTACGTCGAGGCTTTCGAGGAAGTCCACCGCGGTGTCATCGAACGGTGTGGAGAACGCGAGCATGCCCAGCTCTTTTGCCCGGGCGAAAATCGGCGCGTGCCATTCCCACGGTGTGTGGGCCTTCTCGTACAACGCGTACAGCGAAGAGCCGGCCCAGAGGCTGTTCGGGTCCTTGATGAAGAACTCACCTTCGGACAGGTCCAGGGTCATGGTCTCGGCGGTGTAGGTTTGCAACTTCAAGGCATGGGCACCGGCCTTGGCCGCGGCTTCGACGATCTGCAGCGCCACATCAAGGGACTGGTTATGGTTGCCACTCATCTCGGCAATGATGAATGGCGGTGCATCGGCACCGATGGAGCGATGGCCGATCTTGAAGCTAGTCATTGCGGTGATCCTTCAATATGCGCGTGAACGCGCAAGCACGCTGGGTGAATCCTGCCTCGCGAAACAGCTTCAGCGACGGCTGATTCTCCGGCAACACTTGAGCGGTGATGGCCTGCAGTTGCGGCCAGTGGGTGGTCACGAAGGCTTCGCCCCGCGCCAGCAGCGCCCTGCCCCACCCCAGACCGAGGCGGCCTTCAAGCAGGTAAATCGAGACTTCGGCTTCAAGCCCGGCCAGGTCATAACGCAGTACCCCGACCGGGCCATTGTCCGCCTCGGCAATCAACAGTAATCGCCCCGGGTTGCTCAGGCTCGCGGCCAGCCAGTCTTGATGCCGTTGCCAATCGATGACTTGCGTATCCAGCGACCCGCGCCGCACCGACTCGGCATTGCGCCCCTCGAGCAGCAGCTGCGCATCGTCCAGGGACGCCTTGCGAACCTGCAGTACCGCACCGGCGAGCGCTGCCGCAACCCGTTGCGCACCACGCCCATCGACCAACTGTCGCGAGTGTTCGGCCAGGCTTTGGCGTAACCCCTGATTGCCCGCAAGAAAAGCGATGGCCTGATGCAACTGCTCGACGCTGACGTGTTCACGGGAGCCCAGATACACATGGGAGCCTGAGCTCGCCATGATTTCGCCGTTGGCTTGTTGATTGTTCGAGACCGCAATGCAGATCGTCGGCAACCCCATGGCCGCCCGCTCCCAACTGGTACCGCCACCGGCACCGACAAACAGGTCAGCCTCGGTCATCAAACGATAGAAGTCGCTGACAAAACTGTGCAAGCGCCAATTCGGACGATTGGCTGCAAGCGCCTGCATCTGTGCCAAGGCCGGGTTGTCGGCACCGGCGACGAAATCGACTTCGAGCTCATGCAAATCCGTCATTGCCAGCATCGCGTGATGGGTTTGCATCGCCGCATCGAAGCCACCGAAATTCACCAGCACTCGCCTGGCCTGGGGCTTGACCGGAATCGCCGGGCAGCAGAATTCATCGCGCAGCAAGGCAAAACGTGGGCCGAGCAAGGTCTGGCAACCGGGCGCCAGCAGTGAAGCATAGGCTTGTGGCGTACCCGATAAATTCTGGTTGAGCAGCAAATCAACGCTGTAGGTGCGCGTGGCGAGGTCGTCCACAGCGGCAATCCTTGGCGCCCAGCGGCGGGCGGCGGTCTGCCAATGATGGTCGAGACCGTAGTGGTCGACGATGACCCAATCGAACCCCGGATGATTACTCAGCGCCTGCCCAAGCGCGGCGATGTCCGCCTGCCAAGGCAGCAAGGATTCGATCGCCTGCTGCGAGTCTTCATCAGGGTAACGAGCCGCCAGGGCGAAGACTTCAAAGCCCTCGGCTTGCAGTGCATCCAGTCGATGGCCCGGCAACAGGCGGCAAGCGAAGGCCACCTGCGCGCCCTGCTTGCACAAGACTTTGGCCAGGGTCAAACAGCGAGCAATGTGGCCGCTGCCAATGGTCGGCGACGCATCGGCGCGTATCAGCACCCTCATTGCAGCTCTCCGCCAGCTTTCAATGCGGCATAGAGGTATTCGGCACGCTTCCAGTCTTCAAGGGTGTCGATGTCCTGCACCAGATGCCGCGGCAGAATCACCGGCAGGCTCGCCGCAGAAAACAGCACATCGCCGCGCAACCAGGCTTCTGTGCGCCCCCAATAGAACTGGCCGGCATCCTGATAGGCTTCAGGCAAATCCTGGGAACGGGTGTTGCGAAACTCCGGATAGAGCGAGGTCAAGGCACCCTGCTCGTCGAGGGTCAAGGCACGTTGCACCGGGAAGCCGAAACCGGCCACGGAAAAAGCGAAGGACTTGTCCGGATGCTGCACCAGTAATTCATACCCCTGACGCAGATAGCGCGCCTGCAACAGCGGCGCGGTAGCGTAGATGCAGCAGACGTAGTCGAAGATCGGCAATTGGCTCAAGGCATGCACGATCACCGCAGCTGTCCCGGTGAAATCATCAGCCAGTTCGACAGGCCGCACGAATGGCACCAGCGCGCCATGAGCGCGGGCGACGTCGGCAATTTCTTCGTCATCCGTGCTGACGACGACTTGATCGAACAACCCGCAATCGAGCGCCGTACGGATCGAACGGACGATCATCGGTACACCGTCGAACGGTTTGAGGTTCTTGCGCGGGATTCGCTTGCTGCCACCGCGGGCCGGAATGATTGCAACGCAGCTCAAGTGTCACTACTCCTCAAGAACCAACCGACGCAGTTGCTCGACCACGAAGTCCTGTTGTTCATCGCTCAGCAGAGGGAACAGCGGCAGGCTGATGGCTTCGGCGTAATAACGCTCGGCCTGCGGGAAGTCTCCCTCGGCAAACCCCAGATCACGATAGTACGGCTGCAAATGCAGCGGAATATAGTGCAGGTTCACCCCGATCCCGGCCGCCCGCAACCCTTCGAACACCTGTCGATGGCTAAGATTGATCCGGTCCGTCTGCAAGCGCACCACGTACAGATGCCACGCCGACTCTGCCTCGGGCTGAGGACTGGGCAAGGTCAGCGGCAAGTACGCCAACAATCGATCATAACGCTCCGCCAGCTCACGGCGGCGCTCGATGAAGCCATCGAGTTTATTCAGTTGCGACAGACCGAGGGCCGCTTGCAGGTCAGTGATCCGGTAGTTGAAGCCCAATTCCACTTGCTGGTAGTACCAGGGACCGTGACTGGATTCGGTCATCTGCTGTGGATCGCGGGTCATGCCGTGGCTGCGCAAGCGCTGCAAGCGTTCGGCCAGTTCCGGGCGGTTAGTCAGGACCATGCCGCCCTCAGCACTGGTGATGATCTTCACCGGGTGAAAACTGAATACCGTCATCGCCGCAAATTCGCCGCAGCCCACCGGGCGCCCGGCATAGGATGCGCCGACCGCATGGGACGCGTCCTCGATCACCGTAAAACCATAGCGTTCGGCCAACTCGGCGATCATGCGCATGTCGCAGCTTTGACCGGAAAACGCCACGGCCACCAGAACCTTCGGCAGCGTGCCGTCACGCTCGGCAGCTTCGAGCTTCGCCGCCAGGGTGTAGGCGTCGAGGTTCCAGGTCAGCGGATCGATATCCACGAAGTCGACGTCAGCGCCGCAGTAACGGCCGCAGTTGGCCGAGGCCAGAAAAGTGTTCGGCGTGGTCCACAAGCGATCGCCCGGACCGAGCCCTGCCGCCAGGCAGGCAATGTGCAGCGCCGCCGTGGCATTGCACACCGCCACCGCGAAATCGGCCTGACAACGCTCGGCCATGGCTTGTTCGAAGCGTTCAATGGTCGGCCCTTGTGTCAGCCAATCGGACTGCAACACGGCGACCACCGCATCGATGTCCGCCTGATCGAGGCTTTGCCGACCGTAGGGAATCATGCCGACAGCTCCGCGTGCAGATCTGCGATCTGGCCTACCGACAGGAATTGCGGGTTGGTGTCGGAGCGGTACTCGAAATCCTCGCTCACAGGCTTGCCCTGCTCGCCCAGTTTGTCGACGGCAAAATCCACATCGACGCTGGTGAAACGAATCGACGGCTGAATGGTGTAGTGATCATCGAACTCCAGGGTCATGCGCGCGTCATCCAGCGGCACCATCAGCTCATGGAGTTTTTCTCCCGGACGAATGCCGACGTTTTTGTGCGGCAAATGTTCAGCCATGCCCAACGCCAGATCGACGATGCGGATCGACGGGATTTTCGGCACGAATACCTCACCACCGTGCATGCGCGCAAAGCTGTCGAGCACAAACTGCACGCCGTGATCGAGGGTGATCCAGAAACGGGTCATGCGCTCATCGGTGATCGGCAACTCTGTCGCGCCCTCGGCAATCAGCTTGCTGAAAAAAGGCACCACCGACCCCCGCGAGCCGGCCACGTTGCCGTAACGGACCACCGAAAAACGCGTGTTCTGATCCCCGGCAATGTTGTTCGCGGCAACGAACAACTTGTCCGACAGCAACTTGGTCGCGCCGTACAGGTTGATCGGGCTGGCGGCCTTGTCGGTGGACAGCGCGACGACCTTTTTCACGCCGTTATCGATGGCCGCGGCAATGATGTTTTCCGCACCGTTGACGTTGGTGCGAATGCATTCGGTGGGGTTGTATTCCGCGGCCGGTACTTGCTTCAGCGCTGCGGCATGCACCACGTAATCGATGCCGCGCATGGCCTGACGCAAACGCTCGGCATCACGCACATCGCCGAGAAAATAACGCATGCACGGCGCGTTGAACGTCTGTTGCATCTCGTACTGCTTGAGTTCATCGCGGGAGAACACCACCACACGCTTGGGCTGATATTGCTCCAGCAAGCGGCGGATGAAATTGCGCCCGAACGAACCGGTACCGCCAGAGATGAAAATCGATTTACCGTTAAACATGCCTTGAGTCCTTTTGCCTGTCAGCCAGTCTTATGCGAGCAACTGCGCCCAGTTCACCGGGGCGGGTTCACCCAGGGCAAAGCCCTTGCCGGTCAAGGCCAGGTTGTTGTTGTAAGCCTCGTCGTGCGCAAAGCGCGCCTGCCACTTGTCTCGCAAGGCTGCCACTGCCTGAGGTTCGTTCGGCAAAACGCCCGGGTGGGCAATCTGAACCTGCGGCGTCCACACCGTGAGCAAACCGGCGTCGGCAACTTTCAGGCAGAGATCGACATCGGCGTACACCTCATCGAAATGCTCACGATCCAGTCCGCCGAGGGCAACGAAAACCTCCTTGCGAATCATCAGGCACGCCCCGGAGACGGCCGAATAGTTCTGTTCGACGAGCAGTCTGCGCATGTAGCCCGGCGCCTCCTTTTTCTCGCCGATGAAGGGCGAAGCGATCTCGCCGTTGAGCCCCAGAATCAGGCCGGCACCGGTGACATTGCCTTCGCGGTCCAGCAGTTTGGCGCCGACCACCCCGACTTCGGGACGCTGGGCCTGATTGAGTAACGCCTCGATCCAGTTCGCGTTGACCACTTCGGCGTCCGCCGCCAGCAGCACCAGGTATTCACCCAGCGCCTGTTCGGCGGCCAGGTTGATCAGGGCCGACGTGCTCAGGCGTTGCGTTGTCTTGACCAGACGAATCCGGCCTGCGCCGTTTTTCTCCAGGCTGTCGAGCCAGGCGAGCAGCTCGGTGGACTGGCTGTGGTTATCGGCAATGACGATTTCATTATGTTGATAGCGTGTGCGTTGCAAAACGCTGACCAGGCAGCGCTGCAAGTGCTCGAGGTTGTCCTGGCTATGGATGATGATCGACACCTTCGGGCGACCGGCATGACGGTAGTCGATACTGTAACCACCCGACACTTCGGCGTTGACCTGGGCCTGATAACCGCGCGTCGCCAAATGACGAACCAACGTCTGACGCTCATGGTCATTGGCTGTCAGCTCGGGTGCAGCGGTGATCAGCAACGGCTCGGCAAAATGCGCAAGGCCGGCCAGGCCACCGGTTTCGATCAAGCGCAGCAGCAGGTCGAACTCGAGTGCCGAGGTGAGTTCGCGGGCAAAACCGCCGACCTCCACCAGCGCCTCGCGGCGGATCAGCCAGTGCCGCGCGACGAGTGACGGCAGGCTCTGCAACAAGTCGAGGTTGAAGGCTGGCCGGAACACATCGACCAGCGTGCCATTGGCCTGGCGATGAATTTCGTCCATCGCCACCGCACGGCAACCCTCGGCGTTCTGCAACTCGAGGCTGGCACGCAGGAAACCGGCAGCGGTGAACTCGTCGCCCGCCTCGGCCAGCAGCAACCAGTCCGACGTCGACTGGCGAGCGATCTGGTTCAGCTTGTCGACGTAATTGGCCGCCGTGACCTTGACGAAATGCAGCGTGTTTTGTGCCGTGGTGACCGCCGGCAAGTCGCCCGTGGTGAAGACCACCACTTTGAACGCCCGGAACGCACTCTCCATGAGGCTATCCAGAGTGACCTGGAGTTTGTCCATGTCTGCGTCCAGATCGAGCAGCAGAACACCAAACTGAGGCCCCCCTTCGTTGGCCGCCAGGTGCTGGTTGATTTTCCTCACCACGGTGTCGTTCGGTTGCCGGGCTTGCAGCCAGTTGCGCAGACGTCCCGATGGCATCGTGTCGAGTAACTGGCGACTGTCGAAGATTGGCACGCTGTCCAGACGCTGAACCCAGTCGGTCAGCACCTGGGCATCAGCGGGCTCATCCATTTGCTGGAGCTGCTGCCCAAGCTTTTGCAGCACCCGACGGTTGAAGGCCCCCAACCGAACGGCTTCAAGCAGACGGTTCTGGATCGTCGCCGAACTGTCATTGGAGTAGGTGCGCTGCAAGGCCTCTTGTTTGAGCAATGCGCCTTCCATTTCTTCGAGTTGCAAGCGCCCGGCCGGCATCGCATGCAGCAAAAATTCGCACTGAGTGAGTTGTTCGAACAAAGCGCTGTTGTAGAACGGCATTTCGACGTATTGCTCAGCGCCAAAGACCCGCTTCGGCCCCACCGTCGGATCTGTCCAGTAGGACTCGAAAATCGGTTCAAGGGTCAGCGCGTTACGGGTCATCAGGCTCTTGGCCAGGGCGGCGAAACTTTGCAAGGCAAGTTGCGCGGTCTGCTGCTTATTCAGACCGCTGATGCCGGTCGGCAGCGATGCCAGAAACCCGGCAAAACGCTCACGGTCGGCGACAGATCGCGCGTCCTTGAAGGCCAGGGTCGTCATGATTTCGGTGTTGTGATCCGAGCGGCCATAGTTGACCTCACGCACCACGTAAGGCATCGGAAGAATCCGCGCCTTGGCCCGGGCCAGCATGTAGTAGACATGCCCGATCTCCTGCCACTGGAAGATCGTGCCTTCCGGCATCGCGTCATACCAGTCACGCAACAGCGAAGTACGGTGCACCGCGTAGAACGGCGGAATGTACTGGCTCATGTAATCCAGGACACGATCCTGACCGCGCTCGGCGTTGTAGTCCTCGTGTACTTTCTTGTCACGACGGTAGTACTGCACATAGTTGGAGTGGGTCAGGTACATCAGGCAATAGCCATGGCACAGACCGTAGTCGGGGTTGGCTTCGAGGAAGTTCACCGACTCGGTGAGGGCACCGTGCAACAGAAAATCATCGTCGGAGGCGAAGACCATATAGGGCGTGGTGACCTGCTCGACGCCGTACACCAGTTTGGCCTGGATTCCCCAGTAGCCAAATTGCGGCAAATGCCGATAGTCGATGGTGTCCGCAACCGTCGCCGCGCCCTCCAGCGCGATGGCCGATGAGTCGAGGACCAGAATCTTGCAAGGCAACGTGCTGTAGAACTGCAATGCCCTGCGCAGGAACGCCGGGCGATTGTGTGTAATCAGCACCAGAGTGAACAGTTCACTCAAGGGCCGCGTGTTTTCAGAACCGTAAATGCCTTGCATATCCTTCCCCACCACAGACCGATTGCCTGATGAACGCTTGAATAAAGGTGTCGCTTAACGCACTCGACGCAGGTAGCCATCTGGCGCGACAGTGATCAGCAGCTTGCTGTGAATGGCCTGGTCGATCTCGAAATCACGGTTCTCTTCCAGGTAGGCCCAGACCGCGGTTTTAGGGTTGTCACCCTTGCCCCACGGACGGTCCGGGAACGCATCTTCCGGCATGTCTTCGACCACGGTGTCCATGACCACGCAATAGCTGCCCACCGAGACCATCGGTGCATACAGGCGCAGCTCTTCGAGTACGTGTTCGTGGGTGTGATTGGAGTCGAGTACCACCAGCACTTTCTTGCCCTGGATGCGCTCGCGCACCTGGTCGACAATGGCAGTATCGATGCTCGAACCCTGAATCATCCGGATGCGTTTGCTCATCGGGTGAGCTTCGATCGCTTCGCGGTTGTGCTGGCGGATATCGATGTCGACACCCAGCACTTCACCATGGCCCATCAGTTCCAGGATCGAGGCGTAAAACACCAACGACCCACCGTGGGCGATGCCGGTTTCAACGATCACGTCCGGACGCAGGTTCCAGATGATTTCCTGCATGGCGACCATGTCCTGGGGGAACTGAATGATCGGCCGGCCCATCCAGCTGAAGTTGTAGGTGTACTTGTGCTTGGCCGTTGTGCCAACCCAGTCCAGCGACTCGGCTTGCAACGCCTTGTCCTTTTTCAGGCCTTCGATGTTGTCTTTTACTTCTTCGCGAAACTGCTCATGGGGATTCATTGCAACGCTCCAAAAAAATAGGGAAACGGGTTACTTGAAGACCCTACCGTCGGGGTAAGGCACCACGTTGGTCTTGATGATCCTGGCGGGATTGCCCGCCACGACTGAATAATCCGGGACATCTTTGGTGACGACGGCACCGGCGCCGATGGTCACCCAGCGACCGATGCGCAAGCGCGGAAGAATGGTGGCGTTGGTGCCGATGAACGTGCCGTCGCCAATCTCCACGCAACCGGCGATGCACACGCCGGGCGCCATGAACACCGAGTGGCCGATCTGGCCTTCATGCCCCACGACACTGCCGGCGCTGATACTAGTGTTGTCGCCCAGCGTCACCTCGGCCTGCATGAGTACGCCTTCCTGCAGATAACTGCCCTGCCCCATGCGAATCATGCTCAGGTCAATGCCGGGGTGGACGAACTGGCCCAGCGTGGCACCGGCCTCGACCAATTGGCGGGTGGTCTCGTAGCGCAGTCGGGTGCTGCCGGTGATCAGGTTGACGAAACACACGTCCGGCCCTTTAAGTTCACTCACCAGCCCGGAACCGCCAATAACCGGCACGCCATAAAACAAGGTGCCCTGTTTGCCCGGGTCATTGTCCAGAAACGCAAACTCGACGTTCGGCGTGCTGCGCTTCACCGCGTGCAGCATGCGCACCGCTTCCGGGTTCGCCGCACCCAGCAAGTACATCTTCACAGCGATTGCCTTTTGGCCAGCAGCGCACGTACCACATCCACCACCCGCGCCTGATCGGCGTCAGTCATGTCGTGATAACTCGGCAGGTTGAACGCACGCTCCGGCAAGGCAAACGAAACCGGTGTGTCGACCACGTGCTCGCTGAACATGGGCAACGACGACAGTGGCCAGAAGAACACCCGGGCGTCGATATCGGCAGCCTGGAACGCGGCGATCATCTCGTCGCGATGAATCCCGGTCCCGGCATCGAATACCACAGTGGGCATCCAGTAACCGTTGCGGGCATGGGCAGGTTCGGGGTTCAGCGAAACACCCGGCAGCGATGACAGCGCGTGGGCGTAATTGGCGAATATCGTCCGTTTGCGTTCGATCAGCTCATCGATCCGCTCGACCTGAGCGCAGCCGACGGCAGCCTGCAAGTTGCTCATCTTGTATTTGAAGCCAATGAACTCCGGCCAGAATTGTTTGGTGCTGCCCGCGACACGACCATGGTTGGACAAGGTCAGGACCCGCTCGTACAAGGCTTTATCCGACGTGACGAAAATGCCGCCCTCGCCGGTGGTCATGGTTTTGGTGCCATGGAATGAAAACGCACCGAACGCCCCCATCGAACCGGCAGCCTTGCCGCGCCACTGCGAGCCGATGGCTTCGGCAGCGTCTTCGATGACCGCTATACCGTGTTCGCGACCCATCGCCAACAATGCATCCATGTCACACAGGTTGCCGTAAAGGTGAACCGCGAGAATGGCTTTGGTCTTCGGGGTAATTGCACGCCTGACGAGTTGCGGGTCCAGGCACCAGCTATCTGGCAGAACATCGACAAACACCGGCGTAGCGCCCAGATACGTGATCGGTGCCGCCGAAGCGATCCAGTTGGTGTTGGCCAGAATCACTTCATCTCCCGCGCCGATGCCCAGCGCCGCCATACCCATGTGCAGCGCGCCGGTGCAGCTTGAAGTCGCAATGGCGTAGGTCGCACCAAGGTGCTCGGCAAACCCGTGCTCGAAACGCGTCAGGTATTCGTAGCAACGCGCGCCCCAACCATTCTGCACGGCATCCAGGGCATACCGGGCTTCCAGTTCGCCGACACTCGGTTTGGTGTAGTGAATTCTGCTCATTGAATACTCAACTCCGGAACGGCAACGACAAACTGTGCGCCCCACTCGTTGACCGAGGCGAATTGCTGGGTGATTTCCGTCAACAGGTTCCATGGCAGAACCAGGATGTAGTCGGGCTGTTCGAGGGCGATACGCTCGGGTGAAACCACCGGAATCCGGCTGCCAGGCAAAAATTTGCCCTGTTTATGCGGATTGGCGTCGGCGACCCAGGCCAACAGATCAGGCTTGACCCCGGCGTAGTTGAGCAACGTGTTGCCCTTGGCGGCGGCGCCGTAACCGACCACTCGTTTGCCATCGGCTTTCGCCTGCAACAGAAAGCGCAGCAATTGGTGTTTGATGCCCTCGGCGGCTGGCGCAAGGGTCGCGTAGTACTCGGGGGTTTGAACCCCGGCGACGATTTCGGCCTGCAATTGAAGCGCAACCGCGGGCTGCACTTCACGACGAAGCCCGTCAGCACGTTGCACGAATACCCGCAACGAACCGCCGTGGGTCGACAGCTGACTGACGTCGAACACTTCCAGGCCGTTGCGTTCGCACAATGTATGCACGGCAGTCAGGGACAGGTAGGAATAGTGCTCGTGATACAGCGTGTCGAACTGTTGCCCGGCCATCAGCGTCAGCAGTTGCGGAAACTCGAACGTCGCCACGCCAGCCGGCTTGAGCAAGGTCGCAAAGCCGCCGAGAAAATCATTGATGTCCGGCACGTGGGCCAACACGTTGTTGGCAGCCATCAGGTCCGCAGACCAGCCTTCGCCGACCAATTGCGCAGCGGTGTGACGGCCGAAGAACAACTCGCGGATTTCCAGGCCCTTTTCGCGCGCCGCTTGCGCGGTGCTGCGGGTCGGTTCAACGCCCAGGCAAGGGATGCCGCGACCGGCGACGTACTGCAACAGGTAACCGTCATTGGCAGCGATTTCCACCACACGGCTGTCGGCGGTCAGGCCGAAGCGCTCGACCATCTCGGCCACGTAGCGATCGGCATGCGCCAGCCAGGTGCTGGAAAACGAACTGAAATAAGCATACTCAGCGTCGAACAGGCTGTCGGCACGGGTGTAATCCTCGGTTTGCACCAACCAGCACTGCTGACACACCGCAACCTTCAGTGGCACCCATTGTTCGGCCTGTTCCAGCTGATCGGCACGTACGTAGGCGTTCGACGGCGGCGACGTGCCGAGGTCGATCAGCGGCAAGGCCAAAGGAGTTCCGCAACCACGACAGTTCATAGACGCACTCCAGCAAAGCGTTCATCGAGCAAGGGATGGCTGGCGTCCCTGTCTGACAGATTATTGACAGGCAACGGCCAGGCAATCGCCAGCCGTGGATCGTTCACCGACAAACCGCCTTCGTGCTCCGGCGCATAGTCGGCGCTGTGCAGATAAAGCAATTCGGCGTCGTCGGTCAGGGTCTGGAAGCCGTGGGCAAATCCGGCAGGAATGAGCAGGCTGCGACCGTCGCCAGCGCGCAGGTGTTCGGCGTGCCAGTGCAGGAACGTTGCGGAGTCGGGCCGCAAGTCCACCGCCACATCCCAGACTTCACCGCGCAGGCAGGTGATCAGCTTGGCTTCCGGCGCGTTGGCATTCTGGTAATGCAAGCCACGCACACTCCCGCGTGCGCGGGTGCAGGAATGGTTGATCTGGCGAATGGAAAACGCTTGACCGAAGGCACTCAGGCTGCCCTCGCAGAACAACCGGGCGAAGTGCCCACGATCGTCTTCGAAGCGTTTGTGCTGCACGCTGAACAAGCCCGTCAGCGGCAGCGTTTTCAACAAAAATTCGCTCACAGCGCGCCTCGGTACAGGTTCAACTGGCCCAAGGTGAAGTCACGCATGTCGTCGCCGTTTTGCCAGGCCAGGTGCCAATCCAGGGTCTGGGTCAGGCATTGCTGCAACGACCAGCGCGGTTGCCAGGCCAACAGTTGACGGGCGCGGCTGCTGTCCAGGCGCAACAGGCCTGCTTCGTGCAGATCACTCGGTTCGATGCGCAATCCGCGCGCTTGTGGCCAGCGGTTGGCGAGCAGTTCGACGACTTCGCCGACGCTGCACATGTCCGCTTCGCTCGGGCCGAAGTTCCAGGCGCCGGCAAACTCGGGACCTTTTTCATAGAGGCTGGCGGCCAGTTGCAGGTAACCCGCCAGTGGTTCCAGCGCATGCTGCCAGGGACGCACGGCTTGCGGGTAGCGCAGGGTCACGGGCTCGTTTGCGGACCAAGCCTTGAGTACGTCGGGAATCAACCGTTCCGGCGCGAAGTCGCCACCACCCAATACGTTGCCGGCCCGGGCTGTGGCCAGGGCCAAACCGTGCTCGGCATACTTTTCGGCCGGGAAGAACGAAGCGGCGTAAGACTGCGCCAGCAACTCGCAGCAGGCCTTGCTGCTGCTGTAAGGATCGTGTCCGCCGAGGGCTTCGTCTTCGCGGTACGGCCACAGCCATTCTTTGTTCGCGTAAACCTTGTCGGTGGTCACCAGCACGCACGCACGCACGCCGCCGACCTGACGGATCGCTTCGAGCAGATTGAGGGTGCCCATGACATTGCTGGAGTACGTCCCCAGCGGGTCTCGATAACCTTCGCGCACCAAGGGCTGAGCCGCCAGGTGCAGGACGATTTCTGGTTGGGTATCGGCGATCAGTTCCAGCAGCGCGCCCAAGTCACGCAGGTCGCCGCGCTGATCATTTATGCCTTCGGCCACCTTTGCCAGGCCGAACAGATTCGGCTCGGTGGATGGATCAAGCGAAAACCCGCTGACCTTCGCGCCCAGACTTTGCAGCCACAACGTCAGCCAACTGCCTTTGAAACCAGTGTGACCGGTCAACAACACTCGCTTGCCGCGCCAAAATTCCGGGCTCAGTCCCATTGCTTCCATGGGGCCTCCCCTGTCTGCCACAACGCCTCGAGATGGTTTTTGTCGCGCAGAGTATCCATCGGCTGCCAGAAGCCATCGTGCTGGAAGGCCATCAACTCACCCCGCCCGGCAAGGACGTCGAGAGGGCCTGACTCCCACGAGGTTTCATCGCCATCAATCAGTGGCAGAACCTTGGGTGACAACACAAAGAAACCTCCATTGATCCAGCCACCATCACCGCGCGGTTTTTCAGTGAACCCCAACACCCGATCGCCCTCACGATCCAGCGCACCGTAGCGGCCGGGTGGCTGCACCGCCGTGACCGTGGCCTGCTTGCCATGAGACAGGTGAAAATCCACCAGAGCACCGATGTTCAAATCGGACACCCCGTCGCCGTAGGTGAAGCAAAACGCTTCTTCGTTTTCCAGATAGCGGCTGGCGCGACGCAAACGGCCACCGGTCATGGTTTCTTCACCGGTATCGATGAGCGTGACGCGCCACGGCTCGCTGTAGTTCTGGTGAACGTCCATGCGGTTGTTGCACATGTCGAAGGTGACGTCAGAGGTGTGCAGGAAGTAGTTGGCGAAGAAGTCCTTGATTGCATAGCCCTTGTAACCCAGGCAAATCACGAAGTCATGAATCCCGTGAGCGGAGTACTGCTTCATGATGTGCCAGAGAATTGGCTTGCCGCCGATTTCAATCATCGGCTTGGGTTTGAGGTGCGACTCCTCACTGATGCGCGTGCCCAGGCCGCCCGCCAAAATAACTGCCTTCATCGTCTCCCCTCTTGTTCGTCACAGGGCTCAGCCAAGCTGTATCAAGCTTTTGCAGGCCTTCTGGATAAAACCTTCAATGCCGCTCAGGGCGCTTCTGGATTCACCGGAAGTGCTCGTTTTATGGCGATATCGGGGGGACTTGCAGGAAACGCGCCAGCTCTTTCAGTGCGGTGGGCGAGCGCTGAGACGAAAGAACCAGGTATTGAAGGCCTGATGCTGTTCACTTGGCTGGCGGTTCGAGGGTTGGGGTACATATCCGTTTCTGCGGTAACGGATATGCCCCCCAATCGCTAAAAAAAACCGAATCAGTTCGGCAACCAACCCTCAGCCCAATAATTCAGGTTATTACCACGCAGCATATAGTCGCGCAGCACTTCCTCACGCAGCGCGTCGCCCATGCGATAACTCGCGTCCGGGTCAGCCAGGTGCATACGGATTGCCTCAAGCCATTCTTCGGTACTGTTGCTCACCACCTTGGTACACGGCAGGTAACCCCGATAAGCCTCGGTGTCCGTACAGATCACCGGATAACCGCACGCGCCATATTCCAGAAGGCGCAAGTTGCTCTTGCAGTCGTTGAAGATGTGAAACTCCAACGGCGCCAAAGCCAGATCAAGGTTCAGGCTCGCCAGCTTGGCGGGGTAAGCCTGCAGGCCAACGGCGGGATGGAATTCATGTACGAAAGGCTTGAGTGCCGGTGGGCACATACCGAAGAACACCCATTCCACTTCATCCGCCAGCAGGCGAATGACATCGGCAATGATCGCCAGATCCCCATCATGACTGGTCCCCCCCCCCCAACCTACCCTCGGCTTGCGCGACGTACGTCGCAGGCTGCTCAGACCGGTCCACAGATGCGGAGCGAGCATGTTCGGCACCACGCGAATATCGTCATGCATGCCTTTGAGAGCATCGGCCAGCGGCTGGGTCGACACCACCACCCGGTCACACAGCCCGATCGCACGCCGCACGATCTGCTCAACGCCAACGATGGCCTTGCGTACGTGAGCATTTTTCTTCGGCACATCGATGACATAGTCATCAAGCTCGAAGATCCGGAAGGCCCGGGAGCTGTTTCTGACCCGCTCCACTTCATTCACCGCGCCCTCACTGTAGCGCCCTTGCAGGATGATGACGTCGGGCGACTGGCGCTCCAGCTCAATGTCCGAGGGCGTATGGTAAGAAAGGTTGCCGAGCACTTGCCCCGCAGCCTCCAGCTCGAGAAATGGCTGAGTGACACGGTAATGCCCTACTGCGGTCTCATTGATCGGAATCGCCAGAACCCGTGGCAGCATGTGACGGGCGAACGGATTCCAATCGTTCTTGAAACCAGGTTCAAGACTGAAATTATTGGTGTTGAGGCTCAGGTTGACGTTGTACGCCGGATCTCTTGCGATGATCGGCAGCCAGCGCTGATAAAACAGCTTGTGCTCAGCCACCAGCGTTGACACCACCGACCCGCTCTCCGTCTCGGCAGCCACGTGGACCGATTCGGCATACGGCGTCCAGACCACCAGATACCCCTTCTGTCTGACACGCAGGCAGAAATCCGGGCCGTTGAGCCTGTGCGAAAAGGCCTGCTCGTCAAACCCCTGAAGATCATCGAACACCTGCTTGCGGATCAGCAGGCATTCGGTGCTCACCGCGCTCAGGTTCTGCACCGCTTGCTGGCGCTGCATGTAACCCGGGGTGGTCACCACTTCCCCGCGCCAAGGCACGCCGACAGGGCCGCGCATCCCCAGTACCAGCGCCGAACCTTCGATACGCCCCTGCGGGCTGACCATCCGACCGCCCACCACTCCCACTTCCGGGCGCAAGCCGTGATTCAGCAGTTCGCCAAGCCAGTCTCGGTTGACGATCAGGCTGTCCGGGCTGAGCAACAGCACATATTCGCCGCGAGCCTGAGTCATCGCGAAGTTCTGCGCCGCTGCCGGGTTGTCGGGGTAATCGCAATGCAATACGCGCAGTTTTTCACCGCCCATTTGCGACATCGCGGCCAGCCAGTCCTGCGCTTCGATCGAGGTGCTGGCATTGTCGACGATCAATAATTCGTAGTGCGCATACGCCGTGTGCTCCAGCACACTCTCGATGCAGCGCTGAAGCGGGCCGAGCCGATTACGGGCCACCACAACAATGGACACCAGCGGTTGAAAGCCATGGTGGTAGTCAATTCGATTGATCAGCGGCACGTTGCCCTGCCGGACGTCGTGTGCCGCACCGATACGGTCAAGGTGCGCGGTCACTACACGGGAGTTTTGCTCGATCACTTGCGGCAATGCGAGCCACTGAGACATGCCGAACGAGGACTCGACCAACACTTGGGCGACATGCTCCACGACATGCGGGCCATGGCTTTCGACGAGGCGCCAGAGCAGATCATGAGGACTGAGCTCGGTGAAATCCGGGTTGAATCCACCGGTGTCCACAAAGCGCTCACGCCGAATGGCCAGTGTCCGCCCGATGTAGGGATAACTGCGCAACAGGTCAAGATTGAAATCCGATTTTAAGATCGGCTCGACCGACAACTCGTTGCGCAGACCACCTTCATCGCTGTAAATGCACATCGCGCCGGCACTCTCGACCATGCGCTCAGCCAAAAGCAGCAAGGCCAGTTCAGTCAGGCGATCACCCGCCCGCAGGAGATAGAACCAATCCGCACCGTCCATTTGCATCAGAAGGACGTTGAGCTGCTCAAGTCCGTCGCCTTGCAAGACCACACGAATCACGTTACCTGCAAGGGCACCGGTACGATCTTCACCGGAGAGCACCAACACTGTTTCGGCGGCATAAACCTGCCGATCGATGCTGTCCAGCGTGACGCCCAGCGCGGCATCGTCGGCATCAGCATCAATCACCACCGGCACAATGCGCGGTCGGGATGGCCACGAGGCAAGGCGCGTGGGCAACAGGCGCTGCTGGGCCGGGTTCAAGGTGCGACAGGCCAGCCATTGCTGGTACACATCAGCGAAGCTGTCACAGTTTTCACCCACCCGCGAACGGATCAAAGTCGCGGTAAAGCCCAGAGAACGACTCAGCGCCATTTCCTCCCAGGCATACGGCTCACCGAGGGCGGCACTGGCCAGATCGATGTAGCGAACATGCCCCGGCGCTGGCGCCGGCTCGCCGCTGCGCACCGCCAGCATTTGGGTCAGCCAGCCAAGTTCGACCGCCACGGCCTGGTCGACCTCCGGTTGATTGCTCAGGCGCGCCGGGTGCAAGCGTTCAAAGCTGAGCACCTGCGCTATTACCGCCAGATTGCCGCGACGCAACAGGCAGACAAACAAGGCGAAATCGAGACGGGCGACAAACCCTTCGCCGACCTGGGTCAATGCGGGCAGATACTCCAGCACCTGATGAGTACGCATCAGCGCACCACTCAAATTGCTGAGGAAGTTCAGGGCCGTGCTTTCCAGCACATCCAGCAGGTCTTCACCCTTGAACAGGGTATCCCCCGAGGCAAAGCTGGAGTTCTCCAGACGCTCGGGCAGCAGCAGGTAGTCGCCGTCGCAATACTGACGCTGGGCAATCACCAGGTTCACGTCGTCATGATCGATGAAACCCTGCACCTGACGGGTAATGCTCTCAGGCAGCAACTGATCATCATCACAGAGAAACTTGAGATACTCCCCGGTTGCCTGCTCGGCGCAGGCCAACAGATTCCCCTTGAACCCCAGGCGTTGTTCATTGCGCACATAACGCAATGTCACGGTTTGAGGCACCGTGCAGGCCTGGACCAGCTCATGGATTTTGTCGCTGTCGCTGTCGTCACACACGATCACTTCAAGCGACGCATAGGTCTGATTCAGAGCACTTTGCAGCGCTGCCTGAAAGTACAGCGGGTTGTAGGCGGGAATGGCGATGCTGACAAGAGGAGTTGGTTTCACGACAGGGGAACTCGCGAGCGGCGGGCGCCCACTCCGGAACGAGTGGAGCAGCCCTGAACCGCTGAAAAAAGACGGTTTGCACTCGGTGCCTCAACCTTCGCGCCAACAGCGCGAAGGCCTCGACTCAGACTTTGTTGAACAGCCCCAACTGAGCGATTTTGCTGAATGCCAGTTGCGAGGCCTGCAGCATGGTTTGCTGCAAGGTCAGGCGGGTCATCACCGTGGCCGGGTCCGAATCACGGATCGCCCCCTGGGTCTGCGTGTTGGCTAGCGTCAGGCTCTGGTTGATCTCGGTCTGAGTCGTCAGCGACGAACCGCGACCACCCACGGAGCTGATGCTGGAGGTCAACTGGTCAATGCCACTGGCCAGGTTGCCGATGCCCGAACCAATGGCTGCGTTGAGTTTTTGAATGGCCAGCGGATCGTTGTTGGTCGGCGTCGACAGCGCGGTTTTCAGCTGGCTGACGGTGTCCAGAATGTTCTGCGTCTGGTGAGTGTTGACCGTGACAGAGAACTGGTCACCGGCAAGCATCGACGGCGCAGGCACGCCGCTCAGCGTGAAGGCGACACCCGATGCGGTGGCGACGTTGCCCGCCAGAACGCCGCTGGAAACCGGCTTGCTGTTCGCGGTCAGAGGCGCCGCATACAAGTCGAAAGCCGTGGGACTGGTGAACTTGAGAATCGCCCCGCCTTCCGGAAAGCTGGCGTGGTAGGCGGCACTGTTGGTGATGCTCGTATTGGTGACTACTTCGGTAGACAGGTTGCCTGGACTGCGCGACGCATTGAAGCTGTCCGGCTTGGCCGCCAGGGTGAAACTGTAGGCGTTGCCAAACACGGTCGCCGGGATGTCACCAGGCTTCATGTTGATGTTCAACTTCAGATCAACGCCACGGAAACTGATCGTCTGGGTAGCCGCCCCGCCGGTAGAGTTGAACACGCCGTTCTCGCTGACTTCGGACGTGACGTCGGTACCCGACGAGTCTCTGATTTCCAGCTGTGTGGGGCTGAGGAAATTCACGGTGTAAGGCTCGCCACTGCGGAATTTGGCGTTGTAGGTCACGTCGGAACCTACCTGACCATTGGAAAGCACCACGCGACCGCCATCGACGAGCGCCGAGGGCGAAGTCATTGTGGTCTGCGTGCGACTGGTGTTGATGGCTTGCTGGAACACAGCCCAACCGGTGCTGTTGGTGGCCATCGACTGGGTATCACCAATCGGCAGGTCCAGCGTGACCTGATCACCGTTATAGCTGTAGGTGCCGTCGGTATTGCGCGAGAACGGAACGGTATCGCCTTTGGAACCGGCGAAAATGTATTTGCCGTTTTCGTCCTTGGTGTTCATCAGGCTCAACAGCTGCTCTTCGATCTGGCTGAGCTCCGAAGCATTGGCCTGACGGTCGGAATCGGTATAACCGGCGTTGCCGGCACCCAGGGCCAGTTCCTTGGCGCGTTGCAGCACGTTGCCGATACTGGTCATGACTGCTTCAGTCTGGCCAAGCGTGGCTTTGATCGTTGTCATGTTGTTCGAGAACTGATCGAGCATCGAAGCCTGCTGGCCTAATTGCAGCAGGCGCGAGGCGCCGACCGGATCATCAGCGGCGGTGTTGACGCGAACCAGGCTGCTCGCCTCTTCGCTGCTCTTGACCACGTTGGCGAAGTTCTTCTGATAGCTCGCAGCCGAGGACTCGTAAAACTGGGCGGTAGAAATGCGCATGGGCTACGACTCCTTAAATGCTGTTGATCAGTGTGCTGAAGATTTCCTGCGCAGCCTTGATGATCTGCGAAGAGGCGGTGTAGTACTGCTGATACTTGACCAGGTTGCCGGTTTCCTCATCGAGGTCGACACCCGAAAGCGAGTCGCGCGCACCTTTGGCGTTCGCCAGGATGGCTTCGGTCGCGGCGCTGTCGAGCTTGCCCTGGGCGGCCTTGGAGCCAACGCCTTCGACCAGTTTGCCGTAAGCGTCGTTCAGGGAAATACCTTTGCTGGCGGAGCCGGTGTCCACGGTCTGCGCGGTCTGCAAGCCGGCCAGCGTGGTGCCGTTACGGTTGTCCAGGCTGCCCGGCTGACTGAGCGAGACGTTAATTGCCGCGCCATTGCTCGGGGCACCGGCGAAGGTCATGCTGAAGGTCGCGGTGTACTGAGTGGCAGGCGCAGGCGGGATCGGCGCACCCGTGGCATCCTTGAGCGGAATGCTCAGGTTCAGGGTGTTGCTCTCACCTGGCTTGATGGTGCCGCTGCTGATCAACCCGCCCTTGGCATCCAGGAACTGGTAGGTCTGGCTGGTGCCGTCGGCGGACACCGCACCAAATACCACCTTGGTCGGCGTGGAGTTTTTCAGGCCGTTCTGCATCGCGGTGGCGGTCGCCGCATCGTAGATATCGAACTTGGTGGTCAGGGTCGGTTGACCGCTGGCCGGGATCGTCAGGGTGCCGCTGCCACTGCCGCTCGCTGCAATTGCCGCGCCCAACGGTGCCGCGATGGCCAGACGCTTGGAGTCGGTCATCTCGGTCTTGATGTTGGCGGCCGCATTGCGGGTCGGGGTGATCTTGAAGGTATCGCCTGCAGCCGCGGTGCCACCGGCAAGATTCAAGGAGAAACCGTCGATCACCGGCGCTGGCGTGGTCAGTGTGCTGAAGCTGCCCATAGACGAATTGTCTGGCAGGCGCTGCACGGTGTAGTCGGTGGCGCTGGTGAACGTCACCTTGTAATCGTTGATGGTCAGCTTGCCAGTGTCTTCGATGCTGACATCGAAGTTGCCCGAGCCTGCGCTGTTACTGCCCGAAGCGATGCTGCGCTGAGCCATCTGCGCGGCACTGTTGATGCTGTTGAACAGGTTCGAACCGAAGTCACCGTTCTTGTCGATGCCCTGGGCCTGGATGCTGTTCATCTGATCAGCGACGACCAGCGCCACGCGACCCAGTTCGTTCATGGCCGGGTCGAGCACGGTGCTGCGATAGCGCAGCAAACCGCCGATTTCGCCACCGGTCATGATCGACGTGATATCGATGGTGCTCGAACCACGATTGAGTTGCAGCGCCAAACGGTTCGGGTCGTCTTTGCCCGGCACGACTTCGAGTTTGTTGACGGTGTTGCCCATGACCAGCGGCTGGCCGCTACCCAAGTAGATATCGACGTTGCCTTCGCGTTCGACGATTTGCGCGCCGGTAAAGGTCGAGAGCTGGCGTACGGTCTCGTTACGGGCGTCGAGCAGCTCGTTCGGCATGCCGCCGGAGCTGGAAATCTCGCTAATCTTCTGGTTCAACTGCGCCACGGTGGCGGCCAGTTTGTTGACCTGATCGGCCATGTTCGTCAGGTTGCCATTGATGTTCGCGTTCTGCGCGTTCAACTGGCTGGACACCGAATTGAAACGGTTGCTCAAGGCCTGGGCATCGCTGAGCAGCAACTGGCGTGAAGCGTCGTCACCCGGCTTGGCGTTGACGTTCTGTACCGAGGCGAAGAATTTGGTCAGTGCGCCATTGAGGCCGGTGCTGCTGTCCGACAGCAGTTTGTCCAGCGGCGTGACTTGGCCCAGGTACGCGGCCGAATCGCTGTTGAGCGACGTGGTGGTCTGCAGTTGGGCATCAAGGTAGCTGTTGTACACCCGACGTACATCGGCCAGGGTCGTACCGGTACCGATGTAGACATTGCCGAACTGCTGCGAGGCTTTAGTACCCTGCACGGTCTGCTGACGCGAGTAACCCGCGGTATCGACGTTGGCGATGTTGTTACCCGTCGTCATCAACGACGATTGGCTGGCTGACAGCCCCGACATCCCGATGTTGAGCAAACTCATGGTTCAGACCTTATAGCTTATGCCTATAGAGGCGTGGTGGTAGCGCCCGCCGCAGCGTAGTTCTGGTAACTCGTCATCTGCTTGGCTATCTGCGAAATCTTGCTTGCGTAGTCCGGGTCGGTTGCGTAACCGGCCTTTTGCAACTCGCGTACAAACTGTTCTGGGTTATCGGCCGACTTCACAACATCTTGATAGCGATTGTTGGTTTGCAGCAGCGTCACAAGGTCATGGAAGCTGTCCTTGTAAGAGTCATAGGAACGGAACTGAGCCGTCTCCTTGACCATCTCGCCATTCCTGAATTCGCTGGTGATTGCCCGCGCCGATTCGCCCTTCCAACTGCTGCTGGCCTTGATGCCAAACAGGTTGTGGCTGCTGCTGCCATCCTGGGCACGCATGACCGATTTGCCCCAACCGGTTTCCAGGGCGGCCTGCGCCACCAGGTAACGCGGATCGACACCAATGCGTTCGGCGGCTTCTTTGGCCATCGGCAGCATGGTGTTGACGAATTCGTCGGCGGAACTGAACGCTTTCTTCGCCGGTGCCAGCGGTATTTGCGCCATGGCACGACCATAAACCTGCAGGCGCCCGGTGGATGTCGCATCCGTTTGCGAAGCCAGCCAATCGCCGTTGTACAGGGGGCCGGCACCGGTCTTGGTGCTCTGCGGCATTTGGATGTTGTTCTGCGCCGTCGTGGCGGTCGCGGCAGCGGTCGATGCCGACGGCACCAGCCCTGCGAGCAAGCGATCGGCCAGTTTCGGTGGCAGCGCCAGACGTCGCTGATTGATCAGCGCCATATCATTGCGATGAGTGCCCTCGCCCGCACTGGCTGGCGACCTCACTGAGCGCGAAGCCCACAACGGACGCTCGCCATTGAGACGCGACAGCGGCCCGTTGGTGGCGACCGTGCCAGCGCCAATCGGTGTTTCTACGGCGGCTTTCGCGGCAGCTTGCTTGGCGGCTGACGCGGCAGCAGCCTCGCCCGGGGCCAGCGGTTTGTTCTTCGACATCTGACGCATCAGCACGTCAGCCAGACCAATACCGCCACCCTCACGGGACATGGAAACGGCCAACTGCTGGTCGTACATTTCCTGGTATTGCTTGGCTGCCGGCGTGTTGAGCGGATTGTCCTGGCCCAGCGCGTCGGTGGCCGAGCGCATGGACTTGAGCATTTCACCGAGGAACAGCGACTCGAATTCCTGCGCAACCTTGCGCATGTTCCCGTCACTGTCCTTGTCGCCGACCTTGAGCTGGTTCAAGCGATTCAGGTCCGAATAGGAACCCGAATCGTTGCTGCTGACCCCCAATCCGCCCTTGCGCATATCCATGGTCGCCGTCCTCAGATCACGATCAGGTCGGCTTGCAACGCGCCGGCCTGTTTCAGTGCTTCGAGGATCGCCATCAAGTCACCCGGCGCCGCGCCGACCTGGTTCACCGCACGCACGATTTCGTCGAGGGTGGTACCCGGACCGAACTTGAACATCGGCTTGGCTTCCTGCTGGGCGTTGACCCGCGAGCGCGGCACGACCGCCGTCTGCCCATTGGACAGAGGGCCGGGCTGGCTGACGATCGGGTCTTCGGTGATGGTCACGGTCAGGCTGCCGTGGGTCACGGCGGCCGGGGAAACCTTGACGTTCTGGCCGATCACGATGGTGCCGGTCCGCGAGTTGATGATGACTTTCGCCACCGCCTGACCCGGGTCGACTTCAAGGTTCTCGATGATCGACAAGTAGTCGACGCGCTGGCTCGGATCGAGTGGCGCACTGACGCGAATCGAACCGCCGTCGATGGCCTGGGCAACGCCAGGGCCGAGCATATTGTTGATCTTGTCGACGATGCGCTTGGCCGTGGTGAAGTCCGAACGATTGAGGTTCAGCGTCAGGCTGTTGCCCTGGTTGAAGCCGCTCGGCACCGAACGCTCAACCGACGCACCGCCCGGGATACGACCGGCCGACGGAACGTTGACAGTGATCTTCGAACCGTCACGACCTTCGGCATCAAAACCGCCGACCACCAGGTTGCCTTGAGCGACCGCATAAACGTTGCCGTCGATACCCTTCAGCGGCGTCAGCAGCAAAGTGCCGCCGCGCAGGCTCTTGGAGTTACCGATGGACGATACGGTGATGTCGACCTGCTGACCCGGCTTGGCGAACGCCGGCAAATCAGCACTGATCGACACCGCCGCGACGTTCTTCAACTGCACGTTGCCCGAACCCGGCGGAACCTTGATGCCGAATTGCGAGAGCATGTTGTTGAAGGTCTGCAGGGTGAACGGGGTTTGCGTCGTCTGGTCGCCGGTGCCGTTAAGCCCGACCACCAGGCCGTAGCCGATCAATTGGTTGGAACGCACGCCGGAAATACTGGCGATATCCTTCAGCCGCTCGGCTTGCGCGTTGAACGCTGCGGACAGCATCAGGGCGGCCACCATGAGGTGTTTAAGATTCAACGTAGCCACCTAGAAAGGGAACAGCGGGCTGAGGAAGAAACGGTCGAACCAGCCTGGCTGACTCGCATCGGCAAACGCACCGGTGCCCGAATAGGTGATGCGCGCATCGGCGACACGGGTCGACGAAACGGTGTTGTCGGTGGCGATGTCATCGGCGCGAACGAGCCCGGCAATCCGCACCAGCTCATCACCGGTGTTGAGGGTCAGCCACTTCTCGCCACGCACGGCGATGATGCCGTTGGGCAACACATCAGCGACGGTCACGGTGATCGAACCGGTCAGGCTGTTGCTCTGGCCGGACTTGCTGTCGCCCTTGGTTGCGCGGTCACCTTCGTAACCGACATCCAGACTCAGGCTACCGCTGCCCACTGGATCACTGGTGCTCAGGCCGCCACCGAAAAACGAGCTCAGGCCGATGTCGGTCTTGCTGTTCTTGGCCATTTGCGAGTTGGCGTTCTTGCTGGCCTGGGTGCGTTCGTTCAGGGTGATGGTGATGATGTCACCGACCCGGAACGCCTTGCGGTCGCTGTACAGGTTCTGTTCGAAACCGGCCTGGTAGATCGAGCCGTTATTGGCGGCAGCCGGTAGTGGCGTGCGCGGCAACACCGGGGCGTAGTAAGGGTCATTGGGCTTGGGCGGCGGGGCAACGCAGCCCGCGAGCACGACGGCCCCACTCAGTGCCAGAACAGATACAAAGCGATTCATGACCCTACCTCACGGTGTTGCAGGCGACCTCATGGTCGCCTCATAGACTTGATTACAGATTCTGCGTTACGAACGAGAGCATCTGGTCGGCGGTGGAGATCACCTTGGAGTTCATCTCGTAAGCGCGCTGAGTGGTGATCATGTTGACCATCTCTTCAACGGTGCTGACGTTCGAAGTTTCCAGGGTGTTCTGCAGCGTGGTGCCGAAACCGGCCAGGCCCGGGGTACCGACTTGCGGCGCGCCGCTGGCAGCGGTTTCCAGGAACAGGTTGTTGCCCACAGCCTGCAGACCGGCCGGATTGATGAAGTCGGCGGTTTGCAGGTTGCCGATCACCTGGGATGCCGCGTTGCCGGCAACGGTGACGGACACGGTGCCGTCGCGACCGACCGTGAAGGTCTGGGCATCGTTCGGGATGACAATGGCCGGTTCCAGAGCGAAGCCGCTGGAGTTCACGATCTGACCGTTGGAGTCCAGGTGGAACGTACCGTCACGGGTGTAGGAAGTCGTGCCGTCCGGCTGCAGAATCTGGAAGAAACCGCGACCGTCGATGGCCATGTCCAACGGCTGCTCGGTGGTTTGCAGGCTGCCGGCGGTGAAGTTTTTCTGGGTGCCGACGATGCGCACACCGGTACCCACCTGCAGACCCGACGGCAGTTCACTGTCCTGGGTCGACTGGGCGCCTGGCTGGCGTTTGATCTGATAGAGCAAGTCCTGGAACTCGGCGCGGTCACGTTTGAAACCCGTGGTCGACACGTTGGCCAGGTTGTTGGAAATGGTCGTCAGGTTGGTGTCCTGGGCGGACAGACCTGTTTTGGCAACCCATAGAGCCGGAAGCATTCGATTCTCCTCGTGCGCCTGTTTTACGGCGCGACGTTCTGATAATTAGCTGATCTGCAAGACCCGAGCCATGGCCTGGTCATCGTCTTTGGCGGTGTTCATCATCTTGATGTGCAGCTCGAACTGCTTGGCCAGGGCCAGCACCGAGGTCATCTCTTCCACGGCGTTGACGTTGCTCGACTCAAGGAAACCGGACACCAGTTTGACGTTGGCATCGGCTTGCGCCGGCTTGCCGTCCTTGGTGTGGATCGAACCGTCCAAGCCTTTGGTCATGTTCTTGAAGTCAGGATTAACCAGTTTGATGCGGTCGACTTCCGCCATCACGCGCGGACCTTCGCCCATCGCACGAATGCTGATGGTGCCGTCTTCGCCTACTTCGATTTGCTGCTCGGGCGGCACGGCAATCGGCCCGCCATTGCCCATCACCGGCATACCGTTGCCGGCCCGCAGCACGCCCAAGGCGTCGACGTTCAGGCTACCGGTGCGCACGTAACTTTCGCCGCCGTCAGGGTTCTGCACGGCGATCCAGCCATTGCCTTGCACCGCGACATCGAGGTCGCGACCGGTTTCCACCAATGCGCCAGGGGAGAAATCGGTGGCCGGACGTTCGGACAGGGCAAACGCACGCGCCGGAAAGCTGTCACCGAACACCGGCATCGAACGAGCCTGCTCCAGGTCTTTCTGGAAACCGTTGGTGGAGATGTTCGCCAGGTTGTTCGCATGAGCCTTCTGCGCCAGTGCATTCTGGCTGGCGCCGGTCATTGCCACATAAAGGTACTTGTCCACACTCTTTCCTCTGCATGCCGGACGTTTGCCGCCCACTGCTGTACTGCTGAGCGATAAGCAATTTGCAGACCAACTTTTTTCTGGCGGCGCAGGGCCCGGCAAACAAAGGGCTTGAGGGATTTAGAGGGGATTGGAGGATTGTGTCGAAGACGAAAAACCGGCGGTGTTATGCCGCTTACGGCAAGTGTCGACCTCTTGGGCTCAACACCGACCTCGTAGCAGCTGTCGAGCCCGCGAGGCTGCGTTCGGCTGCGCAGCAGTCGTAAAACCATCCACCGCGGTGTATCAGTAAAACCTTGTATGCAGGGTTTGCGACGGCTTCGCCGCCGAACGCAGCCTCGCGGGCTCGACAGCTGCTACAGGGGCCTATGCGCTGCCGGGTTCTTTGCCGACTTCGTACTCACGCAGTTTGTTGGCAATGGTCGTATGCGAAACCCCCAACCGCTTGCCCAATTGCCGACTGCTCGGGTGCTCGGAGTACAAGCGCTCAAGCACCGCTTTCTCGAAGCGCCCGACAATCTCGTCCAACCCGCCCTCGAGCGAGAAATCGCCAAGTGGCTGACGCACGCCGTAGTCCGGCAGGCGAATATGTTCGGCCTTGACGGTCCCGCCCTCGCACAAGGAAACCGCCTGGAACAACACGTTTTCCAGTTGCCGGACATTGCCCGGCCAGTGGTAATGACTGAGCCGCTCCATCGCCGCTGGCGCCAGTTTCGGCAGCGGGCAACCGATCTGCCGACTGGCCTGATCGAGGAAGTGTTCCACCAGCGGCGTAAGTCCATCGAGGCATTCGCGCAGTGGCGGGATGTGCAGCGAAAGCACGTTCAAGCGGTGATACAAATCCTGGCGAAACTCGCCGCGTGCACACAACTCGGACAGGTCGACCTGCGTCGCGCAGATCACCCGCACATCTAGATAAACCTCTTCATCACTGCCCACACGACGGAAGCAACCGTCCTGCAGGAAACGCAGCAATTTCACCTGCAAGCGTGGGCTCATTTCCCCGACGCCATCGAGGAACAGCGTACCGCCCGCCGTCAGTTCCAGCAGCCCGAGTTTGCCTTCGGCCCGCGCCCCTTCGAAAGCGCCGGGGCCGTAGCCGAACAGCTCCGTCTCAGCCATGGATTCCGGCAGGCCGGCGCAGTTGAGCGCCATCAATGGTGACTGCCCCCGCGGACTCGCCAGGTGGCAGGCGCGCGCCAACAACTCTTTACCCGTACCGGTTTCACCTTCTATTAATAGCGGCGCATCCAGCGGCGCCATGCGTCGGGCTTCGCGCACCACCGCGGCCATCACCTTCGAGCTTTGGAAAATGCTGTCGAAGCCGCGCAACTCCTGCTTGCGCACGTTATAGATGCGCTCCCCTACCCGATCCGCGCGGTGCAGTGTCAGCACCGCGCCAGCCATGGCTTCGCTGTCGTCATGCTCCGATTGCAGCGGCGCGATGTCGGCGAGAAACACGTCACCCTTCACCTTGACCCGCAAGCCGTTGATCCGCGACTTGTTGGCGCGCACCAGTTCCGGCAAGTCGAAATCCTCGGCGTAACGCGACAGCGGAATCCCCGGCACCTCATCCACCCGCACGCCGAGCAATTGCGCCGCCGCGCGATTGGCGGCAACGATAGAGCCGCCCATGTCGATCGACAGCACCGGAAACTCCAGGGCACCGAGCAACGCATTGAGTTCCATGTGCCGACGTTCGCTGGGCATCAGCCCTACACGCTTGACGCCAAAAACCCCGGCAATCGACTCGAACTTGGGACGCAACGCCTGGAACTGAATGTTGATCAGGTTCGGGCAATGCAGGTAGATCGCGTTGCCATGCTCACCGCCAACCTCGCCGCGAGCGACGTTAATCCCGTACTCGACCAGCAAGTTGAGAATGTCGCGCAGGATACCGATGCGGTTCTGGCAGTGGACTTTGATACGCATATAAAGGCCCGAAACAGGAGAGATCGAGGGCCTGAGCAAGGATTTTTCTGCACAGGCGCCAACTTGGTCGTCAAGATTATGTGACACCTGCACTCCATTTCAAACCCGTAAATCCCAATCCCTGCGCCATAGCGGTCGATCCGTAACGAATACTTTACAAAAATCGACGATTTTTCCTACGCGCAGCGCAACTCGCGTGCTGCAACACCGCATTTCTTGAGGTATTTCTAGGTCCATAGCAGGACATAACAAGAACGAAATCCCCTAGCAGGAGAGCAGCATGAAGCAGACGCAATACGTGGCTCGCGAGCCCGATGCGCAAGGTTTTATCGACTACCCCGCCGAAGAACATGCGGTGTGGAACACGCTGATCACTCGCCAACTGAAAGTGATCGAAGGTCGTGCGTGCCAGGAATACCTGGACGGTATCGAAAAACTCGGTCTGCCCCACAACCGCATTCCGCAACTCGGTGAGATCAACAAGGTCCTCGGTGAAACCACCGGGTGGCAAGTTGCCCGAGTCCCCGCACTGATCCCCTTCCAGACCTTTTTCGAATTGCTCGCCAACAAGCAGTTCCCGGTAGCGACGTTTATTCGTACCCGCGAAGAACTGGATTACCTGCAAGAGCCGGACATTTTCCACGAGATTTTTGGCCACTGCCCGCTGCTGACCAACCCTTGGTTCGCCGAATTCACCCACACCTACGGCAAACTTGGTCTGCAAGCGACCAAGGAAGAACGCGTGTACCTGGCGCGCCTGTATTGGATGACCATCGAGTTCGGTCTGGTCGATACAGCTGAAGGTATGCGCATCTACGGCGGCGGCATTCTTTCTTCTCCAAAAGAAACCGTTTACTGCCTGTCGAACGAACCTGAGCATCAGGCGTTCGATCCGCTGGAATGCATGCGCACGCCGTACCGCATCGACATCCTGCAACCGCTGTACTTTGTCCTGCCGAACCTCAAGCGCCTTTTCGACCTCGCCCACGAAGACATCATGGGCATGGTCAAGCAAGGCATGCAGTTGGGCTTGCACACACCAAAATTTCCGCCAAAGGCTGCGTGATCCGCAGCTTTTAGAATCAAGTGAGCCTGTCAGGAACCACCGCTTTGGTTTAGCGTGGTGAATTGACGGCCGAATTCCAATAATTCGATTTCAGGAACCCATCATGTCCACATTGAACCAAGCCCACTGCGAAGCCTGCCGCGCCGATGCCCCTCAGGTCAGCGACGAAGAACTGCCGGTACTGATCAAGCAGATTCCTGACTGGAACATCGAAGTACGCGACAGCGTGATGCAGCTGGAAAAAGTTTTCCTGTTCAAGAACTTCAAACACGCACTGGCGTTCACCAACGCCGTCGGTGAAATCTCCGAGGCCGAAGGTCACCACCCAGGCCTGCTGACCGAGTGGGGCAAAGTGACCGTGACCTGGTGGAGCCACTCCATCAAGGGCCTGCATCGCAACGATTTCATCATGGCCGCGCGCACTGACGAAGTGGCCAAGGACGCCGAGGGCCGCAAATAATGCATTTCGACGCCATCGGACGAGTACCCGGCGACCCGATTCTCGGCCTGATGGAGGCCTATGCGCAGGACCCCAACCCGCGCAAATTCGACCTCGGCGTGGGCGTCTATAAAGACGCCCAGGGCCTGACACCGATTCCCCAGTCCGTGAAGCTCGCCGAGCAGCGTCTGGTGGATCGTCAGACCACCAAGACCTACATCGGTGGCCACGGTGAACCGGCGTTCGGCAAGGCCATCGTTGAATTGGTGCTCGGCGCCGACTCCGCGTTGATCGCCGAGCAACGGACCGGCGCGACGCAAACACCGGGCGGCACCGGCGCGTTGCGCTTGAGTGCCGACTTCATCGCCCAGTGCCTGCCGGGGCGTGGCGTGTGGCTGAGCAACCCGACCTGGCCGATCCACGAAACCATCTTCGCGGCGGCCGGGGTCAAGGTCAGTCATTACCCGTACGTCGGCAGCGATAACCGACTCGACGTCGAAGCGATGCTCGCGGTTCTCAACGAAGCGCCGAAGGGCGATGTGGTGCTTCTGCACGCCTGCTGCCACAACCCGACCGGGTTCGATCTGTCCCATGACGATTGGCGCCGGGTGCTGGACGTGGTGCGCAGTCGCGATTTGGTGCCGCTGATCGACTTCGCCTACCAAGGCTTCGGCGATGGTCTGGAACAGGATGCCTGGTCGACCCGGTTGTTCGCTGCCGCGTTGCCGGAAGTGCTGATCACCAGTTCCTGCTCGAAGAACTTCGGCCTGTACCGCGACCGCACCGGCGCGCTGATTGTCTGCGCGAAAACCGCTGACAAGCTGGTGGATATCCGCAGCCAACTGGCCAATATCGCCCGCAATCTGTGGTCGACACCGCCGGATCACGGCGCGGCTGTGGTAGCGACCATCCTTGGTGATCCAGAGCTGAAAAGCCTCTGGGTCGACGAAGTGGAAGCCATGCGTTTGCGTATCGCCCAACTGCGCAGCGGTTTGGTTGAAGCGCTTGAACCTCATGGTTTGCGCGAGCGCTTTGCGCACATCGGCGTGCAGCGCGGGATGTTTTCCTACACCGGTTTGACGCCGGACCAGGTCAAACAGCTGCGAGATCATCACAGCGTTTATATGGTGGGCACTGGCCGGGCGAACGTCGCCGGAATCGATGCCACACGCCTTGATTTGCTGGCCGAAGCCATCGCCGAAGTCTGCAAATAACCATCAAGCACCGCAAGTCCCCTGTGGGAGCGAGCTTGCTCGCGATAGCGATTCTTCAGCCACATTGATGTTGGATGTGCCACCGCTATCGCGAGCAAGCTCGCTCCCACATTTGTTTTGTGTCGCTCCCTCTTGTAGACCTGTCTAGACAACCCCATCCGTCGCAACAATTAGATATAAAAGTCTATTTGTCATTTCTTCTGCTGTATCCTCCCCAAGCTTTTTAAAAGCGCGGATCTACCAGATCTATCAACAGACTTTGCGAGGAGCGCGATATGCACGAGATCCCTAATCTCCCCTTCCCAAGCCTGCACGAAACTGAGCAGACGCCCACGCAACAAGCCGGTGCCCAACAGCCCGAGCCAAAAGAAGCCACTGAACGCCGCAAGGCCGACAGCGAAGACTGATTCACCTGCAATGCCAGACCGTGTGGAAAGCGCTAACATGCGCTTTCCACACCGCCTGAACCCTTGAGTTACCCACCATGACCGACGACTTCACTCCTCCTTTTGATGAAGAGCTGCAGGCCAGCGTCTTGATCGGCACCACCGAGAAGATGATCGATATCTGGAATCGCCTGTCCCCCGAGAAACGCGCCGCGCTGCTCGCCCGTTTCGGCAGCGAAGAAAACGCCCTGGCCGCCCTGGTCACCACGCACCTGGTCGCTCCTGCCAAACCCTGATTCATCCCCGCCCGGCAAATAGTTTTACTTTTTCCACGACCCGCAGCCGCTTGCGCCGCTATCATAAGCAGCCTATCTATCCTGCTTCCCCGTGGATCTTTACCCATGTCTGAAAACCAGCGCCCCCTGGCGGTCACGCTGCAAGTCGTTTCCATCGTCCTGTTCACCTTCATCGGCTATCTGAATATTGGCATTCCCCTGGCCGTGTTGCCGGGCTACGTCCACAGCGATTTGGGCTTCGGCGCCGTAATCGCCGGCCTGGTGATCAGCGTACAATACCTGGCCACCCTGCTCAGCCGTCCGTATGCCGGGAAAATCATCGACAACAAGGGCAGCAAACTCGCCGTGATGTACGGCCTCGCCGGCTGCGGGTTGAGCGGAGTTTTCATGCTGATTTCGGCCTGGACCCAGAGCCTGCCGACCTTGAGCCTGATCAGCCTGTTGATCGGCCGCCTGGTGCTCGGCAGCGCGGAAAGCCTGGTGGGCTCCGGTTCGATCGGCTGGGGCATCGGACGGGTCGGCGCGGCGAACACTGCCAAAGTCATTTCCTGGAACGGTATCGCCAGCTATGGCGCCATCGCCATCGGCGCACCGCTGGGCGTGCTGCTGGTCAATAAGCTGGGCTTGTGGAGCATGGGCGTGAGCATTGTACTTCTGGCCGTGCTGGGCCTGGCGCTCGCCTGGCCGAAGACCGCCGCGCCGATTGTGGTCGGCGTGCGTTTGCCGTTCATGCATGTGCTGGGGCGCGTGCTGCCACATGGTTGCGGTCTGGCGCTGGGCTCCATCGGTTTCGGCACTATCGCGACTTTCATCACGTTGTATTACGCCACGCAGCATTGGGACAACGCGGTGCTGTGCCTGAGTTTGTTCGGTGCCAGTTTCATCGGTGCGCGGCTACTGTTCGGCAACCTGATCAACCGCCTCGGCGGCTTTCGCGTGGCGATTGCCTGCCTGTCGGTGGAAACCCTCGGCTTGCTGCTGCTATGGCTGGCGCCGGACGCTCATTGGGCTCTGGCCGGTGCGGCACTGAGCGGGTTCGGTTTCTCGCTGGTGTTTCCGGCACTGGGCGTGGAAGCGGTCAACCTGGTGCCGGCCTCAAGTCGTGGCGCGGCAGTCGGGGCTTATTCGCTGTTCATCGATTTGTCGCTGGGGATTACCGGGCCGCTGGCGGGTGCGATTGCGGCAGGTTTTGGTTTTGCCTCGATTTTCCTGTTCGCCGCGATTGCCGCGTTGAGCGGTTTGGCACTGAGCGTTTACCTGTACCGGCAAGCGCCAAAGCACCTCAATGAAAAGTACCGGGAAGAACGAACAGCGCGCTAAAAGTCGACCTTGCCGCGCCCGGCCTTGATGCTGCCGCGTTTGGTCTTGGATTCGAGCCGACGCTTCTTCGAACCGAGGGTCGGTTTGGTCGGACGACGCTTCTTTTCGACCTTGATGGCACTGAGGATCAACTCGGTCAGCCGTTCCAGCGCATCCGCGCGATTGGCTTCCTGCGTGCGGTATTGCTGGGCCTTGATGATCAACACCCCTTCGCTGGTGATGCGACTGTCACGTAGCGCCAGCAACCGTTCCTTGTAGAACTCGGGCAAGGACGAGGCCGGAATGTCGAAGCGCAGGTGCACGGCGCTGGAGACCTTGTTGACGTTCTGCCCACCGGCGCCCTGGGCACGGATGGCGGTCAATTCGATCTCGGCATCCGGCAGATGCACATTGTTGGAAATCACCAGCATGGAAAAGCGTCCGTATTCAGAACGCGCAGGATACCGCGAATAGACTGAAGGAATGCGGCCCCTGTGGGAGCGTGGCTTGCCCGCGATTCAGGCACCGCGGTTCATCAGGCATACCGCGTTATCGTTCATCGCGGGCAAGCCGCGCTCCCACAGGTTTTGCATCGCGCACAAAAAACCCGGCAGTGGCCGGGTTTGTTGTTTCTGCATGCTGCGCTTACTTCGCGTTTGCCGCGTGCAACACATGCCGGTCACGACGCTTGTTCTTGATGCCGTAGCAAACCCACATGAACGCGACCCACACCGGAATCGCATACACCGAGATCTGAATCCCCGGAATCAGCAGCATCACGCCCAGAATGAACACCACGAACGCCAGGCAAACATAGTTGCCGTACGGGTACCACAGGGCCTTGAACAGCGGCGTCTGCTTGGTTTTGTTCATGTGCTGGCGGAACTTGAAGTGCGAGAAGCTGATCATCGCCCAGTTGATCACCAGGGTGGCAACCACCAGCGACATCAACAGTTCCAGCGCGTTTTGCGGGATCAGGTAGTTCAGCAATACGGCAATCAACGTCACCGCCGCCGAAGCAAGGATCGAACGCACCGGCACGCCGCGCTTGTCGATCTTCGACAAGGCTTTCGGCGCATCGCCCTGCTCGGCCATGCCCAGCAGCATGCGGCTGTTGCAGTAGGTGCCGCTGTTGTACACCGACAATGCCGCGGTCAACACCACGAAGTTGAGGATGTGCGCAGCGGTGTCACTGCCAAGCATCGAGAACACTTGCACGAACGGGCTGCCGCTGTAGGAATCACCCGACGCGTTCAGGGTCGCCAGCAGGCTGTCCCATGGCGTCAGCGAAAGCAGGATAACCAGCGCACCGATGTAGAAAATCAGGATCCGGTAGATCACCTGGTTGATGGCTTTCGGGATCACGGTTTTCGGCTTGTCGGCTTCAGCTGCGGTGAAACCGAGCATTTCCAGGCCGCCGAAGGAGAACATGATGATCGCCATGGCCATCACCAGGCCGCTGACACCATTAGGGAAGAAGCCACCGTGGGCCCACAGGTTGGTCACCGACGCTTGCGGGCCGCCGTCGCCGCTGACCAGCAGGTAGCTACCCAACGCAATCATGCCGACGATGGCCACCACCTTGATGATCGCGAACCAGAACTCGGCCTCACCAAAGACTTTGACGTTCGCCAGGTTGATCAAGTTGATCAAGACGAAGAAGCCGGCTGCCGAGACCCAGGTCGGGATGTGTGGCGCCCAGTAGTGGATGTATTTGCCGACCGCGGTCAGCTCCGACATGCCCACCAGAATGTACAGAATCCAGCAGTTCCAGCCCGACAGGAAGCCGGCGAAACCGCCCCAGTATTTATGGGCGAAGTGGCTGAAGGAACCGGCCACTGGCTCTTCGACGATCATTTCGCCGAGCTGGCGCATGATCATGAAAGCAATGAAGCCGCAGATGGCGTAGCCGAGGATCATCGACGGGCCGGCGGATTTCAGGACGCCGGCCGAGCCGAGGAACAGCCCGGTACCGATCGCGCCGCCAAGGGCGATCAGTTGAATATGGCGATTTTTCAGGCCGCGTTTCAGCTCGCCTGAATGCGAGTTTTGTCCACTCATGAAAAGGGTCTCACGCAAGGTTTGATGATGTTCGTTAGACGTTGCTGCTCGGTTGCGATTTCAAGCAGCGCCGATCAAACCCCAGCGAAGGCAAAAGGAGTTCAGCGTTTTTACAACGGTCATGCGTCACCTGTTTGTTTTTATCTGTGACGAAATCGAACCCGACACGCTTGTGGCGCGGCGGAGTGAACAAGGCGGATAGCCTTGAGGTTTGCGCAGATGCGCAGGAGGTCACAGTTAAAACGCGGCGCATTGTACACCTGTAACCCCCTGCTGCCAGACACCACTGGATCAGCGTGTCATTTGCCGGGATTGCCTGTGTCCGCCTCGAGGGTCTCGGGCGGCTGCAAAAATAGAGTCAGACCTTTGCGGGTCATCGACGGGGACGGCGGAAAAATCGCCCCACGGGGAGAGATGGAGATGAATCACGGCGTACATTGCGCCTCCTTCTTGTTATGCACCTGCACGACAGGCATGGGGCGCATCTCACCCTTCAACCGCGCCTGAAACAAGCGGGCCAGAGCCTTACGGAGGAGCGAATTGGCTGTTGGGCGGAAGGTTTTCCTTACATCCCTTCCGCAAGCGTCAAACCAAGGGCTTTGAGGCTCTATTTCGTCAGCATTTCTTTACATGCCGTAACGTAAATTTGCCGAATCAGATCTGACTGTAGGCTGACTGCAAATTGACGGTAGGACGTTTCCTAAGGAAAAGGTCGAGTTAGTTTTTTGTTTTTTATTAACAAATTGTTTAATAAAAAACAGAATAAAAAGTTCAAATAAATCTTATTTGATTATTTTTTTGCAATTTAAAAACCTGTGAACTAGGTTTTCAGCGACTTGCCGAGCCGCATCAATCAGCAAGTTGGCGGGTTGTTCAATGACTGAAAACGCGCCGCAGCACTTACCGAAAAAGTCATCTAGGAGATTCACAATGCAAGCACTTGAAAAAGACTTGGAAACTGAACTGCAACTGGACGATTGGTTTGAAGCACCGACCCATGAAGCCGCCGTTGAAATGATGCAAGCCGATGCGGTTGTTCCGTTCGGCACGGCGATGTGGCCTCTGTAAGACATCCCGGCAGGCACGATCCGGCCGGTTGTGCCTGCCACTTTTTCTCGGTTTGTCAGGGAGGACTACATGGATAAGCAACGCGCCATTTCGCATTTCCTTTACTACCTCGAACATCACCCTGCCCTTGCCGGCATCAACCCGGCGAAGGTCTTGCTCGGTCACACGGCTGATTACCAGGCACTGACGGGCGCCATCGCCGAACAGGTCGGTGACAGCCCACGGTTCAGTTTCAGCGCGATGCGGCTGGATCTGGAACCCACGGAATTGCTGGCCCAGGCGATTGCCGACAGCGATCTGTACATTTTCTTCTACGACTCTTCCACCCTGCCCAACCCACGCCCCGACGGCCCGGAATTTGTCCGCGCGCTGCAAGGCGTCATGGCCCAGAACTGGAAGAAGTCGTTGCTGTTCAAGGATTACGGCGATTACTTCTACGACACGTTCAGTGTCACCCCGCAGCGCATTGCCGGGTTGAACAGCCACTTGATCCAGCGCATGTCCCATGCCACCACGTTAAGTTTCAAAGATGATCACGGCTCGTGGTTCGAAACACCGTTGAGCAGTATCAAGAAGTGGACCGACATCAACGGTGTCGGCAACTTCGATCTGGCGCCTGGTGAAATAGCCACGCACAGCGAGGCGATTAACGGCCGGGTCAAGTTCATGGGGACTTTTCTCAGCACGATTCCTTTTGCCCGCAAATACGGGGTGCTGGAGTCGCCGCTAGAGTTGTGGATCGAAAACTCGACCATCAGCAAAATCGCCACCGAGGTGCCGGGGCTGGAACATGACTTCAACAAGTACCTGGAGGCCAATCCATCCAACAGACGGATTGAGGAGTTGGGGATCGGCACCAACGAAGGCGTTAAAGCGTTGTATGCGCGCAATGCAGGGTTTGAGGAGCGCCATTGCGGGCTGCATCTCGGGTTGGGCGGTGGCGCGAAGGGTAGCCATCATCTGGACCTGATCTTCTCCAGCGGCGTGTTGGCGCTGGATGATGAGCCGGTGTTTGATGGACGGTTTGTCTTTTAACCAAGATGATCGTTCCCACGCTCTGCGTGGGAATGCAGCCCGGGACGCTCTGCGTCCCATTGGAACGCGGAGCGTCCCTTGAGGCATTCCCACGCGGAGCGTGGGAACGATCAGCCAGACCAAAAAAAACGCCAACCCGAGGGTTGGCGTTTTTTATGCGGCGCTTACCGATTACTCAGGCTTGCGACGACCGAAGCCCGGGCGCTGGCCCGAACCGGCTGGCGCACCACGGCGTTTGCCCGATGGCGCGTCCTTGTCGACCAGGACGATGCCTGGACGCTTCTTCGCCGGAGCCTTGGCCGGGCGCTTGGTGTCGGAAGGACGATCTGCCACTGGCGTACCGCGACTCGAATCACCACGAGGAGCACCGCGATCGCTACGACCACCGCTAGGCGCACCACGGCCTTCGCCGCGCTCGGTGCGACCGTTGGCCGGACGCGGCGTGCGTGGACCGCGCTCGCCATCAGCGCGTGGCGCTGCTGGTTTGCGGGCTGGACGCTCGCCTTCGATTTGCGGTTCACGGGAGTCACGCGGTGTAGCAGCGGTCTGGTTACCGATGGCTGGACGCAACGAACGCACGCGCTCGGTCTTGCCCATTGGACGCGACGATTTACGCTGCATGCGGTCGAGCTTGTCTTTGCTCTTAGCGTTCATCTGCGGCATGGCCACAGGCGTCAGGCCCACTTCAGCACTCAGAATGTCGACTTCGTACTGGCTCATTTCGCGCCAGCGACCCATCGGCAGGTCGGAGTTGAGGAACACCGGACCGAAACGCACGCGTTTCAGACGGCTGACCACCAGGCCCTGGGATTCCCACAGACGACGAACTTCGCGGTTGCGACCTTCCATTACCACGCAGTGGTACCAGTGGTTGAAACCTTCGCCACCTGGCGCCTGCTTGATGTCGGTGAACTTGGCCGGGCCGTCTTCGAGGACGACGCCTGCTTTCAGACGCTCGATCATCTCGTCATCGACTTCACCACGCACACGTACCGCGTATTCACGGTCCATTTCGTAGGAAGGGTGCATCAGGCGGTTGGCCAGCTCACCGTCGGTGGTGAACATCAGCAGGCCGGTGGTGTTGATGTCCAGACGACCGATGTTGATCCAGCGACCTTCTTTCGGGCGCGGCATCTTGTCGAAAACGGTCGGACGGCCTTCCGGATCAAGGCGGGTGCAGATTTCGCCGTCCGGCTTGTTGTACATGATCACGCGGCGTACCGACTCGGCGGCTTCTTCGCGCTTGATCACCTTGCCATCAATGGTGATGGCGTCGTGCATGTCGACGCGCTGCCCGAGGGTGGCGTCTTTGCCATTGACCTTGATGCGGCCGTGGCTGATCCAGGCTTCTACGTCACGGCGCGAGCCGACGCCGATACGGGCGAGGACTTTCTGCAGTTTTTCGCCTGCTGGGCCGATTTCCTGGTCGTCTTTCTGGTCGTTGATACTCATCTGGGCACCTCCCGGTGTGGTCTGTTCAGGCAGCTCTGAAGTGAGGGTCCTGAAGAGTTGAAAGCTGGTACTTGGGCAAAGGGATCGCCGAAGGGTCGCGAATCATACGCTCATGGGAGCGTTTGCGCATCAGAGACTAGCTGATGAATGGAGAGTTATTTGTTTTTCCGCCGACCGGTGGCGCCGAGCTTGATTAGCCTGAGCGACGCTTCGGCGAGAACCGTGCGTTTGTCGTCCTTGTCGAATTTCTTCCATGCCTTGATCTCGCGCTTGCTGCGGCCGCAGCCGACGCAGATGTCGTCGGTGAATTTACAGACGCTGATGCAGGGGTCTTTAGTTGAACTCATTTTTTCACTCCGCTCGTTCCCACGCTCCGCGTGGGAATGCATCCCGTGACGCTCTGCGTCACAGCGGACGCGGAGCGTCCGTAGCGGCATTCCCACGCGGAGCGTGGGAACGATCTGTCAGGTTAATCGTCTTCGAATTCGCGGCGTTCGGCCTCGATCGCTTCGGCGAGGGCCCGGACTTCGGCTTCTTCGTCGGTCAATTCGGGCTCGGGTTTCGGTTGTTCAAGAGCGGCGACAGCAGCCAGGAGTTTTTCGCGCGCTTCGGCAACGCCAAGCACATCATCTTCCTGCTCTTCTTCGACTGTGGCTTCTGGTTCTACCTGAAATTCAACTTCGATCTCGGGCTCAGGCTCAGGCTGATCCAACACCTCTTCGGAATCCGTCACCGCGCTATCGCGCAGAATGTCGTCGAAATCGGTCTTGAGCCCCTCCTCCATGGTATCCAGCTCCAGCAACAACGTGTGGAAACTGGTTTCTTCCTTCGGCTCTTCCGGCTCGGCGCTGGCATCTGCCAATTCCTGTAACCCGGCAGGCACTGGCGCATCGTCGAAATCGAGCACTGGATCAGGCTCAAGCTCGCGCAATTCGGCCAGCGGTGGCAAATCGTCGAGGTTTTTCAGGTTGAAGTGATCGAGAAAAGCCTTGGTGGTCGCGAACATCGCCGGCTTACCCGGCACGTCGCGGTAGCCGACGATGCGGATCCACTCGCGCTCCAGCAAGGTTTTGACGATGTGACTGTTGACCGCCACGCCCCGCACGTCTTCGATCTCGCCCCGGGTGATCGGTTGGCGATAGGCGATCAGCGCAATGGTTTCGAGCATGGCGCGGGAATAGCGCTGAGGCCGCTCTTCCCACAAACGTCCTACCCACGGCGAGAACTTTTCACGGATCTGCAAGCGATACCCGGAGGCCACTTCCTTCAGCTCGAAGGCGCGGCCGTCGCAGGACTTGGCAAGAATCGTCAGGGCTTTCTTGAAGACTGGCGGCTCCGGGCGCTCGCCCTCTTCGAAGAGTTCGAACAGGCGTTCAAGCGATTGCGGTTTTCCCGAGGCCAACAGAAAGGCTTCAAGCAATGGCGCCAGCTCGCGGGGTTCAGTCAGGTTCATGATTCAACTCGTTATTCGGCTCGGGCCCGCACGTGGATCGCTGCGAACGGCTCATTCTGCACCAGCTCGACCAAGGATTCCTTGACCAGTTCAAGGATCGCCATAAAGGTTACCACCACCCCCAGACGTCCTTCCTCAGCGGTGAACAGCTCGGCAAAGGGCACGAAACCGCCGCCCTTGAGGCGCTCCAGCACGTCGCTCATGCGTTCGCGGGTGGACAGTGCCTCGCGGCTGACCTGGTGACTTTCGAACATGTCGCCACGGCGCAACACTTCTGCCATGGACAACAACAGCTCTGAAAGACGCACGTCTGGCAACAGCTTGCGCGCCCGGGCTTCCGGAGCGTCGAGTTTGGGGACGACCACGTCACGACCCACACGGCTCAGGCCATCGATGCCTTCGGCTGCAGCCTTGAAGCGTTCGTACTCTTGCAAGCGGCGGATCAGTTCAGCGCGAGGATCGTCTTCTTCGGCCTCAATCGTTTCGGCACGCGGCAGCAGCATCCGCGATTTGATCTCGGCCAGCATCGCGGCCATGACCAGGTACTCGGCGGCCAACTCCAGGCGCACCGATTGCATCAACTCGACATACCCCATGTACTGACGGGTGATTTCCGCCACCGGGATGTCGAGGATGTTGATGTTCTGTTTGCGGATCAGGTACAGCAGCAGGTCGAGGGGGCCTTCGAAGGCTTCGAGAAAGACCTCAAGCGCATCCGGCGGAATATACAGGTCCAGCGGCATTTCCATGACCGCCTGGCCATAGACCATCGCGAAGGGCAGCTCTTGCTGGGCTCCGGCCTGACTGTCGACAACGGGTTCTACTGCAGACATCTACGCCTCGGCCATGAACGGCGTCGGGTCGCCGCAACCGACGCGGATCACTTCCGGCTCGCCGTCGGCGAGGTTGATCACGGTGGACGCCTTGATCCCGCCGAAACCGCCGTCGATGATCAGGTCGACCTGATGCTCGAGCAACTGACGCATTTCGTAAGGATCGGTCATCGGGTCTGTGTCGCCGGGCATGATCAGGGTCACGCTCATCAGCGGTTCGCCGAGCTCTTCCAGCAGCGCCAGGGCAATCGGATGGCTTGGCACGCGCAGGCCGATGGTGCGTTTTTTCGGGTGCAACAACAGTCGCGGGACTTCGCGGGTGGCGTTCAGAATAAAGGTGTAAGGCCCCGGCAGGTGAGCTTTAAGCAGGCGGAAGGTGCCGGTATCAATCTTGGCAAACAGTCCCAGTTGCGACAGGTCGCTGCAAATCAGCGCGAAGTTATGCTTTTCGTCCAGCTGTCTCAACCGGCGCACGCGCTCCACGGCATTCTTGTCGCCGATCTGGCAACCAATGGCGTAGGACGAGTCTGTGGGATAAATCACCACCCCGCCGCTGCGGATGATCTCGACAGCCTGTTTGATCAGGCGCGCTTGCGGGTTTTCCGGATGAATCTGGAAAAATTGACTCACATTCTCTACCTGTTCAGACGGCGGCAATAATTGGGTCATGTTTGAATCGACACCACAGTGGTGGCAGATCCTCCGGGAGCGGGCGGTACTCACCGATCTCGGACCAGCCTCCAGGGCCATGAAAATCACTGCCGGCGCTGACCAGCAGACCGAATTCACGGGCGAGAATCGCCAGGCTGCCCACTTGCTCGGCGGGCTGATGGCCATTGACCACTTCGATAGCGTGGCCCCCTGCTTGAATATAGTCGGCAATCAGCCGGCGACGTTTGCTGCGAGTGAAATCGTAGTGCCACGGATGGGCCAGGCTGACCCAGGCCTTCGCGGCCCGCAGGGTTTCGACCGTGTCTTCCAGGGTCGGCCAGTGCTGCTTGACGTCCCCCAGCTTGCCGGCGCCCAGCCATTTACGGAACGCTTCGGCGCGGTCCTTGACGAAACCTTCACGCACCATCCAGTCGGCGAAATGCGGGCGGGCCGGCGCATTGCCGCTGTCGCCCAGCTCCTGCTGGATGGCCCGAGCCCCTTCGAGCGCGCCCGGCATGCCTTTAAGCGCCAACTTGCGACTTATTTCTTCGGACCGTAACCAGCGACCATCGTGCAATTTTGCGATGGCCTCGACCAACGGTGCAGCGTTGACGTCGAAACCATAGCCCAGCACGTGAATGGTCGCGCCGCCCCAGGTGCAGGACAATTCGACGCCGTTGACCAGTTGCATCCCCAGCGCAGTCGCCGTGCTGCGGGCCTCGTCGAGGCCCTCGAGGGTGTCATGATCGGTCAAGGCCAGGACTCGCACGCCTTTCTCGAACGCACGCGCAACCAGTACTGCTGGCGCGAGAGCGCCATCGGAGGCCGTGCTATGGCAGTGCAAATCAACGTTCACGGGGCTTTTTTACCTCAAATCAGCTGGCGCTATCGCGCGCCCATATGTTTGTTATTATGCCGCCACATCCTGCTTCTGGCTGCCACTGTGAAACAATTCATCGATTTCATCCCGCTTCTGCTGTTCTTCATCGTCTTCAAACTCGATCCACGGGTCGTCGACATCGCCGGTCACGAGGTAACTGTAGGCGGTATTTACAGCGCCACCGCCATGCTGATCATCAGCTCCCTGGTGGTTTACGGCACGCTGTTCATCAAGCAGCGCAAGCTCGAGAAGAGTCAGTGGCTGACCCTCATCGCCTGCCTGGTCTTCGGCAGCCTGACCCTGGCGTTCCACAGCGAAACCTTCCTGAAATGGAAAGCCCCGGTGGTGAACTGGCTGTTCGCCCTGGCGTTCATTGGCAGCCACTTCGTTGGTGAGCAACTGCTGATCAAACGCATCATGGGCCACGCGCTGACCCTGCCGGAGCCGGTCTGGACCCGTCTGAACATCGCCTGGATCGGGTTCTTCCTGTTTTGCGGTGCCGCCAACCTGTTCGTCGCGTTCACGTTCCAGGAATACTGGGTCGACTTCAAAGTCTTCGGCAGCCTGGGCATGACGCTGTTGTTCCTGGTTGCCCAGGGCATTTACCTGTCCCGCCACCTGCACGACGCCGATACCACCACGCCAAAAACCGAGGACTGACATGCTTTACGCAATCATTGCCACAGACGTCGCCAACTCCCTGGAAGCCCGCCTGGCCGCACGGCCTGCACACCTTGAGCGCCTGCAAGTGCTCAAAGGTGAAGGGCGCATCGTTTTGGCCGGCCCACACCCGGCGGTCGACAGCAATGATCCGGGCGCTGCGGGTTTCACCGGCAGCCTGATCGTCGCCGAATTCGATTCCCTGAGCGCCGCCCAGGCTTGGGCCGACGCTGATCCGTATATCGCTGCAGGCGTCTACGCCAACGTTTCGGTCAAGCCGTTCAAGCAAGTCCTGCCGTAATATCCCTCCAGCGCGATGAACCTTATCGGTTCATCGCGCTCTCAACGCTCATTATTCTCGTTTACCGGCCGACAACCTGCCCAATACTCGTATTGGAATCAGGAGTGGCGATGCGCAAAGGTCCGTTGTGTCTGATGTTGGTGACGTTGTCGATTGTGGCCCCTGCCCACGGTGAAGAAAGTGCCGAGGGCGGTAATTCCACACCGCTGTCCCTGAGCGCCGGCAGCCAGATCACCGAGTTACAACAGCGCTTGAAGGTAAGCGAACAGCAACGAGAAGTACTGAGCAAACAACTGCAGAATACCGATGCCGAACGCGAAAGCGCTCAGCTGAGCCGGTTGCGCCAAGAGAATCAGCGTCTCAAGCTGCAACTCAAGGAAGCCCAGGCCAGCAGCCCGCTGCCGCGTCTATTGACCGATCAGCAACAGTGGTTCGTCATCGGCGCCGCAGTAGCGCTATTGGCGCTGCTCTGCGGTATCTTCGCCAGTGGTGCCACCAGAAAACGTAGGCAATGGCTAAATTGAGTGAGTCATGAGCGAGCTGTTATTAATTGATGATGACCAGGAGCTGTGTGAGCTCCTGAGCAGTTGGCTGAGCCAGGAAGGCTTCCAGGTCCGCGCCTGCCACGATGGTCAGAGCGCCCGTCGCGCACTGGCCGAAACGTCGCCGGCAGCCGTGGTACTGGACGTGATGCTGCCGGACGGCAGCGGCCTGGAACTGCTCAAGCAATTGCGCAGCGATCACCCCGACTTGCCGGTGCTGATGCTCTCGGCCCGCGGCGAGCCGCTGGACCGCATCCTCGGCCTGGAACTCGGCGCCGACGATTACCTGGCCAAACCGTGCGACCCACGGGAACTGACAGCCCGCCTGCGCGCCGTGTTGCGCCGCAGTCATCCGGCTGCAGTCTCCAGTCAGCTCGAACTGGGCGACCTGTGTTTCAGCCCGGTGCGCGGCGTGGTCAGCATCGATGAACAGGAATTCACCCTCACCGTCTCCGAAAGCCGTTTGCTCGAAGCCCTGCTCAAGCAACCCGGCGAGCCGCTGGACAAACAGGAACTGGCGCAAATCGCCCTCGGCCGCAAACTGACGCTGTACGACCGCAGCCTGGACATGCACGTCAGCAACCTGCGCAAAAAGATCGGCCCGCACCCCGACGGCCGCCCACGCATCGTGGCCCTGCGTAGCCGCGGTTATTACTACAGCCTCTGAACCCTAGCGCGAACCTTCGTAGCAGCTGTCGAGCCCCAGCGAGGCTGCGTTCGGCTGCCCAGCAGTCGTAAAAACCAATCACCTCGGTGCTTCAGTTGAACTGCGCCGACAGGGTTTACGACTGCTTCGCAGCCGAACGCAGCCTCGCAGGCTCGACAGCTGCTACACCGGTCATGTTTGGTCAATGAAATCGGCGAAAGTGTTGGATTTGTCAGGAAGGTCCAAATTCGTCTTTACCCAAGCTTTACGCTCCGCTGACCGCCGCTGACCTTGATCTCCGTAATCTGTACTCATCCGGAACGTACCGGGAACGAGACAAGGAGATTCACCATGCGCAAGACTCTTATCGCTCTGATGTTCGCTGCCGCCCTGCCGACCGTTGCCATGGCCATGCCTGAAGGTGCCGACCCGATGGGTGGCCCGATGGACGGCTCACGCCATGGCGGTCAAATGCACGGCATGCACGGCAAAGGCCCGTACAGCCAGCTGGACCTGAGCCGCGAACAGCGCGAGCAGATCCGCAAAATCATGGGCGAGCAGATGCATGAGCGTAAGCAAGTGGTCGACAAGTACCTGGAAAAACTCTCGCCAGCCGACCAGAAAGCCATGAAAGATGAAATGGCGGCCAACCACAAGAAAGCAGAAGCTGACGTGCGTGCCTTGCTGAAACCGGATCAACAGAAGCAATTCGACGAGATCCAGAAAAAACAGGCTGAGCGTCGCGCCGAATGGGCCGAGTTCAAGGCCTGGAAAGCGCAACAGCCGCAAAAGGCGCAATAATGTTCTAGCGTCATATCACAGCCCAACGGTTAATCGCCGTTGGGCTTTCTTTGCTTGAGGATTTTCTGTGCGCTCATTGTTCTGGCGTATTCTGGCCAGCTTCTGGTTGGCCATCGCTCTGGTTGCAGGGCTCTCCATTCTGCTGGGGCACATGCTCAACCAGGACGCGTGGATTCTCAGCCGCCATCCCGGCCTCAATACCTTGGCCGAACAGTGGACGCAAACCTACGAGTCACAGGGTGAAGACGCGGCCCAGGACATTCTGGAACAGCGCAAGCGCCAGTATCACATCGACGTTCAAGTGCTCAACGAGAGCGGCGATCCGGTGGTGCGCGGTACTTTCCCACGCCGTGCGGCGGCCTTCGAAGCTCGGCAGAACAACGATGATCGACGCTTGCCGTGGCGTCGTCTGACCGCGGAATACACCAGCGAAAAAACCGGCGACACCTACCTGCTGATCTATCGAATTCCGCACCCGGAACTGGACTCATGGCACCGCGAAAGCCTGCTCTGGCCATTAAGTGCACTGGGTATCGCGCTGGTGGTCCTGACCTTGTTCAGCCTGTTCGTGACGATGTCCATTACTCGCCCACTCAACCGCTTGCGCGGCGCGGTGCATGATCTGGGGCAAACCACCTACCAACAAAACAGCCTGGTAAAACTGGCCAACCGCCGCGATGAGTTCGGCGTGCTGGCCAATGACTTCAACCGCATGGGCGCGCGCCTGCAAAGTTTGATCGGCAGTCAGCGGCAGTTGCTGCGGGATGTGTCCCATGAACTGCGTTCACCGCTTGCCCGGCTGCGTATCGCGCTGGCTCTGGCCGAGCGGGCGAACCCTGAAGAACGGGAAAAACTCTGGCCGCGCCTCACTCGGGAGTGCGATCGACTGGAAGCGCTGATCAGCGAAATTCTGGTACTGGCACGGGTCGATGCCGACAACGCCAGCGCTGAAGAGGTTGATCTCAATGCGCTGCTCAACACCCTGCAAAAGGACGCTCAATTGGGTTCCCCGGAGCAGAACGTGCACCTTGAGGCCGAGCCGCAGCTGAACCTTAAAGGCTGGCCGACCATGATCGAGCGCGCCGTCGACAACCTGCTGCGCAATGCTCAGCGGTTCAATCCGGTGGGGCAAGCGATTGAAATGCAGGCGGTGCGTCAGGGTGAGCGGATTGTGGTCAGTGTGCGTGACCATGGGCCGGGCGTAGAGGCTACGCATTTGAGCCAGCTGGGTGAGCCGTTCTATCGGGCGCCGGGGCAGACGGCGGCTGGACATGGTTTGGGATTGGCGATTGCACGCCGTGCGGCGGAACGGCACGGCGGGAGCCTGGTGCTGGCCAATCATCCCGACGGCGGGTTTATCGCCAGTCTCGAATTGCCGTTGGTGCCGGGAGTCGCCTCTTAAATCGTTCCCACGCTCTGCGTGGGAATGCCTCAAGGGACGCTCCGCGTTCCAATGGGACGCAGAGCGTCCCGGGCTGCATTCCCACGCAGAGCGTGGGAACGATCCTTACGCGGCTGGCCAGGCGCTGACGAATTCAGCCAGATCGACTTTCTCCGCCACGCGCGGTTCCTTCTGCGGCGTGCCGAGGTAAAGAAACGCGATCACCTCTTCCCCTTCCGCCAAACCCAAGCCCTTCGCCACATGCGCCGAATACGCCAGTTCACCCGTGCGCCACACCGCGCCAATCCCTTGCGCATAAGCCGCCAGCAAAATCCCGTGAGCCGCACAGCCCGCCGCCAGCAGTTGTTCGGACTTCGGATATTTAACGTGATCCTGCAACCGCGCGATCACCACAACCACCAGTGGTGCGCGCAGTGGACCGTTACGCGCCTTGTCCAGCGCCGCCTCGGACACCTCACTGTCCTGCAACTTCGCCGCTTCGGCCAGCAACTCGCCCATTTGCTCGCGCGCCGCGCCTTCGACTGTCAGGAAGCGCCAAGGCTGCAAGTGGCCATGGTCTGGCGCTCGCATCGCAGCGCCAAACAACACTTCGCGTTGTTCTGCGGTCGGTGCCGGTTCTATCAGTCGAGGAACGGAAACACGGTTGAGCAAAGCGTCGAGAGCCTGCATCGGCCACCTCCTGAAAAAAATGTGAAGCTATTCTAGGGCCTGCCATCAATTATTGCCTGCGCCGCGTTGTTGCCTGGAAGCGGGCCAGGCAAGACGCAGTCCGCCGGTAATGGTCGTTCCCTTGCCAAGGACTGCAACGCAGCCTGGCCCGCGTCCAGGCACAACCCGAAGGGCCGGGCCTGCTGTTGTGCAGGGCTGCGTTGCTCGGAGCTTATTTGGAATGACCAAACTACGCTCCTCGCGCCTTGCCCTGCACAACAGCAGACCCGGCGCGGCACAGGCAATAATTGATGGCAGGCCCTGCAACCACCTCGGGAGTGCCGGTTTACATAGCAGGCCCCACAGGTAGAATGGCGCCCTTCCCTATTTCAGCCCGAGCGGACTTCATGGCGTTGCCGACCTTACGGACTATTGGTTTCATCATCGGCATCTTCCTGATCACGCTGGCCATCGCCATGGTCGTGCCCATGGCCACGCTGGTGATTTTCGACCGCACCAGCGACCTGCCGTCGTTCCTCTGGGCGAGCATGATTACCTTTGTCGCCGGCCTCGCGCTGGTCATCCCCGGTCGCCCGGAACATGTACACCTGCGTCCGCGAGACATGTACCTGCTGACCGTCAGCAGCTGGCTGGTGGTGTGCATCTTCGCCGCGTTGCCGTTCCTGCTGACCCAGCACATCAGCTACACCGACTCGTTCTTCGAAAGCATGTCCGGCATCACCGCCACCGGTGCGACGGTGCTCACAGGCCTGGACAACATGTCTCCCGGCATCCTGATGTGGCGCTCATTGCTGCACTGGATCGGCGGCATCGGCTTTATCGGCATGGCGGTAGCGATTCTGCCCTTGTTGCGCATCGGTGGCATGCGGCTGTTTCAGACCGAGTCGTCGGACCGTTCCGAAAAAGTCATGCCCCGTTCACACATGGTGGCGCGTTTGATTGTTGCGGCCTACGTCGGCATCACCATTTTCGGCAGCCTGGCGTTCTGGTTGGCCGGAATGAGCCCGTTCGATGCGATCAACCACGCGATGTCAGCGATTTCCACCGGTGGTTTCTCGACCTCCGACCAGTCTCTGGCCAAGTGGCCGGAGCCTGCAGTGCATTGGGTCGCGGTCGTCATCATGATTCTTGGTGCCCTGCCGTTCACCCTGTATGTAGCGACCTTGCGCGGTAACCGCAAAGCACTGATCAAGGATGAACAGGTTCAGGGGCTGCTCGGCATGTTGCTGGTGACCTGGCTGGTGCTCGGCACCTGGTATTGGTGGACCACCCAGCTGCATTGGCTGGAAGCCCTGCGACATGTGGCGCTGAACGTGACCTCGGTGGTCACGACTACAGGCTTCGCGTTGGGGGACTACAGCCTCTGGGGCAATTTCTCGCTGATGCTGTTCTTCTATCTGGGCTTTATCGGCGGTTGCTCGGGCTCAACCGCTGGCGGGATCAAGATTTTCCGCTTCCAGGTCGCGTACATCCTGCTCAAGGCTAACCTTAACCAGCTGATTCACCCGCGCGCGGTGATCAAGCAAAAGTACAACGGTCACCGCCTCGACGAAGAGATCGTGCGTTCGATTCTGACCTTTTCATTCTTCTTCGCCATCACCATCTGCGTCATCGCGCTGCTGTTGTCGCTGCTGGGCGTGGACTGGATGACCGCCCTCACCGGCGCGGCCGCCACGGTGTCCGGCGTCGGTCCGGGACTGGGCGAGACGATTGGCCCGGCGGGCAACTTTGCCACCCTGCCGGACGCCGCCAAGTGGATTCTCTCGTTCGGCATGCTGCTGGGCCGACTCGAGATTATTACGGTGTTTGTTCTGTGTATTCCGGCGTTCTGGCGTCACTGACAGGAGCAGGCGTGCCCATCAGCCGCGCCCGGTACTCGCCCGGGGTGGCGTCGAACCAGCGGCGGAAAGCGCGGAAGAAGTTGCTCGGATCGGCGAACCCCAGCAGGTAGGCAATTTCCAGCAGGGTCATGGTCGGCTGCGCCAGGTATTGCTCGGCCAGTTCACGCCGGGTGTCATCCAGCAATGTTTGAAAACTCGTGCCCTCTTCCTGCAAGCGTCGTTGCAAGGTGCGTTGCGACAGGTGCAGCGTCTGCGCCACGGTATCGCGCTTGGGTTCGCCCTGGGGCAGCAAACGGCACAGCACCTGTCGCGCCTTGTGAGTCACGCGACTCTCGGAAAACCGCGCCAGGTATTCACCGGCAAACCGGTCATGCAACAGCGCCATCGCCTCATTGGCGGTAGGCAGCGGTGCTTCCATGTCAGCGCGTTCGAAGATCAAGGCGTCATAAGGTGCGTTGAACACCAAAGGCGCATGGAAGGCTTGTTTATAGGGTTCGAGATCGATGGGCTGATCGCCCTGCACCAGCACCTTGCGCGGCTGCAGGGTGCGTCCGGTCAACCAGCCGCACAGCGCCAGGGCACAGGCCAGTGACGCTTCGGCACTTTGCCGGGTCGGTGGCAGATGGTCGCCGTGGACCGTCAGAATCAGCGCGTAGCCTTCTTCCAACAATCGGAAACTCAGGTCGGCACTTTCCGCAATGATCCGCTGATAGCGCACCAGCCGTTGAAAGCCTTCAGCCAGGGTCTGGCTGGACATCAACGCGTAGCCCGCCACATGGAAGGAGGCCGGTCGCACCACCTTGCCCATGTTCAGGCCAATCGCCGGGTTGCCGGACAGCTCAACCGCGCGCTGCCACAGGCGTGTCATGGAATCTTGCGGGAAGCGCGCGTCCGGATCATCCAGTGCCGCGTAGTCGAGCCCCAGCTGCTTGAACAGAACCCGGCAATCCAGGCCGTCCATCTCCAGTGCTTTGACAATCCCCATCGCCCAGCTTGCAGAAGTCGTTCGTTCGCTCATGTCGTCCACTTACATGATGAGCCGCATGCTACGGCCAATTTCCGAAGGATACTAAAGTGGCGCCCATTGTCACTGGCTGATGCCAATGATCACTCTAGACTCAAATAAGGTACCCGCAGAACAACTTGCCGCCAGAACAATAACCACAGAGATCGCAGTCGTGGAAAACATCAAACGTTTCAACAGCTTCGCTGAGTTTTACCCGTATTACCTCAGCGAACACAGCAACAGCACCTGCCGACGATTGCACTTTATCGGCACGACGCTGGTTATTTTCATCCTGGCCCTGACCATGGGAAAAGGCGCCTGGCTGCTGTTATGGGCCCTTCCACTGGCGGGTTACAGCTTCGCCTGGGCCGGGCATTTCTTCTTCGAGAAGAACCGTCCCGCGACCTTTCAACATCCGTTTTACAGCCTGCTCGGCGATTTCGTCATGTACCGAGACATGATTCTGGGTCGCGTGCCGTTCTAGGCGCAATGAACCACAGGAGGACAGCCGATGAATGCCAACGCCCGTTTCACCCACATGCAGGACGGCACGCAGGAAGACTGGGCGATCATCGCCGCAGATTTCAGTGCCTATGCGAGGCAATTGCCGACTCGGATTGTGGCGCACCTGAAATTACTGGAGGGTGATTTTGGCGGCTTCCCGGTGGATCGTCTGACCCATTCCCTGCAAACCGCCAGCCGTGCCTGGCGCGATGACCGCGATGAAGAATACGTGGTCTGCGCGCTGCTTCACGACATCGGCGACACCTTGGGTTCCTACAACCACCCGGACATCGCCGCAGCGATTCTCAAGCCGTTCGTCAGCGCCGACAACCTGTGGATGGTCGAGAAGCACGGAATTTTCCAGGGCTATTACTTCTTCCATCATCTAGGGATGGACCGGCATCTGCGCGAGCAATTCAGCGGGCATCCGCAGTATCAGGCGACCATTGAGTTTTGCGCCAAATATGACGCAGCGGCGTTTGATCCGGCGTATGACACGCTGCCGCTGAGCTTCTTTGAACCGATGATGGAACGGCTGTTTGCGCACCCCAAGCATTCAATTTACAAAGCGGCGATGGAAGAACACGCGCCGGCTTAAGATCAAAAGATCGCAGGCTTCGCCAGCTCCTACATGGAAACGCGATCCCCCTGTAGGAGCTGGCGAAGCCTGCGATCTTTGCTTTTTTGCGGCCTACGCCGGCTCTGCGACTTTCGCCAACTTCAACTCGGCCTCCCGCGCCTGGGCATCCGCCAATCGATACAACTCGATCGATCCGTCCCAATGCTCGATCAGAGCGGTGCACGACTCCACCCAATCCCCGCAATTGAGGTAATCCACCCCGCCGACCTTGCGAATTTCGGCATGGTGAATGTGCCCGCATACAACGCCGTGCAACTCGCGTTTGACGCATTCGTGAGCGATGGCTTCTTCGAAATCGCTGATGAAGCTGACCGCGGTTTTGACCTTGTGCTTGAGGTACGCCGACAGCGACCAGTAACCATAGCCATAATGGGCACGCCAATGGTTGAGCCAGCGGTTGAGGGTCAGGGTGAATTCGTAGGCCGAGTCACCGAGAAAGGCCAGCCAGCGGTGATACCGGGTGATCACATCAAACTGATCGCCGTGGATCACCAACAGATGCCGACCATCGGCGGTCACGTGCACCGCCTCGTCCACTAATTGGATATTGCCCAGAATCAGCTTCGAATAGCGGCGCAGGAATTCGTCGTGGTTGCCGGTGACGTAGATCACCTCGGTGCCGCGCTTGCTCATGGTCAGCAAGCGGCGGATCACATTCGTGTGCGCCTGCGGCCAGTACATGCCGCCGCGCAGCTTCCAGCCATCGATGATGTCGCCGACCAGGTAGATCTTGTCCGCGTGGTAGCCCTTGAGAAACTGCGACAGGTGTTCGGCCTGGCAATCCCGGGTGCCCAGATGCACGTCGGAAATCCACAAGGTCCGCACACGTTGTTTACGACTGGGTTTGGCGAGCTCGGCGCTGGTCATGGGCAACCCTCTGCAAAAGTTTTTGCAACTTTGCGCCGGTCGGGTTAATTGCCCATGACAGTGGCGAGTCAGTCCTGTGACAGCGCCCCACGATTGCCCTCGGTGTAGACTGGCACCCTTGCCTGGGAGACCTGCGATGAGACCGATCCTCACGCTACGCCAATACACTCATGACCTGATCGTCCATAGCCACGACCACGCGCAGCTGGTGTTCGGGCTGTCGGGTGCGCTGGATTTCGAGGTCGACGGGCATGGCAGTCAGGTGGTTCAACAGAGTTTCGTGGTGGTGCCGTCCGGTTTCCATCACGCCTGCGGTAGCGCCAACGGCAGCCGTTGCCTGGTGCTGGATGTGCCCAGCGACCAATGGGTTTCTCAATCCCTGGGGGATCACGCCGAAGCCAGTCGTCGTTTACTCGACAACGCCGGTCGCCTGTCGCTGGATGCAGGGCAAAGCCAATTGGTCAGCTGGTTAGCCGGCAGTCAGGTCAGCGATCCACTGATCGCGCAACAAGGCGCGGTGTTGCTGCTGGCCAGCCTCAACAACGCCAAACCCGAGATCGTCGGCGGTCGGCGCCTGCCTTATGCGGCGCTGAATGCGCACATCGATCAGTACGCCGCCTATCCGCTGCAAGTGGCCGACCTTGCCCGCGTGGCCGGCCTGTCCAGCGCTCGGCTGCATGCACGATTCGTTGCTGAATGCGGGCAGACGCCGATGGATTACATCCGCAGTCGACGGCTCCATATCGCTGTGGGACTGCTGCGGGATTCGCCATTGCCCATCGGCGAGGTTGCCAGTCGAGTGGGTTACAGTTCGCAGAGTGCATTTGCTGCAGCGGTGTTGCGGGAGTTTGGCGCATCACCTGGCAAGTTGCGCCGAGAGGCTGGCGACAAAGGACGATAGTCTGGCGACAGACACAACGGGAAGTTGCGCGGTTCAATGTAGGACCTGGCTCTATACGTTTTTCAAGGATTGCAATGACTCCCCGTACCGCCCTTGGCGCCCTGCATATCGGCGCACTGATGTTCGGCCTGACCGGTGTCTTCGGCAAACTGGCTGCAGCCTCCCCCGCCGTCATCGTCTTCGGGCGTGCCGCGTTTGCTGTGCTGGCGTTGGCCGTTTTTGCACGGTTCGCCAGCCATACCCGCTGGCAGAGACTCGAGGCTGTGGACTGGCGCCGACTGTTGCTCAGCGGCTTACTGCTGGCCGGGCACTGGGTGAGTTTCTTCATCGCAGTGAAGGTCGCAGGCGTGGCAATTGCGACCCTGGGTTTCGCCAGCTTCCCGGCGTTTACCGTGATCCTTGAAGGGTTGATCTTCCGCGAGCGAATTCGCGCCAACGAAATCCTGCTGGTGGTGCTGGTCAGTGTCGGGCTGGTGCTGGTCACCCCTGATTTCGATCTGGCCAGCGGCGCCACAATTGGTTTGCTGTGGGCGGTGGGCTCAGGTTTGCTGTTCTCTCTGCTATCGCTGACCAACCGTGCCAGCTCCGGGCGAATCCCGGCGGTGCAGGCGGCGCTGTGTCAGAACGTGGTGGTCGCGTTGTGCCTGTTACCGGTGGCGGCACCGCAGTTGAGCGAAGTGCGCGCCATCGACTGGTTGTGGATCGGTCTGCTCGGGGTGTTCTGCACCGGCGTCGCTCACAGTCTGTTTGTCGCCAGCCTCGCCGTGATCAAGGCGCGGACTGCGGCAGTGGTGTTCGCCCTTGAGCCGGTTTACGGCATCACCATGGCCTGGCTGCTGTTTGATGAAAATCCGACGCTGCGCATGCTGCTCGGTGGCGCGTTGATCATCGTGGCGATCGTGGTCTCCAGCCGACTCTCGGGCGGCTCAAGCAAGAAGGTCGTTGCGGCAGAAGCCGCCTCTCACTGAGTGCGGTCGTTGTGCCCCAGGTCGCGGTCCGGATCAATTTGATCGCGGACCCGCTGCTTCAGCACTTTGGCCTCAGGGAAACCGCCATCAGCCTTGCGCTCCCAGATCTGCACATCGTCACAGAAAATGTGAAACACCCCTCCGGTGCCAGGCACCAGCGACACTTTGCCCAAGTCGTCACCGAAGGTGCTGAGCAGTTCCTGGGCCAGCCAGGCAGCACGCAACAGCCACTGGCATTGCGTGCAATACGTGATGATGATTTCCGGTTTGCGTGCAGTCATGATCGGCGAAACTCCTGAGCCAGAGGGCGCCGCTATGATAGCCCGGCGAGCAGGTTCCGGGCGGTCTGCTTAAGCGGCTCGTTACCTTCCTTGAGCAACTCGTTGAGCAGTTCGATGGCGCTGTCCACATCGCCGTCATCAATGCAGGTCTGGGCTTGCTCCAGTTTGTCGGCGCTGCTCGGCTCGGCTGGTTCCAGGTTCAGCGGTTCCAGTTCCAGCGACTGGTCGGGGTCGCCGAACTCGTTGAGAAAGGTGTCATCCAGAGACTGCGAATCTGGCTCGGCGACCCATTCAAGCTCGGGCTCGTCCAGCGTCGAGTCGTCGGGCATTTCAAATACCTCGGGCAAGACGTGCAGGTTCGAGACAAACAGCGGCTCGACCGGCTCGGATTCGCTCGATGGCTTCGCGGCGGACGGCGAGTGTTCAAAAGGGCTGATCAAGTCCCAACTCGAATCCATCGACAGGTCATCCAGGTTCAACTGGAATTCATCCCTGGGCACTGCTTCGGGTATCGCAGCCTTGGAGAGAGTGATTGGCGCTGCGACGGTCAACGCTACCGCACTGCTCAATTTCGGGTGTCGGGCGCGAATAGTCTTAAGCTCTTGCAGGTCGTATCCGGCGTCACGCAGGTTGTTTTCCTGTGTTTCATAGGCGGGTACGTCACCCTGTTTACCCAAGACTTCCAATAGCTGAACGGCCAGATCCGTGCGTTGCGGCTCCTTGATCAGCGCCTCTCGCAACAAACCGGCCGCTTCGGAAAAACGGCCATAGGCCAGATAGATATCAACCCCTTCAAGCACATCGCCTGCGGGCGACTCTTCACCCGATTCAGTTGCCGGTTGCAACTCTGACGATTGGGCAACCGGTTCTGCCGTGCGATTGAGCACCGGTTCATGCCGTGACGGCAAAACAGGTAAAGCGTCGGGCAATGCCTGAACCTGTTGTCGTTGACGCCGAACGAACAACCCCAGCAACACCAGAGCCACCACCGCCAACAACCCGAAAATCAGCCCCCAGTTGGTAGCCGCAGGCTCTTCAACAATGGCCGGCGCGGGAGCCACAACGGCGGGTGCAACCGGCTCCGCCGCTGCGGTCTTGATTTCCGCCAATTGGGTTTGCAGTTCAGTCACCTGCTTTTTCTGACCGGCGACCTGCTCTTCCTGGGCCTGAAGCTTCGCAGTCAATTCATCGATGGTTGCTTGCAGCTGCTGGTTCTGCAGCACGCTGGCGGCCAGTTGTTCGGCAATGGGATCACTCACAGGCGCTGCGGCAGGTTGATCGACGCGAGGAGCAGGGGGCTTTTTGCCCTTCGCCGCAGGTGGCTGCGCAACGGCCGGCTCAACCGTCGGGAATCCGGAGGACTGAACGTCGGTCACCGGTTCGTCAGTGACGGGAACAATCCCCGGTGAACCCGGCGGATCGATAAGCACCGTGTACTCGCGCAGCACGCGCCCGTTGGGCTGATTGAGCTGCACCAGGAAATTCAGGAAAGGTTCATTGACCGGTTTGCTGGAGCTCACCCGGATCAGGCTGCGGTTGCCGCGCAGGATCGGCGTGAATTTCAGATTATTGAGGAAGAACACCCGATCGACGCCGGCGCGGCTGAACTCGTCCGCTGTCGCCAGGCTGACCGAGAGTTCGCCCTCCTCCAGACCTGCGGCATCTTCGAGTGCGATGTCGGCGCGAAACGGCTGATTCAGCGCCGAATGCAGGGTGATATCACCCAGGCCCAACGCGGGCGCCAATGCCGAGTAAGTGACAGCACCACCGACCAGAAGCAGCCTGGCGCAACACCGTAAAGCCATATGCCAACTCTCGAGCATGAGCATCCCTTAGATAACCAGAACAATCTTGTACGCGTTCGCACATCCGGTACGAACACGATATTGCCAAGTAGTTCTTTATAGTCTGCCCAACGGGGTATCTCAAAAGTCCTGGGTGCGTTTATACCTCAAGACTTTTCCAGGTTGGCCAGAATGTGCCCGTGGACACGCATGCAGACCTTCAAATCCGCCTCATCGACGCCGTCGAACAACTCGTGGCGCAGTTGGGTGGCAATGGTTTCAATTTGTTCGATCAAGGGAAGGGCCGGGGCACAGAGGACGATTTTCTTCGCCCGGCGGTCTTCCAGCACCGATTGACGTTGCACCAGTCCCTGGCCTTCGAGGCTGTCGAGCAGACGAGCCAGGGTCGGCCCTTCAACGCCGACGCTCTGCGCCAGTTCACGTTGGGTCGGGGCATCATCAAAACGCGCCAGGTGCAGCAGCACCAGCCAGCGCGCCTGGGACAGACCCAGGCCAGCCAGACGGCGATCCAGTTCGGCACGCCAGCCGCGCGACATCTGGGCCAGTTGCATGCCAAAGCGGTGTTGGTCGGTTAACGGCATAAAACACTCATGATTAGACTGAAATAAAGAAAAACTAATTATTAGTCAGCTAAGCATGACCCTTGGTCCGAGGCAAGGCTTGCTCTGTACTGAATCGTTACATCTATGGGGCAGATCACCTAAATCTCGAATTCGGATTGCAGCGCCGCCCGAACACAGTACAAAACGCCTTCCGGCACTCTCCCGGCGAACAGTGCGGTAATCTCCGACACCGGCGGTAATTCGCCCTCGCCGTCAAGGAACGCGTCCTGGATTTCGCCCATCAACTCTTCGGGCAGATCCAGCGCTTGCTCCAGCGACAACTGCTGCTTGCCAATCGCTTCGGCGAGCAGTGTGTAGACGTTCTTTTCCGAGCATTGCAACTGACCGGCGATCTGCAACGGTGTCATACCGGCGCGGGCCAGGGTGATCAGTTCGTGGCGCAGGTCGGCCACCACTTTCGGCGCCTCGACTTGCCCGCCGAGGACTTCGAGGAAGGCCTCGCCGTACCGCTCCAGCTTGCGCGCGCCAACGCCGCTGACCGTGGCCATTTCCGACAGCGAGGTCGGTTGGCTGCGGAGCATTTCCAGCAGTGTCGAGTCGGGGAAGATGACGTACGGCGGCACGCCATGCTCTTCGGCGAGCTTGCGGCGCAGGGCGCGCAGGGCTTCCCACTGTTCGCGTTCTTCGCCGCGAACCAGTTGGCTCGCCTGGCTCTTGCTGCTTTTGGCCGTGGTTTGTGGCTTGAGGTCGCGACGCAGTTCCAGGGTCACTTCGCCCTTGAGCAGCGGTCGACAAGTGTCACTCAAGCGCAGGCCGCCGTAGCCTTCCAGGTCGATGTCCGCCAGACCGCGGGCAACCAGCTGACGGAACAAGGAGCGCCATTCGCTCTCGCCCATTGCTTTGCCAACGCCATACACCGACAGATGTTGATGGCCGAAGCTGCGAACCTTTTCGTTGTCCTTGCCCAGCAATACATCGACCAAATGCCCGACGCCGTAGCGCTGGCCGGTGCGGTAGATCGCCGAAAGTGCCTGACGCGCCGGTTCGGTGGCGTCCCAGGTCTGCACGCCATCGACGCAGTTGTCGCAATGGCCGCACGGCTCGGGCATGTCTTCGTCGAAGTAGGCCAGCAGCGTCTGGCGACGGCAGCGGGTTTCTTCGCAGAGCGAGAGCATGGCGTCGAGCTTGTGCTGCTCCAGACGCTTGTGGCGCTCGTCGCCCTCGGAGTTCTGCAACATCTGCTTGAGCATCACCACGTCTTGCAGGCCGTAGGCCATCCAGGCGTCTGCCGGCAGACCGTCACGGCCGCCGCGACCGGTTTCCTGGTAGTAAGCCTCAAGGGATTTTGGCAAGTCGAGGTGAGCGACAAAGCGCACGTTGGGCTTGTCGATGCCCATGCCGAACGCCACGGTGGCGACCATGATCAGGCCTTCCTCATTGAGGAAGCGCTTCTGGTGGTGAGCCCGGGTATCGTTGGGCAGACCGGCGTGGTACGGCAGCGCCGGGAAGCCTTGCTCGCTGAGGAACACCGCCACTTCGTCGACTTTCTTGCGCGACAGGCAATAGACAATACCGGCATCGCTGCGCCGTTCGGCGAGGAACGCCAGCAACTGCTTGCGCGGCTGCTCTTTGGGCACGATGCGATAGAAGATGTTGGGGCGGTCGAAACTCGACAGGAAGCGCTCGGCATCCTGAAGATGAAGGCGGTCGACGATTTCTTCCCGGGTACGCTTGTCGGCGGTCGCGGTCAGGGCGATACGCGGGACATTGGGAAACAATTCCGCCAACTGGCCCAGTTGCAGGTATTCGCGGCGGAAATCGTGGCCCCATTGGGATACGCAGTGGGCTTCGTCGATGGCGAACAGGGAAATCTCAAGACTTTGCAGGAACGCCAGCATTCGTGGCTGAACCAGACGCTCGGGCGCGAGATAAAGCATTTTCACTTCACCGCGCTTGATCCGTGCCGCCAGATCGCGCTGCTGCTCGGCGCTGAGCGTGGAGTTCAATGCCGCCGCAGCGACGCCCAGCTCTTCGAGGGTGGCGACCTGGTCGTCCATCAGGGCGATCAGCGGCGACACCACCACCGCCAGGCCTTCGCGCAACAGCGCCGGTACCTGAAAGCACAAGGACTTGCCGCCACCGGTAGGCATCAGCACCAGGGCGTCGCCGCCACTGGCCACGCGCTCAATGATTGCACCCTGACGGCCACGGAAACTGTCGTAGCCGAAGATGTCCTTGAGGACGCGTTGAGCCTGTTCGAGCATAGAAACTCCAAAAATCACAAAAACATCCCTGCAAGGCTGGTTCAGAACCGCGAAGGCTGCACCGACAAATCGTAAGTGCGCATTGCATGACGCTTTACATTTCAGCCACGACGCCTGCAGGGCATCACAAAACGCGGGAGTATACCCGACCCCTCCCCTGCAAAGGGTGCCGCTGATAAGGCACACAAGGACAAACACTGCGCAACCTGTGGGAGCGGGCTTGCCCGCGATGGCGGCGTGTCAGGCGATAAATGTATTGGATGTTCCAGCCTCATCGCGGGCAAGCCCGCTCCCACAGGGAATTGCGGTGCTCCATACTCCTGCATGGGGCCAAAAATGCCGCGCGGCTGGCCCAAGCGCTCAAGAAGGCCTAGAATTCCCGCATCTGTTTAATTCCCAAGGTAGCCCTTTAATGTCCTTCGCTGAGCAACTAACCCGCCTGCAAGTCTTCCTCGACGCCGACGAACTGCATGACGAGGCGCTGGACTACGTGGCCGCCCACGGCTACCTCACTGCGCTGTCGATCTGTTCCGAAACCGTTCCCGACCGTGAATGGATCGACGCCCTCTTCGCCGAAGAACCGCATTACGCCGACGACACCGAGCGTGAAGCGATTGAATCCACCCTGCTGGCCCTCAAGGCTCACATCGCACGCCAACTGGCGTCCGATGAAGAGTTTGAGCTGCCTTGCGACCTGGACCTGGGCGAAGAGCCGGATGACTCCGACCTGCGCGGCTGGTGCATCGGGTTCATGGAAGGCGTGTTCCTGCGCGAAGCAGCCTGGTTCGAAACCGCCGAAGACGAAGTCAGCGAAATGCTGCTGCCGATCATGGTCGGTTCGGGTCTGTTCGACGAACAGCCTGAGTTCGAAGACATCGCCAAAGACGCCAACCTGATGGACGACATGATCGTGCAGATCCCGGAAGCCCTGACCGCGCTGTACCTGCTATGCCAGGCGCCAGACGAAAAACCGGCGATCCTCAAGCCTCGTCACCACTAAGGTTTTGCCTATGGACAACCCCATAGGCAACCGCTCCCTGATGTTGCGTTACGTACTGCTGGCCATCGGCTGGCTGAGCGTAGCGCTGGGGGTAATCGGGATTTTCCTGCCGGTGTTGCCCACCACGCCCTTCCTGCTACTGGCGGCCGCCTGCTTCGCCCGCAGTTCGCCGCGTTTCTATCATTGGCTGGTTGAACATCCGCGGCTTGGGCCGTGGGTTCGCGATTACCTGAGCGGCAACGGCATCCCGCTCAAAGGCAAGGTCTACGCCATCGGGTTGATGTGGGTGAGCATCCTGCTCTCCTGCTATCTGGTGCCCCTGCCGTGGGCGCGGGGGTTCATGCTGACCAGCGCCGTGCTGGTGACGATCTACATCCTCAAACAGAAAACCCTGCGCAAATCCTGAAAACGCCACAATCCCTGTAGCAGCTGGCGAAGCCTGCGTTCGGCTGCGAAGCAGTCGTGAAATCAGGCGGCGCGGTCTTCCAGTTAAATCCGGGACTCAGGATTTACGACTGCTGCGCAGCCGAACGCAGGCTTCGCCAGCTGCTACAAGTCCGCGTACCAACCCGACGATCAACCCTCCCTTTCAAAAAACACCGCCTAGACTTCAGGCATCTGCACCCGAGCGGCCAGACATGTCCCGCAGTCCGCGTAGTCCAGGATGGTCAACGCTCCGACTTCGGCTCGGCGGATGGCTGTTGCTGATCACTTTTCTGTTGGCCGGGCTGGGCAGTGTCTGGGCCAACTGGAGTTTTACGCAGATTCTGCAAACCGCCGAAGATCGCTACGGCACCCTCGGCCAGGGACGGGGACGGATCGAGGCCTGGAGTCAGATGCTGCAAAGCGAAGTCAACGCCCCCGAGCGCGAGCAACTGAACGCGGTCAATCGCTTCTTCAATCAGCAACTGAGCTTTCTGGACGACACCCGCATCTGGCACCAGACCGATTACTGGGCCACGCCCGTCGAATCCCTGATCAAGGGTTCCGCTGACTGCGAGGACTACGCACTGGCGAAATATTTCAGCCTGCGCTACCTGGGAATTCCCAGCGAAAAACTACGCATCACCTACGTGAAAGCCCTGACCCAGAACCAGGCGCACATGGTGCTGACTTTCTACAACAGCCCCACGGCCGACCCGCTGGTGCTGGACAACTTGATCGGCGAGGTCCGCCCCGCCTCCCAACGCAAAGACTTGCTGCCGGTGTACGCCTTCAACGCAGAAGGCCTGTACTTGCCGGGAGCCAATGGCGGCAAACGCAGCAGCGACTCGAAAAAACTGTCGCGCTGGCAGGACGTACTAAAAAAGATGCAGGCCGAAGGGTTCGCCGTGGGCGACGGCTAGCCACCTGAGCAAGGAGCGATTTATGTCACTGCGTAAACAGTTGTTTCTCGCCATTTGCCTGTTCTTGCTGGTGGCGTTCAGCGGCAGTTTTTTTGTCAGCCTGGAAAGCTCTCGCGACCAGATGCTCGGCCAGTTGCGCTCCCACGCCCAGGACGCCGCCACCGCGTTGGGTTTGTCGTTGACGGCGCAAATCGATGACCCGGCCATGATCGAATTGATGGTCAGCTCGATTTTCGATAGCGGTTACTTCAGCAGTATTCGAATCATCAACATTGAGGATGCGCAGGTGCTGGTGGAGCGCAGTGCGCCGGGGCAAATCGACGGCGTTCCCGCCTGGTTTGTGAACCTGGTCAACCTGCACCCACCCGGCGGCGAAGCGCTGATCATGCGCGGCTGGGTGCAGGCGGCACGGGTCGAAGTGTTGAGCAATCCGCAGTTCGCCCTGGCCAAACTCTGGGACAGCACCCTCGGCAGCCTGATCTGGTTGCTGGTGTGCGGCCTGCTCAGTGCCGTGTTTGGTGGCTGGTTGCTGCGCCGGCAATTTCGTCCACTCGACACCATGGTCAAACAGGCCGAAGCCATCAGCAAACGCGAGTTCCTCAGCCTGCCGAAACTGCCGCGCACACCGGAGTTGAAACGCGTGGTATTGGCCATGAACCAGATGGTCGAGAAGCTCAAGGCGCTGTTCGCCGAAGAGGTCGCACGCAGTGAAAAACTGCGGGTCGAGTCCTATCAGGACAGCCTTACAGGCCTGGCCAATCGACGCTTGCTGGATGAAGAATTGGCCGACGAGTTGCTGGTCTCCGAGCAGAGCAGCGACGGCCATTTGCTGATGCTGCGGATCAACGATCTGGTCGGTCTCAACCAACGCTTGGGCGGCCAGCGCACCGATGCGCTGATCAGCGCCGTCGGTGAACTGCTCAAGCGTCTGACCCAGCCACCGGAACGTCGCACCTGGCTTGCCGCGCGCAATCGTGGCGGTGAATTCAGCCTGCTGACGCCAGGGCTGGACAGCACCGACGCCGCACGCCTGGCCTCCGAGATCAGCGCCACCCTGGAAAACCTGCGCCTGACCGGCGCCAGCGACGCCATGCCGGTGGCGCATTTGGGGATCGCCCCTTACCACCCCGGTGAGCCGGCCAGTGACGTGCTGACGCGGCTGGATCAGGCGTTGACCGAAGCCCGGCAACATCCCGAGCGCCCGTGGGTTCACTTGGCCGATTCCATCACCGCGCCGACCCCGTCCCAAAACGACTGGCAAACCTGGATCGACGACGCCTTGAACCAAGGCAAGATGCAGTTGTATTTCCAGCCAGTGGTGCAATGCGCCGACACCAGTCAGGTGCTGCATCACAAAGTCCTCGCGCGCCTGCTCGACCCGCAGGGCGAGGCCATTGCCGCCGGGCATTTCCTGCCGTGGATCGAGCGACTCGGTTGGTCGGCCCGATTCGACCTGGCCATGCTCGAAGCCACCCTCGACTACCTCATCGTCAATCGTTGGCCCCTGGCGTTAAGCCTGTCCGGCAGCACCCTGCGCGATCCAGCGCAGCTGCAACACATCCTCGACATGCTCGAATCGCTGCCCGAACTCGCGCCGTTGCTGATTCTGGAAATCGACGAACGCCAACTACCCCCTCAGGAAGAACTGCAACGCCTGAGCCACAGCCTGCTCAACACCGGTTACCGCATCGGTCTGCAGCATTTCGGCGGCAGCTTCGGCCAGATCGGCAACCTGGCTCAACTGGGGCTGGCTTACTTGAAAATCGATGGTGCTTACATCCGTCACATTGATGAGCAGAGTGATAAACGGCTATTTATCGAAGCGATATTTCGGGCAACCAACAGCATTGATTTGCCGTTGATTGCGGAGATGGTGGAGACCAAGGGGGAGTTGGAGGTGATCCGGGAGTTGGGGTTGTTTGGGGTGATGGGGCGGTTGATTGGGCCGCCGGAGCCTATGTAGTTGTGCAACGCCTTATGTCCCTGGTATTCACCTGTTTTCATTCACAGTAGAATCCGCGCCATATATGTTCCCCGGAAACATCACCTCTGCCGCAGCCTGGCATCGGTCCACATGGAGGAAAGTCTGTGAAACTGATCAGGCTGGAGCTGGAAAACTATCGCTGTTTCCCCACACTCAATCTCGAGCTCGATACCCAACTGACTTTGTTGGTGGCACGAAATGGCCAAGGCAAGACCAGTCTGCTGGACGCCATCAAAGTTGCATTGTGGCCCTATGTTCGTGGTTTCGATCTTGGCAGCGCTACCAACGATCTTACGGGGATACATCCTGACGACGTTTTTTTGCGTCCTGTTAAAGCACATCAGATGGAACCTTCACTTCCCGCCTGCCTGACCGCCCATGCTGTATTCCAAGGTGAGCAATTGCACTGGTCACGCCGGCGGGAAAGCATCCGCAAAGGTACGCAAACTCGTGGCGACGCCGGTGCCGCCCGGTTGGAAGCCTCCGCTCATGTACTGGAAGCCCTGATTTTCAACAGCGCTTTAAAGGACCAATTACCTCCAACCTTGCCCGTCCTTGCTTACTACGGCACAGGCCGACTCTGGAGCCAGAAAAAACTGACGGCAGCTTTCGAAAAGGCCGAAAACGCGGAATTTTCGAGGACCTACGGCTATCGTGATTGCCTGGATCCTGCCTCCAGCTATAAACACTTTGCCAAGTGGTACACACGAATTTTTCGCAGCTATCGTGAAGAACAAATTCGTAATCTTGAACGTGGGAAGCTCAGTATTGACGTGAAGGACGAGTTTGCCCATCCGGTGATAGCGGTACAGAACGCAGTGAATGCAGTCCTGGCCACCCAGACAGGATGGCGAGACTTGGCTTATAGCAGTGAGTTCGCTGATCTGGTGCTCGAGCATCCAGTTCATGGAATTTTGAAGGTCAGTCAGCTCAGTGACGGGATTCGCAATATTGTTGCTCTGGCTGCCGATGTCGCGTACCGCTGCGTCAAACTTAATCCACACCTGGGCATCATCGCCCCTCGCGAAAGCACTGGAGTCGTGTTGATTGATGAGGTCGACATGCACCTTCATCCCGCGTGGCAGCAAACCGTCATACCTGACTTGCTCGGGGCTTTCCCGTGTATTCAATTCATTGTGAGCACCCACAGTCCGCAGGTAATTACTTCAGTACCGGCACACTGTATCCGCGTGTTGCAAACAATAACCGATGAGCAGGGACGGCGGGTCACCGTGAGTAATGTGGATCAACAGACTCAGGGCGTTGCCAGTTCTCAGGTACTGGCCCACGTCATGCAAATCGACCCGACGCCCGACAATGAGCCTGCGAACAAATTGAGCGAATACCTGGCGCTGATTCAGCAGGATTTACAGGAGTCAGAAGATGGTTGGGTGCTGCGTAAATATCTTGATGCACATTTCGGGACTCAACATCCCGACATGCTGGACTGCGAACGTCTGATTAGGCTGCAAGCATTCAAGCGTAAACAACAGACGAATTAGTAAGCGAAGGAAGCAGGTACATGCACAAGCTTGTTCGGGGTGAAGGACCGCGCTGCCTGACCCGCTACCAACACGGTGTTCACAACTGGTCATTGAATTCGCCCACTCGGGAGGAGCGCGGGCAAATCTGGAATCACCTGAAGTCGGTGCACGATTCTCGCTGTGCCTATTGCGAAGCCGATATAAGCAATCGCGGCAACGCACACCTGGAACATTTCCGACAGCGGGACAGATTTCCTCAAGGAACGTTTGCCTGGAGCAATCTATTCGGCTCATGTAATCGTGAAGAGTCGTGTGGAAAATTCAAAGACAGGTGCGGCAAATATGATCACCGAGTTCTGATAAAACCAGATGACGATAACCCTGATGATTACTTCGTTTTTGTCAGCGACGGCACCATTGCCGTGCGAGCAGGCATTGATGACGTCTCTCGTCATAGAGCTGCGGAAACCCTGCGCATCTTCAATCTCAATGCTCAAAACGGTGCGCTTCGTCAAATGAGACGGGAAGCCGTTCGCCCATATCGGGACACCGCCCAAGCCCTTATGGACATGTTTATAGAAGATCCGGAAATCGAAGGTTTGCAGACGTTTTTTGACGAGGAGATTCAGAAAACCGCGCACTTGCCTTTTTCCACTGCTATCCGCCACTCCTTGTCTGCGTGCCTCTGAAAACATCCCCCAATTGAGGATTCAACAGCGATGTTTAATGGACACCTCAAGATACTCTCTGAGGCTACACAACCTTGCGTCGTTACCTACAACTCCGCCAGAATCCGCCGGCTTGTGCGCCTTGTACCGGGTCTCTATTGTTTCCGGGTCGCTGCCAATTCAGCGATCGGGTTTAGCAGCTCGGAGAATATCAAGGCACGTCAGTGCCGCCTCTGAACAACCGACAGTGTTTTCGTCAGTTGGTCTGCGTTATGGCGGCTTTGCGTGGGGCACTTCGGTGCGCCGGGTTCCTTGATCCCTGGTCTGCTAACCCGCGTACAGCCGCCACCCTTTTCGTTTAGCAGCGATGGGCGACGGCTCCAATGATCAAGGAGCTTCACCATGTTCAAAATCACACCCAACCCACCCGAAACCGACGACGTTTCCCCCTACGAAACCCCCGACTCGAAAAAATTCAACGAAGCCGCCGACCGCGCGCTCGACCACTACCTCAACCCGTCTGCCCACATCAAAGCCACCCCGCGCACACCCGGCACGATGTTCATCGTCAATCCGGAGCTCGATACCGAAACCCTGCTGGCCCACGCTTGCGAGTCGCTGGCCTCGGCCAATGTCATGACCATGGATCTGGCGGATCATATGGAGGGGCCGAGTCGCAATTCCCTGTTGGGTATTGCGCAAATCATCATGCTGGGGGAGCTGGCGGTGAATCGGGCGCTGGACAACATCGATCCGCAGGACTAGCGAGGGACTTGTGACGAGGGTGCTTACCTCCTCGCCACAAAGGTTTGGTCAGCGGCACCGCGTGCGCAGAGTTTGGGGCCGCTTCGCAACCCAGCGGGAGCAAGCTCCCTCGCCGCAGGGATCGTGGTTCATCAGATGAACCGCGTTATCGTTCATCGCGAGCACGCTCGCGATAGCGATGCTACGGACAACAAAAAAAACCCCCATCCCCTTTAACAGGGATGGAGGGTTTTGTTGTTTCAGATCACACCGTATCCACCTTCAACGAATGATCATTCAACATCCCGTTGATAATCGTCGCCGTATCGTGCCCACCGGCAATCACCCCACCCGCCCCCGGCGTTACGCCGTAATGGCTGGCCAGATTCACACCCGCCAGGTCGATGGTTTGATTCGGCGCGGCGCCAGCCATGGCGCTGACGTCGATGCTGGTGACCAGTGAATCGCCGCTGCCGGTGACTTTGAATTGCAGGTAGTCATCCAGCGACGCCGCGGTGCTGTTTTCCCCTTGCAGCAGTTGCGACAGGTCGAGTTTGTCGATGCCCGGCGTGAAGTCGGTGACCACGTCGTGGCCGCTGTTGCCTTTGAGCCACTGGAAGGTGTCGGCACCGCTGCCACCGGTGAGGGTGTTGTTGCCCAGGCCGCCGATCAGGAAGTCGTCGCCGCCCCCGCCGTTGAGCATGTCATTACCCAGGCCGCCGTTGATGATGTTGCTGTGGTCGCCGCCGGTGAGCGAGTCGTTGAAGTTTGAGCCGGTCAGGTTTTCGATCGCCGTCAGGGTGTCGGTCCCGGCGCCCACGGTGTTCTGCGCACCGAGCACGCCCAGATTGACCGTGACGCCGGCCGTCGCGTGCGCATAGCTCGCAGTGTCGACGCCGGTGCCGCCGTCGAGCAGGTCGTTGCCCGCACCGCTGAACAGCAAGTCATTGCCGGCGCCGCCGTGCATTTCGTTGTTGCCGGAACCTGCGGTCAGCACGTCGTTGCCGTCGCCGGCATTGATCACGTTGTTACCGGCACCCGCCACCAGTACATCATCGCCCGCCGTACCGGTGAGGGTGTGGCCGTCCTGATAGGTGATGGTCACGGCGGCGTTGTCGCTGCCGCCATGGCTGTCGTTGGCGGCGTAGGTGCCGTGGGCATCTGGCGCGATGTCGTGGGCACCGGCGTAGTTGACGGTCATGGTCAGCTGGTAGTTTTCTGCCCCCTTCCCGCTGTTGCCCGGACCGCCGTTGTCGATGTTGGTGATGTGGATCTGGTAGGTGCTGTCCGACGTTGCGGTGAGGGTTTGCCCGTCCGCGAGGGCGATCCATGCGCCGCCGTTGATTGAGTACTCCATGGCGACATGACCGGCCGCCAGGTTGTGGTCCAGGTTGAGGGTTTCACCCTGTTTGAGGTCGACGGTGATGCGGTCCTCATCGTGGGGGTTGTTGACCGCTCCCAGCGCCCCGCTGACTACCAACACTGCCGTCATGGCTGCCGTGTTGGCGACGAATGCACTGCGGGCGAGGGTCACCGCCTGCGCGTTACCGCCGGTGAAGCTGAAGTTTTGATGGGTGCCGATGAAGTCCGCGCCTTTGGCAATCCAACCGGTGCTGACGGTGGTCGGCGAAGCGGTCAGCGGATCGCCATTCGGATCGGTGTCGTTGGTCAGCAACAACTCGTCCGGTACTACGATGTTGCCTGACAGCACGTTGGTGATGATGTGGTCATCGACCGCCACCGGTGGCGCGTTCGCAATGACCGGCAACACCGGGCTGGCCAGGTCGTTGTCGCTGATGCAGCTATTGTTCACGTCGATGGTGATGGTGGTGGTCCTCTCGTCGCCATCGCCATCGCGCAAGGTGTAGGTGAACACGTCGGTCGCACCGGGACCGTTCACGGCGTCCGGGTTACTGTGGTACACGGCGTTGCCGTTGGCATCCAGCGTCAGGTAACCGTAGGTGCCATTGATCTGGCTGTTGAGGCCGCCGATGGCCGAGGTCGAGGTGTCTGAACCGGCACGCACGCCGACCACCCCAATCCCATCGGCATCGCTGAAGTCGTTCACCAGCACGTTGCCACTGACGATGCCGCCCTCCGCGACCGAGGCCGCGTCGGGGTTGGCGGTCGGCAGGTCATCGACGATTTTGACCACGATGGTGCTGGTGGTGGAATGGCCCAGGGCGTCGGTGGCTTTGTAAGTGAAACTTTCGCTGAGGGTATTCGCGCCATCGTCGGCGTGCGGCGTGGTGCTGGGCGCCGAGGTCAGCGTGTAGGTGTAGGAGCCATCGGGATTGAGCAGGATTTGGCCGTAGGTACCAGTGGCGCTGCTGACCAAGGTGTAGGTGATTGCGCCGACCGCGCCGCTGACGGAGCCGACCAGGGTGCCACTGGCGGTTTCAAGCGTGTGGCCCGGCTGACTCCCGGTAACGGTGCCGGGCGCCAGATCCTGGCCGTCCTGGTTCAGATCGAGGGCTTTTTCGTAGACGGTCACGTCGCTGTCGCTGACCGCGCTGAGGCAGCTGTTGATCACGTCGATGGTGATGGTGGTGGTGCTTTGGTCACCGTCAGCATCGCGCACGGTGTAGGTGAAGACGTCGGTCGCACCGGGGTCGCTCACGGCGTTCGGGTTGCTGTGGTAGACCGCGTTGCCGTTGGCATCCAGCGTCAGGTAACCGTAGGTGCCATTGATCTGAGTGTTCAGGCCACCAACGGCCGGGGTCGAGGTGTCGGAACCGGCACGTACGCCGACCACCGCGCCTCCTGCGGCGAGGCCATCGGCGCCGCCGACGTCGTTCCACAGCACGTTGCCACTGACGATGCCGCCCTCCGCGACCGAGGCCGCGTCGGGGTTGGCGGTCGGCAGGTCATCGACGATTTTGACCACGATGGTGCTGGTGGTGGAATGGCCCAGGGCGTCGGTGGCTTTGTAAGTGAAACTTTCGCTGAGGGTATTCGCGCCATCGTCGGCGTGCGGCGTGGTGCTGGGCGCCGAGGTCAGCGTGTAGGTGTAGGAGCCATCGGGATTGAGCAGGATTTGGCCGTAGGTACCAGTGGCGCTGCTGACCAAGGTGTAGGTGATTGCGCCGACCGCGCCGCTGACGGAGCCGACCAGGGTGCCACTGGCGGTTTCAAGCGTGTGGCCCGGCTGACTCCCGGTAACGGTGCCGGGCGCCAGATCCTGGCCGTCCTGGTTCAGATCGAGGGCTTTTTCGTAGACGGTCACGTCGCTGTCGCTGACCGCGCTGAGGCAGCTGTTGATCACGTCGATGGTGATGGTGGTGGTGCTTTGGTCACCGTCAGCATCGCGCACGGTGTAGGTGAAGACGTCGGTCGCACCGGGGTCGCTCACGGCGTTCGGGTTGCTGTGGTAGACCGCGTTGCCGTTGGCATCCAGCGTCAGGTAACCGTAGGTGCCATTGATCTGAGTGTTCAGGCCACCAACGGCCGGGGTCGAGGTGTCGGAACCGGCACGTACGCCGACCACCGCGCCTCCTGCGGCGAGGCCATCGGCGCCGCCGACGTCGTTCCACAGCACGTTGCCACTGACGATGCCGCCTTCGGCGACCGAAGTCTCGTCGGCATGGGCAGTCGGCAGGTCATCAACGATTTTGACCACGATGGTGCTGGTGGTGCTGTTGCCCAAAGAGTCGGTGGCTTGGTAGGTGAAGCTTTCGCTCACGGTGTTGGCACCGTCGTTCGCATGCGGCGTGGTGCTTGGCGCCGAGGTCAGCGTGTAGGTGTAGGAGCCATCGGGATTGAGCAGGATCTGCCCGAAGGTGCCGGTGGCGCTGCCGACCAGGGTGTAGGTGATCGCACCGACCGCGCCGCTGACCGAACCGACCAGCGTGCCACTGGCGGTTTCGCCCGTATTGCCCGGCAGGCTCCCGGTAACGGTGCCGGGCGCCAGATCCTGGCCATCCTGGTTCAGGTCGAGGGCTTTTTCGTAGACGGTCACGTCGCTGTCGCTGACCGCTTGGATGCTGCTGTTGATCACGTCGATGGTGATGGTGGTGGTGCTTTGGTCACCGTCGGCATCGCGCACGGTGTAGGTGAACACGTCGGTCGCACCGGGACCGCTCACGGCGTTCGGGTTGCTGTGGTACACGGCGTTGCCGTTGGCGTCCAGCGTCAGGTAACCGTAGGTGCCATTGATCTGGCTGTTGAGGCCGCCAACGGCCGGGGTCGAGGTGTCGGAACCGGCACGCACGCCGACCACCGCGCCTCCTGCGGCGAGGCCATCGGCGCCGCCGACGTCGTTCCACAGCACGTTGCCACTGACGGTGCCGCCTTCGGCGACCGAAGTCTCGTCGGCATGGGCAGTCGGCAGGTCATCGACGATCTTGACCACGATGGTGCTGGTGGTGCTGTTGCCCAAAGAGTCGGTGGCTTGGTAGGTGAAGCTTTCGCTCACGGTGTTGGCACCGTCGTTCGCATGCGGCGTGGTGCTTGGCGCCGAGGTCAGCGTGTAGGTGTAGGAGCCATCGGGATTGAGCAGGATCTGCCCGAAGGTGCCGGTGGCGCTGCCGACCAGGGTGTAGGTGATTGCGCCGACCGCGCCGCTGACCGAACCGACCAGCGTGCCACTGGCGGTTTCGCCCGTGTTGCCCGGCAGGCTCCCGGTAACGGTGCCGGGCGCCAGATCCTGGCCATCCTGGTTCAGGTCGAGGGCTTTTTCGTAGACGGTCACGTCGCTGTCGCTGACCGCTTGGATGCTGCTGTTGATCACGTCGATGGTGATGGTGGTGGTGCTTTGGTCACCGTCGGCATCGCGCACGGTGTAGGTGAACACGTCGGTCGCACCGGGACCGCTCACGGCGTTCGGGTTGCTGTGGTACACGGCGTTGCCGTTGGCGTCCAGCGTCAGGTAACCGTAGGTGCCATTGATCTGGCTGTTGAGGCCGCCAACGGCCGGGGTCGAGGTGTCGGAACCGGCACGCACGCCGACCACCGCGCCTCCTGCGGCGAGGCCATCGGCGCCGCCGACGTCGTTCCACAGCACGTTGCCACTGACGGTGCCGCCTTCGGCGACCGAAGTCTCGTCGGCATGGGCAGTCGGCAGGTCATCGACGATCTTGACCACGATGGTGCTGGTGGTGCTGTTGCCCAAAGAGTCGGTGGCTTGGTAGGTGAAGCTTTCGCTCACGGTGTTGGCACCGTCGTTCGCATGCGGCGTGGTGCTTGGCGCCGAGGTCAGCGTGTAGGTGTAGGAGCCATCGGGATTGAGCAGGATCTGCCCGAAGGTGCCGGTGGCGCTGCCGACCAGGGTGTAGGTGATCGCACCGACCGCGCCGCTGACCGAACCGACCAGCGTGCCACTGGCGGTTTCGCCCGTATTGCCCGGCAGGCTCCCGGTAACGGTGCCGGGCGCCAGATCCTGGCCATCCTGGTTCAGGTCGAGGGCTTTTTCGTAGACGGTCACGTCGCTGTCGCTGACCGCTTGGATGCTGCTGTTGATCACGTCGATGGTGATGGTGGTGGTGCTTTGGTCACCGTCGGCATCGCGCACGGTGTAGGTGAACACGTCGGTCGCACCGGGACCGCTCACGGCGTTCGGGTTGCTGTGGTAGACCGCGTTGCCGTTGGCGTCCAGCGTCAGGTAACCGTAGGTGCCATTGATCTGGCTGTTGAGGCCGCCAATGACCGGGGTGGAGGTGTCGGAACCGGCACGCACGCCGACCACCGCGCCCCCTGCGGCGGGGCCATCGGCGCCGGTGACATCGTTCCCCAGCACGCTGCCGCTGACGATGCCGCCCTCTGCGACTGAGGCCGAGTCAGGGTTGGCGGTCGGCAGATCATCGACGATGTTGACGTTGATTTGCCCGGTCGCCGTGCTGCCGTCGGCATCGGTGGCAATGACGTCGAAGTTCTCGTAGATGCTGTTGGCGCCATCGGCATTGGGGTGGTCGCTGTCGTAATTCAGGGTGTAGCTGTAGCTCACCACGCCCGTGGCCGGGTCGTAACCGGTGATGGTGAAGGTAGCGCCCGTCCAGGTAGTGGCGGATAGCGGGAAACCTACCGCCACCCCACCGCTGACCACCGTGACGCCGCTCACGGTCAGGGTTTGCAGGCCATCCGGTGCGTTGACGGTGAAGGTGCCACTCTGGGTCAGGGCCGGGGCATCAGGATCGCTGCCGTAGGCGAGATTTTTTTCGTAGACGGTGAGTTCGCCGCCTTCGACGTTCAGGCCGCCTATCGTGACCGGGTCATCGTTGTTATGGATGTTCAGCACAAGCTTGGCAGTGCTGTTGTCGCCGTCGGCATCGGTCAGGGTGTAAGTGAAGGTTTCGGTCCCGGCGCCACCCGCGTGCAAGGCTTTGAAGTCGGCGTCGCTGGTGTTCAGGGTGTAGGTGTATGTGCCGTTGGCGTTGAGTACCAGGGTGCCGTATTTACCGGTGAAAGTGCCGCCAACCACTGGCCCGCTCTCGGGTCCGGAAGGAATGCGATCAGCGCCCTGAACGTCGTTGGGCAGCACACTGCCGGTCAGGGTCACCAGGGTTTCCGACGCGGTGCTGGCGTTGCTGTCATCGAATGCCTTGGGCACGTCGTCGGTGATGTTGACGTCCAGGGAACCGGTGGTGGTATCGCCATTGCTGTCGCCGGCCACCACGGTGAAGTGTTCGCTGAGGTTGTTGGTACCGTCACCAGTCGGATGGGTTTCATTGTCGTTGAGGGTGTAGCTGTAACTCACAACCCCCGTGGCCGGGTTGTAGCCGGTGACTGTCAGGGTGTTGCCCAACGGGGTGGTGATCGATTGCGGGAAGCCTGCGGCAACGCCACCGCTGATCACGTTGATCCCACCGACGCTCAGGCTGGTCAGCCCGTCAGGAGCAGACACGCTGAACGTGCCGGTCTTGGTCAGTGCCCCAGGATTGGGGGCCGAACCGTCGGCCAGGTTGGCCTCATTGAGGGTCAGTTCCCCCCCTGCCACCGACAGGCCGGTGAGGGTCACCGGATTGTTCGGTACATCAGGAACAACCGGTGTCACAGGAACAACCGGTGTTACAGGAAGATCGCCTGAACCTCCTGAACCTCCTGAACCTCCTGAACCACCCGAACCGCCTGCACCGCCAGCACCGCCAGCACCATTGTCTCCGTTGTCTCCGTTGTCTCCGTTGTCCGGGTTTCCGGCCAGACGCTCCAGGGGAAATTCGGGAATGCCGTTGAAGCCTGCGGTAGGAAAACCAATAATCGGATCGACCCGCCCGCCCACCTCTTCAAGCATGACAAACGTGTGGCCGCCACCCAGTGCACCAGGTGCGCCGGTCGAACCCGGTCCGGCCGCCGTGGCTTCTGCGGTCTGGGTCGGGTCGTCGCCGGCAGCGATCGCTTTTTGCAGTTGCTCGACATCGGTCAGTTGCGCCTGAGTCGGCGTCACCGCTTCAGCGGTCTCTACATGGGGTGTTTGATTCGCGAGTAACTGGGGCGTCATCTCCATACTGCTGCCACGCCCGAGGGTCAGTTCCTGGCCATTCTGCAGATTCACCGCCACCGCGCCTTCGGCCCCGGTGACCAGTTGATCGCCGGCGAATAGCCGGTCCCCCTCGACCAGCGCGCGTCGGGTGCCATCGCTCGCAACCGCGAACACCTGACCAATGACCTTACTGACAATACCGATGAGCGTAGCCATGTGCACTTCCTCCGCTGCCAACCGCTGTCGGCATCCTGTTTTTGCGAAGAACGTGCTCCTGGCTTCAACGGGTTGCCTGACGGAATCGCCTGCTGGCAGCGGTTACCTGAAGTAAGCCGCTGCCCTGGCGCCGTTCTCGCCAAGCGTGCCGCTCGCGGGCGACGTGTCTGCTGCGGGATAAAAACCCTCTGCAATCAATGGCATCGGGATCCACTTGCGCAACAAGTCATCCTTTGAGCGATGCGTAACGGTTTTGATCCACTAAAGTGACAAAAAACCGTCACCTCAAAACCGTCCGCTTCCCTCCCCTCCAGCACTTCCCCGCCCTAAGTCGATATGTGGTTTGGAACTTTCCTCAAACCCCGTCGAGCGCCCTAACGCTCATAAATCAAGGGCTTTCGCAGTGAACAATGTGCTGGATTTTACGGAGCGCATAAGTTTTTTTTGGCATAAGCCTTATGAAAAATTCTTCTATGCTTTTCCCCAGAATGTTCTTAGCTCTGTTGTTACAAGCATGAAACGGTTTTCACTATAAATGCCGTCAAATATTTGGCGACTAATAAGCACCATTAGGAATCAGGGAGAGGCACCCATGCGCGTATTAACCCCCCTCTGCAGCGCAATTCTGCTGGCCATGGCCTGCACTTCTCAGGCTCAAGCCATGTCATTGACGGAGGCGATTCAAAGCACCATCGCGACCCACCCGGAGCTGGCGTCGCGTGTAGACAGTCGCCTCTCGGCCGATGAGCTAGTGAAAGTCGCCAAGGGAGGATTTTATCCATCGGTTGATCTGAATGCCGCGTACGGGCGCGGGTACAGCGATAACACCAGCACCCGGGCATTCGGTAATCACCACACCGAAATCCTGACCTACACCCAATCGGAATTGCGTCTGCGGCAGATGCTCTTCGATGGTTTCAATACCTCCAACGAAGTCCAGCGCACCAAGGGCGTGGTCAATTCCCGGGCCTATTACGCTCAGGGCACCGCTCAGGATCTGGCCCTGCGCACCATCGAGGTCTACCTCGAAGTGCTCAAGCGCCGCGAACTGGTGACCCTGGCCACGAACAATCTGCAAGCTCACATGCGGGTCAACGATCAGATCGGTCTGCGCACCCAGCGTGGTATCGGTAGCACCGCCGACTCCGACCAGTCCGTCGCTCGCCGGGCACTGGCGCAAAACAACCTCGATACCGCTGAAGTCGATCTGGCGGATGCCGAGTCGAACTTCTACGCCGTCGTGGGGCGCCTGCCCGATGAACTCGAAGCCCCGCCCTCGACCCGCGGCGAACTGCCCGCCACCTTGCAGGAAGCCCAGCAAAGCATGGTGGAAAACAACCCGTACCTGAAATCCGCCCAGGCCGATGTGCAATCGGCCGAGAGCCAGTACGAAGTTGCCAAGTCGCCGTTCTACCCTCGCTTCGACGCCGAAGCCGCCGTGGGTGCGAACAACAACGTGCAGGGCGATGAAGGCCACGACAACGAATGGCGAGTCGGCGTGGTGATGAACTACAACCTGTTCCGCGGTGGCAGCGACAAGGCTCGCCTGGCCTCCGATGCGCACCAGATCAACCAGGCGATGGACATCCGCAACAACGCCCTGCGCCAACTCAACGAGAACATTCACCTGGCCTGGAACGCCATGGTCAATGCCAAGAAACAAACCCCGACTGCCCGCGAATACGCGGATACCAGCCGACGTGTGCGCGTGGCGTATCAGGACCAGTTCGGCCTCGGCCAACGCACCCTGCTCGACCTGCTGGACAGTGAAAACGAGCTCTACAACGCCAACCGCCGCTACACCGAAGTGCGCTACACCGAGGAGTTCTCGATGTACCGCGTGCTGGCGAACATGGGTCAGTTACTGAGCAAACAACGGGTGGTGTTGCCCGCCGATGCGATCGCCTCCACGGAAGTAAAAAACGAAGCCCGTTTGCCTGAACTGAAGTAGGCCTGTGGAGAGATCAATGTGACCAGCATGGAACCCGGCAACATCGGTGTCGATCCGCGCCTGAGCTTCGATGACCCGCTTCTGGACGGTCTGTTGATCCTCTGCAAACTCCACGGCGCGACGGTCAGTCGCGCCAGCCTGAGTGCCGGGCTCCCCCTGAACAAACAACGTATGAGCCTGGACCTGCTGCCTCGCGCAGCGGCCCGGGCCAGTTTGCAGGCGCGATTGCTGCGCCGTGAACTGGCGGATATTTCCGCCCTCAACCTGCCTGTGATGCTGATCCTCAACAACGGCCGGACTGCCATTCTGCGACGTTTCGGCGATGACGGTCAGTTGCTGATTCTGCCCAGCGAAGCCGACGGCGGTGAGCAATGGGTCAGCCGCGATGAACTGGCCGAGAATTACAGCGGCCAGGCCTTGTTCGCGCGGCCACGGCATGAACTCGAAGACTTGCGTTCGCCGCTGGTGCCGCGGGTTGAGGCGTGGTTTCGCGACACCTTGAAGCTGTCGAAGTGGCTGTACAGCGATGCGATTCTGGCGAGTTTTCTGATCAACCTGCTGGGGTTGATGGTGCCGCTGTTCGTGATGCAGACCTACGATAGAGTGGTGCCGAACCAGGCCACGTCGACGTTGTGGGTACTGTCCATCGGCTTGCTGATCGGCACCGGTTTCGAATTGGTGTTGCGGGTGGTCCGCGCGCACCTGCTGGACACCGCAGGGAAGAAAACCGACGTGATCCTTTCGGCCACGTTGTTCGAACGCATTACCGGCATGGCGATGAAAGCGCGGCCGGCGACCATTGGTGGTTTCGCCCAAAGCATCCATGACTTCCAGGGCCTGCGGGAATTCCTCACCGCCGTGACCCTCACCAGCCTGATCGACCTGCCCTTTGCCGTGCTGATGCTGGTGGTGATCGGCCTGCTCGGCGGCTGGCTGGTGGTGATTCCGTTACTGGCGTTTCCGATCACGATCATCTTTGCGATGGTGATCCAGGTGCGCCTGCGCGACACCGTACAGAAAAGCCTGACCCTGGGCGCCGAACGCCAGGCGTTGCTGATTGAAACCCTCGGCGGCCTGGAAACCCTCAAGGCCTGCAGCGCCGAAAGCGAACGCCAGCACAAATGGGAAAGCACCCACGGCGCCCTCACCCGCCTCGACAGCCATGCCCGCAACCTCTCGGCGCTGGCCACCAACGGCACGCTGTTCATCCAGCAATTCTCCGGCATGGCGACCATCGTCGCCGGGGTCTACAGCATCATCGCCGGCAACCTCAGCGTCGGCGCGCTGGTGGCGACCTACATGCTCGGCAGCCGGGTGCTCGCGCCGCTGGGGCAGATTGCCGGTTTGATCACCCGCTATCAGCAAGCGCAACTGACCATGAAAAGCACCGATGCGCTGATGTCCTTGCCGCAGGAACGCGATGCCAAACAACGGCCGCTGGAGCGCACGCAACTGCAAGGCGCGATAGACGTCAGCAGTGTGACGTTCCACTACAACGGCCAGAACGCTCCGGCCCTGGCCAACATCAGCTTCAGCGTGAAACCCGGCGAGCGGATCGGCATCATCGGTCGCAGCGGCTCGGGCAAAAGTACGCTGGCGCGGCTGGTGATGGGTTTCTACGCACCGGAAGAAGGCCAGCTGCTGCTCGATGGCCTGGACCTGCGGCAACTGGACGTCGCCGACCTGCGCCAGCAAATCGGTTACGTCGCCCATGACCTGCCGCTGTTGGCCGGCAGCCTGCGCGACAACCTGACCCTCGGCGCCCGCTACATCAGCGATTCACGGATGCTCGAAGTCGCCGAACTGACCGGCGTCACTGAGCTTGCGCGTCAGCATCCGCAAGGCTTCGACCGCCCGGTGGGTGAACGCGGACAACTGCTGTCCGGCGGGCAACGTCAGGCGGTGTTGCTGGCCCGCGCGTTGTTGCTGGATCCGCCGATCATGTTGCTCGACGAACCCACCAGCGCCATGGACAACAGCAGCGAAGACGTTCTGCGGCAAAAACTCCACCGCTGGGTCCAGGGCAAAACCCTGCTGCTGGTGACCCACCGCACCTCGATGCTCAGCCTGGTGGATCGGCTGGTGGTGCTGGACAACGGGCGGATCGTCGCCGACGGTCCGAAAGAAGTGGTTATCGATGCACTGCGCAAGGGCCGTGTCGGCTCTGCGGCTGTCTAGGAGCTAGCCATGGCCCGTTCATCATCCGACGTTTCAAAGGATCGCGGCTACTTCGGCAGTTTCAGCAAAAGCGCGGAAAGCGAATACATGCCAGAAACCGCCGGCGCCGCATTGCAGGACTCCCCGCGCTTGTCGCGGATCACCGTGTGGCTGGCGGCTGGGTTGCTGATCTCGGCGCTGGTCTGGGCCAAGTTCGCGGTGCTGCAGGAAGTGACCATGGGCGAAGGCAAGGCGATTCCGTCGAGCAAGGTTCAAGTGATCCAGAACCTGGAGGGCGGCATCGTCACTGAGATCTTCGTTCGCGAAGGGCAAATGGTGAACAAGGGCGACACCTTGCTGCGCCTCGATGACACTCGATTCCTGTCGAACAAGGGCGAAAGCGAGGCGGATCGATATGCGCTGACCGCGCAGGTCGAACGGCTGTCGGCCGAAGCGGAAGGCCGGCCGTTCAGTCTGTCTCCCGAAGTGATCGCCAAGGCGCCGCAAGTGGCCGAAGACGAGCGCTCGCTGTACGAGCAACGGCAGCGTCGACTGGCCAGCGAACAGCGCACCCTGAGTGAGCAACTCCGGCAAAAAACCCAGGAACTGGCAGAGTTCCGCTCCAAACAAGGCCAATTCAGTTCAAGCCTGGCATTGCTGCAACAAGAGATGAACATGTCCGCGCCGCTGGTGGGCACCGGGGCGGTTTCGCCGGTGGAAATCTTGCGACTCAAACGCAGTGCGGTGGAGATTCGCGGTTCATTGAACGCCACGACCCTGGCGATTCCCCGTGCGGAATCGGCGATCAATGAGATCAAAAGCAAGATTGATGAGTCCGAACAATCCTTCCGCTCCGACGCGGCGAAAGAGCTGAATGAAAAACGCACCGACCTGTCGAAAATCACGGCATCGAGCATTGCGATCGATGACCGCGTAACCCGCACCACGGTGGTGTCGCCGGTGCACGGGATTATCAAAGTGCTGAAGGTCAACACCATCGGCGGCGTGGTCCAGCCGGGCAGCGACATGGTGGAAATCGTGCCCATTGAAGACAACTTGCTGATCGAAGCCAAGGTCCGGCCACAGGACGTAGCGTTTCTGCACCCGGGGCAGAAAGCGATGGTCAAGTTCAGTGCTTACGACTACACGATTTATGGGGGGCTGAGTGCGAAGCTGGAGTTGATTGGGGCGGACACGATTACGGATGACAAGGGCAACAGCTTTTATTTGATTCAGGTGCGGACGGATAAGAATCATTTGGGCGGGGATGTGAAGCCGTTGCTGATCATTCCGGGGATGGTGGCGACGGTGGACATCATCACCGGGGAGAAAAGCGTGCTGGATTATCTGCTCAAACCGGTGCTCAAAGCCCGGACCGAGGCGATGCGCGAACGGTAGTCTCTGGCCGGGATTTTCTGTGATTGTTCTATCGCCATCGCGAGCAAGCTCGCTCCCACAGGGGGCTGCGGTGATCAAAAATGTGGGAGCGAGCTTGCTCGCGATGAGGCCCGCACAGGCAATGATCATTTCGGCCCATGATTACGTTGAAAAACCTCCTCCCCCATCGCCGCAATTTGCCCCTCGATCAGTGCTTCGAATGGCTTTAACAACGACTCAAAAGAGGTTGGTGCTTCGAGGGTCTGCAACGCCTGAACAATCGCCTCCACCGTCGACAACGCACCCGGCCCCGGTGCCTTGCGCAATCGATATCTCGATACCGCGCCCTGCGCCAACGTCACCCTCGGCAACGCAGCCAACAACGGATTGAGGTGCAGCATCTTGCGCGCCTTGCGCCAGGTGCCGTCCGGAACCACCAACAACATCGGTTCATCATTTTGCGTGTAAGCCTGCAACGGCTGCGCATCATCAGCAGGAAAAAGCAGCCGCGCCTGATAGCCCGGTTGATTCAACAACGCTGGCAAATCCTCGAACACCTCGCCAACTATCAACTCGGCATTCTTCAACCCCAACGCCGCCAACCGCGCGGTGTTCAGCGCATGGTTCACTTCGCTGGGATGCTGCAACAACAGCACTCGGGTGCGGCTGTCGAGGCTCGGAATCAGCGGGCACAAACAGTGAGTTTGCGGGCGCAGGCAGCGCGGACATTGGATTCTGGACATTTTTTCAAGCCTGATTCAGTTGCGCTTTGAGCAGGTCGCGGAAGGTCTGGATCAACGGCTCGCGGCTGCGGCCACGACGCACGATCATCGAGAACGGCGCCTGATAGCCGAAGGTCGCCGGCAGCAGCACCCGCAGATCGCCCTTGTCAGCCCACGCCTGGGCGTAATGCTCCGGCAAGTAACCGATGTAGGCACCGGACAGCACCAGAATCAGCTGCGCTTCCATACTTTCCACCGTCGCCGCGCTGTGCTTGAAACCGTGGCGCGCCAGTTCCGCCTGGCTCCAGTAGCCGCGGCCAACCATGCGTTGCTGAGTGATGACTTGCTCGGGAATGCGCCGCTCGGTGAACAGCGGATGACGACTGCTGCAATACAACCAGTGTTGTTCGCGGTACAGCGGCATGTAGACCAGACCGCTCATGCGCGTGGAGAACGCGCCGATGGCCAGGTCGAGACGGTTGTCCTGCACGCCGAGTTGTAGCTCGTAAGGGCTCATCACCGAGAGGTGCAAATGCACGGCCGGGTGTTCCTGGCTGTAAGCGCCAATGGCTTCGGCGAAGGGCAAGGCCTTGTCGCTGACGGTGGAGTCGATGACGCCGAGGTTCAAGGTGCCGCGCAGTTCGCCCTTGAGCGCCGCGGCGTATTGCTCGAAGCCTTCGAGTTCGCCGAGCAGGCGCAGGGTTTCCTGGTGGAATAGCTCGCCCTTGCTGGTCAGGCTGAAACCACCCCGGCCGCGATGGCACAGGACCAGACCGAGGGCGGCTTCGAGCTGGCTCATGTAAGTGCTGATGGCCGAGGTCGAGAGGTTGAGCTCTTGCTGGGCGTTGGCAAACCCCTGATGGCGAACCACGCTGACGAAGATGCGCAACAGTTTCAGGTCGGGTAATGCGTTGGCCATGGTGACTCCATAGATCGTTCCCACGCTCTGCGTGGGAATGCAGCCTTGGACGCTCTGCGTCCGCTTCGACGGTGTGACGCGGAGCGTCACGGGATGCGTTCCCACGCAGAGCGTGGGAACGATCGGTATCAAGTCTATCGTCGCCCAAGCCATTAGTTTAGAAAAATCTGAACTAAGTATTTGCCCGTAGCGATTCTTCCCGGCCACTACATTTCGCAGAATCGGCCCACAGCGGTGCCCGTCACTTCCGTGAACGGCGCAACCGACATAAATAAAACAACGACGATGAGGCCTTACCCGTGGACAAGATTCTTCACCAACCACTGGGCGGCAATGAAATGCCGCGCTTCGGCGGCATCGCCACCATGATGCGACTCCCCCATGTGCCAACCGCTGCCGGTCTGGATGCTGCCTTCGTTGGCGTCCCGCTGGACATCGGCACCTCGCTGCGCCCAGGCACCCGTTTCGGACCTCGCGAAATCCGCGCTGAATCGGTGATGATCCGCCCGTACAACATGGCCACCGGCGCTGCACCGTTCGACTCGCTGTCGGTTGCCGACATCGGTGACGTGGCGATCAACACGTTCAACCTGCTGGACGCCGTACGGATCATCGAAGAGTCCTACCACAAAATCCTCGAACACAATGTGATCCCCCTGACCCTCGGCGGCGACCACACCATCACCCTGCCAATCCTGCGTGCGATTCATAAGAAGCACGGCAAGGTCGGCCTGGTGCACATCGACGCTCACGCCGACGTGAACGACCACATGTTCGGCGAGAAAATCGCCCACGGCACCACCTTCCGTCGCGCTGTCGAAGAAGGCCTTCTGGATCCGGACCGCGTGGTGCAAATCGGTCTGCGCGCTCAGGGTTACACCGCTGACGACTTCAACTGGAGCCGCAACCAGGGCTTCCGTGTGGTTCAGGCCGAAGAGTGCTGGCACAAATCCCTGGCACCGCTGATGGCCGAAGTTCGCGAGAAAGTCGGCGGCGGTCCGGTGTACCTGAGTTTCGACATCGACGGCATCGATCCAGCGTGGGCACCAGGTACCGGCACCCCGGAAATCGGTGGTCTGACGACCATTCAGGCGATTGAAATCGTTCGCGGTTGCCAAGGCCTCGACCTGGTCGGCTGCGATCTGGTAGAAGTCTCGCCCGCTTACGACACCACCGGCAACACCTCGCTGCTGGCCGCCAACCTGCTGTACGAAATGCTCTGCGTACTGCCTGGCGTGGTCCACCGCTGAGGATTGGTCGTGAACGAACGTGATCAGGTACTCAAGGCCGCTGCCGATCTGGTAACCGCCTTTGCCCGTAACGATCGCGAAGCCTACTTCGGCGCCTTCAGCGCCGATGCCAGCTTCGTGTTCTACACCCTCGAACAGCCCCTGCTGTCGCGCGATGCCTATCAGGCGTTGTGGGACACCTGGCGCTCGGAGGATGACTTCGAGGTGCTTTCGTGCACCTCGAGCAACGCCTTCGTCAGCCTGCAGGGTGACGTGGCGATTTTCATCCATGACGTGGCCACCGAGCTGCGCATGCAAGGGGAGCAACACTTCAGCCAGGAGCGCGAGACGATTGTGTTTCGCCGACAACAACAAGGCCTATGGCTGGCCTGCCACGAACATTTGTCCGCGATGCCGGAAGGGCTGCCAACCCCTTAGCCAAACAGGTGACGCTCACACACGATGAGCGCGCCTTTATGATCGGAGCTGATCATGAATAACAACAACAAAGACCAAAGCCTTACGCACATTGAAACCTACGGGGTCGAACAGATCCCGGACAGCGAACGCACCGCAGGCCCGACGGATTTGTTCCGGATGATCTTCGGTGGTTCCAACACTTTTGCCACCGCCGTGCTCGGCAGTTTCCCGGTACTGTTCGGCCTGTCTTTTCAGGCGGGCGTCTGGGCGATTGTGCTGGGTGTGTTGCTGGGCTCGCTGATCCTCGCGCCCATGGGCCTGTTCGGCCCGATCAATGGCACAAACAACGCAGTGTCTTCCGGTGCGCACTTCGGCGTGCACGGGCGGATCGTCGGTTCGTTTCTGTCGCTGTTGACCGCCATCGCCTTCTTCTCGCTCTCGGTGTGGAGTTCGGGTGATGCGCTGATCGGTGGCGCCAAACGCCTGATCGGACTTCCGGAAACCGACCTGACCCTGGGCCTGGCCTACGGTCTGTTCGCGATCCTGGTGCTGACCGTTTGCATCTACGGCTTCCGCTTCCTGCTGTGGGTCAACAAGATCGCGGTGTGGAGTGCCAGCCTGTTGTTCCTGCTGGGCATCTTCGCCTTCGTCGGTCCGTTCGATGTGAACTACGCCGGCACCGTCAGCATGGGTCAACCGGGTTTCTGGGCGGCCTTCATCGGCGCGGCGCTGGTGGCGATGAGCAACCCGATTTCCTTCGGCGCGTTTCTCGGTGACTGGTCGCGTTACATCCCGCGTGACACCTCCAAGCGCCGCATCATGGCCGCCGTGGTGATCTCGCAGATCGCAACCTTCATCCCGTTCCTGTTCGGCCTCGCCACCGCCACCATCGTAGCGATCAAGGCGCCGGACTACATCGCCGCCAACAACTACGTCGGCGGCCTGCTGGCCGTTTCGCCGAGCTGGTTCTTCCTGCCGGTGTGCCTGATCGCGGTGATCGGCGGCATGTCCACCGGCACCACTTCGCTCTATGGCACCGGGCTGGACATGTCCAGCGTGTTCCCACGGGTACTGTCGCGGGTCAAGGCCACTCTGCTGATCGGTGTGATGTCGATTGCCTTCATCTTCATCGGGCGCTTTGCAGCGAACCTGGTGCAGAGCGTATCGACCTTCGCCGTGCTGATCATCACCTGCACCACTCCTTGGATGGTGATCATGATCATCGGCCTGCTGGTGCGTCGCGGCTTCTACTGCCCGGACGACCTGCAAGTGTTCACCCGCGGCGAGAAAGGTGGTCGTTACTGGTTCACCCATGGCTGGAACTGGCGTGGGCTGGGTGCCTGGATCCCGAGTGCTGCGGTGGGCTTGTGCTTTGTGAACCTGCCTGGGCAGTTCGTGGGTCCGCTCGGTGAACTGGCCGGCGGCATCGACATCAGCTTGCCGGTCACCCTTGGCCTGGCGTCGCTGGTGTACCTGGCGCTGTTGAGCCTGTTCCCGGAATCGGCCGCGGTGTTCGGTCCAAACGATCCACGCAGCAAGGGCACGGCGCTCGCTAAACCAGCGGTGCGACAAGTCGCCTGATTAAACGCATTACCTGTGGGAGCGTGGCTTGCCCGCGATGAACGATGACGCGGTGTCTCTGAGAGACCGCAGCGCCTGAATCGCGAGCAAGCTCGCTCCCACAAGGGATTGATTTTCGCCTCACATAAAAAAGACAATCGGAGACACGCCATCATGGCATTGGATTTATTCGTCGTACTCATCTACGCCGCCGCGATGCTGATACTCGGCTACTACGGCATGCGCAAGGCCAAGACCAACGAAGACTTTTTGGTCGCCGGTCGTAACCTCGGCCCGAGCCTGTACATGGGCACCATGGCCGCCACCGTTCTGGGCGGCGCGTCCACCGTCGGCACCGTACGCCTGGGCTACGTCCATGGCATCTCCGGTTTCTGGCTCTGCGCAGCACTGGGTTGCGGGATCGTCGCGCTGAACCTGTTCCTCGCCAAACCGCTGCTGAAACTGAAGATCTACACCGTTACCCAGGTATTGGAAAAACGCTACAACCCGATGGCCCGCTCCGCGAGCGCGGTGATCATGCTGGCGTACGCGCTGATGATCGGCGTGGTTTCGATCCTGGCCATTGGCACTGTGCTGCAAGTGCTGTTCGACCTGCCGTTCTGGCTGTCCGTATTGGTCGGCGGTGGCGTGGTGGTGATTTATTCGGCGATCGGCGGCATGTGGTCCCTGACCCTGACCGACATCGTCCAGTTCGTGATCAAGACCGTGGGCCTGATGTTCATCCTGTTGCCAATCTGCCTATACCGCGTCGGTGGTTGGGATGAGTTGGTGTTGAAACTGCCGGCCACCGCCTTCAGCTTCACCACGATTGGCTGGGACACCATCATCACCTACTTCATGATCTACTTCTTCGGGATCCTGATCGGCCAGGACATCTGGCAGCGTGTGTTCACCGTCAAGAGCGCCAAAGTGGCTCAGGTCGCCGGTACATTCGCAGGCTTCTACTGCATCCTTTACGGACTGGCCTGCGCCCTGATCGGCATGGCCGCTCATGTGCTGATCCCGGACCTGGACAACGTCAACAACGCCTTCGCCGCCATCGTCAAACTGTCCCTGCCGGACGGTATCCGTGGCCTGGTGATTGCGGCTGCCCTGGCGGCCATGATGTCCACCGCCAGCGCCGGCCTGCTCGCCGCCGCCACCACCCTGACCGAAGACCTGCTGCCGAAACTGCGCGGCGGTAAACAGTCGACTCTGGGCATCAACCGCCTGTTCACCCTGCTGACCGGCATCGTGGTACTCGGCATCGCTCTGGTCGTGAATGACGTGATCAGCGCCCTGACCCTGGCGTACAACCTGCTGGTGGGCGGCATGCTGATCCCGCTGATCGGTGCGATTTTCTGGAAACGCGCAAACACCGCCGGCGCTATCGCCAGCATGGGCATGGGCTTCGCCACAGCGTTGCTGTTCATGTTCAAAGACGGTCTGGATGCCAACACCCCGATCTACTACAGCCTCGGCGTAGGTCTGGTGAGTTTCGTGGTGGTCAGCTTGCTGTCCCCTCGCCCTGCAGTGGTAGCCAGAGCCGCCTAAGCTGAACATAACGACTTGATGCTTTCTTCGACGGGTGTGGCGTCGGTTGCCACACCCGTTTTTTTTCGTCTGGAGAAAATCGTTTATGAAGATCGTCAGCCGCGATCAATGGTTCGAGGTGAAACAGCTCAGTGACGGCATTCGCCTGATTCACGAGCCTTACATCCGCCCCTTCTATCGCTGCAACCTCTGGCACATCCAGGGTCGCGACAAGGACTTGCTACTGGACAGCGGTTCCGGGCTGGTCAGCCTGCGCGAGCAACTGCCGTGGATCACCGAACGGCCGCTGGTAGCCGTGGCCAGTCATTGCCATTTCGACCACATCGCCGGTCATCACGAATTCCCCGAACGGCTGGTGCATCCGGCTGAGGCGGACATCCTCGCTGCCCCCGACGGCGACAACGATTTGAGCAAAGCCTTTGTCGGCGACGACATGTTCGAGGCTCACCCCGATTGCCCGTTGTGCTACGCCGAATACCGGGTCAAAGCCGCACCAGCCACAGGTTTGATCGAAGAAGGCGACGTGCTGGATCTGGGCAACCGCACGCTGCAAGTGCTGCACACGCCGGGGCATTCACCGGGCGGTATCAGCCTGTATGAAGCGGCGACCGAGACGCTATTCAGCGGCGACATCATCTACGACGGGCCGTTGATCGAAGACGCCTACCACTCCAACCTCGACGACTACGCCCACAGCCTGCAGCGTTTGCGCGAGTTGCCGATTCGAACGGTGCACGGCGGGCATTTCGGGAGTTTTTCCGGGGAACATTTGCGCACGATGATTGACGAGTGGCAGCGCTTGCACGCCTGAAGCCTGCTGTACTCAGCCCCAGGGACAACAATAATAACGCCCTCGAAGAACCACCATGAAAAGAGCTGCCGTTCGTGCTGTCGTACATCGTTTCATCCGCCGCCTGCTGGAGGGTCAGGATGACTTCGACGACAACGCGAGCCTGGCGCAATTGGGATTGGATAAAGAAGATATCGAAGAGCTGATCTTCCATCTGGAAGATGAGTTGGGTTTGACGGCGTTTACGGCTGAGGAAGATCAGATGCTCAAGAACGCCAAGACGGCGAATGACTTGAGTCGGTTTTTGATGGAGATCGGAAGGCATTGACCTGTAGACCGCCAAGATCGCAGCCTTCGGCAGCTCCTACAGTTACACGGGCAATCGCAGCATTGGCGTTACTCCCTGTAGGAGCTGCCGAAGGCTGCGATCTTTTAGGCCTTGACGCGTTTACCGGCGGCGCTGCTGGCGTCGGCGTTGTTCGTCGTCAGTGCGAATAGGCACAGGTTGCAGTGGCGGTTCGATCAAACCGAGTGCAACACCCAGGTCGTGCAGCCAGTTTTGGATTTTCTCTTTCATGGTGCCCCCTTCAGGGTAGTGCCGAGTGGCCAAAATTCTGTAGCCACTTCGCACTGATAATAGTCCGAAGTCCTACGCAATGCTCGCCCAAAGTCGCAATGATCTGTTACTGAATTGATCAAAATACCTGACCGATAGTTCAAGCCATCGCCCAAGCCTGACTCGGCGCCGACGGATAGACCAATTGTTGCTGCTCAAGCCAGGCGTTCAAGTTCGCCCCAACCATGCCTCTGCGCCACATCAGCCATGTGGTGGCACTGGCAAATGGCTCGGCCAACGGATGCACCGCCACGCTTTCGCGGCCCGGCAGGCTGGCGAGCATCGACTCCGACATCAGCGCCACGCCTGAGCCGGCGATCACGCAAGCGAGCATCCCCGGATAAGACTCGATTTCCATCGCCCGGCCCATGGCTGCGTGGGAATGGGAGAACCAGGCTTCCAGGCGCATCCGGTAGGAACAACCCTGCCGAAACGTGAACACCGAGCGCCCTTCCACATCCAGCGCGCTGAGGATCGGCGGGTGATCGGCCTCGCTGATCAGCACCAGCCGTTCGTCGCACAACGGCACGCCGTCGAGCCCGGCCAGTTCCAGCGGACCGTCCACCAACGCCGCATCGAGACGCCCGGTGAGCAATCCTTCAAGCAATTCGCCGCTTGGCCCGGACTGCACTTGCAGGTTCACCGCCGGGTAAGTGCGGTGATAACGCGCCAACAACCCCGGCAGATGAATCGCCGCCGTGCTGTACATGGTGCCGAGTACGAAGTCCCCGGCCGGTTGCCCGCCCTGCACCGCCGCTTGAGCTTCGTCGCGCAGATTGAACAACTTGGCGGTGTAGTCCAGCAGGACTTTTCCTGCAGGCGACAACTGCAAACGCTGACGTTCACGCACGAACAGTTCTACGCCGAGTTGCTCTTCCATCTGTTTAAGCCGGGTCGACAGGTTCGATGGCACCCGGTGCAGGCGTTCGGCAGCGCGGGTGATGGAGCCCTCCTGCGCTACAGCCTGGAAAATCCGCAATTGGCTGAATTCCACGCCATTCTCCAAATCAGAACAAGTTACTCACTATTATTCATTTTAAAAGAAAGTCAATCAGTCCTAGCCTGACGGTCATTGATCCTCTGTTGGAATTCAGACTATGTCCCCTCTGATTCGCTTACTCGCCAGTTTCATCGCCCTGATGATGGCCATGGGCATCGGGCGTTTCGCCCTCACGCCTCAGTTGCCGCACCTGCTGAGCGAGGGTCAGATCGACCTGACCGCCGCCGGTCTGATTGCTGCGGCCAACTACCTCGGCTACTTCGTTGGCGCGGTGGACGCGATGTTCTCCCGCCGTCCCGATCAGGTTCGTCGGCGGCTGCTGGGTGGTTTGTGGCTCTGTGTACTGCTGACCCTGGCGTCGTTCTGGGCCAACGGGTTTTGGTCCCATCTGGTGCTGCGGTTCGGCACCGGCGTGGCCAGCGCCTGGGTGTTGGTGATGATCACCGCGTTGAGCCAGCCACTGGCCGCGGCGGCCGGTCGCCCACGGCTTGGCGCCCTGGTATTTGCCGGACCGGGTTTGGGGATTTTTCTGACGGGGTTGTTAGCCTTGGGGTCGAACCTGCTGGGTCAGACTTCTGCAACGTTGTGGCTGGTGTATGCCGGCGTCGCGTTGGTGATGCTGTTGGGAATTCTGCCGTTCCTGCCGCAACCGACCGCCACGGTGGCAGCAGCAGCGACCGTTACTACGTCAGGTAACCAAGGCATTGGCCGCTTAGGTGTGATCTACGCCTTGTACGGTTTGGGCTACATCATCCCGGCCACTTTCCTCTCGCAAATGGCCAACGCGCAGTTTCACGGTCAATGGATGGCTGATCTGTTCTGGCCGTGCTTCGGCCTGGCGGCCGCTATCGGCGTGGTGCTGGTGAGTTTGCGTCGACATAACCCGAACGCTACCCGTCATTGGCTGATGGCGACGTTGTGGCTGCAAGCCGCCGGGGTCTTCGCTTGCTTGTTGGGCAGCGGCCCAGGCCTGGCCTTGGGCGTGATCCTCTGCGGCACGCCGTTCCTGGCCTGCATGCAGCTGGTGATGCAACGTTCCCGGGAACTGGCGCCCCACGCCACCCAGCGCAACGCCGGGATGCTGACGGCGTGCTTTGCCGTGGGCCAGCTCAGCGGGCCGTTGCTGGCGGCGCTGAGCAGCCACTTCAGTGGTGGTTTGCAGCCAGCGCTGGTGTTCGCTGGCTGTGGTTTGTTGGTGGCTGGCGGTTTGCTGCTAAGCCCGGTTACTGCTGCCCGAGGGCTTTGCGCAAACGACGGCGCACCCACTGCTCAGCGCTGACAAACGTGATGCCCAGCAACACCAGCACCGCGCCGACAACGAAGTTGAAGCTCAGCTCTTCGCCCAGCAGCACCACACCGAACGTGACGCCGAACAACGGCGTCATGAACGAAAACACCGCCAGGTTCGCCGCCAGATAACGGCGCAACAGCCAAAACCAGGTCAGGTAACTGAAGAACGACACCACCAATCCCTGAAACAACACACTGGCCACCGCGACCGTGGTCAAGCTGACATGGGTGACCTGGCCGCTGAGGATCGCGATCAGCAACAGGCCTACGAAACCGATAATCAATTGATAGAACAGCGTCAGCGTCACCGGCGCTTCCGACAGGCGCGAAGCGCGCACCACCACCGTGGTTGCCCCCCATGACGCGCCAGCCAGCACGCCCAAGGCATCGCCCATCAACATGCGGTGATCGAGGTTGTCCCAGGAAACCCCACCGGCAAAGGCGATGGCGATCCCGACGAAGGCGAGGAAAATCCCCAGCCATTGGACCGGTCTTAAACGCTCACTCGGCAACAGCCAATGAACGCCCAATGCAGTGAAGATCGGCGCGGTGTAAAGGAACACCGACATGTGCGCGGCGGTGGTGAGTTGCAAGCCTTCGGAAATGAAGAAGAACTCCAGGCCAAAAAGCGCGCCAGCCAGTAGTCCACCGCGCCAGGTGTTGCCCACTTGATCCCAGCCGCCCTTCCAGCAGATCAACAATCCTACGAGCAACGCGGAAATACCCGAGCGCCCGGCGGCCTGCATGACCGGCGCGATGTCTGGCGCCGCCCACTTGATCATCACCTGCTGAATACCCCAGATCAGGCACAACCCAATCATCACTTGCAGGGCAAACCCATCGGCGCTGCGCCGGGTGGCGCTCACCGGAACACCTCGACAACACAATCCATGGCAGAGACTCGACAGTGCAGTGAACGTACATGCAGGGGACCCATGCCGGTAGGAGCTGCCGCAGGCTGCGATCTTTTGATCTTGATCTTTTACAGTCAAAAGATCGCAGCCTGCGGCAGCTCCTACAGGGGCCGGCGTCAGGTCAGCTCAGTTCTATGCGATCAGCGTGAATGACGATCTGGCCGTTCTTGTACAACGCACCGATGGCTTTCTTGAAGTTGCCCTTGCTCACGCCAAACATACTGCTGATCACCGTCGGGTCGCTCTTGTCGCTGACCGGCAGGCTGCCATTGTTGTCGCGCAACTTGGCGAGAATCTTCGAGTTCAGGCTGGTGGCGGCTTCTTCGCCGACCGGTTGCAGGCTCAGGCTGATCTTGCCGTCGGCACGGACTTCTTTGATAAAGCCCTTCTCTTCTTTACCGGCGCGCATGAACTTGAAGATTTCGTTCTTGTGGATCAGACCCCAATGCTTGTTGTTGATGATCGCCTTGAAGCCCATATCGGTGGCTTCGGCAACCAGCAAATCAACTTCCTGGCCAGGGGTGTAGTTGGCCGGGGTCTTGTCGAGGTAGCGGTCCAGACGCGCCGTCGCGGTGATGCGGCGGGTGTGCTTGTCGAGGTAGACGTGTACCACGACATATTCACCGGCGGTCATCTGGCGCTTTTCTTCGGAGTACGGCAGCAACAGATCCTTCGGCAAACCCCAATCCAGGAAAACACCGATGCTGTTGACTTCAACGACTTTTAAACTGGCGAATTCACCGACTTGAACTTTCGGCTTTTCGGTAGTTGCGATGAGTTTGTCATCGCTGTCCAGATAAATAAAAACGTTGAGCCAGTCTTCATCTTCGCTGGGAATATCTTTGGGAATATAACGATTAGGCAGGAGGATTTCGCCATCCGCGCCACCGTCCAGATATAAACCGAAGTTAGTGTGTTTAACCACTTGCAAACTGTTGTAGCGCCCGACTAAAGCCATTTCCAATACCCTCATTGCGTGGGCGGCATTCTACCCGGTTTTGCGGGCCGCGTTCGCTGGCCAGCCCGGTGGCGCAAGAAAATCCTCTGAAGGGCTTAATTTTCCTGGGCTTTACCGCACGCGCCTGGCCGCTCGTCAGGCCGTTCTGGCGATTTTCGCACCTGTCCGCCGGGCGGAAAACAGTAATTTTTCACGATCGTTCTTAGTTAAAACAGCAGCTTAGAGGCCTATTCAGAATAATAACTTGTGATTAATTCTTCATCTGCCCTGTGTATTTCGGGGGGATATTTACCAAGCAATTGTCAAGTATTTCCTGTACGATGCCTGGCCAAGTTAATTTTCTATAGGTTAATGGCCGCCATGCGTGTAAAAGCATCCAACAGCAAAGCAAAGCCAGCTCCAGCCGTTGAAACCAGCGAATCGATCAACAACCAGATTGCTGCGTTCCTCAAGTCCGGCGGAGAGATCCAGCAAATTGCCAAAGGCGTCAGCGGCCAGACGTTCGGCCCGTCCAAGCAGATCACCCTGGGCAAGAAGTAACTTCCCCAAGATCCGCCGCGTCACCTGGTCCCTAAGCGCTTTGAGCTTCGAAGCGCTTGGACTGGAACCTCCTCGCAACACCCCGCCAAACACATCAATATTTCAAAAATCGACGAACGGCCCTCGATGCCGAGCATTCGCCGGTATGCTTGCACACGTCTAGATCAAGCGTTTCAGTAGGTTTCAGTTCCTGCTCCTCGCTGTCATGGAGTGACGCATGCTCAAACCCTCCTATTTGTTGCTCGGCAGCCTGCTGTCGTGTTCGCTCGCCAATGCGCAAATCTTTCAGCGTGAACTGGGCGACTTCGATCTCAAACTCGGCACCACCCCCAGCCGCAGCATGGCCCAGGGGCTGGTCAAACCTTCCAGCACCGGCTCCTTCCACGGTGGTCTCGACCTGAGTCACGACAGCGGTTTTTACGTGGGCCAATGGGCACCGAGCATGGGTTTAACGCCTGGGGCCAACCTTGAAGTCGACTCCTACATGGGCTTTAAACAGCCTTTCGACAATACCCTCGGGTACGAAGTCGGCATGATCCGTTACAGCTATCCGAAAGTGGACACCCTCGACAGCCAGGAGCTTTTCGGTGGTCTGACCTTTCTGGGCAGCCGTTTCGGCGCAGCCTTCAGCAACGACCCGGACAAACAGAACAGCACCGTTTTCGCCGACCTGGGCGGCAATCAGCCGTTTGGCATCGGCATCAGCATGAAATACACCACCCACCAGCTCAACACGCCGGTGTCCGTCGACGGTGGATATGTAGGCAGTTTCACCGACTGGTCAGTGCAATTTTCCCGCCCGTTCATGGGCGTCGATCTGAACCTGATCTACAGTGATTCCAGCTTGAGCGGCAACAGTTGCTCCGCCTATTCCGGGCACAACAGCCAATGCGACGGGCTGGTCACCCTCAAGGCCGAACGCGCCTTTTATTGATCGGCTGAACTGCGAGGCTCATCCTGCGTTCACATAGAGAAGCCCATTAAAAAGCCAGGCCTTCGCAAAGGATTCGCCCATGTCGCGCTGGTTGAAGTGTCTCGTCGTCGTTATCACCCTCAGTCTCGCCCTCGGTGCGTGCAGTCGCGTGGGCCTGGCCTATCGCAACCTCGATGTAATCATTCCCTGGACGCTCAGCGATTATCTGAACATGAACGGGGAGCAGAAAGACTGGTTCAACGAGCGCCTCAAAGAGCACCTGAGCTGGCACTGCACCACGCAACTGCCGGGCTACCTCGACTGGCTGGATCGCTTGCAGGTCATGGTCGAGACCAACCAGGTCACCGAAGCCGCACTGCAAACCCGCGTCCAGGAAGCCAAACAAGCCATCGCCCAAACCGCACGGGAAATCACCCCGTCGGCCATTGCGCTGTTGCAGGGGCTGAATGACCAGCAAGTCGCGGAGATGAACGAGGCCTTTGCCAAGGACCAAAACAAACGCCAGGAGCGATACCTCAAACCGTCTCTCGATCAACAGATCAAAGCGCGCAGCCAGCGCATGGAAAAACGTCTGAATGACTGGCTCGGACCGCTCAGCGCAACCCAGCAGTTACGTGTTGTCGCGTGGTCCAACGCCTTGGGCGACCAGAATACGCAATGGATCGCCAACCGCGTCCATTGGCAGAAGCAGTTCAGTGCAGCGGTTGCGCAGCGCCAGAGTCCAGAATTCCCACAGAGAATCGAGACGCTTCTGGTCAATCGCGAAAGTTTGTGGACGTCCGCTTATCGCCAGGCCTACGCCAGCACCGAAGCCCAGGCACGGGGGCTATTTGTGGATTTGATGGCCGAAAGCACGCCGGAACAGCGCCAGCGGTTGTTGAAGAAGATCGAGGGAGTGAGGAAGGATTTCAATGATTTGAAGTGTTTGAAGGCGGTGCATCAGGGATAGCTTTCAGTCAGCCAAACATCGCGGGTAAGCCCGCGATGTTTTTAGAGGTATCAGGCAATCTGCGCCTTCGACGCCACCTCATCAAACGTCACCTCATCCAGCGCATCCTCCTGCTCATCCAACACCTGCCGCGGATGGTCATTGCCCGGAATGCTGCTGTCGATCAGGCTCAATAAGCTCGAACCCCGAGGCGTCAAAATGTAGTTCGAACCGTTACCACCTTGATCCTCAGGCCGAGGCTCAATATAGCCGCGCGCCAACAGTAACTTTTCATACTCACCGGCCACTGCTTTCAGATGATCCAGGTTCTCGATCTCCTCGCCGTTCGCCGCTTTCTCCGCCGCATACTGCTCGGCGTAGGGCCGTGGCGTAAAGCTGTGGCCGGCGCTGTTCTGCACCTCGTGCAGCAAGCGTTCAATCAAATCCCAGTTATAAGTCGTCATCCTGATCAACCTCCAGTACCCGCGAGTGAAATGGCCTTCATAGGTTGTGACCGACGCGGTTCGTAGCCGTTCAGCCGAGGTTTTTGCCTTTACCGACCGGCGGCCTGTCGAATTGGGCGTAGGCCAAACGACTAGGCTGTGTAAGTCACCTCCCAGCACCCCGCAGGAGAATCCCATGAACATTCAGAATCATCCCGTCGTCTCCCGAGAAGAATGGCTCGCCGCCCGCAAGCAACACCTGGCCCACGAAAAAGCCTTCACCAAAGAACGAGACAAACTCAGCGCCGAACGCCGCGCCCTGCCCTGGGTGAAAATCGACAAGGACTACCGCTTTCAGGGTCCGAACGGTGAACTGAAACTGGCTGACCTGTTCGGCGGCCGTAGCCAGTTGGTCATCTACCACTTCATGTTTGGCAAAGGTTGGGACGAAGGCTGTTCCGGCTGCTCGTTCCTGTCCGACCACATCGACGGCGCCAACCAGCACCTGGCCCACCATGACGTCGCCGTGGTGGCGGTTTCCCACGCACCGTTCGCCGAATTTCAGGCCTTCAAACGGCGCATGGGCTGGAAATTCGATTGGGTGTCGTCAGAAGGCTGCGACTTCAATTATGACTTCGGCGTCTCGGCCCGAGCAGAAGACGTCACCGCCGGTAAAGCCACCTACAACTACGAAAAATCCGACGGCGCCGAAGAAGAACTCCCCGGCCTCAGTGTGTTTTATCGCAATGAAGCCGGCGAGATTTTCCACACCTATTCCACCTATGCCCGAGGTCTCGACATGTTGGTCGGGGCTTACAACTACCTCGACCTCACGCCCAAGGGGCGTAATGAAGAGGAAATCATGGAATGGGTGAGGCTTCATGATAAGTATGACGATGAAGCCCCAGCCGGCTGCTGCCATGAGGGATAGAAATCGACTGTGGGAGTGAGCTTGCTCGCGGTGACTGGCAAACATTCATTACTGATATCGCCTGATACACCGCTATCGTCGAATCGCCGCCCGGAGCAAGCTCACGAAACCGTCGCCCAACAGGCGACCGGGTTTGGCGTCTCTGAACTTTTTACGCCCTTCAACCCTCAACCGGATAACCCGCCTTAACCGGAAATGAGGCCTGCCCCATGAAAACCCTGCTGAAACTCACCCTCGCCGCTACCCTCGCCTGCGCCCTTCCCGCTTGGGCCTGCACACCCGAAGAAGCCACCATTAAGCGCGAACAACTGGCCAAGGAAGTCACCAAACTCACCGAGCAAAACCCGGCCAAGGCCAAGGAAATCAACGATGAACTGCAGCAGATGGATCTGGGGACGGCCAGCAAGGATCTGCCGGACAAGTGCCAGTTGATTGATCAGCGACTGAAGGAACTGGGATCGGCGGAGAAGAAAGCCGAGAGTTAATCGAACCAGGAATTTCAGGCATAAAAAAACCGGACATTGGTCCGGTTTTTTATTGGTCGCTAAAACTGCTTATTCAGCAGCCGGCGCTTCCGGCTTGCGGCGTTTCAGCGGGGCCATGCCGTCCTTGCTGACCAGCGACAGGGCGTCGGTCTTCGGGCGGTTGGCGATTTTGCGTTTGGTCGGTGCCTTGGCGCCGGTTTTCTTCTTGTCGCCCTTGGCGTCGACTTTTTTCTTCTTCACGCCAACGGCTTTGCCCGAGGCCTTGACCTTTTTCGGTCCGCCGTAGGTGCCTTTGACTTCCTTGATGGTGCGGCGCTCGAAGCTCTGCTTGAGGTAGCGCTCGACGCTCGACATCAGGTTCCAGTCGCCGTGGCAGATCAGCGAGATGGCCAGGCCATCGTTACCGGCACGACCGGTACGACCGATGCGGTGAACGTATTCGTCGCCGCTGCGCGGCATGTCGAAGTTGATCACCAAGTCCAGGCCTTCCACGTCGAGGCCGCGAGCGGCGACGTCGGTGGCGACGAGGATTTTCACGCCGCCCTGCTTCAGACGATCGATGGCCAGCTTGCGATCCTTCTGGTCTTTGTCACCGTGCAGGACGAACGCCTTGTATTCCTGCGCCACCAGGCGGCCGTAGATACGGTCGGCCATGGCCCGGGTGTTGGTGAACACAATGGCCTTCTGATAGGTCTCATTGGCCAGCAGCCAGTTCACGATCTGTTCTTTGTGCTGGTTGTGGTCAGCGGTGATGATCTGCTGACGGGTGGTCGCATTCAGATCGCTGACGTTGTTGAGCTGCAGGTGCTCAGGGTTGTTCAGCACCTTGGCGACCATCTCGCGCAGGCCCGAACCACCGGTAGTGGCGGAGAACAGCATGGTCTGCTGACGGTTGGTGCACTCTTCCACCAGACGCTGGACGTCTTCGGCAAAGCCCATGTCGAGCATGCGGTCGGCTTCGTCGAGGACCAGGACTTCGACTTCCTTGAGGTCGAGGTTACCGGCGTTCAGTTGCTCGATCATCCGGCCCGGCGTACCGATCAGGATGTCCGGTACCTTGCGCAGCATGGCAGCCTGGACCTTGAAGTCTTCACCGCCGGTGATCAGGCCGGACTTGATGAAGGTGAACTGAGCGAAACGCTCAACTTCCTTGATGGTTTGCTGGGCCAGCTCGCGGGTCGGCAGCAGGATCAGGGTCTTGATGCTGACGCGGATTTTAGCCGGGCCGATCAGACGGTTGAGGATCGGCAAAACGAATGCAGCGGTTTTGCCGCTACCGGTTTGCGCTGTCACCCGCAGGTCACGCCCTTGGAGCGCCAGCGGAATAGCCGCTGCTTGCACAGGCGTTGGCTCGACAAATTTAAGCTCGGCCACGGCTTTGAGCAGGCGTTCGTGCAGGGCGAATTGGGAAAACACGGGTGCTACCTCGAAGAAATACAAAAAAACAGCTGCATAGGGTAACGGTTTCGAGCGCTAAGGCCGAGTTTCTTTATACAAACGGCGCTAAACAGTGGTTTTTTTGTTGCGTCTTTTGTCCTCAAACGTCATCCAAAGCGTCTTAAATGCTCTAATCGCCCCGTCGCGTCCTACAGAAGAACCGTTTTCGCCCATGGATATCAAACAGCTCTGGCTCAACGTCCAAGACCTTTGGGGTGCCCTTGATCAGCACCCGCTCCTGCATTCCAGCCTGGCATTGGTGGTATTGCTGGTGGTTGCGCTGGTCCTCGGACGAGTGGCGCGCTACCTCATTCTGCATGTGACCAAAATGCTCGGTCGCCAGCCGGCATTGCACTGGATCAACGACTTTCGGCATAACAAGGTCTTTCATCGCCTGGCGCAGATCACCCCCTCGCTGGTGATCCAGTTCGGCTTGCACCTGGTGCCGGAGTTGGGCAAGACCAGCCTGATCTTCCTCGGTAACGTCGCACTGGCATTTACCATTCTGTTTTTGCTGTTGGCGGTCAGTGCCCTGCTCAGCGCCCTGCTCGACATCTACGCGCGCACCGAACATGCCCGAACCCGCTCGATCAAAGGCTACATACAACTGGCGAAAATGGTCTTGTACGTGTTTGGCGCAATCATCATTGTCGCTACCCTCATTGACCGTTCGCCGCTGTTGCTGCTGTCGGGTCTGGGCGCCATGTCGGCAGTGATTCTGTTGGTCTACAAGGACACCCTGCTGTCGTTCGTCGCCAGCGTGCAGCTGACCAGCAATGACATGCTGCGGGTCGGCGACTGGATCGAGATGCCGCAAGTCGGCGCCGACGGTGACGTGGTCGACATCACGCTGCACACGGTCAAGGTGCAGAATTTCGACAAGACCATCGTTTCGATTCCAACCTGGCGCCTGATGTCCGAGTCGTTCAAGAACTGGCGCGGCATGCAGCAGTCCGGTGGGCGACGGATCAAGCGCAGCCTGTTTATCGACGCCAGTGGCGTACGATTCATCCGCGATGACGAAGAGCAGAAGCTGTCCCAGGTGCATCTGCTGACCGACTACATCAGTCGCAAGCAGGCTGAGCTCAAGGCCTGGAACGAAGCCCAGGGCAACGTTGCAGCGATGTCGGCCAACCGTCGGCGGATGACCAATATCGGGACTTTCCGCGCCTATGCACTGGCGTACCTAAAGAGTCACCCGGAAATTCAACCGAACATGACCTGCATGGTTCGGCAGATGCAGACTACCGCTCAGGGGATTCCGCTGGAGATCTACTGCTTCACCCGCACTACCGTGTGGGCGGATTACGAGCGGATTCAGGGGGATATTTTCGATTACTTGCTAGCGGTGTTGCCGGAGTTTGGCTTGAGCCTTTATCAGCAACCCAGTGGCGGAGACCTAAGGGCCGGGTTGCTACCGGCCATGTTAGGCGCGAGCCATATCCCCGAGCCAGAAAAACACATCATGTAGCCACACATTCCCCCCTGTGGGAGCGGGCTTGCTCGCGAAGGCGGAGTTTCAGTCGACATCTATATTGACTGACACTCCGCCTTCGCGAGCAAGCCCGCTCCCACAGGGTTAGGTGTCTATTTTCCAAAGAGTCGGCGCACCTGAACCGCGTCGGCGCTCCCATTCTGTTCAAGTGCGAAGAAATACTTCAGCTGCCATTGCTGCGTCCTGATCGCCTGTTTTGCAACAGGTCTGGCCCAGGGCGGATAGACGCGAATTGCGCGCTTGCCACCGTCACCGTCAATCGACATGACCCCTTTGGCAGCCAGTATCTTCTGGTCGAACACGAACTGCCCACAGTGCGTTTCATCAGCAACGCTCACCACCACAAAGGCAACTCCATCACCGGTGTCGAGCGGTGCAATCTCGCTGGCCGGCGTCGGCCGCTTCCACAGCGTGACGAACTGGCCGATCTTGGTCGGCGTGGTTTTCGCCACACGGTAGACGATCGTCTGCCCATCGAGGCCAAAGCGGCAGGCGCCGTATTCGGCGCTCTCTTCCTCGCGTTGAGCCTCATTCGTTAATGTCATGCCGGCGGGCTCGTAGATCTGCTCGATGGCGGCGATCAGATCCATCATTGCCGTTCCTGCACCGGCTTCGCTTGTCGTCTGACACCCAACCGACTGATCCACACCGCCATCAAAATCACCGACCCACCCAGGAACAACCGTCCCAGCGCTTCATGCTGATTCCAGATCAGCAGATTGATCAGCAACCCCACCGGCACATGCAGGTTGTTCATCACCGCGAGCGTCCCGCCATTCACCAGGCACGCGCCCTTGTTCCACCAGTACAACCCGAGCGCAGTCGAGACCAGGCCGAGGAACACCAGCACACCCCATTGCAGCGGTGCTTCGGGAAGGAAGTTCTGTTTGCCGAACAGCAAAAACGCCGGCAACGCCACCGCCAATGCGCCCAAATAGAAGTAGCCAAAGCGCCGGTAATGCGGCAAATCGCTCGGATGGCGGGCCACCAGATGCTTATAGAGCACCTGCCCGGCGGCGTAGGTGAAGTTGGCCAGTTGCAACAGCAGGAAGCCCATGAAGAAATCCGGGTTGATCCGGTCGTAGCGAATCACCGCCGCGCCCATCACCGCCACCAGTGCCGCGACCAATGCCCATGGATTGAAGCGCCGGTTCAGCGCATCTTCGATCAAGGTCACGTGCAGAGGCGTGAGGATGGTGAACAGCAACACCTCCGGCACCGTCAAAACCCGAAAGCTCAGGTACAGGCAGACGTAGGTCACGCCGAATTGCAACGCGCCGATCAGCAGCATGCCGCGCATGAACGCCGGTTCAACCGAGCGCCAGCGGGTCAACGGAATGAACACCAGCCCCGCCAGCACCACTCGCACCAGCACCGCAAAGTAACTGTCGACATGACCGGCCAGGTATTCGCCGATCAAGCTGAAGGAAAACGCCTGAATCAGCGTGACAAAAAGTAGATAGCCCATGCTCGCCTCGTTTCGAATGGCGGCGACGATAGCGGTTTTTGCCGGCCATCGCTAAATCGCAGGCAAAAAAAAGCCCGATCTCGCTAAAGCGTTCAATCGGGCTACAGCACTCAGGAGCAACAAGTGCAAAGGGAGGTTCGATGCGCGTAAAGCCTTGAAGAGGTTGCGCCAGGTCACTTGAACATCAAGGGATTATCTGGCGATTAAAGCCTCAGGCGACGAGGGAAAGCTTGGCGTTGGCCTGGCTCAGGCCTTTCTCCTGGAAGTCACCGCCCAGGTTCATGCCTTCGGCGTGAATGAACGTCACGTCGTGAATCCCGATGAAGCCCATGACCTGACGCAGGTAGGGTTCCTGGTGATCCGCCGGGCTGCCGGCGTAGATCCCGCCGCGCGCAGTCAGCACGTAGGCACGCTTGCCGCTGAGCAAGCCTTGCGGGCCGGTGTCGGTGTACTTGAAAGTCACGCCGGCACGCAGCACATGGTCGAGCCAGGCTTTGAGGGTGCTCGGGATGGCGAAGTTGTACATCGGCGCGGCCAGGACCAGTACATCGGCGGCCAGCAGTTCGTCGGTCAACTGGTTGGAGCGTTCCAGGGAAACCTGTTCGATGTCGTTGCGCTGCTCGGCAGGTTTCATCCAGCCGCCCAGCAGGTTGATGTCCAGATGCGGCACCGGGTTGACGGCCAGGTCACGAACGGTGATCTGGTCGTTCGGGTGTGCGGTTTGCCACTGGCTGATGAAGGTCTGGGTCAGTTGACGCGAAACCGAGTCTTGCTGACGAGCACTGCTTTCGATGATCAGAACGCGGGACATGGGATGTAGCCTCCATCTGAGAATGTTGTAAGTCGATGGAGTGAAGGTTAAACAGAGTTAAATCGATGAAAAATCGCAAATAACTGCTATAAACCATCAATAAATTCGTTTATAAGCGGAGCATGCCTGGCGGGCGTGCTCCGCTTGAGGTCATTTGGGGGTGCAGGTCAGTTTGATACGCATCTTGATGATGCTTCGGTTGAACTTGGCGGTGGCATTTTTGTGTTTACCAGCGGCGACTTCGATATTGCGGGTGCGTGGCGCTTCCGGGCCATTGTTGAAAACCACCTTACAGGCCGCATCGGTGGTGCCGTAGTTGTTCACCTGAATGGAGGCGATGTCACTATCCGTGTCATACGCGTTGTAGTCGATGCTCAAGCCGTTCAGCTGTTTTTCAACGTCGATCGGATAGGCAAACGCCGTCAGCGGCAGCATTGCCAACAGCACGCAACAGAATTTTTTCATTCAGCAGTCTCCAATAAGGACTGCCAGCTTAGGACAAGAGGAGCTATTCATGAAAGCGCCCCGCGTGACCCTTGATCAATGGCGAACGTTACAGGCCGTGGTCGACCACGGCGGTTTCGCCCAGGCCGCCGAAGCGCTGCACCGCTCGCAATCATCGGTGAGCTACACCGTGGCGCGCATGCAGGACCAGCTCGGCGTGCCGCTGTTGCGCATCGACGGCCGCAAAGCGGTGCTGACCGAAGCCGGCGGCGTGCTGCTGCGCCGTTCGCGGCAACTCGTGAAACAGGCCAGTCAGCTGGAGGACCTGGCCCATCACATGGAGCAAGGCTGGGAAGCGGAAGTGCGGCTGGTGGTCGACGCCGCCTACCCGAGCGCCCGCCTCGTCCGCGCCTTGACCGCGTTCATGCCGCAAAGCCGTGGCTGCCGGGTGCGTCTGCGCGAAGAAGTGCTGTCGGGGGTAGAAGAAGTCTTGCTCGAAGGCGTGGCCGATCTGGCCATTACTGGCTTCAGCATTCCCGGGTATCTGGGCGCGGAATTGAGCGACGTCGAGTTTGTGGCTGTCGCTCACCCCGAACACCCGCTGCATCGTCTGAACCGCGAACTGAACTTCCAGGATCTGGAATCCCAGATGCAAGTGGTCATCCGCGACTCCGGTCGCCAGCAGCCACGGGACGTCGGCTGGCTCGGCGCGGAACAGCGCTGGACCGTCGGCAGCCTGGCCACCGCGGCAACTTTTGTCAGCAGTGGCCTGGGTTTCGCCTGGTTGCCTCGGCACATGATCGAACGGGAACTCAAGGAAGGTCTGCTCAAGCTGCTACCGTTGGACCAGGGTGGCAGCCGCAACCCGAGCTTCTACCTGTACTCGAACAAGGACAAACCCTTGGGTCCGGCCACGCAGATTCTTATCGAACTGCTGCGCACTTTTGACACAGCGCCGCTGGATGCACCTTTCGCCGCCCCTGAACAAGCCTGACACGGAGTGTACGCATGGCCTATTTCGAACACGATGGTTGCAACCTGCACTATGAGGAATATGGCCACGGTACGCCGTTGCTGCTGGTCCACGGGCTGGGTTCCAGCACCCTGGACTGGGAAAAGCAGATCCCGGCGTTGTCGGCCCGCTACCGGGTGATCGTGCCGGATGTACGCGGCCACGGTCGCTCCGACAAACCCCGCGAGCGCTACAGCATCGCCGGCTTCAGCGCCGACATGGTCGCCCTGATTGAACACCTGAACCTCGGCCCCACTCATTACGTGGGCCTGTCCATGGGCGGCATGATCGGTTTTCAACTGGCCGTGGATCAGCCGCAATTGCTCAAAAGCCTGTGCATCGTCAACAGCGCGCCCGAGGTCAAACTGCGCAGCCGCGACGATTACTGGCAGTGGTTCAAGCGCTGGAGCCTGATGCGCGTCCTCAGTCTGGGCGCCATCGGCACGGCCCTGGGCGGCAAGCTGTTCCCCAAACCCGAACAGGCCGACCTGCGACAAAAAATGGCTGAGCGCTGGGCAAAAAACGACAAACATGCTTATCTCGCCAGCTTCGATGCAATCGTTGGCTGGGGGGTTCAGGAACGACTTTCGCGGGTCTCCTGTCCAACCCTCATCGTCAGCGCCGACCGTGACTACACACCGGTCTCGCTGAAAGAGGCCTACGTAAAACTGCTGCCCGATGCGCGGCTGGTGGTGATCGCCGATTCGCGCCACGCCACCCCGCTGGATCAACCCGAAATATTCAACCAAACGCTGCTCGAGTTTCTCACCGCAGTCGACACCACCTCACTCAGGATCACTGACCCATGCTGAAAAAAATCGCCCTCGTCGCTGGCTCCGTTCTGTTTGCCGCCAACCTGATGGCCGCAACGCCCGCCAAGGCGCCGCACGTTCTGCTGGAAACCACCAACGGCCAGATCGAGATCGAACTGGACCCGGTCAAGGCGCCGATCAGTACCAAGAACTTCCTTGATTACGTCAACAGCGGCTTCTACAACAACACGATTTTTCACCGTGTAATTCCAGGGTTCATGATCCAGGGCGGCGGTTTCACTCAACAAATGCAGCAGAAAGAAACCAAGGCACCGATCAAGAACGAGTCCAAAAACGGTCTGCATAACGTCCGTGGCACGCTGTCCATGGCCCGCACCTCTAATCCTGATTCGGCCACTAGCCAGTTCTTTGTGAACGTCAAAGACAACGACTTCCTGGATCAGGGCGATGGCTATGCCGTGTTCGGTAAAGTCGTGAAAGGCATGGACGTGGTGGACGTCATCGTCAACTCGCAAACCACCACCCGTGGCGGCATGAAAGATGTGCCAGCCGACCCTGTGTTCATCAAGTCGGCCAAAGTCATCGACTAAGCTACACAGGAAGTCTTGAGCGGCTGCCGGAGTGCGCCGCTCACACTGTTCAAAGGAGAGCCCGTGCGCGGGCGGAGAACTGATGCTTTATCGCCGTTTCGAGAAACTGATCGACATTTTCCGCGAGGCCCCGACGGCCGCTCCGCCGGATCGGGTTCTCCCTTTTTATACCTATTACTTGAAGCAGGTCTGGCCGAGTTTCGCCGTCCTGCTGTTGGTCGGTCTGATCGGTGCGCTGATCGAAGTGGCGCTGTTCAGTTACCTGAGTCGCATCATCGACCTGACCCAAGGCACGCCTAACGTCGATTTCTTCAAGGAACACGGCATCGAGCTGGCCTGGATGGCGGTGGTAGCCCTGGTTTTTCGGCCGATTTTTGTTGGCCTGCATGACCTGCTGGTGCACCAGACCCTGAGCCCCAGCATGACCAGCCTGATTCGCTGGCAGAACCACAGTTATGTGCTCAAACAGAGTCTGAATTTTTTCCAGAACGACTTCGCCGGGCGCATCGCCCAACGCATCATGCAGACTGGCAACTCGCTACGCGATTCAGCCGTGCAAGCGGTGGACGCGCTGTGGCACGTGCTGATCTACGCGATCAGCTCGCTGGTGCTGTTCGCCGAAGCCGACTGGCGCCTGATGATCCCGCTACTGACCTGGATCGTCGCCTTCATCAGTGCCCTTTACTACTTCGTGCCACGGGTCAAGGAACGTTCGGTCGTGTCCTCCGATGCGCGCTCCAAACTCATGGGGCGGATCGTCGACGGCTACACCAACATCACTACCCTGAAGCTGTTCGCCCACACCAACTTCGAGCAGCAATACGCTCGCGAAGCGATCAAGGAACAAACCGAAAAAGCCCAACTGGCCGGCCGGGTGGTCACCAGCATGGACGTGGTCATCACCAGCATGAACGGCTTGCTGATCGTCGGCACCACCGGCCTGGCCCTGTGGCTGTGGACGCAGTCGCTGATCACCGTAGGCGCGATTGCCCTGGCCACCGGCCTGGTGATCCGCATCGTCAACATGTCCGGCTGGATCATGTGGGTGGTCACCGGGATTTTCGAAAACATCGGCATGGTTCAGGACGGTTTGCAGACCATTTCCCAACCGGTCAGCGTCACCGATCGCGAGCAGGCCAAACCGCTGGCGGTCAGCCGTGGCGAAGTGCGTTTCGAGCACGTGGATTTCCACTATGGCAAGAAGAGCGGGATCATCGGCGACCTCAACCTGACCATCAAGCCCGGCGAGAAAATCGGCCTGATCGGTCCATCCGGCGCAGGCAAGTCAACCCTGGTCAACCTGCTGCTGCGCCTCTATGACGTGGAGGGCGGGCGCATCCTCATCGACGGCCAGAACATTGCCGAAGTCGGCCAGGAAAGCCTGCGCGAGCGCATCGGCATGATCACCCAGGACACGTCCCTGCTGCATCGCTCGATCCGCGACAATTTGTTGTATGGCAAACCCGATGCCACCGACGCCGAACTCTGGGAAGCGGTGCACAAGGCCCGTGCCGACGAGTTCATCCCATTGTTGTCGGACTCCGAAGGCCGCACCGGTTTTGATGCCCACGTCGGTGAACGCGGGGTGAAACTCTCCGGCGGTCAGCGTCAGCGGATTGCGATTGCTCGCGTGCTGCTCAAGGACGCGCCGATCCTGATCATGGACGAGGCCACCTCGGCGCTCGACTCGGAAGTCGAAGCGGCGATCCAGGAAAGCCTCGAAACCCTGATGCAGGGCAAAACCGTGATCGCCATCGCCCACCGGCTCTCGACCATCGCTCGCATGGACCGGCTGGTGGTGCTGGAAAAAGGCAAGATCGCCGAAACCGGCAGCCACGCCGAACTGCTGGCCCATGGCGGGTTGTATGCGCGGTTGTGGCAGCACCAGACGGGTGGATTTGTCGGCATCGACTAAATTTTTCGGACGCCAATGCCCTTGTAGCAGCTGGCGCAGCCTGCGTTCGGCTGCGGAGCAGTCGTTCATCCAGCACATGCGTTTTACCTGAAACACCGCGTTGTTTGATTTTACGACTGCTCCGCAGCCGAACGCAGGCTGCGCCAGCTGCTACATAGACTTCCTACATCATTAAAACCGTCAGAGACCGCCAACCACGGGCTCTGGCGGTTTTTTATGGCTGCTGGAAATCCGCCAAAACCCTGCTGTAATCAGCCAAGGTTCTGGAGATGAGCCTGTCGTAAATGTGCAGGAGGCATCACTCGATACAGTCTCGATAGGAAGCCTATCAAGGACGCTCTCATGTCTCTGTTCAAACGTTCAGTCACTGAGTTGTTAGGTACGTTCTGGCTGGTGTTGGGGGGTTGCGGCAGTGCGGTCCTGGCCGCGTCTTCTCCGCTGGGGATCGGGGTGCTGGGTGTGGCCCTGGCCTTTGGTCTGACGGTACTGACCATGGCATTCGCCATTGGCCATATTTCCGGCTGCCATCTCAACCCCGCCGTCTCGGTCGGTTTGTTCGTTGGCGGTCGATTCCCCGCCAAAGAGCTGCCCGCCTACATCATCGCTCAGGTGATTGGCGCGATTATCGCGGCGGCCTTGATCTACTACATCGCCAACGGCAAGGATGGCTTCGATGTCGCCAACGGTCTGGCTTCCAACGGCTACGGCGAGCATTCTCCCGGCAAATATTCGATGGCCGCAGGCTTTGTCTGTGAGCTGGTGATGACGGCGATGTTCGTGCTGATCATCCTCGGTGCCACCGACAAGCGCGCCCCCGCCGGGTTGGCACCGATCGCCATCGGCCTGGCCCTGACGCTGATTCACCTGATCTCGATCCCTGTCACCAACACCTCGGTCAACCCGGCCCGCAGCACTGGCCCGGCGCTGATCGTCGGAGGCTGGGCCATCGCGCAATTGTGGATGTTCTGGGTGGCGCCGCTGCTCGGCGCGGTGATCGGCGGCGTGACGTATCGATGGTTAGGCAAGGAAGGCAGCTGAAGCCCAGGGCGAGGATCAGTCTTGCCGGTAAGGCAAGGCCGTCCTCGCTTCCTCGGCATACGCCAACACACCGACGCGCTCTTGCTGCAAGAAGTCTTTGACGGCAGCTTTCAGGCCGGGATGACGCAAGTAGTGCCATGAATGAGTGATCACGGGTTCGAACCCGCGAATCAACTTGTGCTCGCCCTGGGCACCGGCATCGAAACGCTGGAAGCCATTGGCAATCGCGTAGTCCATGCCTTGATAGAAACAGGTCTCGAAGTGCAGACGGTCGAACTCCGCCAGACAGCCCCAGTAACGACCGTAAAAACTGTCGCCGCCCACCAGACTGAACGCCATGGCCACCGGCCGTGAGCCTTGCTTGGCCAACACCACACGAATCGACTCTGGCATGCGCTCGGCCAGCAAACTGAAAAACTCCCGCGTCAGATACGGTGCTTGCCTACGCACTGCGTAGGTGTTGGCGTAGCAGGCATAGACAAAATCCCACTGCGCCTGATCGAGTTGCCTACCTTCAAGCCATTCGAAATCAATGCCCTGCCCCGCCACTTGTTCGCGTTCCTTGCGCATCTGCTTGCGCTTGCGCGAACTGAGGACGTCGAGGAAGTCCTGAAAGTCCCGATAGCCGCGATTCTGCCAGTGGTACTGACAGCCGATACGCTGCAACCAGCCCGGCTGCTCGGCCAAGGCTACGTCAGTGAACGGGTCGGTGAAGTTGATGTGGGCACTGGAGAGTTGTTCGATTTCAAGGTAGCCCGGCAGGCTTTTCAACAGTTCGAAACCGTCCTCGAGCGTGGCCGCCAGTAAACGCGGGCCACTGACCGGACTGAACGGTACGGCCGTCAGCAGCTTGGGGTAGTAATCGATACCGGCACGCTCGCAGGCATCAGCCCAGGCGTGATCGAACACGTACTCGCCGTAGGAATGCCATTTGCGGTAACTGGGCAGCGCGGCAATCAGGCGATCGCCTTCGATATGCAGCAAATGCTCGGGTTGCCAGCCGGAATGAGGGCCGACGCTACCGCTGTCTTCCAGCGCGCTGAGAAAGGCGTGGCGCAAAAAGGGCTGATTCTCGGGCACCAGGGCGTCCCACGTCTGCGACGCGATTTCGGACAGACTTTCCAGACGTTGCAGCGGCATCAGTTCTTTCCCTACTTCTTTGCGTGAAAGCCCGGCGAGTATCGCCCATCGCCAAAAAATCCACACGAGCAATCCGCCGACAGGGCTCTGGATAAGGGTGTTCGCCATATTTGTATCGTCATCGAGATGCCATCACATTGCCACTGCTCTGTCATAAACCATCGCGATACTGGCGCCTGTTTTTAGAGCGCCGGGTTCTATACCTGGTCACTGTTTTCCGTCCGTCAACGGTCGGTTGTGTCCTGGATGGCTCAGTCATCCCATTACATCTTCGGAGATTGATATGCGTCTTGCTTCCACGAAAACTGCGGCGGCCTTGTGTGGCGGGTTGCTGCTGGCCATGAGTGTTCCGGCCAGCGCCGCAGTCGACGCCAAACTGCTCGACATGCTCAAGGCAAACGGCTCGATTTCGCCTGCGCAGTACACCGAACTGCAAGCCGAGCTGGCCAGGGATCAAAAAGACCAGCAAATCGCCCGCCAGGCTCAACAAGAGACCAACGAACAGATCGCGGCGACTGCGAAGAAAACCAATGAACTGAGTACCTTCGACCAGAAACTGGCGTGGGCTGCCAAGACCCAGTTCAAGGGTGACGTGCGTTTCCGTCAGGAAACGGTCAAGAACGATGGTGTTTCCAACACCGGCGACCAGGATCGTCAACGTATTCGTGTCCGCCTGGGTGCCTACACTGCAATCAACCCGCAAGTGGACACCGGCATCCGTATTGCCACTGGCAGCGACAACGATCCTCGCTCCACCAACCAGAGCCTGGACAACAACTTCACCAAGAAGGATATCTGGCTGGACCAGGGTTACGTCGACTACCACCCTGACGCCATCAAGAACCTGCACCTCGTTGGCGGCAAGATGCCCCAGCAATGGGTGAGCATGGGCGACATCATCTGGGATAGCGACATCAGCCCGGAAGGGCTGGCACTGACTTACAAATACCCGCTGGGCGGCAGCACCGAGCTGTTCGGTAGCGCTGGCCACTACACTCTCAAGGACAACGTCGACGGCGAAGGCAAGCAGTTCCGTCACGACCTGCGTCTGTATGCAGGCCAGTTGGGTGCGCGCTTCGCGATCACCGACAACTTGAAAATGACGCTGGGCGGCAGTCTCTACGCTTACGACAACGACAACGACATCAACAATACGTGTGCTGCGAACACCTGCCGACTGGCCATTAACGGCAACACGGCGAATGAACAGTTCAAACTGTACGAAGGCTTCGGTCAGCTCGACATCGGCGGCCTGCCAATGCCGCTGTCGATCTACGGTCAAGTCGTCAACAACGACGATGCCAGCAACGATCAGGACATGGGCTGGTTGGCCGGTGTCAAGACCAACGTCTTCGGCTTCGGTGTGGACTACAACTATCGCGACGTACAGCGTAACGCGGTGGTCGGTGCCTTCACCGACTCTGACTTCGCCAACGGCTTCACCGGTTCGCGCGGCAGCAAGTTGAAAGTGAGCTACGAGATCGACAAGAATTTCGCCCTCGGCGCGACGTACTTCATGGCTGATTCCGACTACACCAACGCCACTCTGCGGGACTCGAAAATCAACACCCTGCAACTGGATGCTGAAGCCAAGTTCTGATTCCCCGCTACACGACTCGGGCAAGGACGCCTGAGCCGCTTTTACAAACTCGCGTTGTGGTATCGGTCCCCATCATCCGTCCGATACTGCAGCGCGAGTTTTTTTGTCGGCGCAAAAAAAGATCGCAGTCTTCGGCAGCTCCTACACCGACCGTATTCCAACCCCGATATCGCGTTGAAATCCAATCCCGTGCAGGAGCTGCCGCAGGCTGCGATCTTTTAAAGCGAACTCAACGCTTACGCAGAATCACGCTACCAATCGAGTAACCGGCGCCGAACGAGCTGAGCACTGCCAGCGAACCGGCGGCCAGATCGTCCTGGTTCTTGTGAAACGCGATCACGGAACCGGCGGAGCTGGTGTTGGCGTAGGTGTCGAGAATCACAGGGGCTTCTTCTTCGGTGGCTTCACGGCCCAGCAGTTTCTTGACGATCAGGTGGTTCATGCTGAGGTTGGCCTGGTGCAGCCAGAAGCGTTTCACGTCGCTGATGTTGAGCGTGTTCTCTTCCAGGTGCGTAGCGATCAGCTCGGCGACCATCGGGCAGACATCGCGGAACACCTTGCGGCCTTCCTGCACGAACAGTTTGTCCTTGGCGCCGATACCCTCTTCCGCCGCGCGGTTGAGGAAGCCGAAGTTGTTGCGGATGTTGTTGGAGAACTTGGTCAGCAGCTTGGTGCTGACGATATCGAACTGGTACTTGGACGTTGCCAGGTCAGCACGTTCAATGATCACCGCGGTCGCGGCGTCGCCGAAGATGAAGTGACTGTCACGGTCGCGGAAATTCAGGTGACCGGTGCAGACCTCCGGGTTGACCATCAAAATCGCCCGGGCCTGACCCAGTTGCACGCTGTTGGCCGCAGCCTGAATGCCGAAGGTCGCCGAGGAGCAGGCGACGTTCATGTCGTAACCGAAACCCTGGATGCCCAAGGCTTCCTGGACTTCGATGGCGATGGCCGGGTAGGCACGTTGCAGGTTGGAGCAGGCGACGATCACGCCGTCGATGTCCGCAGCGGTCTTGCCGGCACGCTGCAAGGCTTGCTCGGCGGCACCGATAGCCATTTGGCAAAGCACCGACCACTCGTCATTCGAGCGTTCCGGCAGGCGTGGCGCCATGCGTTGCGGGTCGAGAATGCCTTCCTTGTCCATGACAAAGCGGCTTTTGATGCCAGAGGCCTTTTCGATAAACGCCGCGCTGGACTCGGTCAACGCTTCGATTTCGCCGCGCGCGATGGCGTCGGCATTGTCGGCGTTGAATTGCGCGACGTAAGCGTTGAAAGACTGCACCAGCTCTTCGTTGGAGATGCTGTTGGCCGGGGTGTACAGGCCGGTGCCGCTGATGACGACGTTATGCATGGTCGTTTCTCTAATCTATTCAGGCAGAAAGTGTTGGCACCGACGTACCAACACACAAAGGATCTGCTCCCGTCAGGGGGAACAAACCTGGCATCGCTTTATTCCGATCCGCCCAGACCTGTGAAGGCTCAAAACCGCGGGGCCGGCGCTTATAGGCGCGAAGTTTGCCATAAACATTGGGTTTTGGCGCCTTTTGCGAGATCGAAAGCTACGGCTCGACTTGGGTCCACTGCTTGTTCAGGCGCTTGTCGGAGATCGGCACCTTGGTCCCCAATTGTTGGGCGAACAGGGAAACCCGATATTCCTCCAGCCACCAGCGATACAGTTCCAGCTGCGGATCGCGTTTGCCTTCCTGAGCGTGCTTGTTGGCGCGAGTCTGATATTGCGTCCACAGACCGGACAATTCGCCGCTCCAGACCCGATCCCTCTGCACCTGAGCGCCGATTTTCTCGAAGCGCTGCTCGACCGCTTTCAGATAACGCGGCAGCTCCTTGAGCCACTGCATCGGGGTTTCGCGGACGAAGCCCGGATACACCAGATGACTGAGCTGCTGCTTGATGTCGTTCAGGGCCACGGCTTGCGCCAGATCAATCTTGCCCTTGAAGCGCTTTTGCAGGCCGTGCCAGAGCTTGAGAATCTCCAGCGTCAGCTTCGCCAGCCGTTCGGCGTGCTCGGTCCAGCCGCCGCGTTTGCGCTCAGCCAGTGACGCCAACCCGGCGCCATCCCGTGGCAGCGGGTCTTCGCCGTCGAGAATGCAGCTGTCGAGGCTGGCCAGCAGGATGTCCTCCACCAAAGCATCGATGCGCCCCAGTTCGCGGTACATCAGCCCCAGCTCGGTCAGCCCCGGCAACTTGCCGCGCAGGAACTTCGCCGGTTCGGCCAGTTGCTGCATCAGCAAACGCTGCAAGGCGCGGCGATGCTGGAACTCGGCTTCGGCCGGCGTCGAAAAACGTCCTTCCTTGACCGTGCCGCTCTCTTCCACCAGCGCCGGATACACCGTCATCGATAGCCCGGCGATCTTCTGCTGGGTTTTCTCGGCGACGGCGGCAAACACCTTCGGCTCCACCGGTTGCTGATTTTTCACAGTTTGCGGCACGGCCAACGCGGCCTGACTGGCTTCGGCAAAGCGTGCGGTCAGTTCCGCCAGATCACGCCCTTCGCCAAGGAATTTGCCCTGGCCGTCGACGATTTCCAGGTTCATCCGCAAATGACTGTCGACCTGCTGCGACGCTTCGGCCCAGGCTTCATCGCTGACCCGCGCACCGGTCATGCGCAACAGTTCACGGCCCAGCGCTTGAGGCAACGAGCCCTCGGCGAAAGTCATGCGTTGCAATGCGGCTTTGACGAAGTCCGGCACCGGTACGAAATTCTTGCGCAGGGCTTTGGGCAGGTTACGTACCAGCGCGATGCATTTGGCCTCGATGACGCCCGGCACCAGCCATTCCAGACGTTCCGGCGGCAGCATCGGCAACAACGGTGCTGGCACGCGCAGGGTCACGCCGTCACGCGGGTGGTTCGGCTCGAAGTGGTAGCTCAGCGCCAACTCCAGATCACCGATGTGCAAGGTGTCCGGGTAATGCAGGGCGGTGACTTCACTCGCCTCGCGTGCCAGCACGTCTTCTTCGCGCATGATCAGCAGCTGCGGGTCTTTCTGGCTGTTGACTCGGTACCAGCTGTCGAAGGTCGCGGTCTGGTGGATCTCCGCCGGCAGTCGCGCATCGTAGAAGGCGAACAGGGTTTCTTCGTCGGCCAGAATGTCGCGACGGCGAGCCTTGGCTTCCAGTTCGTCGAGCTGTTCCAGCAACTGCGCATTGGCGGTCAGGCACTTGGCCTTGGACTGAATCTCGCCGCGCACCAGGCCTTCACGAATGAAGAACTCACGAGACACCACCGGGTCGATCGGCCCGTAATGCACCGGCCGGCGACCGACCACGATCAGTCCGAACAAGGTGATTTGCTCGAAGGCCACGACCTGGCCGCGCTTCTTCTCCCAATGGGGTTCGAAGTGGTTTTTCTTGATCAGGTGTCCGGCCAAGGGCTCGATCCAGTCGGCGTCGATCTTGGCGACCATGCGCGCGTAGAGCTTGGTGGTTTCCACCAGTTCGGCGGCCATCAGCCATTGCGGACGCTTCTTGCCGAGGCCCGATGACGGGTGAATCCAGAAGCGCCGCTGACGGGCGCCGAGGTAGTCGCCCTCTTCGGTTTTTTGGCCGATCTGGCTGAGCAGCCCCGAGAGCACGGCTTTGTGCAGTTTCGGGTAATCCGCCGGCTCTTTGTTAATGCTGAGCTGCATGTCGCGGCAGATCAGGCTCAGCTGGCGGTGAGAGTCGCGCCATTCGCGCAGACGCAGATAATTCAGGAAGTTCTTGCGGCACCAGTTGCGCAGCGGACTGGCGGTCAGCGCCTGGCGCTGTTCTTCGAAACCACGCCACAGATTGACCAGCCCGGCGAAGTCCGAGTCCACGTCTTTCCACTGAGCGTGCGCCTGATCCGCCGCTTGCTGACGTTCCGGCGGACGCTCGCGCGGGTCTTGAATCGACATGGCGCTGGCGACGATCAGCACTTCCTGCAAGCTGCCGAGTTTCGCCGCCTCCAGCAGCATGCGCCCCATCCGCGGGTCCACTGGCAGTCGGGCCAATTGGCGGCCAAGCGGCGTCAGTTGGCTGTTGCGGTCGACCGCCGAGAGTTCTTGCAGCAGGTTGAAACCGTCGCTGATGGCCTTGCCATCCGGCGGCTCGATAAACGGGAAATCGGTGATCTCGCCGAGGCGCAGATGCAGCATCTGCAAAATCACCGCTGCGAGGTTGGTTCGCAGGATTTCCGGGTCGGTAAATTCCGGGCGACCGATGAAATCCTCTTCGCCGTAGAGGCGGATGCAGATACCCGGTTCGACCCGTCCGCAGCGACCTTTACGCTGGTTGGCGCTGGCCTGGGAAATGGCTTCGATGGGCAGGCGCTGGACCTTGGCGCGGTAGCTGTAACGGCTGATGCGCGCGGTGCCGCTGTCGATCACGTAACGAATGCCCGGCACGGTCAGCGAGGTTTCCGCGACGTTGGTCGCCAACACGACGCGACGGCCTGGGTGCGACTGGAAAATCCGCTGCTGCTCGGCCGGCGACAGTCGTGCGTAGAGCGGCAGAATCTCGGTGTGTTTGAGTTGGGCCTTGCGCAGCATGTCGGCGGCGTCACGAATCTCGCGCTCGCCGGGCAGGAACACCAACACATCGCCGGGGCTCTTGCGCTCGCTGCGTTCGAACGCGGCGATTTCGTCGAGGGTGGCGAGGATCGCCTGATCCACGGTCAAGTCATCCTCGACGCGGTTGCCCTCTTCGTCTTGCTCCAGGGTCAGCGGGCGGTACCAGGTTTCCACCGGGAAGGTGCGGCCCGAGACTTCGACAATCGGCGCATCGTCGAAATGCTTGGAGAAACGCTCCAGATCGATGGTGGCCGAGGTGATGATGACCTTCAGATCCGGACGACGCGGCAGCAGGGTTTTCAGGTAACCGAGCAGGAAGTCGATGTTGAGGCTGCGTTCGTGGGCTTCGTCGACGATGATCGTGTCGTAGCGTTCGAGGTAGCGGTCGTTCTGGGTTTCCGCCAGCAAGATGCCGTCGGTCATCAGTTTGATCAGGGTGTTGGAATCGCTCTGGTCCTCGAATCGCACCTGATAGCCGACCAGCGCACCCAACGGCGTCGCCAGTTCTTCGGCGACCCGGCTCGCCACGCTGCGGGCGGCGATTCGACGCGGCTGGGTGTGGCCAATCAGGCCATGCTGGCCGCGACCGATTTCCAGGCAGATCTTCGGCAACTGGGTGGTTTTACCCGAACCGGTTTCACCGGCAATGATCAGCACCTGATGCTTGAGCAGCGCTGCTTTGATTTCATCGCGCTTGGCGGCGATCGGCAGGCTGTCGTCGTAACGAATCACCGGCAGGCTGGCCCGCCGCGCCAATACCTGATCACAGGACACCTGCGTGCGCGTCACCCACTGGGCCAGCTTGGCTTCGTCAGGTTTTTTGCGCAGCTCAAGCAACTGCCGCCGCAGCCGGTGGCGGTCGGCGAGCATGGCGTGATCGAGGTTTTTCAGCAGTTTGTCGATGGAAGGCGATTCGTCAGTCATCAGGTACGCAATAAGTCGTCTAGTGGCGCAGGGGGGCGATTGTCGCAGATTTGCGCCGCCATGTGATCGTTCCCACGCTCTGCGTGGGAATGCAGCAAGGGACGCTCTGCGTCCCAAGAGCGGACGCGGAGCGTCCGGGGAGGCATTCCCACGCGGAGCGTGGGAACGATCAGTGCGGGGGGTTATTCGTTATCCAGGCCTTTGCGCCGATACGGGAACACGTCGATGACCTTCCCGGCGCGAATGGCGTCCTGAAGGCTTTTCCAGTAATCGGCGTTGTACAACTCACCATGCAACTGATCAAACAACTTCCTTTGCCCCGAATCAGCAAACAAAAACGGCGGAAACTCTTCAGGAAACACATCCAGCGGCCCAATCGAATACCACGGCTCCGACGCCATCTCGTCTTCCGGCGTACGCGGTAGCGGGATATGCCGGAAGTTGGCTTCAGTCAGGAAGCAGATCTCGTCATAGTCATAAAACACCACCCGCCCGTGACGCGTGACGCCAAAGTTCTTCAGCAGCATGTCGCCGGGAAAGATGTTCGCCGCCGCCAGTTGCTTGATCGCCAGGCCGTAATCTTCCAGCGCCTCGCGAACTTGAGCGTCGTTGGCGTTCTCCAGATACAGGTTCAACGGCGTCATCCGCCGTTCGGTCCAGCAGTGGCGGATCAGCACGGTGTCGCCTTCCACCGACACCGTGGACGCGGCCACCTCAAGCAGCTCTTCCAGGCACGCTGGGTCGAACTTGCTCAACGGGAAACGGAAGTCGGCAAATTCCTGGGTGTCGGCCAGGCGCCCGACCCGGTCGACGCTTTTCACCAAACGGTACTTCTCGATCACCGTGGCGCGGTCGACGTTCTTTGACGGCGAGAAGCGGTCCTTGATGATTTTGAATACGGTGTTGAAGCCCGGCAGGGTAAACACGCTCATCACCATGCCACGCACGCCCGGGGCCATGATGAACTGGTCGTCGGTGTTGGCCAGGTGATTGATCAGCGCCCGGTAGAACTCGGATTTACCGTGTTTGTAGAAGCCGATCGAGGTGTACAGCTCGGCGATGTGCTTGCCCGGCAGGATGCGCTTGAGGAAACCGATGAACTCCGCCGGCACCGGCACGTCGACCATGAAGTACGAACGGGTGAACGAGAAGATGATCGACACGTCCGCTTCATCGGTGATCAGCGCATCGATCTGAATCCCGCGACCTTCGCGGTGCAGCAGCGGAATCACCAGCGGCCATTGTTCGTCCTGGGTGTAGATGCGCCCGACCAGGTACGCGCCTTTGTTGCGGTAAAGCACCGAGGAAAACAGTTCGACGCTCAATTCCGGGTCCTTGCAGACCCAGTCCGGCAGGTTCTCGCGCAATTGCCCTTCGAGTCGAGACAGGTCGCCCGCCAGGTTGGCGTAATCCTCGCTGAAACGGTAGTCGGCAAAAATGCTCGCGAGCATCCCGGACAACTGGCCCTGGGGCTTGTACGTGCGGGTTTGTGCGGCACGGGCCCGACGCAGGCTCGGCCGGGTGGTGTGGATGAACATGCAGCCGTCGCTGATCAGGTCGTGGCTGAACAGCCCGCAGAAAATCGAGTTGTACCAGGTTTCGGACAGTTCATCGTCGAAGCGCAAGTCGATCAGCGTGATGTAAGCGCTTTTGACCAGCGGCCAGCAACTGACATCCAGCGTGTCGGCGTCGAAAGCGATGTGCAGCCGTCCCACCGTTTCGCTGACTTTTTCTTCGTAGAGATTGATCCGCGCGGCCGACGCCGTTTGCGTCTCCTGCCACTTGGCTTGCTCGAAGCGAGCCCGGGCGCCGTCGGTGATCTGGCGGAAATGCTCGCGATAATCGTCAAAGCCATCGAGGATCATTCGGGCGATGTCGGCGGCTGGCCATTGCTGCGGCATAGGTAAAACCTCGGCGGCTGATTCTTATCGTGGGGCCTGAGCTTAGTGGCCCTTTGTTACGCAACGCAACCATTGCCTTGCGTCCTGACTGGCGCGACACTTGCGCGCCAATCAAGGAAGGAACGTGCTGTGAACCCCGTCGATACTCTGCGTTTGTTATCGCTCGCCGCCATTTGGGGCGCTAGCTTTCTGTTCATGCGCATCATTGCCCCGGTGATTGGCACAATCCCCACTGCTTTTTTCCGCGTGTCGATTGCCGCGGTCGGCCTGTTGGTGATTCTCGGTCTGATGCGCATCAGCTGGGATTTCAAAGGCAAACTCAAAACCGTGATGCTGCTCGGAGTGATCAACTCCGGGATTCCAGCGACCCTGTACTCGGTAGCCGCCCAGGTGCTGCCGGCCGGTTACTCGGCGATTTTCAACGCCACCACGCCACTGATGGGCGTGCTGATCGGCGGTCTGTTTTTCCATGAAAGGCTCACGGCCGCCAAGCTCGGCGGGGTGTTTCTCGGGCTGTTGGGCGTGGGCATCCTGACCCGAGCTGGTCCGGTGGCGTTCGACATGGAACTGTTGATGGGCGCCCTCGCCTGCCTGCTCGCCACGACCTGCTACGGTTTCGCCGGGTTCCTCGCGCGCCGCTGGCTTGATCAGGCCGGTGGTCTCGACAGTCGTCTATCGGCGGTGGGCAGCATGCTCGGCGCGACGTTGTTTCTGTTGCCGCTGTTCGGTTACAGCGTGATCAGCCAGCCACCGGAGAGCTGGGGCGGCTGGAGTGTCTGGTTGTCATTGCTGGGTTTGGGGCTGGTGTGTACGGCGCTTGCGTACATTATTTACTTCCGGTTGCTCAGCTCGGTCGGGCCGGTGAAGTCGATGACCACGACCTTCCTGATCCCGCCGTTCGGGGTGTTGTGGGGGGCGTTGTTGCTGGATGAGCCGTTGTCGATGGCGCACATCTATGGCGGGGTGTTGATTGCGGCGGCGTTGTGGTTGGTGTTGAAGACGGCAGTGGTGAAGTCTAAAGAGGTGGCTGCCAGGTAGTTTTGTGGTGCGGGCCGAGCATGCGCGGGCCAAATAAACAAGGCCTGGAACTCATGCCCCAGGCCTTGTTTTGCTTCAAGCGTTTTTACGGAATACGAACACCAGACCGATGATGATCAGCAACATGCCAAGCATGCTCAACGCCGCCAGCCGGTTGCCGAAAATCAGGTAGTCCATGACCGCCGTCACCGCCGGCACCAGGTAAAACAGACTGGTGACATTGACCAGGTTGCCCCGTGCAATCAGCCGATACAGCAACAAGGTCGCCAGCACCGACACCACCAATCCCATCCACAACACCGGTACGATGAAACCGGTGCTGTGTTCGAAATGAAAGGGCTGGAACGGCACGAAGACTCCGCAGAGCAACAGCCCGGCCAGGTACTGCACTGGCAGCGTGCCCAGGGGATTGTCGGTGATGCGCTTCTGCATGATCGAACCGAACGTCATGCTCGCCAGCGCCAGCAAACCGAAGAGCATGCCGGCCAGCGACATATCGGCCAGACCGATGCCTTGGTAAACCACCATGATCAACCCGGCCAAACCCAGTGCCAGACCGAACATTCTGCTGGCTGATCGCTGACGCTCCATGATCACCACCGTGAGAATCGGCTGCACGCCCATGATCGTTGCCATGACGCCGGGTGTGACTTTGAGGTCCAGGGCCAGCAGATAGAAAATCTGATAAGCCCCCAGCAACACCACGCCCGTGGCCATCGCATACAACATCGGCTTGCCGCCCTTGGGCAGTTTCAGCTTGAGCAACGGCACCAGCAGCACCAATCCGCAGATTGCGATAGCGAAGCGAATCAGCAGAAAAGCAAAGGGTGACGCGTGGGCCAGGCCCCATTTGGAGAAGATCGCCCCGCTGCTCCACAGCAAAACGAACAGGCTCGTGGACGCCGCCGCGAGCACGGTTTTTTTTGAAAGGACAAACATGAATACCACCTGTAGTCAGGCAAAAAGCCAACTCAGCCGAAGCTGAAATTCAGTAGTTTTTTCAGGCGGGCAGAGAGAACAGCAAAAAGAAGCTGATCAGCCCGAAAGACCAACGCCTGGCGGTGATACGACTGCGCACACCGGCGTGCTACTGACAGGTGGGGGGTAATGACTGATCTGCGCAGGCTGCTGATTCCCGCACGGCACGACGCCAGCGTTGACCGCTGAATCGACTACCGCGTTGATGAGGGAAGCTGGCATGGGCTGATCTTTTTTGAAGGGGAGAAAGGTGGGTTGGAAAACATCGAGCGCCGACTATAACCAGCGTGTGAGATGGATTGCAATGACTAAGCCGGAAGAACCAATAAGCAAGAGTCTTACACCAATCCCAGTGCCGAACCGGTGCATAAAAAAACGCTCCCAAGGAGCGTTTTTTTATTCAGGAATCGGTTTCAGCCAAACAACCAATACCCCAACAACGTCAATACCACCACCGCCAACACCGGCCGCAGCACGCGGTACGCCTTGGGATTACGACGCTTCCACCGTTTGACCACACCGCTGAACTTGTCGCTGGAGTTCTTGCTCCAGGCATAAACCTGGTTAATCCCGCCAACACGTTCATCATCAAGATTCTGCGGCGCAGTGGCGCGCCCCAAAAAGCCGCTGATCCCGCGGTTGATGCGGGTCATGAGACGGTTGCTCAACGGTCGTTCGATGTCGCAAAACAGGATGACCCGAGTCTTGTCGGTTTCGTTCTTGACCCAATGCACGTAGGTTTCGTCGAACATCACGTCCTCACCATCACGCCAGGCGTAGACCTGACCGTCGACGAAGATCCGGCAATCGTCGGAGTTCGGCGTCGACAGCCCCAAGTGATAACGCAGGGAACCAGCGAATGGATCACGGTGCGGGTTGAGGTGGCTGCCGCCTGGCAGCAACGCGAACATGGCGCCTTTGACGTTGGGAATGCCGCTGAGCAGTGCCACGGTTTTCGGGCACAGGGCTTCGGCCGATGGCAGTGGTTTGTCGTACCACTTGAGGTAAAAACGCTTCCAGCCTTTCTTGAAGAACGAACCGAACCCGGCGTCGTTGTTCCTTTCGGCGGCGCGGATGTAACCCTCGTCGAACAAATGCATCGCTTCGTCGCGGATGACTTCCCAGTTGTCCTTGAGCACATCCAGTTCCGGGAACTTGCTGCGGTCAAGATAGGGTTTGGATGGCACGCTGGAGAACAGGTACATCAAGGCGTTATAGGGCGCGAACAAAGCTGAATGGTTGACGAACTGACGCAAGACCGGCAAACGCGCCTTCCCGCGTAAATGCACATAGAGGGTGCTGCCGAGGAACAGCAGCAACAGCGACGCCTTCGCGGCAAGGGAAACGGTCATCAACAACTCCTTGATAGTAGACAACTTTGCACAACGCCATTTGCCCGACGTAGCAGTCGGCCATGATAAACATTACCAGCCTCGGGAAGAACCCGTGTATCTCAACATTCAGTGTTAAGGATTGCGCAACAAAGCACTTCTTAACATAAGGTTCCTGAACGGGGGCTGACCTGAGTCACCCCCCTTACAGACGTTCAAAAACAAGATCAAAAGATCGCAACCTGCGGCAGCTCCTACTGCTGATTCTCCTGCTCGGTAAACAGATCACTGAACAGCATGCTCGACAGGTAGCGTTCACCGGAGTCCGGCAGGATCACCACGATGGTCTTGCCCTGCATTTCCGGGGTTTCCGCCAGACGCACGGCCACCGCCATGGCGGCGCCGCAGGAAATGCCGCTCAAAATCCCTTCTTCCTGCATCAGGCGCAGGGCCATGGCCTTGGATTCTTCATCGCTGACCAACTCAACCCGATCGACCATCGACAGATCAAGATTCTTCGGCACAAAACCGGCACCAATACCCTGGATCTTGTGAGGGCTCGGCTTGATTTCTTCACCGGCCATTGCCTGGGTGATAACCGGCGACACCGCTGGCTCCACCGCCACCGAAATAATCGGTTTGCCCTGGGTATTCTTGATATACCGCGAAACCCCGGTGATGGTTCCACCCGTTCCGACGCCTGCCACCAGTACGTCGACTGCACCGTCGGTGTCGTTCCAGATTTCCGGACCGGTCGTTTTTTCGTGGATGGCCGGGTTGGCCGGGTTTTCAAACTGCGACGGCATGAAGTAGGCAGTCGGGTCGCTGGCGACAATTTCAGCAGCCTTCTCGATTGCTCCTTTCATGCCCTTGGCCGGTTCGGTCAGTACCAGTTCGGCCCCCAGTGCCTTGAGCACTTTGCGGCGCTCGATACTCATGGACGCCGGCATGGTCAGCATCAGCTTGTACCCGCGAGCTGCAGCAACGAACGCCAGGCCGATACCGGTATTGCCTGAGGTCGGTTCGACGATGGTCATGCCAGGCTTGAGTTTGCCGGTGCTTTCGGCGTCCCAGATCATGCTCGCACCGATCCGGCACTTGACCGAGTAACCGGGGTTACGCCCTTCGATCTTGGCCAGGATGGTCACGCCGCGCGGGGCGATACGGTTGATCTGCACCAGCGGCGTATTGCCGATGGAATGGGCGTTGTCAGCGTAGATACGGCTCATGGCTGGGTCCTTATACAGCGTTAAATAAGCTCTCCAAGGTATGCCTGTTGCCGTTGATCGTCCAGTCAGTCGAACGTCCCGTAACCGCAGCAGTCAATGGCTTTACAATGCCAGAGATTTGCCATCATGAAACGCAGATACAGTTGGCCCCTGTGGACCCTCGCCGGCCTCGTTGTGCTACTGATTGCCCTGCACATCGCCCTGCCCTACCTGGTGCGCGACTACCTGAATGACAAGCTGGCGAACATGGGCGACTACCGTGGCCAGATCACTGATGTGGACCTGGCCCTGTGGCGCGGTGCGTACAAAATCAACGGGCTGAAAATCGTCAAGGTCGAGGGCAAGGTCCCGGTGCCTTTCGTCAACGCGCCGCTGATCGACCTTTCCATCAGCTGGCACTCGCTCTTGTACGACCACGCCGTCGTGGCCGAGGCGCAGTTCTTCAAACCCGAGGTGAACTTCGTCGACGGCGGCGCCAACAAGCAAAACTCCCAGACCGGTCAGGGCACCGACTGGCGTGCGCAGTTGAGCAAACTGGTCCCCATCACCTTGAACGAAGTTCAGATCAGCGATGGCAAGATCACTTTCCGCAACTTCAACTCCAAGCCCCCCGTGAACATGAACGCCACTCAGGTCAACGCCAGCATTTACAACCTGACCAACGTGGTCGACATCAAAGGCAAACGCGACGCTCGCTTCGACGGCAAGGCGCTGCTGCTCGGGCACGCGCCACTGGAAACCACCGCCACCTTCGACCCATTAAGCAACTTTGAAGATTTCGAGTTCCGCCTGCGGGTCAAAGACATCGAACTCAAACGCATGAACGACTTCGCCTCAGCCTATGGCAAGTTCGACTTCAATGCCGGTCACGGTGATGTGGTCATTGAAGCCGAGGCTAAAAAAGCTCAATTGACGGGTTACATCAAACCGCTGCTAAAGGACGTCGACGTGTTCAATTGGCAGCAGGACGTCGAGAACAAGGACAAAGGGATTTTCCGTTCCATTTGGGAGGCCATCGTCGGGGGGTCCGAAACGGTGTTGAAAAATCAAGGCAAGAACCAGTTTGCCACTCGCGTCCAACTCAGGGGCAGCGTGCATCAGCGAGATATCAACGCATTCGAGGCTTTTTTGCAGATTTTACGCAACGGCTTCATCCAGGCCTTCAATGCCCAATACGAACGGCCCAAGCCGGACGCCGGTTAAGGCTTGCGTGTGACGGTATAGCGACCGGTTTCTTCGGCCGCCCGCGCCGGGCTCGATTGCTGCTGCAAGAAGTCCCAGCCCAGACAGGCCAGTGCCAGCGATCGTGGTACGGCTTCACGACCACTGCTGTAGCGCGTGATGCTGCGGGCACTGACCCCTAACGCTTCGGCCGCCTGATTGAGCGGCAGCCCGGTACGAGCGCGCCAGTCGATGAAGATCCGGGTGTTTTCGTCCGATGCGTTTTGCGCGAGCGCATCCAGATAAAGGGTGTCTGCGCCGATCTGGATGTCCAGTTCGGGCCACTCAACGCTCCAGCCTTCATCACCCAGGGTTGCACCGTCGAAAGCGCCAACCTCCAGCAACGGCTGCAACCCTGGATAGAGGAACAGGTCCCGACTCAAATCGAGGTTCAGTTGCTGACCATCGATAAAGGTCAGCATAAGACGGTGATCCGGCAACGCCTGCACGGCCGACAGCCGTGGTCGTTTCATGGGTAACATCGTTTCCAATCCTCCAGCAATTGCACCTGATGGGCCCTGACCCACTCCAGCGCTTCCTTGATAATCAGCGGCGGCGCCTTTTGCCCACCATCACTTCGACGGTTTCCAGGCTGAGCATGACGTCCAGCCCGCCACCGGTCAGGTGGACATGGGGCGGCGGATGATCCTTCTCACGCAACTGAATGCGGTACGTATCGCGAAACCGATATTTAGTAGACATGCCCGGCAACCTATCGCCAAAATGGCGATATCTCAATACTGGCCAGCAGCCGAGACTGAGTCAAGATGTGACGCCCCATTCAGAGACTGAATAAGCCGTCTGCGTTCACAGTCGACCGGGCACCGCGTTATAGTCGGGTACTACAATTATTGCGCCCCGCCCTGCCTTGTTCAGGTCGGCATCACCGTTCGAGGATTAGCAGATGAAGTTCGAAGGCACCCAGGCCTACGTCGCCACCGATGACCTGAAGCTGGCGGTCAACGCCGCCATTACCCTGGAACGTCCGCTGCTGGTCAAGGGCGAGCCGGGCACTGGCAAGACCATGCTCGCCGAGCAACTGGCCGAGTCCTTCGGCGCCAAATTGATCACCTGGCACATCAAGTCCACGACCAAGGCGCATCAGGGCCTGTACGAGTACGACGCGGTCAGCCGTCTGCGCGACTCGCAGCTGGGCACAGAGAAAGTCCACGACGTTCGCAACTACCTGAAAAAGGGCAAGCTCTGGGAAGCTTTCGAGTCCGAAGAGCGGGTGATCCTGCTGATCGACGAAATCGACAAGGCCGACATCGAGTTCCCGAACGACTTGCTGCAAGAACTCGACAAGATGGAGTTCTACGTTTATGAGATCGACGAGACCATCAAGGCCAAGAAACGCCCAATCATCATCATTACCTCCAACAACGAGAAAGAACTGCCGGACGCCTTCCTGCGCCGCTGCTTCTTCCACTACATCGCCTTCCCGGATCGCATCACGATGCAGAGAATCGTCGATGTGCACTACCCAAACATCAAGAAGGATCTGGTCAGCGAAGCGCTGGACGTGTTCTTCGACGTGCGCAAGGTGCCGGGTCTGAAGAAGAAGCCATCGACCTCCGAACTGGTGGACTGGCTGAAGCTGCTGATGGCCGACAACATCGGCGAAGCGGTACTGCGCGAGCGCGATCCGACCAAGGCCATTCCGCCGCTGGCAGGCGCTTTGGTGAAGAACGAACAGGACGTGCAGTTGCTTGAACGCCTGGCGTTCATGAGCCGTCGCGGCACTCGCTGATCCCTCTGTTTAACAAGATAGAGGGCGATAGCCATGCTGCTTAACCTGTTCAATGAAATGCGCGCAGCCAAGGTGCCGGTCTCGGTACGGGAGCTGCTGGACCTGATCAATGCGCTGAAACAGCGCGTGACCTTCGCCGACATGGACGAGTTTTATTACCTGTCCCGGGCGATTCTGGTGAAGGACGAAAAGCATTTCGACAAGTTCGACCGGGCATTCGGTGCCTATTTCAACGGCCTGGAAAAACTCGACGACCACCTTCAGGCATTGATCCCGGAAGACTGGCTGCGCAAGGAGTTCGAGCGTTCGCTGACCGACGAAGAGCGGGCGGCGATCCAGTCCCTCGGCGGCCTGGACAAGCTGATCGAGGAGTTCAAGAAACGCCTCGAAGAACAGAAAGAACGTCATGCCGGCGGTAACAAGTGGATCGGCACCGGCGGCACCAGCCCGTTCGGCTCCGGCGGCTTCAACCCGGAAGGCATTCGGGTCGGCGATGCCGGCAAGCGTCAGGGCAAAGCGGTCAAGGTCTGGGATCAACGCGAGTACAAGAACCTCGACGATTCGGTGGAGCTGGGCACGCGCAACATCAAGGTCGCCCTGCGCCGGTTGCGCAAATTCGCGCGCCAGGGGGCGGCGGAAGAGCTGGACATCGATGGCACCATCGACCACACCGCGCGCGATGCCGGACTGCTGAATATTCAGATGCGTCCGGAGCGGCGCAACACCGTCAAGTTGTTGCTGCTGTTCGACATCGGCGGCTCAATGGACGCCCACGTGAAGATCTGCGAAGAGCTGTTCTCGGCCTGCAAGACCGAGTTCAAGCACCTGGAGTATTTCTACTTCCACAACTTCATTTATGAATCGGTGTGGAAGAACAACATGCGCCGGAGCTCCGAGCGCACTTCGACCCAGGACCTGCTGCACAAATACGGCGCCGACTACAAAGTGATCTTCATCGGTGACGCCGCCATGGCGCCGTACGAAATCACCCAGGCCGGCGGCAGCGTCGAGCACTGGAACGAAGAAGCGGGTTATGTGTGGATGCAGCGGTTCATGGAGAAGTACAAGAAGGTCATCTGGATCAACCCGTATCCGAAAGATACGTGGGGCTATACGTCGTCGACCAACATCGTGCGGGACTTGATTAACGACCAGATGTATCCGTTGACGTTGCGGGGGCTTGAAGAAGGGATGCGGTTTCTTTCCAAATAGAGCACTGACCTTGTGGCGAGGGAGCTTGCTCCCTCGCCACAGTTAGAACCGGCGCAGATATTCGACTTGCTCCCGATGGGCGACATCCTGCACCACCGGTTTCAACCGCACCTGCGCCCCCGGCAGACATTGCGCCAACCTGGCCAACGCCAACGGCGTCAACGCCCCCAATCGCGGATAGCCGCCAATGGTCTGCCGATCATTGAGCAACACAATCGGCTGCCCGTCCGGCGGCACTTGAACCGCACCCAGCGGGATGCCTTCAGAAATCATCGGCTTACCCTGATACTGCAACGCCGTTCCCAGCAAGCGGATGCCCATCCGGTCGGCACGGCTGTCGAGGGTCCAGACGCTATTGAACGCGTCGAACGAACTCTGTCCACTGAACTCGCCGATCTGGGCACCGAGCACCAAGTCCAGTGGCGCGTTGAGTTTGAAATCCGGCACCTGTTCGGGCGTCAACGCCCGCAGCAGGAGCAGCGAGCTGCCCGAGTAGCTCAACTGTGCATCTTTGGCCAACGCCCGGCCCATGCCATCCAGCCCGCCGAGCTCCTCACGGACCACCGTTGCGCTACTGCCCAACACCTTTGGCGCATCAAATCCGCCTGGGGCTGCCAAATATGCTCGAGCGCCAAGCAGCGGCTGAGTGAATTGCAATTGCTGACCTTTGTTCAGCCTGAAACTGCGCCACGGTGCCAACGCCTCGCCATCCACCTGCGCCCCCAGATCCGCCCCGGCCAACGCCAGCACGCAATCCTCTTCGGCAACGACGGTGAACCCGCCAAGGGTGATTTCAATCACCGGTGCATCCAGGCCATTGCCCAGCAGCCAATTTGCCCAAGACATCGATCGCCAGTCCGCCGCCCCGCCCTGGGTCACGCCCAGATGCCGCACGCCAAAACGGCCAGCGTCCTGCAACAGGCACAGCGGCGTACTCGCTTCTATTGATAGACGGCTCATGCCTGCGCCTCCAACGGCGTGTCATCACCGCCCAGATTAATGAATTCTGCATGGCTGACAGCTTCGAAGCGCACCGTGTCGCCCGGTTGCATCAGGCTGTAGCCGTCGCGTTCGCGGTCGAACAATTTGGCCGGGGTGCGACCGATCAGATTCCAGCCACCGGGAGACACCACCGGGTAAGCGGCCGTTTGGCGTTCGGCGATGCCGACACTGCCGGCGGCCACCTTTTTGCGCGGAGTGTTCAAACGCGGCGCCGCCAGCACTTCCTCCACCAACCCCATGAAGGCGAAACCCGGCGCAAAACCCAAGGCGAATACCTGATATTCGCGCTCGCTGTGGCGGCGGATCACTTCATCCACGGCCAATCCGCTGCGCTGGGATAACAGGCTCAACTCCGGGCCAACACTCAAGTCATACCAGACCGGCAACGCATGACATTTGCCGCGGGTGCAGGCGTTGGGCGACAGATCGATCAAGGCCTCAGCGATCAGCTCCCGAGCCTGGGCCGGACTCAACGCGGTCAGATCGTAATGCACCATCAACGTCGTATAAGACGGCACCAGATCGATCAGATGCCCGGCGAACGCGGCACGCAGACTTTCACTGGCGGCGAGCATCCACGGCATGTTGGCCTCGCTGATCTCATCAAACAGACGGACCATCAAGCAATCCAGCGCCACCACTTCGACCCGGATTTTCATGGCGCGCTCTGCTGATCAAGTGCTTCGCGAATACGCCGCACGGCGGCTACCGAACTGGCATTGTCGCCGTGTACGCAAAGGGTATTGGCCTGCAAGTGCAAGGCGCTGCCATCGCTGGCCGTAAGGTTGCCGCCGCGGGCAATAGTCAGCGCCTGCTCAATGATTGTCTCGGGATCGTGATGCACCGCGCCCGGCAGTTGCCGCGAGACCAGCATTCCCGCGCTGTCATAAGCGCGATCGGCGAAGGCTTCAAACCACAGGGTTACGCCGTATTCATCGCCCAACTGCTGGGCGGCGCTGTTGTCGCGAGTGGCCATCAACATCAGCGGTAACTCACGATCATAGGACGCCACGGCCTGAAGCACGGCGCGCAATTGCGCCGGGTTGGCCATCATGTCGTTGTACATCGCGCCGTGCGGCTTGACGTAACTCACCCGCCCGCCCTGAGCCCGGCAAATGCCGTCGAGGGCGCCGATCTGGTAATGCACAATGTCCTGAATTTCCTGGGCGGTGTAGGCCATGGAACGGCGGCCGAAGCCGACCAGATCCTGATACGCCGGATGTGCGCCGATCTGCACCCCGTTGCTCAGGGCCAGGCTGACGGTCTTGCGCATGATGCTCGGGTCGCCGGCGTGGAAGCCGCAGGCGATGTTGGCGCAATCGATGAAGGGCATGACCTCGGCGTCCAGACCCATGGTCCAGTTACCGAAACTCTCGCCGATGTCGCAGTTCAATAGCAGGCGGCTCACGGTGAACACTCCTGTAAGTTTTATTCTTTTCTATCTGTAAGGCATTTGCCCGCAGATTATCAGTTGCTGTGCATTATGTTATTGGGCTTCGAGTTGCTTGCCACGGGTTTCCGGCAAGCTCAGGGCCGCAAGGATCACTACCCCGTAGGACACCGCCGCAAAAGCACCGATTCCCACGCTCAATGGCACCTTCTGGCTCATCACGCCGATCAACAGCGGGAACAACGCCGCCAGCGCCCGGCCGATGTTGTAGCAAAAGCCCTGACCCGAACCGCGAATCCGCGTTGGAAACAGCTCGGTCAAAAACGCGCCCATACCGCTGAAGATCCCCGAGGCGAAGAAGCCCAGAGGAAAGCCCAGCCAGAGCATCACGCCATTGCTGACCGGCAATTGGGTGTAGAGCAGAACAATGGTGAACGAGCCGACCGCGAACAGAATGAAGTTCTTTTTACGCCCGAGGATGTCAGTCAAATACGCGCTGATGACATAACCGACGTAGGAGCCGACGATCACCATCGCCAGATAACCGCCCGTACCGAGTACGCTCAAACCGCGTTCGTTCTTCAGAAAGGTCGGCAACCAGGAGGTGATCGCGTAGTAACCGCCCAGAGCGCCTGTAGTCAGCACCGAAGCGCGAATCGTGGTGAAAAGGATGCCGGGAGCGAATATCTCGTAGAATTTTGCCGGATTGCTGGGTTCTTCCTTAGCCTTGGCTTCGCGATAGATTTCCGGGTCCTTGACCAGTCGGCGGACGAAGATCACGAAAATCGCCGGCACGATGCCAAGGATGAACAGTGCGCGCCAGGCGTCTTCCGGTGGCAGCACCGAGAACAGCAGCGCATACAAAATCGCCGTCAGCCCCCAACCCAATGCCCAGCCGGATTGCACCATGCCAACAGCCTTGCCGCGGTCCTTGGCGCGAATCACTTCACCCATCAGCACCGCGCCGGCGGTCCATTCGCCGCCGAAACCGAAGCCCATCAGCGTGCGGCTGATCAGCAGTTGTTCGTAGTTCTGGGCGAAACCGCAGAGGAAGGTGAAGAAGGCGAACCACAGAACGGTCAGTTGCAGAGTGCGTACTCGACCGATGCGGTCGGAGAGAATCCCCGCCACCCAACCGCCGATGGCTGAGGCAATCAGGGTGCTGGTGTGAATCAACCCGGCCTCGCCGGTGGTGATGCCCCACATCGCAATCAGGGTCGGCACCACGAAGCTGAGCATCTGGGTGTCCATGCCGTCCAGGCCATAGCCGATCTTGCAGCTCCAGAAGGTGCGGCGTTCCTGTTTATTGATGTTGCGGTACCAGTCGAAAGGTCCTGGACGAACCGTGGCTTTGGGGATATCGAGCGTGTCGGGCGCACTCATGGCAAATCTCCGCGCTAATTTTTATTGGTATTGTTCTGAGCCCCGACGACGCCTATCGTGGGAACCGGATGGCCTGATTTTTGGGCTGCTGGCCCTGCTGCGTCCAACTAATAAAAACCCGCTCTAGACATAAGAAAAACTTGTCCCTATGAACCTGAAGTTTCTCGAAACCTTTGTCTGGGTCGCCCGACTCAAGAGTTTTCGCCTGACGGCAGACAAGCTCTTCACCACCCAGGCGTCGATTTCCAGCCGCATTGCCGTGCTCGAAGGCGAGCTCGGGGTGAAGCTGTTCCTGCGCGATTCACGTGGTGTGAGCCTGACGCCCGAAGGCTTGAAAGTGCTCGAGTACGCCGAGCAAATGATGGACACCATGCAAGCCCTCAAGCAGTCGATCGAAACCCGTTCGAGCAAGGTCGGACGAGTTCGCATCGGCGTGATGGACACGGTCATCCATACCTGGCTGAGCCCGTTGGTGGCGCAAATGATGGATCACTATCCGCTGGTGGAAATCGAGTTAGTGGCCGATACCGCACTCAACCTCTGCGATCAGCTGCAAAAAGGCTTTCTCGATCTGATTCTGCAAACCGACCTGTTGCGTCAGGAAAGCGTGCGCAGCCTTGAGCTGGCCAGTCACCCGATGGGCTGGATTGTGGCGACTAACTCGATCTACAACCGCGAGTATTCAGGGATTGCCGACCTCGCGCGGGAACGGATCATTACCTATTCGAAAAACTCCCATCCGCATCAGGAGATTCTCGCCCTGATGCAGGCCAACGGCATAATGACGCCACGGTTGAACTGCGTGAACTCGGTATCGGCGATCACCCGGTTGCTGCGGGACGGTTTCGGTATTGGTGCACTGCCGCCGGTGCTGGTAGCCGAGGAACTGGCGCGGGGGGAATTGACCTTGCTGGCTATCGATCAACGGCCACCAAATTTGCAGGTGGTGGTGTCGTGGCGGGTTGGCGTGGAGTGGGTCGAAGAAATCGTGACGTTGTGTCAGCAGGTCGTGGAGCGCTATGCGCAGAAAGTGGGCGAGCACTACATCGTTTTGAGCAAACCCATGGCCAGAATCTGAAGGACATTTCCCAAGTTTTAAATATGAACCACTATCATTTGCATTATTTTTTCAGAACGGTATTCTCTGCGCGCTTTCAGCTAACCAACTGTCCACAAGGAATCGGACTTGATGCGCGCCTACACGCAAAAACAGCAGCAATTGCTCGCTCACTGGAGCGAAGCCCTCGGCACTGAGGCTTTCCAGTCCCACCGCATCACCCTCGATCATTTGAGCAATGCGCTCGAGCCCGCCGCCCAGCGCTGCTTCCAACGCCTGATCCAGGCGCTGTTTCGTGAAGGTCTGATCAACCCCGACGCTTGCGAATACGACGACAATAACCATTGCTGGTTGCCACTTGGCGATGGCACGCATCTTTGCTTCGAGCACTTGTCCGGCGGAAGAATGAACAGCTGGGACGTGCGCGGCAGCATCGTCCTGCACACCCCCGACAAACTGCCCCACAAAATCCAGCTGCCCAGCGAATTGCTCGCTCACCTCAGCACTCAGCTCAACCCGCCAGCCTCACCGCAGGTACTGGAACGTCTGGCCCTGGAACTGGATGACAGCTTCAGCAACGACACCCTGTGCCTGGCGTTTCACCATGGATGGACCGAGCGCCTGAGAGAGCAGATCGACACCGAGTACGACGACAACCTGCTCGCTTGGCTCAAAGCCGGCACCAGCCACCAGAACCCTACGTCATTGCTCGAACAGTGGGGCACTCTCGGCCATCCGTGGCACCCGAACTACAAGACCAAACTGGGTTTGAGCGCCGCTCAGGTCATCGCTTTCTCACCAGAATTCGAAGCGAGTTTTCCGATAGTCCTGTGCGCCGTGCACCGCCAGCACGCACACGTCGAGGCGCTGGCGGGTACCGCCGATTACCGGGACTGGTGGCAAGGTCACTTCCCACAGGCCGCCGAACAATTGCAGCGCCATTTGCAGCAACGGGGTCTGGACGAAAAGGACTACCTCCCGCTCCCGTCGCACCCATGGCAAGCCCATGAAGAGCTGCCACATTCGTTCGCCAACGAGATCGCCGACAACCTGCTGATCGTCACTGACATCGTCGCGTTTACCGGTCACCCGACCATGTCCTTCCGCACAGTCCTGCCGGAGGCCAGTCGCGTTGCGCCGATGGTCAAACTGCCGGTGGCTCTGCGATTGACCAGCGTGCAGCGCACCGTGTCGCCGCGCTCCGCCCGGATGGGGCCGCGCATCAGCCAACTGATACTGAATATTCTCGCTCAGGAGCCGCAGATTCAGCGTCTGCTGAACATCGTTCCAGAGCGCATCGGCGTGCACTACGCACCACTACCGGCCGATGACGAGCGCTCCCGGCATGCTGCCGTGCTGTATCGCGACAACCCGCTTACCCTTCTGCAAGAAGGCGAGTTGGCGGTGCCGGTCGGCAGTCTGTTCGCCGTCAACGAATTCGAACAACCGTTACTGCGTGATTGGGTAAGACTGGCTCAGGGCCGTGACGACAGCGAGGCCATGTTGGCGTTCTTCGACGATTACCTGTCGATTGCCGTACCGAGTCTGTTGGGCATTTACCTGATGTATGGCGTGGCGTTCGAAGCACATCAGCAAAACAGTTTCATGGTGATGGGTGCTGACGGTCAGTTGAATCGGCTGCTGTTGCGTGACTTCGGCGACGTTCGTATCGATCGCAAAACCCTGCACGCCAAGGGCCTGGATATCCAGTTGCACGATCCGAAAATGACCCTGTATGACGAGTCCGGTTTTGTCCGCGACAAACTCCTGCACACCACATTCATGTGCCACCTCGGTGAGCTGACGTTGCTCTGCGCCCGCCACTGGAATGTGCCGGAAAATATCCTTTGGGAGCGCTTGGCAACGCACGTTGCGCAGTGCTTCGAGACCTTGCGCGAGCGCGTTGAACCGGCACGTTGGGAAAGCGAACGCCAGGCCTTGCTGGAACAGGATTGGCCCGCCAAATCGTTCATGCGCATGCGCTTGCTCGACAGTCATGCCGACATCGTCGGACGCCTGAGTAATCCGCTGCAACCAATCGCCCATGCTCGCTGACGGTCGCGCCTTGCGACTGCTGATCGTCATCCAGTTTGTCTCCATGGGCGCAATGGAAATGAGCGGTCCGTTCTGGCCTTTGCAGATCCAGCATCTGCTCGGGCCGGAGGGCGCCGGCTACACCGCGCTGTTATCGGCGATGGTCTATGCCGGTCCGATGCTGGCCGCCATGCTCCTGACTCCCATGTGGGGCCGGTTGGGGGATCGCACCGGACACAAACCGATGATTGTTCGGGCGTCGCTGGCACTCGCGCTGTGCCAAGGGTTGGCGGCCATCACCCTCGACCCGTGGTTGCTGGTGGGTATTCGCGTGATGCAAGGCGCATTGGCCGGTTTTCTCGCTGCCGCGCAAGCCTATGCCTTGGCCTGCTGCGACAGTTCCAGACGTGGTCACACCTTGGCCCGCCTGCAATCGGCGACTGCCGTCGGCTCGTTGATCGGCCCGGTACTGGGCGGCTGGCTGATGGACGTCTCGGGGTTTGCCTTGCTCTGTTATGGCGCGACGGCGATTTGTCTGCTGTGCGCACTGGGGAGTTTTTTCCTGCCGGCCGACAAGGCTCGGGCCTCGAAGAAAAAAGCTGTTGAACCAGTGGCTCTGCCCAAAGGCTGGCTCGGTGGAATCCTGTTGGTGATCGTGTTGATTCAGGCCGCGAAGATGATGCCGCAGTCGTTCTACGCGCTGTACGTCGCGAACATTCTGCATGCCCCAAGCTGGCTGATCGGCGCCACCTACGCGGCGAGCGCCGCGACCCTGGCCATTTCCGCACCACTGTGGGGACGCCTGTTCGACCGCTGGCAGCCGGCCTACACCTTGCGCGTCATTGAAGGCGTGGCCTGGCTGTGTGCCCTGACGCTGGCGGCCACGGCATTGGCCAACGAATGGCTGGGGTTTCTCGTCAGTCGACTCGTCTGGGGCATCTGGCAAGGCGCCCTGCTGCCCGTCGCCTATGCACTGATCGCCAACACCATTTCCGTAAACCAGCAGGGCTTCGCGCTCGGCCTCGGCAACAGCGCGGCAAAGGCGGGTGCTCTGATCGGTGTCGTCCTTGGCGGGATCGGCATGGGCCTGGTCGGCCTGGCTCACAGTTTCTGGCTGGTGGCGCTGACCTACGCCATAGCCGCCATCGGGATCCGCTGGGTGCGGTCGTCCAACTCCGCGCCTGACCGCTCGACCTTATCGCCACACACTTATCACAACTAAAAAAGACCACGTCATGACCCGAACCAAACTCTCCCTGCTGATCCCGTTGCTCGGTACCTTCAGCGCCCAGACCTGGGCCGAGGATACCGAGCAGCAGCCCGGCACCTTGAACATGCAAGCCACCGTTGTCTCCGCTACTCGCAGCGAAGCGAGCATTGCTTCGATTCCGGGCTCGGTCCAGGTGATCGACGAACAGCAGGTCCGTGAACAGAGCGGTGCGGGTCGCCGGGTCGCCGATATCCTCGGGCAACTGGTCCCCGGTCTCGCGCCGTCCAGTGGCGGGATGAGCAACTTCGGTCAGACCCTGCGCGGACGCAACATGCTGGTGTTGATCGACGGCGTATCGCAGAACGCCACGCGCGACAACTTCCGCCAGCTCAACAGCATCGCCCCGGCCAGCATCGAACGTATCGAAGTGATCTCCGGCGCCAGCAGCATCTACGGTGCCGGTGCTTCAGGCGGCATCATCAACATCATCACCAAGCGCAATCAGGGCCAGGACATTGCCTACAGCAGCAAACTGGGCCTGACCAGCGGCAACAATCTCAACCGCAAAGGCTTCGCCTACGAAGCCTTTCAGAGTGCGACGGGGCGCAAGGATGCCCTGGACTGGTACGTCTCCGCCGACCTGACCCAGCGCAACGATCAGTACGATGGCAACGGCAACCGCATCCCTCAAGACACTTCCCAGGGCAGCAACATGGACACCGAAACCTATGACCTGCAAGGTCGTTTCGGTTACGAACTGGATGCCGACAAAAAACTCAGCCTGTCGCTGCAGGACTACAAGGATCAACAGGACACTGGCTACACAAAAGACCCGACAAACCGGCAGCAAGCCGTGGCAGTCAAAGGGCTGAAACTCGACGACCAACCCTATACCCATAACCAGTCGGTCAACCTCAATTACACCGACAAGGACTTCTACGGCCAGGGCCTGCAACTGGAAAGCTACTGGCGTCGCGCCGATGCGCTGTTCTTCCCGGACCTGTCGCGGGGCAAGGCCGGGATCTCCGACAACAACAGCGTGCAGGATGTCTACGGCCTGCGCGCGGCCATCGACACGCCGCTGCCGGCCATCGGCAGCGCCACGGGCAACCTGGTCTGGGGCGCCGACTATGATCATGAGCGCTCCCGCCAACGAGGTGATCAATACACGCTCAAGGGCCTGACCTACACCAAGACCGGCACCACCTACGAGCTGGGCCCCGACATTGAAACCACCACCAAATCGCTGTTCGGGCAGATGTCCTGGGACATCGGTGACTGGACCTTGCGTGGCGGTGTGCGCCGTGAATGGATCGAAAGCGAGGTCTCCGACAGCATCGCTTATGGCCAGATCGTCCAGACCGGCATACGCGCAACGCTGCCCGGCGACACCCTCAAATACGATGCCACGCTGTACAACCTGGGGGCGGTCTACCACCTGAGTGAAAACCAGGACATCTTCGCCAATTACAGCCAGGGGTTTTCGCTACCGGATATCCAGCGCTTCATGCGTGATGTCAGCAGCACCTTCGACATTCAGAGTCTCAACGCCCAGGCCATCAAGGTCGACAGTTACGAGTTGGGCTGGCGGGGCAACTGGGATCAGTGGCAAGCCGACGTCACCGTGTACGAAAACACCTCGGACGTGACCCAGTTCTACGATGCCAATGATCGCGTATTGCGCCTGATCAACCAGAAAGAGCGAGTTCGCGGCATCGAAAACAGCCTGACCTACCGCGCGACCGATCACTGGTCGGTGGGTGGCACTTACGCCTGGGCCAAAGGCGAGACCGAGCAGAACGGCAAATGGATCGATCTGCCGGCTACGCGCATCTCACCCGCCAAGACCACACTGTTCGTCGGCTACACCGAAGACGACTACACCCTGCGCCTGCAAGGCATGCATTTGTCCAGTTACGACGCCGCCGCCAAGGACAATAACGGACGCGACATCGAAGGCTATACGCTGGTGGACCTGCTCGGCTCCGTGCAACTGCCGGTCGGTCGTCTTGAAGGCGGGGTGTACAACCTGACCAACCGCACCTACCAGAACCTGTTCACCCAGGCCAACGCCAGAGCGCCGTACGCCAATGCCGAAGGTCGGACGTTGAGCATGAGCTACTCGGTCGACTGGTAAAAACAGGAGCCGGCTTGCCAGCGATGCGATCTGCCAGGCATACCGTGTCGCGGCAATCGCCGGCAAGTCGGCTGTAGGAGCTGCCGAAGGCTGCGATCTTTTGATCTTTTTCTTACAGCCCGCGCACATCCCGATCTTCGATCGGCCGGCTCTGGCGCAGGCGTTTGCCGCCCAGCACCACCCAGTCGATCAGACGGAACAGGCATTCAATGCCGAACGACAACAGCAACGCCCCGCTCATGCCCCAGATCATCGCTTCCGGCGTCAGCAGAATCTGGTAGCTGTAGCCGTTCCAGGTTTCCTTGCGAATATCCGGATCAGCCGCCAGTGCAACCTGCAGGAAGCGGATGTACCACGGGCCCTGCATGGCCTGGAACTGTTTATCGAGCGCCAGTTGACGGGTCAGCAAGGTGCTCAGGCTGTCGGCATCGCTGCGAAAGATCGGGTCTTCGCTGGCGCGGTAATGGGCCACCAACGCCTGCATGTCACCCTTGAAGAACTGATTCGCCGTGCCCTGAAAACCGCTTAAACCGGTCTGCGCCTCAATCAAATGCGCTTCGACCCGTTTGGCATAATCGCTGATAAACCCCGGCACCTGGACACCGATCAACAGGCCTGCCGCGAACAACACCAGCCGTAGATAACTGAGCAACATGAGGGGAAATCCTTATTCGGTCTTGCCCTGGCTGACGCATTCACCGCGTCGCCAGAGGCTCCATTGGCCCGGTTCGTAGCGGGTCCAGGTTTCGTTTTCGGTCAAGGGTTCGGTGGCGATCACCGTGACCACGTCGTTGGGCGTGGTTTCGGCCTGGAAATCGACGATCACATCGACGTCCTTCAAGCGCGCCGGGCCAAAGGGTGCACGACGAGTGATTTGCGCCAATTTGGTCGAGCAATAGCAGAACAACCAATCGCCGTCGCTGAGCAGGCAGTTGAACACGCCTTTGCTGCGGTATTCGGCGCAGGCGGCGACCAGGTCCGGCAGCAGTTCTTCGACCTCGACCGGTTCCGGGAACGCTGCACGCACGCGATTGAGCAAATCGCAGAATGCCGCTTCGCTGTCGGTATCGCCGACCGGGCGGTAAAAGCTCTTGATCGGTTGAAACTCCGCGAGTTGGCCGTTGTGGGCAAAACACCAGTTACGGCCCCACAGCTCACGCACGAATGGATGGGTATTCGACAGGCAGACCTTGCCGACATTGGCCTGGCGGATATGCCCGATCACCACTTCGCTCTTGATCGGATAGCGCTGCACCAGGTTCGCGACTTCGGACTCACAGCTCGCCGCCGGGTCCTGAAACAGGCGCAGGCCACGGCCCTCGTAAAAGGCGATGCCCCAGCCGTCACGGTGCGGACCGGTGCGGCCGCCGCGCTGCATCAGCCCGGTGAAGCTGAACACGATATCGGTCGGCACATTGGCGCTCATGCCCAATAACTCACACATGCTCGGATTCTCGCTGAAAGGCAGGGGCAAGGTTACAAACGCGGTTCGACCCGCAATCGCTGAGGGTTGCTCGGCACCGGTGGACGCCCGTAACGGTCATCGCCCGCACCACCGAAAGGATGATCCTCTTCAGGGTCATCGGCCCGGGCAGCAGCCTTGGCAGCGGCAGCCTGTTCCTTGCGAGCGTTGGACGCACGTTCGATAGGGAAACGGATCGCCACGAATACCAGGTAAATGCCGAAGGCGATCATGCCGTACATGAACAGGTCGGAAACCGCCCGCCAGGCGTTGTTGCCGACCTTGAACAATAGATCAAGGGCAGTAATGGCGATGGCCGGGGCAACCTTTTCCTTCACCGGATCAATGATGGTCGGGCTGAACAGCAACACGGCAACCAATAGCCGCAGCGGCTCACGCAGCCAGCGCCACATCCAGCGGGTGATACGCATCCACACCAACAGGCAGCCCAAAGCGGCAAAGGCGTAGAGGCCCCAAGCGATCAGATAGTCGTTCTCGGTCATGGTGTCCATGGCAAGGCAGGCAAAGAGGCGCTTATAGTAACGACTTTTCGCACGTCAGGCTTGCCCGCCGTCTGCGAACCCTATTTCGTAAAACGCTCGAGAGTCCTTCATGCCCCTATCCGTCAACGTTTCCGACGCTCCCATTGCCCACAAGGCCGAAGGCGACGACCCGTATGCCTGGCTGCAGGAGCGCGACACCGACGCGGTGCTCGACTACCTGAAAGCGGAAAACATCTATCAAGAGGCGCAAACCGCCGATCAGGCCGGGCTGCGTGAAACCCTGTTCGAAGAGATCAAGGGCCGGATACTCGAAACCGACCTGTCCTTGCCCTCCCCTTGGGGTCCGTACCTGTATTACACGCGCACCACGGCCGGGGATGAATATGCCCGTCACTACCGCTGCCCGCGCCCTGCCGATGACAGCCTGCAGCTTGACGAAAGCAAGGAACAGCTGCTGCTGGACCCTAATGCGCTGGCCAAAGGCGGCTTCTTTTCCCTGGGCGCCTTCAGCATCAGCCCGGACCACCAGCGTCTGGCCTACAGCATCGACGCCACGGGCGATGAGATTTACACGCTGTTCGTGAAGGAATTGTCCAACGGACGTGTCAGTGAACTGGAATTCCAGGATTGCGACGGCAGCATGACCTGGGCCAATGACAGCCTGACGCTGTTCTTCGGCGAACTGGACGACACCCATCGCCCGCACAAACTGTTCCGCTATCGGCTGGACGGTACGGCAGCCGAAGAAGTGTTCCATGAGCAGGACGGTCGATTCTTCATGCATTGCTACCGCTCCAGTTCCGAGCAGCAATTGCTGCTGTCCCTGGGCAGCAAAACCACCAGCGAAGTCTGGGTGCTTGACGCGTTCCAGCCGCAGCAGGCTTTTACCTGCATCGCACCGAGGGTTGAAGACCATGAATACGACGTCGACCACGGCGCGCTGGACGGCCAATGGACCTGGTTCATTCGCACCAACCGCGACGGCATCAACTTTGCCCTGTACCACGCCGTAGACACCGGTGTGGCGCCGACCGAGGCCGACTGGCAGAACCTGATCCCGCACAGCGACACGGTGATGATCGAAGGCATGAGCCTGAATACCGGTGCCATGACCCTGAGCTTGCGTGAGGGTGGCTTGCCGATCATCGAAGTTCATCCGCAAGACCTGCCGAGCTACCGTGTGCAATTACCGGATGCGGCCTACAGCCTGCACGTGCAGAACAGCCTGGAATTCGTCAGCGACAGGATCCGCCTGCGCTATGAAGCGCTGAACCGTCCGGCGCAAATCCGCCAACTGATGTTGGGCGGCGGCGAGCAGAAAGTGCTCAAGGAAACACCGGTGCTCGGTCCGTTCGACGCCGACGCCTACGTCAGTCAGCGACTGTGGGCGACCGCACCTGACGGTACGAAAGTGCCGATCAGCCTCGTCGTCAAACGCGAAGCACTCGGCAAGCCGACGCCGCTTTATCTGTACGGCTACGGCGCTTACGGCGAAAGCCTCGACCCGTGGTTCTCCCACGCCCGCTTGAGTCTGCTGGATCGTGGCGTGGCGTTTGCCATCGCTCACGTGCGTGGTGGCGGCGAATTGGGCGAGGCCTGGTATCGCGCCGGCAAGCAGGAACACAAACACAACACCTTCAGCGACTTCATCGCCTGCGCCGAACACCTGATTGCCAACGGTTTCACTACTTCACAGCAATTGGCGATCAGCGGCGGCAGCGCCGGCGGTCTGCTGATCGGCGCGGTGCTCAATCAGCGGCCGGAGTTGTTTGCTGCTGCGATTGCGGAAGTGCCGTTCGTCGACGTGCTGAACACCATGCTCGACCCGGATCTGCCGTTGACCGTCACCGAGTACGACGAGTGGGGCAATCCTGAAGAACCGGACGTCTATGATCGGATCAAGGCCTACGCCCCGTACGAAAACGTCACCGCGCAAGCCTATCCGGCGACCCTGGTGATCGCCGGCTACAACGACAGTCGCGTGCAGTACTGGGAAGCAGCCAAGTGGGTAGCGAAATTACGCGCGACCAAAACCGACACCAATCCTTTGCTGCTCAAGACCGAATTGGGTGCCGGGCATGGCGGGATGAGCGGTCGTTATCAGGGATTGCGTGACGTAGCACTCGAATACGCATTTGTTTTCAAGGTTTTGGGCATCGCCTGAGGAACTTGGCCCGGCGTGTCGGTCTTAACACCGAACACCGGGCTGACGCTGCTACAGAGAATCGCGACATTCTCGCCAGACCGGAACAGCAACAGACACAAGAAAAAGACCGTGACGACATGTCAGAACCGACCTTACTGAACAACGAAATTCGCGACTGGCTGATGGACTGTGGCCTGTTCGATCAACTGCTGCCGGCGGACTTCGCCACGGCCTCGGGCTACTTCAGCATCAGCACCATTGCTCAGGGCGAAGAGATTTTCCATGAGGGCGATGCCGGCAGCTTCATGTGCATCATCCACACCGGCCAAGTGGCGGTGCAGAAAACCAACAGCGACGGGCATCAGGTGACCATGGCAACGTTGCGCAGCGGTCGGGCGTTCGGCGAAATGGCCGTACTCGACGGCGAACGGCGCTCGGCCAGTTGCGTGGCCGCGAGCAATTGCCAGTTGCTCAATCTGGGCAAGGACTCGTTGGAAAAGATGCTCAACGATGCGCCGAAAATCGCCGCTAAAATCATCCGTGCCCTCGCCGTCTCCCTCTCCAAACGCTTGCGCATGGCCGATGGGCAACTGCTCTCGCAGCAGGTTTAACCGCCGGGTGATTTGGTTTTCGACGGGTTTTGCTCCAGCCCAGGCAGTGGCTGGTCCTTGCTCGGCGGGCTAGGCATTTCAATGGGCACCAACGGCGGACCGCCACTGCCGGGCCCGGTTCTGGGCGCGGCGGTCGGGGTGATTTGCGGGTACGGTGTCGGGGTCGCGGTGCCGGGCGAACCGGGCAGCGGCGCAGGGTTGGTCGGAATGGTTTGCAACTGCTGGGCCTGCACTGCAGTTATCGAGAGCGCGGCCAAGGCAATGACCGTTAGAATGGTGCGCTTCATCAATGGCTCCGTTGGCCTTGTTGTCTTTTTGCAGGCTACTCCCAACTGCGCGTGTTTGCCTTCCCCCTCTTATGCCAATTTCTCCTCAAGTGAGTCCCATGAAACGTTTCGTTCTGCTCGACACCACTCCAATTCCTGAAAATGGCGGTGCCTTGTGCCTGTTCGAATACGGTGAGGATTTCGTCATCAAGATCCAGGGCGGCGACGGCGGGCAACTGATGAACACCCGCATGCACGGCTCGGAAGATGCACTAGCGGAGATCCCGTGCCGTAAAGTGGCTGGCCGGCCGAATTCGCGCGTGCTGATCGGCGGCCTGGGCATGGGCTTCACCCTCGCCTCGGCCCTCAAGCACCTGGGCAAGACCGCTGAAGTGGTGGTCGCCGAACTGGTGCCGGGGGTGGTGGAGTGGAACCGTGGACCGCTGGGCGAGAAAGCCGGGAACCCGCTGCTGGACCCGCGCACGGTCATTCGCATGGAAGACGTGGCCAAAGTCCTGCAGGCCGAGCCGCAAGGTTTTGACGCGATCATGCTCGACGTCGACAACGGCCCCGAAGGCCTGACCCAGAAGGCCAACAGCTGGCTTTACTCCGCTGGCGGCCTGAGTGCCTGCGCCAAGGCCCTGCGGCCCAAAGGCGTGCTGGCCGTCTGGTCCGCGAGCGCTGACCGACAGTTTTCCGACAAACTGAAGAAGGCCGGCTTCAAGGCCGAGGAAGTCCAGGTCTTCGCCCATGGCAACAAAGGCACCCGTCACACCATCTGGATTGCCGAGAAGCTCAAGGGCTGAGCTAAACTTGGCTCATAACCGTCATTAGTCTTTTACAAAGGTGAACCCATGAGTTCGTCAACACCTGCGACCAACACGTCGAAACTCGACCGCATCCTTGCCGACAACCAGCGCGACAAGGAAATGGGTTACCGCGACAAGGCCCTGAAAATGTACCCGCACGTGTGCGGCCGCTGCGCCCGTGAGTTTTCCGGCAAGCGCCTGAGCGAACTGACCGTGCACCACCGCGACCACAACCACGACAACAACCCGCAGGACGGCTCGAACTGGGAATTGTTGTGCCTGTACTGCCACGACAACGAACACTCGCGGTATACCGACCAACAGTATTTCGGTGAAGGTTCGCTGAGCTCGCCGAAAATCGCCAAGGCGACGCATAACCCGTTTGCCGCGTTGGCGGGGTTGATGAAGAAAGACGAGTAACCCGCTTACTGATCGTTCCCACGCTCTGCGTGGGAATGCATCCCGTGACGCTCTGCGTCACATTCAGAAGCGGAACGCGGAGCGTCCCTGGCGGCATTCCCACGCGGAGCGTAGGAACGATCAGTGCCCCCCTCCCCCAATCCCCGTATAATCGCCGTTTTTTCCCCGAAGGCACCCGCTCGTGGCAGACAAACGGTACAGCTGCATTGGTTTGTATAACCCCAAATCACCGGAGAACGTCGGTTCGGTGATGCGCGCCGCTGGCTGCTATGGCGTGGCGTCCGTGTTCTACACCGGCAAACGTTATGAACGCGCCGCCGACTTCGTCACCGACACCAAGCGCGTCCACTACGACATTCCGCTGATCGGCATCGACGACCTGAAAAAAATCCTGCCGCTGGGCTGCGTTCCGGTCGCTGTGGAACTGGTGGACGGCGCCCGTTCGCTACCGGAATACACGCACCCGGACCGCGCGCTGTACATCTTTGGCCCGGAAGACGGCTCGCTGGATAAAGAGATTCGCGACTGGTGCGAAGACGTGGTCTACATCCCGACCACCGGTTGCATGAACCTGGCGGCCACCGTCAACGTCGTGCTCTATGACCGCATGTCCAAGGGACTCAACACCCGCTCCGGGGCGAAATTTCGCTGATTCACCGCACATCCGATGGAACAAGCCGCCCGCCTTGGCAGTCAGCTTAAGTATCTATTCTTGAAGCAGTCATTCCAGCCAGGAGACAGATCATGAGCGAACTCAAACGCGTAGAACGCATCGAATCCACCCCGTTCCAGACTCACCCTGAGCAGAACGTGCAGGGTTGGGAACGCATCGGTTCCCTGGCCGGCGGCGTGGTGATGGTCGGCAAGGGCCTGCGTCGCGGTGGTCTGTTCGGGTTGATTCAAGTGGCGATCGGCGGTGTAGCCCTGGCGCGAGGTATTACCGGGCACAGTTCGGCGAAAAGCCTGCTGGAGAAAAGCCGTCAGGACATGAACAACGTGCGGGCGAAGATTCAACGGGCGGGTGAAGAGTTGAACCGGTTGAAGGCGAATGCTGAAGCGGCGACCAATACCGCTACCGTGACCGGTAATGATTCTTTGACGTCGCCGAAAACCGGGGCCTGATCCGAGCGTTGCGGTGGGGCATAAGGCCTCATCGCGAGCAAGCTCGCTTCCACATTGGAATGCGGTCACCTGTGGGAGCGAGCTTGCTCGCGATGGCGGTGTTACTGAAGCAACTCGGTATCAAGGACTTTGGAAGATTCACCGATAATGCTTTCAGCCAGTTGAACAAACTCCTTGGTATCCACGCTCTCCAGATGCATCGCCCCGCGCAACACATCATCCAGCGAACGCTTGTTGCGGGTCTTCAGGCGAATCTCGCGATCCAGTTCCTGCAATAACACGACCGCTTTTGACACCTGTGCCGGGCTGACCTGCTCAGCGCGCAAGGTCGTGACTTTCTGGCTGTCCTTGGCCAACTTCTTCTGCAAACTCTCATACCGCTCATCACTCATGCCGCCGGCGCGGCGCACCAGTTCGATGGCGTAATACTCGGCAAATCCTTCGCTGATCCAGTCACTGCGCTGCTGGTCGTTGATCCGCCCGAACACCTGCGCCAATTCCCGCACCAGCGCACTGCTGCCGCTTTCGCTGACCATCGGCAGACGCGTGTTCAGATAGATCGATTCGCGCGCGCCCAGACTGCCGCGCCACATCGGGTCGTTGGCGCCGACGATCAACAGTTTGGTGGGATGACGGGGATACACCGCCTGCACTTGCGGCCAGACAAAGGTCAGCAGTGTCAGCACATCCATGCGGCGCATGCCCTGGCCCTGAGGCGAGGCGACGGTGACCTCGGTTTCCCCCAGCCGCGTACGACGGGTGCCGAGGTGGCCGGCGAGCATCCAGCCCGTGGGCCGGTCGAACAGGCGCGAGACGTTATCGACGCGGAATTTGTTCTTGCCGATTCGCGGCCAGGCGGTTTCAACGCTTTTCCAGCCGGTGGGCAATTCGAATTCAAGGCGTGAGACCAGCTCAATGCCGTCCTGCTGATCGAGCTTGGCCGCTGGTACCAGATCGTCACCGCGCATCAGCGCCCAAGTTGGCGTCATGCGTGTATCGAAGCTGCCGCTCTTGCGTCCGTGGCTGATGCGTACGCGGTAGGTCAGGCTGGCCTTGTCGGCGGCCGGACGCCAGACACCACGGGCCTGCTTGCCCGGCGTGAGTTGCCATTGGCCGTCGGCCTTGAAATCGCTGTAGTGGCTGCCATCGCCCAAGTCAAAATCCAGACTGCGTACCGCCGAACCCTGAGCCAGAGTCAGCCGCACTTCGGCCTGATCGCTTTGCGGCAACAGGCGCACGTGGTAATCCAGATCGACCTTCTTCGCCGCCCACACGGGCGAACCCAGGGCCAATAGCCCAAAAGCCAACGCCAGCCGCAATCCCACAGCCATACACACTCCTTGTGGCGAGCGAGCTTGCTCGCGCTGGGCTGCGTAGCAGCCCTGAATTCTAGTAATCACTGCCGATTTTGTGAGTGGGAATTAACCCGCCCGGAAAATCAGATGGTCTTCCCAATCGTCTTCGGCCACGCTGCCTTCGGCGAGCATGCGCCCGGACTGGGAAATACGTTCGTGGTGCACCGCATCGCGATCACCGCACACCAGATGGTGCCAGAGCGGCAGGTCCTTGCCTTCGCTGACCAGTCGATAGCCGCAGGTCGGTGGCAACCATTTGAATTCGTCAGCCTTGCCCGGCGTGAGCTGGATGCAGTCGGGGACGAAATCGCGGCGGTTCGGGTAATCGGTGCACTGACAGGTTTTCAGGTCCAGCAGTTTGCAGGCGATACGCGTGTAATAGACGCTGTTGTCGTCTTCATCTTCGAGCTTTTGCAGGCAGCACAGGCCACAGCCGTCGCACAGCGATTCCCATTCCTCTTGATCGAGTTGATCGAGGGTTTTGCGTATCCAGAACGGTTCGACTTTGGCGGCCATGGCTCAAGCATCAACATCAGGTGGTGAAAAGGCCGCCAGTCTAGTGCCAAGGCCCTTGTGGGCCAAGCGTTGGCGACTGCCGGTAAAAAACGAGCTTGTCAGTTATTGTGCCGCCCAGTAGGGTTTTGCGTCGCCCCTCACCTTCAAACGTAGCAAGGAATCTCTTGATGAGTGCCAATCCACGCGTTGCCGACTATGCCATCCACCCTCAGTTCACCGACCGCTGGTCGCCCCGCGCCTTCACCGGCGAAGCGATCTCCGAAGAAACCCTGCTGAGCTTCTTCGAAGCTGCACGCTGGGCGCCATCGGCCTACAACTCGCAGCCTTGGCGGTTTCTGTATGCGCGTCGCGACACGCCAAACTGGGAGCGCTATCTGGGCCTGCTGAATGAGTTCAACCGCAGCTGGGCGCAACACGCCTCGGCACTGGTGATCGTGATCTCGAAAACCACCTTCGCGGTGCCTGGCGCCACCGAAGAAACCCCGGCCTTGTGGCACACCTTCGACACAGGTTCCGCTTGGGGCCATCTGGCACTGCAAGCGAGCATCAGCGGCTGGCACACCCACGGCATGGCCGGTTTCGATCAGGACCTGACCCGCAAAGAGCTGAATATTCCCGAGGGTTATGCGCTGCACGCTGCGGTAGCGGTGGGCAAACTGGGCGATAAGGCGACGCTGGCGGACTATCTGCAAGCACGTGAAGAACCGAGCCCGCGTCGTCCGCTGAGCGAGTTGGCCGCCGAAGGCGACTTCACCCTCTAAGCCACACCGCTGATAATCGTTCCCACGCTCCGCGTGGGAACGATTAGCGGTGGTTTCAGTAGCCGCGATTGAAATCCACTTCCCCGCGCAACGCCTCACCCGCCTGATATGCCCGCAGGTTCTCGACAAACAGATTCACCATCATCGATGGCGAGGTCGGTGCCGAGCTGTGGCCAGTCAGCAGCAAGCCCCAAGCGGTCCAGAACGGATGACGTTGCGGCAGCGGCTCCTGACGGCAGACGTCGATCACGGCTCCGGCCAGATGCCCTTCTTTCAAGGCTTCCACCAGGTCCGCGTCGACCACTGCTACGCCGCGTCCAACGTTGATGAACAACCCGGTCGGCTTGAACTGCTTGAACAGCGCCGCGTCGTACAGGTCATGGGTGTTCGGCGTATTCGGCAGCAGATTGATCACGTAATCCACTTCACCCACCAGACGCGGCAAATCAGCCAGCGCTCCGACTTCGACAAACGGCGCCTGCTCGCGGGCTTCGCTGGCGATGCCGTACAACTCGACGCCAAACGGCACCAGGAACTGCGCCACGGTCTGGCCGATATCACCGGTGCCGACGATCAATACTTTGCGCCCGGCCAGGCTTTGGCCCTGGCGACTGTCCCACTTGCGCTCGACCTGGCTGACCAGCCGCGGCAGCACTTCGCGTTCGTGGCCGAGCATATAGGTCAGCACGTATTCGGCCATGACCTGCCCGAAAATCCCCACCGCCCGGGTCAGGCGATAGTGACGTGGCAAGCCATCGGCCAGCAGCGGCGTAATGCCCGCCCAGGTCGATTGCAGCCATTGTGGCTCGTGGCCCTGACGCAGCAAGGTCGCCAGCAGGTCCGGCTGGCCGAGCCAGATCGGACAATCAGCAGCCTGGCTGGCCAGTTCGGCGGAGTCGCCGCTGGTCAGCACTTCCAGGTCGGGCGCTGCTTGACGCAACAGCTGGGCGTACACCGGGTGGTCGTGTTCAGCAATCAGAACGCGCATGGTTCAAACCTTTCAAAAACAGTGCAGACGGCCGCCGATGGAGTAACGCTCCATCGCCCTGGCCATCGCCAAAATCATTCCAGTGTTTCATAAAGGCTCTGAACAGAGCCTGTCTGCCGGTCACATCGGGTCGTTGCGGCGCAGCAACTCTTCCGGCAAGTGTTCGATGTACTCGTCTTCGGCCGGCGGCATTTGCAAGTGATAACCCTGCCTCTCAAGGTTTTCCAGCACCACGGTGATGTCCTCGCGCGACAGTTTGCGCTCGGGGGTCAGCACCAGATCAAAGGCGTGATGCGGTTTGCCGAAGGCGGCCATCAGACTTTCCGGGACGCGCTCCAGTGCATCGCTTTTGAGCACATAGAGGTACATCTCGTTTTTCTTCAAGCTTCGATAAATGGAGCAAATACGTTTCAAGGCTGTTCTCCGGCGGTGGCCAGGCTGTCGAGCAGCGCCTGGCCCATCAATTCGCGGCGCCAGCCACGCAGCGAATCAGGCAATTGGTAGGGACCGTTGGGATAGCCGCTCTTGAGCAGCGCCTCCAGGGTTTTCTTGCGCAGCATCAGCTCTGGCGCAATGTTCAGGCGTTCAGCTTCGGCCTGGCCGATCGCACGCAGCTGTTTGATCAGCGCGGCGGCGTCCACCGGCAAAGGCTCCGGCACCGCTGGCGGCCATTGATCAGGCGACACACTGCCTGAGCGCTTGATCAGATCAAGCAGAAATTCGCCGTCCTGACGCACGGTACGCGGGTGCATGTCTTCGATTTTCGCCAACGCGCCAAGGTTATCCGGCTGAGTCCGCGCCAGCGGCCACAGGGAATGCTCACGCACGATGCGGTTGCGCGGCAGATCACGGGCGCGGGCCTCGCGCTCGCGCCAGGCGCACAGTTCACGCAACACGGCGAGCTGGGCGCGGGAAAGCTTCCAGGCCAGCTTGGCTTCGCGATAGACCTCATACGGATCAACTTCGCGGCGCAGGTTGGCCACCAGCTCGGCGCCGTCTTCCAGGACCCAGGCGTACTTGTCGTCAGAAAGCTTCGGACGCAGCTGTACGAAAACTTCCGCCAAGTGCAGGGCATCTTCGGCGGCATAGCTGATTTGGGTGTCGGAAAGCGGACGTTGCAGCCAGTCGGAACGGGTCTCGCCCTTGGGCAGGTCGATGCCGAGCACTTCCTGCACCAGCCGCGAATACCCCATGGAAAAACCGAGGTTCAGGTAAGCCGCGGCCAACTGGGTGTCGAACAGCGGCACCGGCAGGCTGCCGGTCAGGCGCAGCAGGACTTCGAGGTCTTCGCTGCACGCATGGACGACTTTGACCACGGCCGGGTTTTCCAGCAACGCGGCCAGAGGTTGCCAGTTGTCGATGGTCAGTGGATCAATCAGGTAAGCGCGTACGCCATCGCCGATCTGCAGCAGGCCTGCAATCGGATAAAAGGTGTCGACCCGCATGAATTCGGTGTCGAGGGCAACGTATGGCAGCTGCTGCCACTCGGCGCAAAACTGACCGAGGCTATCGTTGTCGCGAATCCAGTGAATATCGATGGCCACACGGCTCTCCCTTGAAGAATGGCGCGCAGTATATATCGCCCCCGGCGATTTCCGCGCATCCACTGAACAAGAGCTTTAGCGAAAATGCCTGCCAAACAGCAAGAAATGTCTGACAAGCGGAGACTAACTGGCCTTACGCAGTACGTAGACGCGCATCCGCGCACAGCCGGGCAGGAAGTCCTGATGACTGAGCACGCGCAAACCTGCGCGCTTGAACTCGGCTTCCACGTCGGCCTTGCTGGCCAACGGTCGGGCCGGAACGCCCTGTGCATCCGTGCGCCGGCCTTTGAAATGAGCATCGACCCGTAACGCCACAATCACCGTATCGCGACTGACCCGATGGAACTCCTTAAGCATGGCCAAACGATGCTCGGGGCAGGCGATGTGTTGAAACAGCTGCATGCAAAAAATGCAGTCAACCGCATTCGCCGACAAGCCGATGTTGAACGCTGAACTCTGAAAGGTCTTGACCCGTTTCAGCAGGTTCTGCGGATGGTGGGTGCGGGCATGATCGAGTATGTCCTGCGACGGGTCGGCCGCGAGAATCACCCGGTTGGCATGCTCGGCCAGTACCGGCCAGAAGCGCCCGACACCGCAGGCCAAATCGAGAACCAGGCCCGGCTCGCCGGCAGCCTTGAGCGCGTTGCGCACCAGTTGCTCGTCACGCCAGAACGTCAACCGCCCGGCCAGGCCACGCGGTCGCGGCTGAAGACAGACGCGGGCGTGCTCCTGATCGTAGCGCCGGGCGATCTCAAGCTCGATGGCGGATGGGGGTTGAGCGGACATGTGCAATGTTCTCGGGGGGAAACTCTACCGGCCGCAGGTTAGCCGCCGGTGCGTGAAAAAAAGGTTGAAGCGCTCACTCTTTGGCCAATACGCCGTCGATCACCGCACCGCGACACCCGGCAAACATATCCAGGTCCTGGTTGTAGACCTTGCTCTTGACCTCCAGCAAACCGAGCATCGAATGGAACAGGTTGTCCTGGCTCAAGGGCGTTTCGCGACTCAGTTGCAGGCAATGGGTGTCCACCGAGAACGACTTTTGATAGCTGTCGGAAAACCATGCCAGCATCGCGACATGCTTTTGTTGTTCCGGCGCCAGCATGTAAGGCGTGCCATGCAGGAACAAGTTGTACTCGCCCAGGGATTCGCCGTGGTCCGACAGATAGAGCATCGCGGTGTCGACTTTGTCCTGATTGTTACGCAGCAAATCGATCAGGGTGGACAGCACGTGGTCGGTATACACCAGGGTATTGTCGTAGCCATTGACGATACTTTCGCGACTGCAATTGTTCAGGGCGTTACTTTCACAAACCGGGGTGAAGCGCTCGTATTCTTTCGGGTAGCGCTTGAAGTATTCCGGACCGTGACTGCCCATCTGGTGCAACACCAGTACCGTGTCTTTATCCAGGGTATCGATGAAGTGCTGCAAACCCTGCAGCAGGATTTCATCGCGGCATTCGCTATTGGCACACAGCACCGGGTCTTTCAGGTTACTGACGTCGTCGAGGGTGACCCGATCGCAAGTGCCTTTGCAGCCCGATTGGTTATCGCGCCAGATCACGTCGAGCCCCGCGCGTTTGAGTACATCCAGCAGGCCTTCCTGGTTCTTTGCCTTGCTGGCGTTGTAATTCTTGCGGCCCATGTCGGAGAACATGCACGGCACCGACACCGCTGTTTCCGTCCCGCAGGAATGCACGTCGGTGAACGCGATCAAGCCGGCCTCTTTATCCAGTTTGGGGGTGGTGTCACGGTCATACCCCAGGATGCCGAAGTTCTCGGCCCGGGCACTTTCGCCCACCACCAGCACGGTCAGGGATTTGCGGCCGTGGGTTTGCCAGGCAGGATCCCGCTGGGCATCTTCGCCCAGTTTGACGAAGGGTTGCCGCGCAGAGGCGACCTGCTCACGCAGATAGCCGGCCGAGGCGCCGATGTAGTTGCTCGGCACCACCATCAGGCGCAACTCATGATGATTGCGCAACAATGAGGACAAGCCTTGATAGTTAACCAGTGCGACACCACCGATCACAGCAACTGATGCGGCACTCACGAGAATTTTACTGAGTAGTTCACGGTGCCAGCGACGGTAACTAACCGGCGTCCTCCATAACAACCAGGACGGCAAAACACCGAGCAAAACAATATAGACAAGCAACTTGATCGAGAGTAAGTCACGCACTTCCGTCGCATTGGTTTGAGCAAAGTTACGCAACATGCCGGTGTCAATCAAAACACCATATTGACTCATGAAGTACGCCACACCAGCACTGACCATGAAGATCAGCGTCAGGACCGGTTTCATCACGGGCCGGAAAGCCAGCAGGGTCAGCACAATGTTGAAGGCAGCCAGGATCATCAAGCCGAAAGCCACGCGCATGACGATGCCCTGACCGTCCGATGCCGTGATTTCAAACAGGTGTTGCCAGAGAACAAGATTGAAGCCCGTTAATAGAAAGGCGCTGGCAATCAGTGTCACCCACTCGGGGCGCACGGCTTTAATCTTCAACATGATGATCGGCTGTTCCTGAAAAGAAGTGCCTTCGGTAAATGTGAAAATTTCATTTACCGCGACAGCACTAATTTTAGGCAGCCAACCATCAATTTTTCGTGAAAAAGAAGCCAACGATTAGTTGGCTCATGGCGCCAGGCCAAAACCTTTAACTTATTTGAGAATGGTTCAGGTTCTGTTCAGGCTTGATGCAAATACCAACGCCAGTCCTGCTCGCCGACTTCGCCCATGAACTGTCGGTACTCGGCACGTTTTACCGCCAGGTACACGCCGAGGAACTCACCGCCGAACGCTTCCCGCGCCCAGCTCGAACCTTCCAGCGCCCGCAACGTGGTCAGCCAGTCAGTCGGCAACAGTTCCGTGGCCTGGGCGTAGCCATTACCCTCCACCGGCGCACCGGGATCGAGTTGTTCGCGAATACCGCGATGGATCCCGGCCAGAATCGCCGCAGCCGCCAGATACGGGTTGGCGTCGGCGCCACAGATGCGGTGTTCGATATGCCGGGAAAACGCTGGCCCGCCGGGCACGCGCAAACTCACGGTGCGATTGTCCACGCCCCACGTGGGTGCCAGCGGCGCATAGCTGTTGGTCTGGAAGCGACGGTAAGAGTTGGCGTTCGGACAGAACAGCAGCAATGAATCGAGCAACGTACTGAGCATCCCGCCGACCGCCTGTTTCAGCAACGGCGTACCGTCCGGGGCTTCGCTGGCGAACAGGTTGTTGCCCTCCTTGTCCGCCAGGCTGACGTGCATGTGCATGCCAGTGCCCGCCAGGTCATCGAACGGTTTGGCCATGAAGCACGCCGTCATCCCGTGCTTATGCGCCACGCCCTTGACCAGTCGTTTGTAGCGCACCGCCTCGTCCATCGCCTGCAAGGCGTCGGTGCGGTGTTCGAGGGTGATTTCCACTTGCCCCGGCGCGTATTCAGAAATCGCCGTGCGCGCCGGAATGCCCTGGAGTTTGCAGGCGCTGTAGAGATCGGCCAGAAACGGCTCGATCTGTTCCAGTTCACGCAAGCCATAGACCTGAGTGCCCCGCGGTCGCCCGCCATCGACATCTCGCGCCGGTTGCGGCCGACCGTTGCCGTCGCGCTGCTGATCCAGCAGGTAGAACTCCAGCTCCGCCGCCATCACCGGGTAATAACCGTCGGCCTGCAAATCTTCGATCACTTTCGCCAGCAGATGCCGTGGATCGGCAATCGTCGCGGGCATCCCCTCCTTCGGGTGCATGCTGACCTGCACCGCCGCCGTAGGAATCAGCCGCCACGGCATGCGCGTCAAACTGCCGCTGATCGGGTACGCCCGGCAGTCGATATCGCCAACGTCCCAGACCAGGCCGGAGTTTTCCACGTCATCGCCATTGATGGTCAGGCCAAGAATGGTGCTCGGCAATGGCCGCCCGCTTTCGTACACCGCCAGCAGTTCATCGCGATGCAGCAACTTGCCCCGCGGTACACCGTTGTTATCGAGGATGAACAACTCGAACATCTCGATATCCGGGTTCTGTTCCAGAAAGGTCAGGGCTTCTTGCTTGGAGGCGAAAGATGTCGTGGCAACACTCATGGGAATTCTCTTATTTCCGCGTCAGGCAAACGCACAGGCGTCGCCGCTTTGATCCCGGCGCATAGCGCGGGACCTGTAAGAACAATCAACGGGAAATGCAGGAATCCGGTGGGCGCGCGTGACGGCAGTGCCACAGCGCCCAAAAGGCTAATTCGGAGGGAAGTGCGACGGGACAACCGTCCATAGATAAAACCGCAGAGAACAGATGACCGGCAGCGTCACACGGGAGGTTAAGTCGTTAAATCGGGATTTGAAGAACCTTGGTTGCAGGTTGGCTAAACATTCACAGACGGATCAAGTGTGAACAACATCTACCAAACACTGCATCGCCTGTGGGAGCGGGCTTGCCCGCGATGGCGGTTTCACATTCAGCGACTATGTCGACTGTCAGTACGCTATCGCGGGCAAGCCCGCTCCCACAGAAGTTTTGTATTTAATTTCTAAATACTGCTCAGGACTTTCTGATTTGCGACCCGTAGGCCTCGCGCGCCTAATCGGCTCCTTGTCATTCAAGGTCCGATAGATGGAAAACGTTCGCGCAACCTCTCGCCCCGCCCTCTGGCTGATGTTCAGCATCATTCTTGTCGCCCTGAACCTGCGGCCTTCCATGGCCGCCGTCGGTCCTTTGCTGTCGGCGATTCGCGGCGACATTGCACTGAGTTTCAGCCTGGCGTCGCTGTTGACCATGCTGCCAGTGATGGCGATGGGGCTGGCGATGTTCGTTGGGCTGAGCGTCAGCCAACGAATCGGCGAACAACGCACCGTGGTGCTCTCGCTGCTGATCATCAGCGTGGCCACGGTGTCGCGGTTATTCCTCGATTCGGCGGCCGAACTGATCCTCAGCGCCGTGCTGGCGGGTATCGGTATCGCGCTGATCCAGGCATTGATGCCGGCGCTGATCAAATCCCGCTTCAGCGACAACGTTTCCCTGTGCATGGGGCTCTACGTCACGTCGATCATGGGCGGCGCAGCGATTGCGGCGTCGTTTGCGCCGCTGGTGATGATCCGCACCGGCAGCTGGCGTGTAGGCCTGGCGATCTGGGCGGCGCTGGCGCTGGTAGCGCTGCTGTTTTGGTGCCTGCAACGTGAACGGATGCCAACACAGCCTGCTCAAGCGCAACGCAATGGGTCCTTCTTCGGCAATTCCCGCGCCTGGCTGCTCGCCATCTTCTTCGGCCTGGGCACTGCGTCCTACACCTGTGTGCTGGCCTGGCTGGCGCCGTACTACGTGGAAAAGGGTTGGAGCGAACAAAACGCCGGGTTGCTGCTGGGTTTCTTGACCGCCATGGAAGTGTTGTCCGGCCTGCTGACACCGGCCATCGCCAACCGCAGCCGTGACCGGCGCGTGGTGCTGGTGGTGTTGCTGGCGCTGATCATGGCCGGTTTCTGCGGGCTTGTTCTCAGCCCGCAACACCTGACTCTGTTGTGGCCATGTCTGCTGGGGCTCGGCATCGGCGGACTGTTCCCGATGAGCCTGATCGTGTCCCTGGATCATCTGGACAATCCCCAGCGTGCCGGCGGCCTGACCGCGTTCGTGCAAGGCATCGGCTACCTGATCGCTGGTCTCTCGCCGCTGATTGCCGGGTTGATCCGCGATCAGCTCGGCAGCTTCGAATGGGCCTGGTGGTCACTGACCGGCGTTATGGCACTGATGATCCTGATGGTCTTGCGCTTCGATCCGCGGCATTACGCCCGACACATCCACTGACCCGGACACCCCACCATGAAACACACCGGTTCCGCCGCCGCTCACGTCGGCATGTTGCTCTGGGCACTGTTGATCGCTGCATCGTTTTCTGCGGCAGCACAGGTCAGCCAGGCCATTGACCCGATCCTGCTGACCGGTTTTCGCCTGCTGTTCTGCGCCCTGGTGTTTTTGCCGCTGCTGCTGATCAAGGGCGATACCGCCATGACCGCCCGCGGACTGTTCGGCCATGCCGTGCTCGGCTTACTGCTGGCGGTGTATTTCGGCTCGTTGTTCGAGGCACTGCGCTACACCTCGGCCGTCTATACCGGAACGATGTTCACTTTGGTGCCACTGCTGACATTGCTGTTCGAAGCCGTATTGATGCCCGACAGCAACCTGAAACAGCGGGTGCTGCCGATGCTGATTGCCGCTGCCGGAGCCGTGTTGCTGGTTTTGAAAGGCGCAGGCCCTGGTGACCTGCCGTCGCTGTATGCAGTGTCGGTGTATGGCGTCGGTTGCCTGGCGATGGCGCTCTACTCGCCCCTGAGTCAACGGCTCAAGGCCAGCAGCCTCAAGGGTCGCGGCCCGGTGGGCATGACTTTCTGGAACATGCTGTTCGGCGCACTGTTTCTGCTGGCATTCTGTGGGTTCAGCGGCGGCTGGCGATCGGCGTCATTGCTGACCGTGAGCGATTTCTGGTGGCTGATTTACCTGGCGGTGTTCGCCACCCTGGCGACCTTCTGGCTGCTGCATCGGGCCATCGGCGTTATCGCCCCTTCCTCGGTCATTTCCTACATTTACCTGAGCACGCTGTTCCTCACATTGTTTCACTGGCTCTGGTTACGTCAGTCGCCACTGCCGCTGGAAATCATCGGTGCGCTGCTGGTGGGAGTCGGTATGTGGGCACTGCTGATGTCCAGCCGCCGCGGGGTGCCAGCAGCCGTTCAGGGCTGAAGGCCTCTGGAATTGCCCCACAACTTTCCATGAAAACTCCTACAAGGCATTCTCCTGGCACCATCGTTCCGTTAGGATCACTCGCACAAGTTTGCGCACAGTCAGCGCAAGGAGCACAGCGAGACGAAACGGATGTTGAACAGTAACTTGCTTAGAAAGCTCGATATGCAGGACCTCATGGTATTTATCGCCGTGTATGAGCAAAGCAGCGTCAGCGGTGTATCCGAGGCGCTCTGCGTCAGCCAGTCCACCGTGAGTTACTGCCTGAAAAAGCTGCGCACCAGTTTCGAAGACGAACTGTTCATCAATACCCGCGCGGGTATGCGCCCCACCTACAAAGCCAGCACCATGTACGCCCACGTGCTGAAGATCCTCGAAAGCATCAACCTGTGTCACGCCGGTGCACCAGCATTCGACCCCACCCTGCAACCAGTCACCTTCAATATCTGCGCACCGGAATACTTCGAGCAGTTGATCCTGCCGCGTCTGTTGAAAAGCTTCGATTTCGCCGACCTGCCAGTGATGATCAACATGCACAAGTTCGAAACCGACATCCCGGCCGAAGAACTGCGCGACGGCAGCCTCGACCTGGTAATTTGCTTCGGCCCGAACTTTCATCGCAGTCACGGCGATTTCAATTCCCGGATGTTGCTGGAGGATGACCTGGTCTGTGTCTTCGATAAACGTGCCACACCACCGGAGCCGCGTTTAAGCCTGCAAGCCTTCGTCGAACGCCGGCACGTGTTCCCGACACCCTGGACTTCCACCACCAACATGGTCGACGGCTGGCTGGCGCAGCAGGCGCAAAAACGGCAGATCATCGCGCGCTCCAACAGCTACAGCGCGGCACTGAAGATGATTACCGGTACCGACTTCATCCTGACCCTGCCTCGGCGTATCCAGCAATTGCTGGCCAACGACGCGATCTTCAATCATTGCGAAGCGCCCAACGGCTTGCCGGGGTTCAGCCTCGACATGCAGTGGAGCCAGAATGTCGATCAGGACAGCGCCAACACCTGGCTGCGCGAGCAAGTGGTCAAGGCCTGCACCGAGCAGGAAATGGCCTGAAACTCAGTGGCTGATGGCTATCTTGGTGTAGGACTCTCGATCGATGTCGAGGATTTCCACGGCCAGCTGGACTCCAATGTTCGCCGGCCAATCACACAGCTCCTGCACCACGGCCAGCAAACTTTCGGACAACTGCTTCTTGATCTGCGGTGAGCGACCGCTCAACAGTGCCAGTTTCACATGCACAAAGGCTCGCTCACCTGACACCGTACCGACCTTGAACGTCTCAACCTTCACCGCTCGGCTCTTGATGTCGTATTCGGCAGCAAACTGACCGGAGGCCACCAACGCATTGTTGAGCCGGATCAACGCCACGTCGGCATTGAGCTCGGGCAGGTTGGCGGTGTATTCCATGTGCAGGTGAGGCATGACTGAGCTCCTGAAAGTGGACAGAAAGGTCGTACATATAACACAGCATCGCCCTGCTCACTCGGGCGGTAAAACCGCGCGTTCACTCATAAACGCCTCCAGCCGCGACCTCAACCAGCGCTCGGCGGGGTCGGTATCGACATGACTGAGCCAGACCATCGACAGATCCAGGGTCGGCGTCTTGAACGGGAACGGTTCCTTGAACAGCAGGCCGGACGCGGCCATCGCTTCGGCGGCGTAATCCGGCAGACTGGCGATCAGATCGGTCCCGGCCAGCAAGGCCGGTAGCGAGCTGTATTGCGGCACGGAAAGGACGACTTGGCGCGTACGACCAATCTCCGCCAGCCACTCATCGGCGTAGCCACTGACATTGGCGGTGTGGGAAACCAGCACGTGTGGTCGCGCGCAATACTCATCGAGTGTTAGCGGTGTGTCCGATGCGTCCGCGCGCAAAATGTTGGGAAGGATGTGCCGCAATAACTTGCGCTTGGCGTTGGCCGGCAGCCCGCGGGTCTGGCTGATACCAACGGTGATATCGCCGGACGCCAGCAAATCCGGAATCCGCCAGTAATCGACATGTTGCACCACGAACACCACCTTCGGTGCTTCCTGGCGCAAGGCGCGCAGCAACGGCGGTAGCAGGCCAAACTCGACATCGTCCGACAGTCCGATACGAAAGGTCATGGTGCTGCTGGCGGGGTCGAAATCATGGGTCAGGCTCAACGCCACCGACAACGAATCCAGCGCCGGAGACAGGTGCAGAATAATCTCCTCGGCCCGCGCCGTCGGCTCCATACGATGCCCGACACGTATGAACAGTGGATCGTTGAACATCGTGCGCAAGCGATTGAGCGCAGAACTGATGGTCGGCTGGCCGAGAAACAACTTCTCCGCCACCCGGGTGACGTTGCGTTCGAGCATCAGCGTTTCAAACACCACCATCAGGTTGATGTCGGCCTTGCGTAGTTCGTTACGATTCATCCACTGACCCCGCTCCCAAATCTGCTGACAGTTTAGGTAGCTGTCGCAATCGGCGTCTATGCGACTCAAGCAGTTTGCGTTTAAACCGGACTCAGGCAGCGGATTCATAACCGTAAGACCGCCCGTTGGAACGAAGCTGCTCTGACTGAGCAGCTTCACCGCCTGAAGCCTAGATTTCCTTGACCGGGGTCTGATCGTGGGTCCCTTTGATCAAACTGATGGCATGCACACAATCAGACTTGTTGACGTAAGCCTCCCCGCTGGCAATCGTTTCATGGTTTCCCGCCCTCAAACGCCACCGCCATTGACCTTTGCCGGTCTGTGCGATGCCACGGGTTTGCCTGTAAATCTCAAAATACATTGCTCGCTCCTTGCGATTGCTGATGACGGCAGATCAGTGATCTGCGAAACCAGAGTAGATGAGGTTTTTTTTGAGGCAGAGTCTTTCAATGTCAGGGGATGTTTCGCAGATCCAGCCTTGATTGGCGGGACGACCAATAGATTCGGGGGCCGGTAAATTGGGTGACTGCGCTGAGTAACTTTTCCCTTGAAGAGGCATATTTTTCTTACGCTGCGGTGCTGTCTGGTCCGACGCGACTGTTCACTGATTTTTCTGCTGAGTTGAATCGTCAGCTGACAGGGCCAAAGGCTGTTCTTCCATCAGCACGGCATCTTCCTCAAGTTCTGTTTGAGGTTGAGACGCGACAGCGGTGGTGACTGGGTCAGGATGGGGCAGGAAACCCCGTACAGCCCTTTCAATCAGTGAAAGGATTCCATAGGTGATGAAGCCAAAGATCAGTCCAACAACCAAAATGCTCAAAGGGTGCATCTGCGCTGCATCGGGGCTTTCCAACATGTAGCTAAAAGCCTGAACAGCAACGGTCAGGCAAGCCGCAAATGCTGCCACCAGCTTCACAAACACCCAAATCCGTCGCCATCTGTTCATGCACGCCCCCGTCATCCGGTGATTTGCTCTGTATTGCATGATAGCTAATGACCGGGGTTACATCGAAAGCCATCGCCGGCAGAAAGGCGACTCTCTTCAGCAGATTGCGCAACTGCTTGATCGAAATCACTCATCGATACAGCGTATGTTGGCGGAGGTAGCGGCCACGCGGCGGCTGGGGGCGAGGCGCAATTAGAGGCCTACACCAAAACAGGTTTTCGAGGATCATGATGAAAACTACTGACAAGTCGGGTGACACTTCGATTACTGCGCCAATCAAGAAGGCGTCAACCGGGAATGTCTGGCGCACCATGCCTGGCGGCATCTGGGCGTTGGGCTTCGTCTCGATGCTGATGGACATCTCTTCAGAGATGATCCATGCATTGTTGCCGCTCTATATGGTCACCGTACTGGGTACCTCCGTTTTGGCGGTGGGTCTGATCGAAGGCATAGCCGAGGCTACGGCCTCGATCACCAAGGTATTCTCCGGGGCACTCAGTGATCGATTGGGCAAGCGAAAACTGCTCGCGGCGCTGGGCTATGGGCTGGGGGCGCTGTCCAAACCGATCTTTCCTTTGGCGGGCTCGCTGGACTGGCTGATCGGGGCGCGCTTTATCGACCGCATTGGCAAAGGTATTCGCGGCGCCCCGCGCGATGCGTTGGTGGCCGACATCACGCCGTCCGCGATACAGGGGGCAGCTTTCGGCCTGCGGCAAACTCTGGATACCGTTGGTGCATTCCTGGGACCGTTGCTGGCGATCGGATTAATGTGGCTAACCGCAAACCACTTCCAGACTGTGTTCTGGGTGGCCGTCATCCCGGCCTTCCTTGCCGTCGCGGTGCTGCTGGTGTTCGTTCATGAGCCCAAACAAGTGGAAGGAGCGCGCCGGGTGCGTGCGCCTTTGAGCCGGCGGGAATTAGCCCGACTGGGCGCTGGCTACTGGTGGGTGGTGGGTGTCGCTGCGGTGTTCACCCTGGCGCGCTTCAGCGAAGCCTTTCTGATTCTGCGCGGTCAGGCCGTCGGGCTGGCGCCGATGTGGGCGCCAGCGGTGCTTGTCCTGATGAGCGTGGCGTACTCACTGTCAGCCTATCCCGCCGGTGCCTTGTCTGATCGTGTCAGCCGCGTGGCGGTGCTCGGCGTAGGTCTGATATTGCTGATTGCTGCCGACCTGACTCTGGCGTTCGCGCCGGGTATCGATGGCCTGGTCGTCGGCGTCGTTCTATGGGGGCTGCACATGGGGTTTACCCAAGGGATATTCGCCGCACTGATCGCCGATTGCGCGCCGGCTGAACTGCGCGGGACGGCATTTGGCATGTTCAATCTGTTGACCGGGTTGACCTTGCTGCTGGCCAGCGTCATCGCTGGGGCGTTGTGGGACACGGTAGGCTTCCAAGGCACTTTCTTGATGGGTGGCGGCTTTGCTGTTCTGACTTTGCTGGGATTGTGGGTGATCCAGGCGAGAGTTCAGGTTCGATAGCAAAGAGCACAGGCGGCAAATTTGCCCTAAACGAAACGCCAGAAACGAAAAAGCCCCTGAAATCTTTAACAATTTCAGGGGCTTAGTCTTATTCAATAATGGCGGAGAGATAGGGATTCGAACCCTAGGTACCGGTGAAGGTACAACGGATTTCGAATCCGTCCCATTCGGCCACTCTGGCATCTCTCCAACGGCGCGCATCATAACAACACTTTTGCCGGAAGCGAACCCCCTAAGCGAAATTTTTCCGTGCTATCAGATGCTTGCGTCGATTAAAGCGGTACGCCCAGACGATTGGCGACTTCTTCGTAGGCTTCGATAACGTCACCGAGGCCCTGACGGAAGCGGTCCTTGTCCATTTTCTTGCCGGTGGCCTTGTCCCACAGACGGCAGCCGTCCGGACTGAATTCGTCGCCCAGGACGATGGAACCGTCGGAGAACACGCCGAATTCCAGTTTGAAGTCGACCAGCAGCAGGCCGGCGTCGTCGAACAGTTTGCTCAGGACTTCGTTGACCTTGAGCGACAGTTCTTTCATGCGAACCAGTTGCTCGGCGGTGCCCCAACCGAATGCCACGACGTGGGATTCGTTGATGAACGGGTCGCCCTTGGCGTCGTCCTTCAGGAACAGTTCGAAGGTGTAAGGGTTGAGCTTCATGCCCTCTTCGACGCCCAGGCGCTTGACCAGGCTGCCGGCGGCGTAGTTACGCACGACGCACTCGACCGGGATCATGTCGAGTTTCTTCACCAGACATTCGTTGTCGCCCAGCAGTTTGTCGAATTGGGTCGGCACGCCGGCTGCTTCGAGTTTCTGCATGATGAAGGCGTTGAACTTGTTGTTCACCATGCCTTTGCGGTCGAGCTGCTCGATGCGCTTGCCGTCGAACGCCGAAGTGTCGTTGCGAAACAGCAGGATCAAGCGGTCAGCGTCGTCGGTCTTGAAAACCGATTTGGCTTTGCCGCGGTAGAGTTCTTCACGTTTTTCCATGATGGGCTCCGCTTGCTAAGTAGGTGGGCTAGGCGATGTGTCGCCAGTCGAGCCCTGAATCTTGATCGGCCAGTTGCAGCCAGTCCGGGTCGCACCCGAGGGTGTCGACAAAACATTGCCGGGCCAGCTGCGGCAGGTTGTTCTTGCTGCTCAGATGGGCCAGGACCAGGTGTTGCAGGCCTTGCCAGCCCAACTCGGACACCAGGAATGCCGCCTGATGGTTGTTCAAATGCCCCAGTTCACCGCCTACCCGTTGCTTGAGAAAGTACGGATAGTGACCGCGAGCCAGCATGTCACGGCAATGGTTGGACTCGATCATCAACGCATCGAGATCCCGATAGCCGTCCAGCACCTTGTTGCAATACGAGCCCAGGTCCGTCAACAGGCCAAAACGCCGCTCACCGTCACTGAAGACATATTGCGTCGGCTCCTGTGCATCATGGGCGACGGCAATGACGCCGATGCTCAGTGCGCCGATCTGCAGTTGCTCGCCGCCAGCCAGAAGGCCAGCCGGTTCAATCGGTTTGCGCATCCCGCGCAGGGTCCCGCGACTGAGGTAGACAGGCAGATTGTAGCGCCGAGACAGCAAACCCACGCCATGCACGTGGTCGGCATGTTCGTGGGTCACGAGTATCGCGCTCAGCTGCGCAGGGTTCACACCCAGGCGCAGCAGGCGTTTTTCGGTTTCCCGCAGGGAGAAACCACAATCCACCAGCACATACGTGTCAGCGCTGGCTATCAGCGTGCCGTTCCCTTGGCTACCGCTGCCGAGAACGGCAAAACGCATGTGATCAGCCCAGGTTGTCCTGAATCACGCTCAACACTTTGCGCGCCACGTCTGCTGGCGCCACGGTGTTGATGTTTTTCTCGACGGTGACCTGGACGTTGTCGCCAACCTTGCTCAGGCGAACCTGATAACGCTCGGCACGGGCTTCAACTTCTTCCTTGTCCGGCTTGCTGCCGAACAGACCACTGAAGAAACCAGGCTTCTCGTCCTTCTTCTCGGCTTTTTCGGCCAGGTTGATGTAGTACAGACCCAGGCTGCGGTTGATGTCTTCTACGCGCCATTCGCCCTGTTCCAGCGCACGACCGACGCTCGACCAGGCACGATCCAGATCGGTGCCGACGTTCAGGACAGGGTTACCGCTGCCGTCTTCGCTCAGGCTGACACGACTTGGTGTATCGGAGTCACGCGAAGCCAGCATGGAGACCGAACCGCCCTTCTCCGAGGTGCGGCTCATGCTTGCGAGCATGTCGTCGACCAGTGCCGCGTCCAGGCCAGTGTTGACCGAACGGTTGGTGAAGGCCACGTCGGCGGTGCTGCCGGCAGGACGCTCGGCGCTGACCACGTAGATTTCACTGGTGTTGCGCTGCACGCCAGGCTCGATGCGGACCCGCACGCGGGTTTCGCTGTCGGCGCCGACACCGGCTGCGCTCAGGCGCTTGGCCATCGCTGCGGACAGTTCGTCGGAATGCTGCCAGGTGGTGGTGAATTCGCCGGTTTGCGGACGCTGTTCGTCCAGACGGAAACCGTTGTCCTGGAAGAACTGCACGGCCACTGGCCAGGCTTCGGCCGGTGGGTTCTGAGCGACGATCCAACGCGAATCACCGGTCTTTTGCAGGGAGTAGGCGCTGGCGTCGGCCCCGGCCCCGGCCGACAACGGCTGCGGACGAGGCACGATGTACTCGCCCTTGACGGTGTCATCGGCCACGTTGCGCGGGATCGGCAACAGCGGATCCAGACGTTTGGCGGTGCTGACATCCGGCGGCAATTGCATGGGTGCAGTCTGTTGCGCTTCCAGGTAATCGCTACCGCGGTCACGGAAATAACCTTCCGGGCCCCAGACCCATCCGCAGCCACTGGTGCTGGAGATGATCAAGGCAAGTGCGGAAAGTCCGGCCAATCGCTTCATGCGTAGTACTTCCTCAATTAAACCAGGACGCCGGACTGGCGCATGGCCTGCCGCAGCGGTTCGTGACAGGCAGCACTGAGCCAGGTGAGCGGCAGACGGATACCGTCCGGCATCAAGCCCATTTCATGCAGTGCCCATTTCACGGGGATAGGGTTGGATTCGATAAACAGGGTTTTATTGAGCGGCATCAGCTTTTCGTGAATCGCGCGGGCCGTCACGGCGTCGCCTTTCAGAGCAGCGTTGCACAGGTCGGCCATGTCGCGCGGCGCAACGTTGGCGGTCACCGAGATGTTGCCCTTGCCGCCAAGCAGGATCAGCTCGACTGCGGTGGCGTCGTCACCGGAGATCACCAGGAAGTCTTTGCTCACGCCGTCGATGATGGCCTTGGCACGGGACAGGTCGCCGGTGGCTTCCTTGATGCCGATGATATTTTTCACGGTCGACAGGCGGATCACGGTTTCGGCTAGCATGTCGCACGCCGTACGGCCGGGCACGTTATAAAGGATCTGCGGGATGTCGACGGCTTCGGCGATGGCCTTGAAGTGCTGGTACAAGCCTTCCTGGGTCGGCTTGTTGTAATACGGCGTCACCAGCAGGCAAGCATCGGCGCCGGCGGTCTTCGCATTGGTGGTCAGCTCGATGGCTTCGCGCGTCGAGTTGGCGCCAGTACCGGCGATCACCGGAATGCGCCCTGCAACCTGCTTCACCACGTAACGAATCACTTCGATGTGCTCGTTCACGTCAAGGGTGGCCGATTCACCTGTGGTGCCGACCGCCACGATGGCGTGGGTGCCGTTTTGCAGGTGAAAGTCCACCAGTTTGCTCAGGCTGTCCCAGTCGAGACGACCTTGTGCATCCATGGGTGTGACCAGTGCCACCATACTGCCCGCAATCATGCAACCGCTCCTGCCGGAAAAAGAGAGCGGTAATGGTACTGGCGCCAAGATGCTTGTACAAGCGAAGTACTGCGCTGCTGCCATTCCCCTTGGCGCTGCTTTTCGCTACCCTTCAGACTTTGATCGGTACTGATAAGCTCGTACGCCGGGTTCCAGCCTCCATTTTCGGCATCACAAGCCCCGATCCAGCGTTGCCACCCCTCGCTCTTGCCACTCTGGAGCACGTTGCAACCTTGCGGCTCGGGTTTTTTGAATTCGCATCCGCAGGCTCGCTCCCGGTAAAAAAAGCCCGTAGAAGTATCGACCGCTCATCGCTTTAGGAATGCTGCATGTCCACCCCCACAGTTCGCGAACAATTCCTTGTCATCAGTGCCCTCGGCGCCAACCCCATGGAGCTGACTAACGTCCTGTGCCGCGCCAGCCATGAAAACCGCTGCGCCGTGGTCACCTCTCGCCTGACGCGCCATGGCGAGTGCAGTGCGTTGATCCTCGAGATCTCCGGCAGCTGGGACGCCTTGGCGCGCCTCGAAGGCAGCCTGCCGAGTCTCGCCAAGAAGCACGCCTTTACGGTCAATGTGGTACGCAGCGCGGCGCTGGAGAATCGTCCCCAGGCCCTGCCATACGTCGCTTATGTCAGCTCGGCTTACCGCTCGGACATCATCAACGAGCTGTGCCAGTTCTTCATGGACCACAACGTCGAGCTGGAGAACCTGACCTGCGACACCTATCAGGCTCCGCAAACCGGCGGCACCATGCTCAACGCCACGTTTACCGTGACCTTGCCGGCCGGTGTTCAAATCAGCTGGCTGCGCGATCAGTTCCTGGATTTCGCCGACGCGCTGAACCTGGATGCCCTGATCGAACCGTGGCGCCCACAAAACCCAATGTAAGGAAGCTTTCATGGCCGTTGCCATCGACCAACCGGTTGCCGACTTCGAAGCACCCGCCACCAGCGGGCAGACCGTCAACCTCGCGAGCCTCAAAGGCAAGCAGGTGGTGATTTACTTCTATCCGAAGGACAGCACGCCAGGCTGCACCACTCAGGGTCAGGGCTTTCGCGACCAGCTCGACGCCTTTAAAGCCGCCAACACTGAAGTGTTCGGCGTGTCCCGCGACAGCCTTAAATCACACGAAAACTTCAAGGCCAAGCAGGCGTTCACCTTCGAGCTGATCAGCGACAAGGAAGAAGCGCTCTGCCAGCAGTTCGACGTGATCAAGCTGAAAAAGCTCTATGGCAAAGAATATATGGGCGTTGATCGCAGCACGTTCCTGATCGACAAGGACGGTGTGCTGCGTCAGGAATGGCGCGGTGTGAAGGTGCCGGGCCATGTGGATGCGGTATTGGCTGCGGCTCAGGCGCTGAACAAGGCCTGATCGTTGACGTCTGTGGGAGCCCGCCCCACAGACTCCTTACAACAGCGGCGCCACCACCGGTTCTTTGCGCGGCCATGCGTCCAGCACAGCCTTGAACAGGGTTGCTAGCGGAATCGCAAAGAACACGCCCCAAAACCCCCACAGCCCGCCAAACAACAACACCGCGCAGATGATCGCTACCGGATGCAGATTGACCGCTTCCGAGAACAGCAGCGGCACCAGCACGTTGCCGTCCAGTGTCTGGATGATCCCGTAGACCGCCATCAAATAGATGAACTGATCGCTCCAGCCCCACTGGAACAGCGCAATCAGCATGACCGGCACGGTCACCACCACTGCGCCGACGTAAGGCACCACCACCGACACGCCCACCAGTAATGCCAGTAGCGCCGCGTAGTTCAGCCCCAGAACAACGAAACCGATGTAGGTCACGCCACCGCAAATGAAAATCTCGATGACCTTGCCGCGAATGTAATTGGCGATCTGCCGGTTCATCTCGTGAGCGACGCGGGTGATCAGCGCCCGCTCACGGGGCAGGTAACCACGCACCCAGTGACCAATCATCTCTCGGTCCTTGAGAAAGAAAAACACCAGGATCGGCACCAGCACCAGGTAGATCATGATGTTCACCAACAGCGGCAGACTCGACAGCGAGAACGTCAGCGCCCACTGACCGAACTTGCCAATCTCACCCCGCGCCACTTCGATGGCCTGCAGCACCTGCTCATCGGATACCAGATGCGGGTAGCGCTCGGGCAGCAGCAATAACAGCGACTGCCATTTGGCGAGCATGCCGGGTAACTCGTTGAACAGCGTAATCAACTGATGCCAGAGCAACGGCACCACAACCACGATGAACACCAGCAATAGCCCCATGAACAACGCAAAGACCAACCCCACCGCCACCCCGCCCGGCATGCGCAGGCGTTCGAGAGTGACGACCAACCCTTGCATCAGATACGCCAGCACCATCCCGGCCAGCACGGGTGCAAGCATGCCGCCCAGCGTCAGCACGGCGGTAAACGCCAGAAACAGCAGGACCGCCAGCACAACGGCTTCTTCATCGGAGAAGTAGCGCTGAATCCAGTCGCGTAACACCTTGAACATCAATAATCCTTAGAAACGAACGCAGCAGAATTCAGGCTTTTTTCAACCAGTAGCGGTAAACACCCGCGTCATCTTCTTCACGAAGCAGCGTATGACCGGCCAATCGGGCAAAGGTGCGGAAGTCGCGCTGCGAGCCCGCATCGGTGGCAATTACCTTCAGCACTGCGCCGCTGGCCAGTCGATTGAGCTCCATCTTGGCCTTGAGCAACGGCAAGGGGCAGTTCAGGCCGCTGGCGTCGAGCTCGGCGTCATGGGCTACAGCGTCGGTCATTGCATCACTCCGGGGTCAGGTGGTCGAGCGGCTAGAATATCTGGTCCGAAGCGTAGTGTCCGGCTACAGTAAGGTCTTTGTCGACTAAGGCTTTGTGCATGACTTTTTTGCGCCCTACCCTGCTGACGCTCGCTTGCCTGCTCGCCTCACCGGGCTTCGCCGACGACCTGCCGTCACTCGGCGACGCCAGTTCTGCCATCGTCTCGCCGCAACAGGAACACCAGTTGGGCCGTGCCTGGCTGGCGCTGTTGCGCAGCCAGGTTTCGCAGCTCAACGATCCACAGCTCAAGGACTACGTCGAATCCAGCGTCTACAGGCTGGTAGAGACCAGCCAGGTCAATGACCGGCGCCTGGAATTCATCCTGATCAACAGCCCGCAACTCAACGCCTTCGCGGCACCGGGCGGCATTGTCGGGGTTAACGGCGGCTTGTTCCTCAATGCCCAGACCGAAGGCGAATACGCCTCCGTACTCGCTCACGAATTGGCTCACTTGTCGCAGCGCCACTTCGCCCGTGGCGTCGAAGCCCAACAGCGCATGCAGGTGCCGATGATGGCCGCGCTGCTGGCCGGGATCGTGATTGCCGCAGCTGGCGCCGGTGATGCCGGGATCGCGGCCATTGCGGGTACGCAGGCGGCGGCCATTCAGGAACAGCGGCGTTTCTCGCGCCAGAACGAACAGGAAGCTGACCGCATCGGCATCCTCAATCTGGAGAAGGCCGGTTACGACCCGCGCTCGATGCCGACCATGTTCGAGCGATTGGCGCGCCAATACCGCTTTGACGCCAAGCCACCGGAATTTCTGCTGACTCACCCGGTGACCGAGTCGCGGATTGCGGACACCCGTAACCGCGCCGAACAGGCAAAACCCGGCGGCATCGAAGACACGATGCGTTATCAGCTGATTCGTGCACGGGTCCAGTTGATCTATGAAGAAACCCCAGGCCTGGGCGCCAAACGCTTTCGCGCCCAGCTTGATGAAAACCCGAAAAATGATGTCGCTCGCTATGGCCTGGCCATCGCCCAGATCAAGGGCGGCCAGTTGAATGAAGCACGGGAAAACCTCAAGTTGCTGCTGGCCAAGTCGCCGAACGAGATCATCTACAACCTGGCGCAGGTCGATCTGGACATCACCAACAATCGCCTGCCGGACGCCCAGTCCCGGGTTGACCGGATGCTTACTCAGTACCCAGGTAACTATCCGCTGAATTCGGTGCGAGTCGATCTGCTGCTCAAGCAGAACCGCGCGCCCGAAGCGGAAAAAGCACTGGAGAATCTGCTCAAGAGCCGTCCGGACGATCCGGACGTCTGGTACATGGTGGCCGAGACTCGCGGTCTGTCAGGCAACATCATCGGCCTGCATCAGGCCCGCGCCGAGTATTTCGCCCTGGTCGGGGATTACCGCCAGGCCATTCAGCAGCTGGACTTCGCCAAGCGCAAGGCAGGTACCAACTTCCCGCTGTCGTCGCGGATCGATGCAAGGCAACGTGAGCTGATGGAGGAAGAGCGCATGATCAAGGACATGATGGGCTGACGCTTGTCAGAAAAAATTTCAGACATAAAAAAACCGCCTCTTTCGAGGCGGTTTTTTATTCAACCAACAACCGGATTATTCAGCCAGTTTGAAGGTGATGAAGCTGGCACGTCCTTGACGCAGAACCCGCATCGACACCGAGCGGTTCTTCGGCAGCGCCTTGGCGATATCGGTGAACTCCTTGGTGGAACCGATTGCCTGATTGTTCAGGTGAGTGATCACGTCGCCTGGCTGCAGGCCAATCAGAGAAGCAGGACCGTCCTGGACTTCCTTGATGACGACGCCGCCTTTGAGGTCGTAGGTTTTCTTCTGCTCATCAGTCAGTTCGACCACGGAAACACCCAGACGATTGCTGCTGCGCTCGGTGGCAGATTTCGGCAGCGCATCCAGCTCTTTGCCTTCTTCCGGAATAGCGCCGACGGTCAACTCGACATTCTTGCGCTTACCTTCACGAATCACTTCCAGATCAGCTTTCGAGCCGGCCTTCAGCGCACCTACCAGGTGTGGCAGATCGGCGGACATGACGATCGGTTGACCGTTCATGGTCAGGATCACGTCACCTACTTGCAGGCCACCCTTGGCGGCCGGGCCGTCATCCTGGATCTGAGCCACCAGCGCACCGGCTGGCTTATCCAGACCGAACGACTCGGCCAGGTCCTTGTTCACTTCCTGAATCACTACACCCAACCAGCCACGGCTGACTTTTCCGCCGCTTTTGAGCTGATTGGAAACGTCCATCGCGACATCGATAGGGATCGCGAACGACACGCCCATGAAGCCGCCGGAACGGGTGTAGATCTGCGAGTTGATGCCGACCACTTCACCAGCCAGGTTGAACAGCGGACCACCCGAGTTACCCGGGTTGATCGGCACGTCGGTCTGGATGAACGGCACATAGTTTTCGTTCGGCAGGCTGCGACCGATGGCGCTGACAATACCTTGGGTCACGGTATGGTCGAAACCGAATGGCGAGCCAATCGCCACGACCCACTGGCCGGCTTTCAGATCCTGGGATTTGCCGAGTTTCAGGACCGGCAGATCCTTGCCTTCGATTTTCAACAGCGCCACGTCGGAACGTGGATCGGTGCCGATCAGCTTGGCCTTCAATTCGCTGCGGTCGGCGAGACGAACGAGAATTTCGTCGGCATCGGCAATTACATGGTTGTTGGTCAGGATGTAGCCATCAGGCGAGATGATGAAGCCCGAACCCAGGGACTGGGCTTCGCGCTGACGATCACCGCGTGGCGTACGAGGCTGTGGCGGCATGCCGCGCTCAAAGAACTCGCGCAGCATTGGTGGCAAGTCATCAAGGTTAGGCATCTCCTGGCTCGACACTTTGCGGTCCGGCAGTTTCTGCGTGGTACTGATGTTCACCACCGCGGGCGAGGCCTGCTCGACCAACTGTGTGAAGTCAGGCAACTCGGCCGCCTGAACAGCGACCGCCTGACCAAGCACCAGCACGGTGGCAAAAATAGAGAGATAAGACTTCAAGCGTGGTATCGACATACGGCTCCCGTTACGACGAGCATGGTTAAGCAATATGGAGCAAGGAACACCGGGAACGATACGCCGGTATTTTTGTTCCGGGAACAACAAACAAGGCCAGAGCCGAGGGGCTCTGACCTATAGAAAAAATCGGGGATATTTGCAAGTTGAAATGCTCACCAAACATTTCGATTTCAGCTCACTACTTGGTTGCAGTGGCGTCGCTGCGCATGGATAGCGCAATCCGTTCAGCGGTGCCAATCGGAATCTCACCGACCACGGTCACCATCATTTCGCCTTGCGGGGTAGTCAAGCGTCGGGAAACTGCAACGGTCGGCCCCAACTGGGTGCGAGTGTCAGTAATTGTTGCGCCATTCAACGGCTCAAGGAAAACCGAGAAACGGGCCAGACCATCGTCATACATCAGACTGTTGACTTGGGTTTTGGTCTCTGGATCTTTGCGGGAGGTACTGCTGGTCAGCTCGAAACCAGGTGGTAACCAGTCCGAACGCCATACTTGCGCTGCCTTGACTGCAGATGCCTTGTCACTGTCGAGGGCAATAGTTTTGCAATCGGCGCCAGGCTGCAAGTCACTGTCGGACGGAACATCGGCGGTATCCAGTTGCGTGAACTGGAATCGCTCCAGCAACTGCCCTCGCTCATTCAGAAGCAATGATTTGAGAGGCAGACCGGTTTCTTTATCCAGATGCAATTCAAAACCGTAGCGGTGTTGATCGCGAGGTGTCAGTGAAACGATCACTGCCGCACGCCCGGCCACACGCGACTTGCCAATGACGGCAAGGTCATACCAATTCTTTAGCTTTTGTGGATCGAGTGTACGAGCAGAGGAGCTGGGGGAATCTCCAAGCCCTGCTATCAGAATGCCGCTGACGCATTGAGTACGCCCATCAATGCGCACGACTTCCTGTGCCGAGCCGTCGAGCTGGAGTAAACGCTCGCGGACCTTGCCATCCTGGACGCGGTGCCAGATGTTATGGGTAGAAAAACTACCGTTACGCTCGTAGACGAATGTACCGTGAAAGCTTTGCTGTTGCTCGGCTTGGCCCAGACGGGTCAACCAGTCCTGGGCTTCATCAGCATGGGCTGGAACAACAAACCAGCCACCGAGCAGAAGCGTAAGTAGAGGGATGGCGCGCATGATCCTCCTTAACGGTTTTCCAGACTTGCTGCACGAGCGTAAGGCAGAGCGCTCTCAGTACCTTTCAGTGCAGCCTGTTGAGCATGTTGGCGCAAGTAGCCTGGCAGACGCTGATCGTGCCACCCTGGCTGACCTTGCAATACGCCGTTGGCCATAGGGCCAGTGGCTTCCGAACTCTCATTGTAGCCTGCTAATACAGCTGGACCCTTGACCTGAGGAACGGCCAGACCTGGTTGACTGGATTGTTGAGCCAGTTCGACCCCAGCGATCTCGTCCTGGTTATACAGGCGAACACCTGCCAGTACAGCGAGGGTTACCGAAGCAGCGACCGCCAGACGACCCAGGCTGCGCCATGGACCACGGGAGGCTTTTGCAGGTACAGCTTCGTCAGCCAGCGCAGCAGAGACTGCCGCAGCGATATCCAGACGTGGAAGCAGCAAATCCTTGTGCATAACTGCCCGAGCGATTTGATAACGAGCCCAGGTATCACGGGTTTCAACATCGTCAAAGGCATTCAATACCCGACGCAATTCCAATTCGTCCGCTTCGTTATCCATCACTGCGGACAGCGATTCCTGCAGGGCTTCACGACTCATGGCGTTCCTCTCTTGGCTGTCGCCGCTGTCTCAGTTTTCCTGCAACAACGGCTGCAGGGCTTTATCGATGGCCTCCCGAGCGCGGAAAATCCGGGAGCGCACGGTACCCACCGGACATTGCATGACTGCTGCAATGTCCTCGTAACTCAGACCATCGAATTCACGTAAAGTTAAAGCCGTACGCAAATCTTCTGGAAGTTGCTGGATGGTTCGATGGACGGTGCCTTCGATCTCATCCCGCAGCAATGCACGCTCTGGCGACTCGAGATCCTTGAGGCCATGATCGCCATCGTAGAACTCTGCATCTTCGGAACTGACATCGCTATCCGGCGGCCGACGGCCGCGTGAAACCAAATAGTTTTTCGCCGTGTTGATGGCGATGCGGTAAAGCCACGTATAAAACGCGCTGTCCCCGCGAAAATTTCCAAGTGCACGGTACGCCTTGATAAAGGCTTCCTGCGCCACATCCTGGGCTTCATGGGTGTCGTGCACGAAACGCACGATCAACCCGAGAATTTTGTGCTGGTATTTCAGCACTAGCAGATCGAAAGCTCGCTTGTCGCCGCGTTGAACGCGTTCGACCAGCTGCTGATCCTCTTCCTGGGTTAGCATGAACACTCCTCGATAAGCTCGGAGGAGGCTTGCATAACTAAACGACCAGACTTGCAAACATAGACTCGGGCTTTTCGCAAAAGTTCTCCCCCTCCAAGCAAGTTTCCTGCGGGCTCTGATTTGGCACGCACGAAAAGCGCAGCGCGGGTTAACCCGGCTGCGCGAATAATCTTGTCATCGGATTCGCCGGCAAGGATCAAATCACAGATCCCGCGTTGAAGCCGACACTGTCCCTTGAATCAGGCAACGGTCTATTGATCTTGGGCCTTTGGCAAAAGTTCCAAATATTTATAGCTGCGCAGAACCGACATTGTGCAACCGTGAATAGAAAAAGACTGTTAAATCGTTGATACAGTCGTCTTGTCGCCTAACCGGCCGAAAAACCATCCGACGAAGCGTCAGGTATTTTCCGTCACAGTAGTTTCACAATGCCATGTGCGCTCGCTATTGTGCCGCTCCCCCCCTCTATATACTAGTGGGCTGTGTGGCTGTCTTGACTCGCCGATCCAGGTGTCTTGCGCCAACCCCGACCCGGGTCGCTTTGAGCGGAATCCTGAAATGAGCCAACAGTTTCAACACGATGTTCTGGTAATTGGCAGCGGTGCTGCCGGCTTGAGCCTTGCGCTGACCTTGCCCGGTCATTTGCGCATCGCCGTACTGAGCAAAGGCGACCTCGCCAATGGCTCGACTTTCTGGGCCCAGGGTGGCGTCGCTGCCGTCCTGGATGACACCGACACCGTTGAATCACATGTCGATGACACCCTCAATGCTGGCGGCGGCCTGTGCCACGAAGACGCCGTGCGCTTTACCGTCGAGCACAGTAAAGAGGCGATTCAATGGCTGATCGACCAAGGTGTGCCTTTCACGCGCGATGAACAGTCCGGCACCGAAGATGGCGGATTCGAGTTCCACCTGACCCGCGAAGGCGGTCACAGCCATCGGCGCATCATCCATGCCGCCGATGCCACGGGCGCAGCGATTTTCAGAACCTTGCTCGACAAGGCCAGGCAACGACCGAACATCGAACTGCTGGAACAGCGGGTCGCGATCGACCTGATCACCGAAAAGCGCCTGGGCCTTGAAGGCGATCGCTGCCTCGGCGCCTACGTCCTCAATCGCGGGACCGGTGAAGTCGACACCTACGGTGCTCGCTTTGTGATCCTCGCATCGGGCGGCGCAGCAAAGGTCTATCTCTATACCAGCAACCCCGACGGCGCCTGCGGTGATGGCATTGCCATGGCCTGGCGTTCGGGCTGCCGGGTGGCGAATCTGGAATTCAACCAGTTCCACCCCACTTGCCTGTATCACCCGCAAGCCAAGAGTTTCCTGATCACCGAAGCCCTGCGCGGCGAAGGCGCACACCTGAAGCTGCCCAACGGCGAACGTTTCATGCAACGCTTCGACCCTCGCGCCGAACTGGCCCCCCGCGACATCGTCGCCCGGGCCATCGACCATGAAATGAAGCGCCTGGGCGTCGATTGTGTCTATCTGGACATCAGCCATAAACCGGAAGCGTTCATCAAGACTCACTTCCCGACGGTGTACGAACGCTGCCTCGAATTCTCCATCGACATCACCAAACAACCGATTCCGGTGGTTCCGGCGGCGCACTACACGTGCGGCGGCGTGATGGTCGATCAACAGGGTCGCACCGATGTGCCGGGGCTATATGCCATTGGCGAAACCAGTTTCACCGGCCTGCACGGCGCCAACCGCATGGCCAGCAACTCGTTACTCGAGTGTTTCGTTTACGCGCGTTCGGCGGCGGCGGACATTCTTGAGCAACTGCCGCAGGTTTCGATTCCGATCGCCCTGCCCGTCTGGGATGCGAGCCAGGTCACCGACTCCGATGAGGACGTGATCATTGCGCACAACTGGGACGAACTGCGGCGATTCATGTGGGACTACGTCGGCATTGTGCGCACCAACAAGCGCTTGCAACGGGCACAGCACCGCGTGCGGTTATTGCTGGACGAAATCGACGAGTTCTACAGCAACTACAAGGTCAGTCGGGACTTGATCGAACTGCGTAACCTGGCCCAAGTGGCCGAACTGATGATTCGGTCAGCCATGGAACGCAAGGAGAGTCGCGGCCTGCATTACACCCTCGACTATCCAAATATGCTGCCGGTTGCCTTGGACACTATTCTGGTGCCGCCCACCTACGTCGACTGAACGTGAGCCGAACCCGCAGGCGCCGGTGCAGATCCGCCGCCTGCGAGTCGCGGGGAACGCAGATTGATCTGACCCTCCGTTCGTCTCGCAGACGAAAACGCAGTACAACGAGCAAAGGTAGCGCCAGGCTGTCCGGTCGTAGCTGCACCGATTGCCAACCCTCCTCCTGATTCCACAATTGCCAGCCATCGGCATTGCGACGCAAGCCGCGAAATGCCCTTGGGTGTGTCAGCAGAATCTGTCGCGGTAACGCCCAAGCGCCGTGAGCCAGACAGCAAAAAGCGCCGAGCAGACTGGCCCAGACCGGTATAGAGAGAAGGTACAGCGAACCCAGCGCGAACAGCTGGGCCAGAAGATACGCCGCCAGCAATTGCCGTGAGGCATGCCAGCGGCATTCGAACGCATTACTTGGGCTGGACACGATCCAGGATCATGCGAACCATGCGCTGAAGCTCCGGATCTTCCGATTCGGCGCGTTCCATGAACCAGCCGAACATGTCCTGATCTTCGCATTCGAGCAGCCTGCGGTAGCAATCGCGGTCGACGTCATTGAGGTGCGGATAGACCTCTTTCACGAACGGTACCAGCAACACGTCAAGCTCAAGCATGCCGCGGCGGCTGTGCCAGTAGAGGCGATTCAGTTCAACATCTTCGACCATGGAGCGCTCCTCAAATAGGCGGCAAGTATACAGCCCCAGGCACAGTCGAACACTCGGCTTTGGTCGGCCACCAACGATCCTTTGTGAACTACCCATTTCAAGAGCGCCCCCTTATGATGTCCTCCAGACTCTTTACCCTGCGATGACCCATGGCCGATTCTGCTTTTTTCTGCACCCTGTCTCACGAAGGCGTTCTCGCAGTACGCGGCGCGGATGCCAGTAAATTCCTGCAAGGCCAATTGACCTGCAACCTCAATTACCTGAGTGACACCCAGGCCAGCCTCGGCGCCCGCTGCACACAGAAGGGCCGGATGCAGTCGAGTTTCCGCATCCTGCTGGAAGGCGACGGCGTTCTGATGGCCATGGCCACCGAATTGCTGGAACCGCAACTGGCGGACCTGAAAAAGTACGCGGTGTTTTCCAAATCCAAACTGACCGACGAAAGCGCCGCCTGGGTCCGCTTCGGCATCGACCATGACGATGTGGCACTGATCAGCCTCGGTCTTGATCTTCCGGCCGACACCGACAGCGTCGCGCGCAATGACGACTTGATCGCCATTCGCGTCTCGCCGGACCGCGCCGAACTCTGGGTCGCCGCCGACCAGACCGACCTCATCAAGGGCAAACTGTCCGCCGTATTGGCCGAAGGCGATCTGAATCAATGGCTGTTGGGCCAGATCCGCGCAGGGATCGGTCAGGTCATGCCGAGTACTCGCGAACTGTTCATCCCGCAGATGCTCAATCTGCAAGCCGTGGGTGGCGTGAGTTTCAAGAAAGGTTGCTATACCGGCCAGGAAATCGTCGCGCGCATGCAGTACCTGGGCAAACTCAAGCGCCGCTTGTATCGCCTGACGCTGGATGCCAGCGAATTGCCTGAACCTGGCACACAATTGTTTTCCCCTACCCACGGCAGCTCTATCGGCGAAGTGGTGCTGGCCGCCAACGCCGGGAAAAATATTGAACTCCTGGCCGTGCTGCAAGCCGAAGCAGCTGAAGGGGGTGATATCCATCTGGGCGCGCTCGAAGGGCCAGCCCTGCACCTGCTCGACCTGCCTTACGAACTGGATCGCGATCGCGAAATCCAGCGTTAACAGCAGCATTTGTCGCAATACCTAGAGAAACGAAATGAGTGAGCTGGCGGAAAAGGTCCAACAGGATTTGGTTGAGGCCATCGATAACGATGACCTGGTTCTGCCAACGTTACCGGAAGTGGCCCTGCAGATTCGCAAGGCCGCTGAAGATCCGGAAATCAGTGTCAGCACCCTGAGCAAAGTGATCGGCCGCGATACCGCGCTGTCGGCGCGTCTGATCAAAGTGGTCAATAGCCCGCTGTTGCGTGCGACACAGGAAGTCACTGACCTCCACACGGCAATCACTCGATTGGGCGTCAATTACAGCAGCAACCTGGCCATCGGACTGGTCATGGAACAGATTTTCCATGCCCGCTCCGAGGTGGTGGAACAGAAAATGCGCGATGTCTGGCGCAAAAGCCTGGAAATCGCCGGGATCAGCTATGCATTGTGCCGCCGGTACACGCAGCTCAAACCCGATCAGGCAGCCCTTGGCGGACTGGTGCATCAGATCGGTGTGTTGCCGATCCTGACCTACGCCGAAGATCACTATGAACTGCTGGCTGATCCGGTCAGCCTCAACCATGTGATCGATCACATTCATCCACTGCTCGGCGACAAACTGCTCAGGGTCTGGGAGTTTCCGGAAATGCTGGTACAGGTGCCGGGGCTTTATCTGGACTTCAATCGACAGTCCGAGCGGGTCGATTATGTCGATCTGGTGCAAGTGGCCAGCCTGTATTGCCACAAGGACACCGACCATCCCCTCGCCCGCATCGACGCATTCAGCGTGCCGGCGTTCAAAAAGCTGGGGATTGATCCGGAGAACGAGGCGACGTGCCGCGATCTGGAAGAGTCGCAGTCGATGTTTTATTAAGAGCGAAGAGGCCATAACAGGCACCATCACTCCCCGACAATAAAACTCACCCGCACCTTCAACCCCGCCTGCTCGCCATCGTGCAGGCTGATTTGAGCCAGGTGTGCGCGGCAGATCTCGCCAACAATCGCCAGCCCCAACCCCGAACCGGCCACCTGCTGGTTGCGCCGGTAAAAGCGCTCGAACACCCGATCGCGCTCTTCAAGAGGAATGCCCGGGCCGTCGTCCTCGACCTCCAACACGGCCGGTGCCGTGACCCGAAGAATCACGTTGCCACCCGACGGCGTGTGCGCCAGCGCGTTATCCACCAGATTGCTCAACAGTTCATTCAACAGCGTTGGCTCGCCGCGCAACCACACCGGTTCGTCCGCTTCCAGCGCCAGCGCCACACCGCGTGCGTGGGCCAGCGGTGCCATGGCCATGCCGAGTTCGCGAGCCAGCTGACTGAGGTCAAGCAACTGCGCGCCGCCCTCGGCGATGGCCCGGGCACCATTTTCGACCCGTGCCAGCGAGAGCAATTGATTGGCAAGGTGGGTCAAACGGTCCGTGCCTTGGGCGACGGTTTCCAATGTACTGCGCCAGGTTTCAGGTTCGGTCGAGCGCAAACCCAGTTCCAGTCGAGCCTTGAGCGCCGCCAGGGGAGTACGCAGCTCATGGGCGGCATCGGCGATGAACTGCGCCTGACGCTCGAACTGCCCGCGCAGACGCTCGGTAAAGTGATTGAGCGCGCGCACCAGCGGCCATAATTCGTGTTGCACTTCCACCAACGGCAATGGCCGCAGATCGTCCGACTGACGCTCTTCCACCGCAGTGCGCAAACGTTCCAGCGGACGCAGCGCGGCGCTGACCGCAAACCACACCAGCAACAACGCCCCCACCGCCAGCATGCCCAGGCGCAGCAACGTGTCCGCCGCCAGGCTGCGGGCCATGCTGACCCGCGCCTCATCGGTTTCCGCCACGCGGATTTCCGCCATGCCGTTCATGTTCGGCTCGCTCACGGGTTTGAGCAGGCTCACCACACGTACGTTCTGCCCTTGGTATTTGGCGTTATAGAAGCGTGCCAGTGCCGGATAGTCGTCCGTTCGCGGGGTTCCCGGCGGCGGTGGCGGCAGGTTTTCGTAACCCGAGATCAGTTTCTGATTGATGTCGTTGACCAGGTAAAAAATCCGTCCCGCACTGTCGTAGGCGAAGGTGTCGAGGGCCACGTACGGCACGTCGGCGCTCAGCGTGCCGTCGCGCTGGGATACGCCCGCCGCGATGGTCCGCGCCGAGGCCAGCAAGGTCCGGTCATAGGCGGTGTCGGCAGCTTCGCGACCGTTCCAGTAAGCGCTCAAACCACTGGCCAACATCAACACCACCAGCAACAGCGCCAGATTCCACAGCAACCGCCAGCGCAGGCTGCTGGGCTTATGCATCGCGGCTTTCCAGCAAGTAGCCGAGACCGCGGAAGGTCACGATGACCACCGGTTGGCCATCGAGCTTCTTGCGCAGACGATGGACATAGATCTCGATGGCGTCGGGACTGGCCTCTTCGTCCAGTCCGAAGACTTGCGAGGCCAGTTGCTCTTTGCTCATTACCCGACCGGGACGCGCGATCAGGGCTTCGAGCACGGCCTGCTCGCGGGAAGTCAGGGTCAGCAACTCTTCGCCGAGGGTGAAGCGCCGAGTGTCCAGGTCATAGGCCAGCACGCCGCAGCGCTGCAGGCGTTCACCGCCGAGCACACTGCGGCGCAGCAAGGCTTTGACCCGGGCTTCGAGTTCAGTCAGTTCGAATGGTTTGGCCAGGTAATCGTCAGCGCCGAGGTTCAGGCCGTGGACCCGATCCTTGACGTCGCTGCGGGCGGTCAACATCAATACCGGCAGGTTCTTGCCCCGCGCCCGCAGACGCGCCAGCACTTCGAAGCCATCCATGCGCGGCAGGCCGACGTCGAGGATCGCCATGGCGTATTCCTCGCTGCTCAACGCCAGGTCCGCCGCCACACCGTCGTGCAGCACATCCACGGTCAGCCCGGTGCTCTTGAGCGCCTGGGCGACACTTTCGGCGAGCTGCAGGTGGTCTTCGACGAGCAGAACACGCATGGATCTTTACCTCATTCAGGGATGGTCGACGCCATTCTTTGGCGCGGAGTTTACAGCCGCAACCGCCGCTGTGAAGCCCGAAAACCGTGAAAGTCTTCTGAAAGGTTAGCGAAAGGTTGGCCGGTTAGAGTCCAGCCACGGACAGTTTCGACTGCCGTGCGCTACCGCACATAGCGATACGAAAAACGCCTCGAAGCGTTTTCGCCAATAAGAACAATAAACGGAGTACTTCAAGATGCTGTCCATGCAGCTTCAGGCTTGCCCGCCTGCTCGCTTTTCCCGCCTCAGCCACACCGCCCTTGCCAGTGCCGCCGCCCTCGCCGGCTTTTCGCCGTTGAGTCAGGCTGCCTTCTTCGAAGACAGTACGGCAACCCTCGAAACCCGCAACATGTATTTCAACCGCGACTTTCGCGACGGTACCAGCGCCCAGCAATCCAAGCGGGACGAATGGGCTCAGGGGTTCATGCTCAATCTGCAATCGGGTTACACCGACGGCGCCGTGGGGTTCGGTGTCGATGCGCTGGGCATGCTGGGGGTCAAACTCGATTCGAGTCCCGACCGCACTGGCACCGGCCTGCTGCCAACCCATGACGACGGCCGCGCAGCCGATGAGTACTCCAAGCTTGGCCTGACCGGCAAAGTGAAAATCTCCGCCACGGAACTTAAAATCGGCAGCCTGATTCCGGAACTGCCAATCCTCAAGCCCAACGACGGGCGCATCCTGCCGCAGACCTTCGAAGGCGGCCTGCTGACCTCCAAAGAGATCAAGAACCTGACCTTCACCGGCGGGCGTCTGGAGAAAGCCAAGGACCGCGACAGCACCGACTTCGAGGACATCGCCCTCAACAACAAGAACAGTCGCTTCGCAGGTACCGCAGCCGGCAAGCATTTCGACTTTGGCGGCGTGGACTACAAGTTCACCGACAAAATCACCGGCAGCTACCACTTCGCGCAACTTGATGAAGTCTACAACCAGCACTTCCTCGGTGTTGTCGCTTCGCAACCGTTCGGCCCCGGCACTTTCGGCACTGATCTGCGCCTGGCCATCAGTGATGACCAGGGCGCGGCCCGTGGCGGAAATATCGACAACAAATCCCTCAACGGCCTGGTGAGCTACGCCTTGAGCGGGCATAAATTCAGCGCCGGCTATCAGCACATGTCCGGCGACAGCGCGTTCCCTTATGTCGATGGCAGTGACCCGTACCTGGTCAACTTCGTTCAGATCAACGACTTTGCCGGCGCCGAAGAACGTTCCTGGCAGGCACGTTACGACTTTGACTTCGCCAGGCTTGGGATTCCCGGCCTGAGTTTCATGAGCCGTTACCTGAGCGGTGACAACATCAAGCTCAAGAACGGTGACGAAGGCAAAGAGTGGGAACGCAACACCGAAATCAAATACGTCGTACAAAGCGGCGCGCTCAAGGATGTCGCCGTGCGCCTGCGTAATGCCACTTACCGTTCCAACTACTCCGCTCGCGATGCCGATGAAGTGCGTCTGCTGGTGAGCTATAGCGTTGTCCTTTGGTAATTCAGTAAACCTATAACAACAACTCCCAAGGAGACTTGAATGAACTTATCACTGCGTAAAGTTGCTCTCACCGCCAGCGCCCTGCTGTTCGCCGGCCAATTGCTCGCCGAACCCAAACGTCCGGAATGCATCGCCCCGGCCTCGCCCGGCGGCGGATTCGACCTGACCTGCAAACTGGCGCAAAGCGCGCTGGTGAATCAGAAACTGCTGACCAAACCGATGCGCGTGACCTACATGCCCGGCGGCGTTGGCGCGGTAGCGTACAACGCGGTGGTCGCCCAGCGTCCAGCCGACGCTGGCACGTTGGTAGCTTGGTCCAGCGGTTCGCTGCTGAACCTGGCCCAAGGCAAGTTCGGTCGTTTCGATGAAAGCGCCGTGCGCTGGCTGGCGGCGGTTGGAACAAGCTACGGCGCCATCGCGGTGAAAAGCGATTCGCCTTACAAGACTCTGGACGATCTGGTTAAGGCGCTGAAGAAAGATCCGAGCAAAGTGGTGATCGGCTCCGGCGGCACCGTTGGCAGCCAGGACTGGATGCAGACCGCCCTGATCGCCAAGGCTGCCGGGATCAACCCGCGCGACCTGCGTTACGTCGCCCTCGAAGGCGGCGGTGAAATCGCCACCGCCCTGCTCGGCGGCCACATCCAGGTCGGCAGCACCGACATCTCCGACTCCATGCCGCATATCCAGAGCGGAGACATGCGCCTGCTGGCCGTGTTCTCCGAGAAGCGTCTGGACGAGCCGGAAATGAAGGACATTCCGACCGCCAAAGAACAAGGCTACGACATCGTCTGGCCAGTGGTTCGCGGCTTCTACCTCGGGCCAAAGGTCAGCGACGAAGACTACGCCTGGTGGAAAGACGCTTTCGACAAGCTGCTGGCTTCCGAAGAGTTCGCCAAGTTGCGCGATCAGCGTGAACTGTTCCCGTTCGCCATGACCGGCCCGGAGCTGGACACCTACGTGAAGAAGCAGGTCACGGACTACAAAGTGCTGGCCAAAGAGTTCGGCCTGATTCAGTGATCGCCTCTGTCTAGCGGCTGCGGCCCCCGTTCTGGAGGGCTGCGGCACAGGAGTTTCCCATGCTCTTACAACGCATTTTTGCTTCGGTGCTGTTGCTGGCCTGTATCGGCCTGGCGCTGATGGCCTGGCCGTATCAAGCGTCTTTTTCCTACGAACCGGTGGGGCCGCGCGCCTTTCCACTGTTGATGCTCGGCCTGATGGGCCTTGGCTTGCTGTACATGGTGTTTCGACCGACACCGATCATCCACAGTGATGACGACCCGAAACTGGACCGTGAAACGCTGATCAAAATCGGCATCTGTGTGGTGCTGTTGCTGGTGTTCGCCGGGGCCTTCGAACCCCTTGGTTTCATCGTCGCCAGCATTCTGATTGGAATCCCTATGGCACGCCTGTATGGCGGCCGCTGGCTACCCAGCACGGTGATCATCAGCCTGATGGCTATCGGTCTTTATCTGCTGTTCGACAAGGTGATGGACGTGCCACTGCCGCTGGGCGTGCTCGACGTTCTGGAGAACTGATATGGATACTCTTGGCTATTTGGGTCAGGGCTTCGGCGTCGCGCTGAGCCCGTACAACCTGGTGACCGCGCTGTGCGGCACCCTGATCGGCACCGTCGTCGGGCTGTTGCCAGGCCTGGGCCCGATCAACGGCGTAGCGTTGCTGATTCCGATCGCATTCGCCCTCGGCCTGCCACCGGAGTCGGCTCTGATTCTGCTGGCGGCGGTGTACCTGGGTTGCGAATACGGCGGCCGGATCAGTTCGATCCTGCTGAACATCCCGGGTGAAGCTTCCACGGTAATGACCACCCTCGACGGTTACCCGATGGCCCGCAAGGGGCTGGCCGGTGTAGCGCTGTCGCTGTCGGCGTGGAGCTCGTTCATCGGTGCGTTCATCGCGACTTGCGGCATGGTGCTGTTCGCCCCGCTGCTGGCGAAATGGGCGATTGCCTTCGGACCCGCGGAATACTTCGTACTGATGGTGTTTGCGATTGTCTGTCTCGGCGGCATGGCCGGCGACCGACCACTAAAGACCTTTATCGCCGCGCTGATCGGTTTGTTTCTATCGACCGTAGGGATCGATGCCAACAGCGGCGTGTACCGTTTCACCGGGGATAACATCCATTTGACGGACGGCATTCAGTTCGTTGTGCTGGTACTGGGCTTGTTCTCCATCAGTGAAATCCTTCTGCTGCTGGAAAAAACTCATCGCGGCCAGGAAGCGGTGAAAGCTACCGGCCGGATGATGTTCAACTTCAAGGAAGCATCGTCGGTGTTCGTGGTGAACATCCGTTGCGGTCTGCTCGGTTTCATCATGGGCGTTCTGCCAGGTGCCGGTGCAACACTGGCCAGTGCCGTGGCCTACATGACCGAAAAACGTATCGCCGGCGCCAATGGCACGTTCGGACAAGGCGACATGCGTGGCCTCGCAGCGCCGGAAACCGCTATCGGCGGCGCAGCCTGCGGTGCCCTGGTGCCGATGCTGACCCTCGGCGTTCCAGGTTCGGGCACCACGGCGGTGATGATCGGCGCGCTGTCGCTGTACAACATCACCCCTGGGCCGCTGTTGTTCCAACAGCAACCGGACATCGTTTGGGGCCTGATCGCGTCGTTGTTTGTCGCCAACATCATGCTGGTGATCCTCAACATCCCGATGATCCGCATCTTCACCCGCATCCTTGCCGTGCCGAACTGGGCGCTGGTGCCGGTGATCGCGATTATTACCGGAATCGGCGTCTACGCGGTACACGCCACCACCTTCGACCTGTTCCTGATGATCGGTATCGGTATCTTCGGCTACATCCTGCGCAAGCTGGACTTCCCGTTGTCCCCGGTATTGCTGGGTTTCATCCTCGGCGGTTTGATGGAGCAAAACCTGCGTCGCGCCCTGTCGATTTCCAACGGTGCGCTGGAAATCCTCTGGTCGAGCCCGATCACCTTCGGTGTCTGGGTGCTGACCGCAATCATGCTGCTCATGCCGATCCTGCGGATCTGGCGCAAACGTTCGGTCGCCCGGCGCGTTATCGCCGATGTCTGATCGAACACCCTTCAAAGCCTGGTGGGGAACTCCGCTGGTCGGTCTGCTGGGTGGTTACCTGGCCAGCCAGATCGGCTGGCCACTGCCGTGGATGGTCGGCTCGTTGTTGGCGATCATCCTGGTGCGTTGCCTGACACCCTGGCAATTGGCGGAAATCCCTGGCGGCCGCAAGTGCGGCCAGTGGGTTGTCGGCATCGGCATCGGCCTGCACTTCACCCCGGTGGTGATGGAGCAGGTGCTGAGCCACTTCGGTCTGATCTTCTTCGGTGCGTTGGTCACCAGCCTCTCGGCGGTGGTCGGGGTCTGGTTGATGCGGCGTACCGGTGAAGATCGCGCCACGGCGTTCTTTTCCAGCATGCCCGGCGGCTCCGGGGAGATGGTCAACCTCGGCGCGCGTAACGGCGCGGTGCTCAGTCGTGTTGCGGCGGGGCAAAGCCTGCGGGTGTTGGTGGTAGTGCTGTGTGTACCGGCGGCGTTCAAGTATTTGCTGGGCGGCGGCGCACCGATTTTTCATCCGTCCACCGTCAATTGGTGGTGGCTCGCTCTGCTCTTCCCGGCGGGCGCCTTGGCGGCGTGGCTCTGGGAACGTCTGCGTCAACCCAATCCATGGCTGTTCGGACCGTTGCTGGTGAGTGCGGCGGTGAGTATCGGTTGGGACTTGCACATCGGTTTGCCCAACGGGGGCAGCCAGATCGGCCAATGGCTGATTGGCAGCGGCTTGGGTTGTCACTTCAATCGGCAGTTTTTCCGGCGTGCGCCTTCGTTCATGGGGCGGACCTTGATCGGCACAGCGTTGACGATGTTGATCGCCACGGCAGCGGCGTTGGGGTTGAGTGCGCTGACGCATTTGGATTTGCGTTCGCTGACGCTGGGCATGATGCCCGGCGGGATTGCGGAGATGAGCCTGACGGCAGAGACGTTGCAGTTGTCGGTACCGCTGGTGACGGCGATGCAGGTAATGCGGCTGTTGTTTGTGTTGTTTCTGGCGGAGCCGTTGTTCAGGTATTGGAATCGGGTGCCGGAGCAGTCCCCACCATGATCGTTCCCACGCTCCGCGTGGGAATGCAGCCCGGGACGCTCTGCGTCCCATCCAAAGCCGAACGCGGAGCGTCCGTTGAGGCATTCCCACGCAGAGCGTGGGAACGATCATTACGCGACTGGCGGCAACCGCCATTCGATCGGCGTTTCGCCATTCTGCTCAAGAAACTTATTGGTTCGGCTGAAATGTCCGCACCCGAGGAAGCCACGATAGGCGGACAACGGTGACGGATGCACCGACGTCAGCACCAGATGCTTGGTGGCATCGATCAGTTTCTGCTTGCTCTGGGCATGCGCGCCCCACAGCATAAACACCAGATGCGGCTGCTTCTGACTGACGAGCTCAATGATCCGGTCCGTGAAAAACTGCCAGCCCTTATCCTTGTGCGCATTGGCATTGGCGCGCTCAACCGTCATGGTGGTGTTGAGCATCAGCACGCCCTGGTCAGCCCAGCTCTGCAAATAGCCATGGTTGGGAATATCGATGTTCAGGTCGCGTTTCAACTCTTTATAGATGTTCACCAGCGACGGCGGCGCCGGTACGCCCGGTTGCACCGAGAAGCACAAGCCGTGGGCCTGTCCCGGACCGTGGTACGGGTCCTGGCCGAGGATGACGACTTTGACTTTATCCAGCGGCGTCGAATTGAGCGCGTTGAAAATCATCGGTCCTGGAGGGTAGATTTCCTTGCCGGCCGCGCGCTCCTCTTGCAGGAAGTTGCGCAACTCTGTCATGTAGGGCTGGTCGAATTCGGCACGCAGTGCCTCCTTCCAGCTCGGTTCGAGTTTGATACGGTCGTCAGCAGTCATGGTTACATCCGGCAAAAACAATGGGGCGAACCCTAGGAAAGCCCATCACGCTTGTCAATTGATCTGACGCAGATCCGGCACTTTCCTGTACAGCGATCATACTGAACGCTCAAATTCCCGATCGAGGTCACGATGAATCTGCACTTCGAAGAACTCACTGGCACCGACGGCGCACGCATCGGAGTCGCCAGCCTGGATGCCGAAAATTCCCTCAATGCCCTGTCCTTGCCGATGATCAACGCCTTGCGCGATCAACTGGACGTCTGGGCCAAAGAACCGCAAATCGTCTGCGTAGTGCTGCGCGGCAACGGTGCCAAAGCCTTCTGCGCCGGTGGCGAAGTCCGCAGCCTGGTGGAAGCCTGTCGCGCCCATCCCGGCGAAGTGCCGCCGCTGGCCGCGCATTTCTTTGCGGCGGAATATCGCCTGGACTTCAATCTGCACACTTACCCTAAACCGCTGATCTGCTGGGGGCATGGCTATGTGCTCGGCGGCGGCATGGGGCTGCTGCAAGGGTCGGGCATCCGGATTGTCACGCCGAGCAGCCGGTTGGCGATGCCGGAGATCAGTATCGGTTTGTACCCGGATGTCGGGGCCAGTTGGTTTCTGTCGCGCCTGCCCGGCAAGCTCGGATTGTTTCTCGGCCTGACCGGCGCCCATATGAACGGTCGCGATGCGATCGATCTCGACCTGGCCGACCGTTTCCTGCTCGATGAACAGCAGGAAGAGCTGATGGAAGGCCTGCTGCAGTTGAACTGGCAGGAACAGACGCAGATGCAGCTGAACAGCCTGCTCAAGGCCTTGCAGCAGGAAGCGATCGCGCAAATGCCCGAAGCCCAGTGGCTGCCACGACGCCAGCAGATCGATGAGCTGCTGGATGTCAGTGACGTGCGCTGCGCCTGGAAGGCCATCAGCCAGCTGCGCGACAACACGGATCTGCTGCTCAGCCGTGCCGCGAAAACAATGAGCGAAGGCTCGCCCCTGACCGCTCATCTGGTGTGGGAACAGATCGCCCGCGCCCGGCACATGTCGCTGGCTCAAGTCTTTCAGATGGAATACACCATGAGCCTCAACTGTTGCCGTCATCCTGAGTTCAGCGAAGGCGTGCGCGCACGGCTGATCGACAAGGATCAAAAACCCCATTGGCACTGGCCAGACATCAATAATCTGCCGGATGCGGTGGTAGAAGCGCATTTCCACAAGGCCTGGGAAGGCCGGCATCCTCTGGCCGATTTGTAGGAATACTGAAATCAGGGCATTGCCCGCGATTGCTATCTCAAGGGCTTATCGCGGGCAAAACATGCTCGTACACGTTGTTAACTGCACTTCGTCCCTGCCCTATTCCCGGAACGAGCCTCCTACCGCAAGTGGAGGAACGGCTTGTAGTCATCACCTGTTTGGCATCGAAGTAGTAATTAACCGTTAAGCTCATAAAATTGTATTATTTCCTTCACTGCCTGCAACGCTTCATCGTCATTACGCAGCAAGATGTCTTCCACATCTCTTAGTGGGGGCAAAGCGTGCAGAAGCTCAACAAGTTGGTCCGCAGTGTAGTCTTGAGGAATTCTGTCCACTCCTTGTACTCTTATAAAACTTATCGCAGCATCGCCTCCTAAAAAATGATTAACCACTCGTATCTTCGGAGACGAACCATAATTCACCACTACTACGAGATCATCATTATCGCGATGAAATTTCAGCTGAAGGATGGAGACATCGAAATCCGTAAAATCAATTCCATCAATACCGCCAGATGCATTAACAATCAAATCTCTTCCCAGCCCGTCATATTTGTAAACGTCATTACCCGCACCACCTGCTAGAGTGTCGTCACCCGGTCCTCCCCAAAGAACATCTTCTCCTGGCCCGCCCGAGATCGAGTCATCTCCCTGCATACCTCTTATCTCACCTGCCCCACTCAAAGTGTCATCACCTCGACCACCAACGAGAGGAAGCGCTTTATTATCACGAGAAGATCTGACCAAAGGAGCACCCGCCACCAAAACACCACTATGGTAAGTATCAGGAGCAGGACCTAATTTGCTGTTAGCGATAAGCTGTTCCAAGCGAATGGTCGCACCGTCTGCAAACTTTATAACTTCAATACCAGAACCACCAAGATCACTTGCATTCGGCAATACAATACGAACTTGTTGTTCCGTACCCCAGGAAATATCAAGCGTTGAGTACAGCATCAGCCCTCGGGGTGGACTGCGATAGGTGCCACGCTGTGGTTTTGGTGATAACTCTATATTGACCGCTTCAACCAATACGGTACCCCAACTTAATCGCAACTGACCAAGCGTTATCCCACCCGGAAGTCTAACGGCATCAGTATCGTCTATTCCGGACTCAGATTTCCACCCGGCAACCCCAACTTCAGGACTGAGAAAAACAGGGCTTAACATATCCGCAATAATTGTAGTCGCGCCTGCATGCGCGCCTATTATATAAGTGTCAGGACCGTTCTCACCGTAAAGCCAATCATACCCTGAGCCACTGACTAAATAATCCGCACCGTCTGATCCAAGCAGCGTATCGTTTCCCGCTCCGCCTGAAAGAAACGCACCGGGTGTCTTACCTTCATGTTCACCATAATAAACGTCGGGATCCTTACAGGTGACTACTAAATCATCGCCCGTCCCGCCATGAAAAATATTGCCACCTTCAAGATTTACTCTACCGCCTGCGTCATCGCCCTGAACAACTTGGTGCCTAACGGTTTCAGTCGTGACATCCCAACTGAACTGTTTATAACTAACCGCACCCTCTTCGAAGCTTCCAGCTGGATAAACATACCAACCTTGAATGACACCTGTGACGCTTTTATTTTCGATGACAATTTCTCCAGCACTTAAAGCAAATCCACTATTGCTTGAGCCAGATGGATAGTATTTTGGCTCTTGTTTTGGCGTATATTTCAGCCCACCCACCACTGAAGGTATTGACTCAGAGCGGGACGTTGTATTTGAGGACCTCTCACTGAGTACTGCTCTACCAGAAACAAGACTCATTCGATCCGGAGTTTCCGACAATGATCCAGCCTGGAAGCTTTCAACAATTAAATTGGTTTTTTCGTGGTAGTTGTACTCATCATCAGTTATATGGCTTTTACTCCAGGCGCCCTGAGCATTTAGCACGAACCCCGATGCCAGTATAAATGCCGAGCGGCGCTTTTTCATGCTCGCCATAAACTCTTCGCCCCACAGTTTGTCACTATCACCGTCAAGGCGAGGAGTATCGGCCGCAGCATTATTGGTATCCGCCGCCTCATTATAATTTTCATTATCTCCGGATTGCTCCGTAACATCAGGGCTATCTCTAACCCCGACGCTACTTCCGTCTGCGCCACCTACCAGAGATGTTTCTACCAAAGACGAAACTTCTGCCGGCTCCTGGACTATTTTCATAACATCCTGAAAACTTAAAACAACCCCGTCACTGAAACCAAATGATGAATTTTGCCATTTTTCAAAATCGCGAATCAGAGTGGCGTCACCTGAACCATTCGACAGTCGTAATACCGGCCCAATATCAACAACAATAATGTCAGCCTTTAAACTATCCGCAGTAAATCCAGATCCAAATTTTATGACGTTATTTCCGCCTGTATCTGCGATAACGTCGAGACCATCACCGGCACCAAAATGATAAGTATCGTCGCCGTCTTGCCCATCCAGGTAGTCGTTGCCGCTGCCTCCTCTAAAAAAATTATTACCGGAGCCACCGCGAAGATAGTCCACACCTGCACCGCCATATAACGTGTCGTTTCCACCGCCGCCTAGCAGCGTGTCGTTACCTGCACCGCCATCAAGATAATCTGCGCCATGTTCCGTTTCGGGTCTTAGCTCATAATCACCCAGCAAGAAGTCATCATCAGCACCGCCATAAAGTGTATCGGCGCCCAAGCCTCCCCAGAGCGTGTCGTTTCCTGCATTTCCTTGAATGTAGTCATCATTAGTTCCCCCCGCCTCCTGGTTGTGCTCATCTCCATCCAGGGCGTCATTCCCTTGCCCCCCTATCAGCGTATCGGAGCCACCCATGCCTAAAAGCGTGTCATCACCAACCCCGCCATCAAGAAAATCATTACCGTGGTAACGAACTGGGTGATCGGTGTAATCGCCAGATAGATTATCGTTACCTGCGCCACCATAAAGTGAATCATCAGCACCGCCACCTTGTAGGGTGTCGTCGCCCGCACCACCATCCAGAAAATCATTACCAAAATAATTCGCGGCATCACCCTCAATACCCTGCAATACAGAGTCATCTCCTTTTAGATCATCGTTACCCATTCCGCCGTACAACACATCGCTACCGCCATTACCGGCAAGTTCATCATTGCCGCCCCCCCCAACCAACAAATCGTTCCCATGGTGTCTGCTTTGGAGACCACCAGCCCAATCAAGGTTGTCTCCCAACAATCTATCGTTGTCTTCGCCCCCCCAAAGAGTGTCATTTCCCCCATCGCCGCTCAGGTCATCGTTTTCAGTTCCGCCATCGAGCAAGTCGTCGCCCCAGCCGCCATTGATAAAGTCCCGATCACCTTGACCGTAAAGAATGTCATTGCCACCCTCGACAGGATTGCTGAGGGAGGCATTGGCGTAGACGTTACGCGTACTGACAACTCCATCGCCGAGAGGGACGTCAACCCTTTTAAAATCCCAATTTTTCGCAAGTCCACCGGTCGTACTATCACCGGATAGATTGTCGTCGCCAGCGCCCCCAATTAGCGTATCTCGACCATTTCCACCGAGTAGCACGTCTCGGGAGCCAGTGCCCACAAGTAGATCATCATCCTGCCCCCCATCAAGCCAATCACCACGACTTGTCTTCCCTTTAACGGCGCCATCTGCCATCGCTTTTTCAATAGTTAACTGCTTATCTCCAAACAAACGGTCATTTCCAGCTTTACCAAATAACCGATCAGAACCGCCAAGCCCAATGAGCAAGTCGTCGTTCGGCGATCCGTGCAGCATGTCGACCTTGTTTCTCTGCTTTACATTCGGCATCACCACAACATTGCCTAGTTCATCGTAAGAGAACTGATCACCGGGAACATCTGGATCGATATCTTTTGCTTTCCAATCACCCATTACGGTTAGATCGGGTCTCGAAATGGGCTGACCTTTGTAATCCGGGAGTTGGATGCCCAACATTCCTGGCGTGTAGTGTTTTATAACAACCAGGTCATTCTGACCGTATTTGATATTAAGTGTTTTTTCAGCGAGTTCTTCGATGAGAGTTAAAGTAATGGTGCCATCTTCAGTAACCCAGGTATTGCTCAGAGGACCACTACGTTTAGGGACAGGAATCGGAAGGCCATTTATAAGTATCTCACCATCAATGTTTAAATCGAAAATCTGATCGATTCCATCGCCACTCGAAAATTCATACCTATCGTTTCCGGTGCCTCCAATCAGAATATCGTTACCCTTGCCACCCACTAAGACATCGTCACCCGACATCCCATGTAGCGCATCATTCCCCTCTCTGCCGCTTAACGAATCGGGACCATGACCACCTTCAATATAATCATTTCCTTCGAGGCCGTTGATCGTGTCGTTGCCCCCACCACCATAAAGATGGTCGATATTTGTTCCTCCGCTGAAAGAGCGGCCTCCATCATCACCAAACATGACCAGCGGATTTGAAACCCCCGTAGTCATTGGCGCGTGCTTGCCTGATGCAAGATCTGAGTAGGAAAACTTCTGAGCGGTGTTTTCTCCAAATGATCCGTTGGTCCTGGCTATCAGGCGGCCTAACATATCTGCGCGATCAATAAGCCATTGCTCAGTGATGACGCCTTCGCCGGTTTTCGAGTCATAGAGTTCCAGACCGTGACCTGAAAAACCGTCCTGTCTTTCTATAACTATTTCGCTCAGGTTTTTTAGAGAGTTCCGTAACGCCTGCCCGATAGTCGTATCTTGGGCGGCTAGTACTCCCCACTCAGAAGCGCTTCCGTATTCCCCAATTGTCTTCGCAACAATGCTTTGGGATTGACTCGGTGGGAACGCCGAAAAAAACGTATAGGCGTTAGCGGCAAACGTTTCATCCGTAGTAGGTGCAACAGTAGAGTCTCCTTCGTATGTTCGTCTAAACATGTCAAAAAAGGCATTCGCGCCGTATCTTAATATCAGATTAACCAATGGTGAAATAGGTGTACCTTTAACCACATACTGGATTAGCGGATTAACACTCCCGCTACTAAGTGCCACATTTATCTGCTCTGGCACAACTGAAAACAAGCTCTCAAAAATATTCCTGCCGAAATTTCTGATCACCGCTTCAAGCGCCACATTGTATGAATCTATGGCAAACAGGATATTCTTGAAATCATCGATTCTATTAACCTTCGCTTGTTCATGACTGCCTTTTATTTCCGATCCGGGATCACCCGCTGATATCAATCTCCACGTTTCATAGGGAAACTCCCCACCCAACAGACTAAACGCGATTGTCCCCGACCATCCTGAATTACGACTTGAGGCAGTGTCTTCTTCGCCAATCTTTTGCCTGAACAATATTTCACCAACGGCTCTTGCATCGATTGAAGCGATTTGGCTAATTAAAGGCACAGTCCATGGATCCAAATCATCTATTACTGATCCGCGCACCAGAGAATTAACGAAATTGACCGCCACCCCATTAGATGACTCTTGTATCAACTCAGCACTAAACGTTTCATTCAACCTCAACTGCCCTTGCCGTACCGTATAAGCACGAATCAAAGCTGAGTATGCACCTCGTCCTCCATTGGCATCAATCGCCACATCGAGCCAGAGCTTCGCACTCTTCAAAGTACCTCTTACATTTTCGTTGAAAACATCTCGTCCAGATAGTTTTTCACCAATAATATCTGATAACGTCCGATAGAAAGGTACGCAATTATTACCTTCCATCGCTACTGCCTTATACTTTTCTTCTTCCGAATCAAACACCATCCCGCTGCATATGCTGACAGCATCGAAATTCTTTTTTTCTCTAAGACACTAAAAACATAGCTCATAGTTACTTCCCTGTAATTATAGAGTTCGAAAGATATTCACTAATCATCTGAAGCGCCATGGGAGCCCCACGTAACGAACCAGTTCCAGTCCCCACACGGGCATCCCCTCCTGCAAAATCGAAATTATGCAATCCGACCGTACAATAGGCATCCAAACCACCAAAATCTAAATTTTCCAGTTGCGACTTATTAAACCTTAATAGATCCGCCCCACTCACTCCGCTTTCTAAAGTTTCCTTCCACGGAGAATCCAAGCCGTCACACGATATCGTGCGCGGTGTTCCGTCACGTCGGCGCCAATCACGCATTACAAATCTTGTAACCGAAAAGTTATTCTTACTACTAGCAGGAGGAGCGGTAAGCCAAAGCTCTAAGCCCGGATAGTTTTTGAGTTTTACAATCAGTTCTTCAGGCCAATCAACAACCTTCAGTCCCATATTGTATGGTTCGGTGGATGGTTTTCTGGTGTATAGCCTGGCCGCTACATTGAAATGCCCCCAGCTAGATGGTTTTTCTTTCCCACTCTCCTGGTATTCTGTGCGGAGTTCAGTCCCCGTCCACCAAAAAGAACCCTCAAGAACATCAGCAATACACAGCCCGTCCCGCGTTGAAGAACCAAAGTGAAACCCTGGTATCCGAGTTCTATCAAGAAGACTTCCGCCCAAGATGGGAACCTGTTCCATGTCAGCAAGTTTTTGACTACATTTTTTTGATACCTCACGATGATGTTCTCTTGCTTCTGCCATGCGCTCCCATTCAATATAAAAATCCACCACCCAATAACATAGAGCCAAAACCAAACCGTACTTCAGGATAGCCTTACACCACCAACTTACGCCTTTGCCAAACAGTTTATGCATTTCAAACTCCATTTTAAAATGATCAAACAGTCTATTTAGAAAAACAACCAAACATCACATGGTCAAAAATCTCAAAATAACCTTTTACACCATGCTTTACATCGAACCTGCTTGCTGTCGATATCGCTGATTCTTTAATCAAACTAAAATCATCAGAAGACTTTAGAATATTACAAACTTTTCCAGCCATAGCCTCACTATCAAAAAAATCCACCAAAACCCCATTTACACCGTCAACAACCACCTCCTTAACTGGAGCAGTATCGGAAGCTATCACTACACATCCAGACGCCATCGCCTCTAACAACGACCAAGACAAAACGAAGGGATAAGTCAAATAAACATGCACTTTAGAAACCTGCAAAACAGCTCTATAAGTTGTATAAGGCAGTTTGCTGGAAAAATGCACCCTGGAAAGATCCACTTTTAATTCAGCCACCATTTTGCTGCGCCAATTTTCATGCCCCACCGGCATTCGCCCATAACTTACGCCATCCCCTCCTACTATTACGATTTGAGCGTCTGGGCACTGCGCTTGAATATATGGAATGGCTCTCATGAAACTATGAAACCCACGATAGGGTTCGAGGTTTCTGGCAACGTACGTCACGATTGATTGGCCGGCTTTTATCACGTGTCCACCGGGTAACTTTACAGAGGTAACCGGCACAGGTTCAGGAGATTGCAAAGGGACACCTTCATGAATCACATGAATTTTAGAGTGATAATTGGGTGGAAACAGACTGCGTTGCCAATGTGTTGGTGAAATTCCAACATCACATTGCTCAAGGTTCAAAAGGTGCATCGAATTCAGGAGACGAAGCCTTGATGATGCATCTACGGCACACGGGAATTCCGGATCGAAACCCATATCCGCACCCTTTGAATGATAATAATACTCACAGAAATGAATGAGCGGAGTGCCAGGATAAACATCCTTTACGAACAGTGTTTCACCCCATCCCGGATGAGCGAGTATCACATCAGGGCAATAACCTTCTTGCTTGAGCTTACTCAACACTCTAAGGACTTGCTGACCATCAAGTATCGCTTCTTCATATTTATGCAAATACGGATGAACATCATCTGATTTTTTTCTTAAAGGCCGATATCGAAATAGCTTTACTCCAGAAACACCTGGAGCCGTATCTCGCCCTATCGCAGTAACTGTGATGCTTGGTCGACTCAGCGCGGCCAATGCAACATGCCGAAATTGACCGGGGAAGTTTTGATGAATAATGAGTAAATTCATGATTTAACCGACCTTCTTCCTTGGATACCCCCGTTAAATTGAAGTTTTTCCAACATCAATGTGAATGCACAAACGCTAACAAATGCGCAGAAATAAAACTGTAGGAGGGTTCCGAGAACACCCGAGGAGATGGGCAAGATGAGTGATTTTTCGAATCGAGCAGGAGCGCCCCTCTTTCTTTCCCGCCACCGGCTGTACGATTTCGTTGAGGGCTTCACCCCCCAACGCCAGTCATGACCCAACGAGCGATGCCTGACACAGCGCAAAAAAAAGCGGCGCTTGATGCGCCGCTATTTTGTAGAGGTTTTTGTGAGGACTACCGGTGACCGCCTCGGCCATCGTGATCGCCGCGACTGTTGTGGTCGCCCCTTCCGCCACGGTTGTCGCGTCCGCCATGGCCGCCGCGATAGTCGTTGTTTCCACCGCGGTTACGGCCGTCCCAACCGCCACGGTTATGGCCATCCCAGCCGCGATTCTGATGAGCCCGGTAATCGGCTCGTGGCGACGACTGGTAATAACGCGGTGCCGGTTGATAAACCCGCGGCTGATGGTAATACCGCGGTGTTGGCTGGTAATACCGCGCTGGCGGTGCGTAGTACCTGCGTGGTTGCGTGTAATAACCGCCGCCACCTGAGTAGTAAGGCCCGCCGTCATAATAGGATGGCGAGGTATAGACCTCGGAACGGTAATAGCTGGCTCCTCCATCGGAATAAGGCACGCATGCACCAAGAGACAATCCCAATACAGCAATCAGAAGAATTCGCAGATACATGGCGGCCTCCTGGACCGCGAGTGAGCCACACCAGCGACGCTGGCAGGCGACAGTCAATTATTCGGTGACTGTCGAAAGATCAGACATCGTTTTCCAAATCTGGTGCGTTCCTGAAACACATTGAAACAAGTCGCCGATGAAAGGTTTTTCATCCATTCACCCGCTGATTAATGGTGGCCACCGCGATATCCACCTCCGTAATAACGTGGCGAATGCCCGCCCCAATAGTAGTAGCGATAGCCGCCATAAAAGCGCGGACCATAGTAATAACGCGGTCCGTAATAGTAGGAATAGGGAGAATAACCGGGCTAGTAATAAGGCGCGGAATACACATCATAGCCACCGGCATAGTAGTAGCAGCCGGAGAGCCCAAGACCCAGAACAGCACCAAGCAACAGTCGACGAAACATGGCGGCCTCCTGAAAGACCCACAGTCGGAACAGGCCGGCTGACACCTGTTTTGACTGGCAATGCTGCGCCGAGTGCCGAGCCCCCTGGACCTTCAGATCAGCGGCCGGCCCGATCCATTGCGGTGCACCCATGCACCATCACAAGGCAACGCCGCCACCTCATCCCTATGCGCCAATTGCGTAATCGCCCACGCTAGAGCGTTCAAGCCGACTTGGCACGGCTCTCGCTTTAGCAAAGACGTGCAGGAGTCATCACAGGTTCGCGGCACCACAATTTGCAATGGCTGACTAGGGTTCCGGCTCGCTAAGGCGAGTGGCTGGTCCGAGAGTTGGCGACCTCCAGTTGAGGTTACACGGCGGGACAAAAGCCCGGGAGACAAGCCACCGTTCACGGTGCCGCGTTGACTCCTGCCCGCCCTTGATCAACTGGAGAACCACCCATGCTCAAGCTTCGTTTACCCGCCCTGCTCGCCGCTGCATTCGCAGCCTTCGTGAGCGTCTCGTCCCAGGCCGCACAGAAAGACCACTTCAGCGTCTGCTGGACCATCTACGCCGGCTGGATGCCCTGGGAATACGCGGGCAGCCAAGGCATCGTCGATAAATGGGCGAAGAAGTACGGCATCAAGATCGATGTGGTACAGCTCAATGACTACGTCGAATCCATCAACCAATACACCGCCGGCCAGTTCGACGGCTGCACCATGACCAACATGGACGCGCTGACCATTCCGGCGGCCGGTGGCGTCGACAGTACTGCGCTGATCGTCAGCGACTTCTCCAATGGCAACGACGGCATCGTGCTCAAGGGCGACGGCAAGAAAGTCACCGACCTCAAAGGCATGGACGTCAATCTGGTGGAGCTCTCGGTTTCCCACTACCTGCTGGCCCGGGCGCTGGATTCGGTCGATCTCACCGAGAAAGACCTGAAAGTGGTCAACACCTCCGACGCCGACATCTCGGCGGCCTTCAACACTGATCAGGTCAACGCCGTCACCACCTGGAACCCGATGCTTTCGGACATCAAGGCCAAGCCAGCGGTGACCGAAGTGTTCAACTCCAGCCAGATCCCCGGCGAAATCATGGACATGATGGTGGTCAACAGCGCCACCCTCAAAGACAACCCGGCGCTGGGAAAAGCGCTGACCGGCGCCTGGTTTGAAGTGGTGGAGTTGATGAACGCGAAAAACGCCGCCAGCAAAGCCGCACTCGAACACATGGCCAAAGCTTCGGGCACCGATCTGGCCGGTTTCCAGTCGCAACTGGACACCACCAAATTGTTCGCCACCCCGAAAGAAGCCCTGGCGTTTTCCACCAGCAAGCAACTGCCGGAAACCATGCGCAAGGTGGCCGAGTTCTCCTTCCAGCACGGCTTGCTCGGTGAAGGCGCCAAGGACACCAGCGCGGTCGGCATGGCGTTCGCCAACGGCGTGACCAGCGGCGACAAAACCAACCTCAAGCTGCGCTTCGACCCGACCTACGTGCAGATGGCCGCCGACGCGAAGCTGTAATCAGGAGGACCTAGCCATGCGCCTGATCAATCGCCACCCGGATCGCCCGAGTCGCCTGCTGTTGGTGATCCTGCCGTTCGCCCTGGTGCTGTTCGCCTACTTCATGGGCTCGGCCGAGCGGCTGACGGACAACCCCAATGACAAGCTGCTGCCGAGCGCCGTGCAGATGACTGACGCGGTGAAGCGCCTGGCGTTCACCGCAGACACCCGCACCGGTGAATACGTGTTGTGGCAAGACACCGCGTCCAGCCTGCGACGCCTGGCCATCGGCCTCGGTATCAGTGCGCTGGCCGGGATGTGCCTGGGGATTGCCGCTGGTACGCTGCCGCTGTTCGGCGCGCCGTTGTCACCGTTGCTGACGGTGCTGTCGATGGTGCCGCCGCTGGCGATTCTGCCGATTCTTTTCATCGTGTTCGGGCTGGGGGAGTTGTCGAAAGTGATGCTGATCGTGATCGGCATCACCCCGTGCCTGGCTCGCGATCTGGAGCAACGCGCCCGGGAAATTCCCGTCGAGTTGCTGATCAAGGCCCAGACCCTCGGCGCTTCGACCTGGACGCTGATGCTGCGAGTAGTGTTGCCGCAACTGTTGCCACGCTTGTTGATCTCGCTGCGGCTGATGCTTGGCTCGGCGTGGTTGTTCCTGATCGCCGCCGAAGCCATCGCCTCTACCGACGGCCTCGGTTACCGGATTTTCCTGGTGCGCCGCTACCTGGCGATGGACGTGATTCTGCCGTACGTGGTGTGGATCACCCTGCTCGCCTGGCTGATGGATTGGGGCCTGAAGCGCCTGACCCAACGGGCGTTCCCTTGGTATGAGGGGGCCCGCGCATGAGCTTCATCACAGTGAAAAACGTCTGGCAGCAATACGCCGATCAGGTGGTACTCGAAGGGTTGAACCTGAACGTCAACGAGGGTGAGTTCTGCACCTTGGTCGGTGCGTCGGGTTGCGGCAAGTCGACATTCCTGCGGCTGTTGCTGGGCCAGGAACGCGCCAGTCGTGGCGAGATTCTGTTGGATGGCCAGGCCTTGGCCGGCGAGCCGGATGCTAGCCGTGGCGTGGTGTTCCAGCGTTACTCGGTGTTCCCGCACTTGAGCGTGCTGGACAACGTCGCCCTCGGCCTCGAACTGCCGCGCTCGCCTCTGCTTGGGCGCTTGTTTGGCAGCGCAAAAAAAGACGCACGCGAACAAGCCTCAGTGCTGCTGCACAAAGTCGGCCTCGGCCATTCGCTGGACAAGTACCCGGCGCAACTCTCCGGCGGCATGCAACAACGACTGGCGATTGCCCAGGCGCTGATCATGAAACCCCGCGTGTTGCTGCTCGACGAACCGTTCGGCGCCCTCGATCCGGGCATCCGCAAAGACATGCACGGCCTGCTGCTGGAGCTGTGGCGCGAGACGCAACTGACGGTGTTCATGGTCACCCACGACCTGTCCGAAGGTTTCAGCCTCGGCACGCGCCTGTTGGTGTTCGACAAGGTTCGCCTCGACCCGCACGCCCCCGGCGCCTATGGCGCGCGCATCACATACGACATCCCTTTGAACAGCGACCGCCGCACCAACCGTGCCGCCGTCGATGCCTTGCCGGCTGAGCTGGCAGGCACGCTTCGTACCGCTTAAGAGGATTTTCACATGACTGATTCGACCCAACTGTTCTCGCCCTTCGCCGAAGAAATGCTCCCCGGCGGCGGCCATCGCTCTTTCGTGTTGAAACGCGGCCAACTGCTGCGTCTGACCGACCTGCGCGGTGGTGCCAACGTCAGCCTGACGCTGCTCAACGCCAATGAAAAAACCGAACGCCTGAACCTGCCCGACAGCCTCAAATGCCAACACACCGCCAAGCTCACCACCGGCCATTGCCTGTACTCGGACATGGGCCGCGTGCTGGCCGCCATCACGGCTGACACCTGCGGCTGGAGCGACAGCCTCGGCGGCGTGCTCTGCGCTGAAGAGGTCGCGGAAAAATACGGTGCGGGGCGCTATCAGGAACTGCGCAACGGCTTCTTCCGCAACGGCACCGACAACCTGTTGGTGGAGCTGGGCAAGTGGGGTTTGGGCCTTTCCGATTTGCTGATGACGCTCAACCTGTTCAGCCGCGTGAACGTCGATGAGGCCGGGCGCTTTCATTTCGTCGAAGGCAATTCCAAGGCCGGCGACTACATCGAGTTGTATGCGCCGATGGACACGCTGGTGGTGCTCACCGCGCTGCAACATCCGATGGACCCTTCGCCTGAATACGCGCCAAAACCGTTGAAGCTCAGTTGGATGAGCGCCGATGCCAGCGTCGCCGAACACTGCCGCACCTCGCGCCCGGAAAACGAGCGCGGCTTCATCAACACCGACCGTCTGTTCGCCTGAGGATCGCTGCCATGTCACTTGCAATCGCTACTGCTCAAAAGCATCCAGAAGCTGCGGTCTACCGTGCCACCATCCCGGCCGGCGAACCGTGGCTGATGGAGGTCAAGGCTGGCCAGACCTTGCGCATCCTCGATCTGGAAGGCAATCAGGCCGTCGACACGTTGTTCTACAGCGTTACCAACCCAAAGGAGCGCTATGACGTGCAACGCACGTTGCGCCGACAGAACAGCGTCTACCTGAGCACCGGCAGCGTGCTCTATTCCAACCTCGGCAAACCGATGCTGACCATCGTTGCCGACACCTGCGGCCGTCACGACACCCTCGGCGGTGCCTGCGCACAAGAGAGCAACACCGTGCGTTACGCATTGGAGAAACGCTACATGCACAGCTGCCGCGACAACTACCTGCGCGCCTGCGTCCATGACGGACGACTGGGCAAGGGCGACATCGGGCCGAACATCAACTTCTTCATGAACGTGCCGGTCACGGCGGATGGCGGGCTGACGTTTGAAGACGGGATTTCGGCGCCGGGCAAATACGTCGACCTGCGGGCCGAGATGGACGTGATCGTGCTGATCTCCAACTGCCCGCAACTGAATAATCCGTGCAACGCCTACAACCCTACGCCTGCGGAGCTGCTGGTATGGAACTGAAAATGGCGCGGTTGCGTAAATGGTTGTTTGCCCTGTGCCAGACCCGTTCCGGGCAGTGCCTGGCCAGGCAACGAGGACCCTTGTAGCAGCTGGCGAAGCCTGCGTTCGAGGGCGAAGCCCTCGCAAATCCGGTCACCTCATTCTGTCAGAACGATGGAGCTGTCTGACTGAGCGACCGCTTCGCGGCCGAACGCAGCCTGGCGGCAGCTGCTACAAAAATATGCGTCAACTTTAGCCACCCGGGACGGCCCGGGTGCATCTCGAAAAACTGCGGGACGGCCCGCATCCCAGGTCGAGGCTGATGCGCTATCGCCTCCGGGGGTTATGCCATGTTCGAAAAAGTCCTGATTGCCAACCGTGGCGCCATCGCCTGCCGCATCCTGCGCACCCTGCGTGAATTGCAGGTCCAGGGCGTTGCCGTTTACTCCGAAGCCGATGCCGCCAGTTTGCACATTCTGCAAGCTGATGAAGCCCACAGCCTCGGTGAAGGCGCAGCCGCCGGCACCTATCTGGCCGTCGAAAAAATCCTCGCCATCGCCAAATCCACCGGCGCCACGGCGATCCATCCGGGCTACGGCTTTCTCTCGGAAAACGCCGCTTTCGCCGAAGCCTGCGAAGCCGCCAACATCGCCTTTATCGGCCCGACGCCAGAGCAGCTGCGAGTGTTCGGCCTCAAACACACCGCGCGCGCCTTGGCCAAGCAACACGGCGTGCCGATGCTCGAAGGCACCGAGTTGCTCGACAGCCTCGACGTGGCGCTGATTGCCGGCGAACAGGTCGGCTACCCGGTGATGCTCAAAAGCACCGCCGGCGGTGGCGGCATCGGCATGCGCGTGTGCCGCTGCGCTGCCGAATTGAGCGAATCCTTTGAGGCCGTCAAACGCCTCGGCCAGAACAACTTCAGCGACGCCGGGGTGTTCATCGAGAAGTACATCCAGCGCGCCCGTCATCTGGAAGTTCAGGTGTTCGGCGACGGCCGGGGCGAAGTGATCGCCCTCGGCGTGCGCGACTGCTCGGTGCAGCGCCGCAACCAGAAAGTCCTCGAAGAAACCCCGGCACCGAACTTGCCCGAGGGCATGGCTAAGGAGCTGTGTGCAGCGGCGATCAAACTGGCGAAAGCGGTGAATTACCGCAGCGCCGGCACCGTTGAATTCGTCTTCGACAGCGAGGCTCAGCGGTTTTACTTTCTGGAAGTGAACACCCGTTTGCAGGTGGAGCACGGCGTCACCGAGCAAGTCTGGGGTGTGGATCTGGTGCGCTGGATGGTCGAATTGGCGGCAGGTGATTTGCCGTCGTTGAGCGAGTTGAGCCAAGGTTTGAAAGCCTGCGGTCATGCGATTCAGGCACGGCTCTATGCCGAAGATCCGGGTCGCGATTTCCAGCCGAGCCCAGGCTTGCTGACCTCCGTGAACTTCCCTGCCGCCGATGGCAAACACCTGCGCATCGACACGTGGGTCGAGGCCGGTTGCGAGATTCCGCCGTACTTCGATCCGATGATCGCCAAGGTCATCAGTTGGGCGCCGACTCGTGAAGAGGCCGCTGCGGATCTGCATCAGGCGTTGGGCGACAGCCTGCTCTATGGCGTGGAAACCAACCGCGATTATTTGCGGCAGATTCTGCTCGATGTGCCCTTCGCCAGCGGCCAGCCGTGGACGCGTTGCCTGGAAGGTTTGGTGTATCAGGCCACCACGCTTGAAGTGCTCAGTGCCGGCACTCAGACCAGCGTCCAGGACTTTCCCGGCCGCCTCGGCTACTGGGCGGTGGGCGTGCCGCCGTCGGGGCCGATGGACAGTCGGGCGCTGCGTCTGGGCAACCTGTTGCTGGGTAACGACCAAGGCGCCGCTGCGCTGGAAATCACCATGAGCGGGCCGCTGCTGCGCTTCAATTGCGACGCGGTGGTGGCGGTGACCGGGGCAGTGATTCCACTGACCCTTAATGGTGAAGTCGTGCCGATGAACACGGCTTTGCTGGTAACGGCGGGTGCTACTTTGAGCCTCGGCACGATTGCCGGTGCAGGCGCTCGCAGCTATTTGTGCGTGCGTGGTGGCCTGCAAGTGCCGGATTATCTGGGCAGCAAAAGCACCTTCACTCTCGGCCAGTTTGGTGGGCATGGTGGTCGCGCCTTGCGTGCTGGTGATGTGTTGCATATACCGACCTTGAGCGACCGCTGTGCCGGTCAACAACTGGCTGAAGAACAGGTCACCGAGTTGCCCGTTCTGCGGCAGATCCGCGTGATCTACGGCCCTCATGGTGCACCGGAATACTTCACCGAAAACTACATTGGCACCTTCTTCGCCACCCAGTGGGAAGTGCATTTCAACTCCAGTCGTACTGGCGTTCGGTTGATCGGGCCGAAACCTGAATGGGTGCGTGCCGATGGTGGCGAAGCGGGTCTGCATCCGTCGAATATTCATGACAATCCATACGCCATCGGGGCGGTGGATTTTACCGGCGACATGCCGGTGATCCTCGGTCCCGACGGCCCTAGCCTCGGCGGGTTTGTCTGCCCGGTGACGGTGATCGAAGCCGACCTCTGGCAGCTTGGGCAACTCAAGGCTGGGGATAAAGTGCAGTTCCTCCCGGTAGATCTCAAGACCGCCCGCAACCTCGCCTTGAAATGGAATTCCTGTGGGAGCGGGCTTGCCCGCGATGAGGCCCGACCGGACACCGCATCAACTTCATCGCAGGCAAGCCAGCTCCCACAGGGGATTGAGTCGCCTGTGGTGTTGGATTTGGGTCAGGGTGATACGCGACTCGTTGCGAGATTATCGGGCGACACGCATTTGCTTTTGGAAATCGGCGCCCCCGAGCTTGACCTGGTCCTGCGCTTCCGCGCCCACGCCTTGATGCAAGCACTGGAAAGCCAAAACCTGCACGGCGTCATCGACCTGACACCCGGTATCCGCTCGCTGCAAGTGCACTACCAACCCGAGCAACTGCCGCTGACCGATTTGCTCGGTATCGTCGCCGGCGAATGGGACGCTGTGTGCGCCGCCAAGGACCTGCAAGTCCCTTCGCGCATCGTTCACTTGCCATTGTCTTGGGACGACCCGGCCTGCCAGTTGGCAATCGAAAAATACATGACCACCGTGCGCAAGGACGCCCCGTGGTGCCCGAGCAATCTGGAGTTCATCCGCCGCATCAACGATCTGCCAAACCTCGACGAAGTGCAGCGCACGGTGTTCGACGCCAGCTACCTGGTGATGGGCCTCGGTGATGTTTACCTCGGTGCACCGGTCGCCACGCCACTCGATCCGCGTCATCGCCTGGTGACCACCAAATACAACCCGGCCCGCACCTGGACCGCGGAAAACTCGGTGGGCATCGGTGGCGCTTACATGTGCGTCTACGGCATGGAAGGCCCTGGCGGTTATCAGTTCGTCGGCCGCACGTTGCAGATGTGGAATCGCTATCGCGAGGTCGCCGCATTCGATGGCAAACCGTGGCTGCTGCGCTTCTTCGATCAGATCCGTTTCTACCCGGTCAGCGCCGATGAACTGCTGCGCATTCGACGGGATTTCCCGCTCGGGCGCTTCGATCTGAACATCGAACACAGTCAGCTGAATCTGGCGGATTACCAAGCCTTCCTGACGAAGGAAGCCGAGAGCATTGCCGCGTTTCGTGATCAGCAAAAAGGCGCGTTCAACGCCGAACGCGAACGCTGGATCGCCAGTGGCCAGGCGCATTTCGACAGTGAAGAACTTGTCCCGGAAGTGACCGACGACGCACCGCTGGCCAGCGGTCAACAAAGCGTCGACAGCCACATCGCCGGCAACCTTTGGCAGGTTCAGGTTGAAACCGGTAGCCGGGTTGCCGCGGGTGATGTGCTGGTCATTCTGGAGTCGATGAAGATGGAAATCCCGCTGCTCGCGCCTATGGCGGGGGTGGTACGCGAGATTCGTGTACAACCGGGTTCGGCGGTGCGCGCCGGACAGCGCGTCGTGGTGCTGGAACTTGAGTGAACCCACTTTGAAAAGGATCAAGCCATGAACATCAATCTGCAACTCGACGCCCTGCGCAGCGCTTACCGCGTCGGCAACATCACGCCTCGGCAACTGCTGCTGAGCCTGCGCGACAAAGCCGCGGCGCTGAACCCGGACTATCACCTGTTCATCCACTTGCTCAGCGTTGAAGAACTGGAACCGTACCTCGCCGCACTCGATGGTCGCGATATCGAAAGCCTGCCGCTGTACGGCGTGCCGTTTGCGATCAAGGACAACATCGATCTGGCCGGTATTCCGACGACCGCAGCGTGCCCGGCGTTTGCCTACGTGCCGGAACGTTCGGCGACCATCGTCGAGCAATTGCTGGCGCTGGGCGCGATTCCGTTGGGCAAGACCAACCTCGACCAGTTCGCCACGGGGCTAAATGGCAGTCGCTCACCGTATGGCGCGTGCCCGAACAGCGTGTTGCCGGAATATCCATCGGGCGGTTCCAGCGCCGGGTCGTCGCTGGCGGTGGCGCTCGGCGTGGCGAGTTTTTCCCTGGGCACGGACACGGCGGGTTCCGGGCGTGTGCCGGCGGCGCTGAACAACCTGGTCGGGTTGAAAGCCAGCAAAGGGTTGATCTCCACGGCCGGTGTGGTTCCGGCCTGCCGCACCCTCGATTGCGTGACCACATTCACCGCAACTGCTCGGGAAGCCAGTCAGTTGCTCGCGCTCACTGCGCACCTTGATCCCCGCGATGAATACAGCCGCAGTAATCCGCTGTGGAATGACGGCTCGGCGTTTGGTGCACCTCGCCCCTTCCGCTTTGGCGTGCCGCGTGCTCAGGATCTGGAGTTCTTCGGCTGCCCTGAGGGTCCGCTGTTGTTTGGTGATGCCATCGATCAGCTCAAGGTTTTGGGCGGTGAAGCGGTGGAGCTGGATATGTCGCCATTCCTTGAAGCGGCGCGGTTGCTCTATGAAGGGCCGTGGGTCGCCGAGCGCTACAGCGTCGCCGGCGAATTGATGGAGCAAAACCCTGAAGCCGTACTGCCGGTGATTCGCGCGGTGCTGGCCAAGGCTCCAGCGGTGAGCGGCGTGCAAACCTTCCGCGCCCAGTACCGGCTGCAAGCCCTGAAAGCCCTGTGCGACGAGGCGCTGGACAGTCTCGATTGCGTGCTCACACCCACCATCGGCCGCCCCGTCACGCGGGCGGAACTGGACGCCGAGCCGGTGCTGCGCAATTCGGAACTGGGCTACTACACCAACTTCATGAACCTGCTCGATTACGCCGCCGTCGCCGTGCCCAGCGGTTTCATGGGCAATGGTTTGCCCTGGGGCGTGACGTTGTTCGGACGGGCGTTTACTGATCAGTATTTGTTGGGTGTGGCGGATGCCTTGCAGCGCCTGCAAGGTTTGACGACACCGCTTCCGTCGGCTGTCGCACGCAATGATCGTGCGCGGTTGGTGGTGTGTGGGGCGCATCTGGATGGATTAGCGCTGAATTGGCAACTGAAGCAGCGCGGGGCTCGACTGGTCGAGACGACGTTCAGCTCGCCGGATTATCAACTGTATGCCCTGGCCGGCGGCCCGCCGTTTCGCCCCGGAATGGTTCGCGTGAAGGACGGGGGTGTAGCGATTGCGGTGGAGGTATGGGAATTACCGAGCCGTGAGTTGGGTTCGTTTTTGACCGGAATTCCTGCGCCGCTGGGGTTGGGCAAGGTGCAATTGGCGGATGGGCGTTGGGAGAGTGGGTTTATTTGTGAGGCGTATGGGCTGGAGGGGGCGGTGGATATCAGCCATCTGGGCGGATGGCGGCGTTACCTCGCTCAATGATCGCGAAGGGACGCAGAGCGTCCCGGGCAGCGTTCCCACGCAGAGCGTGGGAACGATCTATTTCGGTGGGGCGTGTGTACGATCATTCGCCCGGCACATAGAACAGTTATTTCCCGGCGGTGCCATTAGAATGCCTGCCATCGGGTCACTGCCAACGGAATCGTCATGCCGCTTCGCTCGCCGCTGTATTCGCAACGTTCGTTGGTCCTCACGCTGATCGCGTTGCTGGGTGCAGGCTTTCTCGCCACGTCCTTCCTCAGTTACTACGCCTCGCGAGCGTCGATCCGCGACAACATCATCAACACCGAACTGCCGCTGACGTCGGACACGGTCTACTCGGAAATCCAGAAAGACCTCGTCAGACCGATCCTGATTTCCTCGATGATGTCCCGCGACACCTTCATGCGTGACTGGGTGGTAAACGGCGAGCAAGATCCCGAAAAAATGACCCGTTACCTCAACGAGGTCATGACCCACTACGGCGCCTACACCGCATTTTTCGTCTCCAACACCAGCCTCACCTACTACCACGCCAAGGGCGTACTCAAACAGGTCAAAGTCACTGAACCCCGCGATGCGTGGTATTTCCGTGTACGAGACATGGCCGATCCCTACGAGATCAATGTCGACCCGGACCTTGCCAACAAGGACAACCAGACCTTCTTCATCAACTACAAGGTCTACGACTACAACAACCGATTCATCGGCGCGGCGGGCGTCGGTCTGACAGTCGATGCGGTGATCAAGCTGATCGACAAATACCAGCAGCGTTACCAGCGCAGCGTGTTTTTTGTCGACAGCTTCGGGCGCCTGGTACTGACGGGCGCCGAGGGTGGCCCGGAAGGCGCGCGGATCGGGCGGACCCTCGGCGAGCTCGACAGCATGAAGGACCTGGTCAGCCAACTGCCCAAACCTCACAGCGGTAGCTACGAATATTCCGTCCGGGGCCAGGGACATTTCCTCAACGTACGGTTCATCCCGGAGCTGAACTGGTACTTGTTCGTCGACAAACGCGAAGAAGGCGCCCTCAGTGAAATCCGCCAATCGTTATACCTCAACCTCTTGATCTGCCTGATCGTCACGCTGATCGTGCTGATCCTGCTCAACCGGGTGATCAAGCGCTACCAGGGCAAGATCCAGGCCCAGGCAACGCTGGACAGCCTGACCGAGTTGCCGAACCGCCGCGGTTTCGACCTGTTGGCGGCGCAAGCCATGCACGAAGCCCAGCGCGAGCCCAAACCGCTGACCGCGTTGCTGCTGGATCTGGACCACTTCAAGGTTCTGAACGACACCTACGGTCACCTTGCCGGCGATCAGGTACTGATCGGCTTTGCACGGGATCTGGAGAGTTGCCTGCGGCACTCCGACATCGTCTGCCGTTGGGGCGGGGAGGAATTTATCGTGTTGCTCAAGGACACTGATGGTGAGACCGGTCTGATGGTCGCCGAGAAAATTCGTCAGCATGTCGAGCAACAGCGTTATGCCTACAACGATAAGGCCTTGCAGCTGACCGTGAGCATCGGCCTTACCACCCTGCAGACCGATGACACCTTGCACACGCTGCTCTCGAGAGCGGATCATGCGATGTACCGGGCCAAGCAAGCCGGCCGTAACCGCACCTGCGTGGAAATGCCTCACTCCAGTTATGCGTAACCCTAAATGAATAAGCCAGATTTCTGCCCGGCCTGCGGCGCCTCCAACGACTGCACTCTGGCCGACCCGCGAACCGCCGATCGGGCCTGCTGGTGCTACGGCGTCAGCATCGACCCGGCGGTGCTCGAAGCACTGCCGCCCGAACTGCGCGACAAATCCTGTTTGTGCCCACGCTGCGCGCAAGTCGAGGCGCAGCTGTAAGCAACCGCACAACCGATCACGTAAGATACGCGCCCCTTTCCTACCGATCCCTCGTCATGCGCATTGACCGTTTCCTCAGCAACCTGCCGCGCTTCAACCGTAAGCAGGTGCGTCTGTTGCTGGTGGAAAAGCGCGTCAGGATCGACGGAAAAGTCGTCAGCGACCCTCACGCCGACGTACTGGAATTCAGCCGCGTGGACGTCGACGATGAGCTGCTGCAAGTCGGCAAGCCAGCACGCTACTTCATGCTGCACAAACCGTCTGGCTGCGTCAGCGCCACCCGCGATCCGCAACACCCGACCGTGCTCGACCTGATACATGAGCCGGACAAGGAGGACCTGCACATCGCCGGGCGCCTGGACTTCAACACCACCGGCCTGATGCTGATCACCAACGACGGCAGCTGGTCGCGACGCCTGACCCAGCCGCAAACCAAACTGCCCAAGGTCTACTACGTCGAGACCGAGCAAGAGATTGGCCCGGAATACGCATTGAAATTCACCGAAGGCCTGTACTTCGCCTTCGAAGACCTCACCACTCAACCCGCCGAGCTGGCCGTACTCGGACCAACATCCGCACGACTGAGCATCGTCGAGGGCCGTTATCACCAGGTGAAGCGGATGTTCGGCCATTTCGACAACAAGGTGCTGCGCCTGCACCGCGAAAGCATGGGCCCGCTGGTGCTCGACAGTGCCCTGAAACCGGGCGAGTACCGCGCATTACGCACCGAAGAGATTCAATTGATCTAAGCAGGCGACCGCTCAGCAGAAGTTGTCGAACAATTTGCCAAAGATACTTGCGCGATGACGTGACCCCTGCTTGAATCAGGACGTCGGCCGAAATGTGACCGACGAGTCACAACATACTTCTAAGAAACTTTTTGCCGGTAGAGAACCCTCAGGTTCCGCTTTCCCCCGGCAGACTGCCCGCCAATAACAATACCCGTCGACCGGACTGCAATGGATCGACATGGGCCCCAAAAATTCCAGGCGTATGCCTACCTGTCACAAAGCTCGTGCAATCTCATTTGCGCGCATACCCGCTTGCTTGGAGTCTTATGACATGAGGCCAGAAATCGCTGTGCTGGATATACAGGGTCAGTACCGGGTTTACACGGAGTTCTATCGCGCAGACGCCGCTGAGAAGACCATTATTCTGGTCAACGGCTCGATGGCCACGACTGCGTCGTTTGCACAAACCGTGAAAAACCTTCACCCGCAGTTCAATGTGGTTTGCTACGACCAGCCCTACGCGGGCAAGTCGAAAGCCCACAACCTGCACGAGAAATTGCTGACCAAGGAAATCGAAGGGCAGATCCTCCTGGAGCTGATCGACCACTTCGCCGCCGAACACGTGCTGTCGTTTTCCTGGGGTGGCGCCGCGACCCTGGTCGCCCTGGCCCAGCAGCCACGACGCATCGAAAAAGCCGTGATCAGCTCGTTCTCTCCGGAGATCAACGCGCACATGCTCGACTACCTCGAGCGAGGCATCGATTATCTCGGCAGCCGGGACGGTGACCGGGTCGGCAACCTGGTGAACAGCACCATCGGCAAACACTTGCCGACACTGTTCAAGCGCTTCAATTATCGGCACGTCAGTTCCCTGGCCGAGCATGAATACGGGCAGATGCACTTCCACATCAGCGATCTGCTGCACAGTGATCGCCAGTGCTTCTTCAAAGCCGCGGAGAAAATCAACGTGCCGGTGCTGTTCATGAACGGCGAATGGGACGAGTACACCGCTGCCGACGGCGCTCAACTGTTCGCCAACCATGTGCAACACGCTACTTTCACCACCCTGCAGGCCACCGGCCACTTTCTCGACATGGAACACAAAGCTGCTTGCCGAGACAGCCGCAACGCATTGCTGGGCTTTCTGAAACCTTCGCAACACGAAAGTCGACCGCGTTATCACTACGTCCAGGACCAACATGCATTGGCCATCTGAAACAGCGTCATCGCGAGCAGGCTTCGCCCTACAGTGTTGAGTGCATTCCTGTAGGAGCAAGGCTTGCCCGCGATAGACAGCCATCCGGTCTCTGCTTTGTTTCAATTGCGCTAAAGCCGTCCCACGCAAAGAAAAACTTCATTTCCACGCCCACATCTGGTACAAAGTCAGCCGCTCTGAGCGGGTGTCGTATAATGGCATTACTCCAGCTTCCCAAGCTGATAACGAGGGTTCGATTCCCTTCACCCGCTCCAATCGAATTTGGTCTCACGTCAGGAGGGTTTTGACGGGAGACGCAGGAACACAAAAAAACCGGTCCGTTGTGACCGGTTTTTTTGTGCCCGGGATTTGGGGTGCCAGGGAACCTGCCGGGAGCATCAGACCGCATGCATCCCGTCCCCATGCCTGAATGATATGCAGTGCTATACTTTTTTATGGCTTGAACGAAGGGTGTAACGTTGCCCACGGGTACTGATACCGACTGTAAATCTCGACAGGCAGCTGCAAGACAAAGGAGGTCTACGGCAAGCACGAGATGGGAGGTGTGGCATGAATCGACACTATTACATCAGCAACAATCTCGACGATCTTGAAGCCGTTGAAAATGAGCTGGAAGCCAGCGGCATCAATTCCGAACAAATTCATGTGCTCAGTGAGCACGTTGCCGAGGTTGAACAACATCACCTTCACGAGATTAACTCGTTAATGGAACAGGATGTTGTCCACTCTGGCGAAATTGGTGCAGTGGTCGGTGTGCCACTCGCGGCGCTGGTTCTTGGCGGCGCCTATTGGCTGGGCTGGACCGAATCCGCCGCAGGCTGGATGCCTTTTATCTTTCTTGCCATTGTTGTATTTGGCTTCTGCATCTGGGAAGGCGGTTTTTTTGGTATCCAGGTGCCAAATACTCACTTCCGCAGTTTTAAACAGGTGGTAGCAGAGGGAAAACATATTTTCTTCGTAGATGTCGATCCGAATCAGGAGTCGGTATTGGACGGGGTTATCGAACATCATCCAATGCTGGAGATCGCCGGTACGGGAACGGCAGCCCCCCACTGGACAGTCGCCTGGCAGCACAAATGGCATCAGTTCAAGCGAGTGATATCGGGTTAGCCCCCGGAGACTGAAGGCCATCCGGAAGCTGCTTATTGGCCGAAGGAAATGACCCGACTGAGGAAAACATAGTCCGCTTCGGTGGCCATCAGTCCGACGAGTACCAGCAAACACAGAGGTGGTACCAATATGGCGTAGACCATGGCCAACCGCTCCCAGGCCATATGCATGAAGATGGAGACAATTAAACCTGCCTTCAACAACATGAAAGTGATAATCAGGGACCACCGAAGGTAACCATGGAAGTGGAAATAGTCGACAAGGTACGACAGCGTGCTGAGGACGAATAACAGCCCCCAGATTTTAAGGTACAAGCTGATTGGATGTTGCTGACCCTGAGCATGTGCCATCACCAGCGCTCCTCTACCATAAATAGAAGAAAGCAAAAATAAACACCCACACCAAATCCACAAAGTGCCAGTAAAGCCCGGCTATCTCGACGTTCTGATAGTTTCCGGAGCGCTCATAATCTCCCCGAAATACTTTCATTGCCACAATGCTGAGGTAGATGGCACCGATTGATACATGCAGTCCGTGGAACCCGGTAATCATGAAAAAACTGGCACCAAACTGCGCCGCCCCCATAGGGTTCCCCCAGGGACGCACCCCTTCTGCGATGAGCTTGCTCCATTCGAATGCCTGCATCCCGACGAAGGTCACCCCCAAGGCAGCGGTCGCCAGCATCAGGGCAGTGGTTTTCGCGCGATCGCGGCGATAGGCGAAATTGACGGCCATGGCCATGGTGCCGCTGCTACTGATCAGCACAAAGGTCATGATGGCGATGAGAATAAGCGGGATCGCCTGACCGCCGATCGTCAATGCAAACACTTCACTGGGGTTCGGCCAGGCGGTGGTGATGGTCATGCGTACCGACATGTAGCCGGTTAAAAAACAGGTGAATATAAAAGTATCGCTGAGCAGGAATATCCACATCATCGCCTTGCCCCAGGGGACCTGCTTGAAAGCCTCCTTATCCGAGGACCAGTCGCTGGCGATGCCCTCCCATCCCGGTACAAGCGGTGCGCCGGGTGGATTGGATGAACTGGACTCGCCTGGGGTTGCTGGGTGCGATGCCATGGCTTTTCACCTCAGGCCGCAGAATCTGGCAATGGCTTCATAGGTTTGGGGCGTGCTGGTCAGCAGAGCGAATAGCACGAACCAAAGACCCAGTAAGTAATGCCAATAGATGGCACACAGCTCTACGCTGGCGCTGAGTTGCGGCAACGGCACGCGCTGCAGGAATTTAGCAACGATTATGCCCCAGGCTATCAGCCCGCCCAGCAGGTGGAGCGCATGCAGGCCGGTCAACAGGTAGAAGAAGCTGTTGGCCGGATTGCTGGCGAGAAAGTAACCCCAGGCGACAAACTGCTGCCAGACCCAGAGCTGTCCCGCCAGAAAAGCAATGGCGAATACGCCCGCCAATGCAAAACCAATCACAGTTGCACCCAGTCGCGCCTTTCGGGCGGCCATACGCGACCACTGCAGTGCGATGCAACTGAGTACCAGAAAAGCCGAATTCAGCCATAACTGCGAGAGATTGGCTAACGGCGCCAAGGGCTCTGTCAGGGGTAGCCAGTCGGTCATTTGTGAACGGGCGATAAAGGCGAGCAAGAAGAGAGAGAACAACGAACTCACCACAACCAGAAACAAGCGCAGGCCTGTTTTGGCGATTTGGTTTCGATCGGGCCCCACGCCGGCCCCGATATCCTCCGGATCGCGATTCCAGCTGCCGCCGGGGTCAGCGCCGTCGGCGTTTCTCAATAGCAGCCTGCTCATGGTTTAACGTCCGCTATCGTGGTTCCGGCACTGAGTTGCCGCATGTGCTCCAGCTCCTCGGCGGAGACTGTTTGCGGAACGAAATCCTGTTCTATCCCCGGCACACTGTAGTCATAGGCCCAGCGATGCACGATCGGCAGCTTCGCTCCCCAGTTACCGTGTATCGGCGGGGTGTTCGGTGTTTGCCATTCCAGACTGGCCGCGCCCCAGGGATTACTGCCTGCGGGTTTGCCTTTAAACGTGCTCCAGGCCAGGTTAAACAGGAACAGCAACTGGGAAACGCCGACGGCCAATGCGATCACCGTAATGAAGGCATTCAGCTCTTGCGCCGACTGCGGAATGAACGCGTAGTTTTCATAGGCGTAGTAACGGCGTGGCATGCCCTGGAATCCCAGGTAGTGCATGGGGAAGAAGATGGCGTAGGTACCCAGAAAGGTAATCCAGAAATGCAGCTTGCCCAGGGTGTCGTTCAACATGCGCCCGGTGACTTTCGGGAACCAATGATAGATGCCGCCGAACACCACCAGTACCGGCGCAACCCCCATGACCATATGAAAATGAGCCACAACGAAATAGGTGTCCGAGAGCGGAATATCCACGATCACATTGCCCAGAAACAACCCGGTCAGACCGCCGACCAGGAAAGTGACGATAAAGGCCAGGGCAAACAGCATCGGCACGGTCAGATGAATGTCGCCGCGCCACAGGGTCAGCACCCAGTTGTAGACTTTCAGTGCGGTCGGCACCGCGATGATCAAGGTGGTGACGGCGAAGAAAAAGCCAAAGTACGGGTTCATTCCGCTGACATACATATGATGCGCCCAGACCACAAAGCTGAGTACGCCAATCGCAATAATGGCCCACACCATCATTCGGTAACCGAAGATATTTTTACGCGCATGCGTGCTGATCAAGTCGGAGACCAGACCAAACGCAGGGAGAGCAACGATGTAGACCTCCGGGTGACCGAAGAACCAGAACAGGTGCTGGAACAAGATGGGGCTGCCCCCCTGGTGATCGACCGCCTGCCCCAGCGAGATCATCGCCGGCATAAAGAAGCTGGTGCCCAACAGCTTGTCAAACAGCATCATGACCGCACTGACAAACAGCGCCGGGAATGCCAACAAGGCCATGATCGAGGCCATGAAGATTCCCCATACGGAGAGCGGCATGCGAAACAATGTCATGCCGTGCGTGCGCGCCTGCAACACCGTGGTGACGTAGTTCAACCCACCCATGGTGGCTGCGACAATAAAAATCGCCAGAGAGACGAGCATCAGGACAATGCCCCACTCGACCCCCGGTGTCCCCTGAGAAATGGACTGTGGCGGATAGAGCGTCCAGCCCGAACCGGTGGGGCCGCCCGGTACAAAGAAACTGGAGAGCAACACCACTACCGCCAGCAGGTAGAACCAGTAACTCAGCATGTTGACATAGGGGAAGACCATGTCGCGGGCGCCCACCATCAGCGGGATCAGATAGTTACCGAAGCCACCCAGAAACAAGGCCGTCAGCAAATAAATGACCATGATCATGCCGTGCATGGTCATCGCCTGATAGTAAGCACTGGCGTCCATGAACTCCAAAGTGCCGGGGAAGCCAATCTGTATGCGCATCAAGCCGGACAACACCACGGCGATAACGCCCACGAACAGAGCCGTCAATGAATATTGAATGGCTATGACCTTGTGGTCCTGACTCCAGATATATTTGGTCAGGAAACTTTTGGGTTCGTGCAGTGCTTCTGTTTCGGCTTGCTCCGCATAGGCCATCACGTCATCCTCCTGTTCGAAGTTTCGGTGCATTCCTGGCTGCTTTACGGCTACTTCCCTGGCTCCGCCTTGCTCGCATCAGCGTCGGCATTCGCTTTGGATTTGATAAAAGCGATCAGTGCGTTCAACTCCTGATCACTCGGGGTAAAGGCCGGCATGACGGCTGCGTAGCCTTTGACGATTTTGGCGCTGGGATTAAGAATCGAATCCTTTATATAGCCCTCATCGGCCTTGATACTCGTACCGTCGGCAAGGGTTACGGTCTCGCCATACAGGCGCTGCCAACTGGGGCCGATACCCTTGCTGCCATCGACACTGTGGCAGGCCAGACAGCCGAGCGACTGAGCCAACCCCTGCCCCTGTGTCGCCAAATCGTCACCTGGGCTCGACGCTTCGCCAGGTTCAACGTTTTGCTGCCCGGCACCGAGCGATTTGATCAGGGCGACGACAGCACCCAGTTCATCTTCAGTGAGAGTATAGGCCACCATGACTGGCGGGTAGCCCTGTACCAGTCGGGCCTTCGGATCGAGGATCGACTCTTTCACGTAGGCCTCATCGACCAGCGCACTGGTGCCATCGGCAAACTGTTCAGTGCGGCCGTACAGCCCCTTCCATCCCGGGCCGAGACTGGCACTGCCATCCTGGCTATGGCAGGCACCGCAGCCGTATTTTTCGGCCAACAAGCGACCTTTTTCCAGCACGCTGTCCTGACTGGGTTTGGCAGCTGTCGTTAATGTCTGCGCAAAAGTCGGTTGGCTGTTCAGCCATTGATCGAAGGCGCCCTGCTCTTCCACGATCATATGGCCGCGCATGTTGTAATGACCTACGCCACAATACTCGGCACACAGGACTTCGTACTTCCCGATTACAGTCGGCGTAAACCAAAAGTACGACACCATCCCTGGCACCATGTCCATCTTGCTGCGAATCTGAGGTATATAGAAGTTGTGCAGTACATCTTTGGAACGCAATAAGACCTTTACCGGTTGATCGAGCGGAAGGTGAACTTCATTACTTTTTATAAGCACATCGTCCTGGCCAACAGGATCCTTGGGATCAAGGCCGAGAGGATTGACCGAATCAACAAACTTGATGTCCGACTTTCCAAGCTTTCCGTCTTGGCCCGGAAAACGAAAAGCCCATTGCCACTGCTGGGAGACCACTTCAAGTTCATAAGCATTTTTTGGCACCCGGATAAAATCATCATAAACAACCAGGCCGGGCGCCAACATCGCGGCAATACCTATCGAGGTCACGATAATTAACCATGTTTCCAACTTTTTATTTTCTGGCTGGTAAGCCGCCCTGCCACCTTCCTTGTGACGGAAACGTATCAAGGCCACCGCCATGAATAGGGTGACGGCGATGAAAAATATTCCGCTAATGATCAGGGTGATGAACAGGGTGGTGTCTATTGACCCCCAGTTGGACGCTGGCGGTGCCGCATGCCAAGGCGCTAATAGATGGAACAGCACGGATGCAATAACGATTAGTACAAGAATAATTGCCATTGCCATTTTGCTTCCATCCTATTCCTGTTACTCATCGGTATGCCTAAGCATCGCCACAGAACAACATCGTCAGATCAATACTAATCTGACGCCAAAACAGGCTAGACAAATACCACTTATCTTCGTAGCAAAGTCCGCAGGAAGTATAGTTCATGGCAGGAACAAACGCTTTTCCTGAAAACGTTACGGCCTCGATATTCCAACTTCAGCATCAACTTGATCACTTAAAATCCATTCGCTATATATAACTGTAACTATTCAGCAACACATTTCGCCTGAACGACACATCGAGCAAGCGAGGCCCGGTTGCCAGCTATAATTAGGTCTGATTACGGAAGGCAAAGATCGGCTAAAAGTACCCGCAAAGATCCTCGCCTATGCATAGCGGTCAGACAAGTGACGGCCAAGAGCGATAGCGTCCAGCCGTCCATAACGGAGATTTCGTCATGAGTGCCTTGACGATCGAAGGCTGGTGCAAAGTCAACGGACAACAAAAGTCGACCCCGATGGGTGAAATCCATTTTTACGTCGATGGTCCACTTCATAAGGGTCTGGAGGACGCTGAAGAACGCCTGCAGAAGACCCATGAGCGTGAAGCCATGGTCGATGTCGACATGGACACACTGGAGTTGAAATTGCCAGAGGGATACGCCCCTTTGTCCGACTGCCAGATGCGCGTCTATATACACAACGAGCGCGGTCAGTTCCATTTGGTCGGGCATCGAGCGAGTGATGGAAGCTTGATCTATAGCAACGCGGTTTTGATTGATCAGTTGATTGACGCCTAACTACGACGGAATTCTCGGCCATTGGTACGCGAAAGGGACAGACGAAAAGAGCGGAATCTGTCCCTTTTTCGTTAACGCATCAGCGCGTCGCAACGATAAACAACCGCGGGAACGGCAGCAGCACGGAACCATCGGCCAACGGCGGATAGGCCCGTTCGATTGCCGCTTGGTACTGCTTGAGATACTGCACCCGCTCCGCCTCATCCAGCGGATCGAGAAACGGCCGCAAACCGCTGCCCTTGAACCACTCGACGACACCAGACGCGCCGCCAGCCAGTGGATGATGGTAAGTCGTGCGCCACACATCGACACGGGAACAGTGGGCTCGCAGCATCGAGTAATAACCACTGGCATCTGCCATCTCCGTCCGCTGCCCGGCGGCGCCCGCCAGTTTGCCAACCCATGGACCATCGGCTGCAACTTCGCGCATCAAGCGATGCGAAGGTTCGTTGAGATTGTCCGGCATCTGGACCGCCAGGCTGCCACCGGGTGCGAGTTTGCTCACCAGCGAAGGCAGCAGCTGTGCGTGATCAGGAACCCACTGCAACACCGCGTTAGCGAAAATCACATCGAACGGGCCGTTTTCGTTCCAGGTATCAATATCAGCCGTATCGAATTGCACCTGCGGCAAGCGCTTGCGGGCGGCGTCGATCATATCGGTCGAACTGTCCAAGCCACGTACCGTGGCATTGGCGAAGCGCTCAACCAGCAACTCGGTCGAATTGCCTGGGCCGCAACCGATGTCGATTGCCGAGTGCGCGTCCACAGCAGGGATCGCGGCCAGCAGGTCACGGGCGGGACGTGTGCGTTCATCTTCAAAGGCGACGTATTGTTTGGCGGACCAACTCATTGCGTTCTCCTGTCGGTGCGTTGTTGTAGCAAGAGGCGGAAAACCGGTTCGCTACGATACCTCGACCAGTGCGCTCTGCCCTAGCCGACCTATGGCGAAAGAGGTCAGTTAACCCCCTCGCTGCCAATACCCACGGGGCCAGACGTACAAAGAGGATTTGGATGAGCATTTTTATCGCAAAATCTTCTGAAGTCATAACCAAAGCGACCGTTCGTCGAACTAGAAGCAAAGCAATTTTGACAGCCTAAAATTCACATCTATAGTCCTATCGCGGCCCGTCGGAAGGAACCCGAACCCGTTAGTTTGCACGCAAGGAGCAAGGCCAGCTCATGCCCGTGACAGGTGGGTTCCGCCCGTAGTGTGTTCGCAACGGCCGTAAGGCAAGCAAGCGTTGTTGTGCCTGGAAGATGTCAGGCATTCACTATGAACAAGGAGCTTTACTATGTCTCGAGTCACGGATGTACTTGTTTCAATCGACACTGAAACCATTCTGAAAAACTACCCGAACATCAGCAAAAACCCTGCCTCGCCGACGTTAATCGACGTCAATCATGTGTACATGGTGACCAATCAGAACAACGTGGTCAGCGGCCAGGCCGGTGGCGAACTCAACTTGAAGGCACAGGTAGGCGACTTGATTCGCTGGCGTGAAACCAGTCTGTCGCAGAGCTTCGAGACTGCAGTGATTTTCTACAAGTTTGTTGGCAACGTCGGCAACGAGTTGATTTCCACACCCACGCCCCGCAAGGCTACAGCGTGCGTTGCCGTTCCCAACACCAGCAACCCGTCGGTGCCGAGCTGCCAGAAAGTTGATAACCATTACTGGTCTTCGGAAACACTTTCGTGCGGTAGCGTGACCTACCACTTCCATTTCCTGATCGTTGATCGCGACTGCAAGATTGTAGGTTGCTGCTCGTGGGATCCGTTCATTACCATCCGAAACTGACGATGACCAGGCCCCTTGGCAACGAGGGGCCTACCGAGTTCGTTGCCGCACCGGCCGGGACGGGATGTCTTGCTTGAACCGATGCGGCTACCGTCTTGAATCAACATCATGAAAGGAATCCATGATGACTTCCGAACCGATTGCCTCCCCCTCGACGAGTATCGCGCCAGCCAATAATGTGCTGCTGATCGTCGATGCCGAATCGCTGCTTTTACGTTATCCGCAACCCAGTCTTGAGCCGCAAAACCCGACCAGGATTGAGGAAGGTTTCATCTTTGCCATCAGCGGCACAAAACCAACACAAAGTACAATTAATGACAGCTTAATGACGCTTACCGCCAATAACGGAAAGAACTTCCAAATCCGTGGCAGGACCGTCAGCTTGCTCGCCGAACACAGCGTGGTGTTCTACGAGATGTCTGTCGGTGATGCCGGGGTACTTTCACCGCCTGAACTGGTGGTCCACACAGACCTGACAGTCCCCGCACCCGATCCCGAAAACCCGACCCAACCGGGCAGCCACACGGCCAATGATCATTACTGGCATTGCACGCAATTGGCGGCTGGGGTGGCAGCGTGCGAACTGAAATTCATGCTGATCAATAAAAGCTGCGAGGCATTGGGGTACTTCAGTTGGTCGGTGGACGTGAAGTTGGCGGAGTGAACAGACATCCACAAAAAACCGGCCTCAAGGGCCGGTTTTTTATTGAATATGAAAATGTAATTAGAATTTCCAACACGCCGTCGCTGTCTGAAAATCAGGCGCATCCCTATAAGGAGCACGGCTATGAAATTCGCAAAAGTCGCTCAAAAACTTGCCCTGTGGGCCGGCAGCCCCAAGACGTTCATGGGGGCGATCATTCTGATTTTTCTGTGGGGTCTGAGTGGGCCGATTTTTAACTTCAACGATACCTGGCAGCTGGTCATCAATACGTCGACCACCATCATCACCTTCCTGATGGTGTTCCTGATCCAGAACACCCAGAACCGCGACACGGACATTTTGCACTTGAAAGTCGATGAGTTGTTGCGGGTGACGAAGGAGGCGCAGAACGCGATGCTGGGGCTTGAGGCGCTGGACCTCAAGCAACTGGAAGCGCTGAGAAAGCAGTATCGGAAACTTGGCGAGGGCGAAACGATTTCCCTGGACGGCACCGTCGTCCAGGAAAAAGGTAAGCAGGATTTAAATGAATGCTGATCGGGACATCGCGGGTGGCCCGAGGTCACCCGCGTACTTCCTGGGTTAGCGACTGGCCTGCAGCGCCTTGGCCATTTGCAGGTGGTTCTGCAGTTTGGGCAACGTTTCTTCGGCGAAGGCTTTGATTTCAGGCACGTCGGTGGTCTGCGCTGCCTGTTGAAGCTGTTCGATGGCGTCCTGGGTGGTTTTCACCTGACTGGCCGCGTAGGCCTGGTCGAAGCTCGCGCCGTCCTGCACTTGCGGCATCAAGGCTTTGGCTTTATCGACTACCTCTTCGCGCGGGGCCACCGACAAATCCAGTTGCTTGGCGATTTTCGCCAGGTGCTGGTTGGCGGTGGTGCGGTCGTTGATGACGACGATGGTGTAGTCCTTGACCTCTTTGGATTCGGTTTTCTGGTGCGCCAGGCGGCTGGCTTCGATATCGGCCATGCCTTTGGCCGACGCATCGTTAATGAATTCGGCGGGGGACTGGGCAAAGGCACTGCTGGCGCACAGGCCCAGCAACATGGCGAAACTGGCATTGCGTAATCGGGTGGCCATCCGGCTCATGGTCGCGCCCTCCTCGTAAAAAATTCAAACGGGAGCTTACGCTCCCGCCTCTCAATCAAAACTACCTTCACCGCTACTTCGATTTCTGACCACCTTTGCGGCCCATATCGGGTTTCGCAGGGTCTTTATCGACGGTCGTGGTGGTAGTTTTCCCACCTTTGCGACCGGCTTCAGACGCCTTCGTTCGATCGTTGGCGAAGTTTCCCGAGTTCGAGTTTCTTGAATTAGGCATGATTCTCTACCTCTTGGTGATGATCGCGGCGAGCAGGAGCCCGCATAGGATCAGAATTTCGATCACCGCAAAGGTTTAGAAAAATTGAAATCGCCGCGACGAACGGTGGCAGATTTTTCAGGCCCCGAAGCGCTGGTGATGTTGGCGCTTGGCGGCGTACATGGCCTCATCGGCATGCCGGAACAACTGCTTTTCTTCTGTGCCGTGGTCGGGGTATCGCGCAATGCCGATGCTCGTCTGGATGATCAGGCTGTGGCCGTCCAGGCGCAGGGGTTGAGCCAAAACCTGTCGGATTTTTCCCGCCACGCTGTCGGCGTCTTCCGAGGCGTGGATGCTGTGCAACAACACTACAAACTCATCACCGCCGATGCGCGCCACCGTGTCGGTTTCTCGCACGCAGCCTTTGAGACGATTGGCGACCGCTTGCAGCAGCATGTCGCCGACCGCATGACCGTAGGTGTCGTTGACTTGCTTGAAGCGGTCGAGGTCGACATACAGCAATGCCATATGCCCGGAATCCGCCCGAGCCAGCGTCAGTGAGTCTTTAAGCCGTTCACGGAGCAACTCTCGGTTGGGCAGTTGGGTCAGTTGGTCGTACTGGGCCATGCGCTGCAGTCTGGCATGCAATTGCTTGCGCTCAATCGCGGTGGCGACCTGGGCGCAAACGTATTGCAGCAGCTCCTTGTCCTGTTCGGTGTAGCGCTCACCACCGGGCACGCTTTTAACGATCAGCGCACCGATGGTGCCGTTTTGTGAACTCAACGGCACACCCAGCCAGCAGGGTGAATGCTGGCCCGCGACCAACGCCTCAAACCCCGCCAGTGGATTGTCCTGACCCGGGGTCAGCAGAATCGGCTGACCGCTGCGAATCACCTCGGCGCAGAGACGTCCGGTGATCGTTCCGGGCTGCTCGGGTTGCAGCTCCAGGTCATCCACGTGATAAGGAAAATTCAGCTGTGCACAGTGTTCGTCATACAGCGCCACGGAGAAATTCAGCGCCGGCAGCCATTCTCCGATGATCAAATGGATGCGTTTGAACAGCGCCAGTAAATCTTCCGCCGCGTGGGCCGCTTCGGAAATCGCATACAACGCCGCTTGTCGGGATTCGGCCTGCTTGCGCTCAGTGATGTCGCGCGCCACGGCGATGCGCAGCTGGTCGACCTCCGACCAGCGCGCCGACCAGAGGATGTGCGCCACTCGGCCATCCTTGCGCAGGTAGCGGTTTTCAAAATTGAGCTTGGGGTCGCCGCCCATGATCTCCCGCGCGGCATCGAGGGTGCGCTGACGATCGGCGGGATGCACCAGGTCGATCATCGGCTGGCCGATCAGCTCTTCGGGGGTATAACCGAAAATACGCTCGCAGGCCGCGCTGACAAATACGAAGCGACCTTGTTTGTCGACCGCACAGACGGCGTCCAGCAAGAGATCGATGAAGCTCGCCAACGGCGCGGAATTTCTGGTTGCCATAGTGCGATGAGCGTGTCCGGACAATGCAGCAATAAAGAACCCTCCCTGACCCCATCAGTGCAACTGACGCCTCCTTGCGATCAGTCTCAAGCCTTGTTCGTCACCAGCCCCGGCAATGCATGCGCCAGGGCGTTGATGGCGAAACCGATAAACATCACCCCACACAACCGGGTGATCAACAGCTCATGGCGCTGGTACAAGCTGCGCACCTGCCGCGCACCGACAATGCCAATGAGGATAGCGTAGGCCATGAGGCCGCCAACGAAGCTCAGAACAATCAACCACGGCAGCATCGACCAGTGCAGCAATTCAGCACGGCTGGACAGCAGCGCGGTAAAAGTCGCTACCGCCACCGGGTAAGCCTTCGGATTGGTCAGGCCAAACAGAATGCCATGCCAGAACGGCTGCCGTGCCGGCCCCTGTGGCGCTTCGACACTGCTGCGACGGGCACGAACCGCGCGCAGACCGAGCCAGAACAGATACAACCCGCTGAGCACGCCCAGCACATCGAACGCGGTGCTGCCGATTTCCCGCGCACCGACAATCGCGATCAGCGCGGTGCTGCACCAGACCACATCCCCCAGCAAATGCCCGCAGAGAAACCCCGCCCCGGCCCGCCGACCACGCGCAGCACCGATGCCGAACACCGCCAACACACCCGGCCCCGGCGTGATGCCGTAGATAAAGCCCGAGGCGAGAACAGCCATTAGCAGCGATGGGGTCATTGGAAGTCCTGTTGAGCCGGGGTGAATGCACGCAAGTCTATCTCAGGTCTCCGGGACCCGACTTACTGATCGTCGACGAACTTCAGGGGGTGGCGCGGCAGATGAGTTTATCGCGCGAGTTGGGGCGGGGTTGTTGATCGCCGGTGTGGTGTTAATTCAGTTCGGTGCTTCGCCGGCCAAAGCGGTGATCGCGACATCCTGATCGTTCCCATGCTCTGCGTGGGAATGTAGCCCGTGACGCTCCGCGTCACTGGACGCGGAGCGTCCCTTGAGGCGTTCCCACGCAGAGCGTGGGAACGATCATCATCTTGTGATCGCAGCCTTCGCCAGTGCCTGCAGCGATGCGAGGTCGATGCAGGAACCGGCGTAGCCTGCGAAACTTTTAAAACTTGTCGAGCGTGCGCAGCTTCTGCGGCAACCCCCACAACAGCAGCGCGACGGCGATCAGCGCAGCGACGCCGATGACATACAGTGCCGGCGTGGTGCTGCCCGTCAGGTCTTTGATCCGCCCCACCATCACCGGGCTGACGATGCCGCCGAACTGGCCGAGGGTGTTGATGACCGCGATTCCGCCCGCAGCCCCTGCGCCAGCACCCGCCAGCAGTTTGGGCGGCAGGGTCCAGAAGCTCGGGATGGACGCGATGATCCCGGCACCGAGCAAGCCCAGCGCGACAATCAGGAAGGTCGTGTGGTTAGCGAAGATCCCCGCACAGAAGAACCCCACCGCGCCCACCGCCACCAGACCTGCGACAAACTTGCGCCGTTCACCGGTCGAGTCGGACAACCGCCCGATCACCACCATGCTGATGGCGCCGCAGATGTAAGGGATGGCGGTCAGCAAACCAATCATCACCGGGCTTTCGGTGCCGGCGCTGCGAATCAGTTGCGGGGCCCAGAAGTTCAAGCCGTAGGACGCCACCTGAATCAGGAAGTAGATCAGCCCGAGGGTCAGGAAGCCCGGAATCCGTAGCGCGGCGAGCAACGAGCCGCCACTCTTGTGCGGTTCATGGTGCGCGATACGGCTGGCCAGCAGCGTTTTCTCTGACGACGTCAGCCAATGGGCGTCTTCGATGCGGTCCTTGAGCAACGTCAGCACCAGCAAGCCGAGGCCAATGCAAGGCACGCCGCCCAGCAGAAACAGCCAGTGCCAGCCGCGCATATCCATAAAACCGTCGAGGTGTTGCAACACCAGCCCGGAGAACGGTGCGCCGACCAGGCCGGCAAACGCCGACGACAGAAACAACATCGACGTGATGCGTCCGCGATAGTGCTGCGGGAACCACAGCGTCAGGTAATACAGGACTCCCGGCGCAAAACCGGCCTCCATCGCACCAATCACAAAGCGCAGCGCGTAGAACTGCCATTCGCTATTGACGAAGACCATGGCCGCAGTGGCGAGGCCCCAAGACATCATGATCCGGGCGATCCAGCGCCGGGCGCCGACCTTGTACAGCATCATGTTGCTCGGCACTTCGAAGATCACGTAACCGACCACGAACAACCCGGCGCCGAGGCCGTAAGCGGTGTCGCTCAGGCTCAGGTCGGTCTGCAGCTGGAACTTGGCGAAGCTGATGTTGATGCGGTCGAAAAACGCGAACAGGTAGCACACCATGATCAACGGCATCAGGCGCCAGGCAACTTTGCTGACCAGGGCTTTTTCTTCGTCGTGGCTAACGGACGGGCTCGCGCCCGCCTCCAGTACATTAAGGCTCATGATGGTTCTCCAGGCGGACTGCCCGTGGGTGTCCGATTGTTTTTGTTGTCTGGTGTGGGATTACAAGGTTGTGGTTTGCGGGGACGGATGCAGATCGCAATTGCGTCCGGCCTTGGCCAGCTGACCGGGCACTTCGTGGCCCAGCAGCGCGGGTAAACCTCGTGACAATTGCAGCAACAGCGGCAGATCGATGCCGGTATGAATGCCGATTTCATCGCACAGGTTGACCAAATCTTCGGTGCAGATATTGCCCGAGGCACCCGGTGCGAACGGGCATCCGCCGAGCCCGCCAAGGGCCGCGTCGAAGCGTCGGGCACCGGCCTCGTAGGCGGCCAGCACATTGCATAAACCGAGGCCGCGAGTGTTATGGAAATGCAGGGTCAAATCAGCGGGCGAAACTCGCTGCAAGACCCGCCGCACCAGACGATCAACCTGCCGCGGATTGGCCATGCCGGTGGTGTCGGCCAGGGTGATGCCCTGAATCCCGAGCTCTTGATAAGCCTCGACGATTTGCAGCACGCGATCCTCATCGATCTTGCCTTCAAACGGACAGCCGAAGGTGGTGGCGATGCTGGCGTTGAGTCGCACCGTCGTCCCATGAACGTATTGCACGATCTCGCCGAACGCAGCCAATGAGGCTTCGCAACGCATGCGCATGTTGGCCAGGTTGTGGGTCTGGCTGGCGGACATCACCAGATTCAGCTCGTCAGCCCTCGTCGCCAGCGCCCGTTGCGCGCCTTTGAGATTGGGGATCAACGCGACGTAGATCACCCCCGGTTGCCGGGTGATGCCCTTGAACACCAGCTCACCATCGCGCAGCGCCGGAATCGCCTTGGGGGAAACGAACGAGCCTGCTTCGATGCGGCTGAAACCGGCCAGTGACAACTGATCGATCAAGGCAATCTTGTCGACGGTTTCGACCCAGGTCGGCTCGATCTGCAAGCCGTCGCGGGGGGAGACTTCCTGAACAATCAGGGTCTCGGAAAAATCAGTGATCATTGCACCACCCCTTGAGCTTTCAGCCGTTCGATGTCCGAACCGGTAAGTCCCAGCCCCGCGAGGATGCCGTCGGTGTGCTGGCCCAACGTAGGTCCGGACCAGTTCACGCCACCGGGGGTCTCGGACATTTTCGGCACAATGCCGGGCATCTTCACCGTGGTACCGCCGGGCAGGTCGGCGTTGAGCAGCATGTCCCGCGCCTGGTAGTGCGGATCGGCGACGATGTCGGCCACCGAATAGATGCGCCCGGCCGGTACTTCGGCAGCTTCCAGTGCCGACAACACATCGTCGATCGGCAGGCTGCTGGTCCAGTGTGTGATCGCCGCATCGAGCACGTTGCTCTTGGCGGCACGCCCGTCGTTATGGGCAAACTCCGGCGCATCGGCCAGATCACGGCGACTGATGACGTCCATCAAGCGCTTGTAGATCGGGTCGCTGTTGCCGGCGATCACCACGTAGGCGCCATCGGCCGTCAGATAAGTGTTGGACGGCGCGATGCCCGGCAAGGCCCCGCCGCTGCGCTCACGAACATGGCCGAGCATGTCGTATTCCGGCACCAGGCTTTCCATGACGTTGAACACACTTTCAGCCAGGGACACATCCACGACTTGCCCACCGCCCTGCCCGGTCTTGACCCGCAGCAGCGACATCAAGGCACCGATCACCGCATGCAGCGAAGCCAGGGAATCGCCGAGGCTGACGCCCACCCGGGCCGGTGGTGAACCGGGGGTGCCGGTCGTGTAGCGGATCCCGCCCATGGCCTCGCCGATCGCACCGAAACCTGGACGATCACGGTACGGACCGGTTTGGCCATAACCGGAAATGCGCACCAGGGTCAGGTTAGGGTTGAGGGCGTGCAACACGTCCCAACCCAGACCGAGTTTTTCCAGGGCGCCGGGGCGCAGGTTTTCGATCAGCACGTCGGCGCTGGTCGCCAGTTGCTTGACCAGTTCAATGCCTTCGGGAGATTTGAGATTCAGTGCGAGGGACTTCTTGTTTCGCGATTGCAGGTACCACCACAGCGACGTGCCTTCGTGCAGCTTGCGCCATTTGCGCAGCGGGTCGCCCTGACCCATGGCTTCGATCTTGATCACTTCGGCGCCGAACTCGGCAAGCATGCGCGCGGCGAACGGCGCGGCGATCAGCGTGCCGATCTCGATCACTTTGATTGCACTTAAGGGGGCAGTCATCGCGGGGTACCTCATGTTGTTCTTGGAATATGAGCCAAGGCTAGAGGACCACGGGGCCTGGAATCCAACCTTCAGTTGGCAACGTTCGTTCGCGAAACGCGAACGCTCAATCCGCTCCGCGCAACTGCTCGAACAACATCCGGCTCACCGGCGACAGCACCGCTTCATCGCGTACCACCAGAACCAACGCGCGATCCGACCAGTCATCCGTCAACGGCACCGCGTGCAAGCCCAACGCCCGGCCAAACAGCTCATAGGCCTTTTGCGGCAGGATGCCGATGCCCATGTTGGCCTGGACCATCCGGCACATGGCGTCGAAACCCGGTACATGAATCCGCAGCCGCAGCACTTTGCCGGCCTCTCGCGCGGCTGCGTGGGTACGCATATTGATCGAACTGGCGGAATGCAGACCGACATAATCGCTGCCCAGCGTATCGGCGAAGGCCAGGCTGGAACGACTCGCCAACGGATGATCGGGAAGCATCAACACCATCAGCTTGTCCTGTCGATAAAGCACGCTGTGCAGACCTTTGACGTCGCTGTCACTTGAGCAGATCCCAAGGTCGGCCACGCCATCCAGCACACCCTGAATCACCCCGCTGCTGGGGCGTTCTTCGAGGTCGGTCTTGACCTCAGGATGACGCTCGGAAAAGTCCCGCAGGTCTTCGGGCAGAAACTGAATGATCGCCGACAGGTTGGCGAGCATCCGCACATAGCCGCGGATACCGTGGCTGTGTTCGCCCAGTTCGAGCCCCATTTTCTCGACGTTGAACAGCATCTGCCGAGCATGGTGCAACAAGGTTTCACCGGCCGGCGTCAGGGTCATGCCCTTGGCCTGGCGCACGAACAGACTGATGCCCAGCGCTTCTTCCAACTCCATCAGCCGCTTGCTGGCCGCCGACACGGCGATGGCCTCACGCGCGGCCGCACGGGTCAGCGTGCCCTCCTCATGAACGGCGACAAACAGCTGGAGAGTGATCAGGTCGAGGCGGCGGATCAGGCTTTTTTGCAGCATGGAGGGCTCGATGACTTCTGTTCGGCTGAATCGGCAGGATAGCCCGGTTTCTACGCGACTCGGCAAAGCAAATTGCCCACAACATCACGAGGCATCGCCCTACGCATAAATCTCTTGTAACACTCAGCCCTACCGGAAACAGCCGATTCAAAGCCTCCGCCGCGCTCTGTAAAGTCTGGAAACACACACGAACTGCAACACACCCATGGATCGTTTCACTCAAGGAAAGTCATCTTCACATGGACCAGACAGCACACGCGGCAAACCGCTACACCAACTACCGCAAAGTCATTGCGTTGGCCGATCACGATTGGGAGAGCGCTGAAGCCGGGAAAATTTCGGGGCTTAACGTCGAAATCAAAAGTGCCAACCGAATGCTCGATCAACACGGGCGCGCGTTTCATCATTTCTGCACGACGTCGTACCTGGGCCTGGATCACCATCCCGATATTCTCGACGGCGCCATGAATACCCTGTGGGAAACCGGCACCCTTCGCGTCGCCAACTCAAAGAACCGCTGCAAGCTGGCAATTTTGGAACAGTACGAAACCGAGCTGTCCGAGCTGTTCGGTGCCAGCTGCCTGAGCACCTTGTCGTGCAGTGCGGCGAGTGCCGGAATCCTGCCGTTGCTGGCCAGCGGCGTGTTCACGGAAAACCGCCCTCCCGTGATGGTCTTCGACCGGTTGGCGCATTACTCGATGAATCACCTCAAAGCCGCCTGTGCCGACGAAACCACGGTCGTGACCTGTCCGCATAACGACATGGATTTTCTCGAAAAGCAGTGCCAGCAGCACCGCTCCGTCGCGTATGTCGCCGACGGTGCCTACAGCATGGGCGGGGTCGCAGACCTGGACAGTCTTTTGTATCTGAAGGACCGCTATGGATTGTTTCTCTACCTGGACGATTCCCACGCACTGTCCGCCGTCGGAACATTCGGCGCAGGCCTCGTACGCCCCAGGTTGCACGCACTGGAGGATGACTGCCTGATCGTCGCCTCGTTGGCCAAGTCGTTTGGCGCCAGCGGTGGTCTGGTAATGCTGGGCAATGAACGGCAGAAGAAGCTCATTGCACGTTACGGCGGCCCCAGCAATTGGTCGCAAAGCCTGAACAGTGCAGCCATTGGCGCGGGCAGAGCGTCCATCCTGCTTCATCGCACGCCGGAATTTGCCGCGTTGCAGGAAAAACTTCAGGTTAATATCCGGCTGTTCGACAGCCTCGTACGCACCGATCAACACAACAGCAACATGGCCATTCGACTGGTCAACTGCGGCGAAGCAGCGCTGGCCAACACCATCGCCATGGAACTGGCCAATCACGGTTTCTTCACCTCGGCCGTGTTTTTTCCGGTGGTCGCACAAGGCAAGGCGGCCATCAGAATCACCCTGCGCGCCGACATGGAGCCGACGCTGATCCGCCACTTTTGTGAACTCATTACCGAGCTTTTACGCACTCAAGGCCGGGACATCGGCTGTTGAACTGAAATCAGGGAAGATTCAATGAAGAGCAGCACCACCCTCCTCGTCACCTGCTGCACGGTTTTCCTCGCCCAGTTGGGCATGAGCATTTATCTGCCGGCGCTGCCGGAGATTGCCCGGGACCTGTCCGCCGACGCCTCGCAGGTGTCCTGGGGGCTGGCGGTGTACCTGATCGGCATGGCGTTGCCAATGTTGTTCTGGGGCAGTCTTGGCCAGCGCATCGGCCGCAAACCGGTGCTGCTCGCCGCGCTGGGCATCTACGGGCTGGGCAATCTGGCCCTGCCGCTGAGCCAGACGCTTGAATCGTTCCTGGCGTTTCGACTGATTCAGGGCATTGGCGCCAGCGGCATTTCGGTCATGGCCCGGGTGCTGATCCGCGACAGTTTCCGCGGCGACCTGCTGGCCAAGGCGTTGTCCTGGATTTCGATTTCCTTTGTGGTAGCGCTGGGGATCGGCCAATACCTGGGGTCGATCATCCAGGTGGCACTGGGCTGGCCAGCGATTTTCTACCTGTTGGGGGGTGTGAGTCTGATGATGGGGCTGGTCGTGGCTCGGGTTACGTTCCCGGTGCTGGCCAAGGAGAATGTCCCGTCATCCGCCTGGCCGAGCTACTGGCGCATTTTTCGTCATCGAGCCTTTCTGTTGCCGGCCCTCACCGGTGGTCTTGGGTACGGGGTGATTGTGGCGTTCAACACCGCCGCGCCGCTGATTCTGCAAGGACCGTTCAACTGGTCGGCCGTGGAATACGGCTTGTTGGGCTGGCCGATCAGCGCGGCTTATTTTCTGGGGGCTTTGGCGGTCAATGGCTTTGTACTTCGCACCGGTCAACGCGGGTTGATGACGGCGGGCGTAGGGCTGGTGCTGGTCGGCAGCACGGTGATGTTGCTGGGGAGTCTGGCGGGCACTTCAGTGGCGCTGCTGTTCTGGTTGCCCTATTGCGTTGCGGTGTTCGGCCAGTCGTTGACTTACCCCATCAGCCTGTCCCTGGCCAATGACGGTTCGCCGGTCGGCGGTGCGTATGCGATGGCGTTGAGCGGTTTCATTCATCAACTGATGGCTGCCGTAATCGGCGGGATCGCCAGTTTGATCGCAAGCCCGCAAGCATGGCCGTTGTCGCTGTTATGTACCTTGCTGGCGTTGGGCGCGATGCTCTGCGTGATGCTCGCGCCCGGTCGCAAAACCTCCTAAAAAGCGCTGCGGAAAATCTCCTCGATCTGGCGCTGATCCGCCACGCGAGGATTGGTCAGGCCGCACGCGTCTTTCAAGGCATTGCTGGCGAGGGTCGGGATGTCGTTGAGCTTGGCGCCGAGCTCACGCAAACCGGCGGGAATTTCCACGTCTTTGGACAGGCGGCGGATCGCCACGATGGCCGCCTGGGCGCCCGCTTCCGGAGTGAAACCGTGAACATTGGCGCCCATCGCAAGGGCTACATCGGTGAGACGATCGGCGCAAACCAGCGCGTTAAAGCTTTGTACGTGGGGCAGCAGGATCGCGTTGCACACACCATGAGGCAAGTCGTAGAACCCGCCCAACTGGTGAGCCATGGCGTGGACATAACCCAAGGATGCGTTATTGAACGCCATGCCGGCGAGGAACTGCGCGTACGCCATGTTTTCCCGCGCGGCCATGTCACTGCCGTCGCGGACGACCAGGCGCAGGTTGTTGCTGATCAACGTGATCGCCTTCAGTGCGCAGGCATCGGTGATTGGATTGGCCGCCGTGGAAACGTAGGCTTCGATGGCGTGGGTCAGTGCGTCCATGCCAGTGGCAGCCGTCAGGCCCTTGGGCATGGCGACCATCAGCGCCGGGTCGTTGACCGACAGCAGCGGCGTGACGTTGCGATCGACAATGGCCATTTTCACGTGACGGGATTCGTCGGTGATGATACAGAAACGGGTCATCTCGCTGGCGGTGCCGGCGGTGGTGTTGATGGCGATCAGCGGCAGTTGCGGCTGGGTGGATTGATCGACGCCTTCGTAATCGCGAATCTGCCCGCCGTTGGTCGCGCATAACGCGATGCCTTTGGCGCAGTCATGGGGCGAACCGCCGCCCAGGGACACCACGAAGTCACAGCGGGTTTCTTTCAGCAGACCCAGACCGCTCTCGACGTTGGCGATGCTCGGGTTAGGCTTGGCGCCGTCGAAAATCACCGAATCGATGTCCTGCATCGCCAGTTTCTCGGCAATCATCTTCGCTACGCCCGCCTTGGCCAGCCCGGCGTCGGTGACAATCAGCGCCTTGCGAAAACCGTACTTGCGAATGGCGTCCATGGCTTCGTCGAGGCAACCGATGCCCATGATGTTCACGGAGGGGATGAAAAACGTGCTGCTCATGAGCGAGTCTCCTGGCTGAGGCCAAACCGGCAGCGCCGATCCAGCGGGTACCCACAGGATCGACCTATCGGTCACGCAGTAACTTGATCTGGCTCAAGTCTTGGTCGTGATAAAGTCGCCGCCCATCAGACCTTCTGCTTTGAGACTTTGAACGCAATGACCGATTTCCAGGATGTTGATGCCCAACTTGAAGACTGGAACGCCTTGCGCGCCACCGCCTCGTTCAGCGGCCTGCTGGTGGGCAACGGCGCCAGTCGCGCCGTGTGGGACGACTTCGGCTACGACTCGCTGTTCGAAAACGCCCGCACCGTCGAAGAAAAACCCCTGAGCCAGTCCGAGCTGAGCGTGTTTGACGCCATGCAAACGCGCAGCTTCGAGCAGGTGCTCAGCGCGCTGAAAACCACCAGCCGGGTCAACAAGGCCCTGGCCGTGAGCTCCGCCGCACCACGCAATCGCTACTACGCGATCAAGGAAGCGCTGATCAACACCGTGCACGCGGTGCACATCCCGTGGCGGCTGGTAGTGCCTTCGACACTGGCGACGATCAATCAGGAACTGGGCCGCTACCGGACCGTGTTCACCACCAACTACGACCTGCTCAACTACTGGGCGACTCAGCACCAGCCTGATGCGATCAGCGACCTGTTTCAGGGTGCAGAATCAAGCTTTGATCTGAGCGCCACGGCGACCGATAAAACCCGCCTGCTTTACCTGCATGGCGGATTGCATCTGGTGCGAAATCAGGACGGCACCGCGCGCAAACTGATGTCGACCGAGGGCACGTTGCTCGGCAGCTTCGCGATCAACAACACGATCAAGACCCTCGACGACGTGCCGCTGTTCGTCAATGAAGGTCCGTCGCAGGACAAGCTCAAAACCATTCGCAGCTCGGACTATCTGTCGTTCTGCTACGACCAGTTACTTGGCCATGGCGACGGGTTGTGCCTGTTTGGCCATGCCCTGGGTGAGCAGGACAGCCACATCATTCACGCTTTGCTCGAGGCGAAACCGCAGGTGGTGGCGATCTCGATTTATCCGCGCAGCAAGGCGTTTATTCAGCACCAGAAGCGGCACTACGCGAAGGTGTTTGAAGGAACCGGGAGTGAGTTGCGGTTTTTTGATTCGAAGACGCATGCGCTCGGCAGCCCGAAGCTGACGGTACCGGTCGAGGTTTAGCGGCGACGCAGCCGACGCCATCGCGGGCAAGCCCGCTCCCACAAGGATTAGCAGTGTTCACATATTTTGTGGTCACCTCACCTCCTGTGGGAGCGGGCGTGCCCCCGATTGCGATCTTAAATTAAACCTCATAGTTGAATGTT